>CAVRXV010000018.1:0-116828 GCA_963725255.1 uncultured Gammaproteobacteria bacterium | reverse complement strand
ACGCCGTTGTTTAAAAAATCCGTGATTTTCTTCATAATTCATTGCATCAATCTATTCAAATTAAATGCTTTTTTAATTTGTCAATTTTCTTTCTTACTTCTTAAAAGTTGAGCTACCGCGCGCACCAGGATCATCAGGACCTTTCTTGGCTCCCTGCGACATATCGCTCTCTTGCTTTATTGATAATTTTGCAAGCGCACCTGCCAGACCAGGTAATTTTTCCCGCAGTTTTTCCTTTACTCCTGACCAAGAAGGGGCACGCATCTTAGAAGATCCATGCGATTTCGTATTCTCTTCTACGAATCGTACGATCTTTTTTGGAAACTCTTTGATGCCCTTAAGCCCCTGTTTAATTTCACGCTCACTAATGTTTTCTTTGACTTTCCCCTGCGCATCTTTAGGCAGAACCTCAGGCAGCACTATTGAGATAGCTCTCAAATCTAAATTCAATACTGTCAATGATGAGATATCATGGCTTTTATTTTCATTAGAATACTCATCCACAGTACTTTTTAATTCCATTACAAGCTTTCTGATATCATCGCCGACCCTTTTACCCTGACCCAATTGATCAAGCTTGCTGATGAATCGATCCATCTCAAGTACCCTAGCTTTAATCGTTTTGAGGTAATCCTCATTATCATTGTGCAAATTCTTAATTTGCCGTTCTTCTTTCTTTTGTTTTTCTTCTGCAGTTTCTGTTAACGGCACTGCTGTAAAAGTCCCAGCGGAGCTCTGCATTTTTTGCGGAATACCCATTAGTTCTTTTACCTCTCTAGGATTTTCGGGCAAAAGCCTGACAAGGGCTCGTAGCTGTCGATTCTGTTTCCTTAAAGAGGCTGTGTCTTTTGGGCCATTTTTAAGCTCATCGAGTTTTGCATAAAAACCACCTTCTACCATCAAACCAGCCTTAACTAAGGGTATCTTTAGATAGCCACTATGTTTTTTTTCCCAATCCGCTACCTGCTGTATTAATTTCTGATTTTCTACCAATAGTTCCTTCAGCTGCGATGCGGTGTATTTAAGTAAATGATCATTAAGCGTGTCTCGCAGTGATCCGGGTTTTTTCGTACTCACAGCCGTTACCTTAAGCCCCATATCCAAAATCATCCTAGTAGATTCACTAACATCTTCTTGACTCAGCCCCCCATTTCTACTAACAGCAACCCTCAGATTTCTGTTGATAGTTTTATCCTTAGGATCAACACTGCCAGATACTACCACTTTGACACCAGAAGCTAGTTGCATTGTTTTTTCAAAATAAGGCGCACGAGGCTTCTTAGAGCCTGTTACCTCCTTAAATCTTTCATCCAAGCTTATAGCGCCATTTTCCAAATCTACGAAAAACTCATTATCCCCTCTACGCATTGCTCCACCTCTTTTGTTAGCCTGATGTTACAATTATAGCTTACCACTAACTTTTTGCCGGGCCCTGCCGTGGAAGGGAAAAGGGAAGGTGTCAAGTCTAAGATTGCTACCTTCTCTGTCTAAGCAGACAGCCAGGACCTTACCTTTTTCTTTTTTGTCTTTGAAATTATTGGCCAGTAAATTCAATGGCGCGATTACCTTTACCGTCGTAACACACCATGTCACCTTCTGAGCCATCATACACGCCGTCAATAAATTCGGGCCCACCACCAGTAACGGCAAACATATTAGCGGTGAAATAAACTTGATTAAAAAGGCTACTGATGATTGATGCACCATCAAAAGTAATACTACCATTATTAAAACCATTAACTTTCGCATTCGGGCTGGAGGTCATTAAAAATATAGAGATTAGAGAGATTAGGATGTCAACCTTTCTTCAAAGCTCAGGTTATTTTTTTCCTATTCCAAGCATAGTGCTTTGTGTGGATTTATCGTATTCGATAATTGAATCTCGAATAGAAGTGCGCATCGTATCTAGTATTTTCAAAGCATCGGTTTGATAAGAATGGATGTAGTATCCTGTGTCGGTGTGCAGAATCTGAGCAATTGAATGTGGCTCTTTTTTTTTATTTTGAGATTCTTTTTTATTGGAATCGAAATATTCTTTATTTAAATATTCAGATTTATGTCCAACAAGGCGTTCCTCAGGTATTTTTCCTGTTACTATTTCTTTTGAATTGGACTCTTTAACGTAACAGTATTCGATCATCCCCTGTTCTTTATCCGCTTTTTTGATATAAATTGTAGTTGGCGCTGGTTTTTTAGGTAACGATTTAACCAGCTCATATTCTAACTGTTCGGGTTTACTTCTTTCGAGGAAATTCAGCGCTGTATCATTATTTAATTGTAACGCTTTTGCAAAATTGCCAACTGCGATAGCAAGTTTTTTAGAGTCGTCATCTACCACTTTTGGTGCCCAGGTTTGTGGATCAAGAGCGTCTAGATTAGACTTTAGAGATGCAAGTGTGAATGCATTCGTTATGGCAAACGTTAATTTATTATTACTGTTCGAATAGTTCTCGACAACAACAGGAATTTGAGCGCACAGCATTTTTACAGCCTGAAGCGCTGTGTCGGTATAGCTTAACTTTTTCTGAGTCCAACTCATTAGTCCTTTTTTAGGCGGCTCTAGAGCAGGTCTGCTTTGGATAATTTCGTTAACCCTAGATTCCAATTCGGCAGTAATCTCTTGTAATGTCCTACCTTCTTCTTGCATAAATCAATCTCTTAAATGTGCTGTAGCCTATAATTATTATAGCATAGTAATTACTTTTTTTCAGATAATGGCCTCAAATTTCAAATTGACAATTATTGACAAAGGATCGCCAATTTGAGATTTGACACCCTAGATATTTATTGCATTAGATCCAGTGTGGTCATTTTTTTGATCATTATTCAGGCGTTGATACGATATCAAATAGCACAAATAAGGATCGAAATGGGATTTACGATTGACCACTATTTCTTTTACCACAGCAATTATTAATTGAATCAATGAATCAGGATTTTTAATATCAAATTGACCAGCAAAGTTTGGTATAAAATCGAGGTTGGTCAGGTCAAAGGAATCGGCTGAAAGTTTTTCTGTTGTTTCTTTGAGAACATCTTTATCTGCGATAACATAACTTAAAATAAGCAGATTTTCCTCAGAAATTTTGCGATCAGCAAGCATATCGAGCCAAGATTGTCCAAAATTATTTGTGGCTTTTAAAGTTAATTGAAATTCTTCGAGAAGAATTTCAATTAATGTAATATTCATTCCCAAGGCAGCAAAATGCAAAAGACTGTGACCGAATAAATCTGTACTAGTGAGTATGTCTGTACCATAGGTTTTAACCAAACTAAGTAGAACCTCATTCTGGCCACCTAAAGCTAAAAAATGCACCACACAACTCTGTGATATATCAAGAGGCTCAAGCAGTGCTTCACCCAATAAGGTGTTTAATGCGGGCAGATTGCCATTGAATGCGGCAAGACAGGAAGCAGAGGTGAAACGTTTTGCCATAAGAGGAAGACAAGTGCTACCGCTTTGATAGAGCATATCAGGATCAATGGGATGCTGTTGAAAAACAGGGGTAGATAGCAGCTCAGCATCTAATTCAAATTGGGACATCATTGCGGGTAGATCCCTTTTTCTGCTTTTCGAGAAGAATTGGGATTCGTTTGATCCCTGACATATCGGTCGCCTTTCTACTGTTTCTCTGGCCATTTCATACTCCACTCTTTCATTTAGCGTGAATAATAGCATTATTTATACTCATTTACAAGCTGTAATTTACTAGCTATCGCGATATAATGTTAAATTCCAAATTAACGCTTTCAGACAAATACAACGTATATGTAGAGCAATTTTCTCTCCAAAAAAAATAGCGCCCCGCTCATTGGTTCTGATAAATTTATTGGTCAAGTTAAGCCAACAATAAATTATGAAGAATTTTAATTACAAATATTATGACTTCATCAAATTAAGATTTGACACCCTACTCCAGGCGTCAAGCCCCGGCAGTTTCCACACATGCGGGAACTGCCGAAGGACGACTATTGCGCCTACAGTAACTTTTTATTAATGGAATTTTTGCTGTGTTTGGCCCAGGCTTGAGTCTGCATCAGTGTTGCTAGGCGGCAGAGCAGCTACAGTCTGCACTTGTGCTAATCCGCTTTGCTGACGGAAGCGTGTAATAGCCGCTGCCGCCATGTTCGGGTTGCTTTGGCCTCGTTCCAAAACATTAATATGACTTTGCACCCTTATTTTACAGTTTGCGATAAACAGCTGCTCATATTGTTTAGTACCACGCTCTGATGAGATAAGACTAATTATTTCATTCAACATTCTTATTCTATCTTTTTCAGGTCGGGTTTGATCTCCAGCAATAGAGAGCGCCTTATTTTCATGTCTGCGCAATCGATCTACTAAGGTAGCATTAGGTATTTCATCTGGGTTTAGTAGTGTAAACTCAAATTGCTCACCCTCTTGTTGTTGTACAACCATCTGTTGACCAGGGCACATTGCAAAAGACATTTCAGTTGCGGCAGGGATAAACGGGCCACCGGTTTGCGGAATACGTAAACTAAACTGACGTGTTTGGTTTTGCAATTGAACAAAGAGATTAACAAATCGTCGGATAGGTTGAGAAGTTGCAGCTTCTTGAAAGCGCCCATCGAGATCGCTGGCCGATTTGAAATAGGTGTATTCAGTGCCGCAGGTTTCAGCCATCTTGGTGAGGATGCTATTTTCAGGAGCACCCGCGCCGATTGGAATGATTTGCAATGTGCCAATTTGATTCAGGAGATTAATTTTTTCTGCAATTGGGCCTTCGCATAGACTCCATTCTCTACCTTCATTATTTTGTCCGTCGGTGAATACCACCATTTTGATATTATGATTTACATTTAATTGCGTAAGATGAGTTAACTCATCATCTACCGAACTAAAGAGTGCTGTACCCGAACCATCGGCTTTCAATGTTAACATGAAGGTATCTATTGCAGATTTATTGGAAATTGAATAGTCACCAATGGGTTCAATCTTCTGTGCAAATGGCACAATTCTGACACGCGCATTGGGATCCTGATGACGAATTTGATTAATATAAATTTGCACTTGTTCAATCAGTCGCCCAAAGTCGTCTCTCATGCTGCTACTTTTGTCTAGCACTAAGACATGCAAATTTTGCAGATCGCAAAGATCAGGATTAGTTAAGAAGATCGGTGTGGTATTAAATTCTTTTGCTTCAGCTTCGTTGCGATAGACACGGAACATCACGCCATCTTGCATTAACATCTGCAAATAATGGACTAAATGTACTTCATTCAAACAGATTTCATGTGTGTAACCATCAGCTGTTGGTTGTGGCAAGCAAGCAATATTGACGGTGGGTTTTGAGAGAAACTCCCAAAAGGTACCGAAGTCAAAAAAGAAATGAGTATGTCGCTTTTTGTCGTTATCTATATCAGTTCGATGACCTATGCATTGCTGCATCAATCCTCGAGCTAAGGCAAAATCTGTTGGGCTTTGTGTGGGCATGGCTAAAGGAGAATCATTGCCCTTCCAGGTTTGGCGAAACTCATTAGCAGTAACTTTGTCACAAGCGCTAATTAATAAATCGATTCCATGAACCCAGAAGTCGGCTACTCCTTGAGGAGCCTCTTGTGACCAAAGCTTCAGTTCATCGACGGTGGTGCCCGGTCCAAAGACGATATCTGGCATAAATCCAAATTGTCTCGCTAACTTGCCAAATATGCGGTCAAAAATTTGCTTACCCGCTTCAACGGTTGCTTCAGGTCGAGTAATCTCAAGTTCTTTTGAGTCCACCACGCTGGATGGAGAAGCTGCTGGTCTATTACGTTGGCGAAACTTCAACGGTAATATAAGGTTTAAATCCCCAAAGGCTCGCTCTAATCGCTCAGATATGATAGCGATATCTTTCTCATTGGCTCGGATAGCGATATGAGATCCTTGAGAGACAAGTTCGAAATCTGTGTTCGTGTTGGCTAATAAAACTTCGAATAAACTGCGCCACTCCATCGGTGAGTTGCGGTCTTGCTGTAGTTTAACGACTTTTTTCATGATTTTCTCCTTGGTGGTTTAATTAGTAATGGCGGGATAGTATGAGATAGGTTTCTCATAGTCAAGGGGTCGGCAACGGCGTCGCGTCTTGAGTTGTGAAGACTTTCTGAAATTCAGTGATTTTATTGCATCATTCACGCAATGAATCTAATCAAAATAAATAATTCTTTGTTCTATGAATGACAAGTACTACTATACTATTAATGAGTGGTTTTATTGATCACGAATTATTGTGAAATTCTCAAAAGTCTTCACAACTCAAGACGCGACGCCGCTGTTGTTATAGAATTCCAAATACAAGAGCAATATTATTAAAATAACTAGGGCAGATGCAAATCAAAATGAGCATCACTGCGGTTTCTGTTCCTTCACAAATTCCACCTAAATAATAAAATGATTTTTGACCGCGGCATATCGTATTCATTCGGCGTTTTGCAGCAATAATAGCATAGCCTAGGAAGGAAGAAATTGAACCTATGAAGCTAAAAATGAGAAATGCGACATATATTAGATTATTTGGATTCGCAAATCCAAAAGCAAATATCACACCTGAGTAAATGATAAAATCACAAACAATATCGAGAAAACCACCAAAGTCGCTTAAATTACCATGGCGTGCAACAGCACCATCAATGCCATCAAAAAGACGATTTAAACAAATGAATATGACAGCAATTTGTATTGCTTAATGCAAATCATAGCAATTGCGATAAGACCAAAGAAGAATCCGATCAAGGTTATCACATGGGCTGCAACACCATAAACAGCAATTCTCTTACCAATAAAATTGAGAGGAGGATCAATCCAAGGCCTAACAAATGAGTCTAGCATTACTCCACCTCTAAAATTAAAGAACACAAACGATTACACACTATTTAATATATCAATAACAAAATTAGACGTTTTTTCAAGTAAAACCAAAAACATCAACGTCACTTTTCGCGTGACATTACTGTGAAAATGGTATATGATATAAACTCCTTAATTAAGGAGAGTGCAATGAAAAAATACATTCTCGCTTATTTGGCCGGAGTTCGTAATAAATATATTCTTGCTTGGCTGATTGGAGTTCCTGTAAGCATATTAGTTGTTGTTTATTTTATTCAAAACTACTTGCGATAGAGTGACTCAGCGATCCAAAGCTAATATTAACGTACGAATTAATGCCAAACTTAGTAGTTAATCTTCAACGCAAATGAAGGGGCCTTCTTATATGAAAGCGGTGTTTCATGTTAGACGCGCCCCTTTTTAGTCGCACCAGCTCTATGCGCGCTGGGTGCCAATCTTCATAACCATATCATTATTTATTGTGATTTCTGCGTATTGAGAGTACAATAAAAACTCTTAAAGACACATTTATTGTGCATTCTTCAGTTTATATTTTTCTTCCTAATTTGTAAGGAGGGTGTTCAAATGGAGAAAGATGTTTATGTTATGAATAGCACTGTTTCTGATCGCTCGCGAATTACCGAAAACCAAATTAATCAACAAAAAGTTGCACCTTTTAATACTAGCGTGAATAATGTAGGCAGTATTGGTGATATCGCTCCGAATTTAAATGATAAAAATGTTCAATTTAACACTACAGAGCCCTTAGTCCAAGACTCTACTGCTTCAGTAAAATCTACTATAACATTCAATTTTCCGAATAAACTTCAGCTGTTTGAAATACAGAAATTAATCGATGACCATAAGCGCGAATCAGTAGACTATACTGTAATTTTATCGAGTGTATTGAGGCAAATTGCTTTTACTGAAGGATCATTGTTTTGGTTTTTAAAGATGCAATTTCAAGTTGGTATTATTTCAATCATTCTCGGGTTTTCAGCACTGTTGTTATTTTTTATTTGCGATGCTGTACAATACTATAACGGTTATTCAAAATTTAAAAAACAGGCTGAAATTTTTGAACGCAACATGGCAAATAACTTAGCTGATGAAGCTGATTACCAAGACTCGAAGGGAGTTAATCTTTCCATTACTCTCCCCTTTAAAATAAAGTTGATTTTTCTTTCACTAGCAACTTCAGCATTGATCATTGATTTATTAGAATCTTTGCCAAACTTAAAATTTTATTGATTTAGAACTTAATGTCGAATTTCAAACTGAAGTTTGATATCATAAGAAATCGATAATAACGAGGGATTATCCAGTATAAGCGGCCCCGCTGTTAAATGAGGAGAGCTATGACAATAATCGACGTTATTAAAGGTGACATCACCAAACTGAATGTTGATGCCATTGTGAATGCCGCAAATACCAGTTTATTAGGAGGTGGTGGCGTCGATGGAGCCATCCATCGCGCTGCCGGGCCAGAATTATTAGCAGAATGCAAAAAATTACACGGCTGCGAAACAGCTAAAGCAAAAATCACAAAAGCTTATCAGCTTCCAGCGCGTTATGTTATTCACACTGTAGGGCCTGTTTGGCGAGGCGGTAATAATAACGAAGCAAACTTATTAGCTAGATGTTATAAAAATTCAATGTCAGTCGCCGCTGCTCACAATATCAAAACTATTGCTTTTCCCGCTATCAGTTGTGGCGTTTATGGCTACCCTATCGAAAATGCAACTGAAATAGCAGTGCAAACGATCAAACAATTTATTAAGTCAAATCCAAACTTTGAACACATTTATTTCGTTTGTTTCAACGAAGATATTTATCAACTTTACTTGAAGGCTATTAAACAGTAAGCATTCTGAGGCTGTCTCCAAATATTTTCTTCAGCAAACCCATGCGCTCTCTCTGATGTTGATTTAATGCTGAAATAATCGGCGGAAGATAAGCATCTGATGAATCTAAAAGCGCAGGATCATATTCGAAATGAACTCCAGTCAAAACTGCAGTACCCGATCCTATTTTTATTTTAACAATAGCAGCAGGTTGTTGAGGTAAATCTTCATAACTCGCGATAACTTCGATATTTTTTTGATTTGGATCTGGAATAAATTCTCCTCCACCATTGAAAAAAACCGTTGCATGTTTAAGTTTTCCATCTGTGATTATAATTCGTGCCGCTCGCGCACCTCGATTACTGTTATAATAATACGGCGCTAATGCAGGGCCTTTTGCAACGCCTGGAAAAAACGCTAGTTCACGTGGGCCAACAACTTCGAGTGGAGTCCCCACTGCAAATTGAGCTTCTCGACTTGCGTAATATCCACCCGCACAAATTCCTAAATATTTTCCACCATGTTCAACATAATTTCTGATTTGTTGATTTCCTTTTCCTTTAAGAGCTTTAACATACGGAAGATCTGCGCCCGCAGGCATAAGAAATAATGCCGCCGATTTTCTCCAATCGCCTTGAATTACTTCTTGAGCATTAAGTGTTTTAATAAAATATTTCGAATCAAAAAGTCCGTGCAACGTATGTAAAGTATGAGTTAATGATTCGGAACTAACGCCCTTGTCAGAGTAAACATAGATAGTATTGCGATGTTGTGCAGTTGCCATGCAGCTGAAAATGCAAAAAACCATCATCAAGAGAATTCTCATTAAGCACCCCTTCAAACTAAATAAGTCCTCTATTCTACCCCTCTCGCCCGGATAATGCATGAACTTAGGTTCAAATATGGAAATGGTAAAACGCTCAGATTTTAAGCAAGATCACGTCAAAAATGGGATTAAAAAGCGGAGTCTACTTATGTAAATGAGCATTTTTAATCCCATTTTTCACGTGAGATTGGCAAAATATGAGTGTTTGTCTCTAGTAATTAAGGAGTTACGAATTTAGTTCCGCTTACCCCTTCACAAGACCTAAGAAACTCTATACAATCGCGGGTTTGCTAGCATTATAAGAGGACAGCAATGGCAGTAGTAATACGATTAACTCGCGGCGGCGCGAAGAAGCGACCTTTCTATCACATCGTGGCGGCAGATAGCCGTAGAGCGCGAGACGGGCGTTATATTGAGCGTTTAGGGTACTATAATCCTATCGCAACCGGTAAAGAAATACCCCTACTTCTTCAAGTAGACCGCATTGAATATTGGACTCAAAAAGGCGCACAGCCATCCGATCGTGTAGCTCACCTCATAAAAGCGTTCACAAGCGGAAAGATCAAGTCTATCGGCGCTGCTGAACAAGGCCTTGGCAAAACGAAGAGACCTGCAAACGCTCCTGCTGCAGCTAAAAAAGCGCCAGAAGCGACACCTGCAAAATCTGAAAGCAAACCAGCTGAAACAGCCGCAGAAGCCCCTAAAGCAGAAGTCAAAGAAGCTGCTGCAGAAGAGGCTCCTAAAGCAGAAGAAATCAAAGCCGCTGCTTCAGAAGATACTGCTGCTGAATCGACATCAACTGGCACCGATTCAGGCGAATAACCTGTTTATTGCATAAGCAGGGTAAGAGTCATCGATGTCAAAACAAGTCGTTGTAGGCCGATTTGCCCGAGCACATGGGGTTCGAGGTGACATTTATGTCATCTCATTCACCGAGCCTCCATCCAATATCCTCAATTATCAACCTTGGTTCATCAAGAATAAAGGTGAATGGCAACCTTTAACTATCACATCGAACAAATCCAATGATCATAGTATCATTGTTCATATTCAGGGCTGGGATGACCGTGATATCGCAAAACTTCACACTAATGAAGAGATCGCAGTTCCAATTGAAGCCCTTCCAAAATTAGATTCCGAAGAGTTTTATTGGTCTCAGCTTATCGGCTTAAATGTCGTTGACCAAAAAGGTGTATCGCTTGGCGAAGTCATCGACATCCTCGAAACTGGCGCCAATGACGTTCTGGTCGTTAAAGGCCCTACAGAACATTTAGTGCCTTATACAAAAGAAACCGTCCTCAAGGTTGATTTGGACGCCAACCAAATCACCGTAGACTGGGAACCGCTCGATTGATTCATATTAGTACCATCAGCGTTTTTCCAGAAATGTTTGCAGCTTTAACTTTTGGAATCCCACAACGCGCCGTAGACAAAAATCTTCTCGCCCTCAAGCATTGGCAATTACGTGAATTCACAACCGATAAACATCACACTGTCGACGACAGACCCTACGGAGGGGGTCCAGGCATGGTGATGAAGGTAGAGCCGCTAATAGCAGCCATTAATCACGTCCGCAATTCTCATCATGGAAAAGCTAAGGTGGTGTATTTAAGCCCACAAGGCGAACCATTTTCATCACACAAAGCAAAAGAAAGCGTCGACATAGAGCATCTAATTTTAGTGGCGGGTCGATATGAAGGAATTGACGAAAGAATCATTGAAACCGCGATTGATGAAGAATGGTCTATTGGTGATTACGTCCTTTCAGGCGGTGAGATTGCCGCCATGGCCGTGATTGATTCCATCGCTCGATTAATCCCAGGCGTACTCGGGCACGAAGATTCAGCTGCCGAAGACTCCTTTGCCGAAGGGCTTTTAGACTATCCCCATTACACTCGACCCGAAGAAATTGCTGGACTCCAAGTACCAGATATGTTATTGAAGGGGGATCATTTCGCTATACATCAATGGCGATTGAAACAATCCCTTGGCCGCACCTGGTTGCGCCGACCGGATTTACTGGCAAAACGCCAGCTTACGCCAGCCGAACAAAAGTTATTGGCTGAATTTATTGAGGAAGTTGAGGCTAAAAGAGGTACTGACAATGAAGAAATTAATTCAAGCAATTGAAGCTGAACAAATAGGCGATAAAAAGCATCCAGCATTCAAAACAGGCGATACTGTTATCGTTAACGTCTTCGTTAAAGAAGGTACTCGCACACGTGTACAGGCTTACGAAGGTGTTGTTATTGCTCGACGTAATCGTGGCATGAATTCCGCATTTACCGTTCGAAAAATTTCTCATGGTGAAGGTGTTGAACGAGCATTCCAACTATACAGTCCACAAATTGAAAGCATAACGTTAGTTCGTCGCGGTGATGTACGTCGCGCGAAGATTTACTATCTACGCGATCTCTCTGGTAAGAAAGCAAGAATTAAAGAAAAACTTTCAGGCGTGAAGGCAGAAGCTAAAGAAGCTAAACCTAAAGCAACTAAAGCTAAAGAGCCCAAAGTTAAAGAAACAAAAGAAACCGAATAAACATTTCATCGAATGCTTTACAGTAAAGAATTTTTTGATCTTTCAGATTATGGAATCATCACTGTCACAGGTGATGAAGCAAAAAAATTTCTGCAAGGACAACTGACCTGTAATCTCGACGAAATTACACCTACCCAATCTCGACTCGGCGCTTATTGTGATATCAAAGGCCGAGTTATTGCTGTATTCCGTATTATTCAAATTGACAATAAATACCATCTCATTCTCAATAAAAATTTAATTGATAAAACCGCAAAAATTCTCGGAAAATACGCTGTTTTTTCTCGGGTGGCACTTGATAAAGCTAATCCATTCTCTGCTCATATTGGCGTGCTGGAAAAGCAATCTAATAATTTTCCTGAAAATATCGATGAAGTCATTACACAAAATGGGCAAACAATTATCAGAATTCCTGGCGCACATCCGCGCTGGGAAATTTTAATGCACAGTGGAGAAGCGCCTACCCCACTACGCTCTGCAGAAAATTGGGAAGTGCACAATATTCTTGCAGGAATCCCTAATTTAACCGTAGCCACGTCTGGGGAATTCACTGCACACAAATTAGGATTAGTTAGACTCAACGCTGTCAGCTTTACGAAGGGCTGTTATTTAGGTCAGGAAATCGTTGCGCGCACACAATATCTTGGAAAACAAAAAAGTGGGTTATTTTGGGCATCAACGACAACAGCACAAAACTTTTCTCCGAACACAGAAATCTTTGACACTCATCAGCAACTCATTGGAAATATAGTCAACACTATCACTCTACCCAACAATACAACGCTTCTACTCGCAGTATTAAAACAAGACCCTTCAGATGAAAAAACGGTCACAATAGACGGCAGTATCGTACCTCTCTCAACCAATTTTACCAATGAATTCGACCAGGATTTTATCGGCTCAAAATAAATTTACCCGATCTCAAATGAATATCGCCCAGGAAGATTTGGCTACTTTACCCCCGATAACTAGCCAAATGTCAGTAAAAAATTGAGTTTTGGCTACTTTATTGACTATAAATCGCCAAATCTGTATTTTTAAACCCGATTTGGCTACTTTATGGAATTAGTCTTTCTGTGGAAATATACTACTGAGCCCACCCTTGCTAGTTGATATTTCCCCCAGATGCGGTATATTAACCCGCTTTGGGCCGTTAGCTCAGCCGGTAGAGCAGAGGACTTTTAATCCTTTGGTCGTGCGTTCGATTCGCACACGGCCCACAAAAAATCATCGTGATTTCCAGCTATCTAACTCGTATTCTCATAGCTTGGACCATATCCTGGCCTTCTTATGCCAAATAAAAGATTCAGAATAAATATTTTAGTTTTCCTATTGGGAAAGAGATAAAAAGAGCGAATGATAATCCAAAAGCCCCTACTTTAAAGCGGGCTAACAATTCCGCAGACAGTGTTTACGCAATTTGTCCGGTGTTGAGAATATAGTCGAATTTGATCGAGATTACCTAGAATATTCTAGGGCTATGATTTCCATACCACGACAAATGTCCGAGTTGTCCCAGAACTAAGAAACCATCTAGCTTTCGGACCTTGCCCTTCGCTATCAAGATAGCCATTTTCTTTCAAGTCATGCAAGCAAAACTGAATGCAAGCCAATTAGTAGAGTATTAGAACTTGTCCTATAATACATACACCAATGGCGGTTTACTGTTTGGTTTTATCGATACAATAAGGCTGTATCTCGTTTTATCTTGCGCATTCTCAGAGAAGGCGTGTATGAAGTGAATGAAAGATTAGCGACCAGACTTGACAAATATCGCCATGATGCTATTCACTTAGTATTGAGAGCTGAATATGAAAAAGATTCTTGCACATAGGCTTATGAATTCTTCCGCAGAAGAAGTCTACAACACATTAAAAACCTATCATGAATATAAGGTTTGGGAAGACTATAAGCGCATGAATATCAGATATTTCGCCAAAATAGATTTTTTTTCCAATTATGAATACTCTTCAATCGACTCCATTGCCTCAGTAGAGAGGTTATTATTAAAAAGAATAACTCATTAATCCGCCTTGCGCTTGCTCAATTTTCAAGCAACCAGAAAATGTTGAATTTATTATTCAATTTAAAACGAAAAGAATATAGACTGGCATGTTTAAGCAACCCACTTTATATACCTTACGACAACCTCTGGCGAAATCGATACGGGATCACAAAATTATCATTTTTCTCAAATGCAACTCGCGAAGAAATTGAACTCTTATCCGAAATGCAAAAAAAACTACTGCACACGATCTATTTTCGTCTTTGTATAAAAAAAAAGGCTACTTTGAAAATATTGATGACGCACTCTGGCAGCAATATATACTAGCATCTGCCGAAAATTGGTTTCTCACTGATCCTATATATTGCGGACCAAACCATTTGGATTATGATCCTAGTGATGTCGGCGATGCCGCCTTAGGTTTATTGACATTAATTCAAAAACCAGATCATCACTGGGCATGGATAATACAATTAGTATTAGAGAAAATTACTGGTCATCAGAACAGGATAAAAGAAAATGAGGTATTAGAATTATTAAAAAAATGGAGCGATTCGACCCAGATAAAGACCAAAGTTATCAGCCATTAAGAACAAGACTCATTATACTCTGCAATATGAGCATTCATTTTGACAAGAAACTATTTCCGCCCGACAACATCAACAATGATCCAGCAGTTCGGCATGCCTACTACCAGATGTTCTATTGCAAGGACACTGATACGTATGACGAACATTATGAAAAAGATTTTGATAAATTCACATATAATGCTTGTCATAATAAAAGATTAAGTGAATGGCCATCTGAAGTACTAATTTCGCTCGCACGAGATATTGAAGAAAATGCTTATTTACAAGAACAATTCCATAATCAAACAAAATTCAATGCCGATCTACTAAAGCCTCTACAAAAATCTTTTGAAAAAATCAATCAAAGAATAAATGAATTGATGAAGACATTAAATGGCCTCTGTTATATAAGCTTGGCTGCGATAGTTTATTATATTATGTTTATATATCACATAGTATAATACTAATGCCGAAAGTATAAAATGGCACAAATAGGTTTCTTGCGTCGCAATTAGAAAGATTTAATTATATAATTCAAATAGGAGAAAGATAGTGACAATTGATTTAATTACTGGTTTTTGTTTTTTTCCCATCGATCGTTAGTCTATACTTTTTTTTGAAAAATAAAAATAGAAAGAAATCAAGAATACCTAAAGATGAATTAATGAGTGAAAATAAAAATGGGTACTAATGAATATGTTTTTCACGGGCTTGTGCTCCCGGAATGGGCCGAATTGAACATTCCTCCCTGCAGATCTACTTTCCCTGAGGAGAAAATCGAAATCATATTATCTTGTATCAATTCTAAATTAGTTGCGAAATGTTCATGTAGTTACCCCAATGCTGATCTTTTAACACTCAAAAGACATGTTGAATTTACTGCTCGAACAATTGTTGATGTAGTAGGCTTTATGAGTATCGCTGGGTATGATGTTGAAATTGAAAAAGTCTACAATCCCGAAAAAAATCAGCAATACTTTTTTGGGATTCAAGAATTTATTTTTGATGATGATAATATTGACGGGCTAGCAAGACAACCTAGACCACACCCTGCTCTTCCGATTTCGTGCCAGGAATTGGCAAAGCTTTCAGCAATGAATACTGAGTTATCAATAGCCTTGGCAGATTTTCGTGAGGCTATTCGGCAGACTAACTTTACATCATTTCATTGCTACAGAGCAATCGAGGCTTTAAAATCCGTATTCGACAGAAATAAAAAGTCTCAGTGGGAAAAATTCCGTATCACATTAAATATCAAAAGAGACGATATAGAGCGCATAAAAAATAGTGCTGATATTTTACGTCATGGAGAACTTACCTTACAAACTTGGGAGATTAGAAAGGAACATCTGCTTATTACCTGGAGCATTATTAATAAATATATCGATTGGAGATCAAAAAATCCTAAATAAGCCGCCCTCAGATCATGGAGTCACCAGGTCTCATGGGCAACTCATGGAATTTGGGGTCAGGCATGCATATTTGCATTCATAGGATTCAAGTGGATATATTTTAATACCTCATGAAGATACTCGTCAGTATCAATGAGTCCTGAAGAATATCGTCCTTGAAAACGATGCCCTGTTGTTTTGAATTGTTTATTGAGGCGTTTAGCAAATCGAAAGGTAAGATTCTGCATCGCTGTTTACCTAGTGGCTTAACTCCAGCCTGAATAAGCAGGGGAACATGATTATCCATCAAGCAGACTGCATGAATGCGATGATCAAAGCGCTCCGAGCCTTCTTGCATGAGCAAGCAGAATTTTGCTTTATCCTCATCACTAAAGAAAATCCTTTGCTGATTATTACCTCTTTGAGTGATGTGGTAAAAAGCACCTGGTATATGTTTACGAGGTGGTCTTGCCATAATGATCAAATCATATCGAAAGTTCGAGCTTCATAGTACTCGGGTTTTTACGAGTAGATTTTACTAATTGTGTTGGCTGACCGATCTGCAAACATGCATACCTGACCCCATGTTGGCCCAAAAAAGACAACTCATTTTTCATTAAGAAACCCTATGAAATCTGGATCTCTAACAACTTCATCTAAAGCACTAACATTTGAAACTTTTCCTATATGTGCATTCTCTATTTTTTCATAAGTCGTGTATCCAACATATCCTTTTAAATCTTTATGTGATGTATACACTCCGATAATTTCTAGCTCATTCGTTTCATTGACTAAACTAACAACTACTCCACCAGAACAACCTGAATTGAGATGCCCATCTAAATACAAATATGGGAAATCAATTTTGGCTATCATGCCTCTGGAAGCAAAAGGATAAGGAAAATTATCATTTGACTTATCCGACTTGTAAAGGTCCGATCTTAGCTCATCAAACAATGGAAACCCCAGCACATATACATCCGATCCTAACTCTACTTTATTATCGAATCTCACAGCAGGAACAGGATTGTCTTTTATTACAGACTGACTTTTAATAATTAAGATATCAATCATACTGAACTTTGTAACTTCGGAGATCACATAGGGAACTCCCTCTAGCTCAATCCAATTGTCAGCCTTAAATATAAAAAAGTTTGATTTTATCTTATGTTTAATTTCATGAAATATATGTGCAGCAGTAATTATTACACTTACCCCTTCAAGTGTTACAACAAAGCACGTTCCACAACACCCTTTTTCATTTCTGATGGCGAATGTATTATGAAATATATCTGATTCTGAGATTACAATGGCCAATTTAAACCTCCATGAAATTATTGTAATTATAGCACAGTCTTAAAAGACTAGTTTTTTATCCCAATGGATTTATATCCATGCAATTTAAAATTTAATTTGACACGTTCAATCTACAAGTTCACCAAATACGTAAAGTGCCTTCCATCTAAGCATTAATGAATCTGATAGCGACCCGAGCAAGAATTATATTATTCCTGTGTAGAATCAGTTTATAATAGCACCCTTCTTTTCTGCAAATACTCACTCTCAACACCACAACAACGTCGCTTTAATCATCTTTATCTACATTATCATCGTCAGTTTTTGACTTATTCATATGATACATCTCTTTTTTTGCAAAGTAATTTCCTGCAATCCACCCTATTAATAACCATCCCCACCACATCAGATTTTCCTTCAGCACAGGCACAATAATATTCAGAACCCACGAAGCTAAAATAAGAGCGGGGAAAAACCAACCTATAAACTTGATCATTGGCCAGCCAATATCGCTCATAAATGAAGTTTCCTGCATAGGAAAAAGCGGCTTGTCCTGAACCAAATTAATTAGGTTTTTCAGAGAGAGCTTGATCTCTTTTGGCAATGTATCGATCAATATAGTTGTATACCAAGGTGCTTGATATGAACTATACAACTCATAGTTTGATAGATTTTCCCGTGTTATTTGAAAGGCAAGATTTGACAAGTAGGTTGCACCGTACGTACCTATACTCCGTGTCTCAGTCAGGTGAAATTTGATTGCTGCCTGACATTTTTCTAAGGCTTGCTCAATTTCATTCACGCCATATTTTCTTGAATTCTTAACAGTAGGTAGTATTTTTTTAGCGTCTTCTATATCAAAGAAACTGAAATCAGCACAGACTTCATTGAAATAATCATTGCCTATCTTGATTGATGCTTTTTTTTCACCACGACAATAAAATCCTAATTTCTGGAGTATATTTAGCATGCGCTTATCATATGAAGTTAATTCAATTTTCTTAATACCTTTGTTTTTTTCTCTCATAATAATATCACGTAAACATACCATCATAAGCTCAGTGTCGGCGTTGTTTGCCAAATCAATTGATATAAACAAAATATGCTTAATAGATCCTTGCCCAGGATATAATGTGCAAACACCCAACAATATCCCTTTTTTATTATAGCAATTATACTTACCATTATCATAAACAACACGTATTTTTTTATAATTATATGCCATTAGAGGTGGTAATCTCTCAGTAAATTGCATACCTTGATTTACAATATGCTCAGGAATACTCTTGTCTAATAACATAAAGAAAAAACGTTCTGGAAGATTGTAGACACCGCCGTTTTCTTCACGAGATAACCACTCTGGCTGACTCGCTTCAACTTTAAAACCTTTCGCACAAGCCTCTTGGTATGCCATATCGTTTCCATAGGATTGAGTAAACTCAATTCGCGTAATTTCAGGTTTATTTTTTATCGCAGAGGCTATGCAATAATCATACAATTGCGATTCATCCCCTGAGAGTGCATAATCAATGTTTTCGCCCCAAGACTGGAAAACAATGCAATGTTGTTTTTGAGGTTCCTTTCTAAAACTAACTTGACGGATAGCTACGACTTGGTCTGTATCATCATCAAAAGCCACATAGATCTCAGAGTCTTGCACAATTTTTTCGAAAAAAGCTTTAAATTCATCAAGATTCATTTTTTGGAATGACATCCATTCGATAACATCTGGCTGCATACAAATCTTGTATATAGCCAGATAGTCACCTGGTCTTGCTAGTCGCATATGGTACATGAATTCTTCCAAGGCATTTTATCCCTAAGTGCACATCACTTAGTTTCAATTATAGCCTATTTAAAAATTCTTGGATCACGAACATATCATCCCTCAAAATATTGTCAGTTTTACCTCAAAACTCAAATGTACAGTTATTTTTTGAGTAGAGTTAAAATAACACATACAGTGTCTGCCAAAATTTTTAACCTTGTCATTATAATCACATTTATCGTCTGACTCTGGAGTCTTGTTCTTTGCGGTAAGAATATAGAGTATGAGAGTGAATTAGACAAAAACTGCCTAGCCAATTTTCAGATAATCCAGGCCCAATCCAAACTGCTAAATTAGGGCATATAAATTTGTGTCCCATATGCCATATTATCGATATGCCCGAAAAAGTCGATGAAAAAAATGTCCTGGTTTCAGGTACTGTCGCCCCTTCTTATACGCCAAGTATTACAATAAAAGGGCTTGAGACGCTGCACAGAGAATTGCTAGAGTATCCTAGGTTTAAGATCTTAGAGCACAAAAATGTCCGGATTATGTTCGGATTGATTTTGGGCTAAGAAACCACCTAGAACTGGGGCCCTGCCCTTCGCTATCAAGATAGCTCTTTTCTTTTAGATCTTGCAAATCTCTGCGGAGAGTTCTATAACTGATGTCCTCATTAAGCTCAATAAATAGAAACCGTCGCTTGACACGATACAAGCTAGCCATATTAATCAAATAAAATTTACAAAATAGAGAGACTTTACCTAGTTTCAAATTTAATAATATGAAATACAGAAATCATAAGCTCTTCAATATTAACCTCAACAATCCACTCTTCATTTCTGTAAAGACCTCTCATCTCAACACTAACTACATTTTCTGTATTGATAATGGTAGATAATTCGAGAGCATGGATTATTTTGTCGCAGGTTTGCACTATCTTATGTTTATTATCTCCGCGCCCCTTTTTAAATACAATTAACCAATTAGGCCTATTCGAGATATCCAAATCATTTAAATGCTTTAAATAGTTTTCTCGAAAACCGAGATTAGATAAAGTATCATGAAGTATTCTTACCATGACACCGATTTCAATTAATAGCTCAGATACTCTTTGTCTTGAGTAATAGAAACTCAATTCCATACATTCATTTAGAATGCCATTTATTTGGTTTCTTTCTATTGAAACATCATTATTGTTTGAATTTTGAAGAATTGATCTTGTCATGTTATATAGATCTAATACTTTATTTTTAAGCGTTTCGCTAGAAATATAATGCGATTCACCAGTACAAGATGGTCTGAACATGGCCATACTCTACCCTTTTTAGTTAAAGATATATTAATTGTAGCATATGTATCATCTTTCAATTAAAGTAGTAAAAAATTACTTCTGGGAATTTGGGGTCAGGCATGCATATTTGCATTCTACCCACTAGAATTTTCTATACTTTGATCAATCTATCTCAGAAATCTAGTGCTCAAATGCACAGTCACTAATCAGATCATTCTTTTATCATCTTTGAGAACGGTATAAATAAATCGTGTTGCCGGATACGATAATTATGATCAGAATCATGCAAACTCGCATGCCTGATCTTACCCCAATAAAACACACACTCAAGTTAAGCAACACAGCGCTCCTCAAACTCTATCGGAGATAGATAGTTCAAATAAGAATGCTTTCGTTGCCGATTATAAAATAGCTCAATGTATTCAAACAAAGAGCTTCTTGCCTCACTTCGCTTATGGTAATCATTATGATGAACAAGCTCAACTTTGAGACTGTGAAAAAAGCTCTCCACCACAGCATTATCATAACATTCACCTTTGCGACTCATACTGCATACCATACCATAGGATCTCAATAACGCTTGATAATTTTTTGCATAATACTCCTTCCCTCTATCCGAATGGATTAACATCCCTTGAGCTATTTGTCTTTGACAAACTGCGTTCCTCAAAGCTTGTTGAGCTAATTTGCTTTCTAAACGCTCACCCATTGACCACCCGACAACTTTTCGTGAAAATAAATCTAAAACCACAGCCAAAAACAACCAACCCTCTCGAGTAGGTATGTAGGTGACATCACAGGCCCAGACTTGATTCATCATACCAGGTGAAAATTCACGATCTAATAGGTTTTTTGCTGGATTTAAGCTCTTCCTTGAATCTGTTGTGATCCTAAATTTCTTGATCGTTTTAGGGACAATTTTTGCAATGTGCATCAATCGTGCCACTCGATTCAAACTGCATTTATATCCCAGCTCTAACAATGTTTTATGAATTCTTGGAGCACCATATACCTGCCTATTCTGATTAAAAATTTGGTGTATTCTCTCAATGAGTTGCTGATTTTCTTTTGTCCTGGCTGAGTTCGGACAAGTCAACCAATTATAAAATCCTCGACGTGATACCATCATCACTTTGCAAAGCAAAGTGATGGGATAAATCTCTCGATTGGTTTTAATAAATGTGTACTTCACTCGGCATTCTCTGTGAAGTACACTGCTGCCTTTTTTAGGATTTCGTTCTCCAGCTCAAGTTGCCTTATTTTAGCTTTTAAAGCTTTTGTTTCATCGATTGGTTTGTGATGTTGCCCCTTGCCAGGAAAGGCCTTCTTACCATTAGCTTGAATTTCTTTTTGCCATTTATACAATTGATTACGCTTTACCCCTAGCTCACGCGCTAACTGAGCAGCGTTTGTATCCTTTTGCTCTAATAATCGAACAGCCTCTCGTTTAAACTCAGGACTTAAGGTTGGGTTCTTCATAGCTAAACTCCTATAATGGAGCACCATAGTGCCCCCGTTTAAGAGTGTGTGTCAATTTGGGGGAGGTTCAGCCTGACCCCATTATTCATTATTAAGGATATGCCTCCAATAAATCGGCCCTATATACCACACTCTTATAGAATGCTGGATCCTGGCAAAAAACGGAGTCACAAGCTATAATTGAAATGTGATTGATATCAATGCCAATCTTCTAGGGAAATGTGAGGTCGCAATGAATTCTGTGTTCATAGTTAAAAAGGTCAGCTTGTCTGATCAACAACCTTTTGAGTTAGAAAAGTTGCTGAATGACATACAAAATACTATTCATCTAGATACAAAAAACTCTAATATTAAACATGGATTCTTGATACCACACAATCTTAAAGAGTACATGGGAAATAAATATTTTTTTGGCTACTACTCATACTATAAAATTAAGCAAAAAATTCCAGTGATCAAAGACTTGACTCTAGATAGTGAGGATGTAGATAATGTTGTTATTAATGATATGAATATGCAGTATGTTTTTATTAAGCGGAAAGATGGCGACTGTTTTATGGCATATAAAGTTCATGTTTCTGACTTAGGATCCAAAGATGATTTTGAGAAACGGTTGAAAGTTGATCTAAAAAGTTACAAGTTTTCAAACATAGAGCCAAAGACCCTTTTATACGAAATCAAAAAATTTAACCCTATACAATCAATCGAAGTAAAACTACTAAATACTGATTATCCAAAAGTTGTAGCCCAAGAATTCCACGAAATAGGAAATATAGGCTTTTCATTATTCAATGAGTTTGTTAATGAAACGATTAAAGATAAGACTTGGAAAGAAGACGCCTATAATAATAAATATGCCACAGAGTTAATTGAATTTTTGAAGACCTATTTTAATTGGCTAGGATCTAAAGTTGACATAAAAGAAAATTTCATTTCTTTTTTGAGAGAAAAATATGGAAATGGTAACCCGTGGCCTTTGAATAGAATCGACGAGGCAGTTATATTATCTGCATATTGTGAAGAAGACATGCATTGTATTGTTGGAGGTAAACTACCCCCCGGGCAACACACACAACATATTTATTCTAAGCTTATAAATATGAAGGAAAGCCATCTAGAATCTATTGTACGAATAGATTTCAACCCTAAAAAAGTTGAGGAGAATCTTGTTGACCGAATACTTGAGTTCTTGAGGATAGCAAAGTAGGTCTAAATGAATTATTTGATTCTTTATCTAGCATTCAGAAAGATTTCCGACTGTATCAGTAGACACCAAATTTGATAAACTTAGTAATTCGAATGAGGTGTAACATTAGCAAATATGCTCACTATTTCAAAGACGAAATGTCCACTTACAGTACGATCCATTGTAAGAACAACAAGACAGTTTCACAATATTTTGTGTCTCGCAGAGATGCCAATACCATTCGTTAGGGGAGCCTGTTAGTGGAGCGATCATAACCGAACTACAAAAGCAAACCGGCATTTGTCGATTTGTTGTGGTTTTCATTCCTTGATAGGTTGAGTCAGGCATGCATATTTACATTCTACCCACTAGAATTTTCTATTCTTTAATCAATCTAAATCAGCAATCTAACACTCAACAGTATAGCTAAAAATCAGATTATTCTTTTTTTCATCTTTAAGAACAATATAAAAAATTCTTCTTGTCGTATACACTGATTGTAATCAAAACATGCAAACTTGCATGCCTGACCCCATTAAAAAAACTAGTGAATTGCTGCATAAGATAATACCTTATCAATTTGAGGTGTAAGTTGTCTCAGTGTTTTATTACGCAATGCCTTTAAAATATGAATATCTTTTCTAGATAAACTATTTGCAAGAGTTTTTAAATACCGTATAGGCATCTTATCTGCACCATAATAACGTAATGCCTGGATTATTATACCGACAGAGGTATTTGCCCCAGCTAGTTTTTTAGGCGATGCGTGAATGAGCCTAATAGATACCCCACTAACCTGGATGAAATGGGATTTTCCATCTGTAAGAAATACCATCTGAGCAGGAACCTGTGTTGTTAAGCCCAGAGCATTTGCAGCGCTATTTGGATCCAGAGTAATCGTTTGGCCAGTTCTTCTCGCATAGGCTTTTATAATTTGTACAACATCGGGAGTTAAGTTTCCTAAGAGAGCGCTTTTCCTGGGCTTGTCATAAAGACCAAAACCAAGCCTTCGAATATCCCCTGATTTAGCGAGACGGTGTAATACCACATCAATGGTTCCTCTATTAGCTAAATCAAAAAAGTCATTTGCGCAGAAAACAGCGCCAGCGCTCATTTTGGCAATTTTTTTCTTCAGTGCAGTAGGAACAGACATAGGGTTCTCCTTGTAATAAAAAGTAGCACTATTTCTTACAAAAGTCAAGTCAAATCACTTTATAGCCTAATTCCAAGTTGCCAATAAAATAAGTACGCATAACGTAAGGTGTATGATCTAACACGTGGAAAAAAGAAAATGGGAGGAAAGGGGGCACTGACGAAGAATTTGGTGTCAGGCATGCATATTTGCATTCTACCCAGTAGGATTTTCTATACTTTGATCAATCTATCTCAGAAATCTAGTGCACAAATGTATAGCCACTAATCAGATTATTCTTTTATCATCTTTGAGAGTGGTATGAACGAATCATATTGCTTGTACGATGATTGTGATCAGAATCATGCAAACTTGCATGCCTGACCCCATTATCTTATCTTATCCTTACACCACTCTAAGAAAATCGTATCCGTCGTCGGGAAAAGCTTGGTGACACTGTTATTGGGATGGTCGGAAGAATCCGCAGACACTGTCTGCGGAATGATCTAGCTTAATTTTAGAATAAGCTGCGCTTCTTCACATGGCGGATTAAAGACAAAAACTTTACTTTGGACGGTTACTAGTATCATTAACGTAATAAACAACTCCCGTCTTACGTTCCCACTGCTTCTTTTGCTTGAAGAAAACAGCGCGCGAAGGAGCGCCCTGACGTTCGTTTTTTACCTTGAGCCTAATATCTCTATCATTCAAGAAATACCCTTTTTCGCCAATGCGATCACGGCTCACCCGTGTAACGTGGGAATATTGCTCAGCGTGCCCCTGTTTTTCAATGGACGCCTTAAGACTCTCTATATCGCCGTTATTAATAGACATTTCTATGCGAAAAGCGGCCATAGAATGAGAGCAACTATCTTGAATTTCATAGCTATTGTTATGATGACCTGGTGGATTAATTGTATAGCTTCCAGAAGTATTGCAAATATAATATAGTCGAGATTTCCAATCTACGTAAATTGTAGAAGGTTCTGCCGGACGAGACTGCTTTATAGTAGATAAGTCACAAATCTTATATTGGCCCCACTCCTTTTTATCTGATTCAGAAAAATCTTCAAATTTACTTCTATCGCCCCGTCTCTGAGACTCAACAATGATTTTATCTGCTGAGCCGAAATCCACATCTTTTTTTAAGACCGGCTCTGCTGAAAACTGCTTAGTTTCTTTATTTTTTGTAACTTTCCATATGATTTCTTCATCTCGGCTACCAAAATTAATATCGTTTAATTTATTTAGGTCTAATTTCTGCTTTTTTGTTTGCTCAGCACCATCAACCTCTACCGTAAGATTAGTGACTGTAATTTTATCGACCCTTAAATCTTTATGCCTTTCTGCCTTATCGGCTCTTGCCTCTTCATGGTAGTGGTACCAAACAGTAGGGATAAAGGCAAAGACCATAAAAACTGCTCCGAAAGCAGCCCTAACAAGATTCAAAGGGACCCATACAGGTGAGAACAAAAACCACATTACACCGGGATCTTGGTTAGAGTGGTCACCAAAAGAACTACCAGAAGCAGATGCGAAACCAGAAAAAATACTTTCAATATGATAGGGTATTGTTAATGTGAAGATATCATAATATCCATAATGGTTTTGCGAAGGATAATCGCACTTCCATGCCGAAAACCAAGATCCTCCGGAGGATATTGTGTGTCCTGTGCCATCCGGTCTATTCAAACGGCCAGTAAACATTCGATAAATGCCCTCAAGACGCTCAACTAGGGTGATTCGTCTGCCCTCTTTCCCAGCTTGATCATGATAATGATTTAAAGATTCGGCGAAAAACATAACAAATACCCCTCTAGTCTTATATAAAAAATTGCTATTACTATTAACGGCTGAACACAAGCAAAGCTCTAAAAGGCTATCTTGATGACCATTGCAAGCTAGGCATTATACCCAAGAAAGATTAAGAATTCATTAAGTAAAGCACTAGGACTATTTGACAGAAACCCCCATTGAATGTATGTTGAAACCATTCATTTGAACATCCTATTGAGTATTGTTATGGAAGAAATCAACACCCTTAAACACACGATTTCCGAGCTTCGTGAACGCGTCGCTACGCTACGGGGGTATCTTTGACCTTGAAAGTAAAGAAGAACGCCTCAAAGAAGTCGTCATCACGCTAGAAGACCCCACAATTTGGTCTGATCAACAACGCGCTCAAGACCTAGGCCGAGAACGCACCCAACTCGAAAAACTCGTCAATCAATTTCATGAACTCACCACCGCCCTTGCTGACTGTGAAGAGCTCGTTGAAATCGCCGTGAGCGAAAATGATACAGAGGCTTTAAACGATATTACTCATGATGTTGAAAAATTCAGCCACAGGGTTGATAGACTCGAATTTCAACGTATGTTCACCAACAAAATGGACCCTAACAACGCTTATGTGGACATCCAATCCGGCTCAGGCGGTACAGAAGCACAAGATTGGGCAAACATGCTTCTGCGAATGTATTTGCGTTGGGGCGACAAAAAAGGCTTTAAAACGGAGATCCTGAACGTTATGGGGGGTGAGGTGGCCGGCATCAAATCAGCCACTGTCAGATTCGAAGGAGAATATGCGTTCGGTTGGCTTCGCACTGAAATTGGCGTGCATCGATTAGTGCGTAAATCACCTTTTGATTCGGGAAATCGCCGACATACTTCTTTTGCTTCGGTTTTTGTATCGCCTGAAATCGACGACAATATAGACATCGAAATTAATCCAGCCGATATTCGAACAGATACTTATCGCTCGAGTGGCGCCGGTGGACAACACGTGAATACCACTGACTCGGCGATTCGAATCACTCACATTCCGACTGGAATCGTGGTACAGTGTCAAAATGACCGCTCACAGCACAAAAACCGTGCACAAGCGATGAAACAATTACGCGCAAAATTGTACGAATTTGAAATGCAAAAACAAACAGCCGACCAACAAAAATTGGAAGAAAATAAAGCCGACATTACATGGGGAAGTCAAATTAGATCGTATATTTTAGATGATTCGCGTGTGAAAGATTTACGCACTGGCGTAGAAACTCGAAACACGCAAGCCGTTTTAGATGGCGACTTGGATTTTTTTATTGAAGCAAGTTTGAAAGAAGGGGTTTAACATGAGCGCACTTGAAATGACCGATGAACAAATCGAACCAATCGTTGATGAAAATGAACTAATTGCACAACGCAAACAAAAATTAAAAGAATGGCGTCAACAAGGTCTCGCCTACCCTAATACTTTTAAACGAAAAGATTTAGCGAGTGATTTACACGCTCAATATGAAAAACTGGATCACGATGCGCTTGAAAGCCAAAATGTACAGGCGAGTATTGCTGGTAGAATGATGACTCGACGTCTTATGGGCAAAGCAAGCTTTATCACATTACAAGATATGAGCTCTCGCATACAATTGTATTTACGTCGCGAAGATGTTTCTGAAGAAACTTATGAAGCGTTCAAAAATTGGGATCTGGGTGATATTGTTGGCGCTGAAGGCACATTATTTAAAACCAAAACGAACGAGCTCACGCTTAAAGTGACTCACATTACATTATTGTCTAAAGCACTACGACCTCTTCCTGATAAATTTCACGGCCTCACCGATCACGAAACACGCTACAGACAACGCTATTTAGATTTGATGGTGAATTTGCCCACTCGACGAATTTTTGAAATTCGCTCGCAAGTTGTGGCCGGTATACGTGAATTTCTAATGTTGCAAGGTTATATTGAAGTTGAAACACCTATGTTGCAAGTTCAAGCGGGCGGCGCTGCAGCGCGACCTTTTTATACTCACCACAATTCTTTAGATATGGATATGGTATTACGTATCGCGCCTGAATTATATTTAAAACGTCTTGTCGTCGGTGGATTTGAAAAAGTATTTGAATTAAATCGTAACTTTAGAAACGAAGGCTTATCGACTCGACACAATCCTGAATTTACTATGGTGGAATTTTATCAAGCCTACGCCGTCTATTCTGATTTAATGGACCTCACTGAAAATTTGATACGTACGCTCGCACAAAAAATATTGTCTACTACATCATTGAGTTATCAAGGCCATAGTTTTGATCTCAGCAAACCCTTCGAACGATTAACAATGCAAGATGCAATATTGCGTTACAATCCTGATATTTCTTTGGCTGAAATTACAGATTATGAAGCCGCTAAAAAAATTGCAGCTCGTTTGGATATTTCGGTTCAAGAAAATCACGGCCTTGGCAAAATTCAGTTGGAAATTTTTGACAAAACCGTCGAGAAAAAATTAATTCAACCCACATTTATTACGGAATACCCGACTGAGGTTTCACCGCTCGCCCGCAAAAATGACATAAATCCTTTTATTACAGATCGATTTGAATTTTATGTTGCCGGGCAAGAAGTCGCCAATGGATTTTCTGAATTAAATGACCCCGAAGATCAAGCCGAACGTTTTGAACAACAAGTACGAGAAATGCAAGCGGGCGATCTCGAAGCGATGCCTTACGATGCTGATTATATTCATGCACTTGAGTATGGGTTACCGCCCACTGCCGGAGAAGGTATCGGTATTGATCGCTTGGTGATGCTGTTTACCGACTCACCCTCAATTCGAGATGTGATTTTGTTTCCGCATATGCGGCCACAAGATGTTTCTTAATTCGAAATGATCTAATTGTTTTTAGGCCCACTTCGCTCTTCTGGGTGATCCACCTCATGATGATCACTTTCTTTTTGAGGCGCATGAGGCATACTTTTTGTTGCTTCTGATGCGGGAGTAGATTGAACCTCTCCGGTACGAAGTTTTTCTTCAAAACGTGTCACCCTGCTCAGTAAAGAATCCACACTAGCCGCTGCAATTCTCTCCGGAGCATATCCCAAATCCTGTTGATTATCACGCGCAATTCTGAGAAAAGAGTCGCGAATACCGATTTCTTGCCCTTCATTACTTTCTTTCATACCCTGCGTCTTCTTTTCTTCACTATTAGATTTATGATGCAATTCTTCTTGCTTTTTGTCCATTGCATCAACAGTTTCAATTAACGCTACATTCGTCTTAACAAAACTCTCTTCTTCTTTTTTATCTGCATATTGATGGCTTGAATGAGCCTTCATACCTAAAGTAATCGTGTCTTTGCGAAGCTGTAATAAATTTTTAGATTGCTCTTCTAACTGCGTGCTCTTTGCCTCTACCAATTTTTGTAGCGTTTTTTTTATTTGAGACACTTTGTCTTTTTCAGTCTCTAGTTCTTTGAGTCTAGCACGGGCTTGATCAATTTTAGCTTGCAGGTCGTCATGCCTTTCAGATAATTTTTCACTTCTTTGACTTTCAGCTTCTAACTCAGGATTAGATGCCTTCATCTCTTGAGTCAATTTCTCTTTAGTCTCTGCCCATTTTTTCTCTAAACGACCCTTGCCCCTATACATTTGCAATCTTTCTTGAACCAACGAAGATCTATATGCTCTTTCCGATTCGCGATAAATAGCATGAAGCAAAGACTTTTCTTTATTAAAACCACGAGATGAAATATTTTGATCGCGAATATAAGTTAACAGCTGACGATCAACATCTTCAGCTCCACTATCTTTTAACTCTTGCGCTCTTTTCAATACAGCCTTTGCAGATTTGACTCTTCCAGCAGAATGTCCTGGAGTATCGATATAGTTTTTCAGTAATCGTTCTATATTCGCGCAAACATTTAGATGATCATGCCACTCAAACTCTTTCGGGCCACCAGCTGTTGAGACTTTTCTGATCACTTCTTCGCTTACAGCTAATCGAGCTGCTTCAGGACGTTCTTGAATTGCCGATTCAACTTTGACCTCTGTCTGATTAAGAGCCGCAGCTTGAATTCCCTCATTTTTCACACTCTTACTTTCTTGCAATTCCTTTATAGAGTCTATTAATCTTTGCATTTCAGTCGCAGTTTGTTCTAATTTTTCACTTCTTTTCTCTTCTTCAAGGTAGCTCGGTCTTACTGTGTCATAATAACGACTTGACAACGCTACAACTTGTTCGTTAGTACCCTTCAAGAGACCATCCAGCACTTTAAAAAACTTATCACGAAAAGAACGACTTTGATGACTAAGATGACTTGGATCAGAAGAACTTCTTTGAGTTTGCATACTTTGATAATGTTGCTTGTGCTTATCCCAGGAAGCAATATAATCTCCAACTAATATTAGTGCACTATCTAATCTATCACTTTCACCCCTCAATAATTTCATTTCTTTTTTTTCGGATATAATTTCTCTTTCTTTTTTCCATATTTCACTACTTACCTGCATTTCTTCTTTTCTTAACTCTCTTAATTGACTTTCTTTATTATCACTTTTCCCTCTTAGTGACAATATCGTCTCAGAAAACTCTTTATTATGGCTTTCTATTTTTCCTTCTAAATTTTTTTTCTCTTTTTCTATTTTTTCTTTTGTTCCTATATATGATAAAGATACTTGCTCTTTTTTACTTTGTTCTTGCTCAGTATATTCTTGTTGGGCCCTGGCTAATACTGCATATAAATACGATGGAGAACCCATATTATGACTTGGAAGATCATCTAAAAGTTTTTGCACTAAACTGTCATCACTAGAAAGAGAATACGCATTAAATCCTACATCATCCTTCTGCGTATCTAATTCTGCTCTTAATTGTTTTAAAGCCTGAACTTCTTCATCAGAACGTAAATCTTTTGCGAAACCGCGAGGCAATATCTCACCCGCTGCGATCAAATCAAGATTGTCGTTGATATTCGCTCTTATCGATTTATTTTTATCCCAAATTACCTGTTTCGCACCTAGCTTATTTTGTACAATATCATCGTCTGCCATAACCCCTCCTTCTCTTATATTGCTCTTTTTTATTATAGCATATCTAGCCTAACATGGCCTTAAAGCCAATAAGAACAAGGGTTACAGCTCCAACTGATCACATAGAGTTATATAGTATTTGTGCGATTTGAGATTGCAAATCATGTGATTGTTTTGCATCACCGACCACATGATTTAGCAGTATAGAAAAAATCAAAGGTTTCCCACTTTTGGTTGTCATATATCCCGACAATGTTGAAACACCCTGAAGTGTGCCTGTTTTAGCGTGAATATGATGCACAAGATCAGAAGATTGAAATCGATTTTTTAAAGTACCATCAGTTCCAGACTCAGGTAGTGCATTGACAAATAATTCTGATAATATTTTGTCATTTTTCATCACATAAAGTAAACGTACAAATTGTCGAGGGGTAATTAAATCATAACGCGATTGCCCTGAACCATCCACTAAAACAGCTTGATCAAAATTAATATCCGCTTGTTTTTTCAATATTGTCTTGATTGCTCGACTGCCGGCCAAAAATGTTCCTTGATGATAAAGCTGTCGACCTAACGCCTTAGTAATACATTCAGCATAAACATTATTAGAATCTTTCAACACTGTCGTAATTAATGATTTGAGAGGAGAAGATTCTATCGATGTTAATACAGAAAGTTTTTCAGGCGCTTTTCCTATCACAATATTTCCGTCTAATTGGATATTTTGTTCTTTTAAATAGTGCGCTAACACGGTTTTGGCAAGTAACTCGGGATTTTTAATGGCCACATTGAGCCGCTCAGAATTCTGTGAAGAAGGCCAACAACCCTTAAAAGAAATATGATTATCTGAGTCCACATCCAAAATTATTTCACAGGCTTTCATTGACTCTTCGTAAGTCACCGTATTCACCTGATGGTTTAGCTGAAAATAGGGTTTTAAAGGACCTTCTTCCAAGCTTAACGAAGCGGGTTTATTTAAAGATGCATTAGGCACGATATTCACGCCAACTGCATTATCATGCAATACAATACTGGTAATGGGCGCAGCAAAATACCAATTTAAATCATCTTGTCCCCAGCCTGGACCGTACCAAGGTGATTCAAATGTTGTATTATCAAGTTCTAAATTACCTGAAATATGATTTACACCCGCTGCGCGAATTCCACTGACTAAATTTTTCAGTTTATCCAGACTGAGCGAAGGATCACCTGAAAAATGCAACCATAAATTTCCCTTCAACGTGCCATTTTCTAATTGAGATTTGTCGTACAAAACTTGAGTTTTAAATCGAAAATCTGGTCCTAACCCAAATAATGCAGCCGATGTTGAAAATAATTTCGCACAACTGGCGGGATTAAACGCTTGAAAACCATTATATTCATAGAGGATGTGGCCTGTATTGGCATCAGCAACAGCTACACCTACCGCTGCTCTAGGCATCACATGTTCTATTACGGGTAAAAGTTGCCTATGAAGCGAATCTTGAGAACTTGCATAAATAGCTGAACTCATCAAACAAAAAATAATCGCACTGTGAAGTGCCACATGATTTTTCATTGTCCAATTTGATTTCATTGTTCCCTCCAAAAGGGTCATGCGGGGGAGGGGTCAAGTCTGGACAAATAGACAAATCTTTATCTTTACTATTTGTCTTTTGTCCAGACTTGACCCCTCCCCCTGACCCCTTCTTTATATTTACTTCCCAGGCACATCGCCCCACAATGTTTTATGCAACTGAATTTGAAATCGCACCAGCAGTCGATCTTCTAAAATCCAATTTGCGAGTGCTTGCTGATCTTGCTGACCATAACTAGGCGAAAATAAAACTTCACACGTGTTATTTAATTGATGCTGTGACAAAATCTGCTTTGCCCACTCATAATCTTCACGATGACAAATCACAAATTTAATTTGATCATGTGATTGCAAATAATTTAGATTCATCCAATGATTTCGATCACTCTCATTTGATCCAGGCGTTTTGATATCCATCACTTTGACAACGCGGTGGTCCACACCATCTAAGGGAATATGACCACTTGTTTCCAAAGAGACTTCATAACCTTCATTACATAATGCCGTTAATAAATCATGACACTCTTTTTGTGCCAGAGGCTCGCCGCCAGTTACTGTCACATATTGAGCTTGATATTGAGAAACTTGATCCAGAATTTCAGGCACAGTGAAATAAGTCCCACCGGTAAATGCATACGCAGAATCACAATATTGGCAACGTAAAGGACAGCCTGTTAAACGCACAAAAACCGTCGGCAACCCAACGGTTTTTGTTTCACCTTGTAAGGAATAAAATATTTCTGTAATTCGTAACCGAGACATGATTAATGCTTTAGTGCGCAGAGAGACGCAACTCCTGAGCACGAATCATCGCCAAACGAGCCGCTGTAGTGCCAGGATATTGTTTTTGAATTTGAGCCAACATTTCTTCTGCTTGTGATTTATGCCCTGTATCCATTGCAATAACCGCTAACTTCAACATGGCATCAGGAATTTTTTTATCTTTAGGATAATTTTTTACGACGGTTTCAAAAGATTTTTTTGCTGCAGAATGTTTACCCTGCAAATAACTAATTTCACCCATCCAAAAATGCGCATTGACTGCGTAATTTCCTTTGGGATATTTAGTTACATACTCTTTAAATTGAGTTAAAGCACGATCGTATTGTTTGCTTTTTAACAAACCAAACGCTTGTTGATAAAGCTCCTGCTCTCCCGTTACAGGAGTATCACTCGTTTTGGAAACAGTAGCCGACACTTTTGCAACAGGAACATCTGTTACAGAAGACTTCGCAACAGCAGGCCTATCATTTGCTTCAGCCACAACAGGATTTGCTGAAGCATTCGTTTTAACATTTCCTAACGAGCTGGCTTTTATACGTGCAGAAACTGAAGTATTGTCAATAGCCGGTTTTGCTGGTGGCACATCTGCTACAGCAACAGGCGCAGCAGCATCCGCTGTTGAGGCAGAAGCTGCTGGTGCTGTAGAAGATTGTCCAAGACGACTATTGATATCTTGATAGAATGATTTCTGATTGGCAGTTAATTGCTCCAATTCATGAGATTGCTTTTCTAATTGCCCACGCAGTTCAGCAATTGTTTGTTGCAATTCTTCAATACGCGCCGTGGAATTAGCTTGAGATAAATTATCCACTTTCGACTCTAACACTCGCAATCGATCTGGCAAAGACTTTGAAGCTTCTCCAGAAGAAGAGGGTCTTGAAAACGAGATCCCCTCATCTTGAGCTTCCGTTGCCGCTTCGCTGTAATCTTCGACAGGTGCAACAGCGAATGTTGCAAGTGGATTCAACACTAAAGCCAATCCAACAGAAATCAAACATTTTTTCATCATCTCATCCTACTTTAAAAATACGATATCAACACGTCGGTTGCATCGATATGATGCTTCTTCATCACCCTTAGTCATTGGTTTTTCCGCACCGTAACTGACCACATCTATTTGACGCGCAGGCACACCATCTTGTTTCAATATCGCAACAACCGTATTGGCACGACGCATACCTAAAGCCACATTATATTCTCGGCTTCCGCGATCATCGGCATTACCTTCGACTCGAACTTTTGTATCAGTATGCGAAAGCAAATATTGAGACTGAGCGTGAATGCCTTCCATTGATTCATCGGGTAAATCACTTTTATCGAATTCAAAGAAAATATGTTGCTGTACACCACCGACCGCGGCAATCATTTCGCATTTATTTCTTTCAGCTTGTTTACGCAATTTCAGCCATTCAGGACTGCCAATTTCGATGCTGGTATCGCCAGCCATACGACCGGTACGTCCTTCTTCCTGGCTAAACATTTGATCTTCTGCGCCAGCTCCTTTTTTCTTTGTTGTTGAACAGGCACTCAACACTAATGCACCTGCCACCATCCCAATAACTAGCCAATGACCTTTTCTCATAACGTTCTCCTTTAAAAAATTAAAATCACCCAACGTTTCCCGATTTACAGGGTTGACCACGCTGGTTCTCGCACATCACCTTCTTGTGCCGGTAAGCGTAGCTGTATTCTACCATCAATAGAAACCATTCCCAAGACCTGACGTCCATTATGTCGGGTTGCATAAAGCAACATATCACCATTGGGTGCAACACTGGGTGATTGATCCCGCGTCGTATCCGTCAGTGTTTCAAAATGATTATTCGCTAAATCAAATCGTCCAATTGAAAATACACCCCCTTCTTGATGCAACAATACAATGGATTTTCCATCCGGTGTAAAATTACCGCTCGCATTATAATTACCGTTGAAAGTTAATCGTTTGATAGTTCCCCCCCATGCACTCACTTGATAAATTTGTGGTCCACTACCACTACGGTTTGAGGTAAAAATGAGTGATTTTCCATCGGGTGACCACCTTGGCTCTGTATCAATTGAAAATCCATCAGTCAATTGAGTGAGCTGATTCGTGGCTAAATTCATCACATAAATTTTTGGGACTCCACTTTTTGAAAGTACCATCGCCAATTTTGAATTATCGGGAGACCAAGCAGGAGCACCATTAATTCCAGGAAATGCTGCAACAACATGACGCGCACCTGTCGTCACATTTTGAACATAAATTGACGCTTTTTGTCCTTCAAATGAAACATAGGCAATTTGTTTTCCATCCGATGACCATCGAGGCGACATGATAGGTTCTTTTGAAACTAAAAGTTTTTGAGGATTATATCCATCAGCATCCGCAACAACGAGATTATAGCGTTTTAATGGACCTCCATCGTCTTGAATTAAAACATACGCGATATGTGTGGAGAAAACTCCTTTTTTTCCGATTAATTGCTCGAAGATTTGATCACTAATATGATGCGCTAGCGAACGTTGATTTTTTTCTTCTGCAGCAAAAGTGCGATCTAGCAAGACACCTTCTTTACCATAGATATCGATCAGTTGATAAACCACATGAATTTTATTTCCATTTCGTTCAACTTTGCCGATAACAATGTTATCCATTCCTAATTGCTGCCACGATGATTTATTTACTGACTCAACTGCGTGAGGTAATTGTGTCATTTTATTTTTTGGCATGACTCGAAAACGACCACAATACGATAAATCAGAAATAATCACATTCGATAGCGCATTTTCATCATTGGAATCTCCCGCAAAAGGAACGATAGCAATCGGAATGGCGCCATCGAAGCCTTGAGTCAATTCTAAATCTAGAGCCCCAAAAGATGAAAGTGTAGCAAATATCGTTGTCACAACACTAGCAATCATAATCAATTTTTTCATTGGCTTTTCCTCTCTGTTGAAGGGGTCAGGAAGTGAAGGTGTCAGATCTAAGATTAGATAATGAAAGTGCCTCACTTTCATTATCTAATCTTAGATCTGACACCTTCACTCTTCACTTACCTTACTGTGACTTGCTCGGGTCTTACTGTCAATCGCAATTCCCGAAAGTGATTAAATTTTGTTGGCTCACTTGGAACCGGCAAAGGCGACGCTTTCATCACAGCTGTTTGCGCAGAATGATCTAGCGCTTCATCGCCACTGGATTTGACTGTGACCACATCTAAAACTACCCCGCCCGGTGCCAAGTGAATAAGCAACTGACACGACACTTCTTTATTGCTGCCAGGAGGCACCAGCCAATGATGACCAATTGAACTTAAAATCGCAGATTTGTATTTATCTAACTCACCTTGCATTGCTCGCGTATTATCATCACTGGCTAATTGCTGTTGCTCATCTTGTAATTGATCATTCAAGGCTTTTGCCATTGCTTGCTGTTTCTCTTTAGCTAATTTCGCTAAAGCCCGCTTTTTCTCCAAAGCTTTTTTGTCTTGCGATTGAGCTTGAATCTGTTGTTGTTCTTTTTTGAGTTGTTCATCTAAAGCTTTTGCCATTTCAGTTTCACGTTGTTTGGCTAATTTAGCGAGTTCTTTTTTCTTTTTTGCTTCTGCCATTTTTAATTGCTTTGCTTGTTGCTTTTCTTCCTCAACACGAAGCTCTTCTTGATGTTTTTTTTCAGTTTCAGCACGTGCCTTTTCAAGCTGTTGTTTCTCAGCTATTGCTTTTAAATCTTCTTCATGTTTCTTTTCTGCGTCAGCCAATAATTTTTCCTGATGAAGCTTTTCTGCTTCCTGCTGTTTTTTTTCAACTTTTTCCTTGTCTGCTTCAGCAGTAAGTCGCTCCAACTCTTTTTGTTGCTCTTTTATTTTCTGTTCTTTGACTCTATCTTTTTCAATATTTTCTTGCAAAGGCACTGGAGCGGGCTCAGCTTGATTAACAGCGACTTCTTCAATCGGCTTAGTCTTGACAGGCTCAGGCTCAGTTTGAGCACCTGGAGACTCAGGAATTTGATTAACTTGAGTAGGAAGTGTTCTTTCATCTATTGCAACAGCTTGAACTATATTGACTGAAGACTGGGTCAACCGAACCTGCGAGTTAGGCAAAGTAATAATTAGCCCCAAAAACAACAAGACGTGCAGTGCCAAAGACGTTATTAGATAACGCCAAGGTAAAGTAGCTTGTTGATTTGAATCCGCCATGAGTCTTTCCACAAATAACTAATTAAGCCTAATTTCAGGAGCTCCTTCTTAATCAGGAACTGCTGACCAATTTAAACAAACTTTAAGCCCAATGAGAAGGTCTCTATCAGTCCAAATGTGGCTGAGTGAGCAAACCAACCCGTGGCGCACCTGCTTTTTGCAGTATGACCATCGCATGCACCACGCTGCCATAATCGACATGATGATCACCTTTCACAAACACTTGTTGTTCTCGATTTTCTTGCTTTGCTTTGGCTAATTCTGCCGCCACATCTTGCATCAAATCATCTTCAGTAATAGGCGAAGTGGGATTACTTGAAATATTTAAAAAATATTGACCTTGTGAATTCACGCTCACAATTAAAGGTTCTTTTTCTGCCGATGTTAAAGGTTTCGATGCAGCTTTAGGTAATTCTACTTGGACCCCTTGATTCAACAGGGGCGCGGTTATCATAAAAATAACGAGCAACACTAACATAACGTCAATGTACGGAACTACATTAATTTCTGCCATTCGACCACGACGTTTACGCATTTTCCATCCTCACAAAATAAATTCAATATCCAGGTTAATGAGAAATTTGTCGACTCAGTAATGCGATAAATTCTTCCTGAAAAGTATTGTACGTATTACTGATCCGTTCAAAATCACTATTGAATCGATTATACGCAATGACTGCAGGAATTGCTGCGAATAAGCCCATTGCCGTAGCAATCAACGCTTCAGAAATTCCTGGTGCGACCATCGCTATAGTTGCTTGCTGAGACTGCCCTGCCAAAGCTTGGAATGAAGTCATAATTCCCCACACAGTACCAAACAATCCCACATAAGGACTTGTAGATCCCACTGTCGCTAAAAAAGGTAAATGTTTTTCTAATTTATCTTGCTCACGCGCATCTGCAATTCGCATGGCGCGTTGCACACCTTCCATAATTGCTTGCGGAGAAACATTGGTTTTTTGTCGGATACGTAAAAATGCTTCGAAACCGGCGAAAAACAATCCTTGCAATCCTGACAATTCTTGTGGATGTCGTTTTAGTTTTTCAAATAATTCATTTAAATCACCACCCGACCAAAACTGATCTTCAAAATGTTGCGACTGTCGACGAGTGTCTCTGAAAAAAAACGCGCGTTGTATGATAAATGCCCATGATACTATCGATGCTAAAATTAATATCATCATCACAAATTTTACTAACGGACCTGCATCAAGAATAAACGTTAATAGACTCGCATTTTCACTCATAAAAAAAACTCCTAATCGATAAAATTACAAAATATCTTCAGTTTGAAGATAAGTCATTCCAAAATGTTCATACGCTAATTGAGTTGCCACTCGCCCACGTGATGTTCGATGTAAAAAACCCTGCTGAATTAAATAGGGTTCTAAAATATCTTCAATTGTGCCTCGCTCTTCTCCAATTGCAGCAGCCAAACTATCTAAGCCAACAGGACCCCCTTGAAATTTCTCTATTACAGCTAACAATAATTTACGATCCATCATATCAAAACCGCGATCATCAACTTCCAGCAAGTTTAACGCTTTATGCGCAATGTCTTCACTAATTTCACCATTGCCTTTTATTTGTGCAAAATCACGCGCTCTACGAAGTAATCGATTCACAATGCGAGGTGTTCCTCGTGCTCGACGCGCAATTTCAATTGCTCCTGCGGGATCTATTGCTACGCGCAATAATCGTGCAGAACGCGTCACAATTTTCGTCAAATCATCAACATTGTAAAATTCTAAACGTTGCACTATCCCAAAACGATCTCTCAAAGGTGAAGTAAGAAGACCGGCTCGCGTTGTTGCCCCCAACAAAGTAAAAGGAGGTAGATCCACTTTGATGGATCGCGCTGAAGGTCCTTCACCAATCATGATATCCAGCTGATAATCTTCCATGGCCGGATACAACACTTCCTCAATAACGGGACTTAAACGATGTATTTCATCAATAAACAGAACATCGTGAGGTTCTAAATTCGTTAATAATGCGGCCAAATCACCGGCTTTATCAATAACCGGACCTGATGTTTGACGTAAATTCACCCCCATTTCTGTGGCAATAATATTCGCTAATGTTGTTTTACCTAAACCTGGGGGCCCGAATAATAAAACATGATCCAGAGCTTCGTTACGTGCTCGCGCTGCACTAATAAAAATTTCCATTTGCTCACGCACGGCGGGTTGACCAATATAATCAGTTAAAGTTTTAGGCCGAATGGCCCTGTCAAAGGATTCATCATCACCTTTGATTGCGGGGTCTATTATCCTATCTTCTGTTATCATCGTTATTCCTAAGTGAATATTAGGCCATGGCTTTCAAGGCATATCTTATAATTGCTTCGCTCGATACACAACCAGCGGGTGCATTAGTGACTGCACGCCTGGCTTGGTCGTGTTTATATCCCAAAGACACTAATGCGCTGATAGCGTCAGCAATTTCACTACCCGCTGGCTCACCATTGTTAAGCAAAATTCCAGCCGATAAATTTATTTCTCCAAAAGCGGCTAATTTATCCCGCATTTCGATAACCAATCGTTCAGCCGTCTTTTTGCCTACTCCCGGTATCCGTGTCAAACTGCCCGTATCATTATCTAATACAGAGCGCATGAAACTATCAGAATCCATTCCGGATAAAATTGCTAATGCCACTTTGGGACCGATTCCACTCACTTTAATTAAATGACGAAATAAAACTCGATCTCGTTCTTGATAAAATCCAAATAACAAATGAGCATCTTCACGAACCACTAAATGAGTATAAAGAAAAATTTCTTTTTCATCCGCTGGCAAATGATAAAAAGTCGACATTGGCGTTTCTATTTCATAACCAATACCGTTAACTTCAACTAAAATTTGGGGTGGATTTTTTTTAGAATTTTTCCTCGCAAACTACCAATCATTTTCAGACTCCAACATTTTTAAGCGTGAAATACTACCACGAGAATTTGCATGACATAATGCAATGGCTAGAGCATCAGCCGCATCAGTTTGAGGCGCTTTTTCTAAATTCAGTAACACTTTAATCATATGCTGCACTTGCCGTTTTTCTGCACCACCATAACCAACTATGGCTTGTTTAATATGTCGCGCTGAATATTCAGCAACTGAAATTCCAAAGCTCGCCAAAGCAACTAAAGCTGCCCCTCGTGCTTGACCTAATTTCAAAGCGGAACTTACATTTTTTTTCATAAATACTTGCTCAATACTCGCTTCATCAGGTTGATAGGTATTGATGACCTCACAAAGACCCTGAAAAATTTGATGTAAACGTCCTGCCATATCATCACCCGTCGTTTTAATAATTCCGCACGTTAAAAAGGTATGACGATTACCCGTTGTAGTAATCACACCATATCCTGTCGTTCGACTACCGGGATCTATTCCTAAAATAATTGTTTTTTTCATGTCGCTATGACAAAGAATTTAAAAATTCGTCTGAAAATTCTGCATTGGAATGAACGTTTTGTACATCATCAAGATCTTCCAGCATATCAATCAGCTTCATCATTTTCTCCGCTTCTTCTCCTTCAACTTTCACTGAATTAGCAGCAATCATTGTTACTTCTGCACTGCTAGGTTGTAAATTTTCTTTTTCCATAGCCTCTTTAATCTGCTGGAAATTTTCAGGTGACGAATACACTTCGATTGAAGAATCATCACAGGTAATAATATCCTCTGCACCTGCTTCCATAGCAACTTCTAAAATTTTATTTTCATCCAAGCCTGCAGGAAAAAGAATCAACCCTTGTTCTTTGAACAAGTAACCTACTGAACCGCTCGTCCCTAAATTACCACCCGTTTTGGTAAACGCATGTCTCACTTCCGCCACAGTACGATTTCGATTGTCCGTCAGACACTTCACCATCACTGCAACACCGTTCGGACCATAGCCTTCGTAAACAATTTCCTCGAGCTGTTCTGTATCTCCACCACCAGCACCCCGTGCAATCGCTCGTTTGATCGTGTCATTGGGCATATCATCCCCACGAGCCTTTTCTACCGCTAATCGCAACCGAGGGTTAGCATTAACGTCCCCCCCGCCCATTCTTGCCGCTGTCGTAATCTCGCGGATATGCTTAGTAAAATGCTTTGCTTTCGCTGCGTCCTGCTTGGATTTGCGATGCTTAATGTTGGCCCATTTACTATGACCTGCCATGTTCTTTCCCCTTAGCGTCTAACAACCTTTAAAAGCCCACTGTCAGTATCTCCAGTGGAAGTTTGGTTTGTATAATACACTAGGTACAGGAGGCTGTCAGCCAGAAGAGGGGGCAGCAGCAGCTGATAGCCGCTGCAGTCTATTTATTGTAAATCGGGGTTATCTTCAACAGAAATCATTCGACGTATTTCATCTGTCTTAAATCCAACTGCCATAGGCAACAAATGCTTTTCTAATACAACTACATCATAAAGTTCTTCTACAACACCTTCCATTCGTAATGAATGGACAATATCACCTGTTCGCAAATCAATAATGTGCAATCCAGATCGTGCCTCAACTTTTTTCTCTTCTAATGATTTATCGAGTTCGAGTCCAGAAAATGTTCCATTTTGTCGACATTTTGATGAACCGACAACAGCAAAATCATTAATAAAACTTAATCCGCGTGTATATCCTGGAATAAATGTCACTCGCTCAAATTTTCCTTTTTGCAAATCAACATAACCTAAATAGCCACTACCTGATTCTAATAGCCATAATTTTCCTTGATATAATCGAGGTGAGTGTGGCATTGATAATCCCGTACATACAATTTCATTTGTTTTCACATCGATAACAGAACCACCATCAGCGCGATGTTCACGCCATCCTTCATGTACATCAGCTTGAGCTACGCAAGTAACATAACGAGGCTCACCTTTTTCCATTGCCAATCCATTTAAATGACAACGATCTTCTGCAGCGAGTTTACTAATAAATGAAGGTTTCCAAAAAGGTTTAAAACTATGGGTAGTACTTACTTTGGACAAACAGCTAAATAATGTATTAACGAAAATTAACTCTCCGTGTTTATTTACAGCCACATCATGTACATCTAAATCGCCGGTGACATAACACATTTTTGGAACATAAACTGCATCATAATTTTGATATGCCTGCTTATCTAACAACGCATCTTCAAATCGCCAGATTTGATAAAGCGAGCTCATGTATAAACTTTTTTCGTTCACACACAATCCCATGCATCGTGGAAATGTGCGTTCGAAAACAGATAATTTTTTATCTTTTTGAACACCAATTAAAAATAATTTTCCCGCTTGATACGTTGTAAATAATAAACTACATTTTTGTTCAACCAACCAATCTGGAAATTGACGTGACACTTCCATTTCGAATTTTGGTTGCTCTTCCTTAGATGGCGTTTCCACTGGATTTTGCATGCTGACTACTCCGTTACTGTAAATCCTGAATATTGCATGAAGATTTCCTTCCCTTCACTCTATATCAAAAGCTCACGCCTAAGCGCTCCCTGGTTATGTATAAGTATAGTCAATCTTTGAAACATCGCCCACCAAGCAGATAAATTAACATACATATCGATTAATATTATTTTTATGTGTAATTTTATTTATTATTGCCGTGTATTGCATCCGTTTTCACTTTTTGATTATTGCTTACCCCATCACGAAGTTGCCTCAACTTTTCAGCGATTTTAATTTCAAGACCTCGATCAACAGGTTGATAATAGATTTTTTTAGGCATTCCTTCGGGAAAATAATTTTCTCCGGTCGCAAAAGCATTCGCTTCATCGTGTGCATAACGATAATTTTTTCCGTAGCCTAATTCTTTCATCAATCGCGTTGGCGCATTACGTAAATGAAGAGGCACATCTAAACTGCCATAAGACGTTGCATCATCCCAAGCAGCATTAAATGCTGTATAAATTGCATTACTTTTAGCGCAGCAAGCCATATAGACGATAGCTTGTGCAAATGCGATTTCACCTTCAGGACTCCCAACTCGTTCATAAACTTGCCATGCATTTAATGCTAACTCCAACGCACGCGGATCTGCATTACCAATATCTTCACTCGCCATACGCACTATTCGACGTGCAATATAATGTGGATCACAGCCACCAATCAACATTCTCGACAACCAATACAATGAAGCATCGGGATCAGAACCTCGAACTGATTTATGTAAAGCAGAAATTTGATCGTAAAACGCTTCACCATGGTTATCAAATCGTTGCGGCCTCCCTTGTAAAAGAGATTTTAAAATATCCTGAGTGATTTCAAAATGACCTTCTTTTTCTTGAGCAAAATCTGCTGCGATCTCTAAATAGGTGAGAGCTTGACGCGCATCTCCATCAGAATATTCTGCTATTTGATTTAAAACATCGGCAGAAACGTGTAAATTAAATTTTCCTAATCCTCTCTCACAATCACTCAATGCATGAGTTAAAATTTCATTTATCTCTTTTGCAGTTAACGGCTTTAGGACATAAACTCGACAACGAGACAACAAAGCATTATTGAGAGCAAATGAGGGATTTTCAGTCGTAGCGCCTATTAATGTAATAGTTCCATCTTCTACAAAAGGTAAAAAGGCATCTTGTTGCGCTTTATTAAACCGATGAACTTCATCAACAAAAAGTACAGTGCGTGTAGTACGTTGAGCCGCTTTTGCAACCACTTCTCGAATTTCTTTGACACCCGCCAAAACTGCGGATAATTGTTCGACAACAGCATCAGCATTGGTAGCCAATAATCGAGCTAATGTTGTTTTTCCGCTTCCCGGCGGCCCCCAAAAAATCATAGAGTGAATGGCTTGTTTATCTACAACCTGTCTCAAGGGTTTACCAGGTCCCAAAAGATGAGATTGACCAATGTACTCCGCGATGTTTTCAGGCCGAAGTCTTGCCGCCAACGGCTGATTAATGGTTGTTTTTGAAATTCCAGACATCTTCGCCAATACCCCCCGTTCTCGATATACTTTTTAAACATATACTCTTTTTTTCTTTCAATTTCAATAAATTACGCTTCACCAACTCTATTCTAAGCTGCGATTCATAAAATAATAGAGGGTGAAAAACTCGGCTAATTATGTTATAATGTAACTAAGATTCTGCAGAATCTAGGAATATTGTTCATAGATATAGGCTTATAGGATATGACTGCCATGGAACCCACATTAAATATACTACTTGTTGAAGATGAACCCATTAATCAAAAGGTGGTTCAATTTATGCTGGACAACCTTGGATGTCGATATGATTCTGCAAATACCGGCGCTTCAGCAATAGAACTTGCACTAAAAAATACTTACGATCTTATTTTTATGGATATTCAACTTCCAGATTTCAACGGCATAGAAGTGACACAAAAACTTCGCGATGCAGGAATAAAAACGCCCATTATCGCCACTACGGCCTATTCTTTTGAGGATGAATTACACAATTTTATTATTGCAGGAATGAACGACGTATTACTCAAACCTTTCCGCCAAGAACAAATTAATCACATGATTCACAAATGGGCCAAGTTACCCGCCTAACTAGAGAAAAATAATTTCGCGCCATCCAAAAACATTTGCACTGAAATTGTCGTCAATATCATACCCATAAGTCTTTCAATTGCGATCACACCACGAGGCCCAAACAAGCCAATCAAAAATCTTGCACATAACAATATTATTAAACATACAAAAGACGCTGCAAACACTGCTAACAACCATGTAGGCATCATTTCCGGCTTAGCTGTTGAAAACAAAATAACAGTGGCTAATGCTGAAGGTCCTGCAATTAAGGGGATCGCTAAAGGAACAACAAAAGGCTCTCCTTCTATTTCATCCACACCACGAGAATCTTTTTCAGGAAAAATCATCTTAATAGCGATAAGAAAGAGAATAATGCCTCCCCCAATTTGCAAAGCCGGCTGAGATATATTAAACCCTTCTAACAAAGGTGCACCGAAGTATAAAAATAACGCTAAAACTAAACTCGCTATAAACGTTTCTCGAGCAATCACAAGTGTAAATCGTTGAGGACTGAGGCCTTTCAACAAAGAAATAACCGCTGGGATATTTCCAAGCGGATCCATAACTAGAATTAATGTTAATGCTGCTTTATAAAAAGTCATTATCAATCCTCAATTTAAGAAGGGAAGGGGTCAAGTCTTGACAAATAGACAAATTTTTATCTTAGCTATTTGTCTATTTGTCAAGACTTGACCCCTTCCCTTTCTCCTCTAAGAAAAAATAGGCGGAAGCAACTTTTGCAATTCTGCTCTCTCTTTTACCAGGGTCCCCGTTAAGGCAAACCCTCTTAATTGCTGCTCAGTATCATAAAATAACGCACGGCGGTCAAAGTTTGACCCACTCACTCTCCACTCACCTTCTAAATCTTGAGGTGGCGGAGACACTACTAAAGGACAGGCAGGCGTTTTCAACACTACGGGCATTGCAGGATAAATCACTTCTGTTGGCTCACCCGCTAACGTTTTAGCTAATGCGCGAGAACACGCCAATAAAGGGGCAACATATTGTAATATACAACCACACACTTCAGCACAATCACCTAAGGCATAGATTGATTCCGCACTTGTCGCTAAAAATTTATCCACTAAAATACCACGGTCTACACGTAAACCCGCTGCTTTAGCTAATTCGACATGAGGTCGTAATCCTACTGCCGACAAAACGACATCAGATTTCAAATGCTCACCATTATTAAGCGTCAATACAAAAGAATCATCATCCTGATCCACACGTTCTACTGACTGAGACAAATGCCAATTAACTCCGCTTTGCTCTAGTGAGGCTCTTATAACTTCCCCCATCTCGGGAGTCACTAGTCGATCTAATGGATACGGACATAATGCAACAACATCAACTGGGTGCCCTACATTTGCCAAATCATTTGCAAATTCACAACCCACTAAACCAGCCCCCAAAATAGTAATGCGCGCATCTGGATGTAATTTATTTCTAAAAACCGAATACTCTTCTAAACTGTTAACAGAAATTAATTTGTCTGCAGCATTACCCATAATGGCAGGTTTAATCGTATCCGCACCCACAGCTAATACTAACATGTCGTAGGTTAATTTTTCGTCATTATAAATTATTGTTTTATTATCAGGCTGAATAGCATTCACATGCGTCTGCGTAATAATTTTTGCATTTAATTGTTCTGCCATTTGAATTGCCGATGAAGTTGGCAGAACTTCTGGTGTACGTTTTTGCGTTAATGCGGTTGATAAAAGAGGTTTTGAATAAAAATCTCCATTACCTTGAGTAATAATTGTTAATGGCGTGGCAGTATCATGTTTTCGCCATTCTTTAGCGACCATGTATCCTGCTAAACCAGAACCAATAATGACCAATCCGCTCATAAATTCCTCTAAAAAATCACTTGTGATAAGGCTCACTCAATTCGTGAACCGCATCAACAAAAATACTAACATTTTCAGGAGGTACATCTGGAAATATACCATGACCTAAATTAAAAACATGACCTTCACCGTGACCAAATTGTGATAAAATCGATGCTACTTCGTCACGAATAAATTGTGGTGAAGCATACAACACACCAGGATCCATGTTTCCTTGTAAAGCAACCGTTTTACCAATTCGATTTCGAGCATCACTCATATTGACACTCCAATCAATTCCCACAGCATCACAACCTGTAGCAGCAATATTTTCTAACCACACACCACCATTCTTCGTAAACAATATGACCGGTGTATTAGAAGTAATCGGAGATTTTTTTAATTCACTGACTATCTTTTGCAAATTTGATAAAGAATATTCGTGATATTCTCTTGTGGATAGCACGCCGCCCCAAGTATCAAAAATCATCACTGCTGAAACTCCAGCAGCAATTTGCGCTTTTAAATATTCTATAACAGATTGCGTTAAAAGATCGAGCAGCGATGTCAACAATGCGGGCTCTGTAAACATCATTTTTTTTATTTTCGAAAAATTTTTAGTGGAACCACCTTCAACCATATAAGTTGCTAATGTCCAAGGACTTCCACTAAAACCGAGTAAAGGTAATTTACCCGACAATTCTCGAGAAACTAATCGTATGGCGTCCATCACATAACCAAGCTTTTCTTCAACGTCTGGCAAAACCAGTTTTTCAAATGCTTCACGAGACTGTATAGGGCGCTCAAAACGCGGCCCCTCTCCTTTATCAAAATATAACCCCAACCCCATTGCATCGGGGATCGTCAAAATATCTGAAAATAGTATCGCCGCGTCTAAATCAAAACGTTTTAAAGGTTGCAAGGTAATTTCACAAGCGATATCAGGCGTTTTACAGCATGTCATGAAGTCTTTTACATTTTCCCTCAGTGCACGATATTCCGGCAAATAACGCCCTGCTTGTCTCATTAGCCAAACAGGCGTCCTATCAACGGGCTCACGCCGCAATGCTTTTAATAATCGATGTTCACGCATATCTCAACCTTTTATAGACGCGGGACAGCCCCTAAGTAATGACATGGTACCAAATCCCGCGCTAATAGTCAGGCTTGACAAAGACCTGACATTTGGTTTTCATGGTCTAGCTGAAACTCAGGATGAGCGTTTTTGAAAAAACCCAAATATCTTCACAAATTATACAGACAAGACTCTGGTCAATACGGTCATATTGAGGGTCTGAGGGCACTTGCTGCATTGCGAGTTATGGTCCATCACTTGGCATTATTTGGAGCTTTTTTTTGGGCACCTTCAGAATATCTCAAAATACTTGAGCATCCTTTTTTCAAATATGCATTAGCCCCAAGTGTATCCTTAGATGTTTTCTTTGTCATCAGTGGGTTTGTGATTGGCCATTCTTTGATCAAAACCTTTAAGCACACTGGGAAAATCGATTTGTACGATTTTTTTATTCGACGTGGCGCTCGTATTTTCCCGTTATATTTATTTGTAATTATAACCTGTGCTTTATTTCTACCTATGAATTTGCAAAATGTCTGGGCAAATATATTGCAAGTCAATAATTTTCTTGCCATGCCAGATCAATATGCCGTTTGGACTTGGTCAATTGCCATAGACTTTCAATTTTACGTGATATTTGCGTTCATTATATGGTTACTAGCAAAAAAAATCATCGGAAAAAAAACCTGCGTTGCATTTGCGATAATATTTTTAACAGCACCATTTATTATAATTCCCTATGTAATTCACACACATAGTTATTTTCACATCACTCAAAATTCATATTATCTTACAAGACCTGAAGCGTGGCTGTATTTTAATATCGGCATAGACAAGCTCTATGTGCGTACTGACTCAATCTTATACGGTGTTATTACGGCATATATTTTCATCTATCATCGTGATCAACTTCACAAAATCATACAGAAAATGCCCACGTCACTCTCTAATCTTATTTCATTATCTTTGTTAGGTTTATTATGCTTTGTGCTGATGAATGATCCTGTGTGGTTTTTCAATAAATCACACCCGGTATGGCAAACCAGCACTTATTGGGTCATTCTCATTCAACGCAATATTTTTGCACTGATTATTGCGCTGATTATTCTGTTAGCAGACAACCCGAAGGGAATCATCATGAGATCCCTCATTAAAATGCTCAAGTCTGTTTTATTACGTCCGATGGGAAGATTATCCTATAGCACTTATATGACACATCCATTTGTGATGATGTTTGGCTTTATGATTTATTTCGCGACACACCAAACTGTCACACCTGAATCCTATTTTAAATATGGATTAATTCTGATTTTGATCACGTATATGGTGTCTATCCCATTATTTTTATTTTTAGAACAACCTATAATACATAGAGTAAAGATATTGTTACAACTCTCGAGAAGACGCAAAAGAAGTTTTGCACGAGTGTTGCAAACTGATAATGTTACTACATAAAAAAAAGGTGAGCACTCTGGCTCACCTTTTGACTTGTTCTAAAGTCTAGTGATGCCCATGTCCACCATGTCCGCCACCACCCCAACCGTGACCACCATGTCCGCCACCACCCCAGCCGTGGCCGCCATGTCCACCACCCCAGCCGTTGTGATCGTGCCAATGCCAATCATGTCCAGCATTACCATAATAGCCATAATAGTAATAGGGCGAATAATAACCTGGATAAAAATAATCATCGTTATCATAGTAGACACCAACCGTACTTACAGTCGGGCCGTCGTAATCATAAGCACTATATCCATACGGATCTACGACACATCCCATTAATGATAGTGTCATCAATATTCCTAATGCGCTCATAAGAAATTTATTCATGATAATCACTCCTTTGATATACAACAAAACCATCCATTAACCAACATAGAAAGTAGGGAAAACCCTACTTTCTACGGGTTTAATTAATAAGCAAAGATTTTAATTCCCTTATGGAATTTTTTACAATCTTATTTTGCTTTTTCAACTTTTTCAGTTTTTTCAACTTTCACTTCTTTAACTACCTTTCCATCACGGTGGTGTTTCACAACATGATGACGCTCAGTTACCACTCCATGATGGTGGTGATGATGTCGATGGTGATGACCAAAATGTCCACCAACAGCGCAACCATTTAATGCAAAAATCAATGAAAGTCCAAAAAGACTGGTTAATAACGTTTTCATAAAAGATTCTCCTTACAGTTAACACAAAAAAGACGGTACATAAAATAAGATGTACCATCAAAGAAACAGTTCATACAATGTGCTAATATATCCATAAGCCTTATTGTACTTAGTGTAAGTATAGCTCATTTTGGAAAAAGGGGTGGTTGATGGGAAAATACAACAAACTGACGCCTGAAGAAGCCCACGTTCTCTTGGATAAAGGCACTGAGCCTCCTTTCAGTGGAGAATATAATGACCATACAGAGACGGGCCTTTACGTCTGCCGACAATGCCTAAACCCCTTATATGAATCCCAGTCAAAATTCTCGGCCCATTGCGGGTGGCCCAGTTTTGACAACGAAATACCTGGCAGTGTACTTCGTGTTTATCACACCAACGACCCCCGAACAGAAATTTTGTGTGCAAATTGTAATGGTCACCTTGGACATGTATTTACAGGCGAGCACTACACTCCCAAAAATACTCGTCATTGCGTTAATTCATTATCATTAAAATTTATTTCACAAAAACAATTTCGGGAAGATTATGAAACTGCCGTTTTTGCTTCAGGATGTTTTTGGGGAACTGAATATTGGTTTAATAAAGCGGAAGGTGTCATTTCAACACGCGTAGGTTATGCGGGTGGTAATATCGAAAATCCGACTTACCGACAAGTCTGCGCTGGCGATACTGGACACGCTGAATCTATTCGCGTCGTATTTAATCCTAAAAAAACCAATTACGAAGATCTTGTTAAATTATTTTTTGAAACTCACGATCCCAGCCAACGAGACGGACAAGGACCTGATATTGGTCACCAATACCGTTCTGCTATTTTTTATAATTCTCCTGAACAAAAAAATATTGCAGAAAAATACCGTGATATACTCACAAATCAAGGTATTAATGTAGCCACTGAAATTATTCCTCTCACAATTTTTTATCCTGAACAAGATCCCCATCACCAAAAATACTACGAAACAAAAGGTGAATTACCCTACTGCCATATTTATCAAAAGAAGTTTTAATCGTCTAAGCAAATTGACTATACACTGATTATCAACCATGCTATTTTCACTATGGAGTCAATTTAAAGAAGGATCTATTTATGAAATCTATCATCAGTATTTTGGGGATTGTTTTACTCATTGTTGGTATAGTAACCCTGACCTACCAAGGCTTTAGCTATACGAAAGAAGAAAAAATTGCTCAGATTGGAGAAGTGACTATCACCGCTGAACATCCAAAAACGGTCTATTTTCCACCGATTTTGGGCGGCTTATGCCTGGTGGCGGGTCTTGTTTTGGTGGTTGTCGGAAGAAAGTAAAAATTTGGTATCAACTTGCGCGAAGGCATCTGGTCTAGAAGCCTTCGCGAAGTGATCAACTAATGGTTAGCTAACTCAATTTAATATTGCCTACGCCATGAATAACGCCAAAAACTGTCAAGAGCCACAAAATCACAGCGATAACAACCACTGCATTAATGATGCTTTTGATAGAGTTCGCCATTGGAATGAATCGATTGATCAACCCCAGTAATACGCCTATAACAATTAGAACTAGAACAACTGTAACGAGTGTCATCACTTCTTCCCTGTTATTTTGTTAAATTCTACCAAGTAAAAATAGAATTAATACTATCATGAGGATAGTTCCTAAGAGTCCTGATGGACCGTAACCCCAGCTTCGACTATGAGGCCAAGTAGGGATTGCTCCAACCAACATAAGCAGAAGCACAATAATCAATATAGTACCTAAAGACATAAAACCTCCTGTTTAACGCTTATAAAAACCATTCCTTTGGGAATTGCTAACTCCCCTACTTTAACGTAGCAAAAGAGTCGGGGTCAAGTCTTCGCTTAATAGCGCTTTTACTATTCTACTGTGGCATTCCTTTACTCCAATCCCTTCAAACATTTGGATCTTCAAATACACCAAAGAATGTACTTTAGCCCCCGTGCTTTAAGGGTAGTAGCCTATCAACCGGCAAAAGAGCTTGTTGTGCACTATACTTAATACGTGAGTAACCGGAGGAATAATTATGGCTAAATATATACTTAGTAGCGTATTACTAGTTTGGATAACATCATCAATGGGAGATGTTTCTGTCCGTGGATATACAAAGTCTGATGGCACATACGTTGAGCCTCATTACAGATCTGACCCCAATGGAAATTTCAATGATAACTGGTCAACAAAACCAAACGTAAATCCTTATACTGGACAAGAAGGTTCTAAAACAAACCCAAAGGATCTGATTCTAGGAGTAACCAACCAAACACACAACCAAGAAGTAATTCAAGTTATGACACTGGGTATTAACGTATTAATACAATCTGAAGTTAGCTTTACATGCTACATAGACGCGTCAATATAATGTTTTATCTATAAACTTAAATGAAGATATATTAACGAAAATTAGCAAGGTGGTGACATATGATTCTATTCAAACCTCTGAAAAAAAAATTTATCAGCATGAAAAGACAATTACTTGAGATCCTGTTCTTTATTTTGTCGATTGCAATGGTTGCCTTCTGTATAGCTGTAGTCATAGACATTTTTACTAATTATGATCTGGTGAGTTATTTCTTACATTATAACCCACGAACAGAGGACCCCCTGAAATTTCATGCTGCGGTAATTCTTATTTTGACAATTGCAATTCTCCTTGGAAGTTGGCGGCAAATTTATAACGCCAATAAAATTTCTAAGAATGATTTCATAATGAGAGTTGACCAGCAGTATTCAAGCCTACAATCTATCAAAGCAAGAGCAATAATACATAAAGTATACCGTGAGGTAGGACCTGACTCAAATGCGAGAGAATATAGAATTACTGAAACCGCAAAGAAAATCGCTTCGATGAGGAAAAGCACAAAGAAACATGAAATGAATAATTTCATTTATTTAATGAATTTTCTAGAATGTCTCGAAACTATCTCGTTTTTTGCTAATAATGATGCTATTGGACAGGATGACTTAAAATCATTATCCGGGCCATCAATTAAGTTCTATTATCAGGTATTCGCGACATTTATTACTGAGCGGCGTATTGAAACAGGTAACAACTCTTATTATGCGGAACTAGAGAAATTTATCTTAAATCAATGAGAAGGAAAATAGTTATAATTAACAAACACTTTCAGGCTCGCAGTGTCGATTGGTTTGATAGTTTATTTTACTCTAATACTTCTCATGGGGAATTCAATACTGACAGACTCACACACGGAAAATTAGCTGTATTTGATACTAATCGAAGTCAATGTTAAGTAAGGAGAAACACAGTGCCTATGAAAGAATTAGTCTACAAAGGATACATTATAGAATCATCCCCTATGAAGTTAAAGGAACCTCCAGATACTTTTAGCCCTCATGGTTTCATACAATTTGATACGGATGATAATATTGCTTTTATCAAGCTGAAACTTGATGAGATACCAGATGATAAATGGGTTTGCTCTAGTGAAGACGAAGCTCATGAACGTTTCATTGAGAGCGCAAAAAAGTTTATTGATCGGGAATAACTCTAGCTTCCTATTAATAGCAAACTAGGCTAAATAAGGAAATTTGACTTAAATCTCTGATTGCTATCTTCACATATCAAGAAACTTAAGACCTAAGATCGCCATCTTAAATCTTTGTCATATCGACTATAATTATATCAGCGCTCATTTTAATCTTGTCTAACGGTACTTCACCCCTCGTTGTTAGCACTATATATGCTTTTATAGGTTTTTGTGGCCTAATACGATAAGCCTTAATTATTAATTCACGCTTCATAACAGCTATCTCTTTTAATTCTTCTATTGATTCGTGTCTTTGAATCTGAATCACATACAAATTTTTTTCAGTTTCAATCACAGCGTCTATACCGACTAATGATCCATTATTTAGATTTTGAATACTAAAAAATTTGTAAACATTACAAACATTTTCATTTTCAGATATCTTTAGTTCTGCTTCATTAATTTTACGATTAATCAAATTAGATTTGTGAATATAAATTCTTTTATCATAATCTGTTGGCAACTTCGTAATCTCTAATTGCCCTTCAAAATATAATGATTCTAGAGCATTTTTCGCAATGAGCTGGGGTACGCATAAACCTTCTGCAGTTTTTTCAACTGTTATTGCACCTTCTTTACCTTCATAACCAGATAATATTTTCTTTTTAATATCATCTTCTAAATCTTTTTTATCTTTAGTAATTTTCTCTAGATCCATTTTGATTTTATCTACACCTTCAACCTTATCATTTTTTAATTCCTCTGCAGTTGGTTGGGAGTCTCTAATAATTGGTGACTTAACCCCCCCGGGTCCGATTTCGTATATATCCAAATAGTCTTTCCAACACCAAATGATTAATATTACTAATAATGTAATAATTGGTGGAATGCTATTTCTAAATCCCACTCCAAAATATTCACCTCTATCTAATCCGAAAACCACTAAAATAATAATAATGGATAATACCGTAGTGACCCACCGCGCCGTTGATGATATCTGTGATTTTTGACCCATAAGTTAAATTCCATTCTCTAATGTATTATTTCATTATAGACCACAACTCACTTAAAAACCTTGAGAAAGCAGGCTACAATGGAATGTATTGCTGCTAAAATATAAATAATGGGACTGATCCGAATTAATTGATTAATCGATAATTTCTAACTTTCGCCTTCAAATCAACTTCTATTGATCTTATAAGCAGTTGATTTCCCTGTTCCAGTTCGGACAATTAATTTTTGTTTTTCTAGTACTTTGAGTTCACGTAGAGCAGTATCATTGCTGATACCTAGATAGAGTGCAGCTTCTTGTTTTTTTATCACTATCTTTTCTTTTAACATGGCATAAAGCAACTGTTGTCGAGAAGTTAAGTTGAGTTCACTCTCAGATTCTACTCTTTTGTAGAAGCGTATATTAAAAAAATTAGTCGCGCTTACATCAAGTGGTGGATTATTATTGTTTTTGAGTGCTTCACGCATTCTATCAAAACCTGTTCCCGCCTTCTCGATATAATTAGCTCGATATAATAGATCAGCAATCAATCTGTTCCTGCGAACACTACGTTTTCCTAAATTGTCAATTGTGAGTCCATGATATAATCCACCTGGATTCTCTATGTCGATATGATCTGGGTAAATATGAATATATATGTGAGAACTATCATAACCATAATCTCGGTGTGTCACTGCATTTACAACAGCTTCACGTAAAGCATTTATAGGATAATCATAAAGTTTAGTACTTTGCCCTATTCGAGGTTTTATTTTTGAGCTCACAACAGTTTTTACCGAAATATTGCGAAGAATAAACAGCATGGCCTCCTCGATTTGCTCTATTGGAGAACCAAGTATTTCAGCCTTATCTATTATAGAAAATCGATCATTCGATTGATAGCGGACACAAGTAATATAACTCTCAGGGAAAAATCGTTGTGGGTTCAGTGAGAAGAATAGAACACAAGTGTTCGTAAATTTCAGTTCATTTTTTTTATATTCAGCGACGCTGAAACTTTGTAGAATATCTTCTGTTTTTGCACTGGTTTTGACTTCGCAAATTTGTAGATATTCTTTTAATCGACTTTTCGAGAAATCATTTGTAAAGTCAAATTTTGTATTAATACTTTCATCAAAACGAATTTTGCCTGAATTGTTAAGTAGTTCAACTATCTCATCTCTTCGAAGCTTTTGGGCACTAGGGCCAACACGTAAAAAGAAGCCATCGTGACATCGATAAGGTTTATCAATTCCTTCCTCAACCTGTACTTCCAAAACCTTAGCTTTATGTTGTACTAAATTAATCCGAATACTGGGATCGCAGTTACGCGCGATATCATGAATCTCACTCATCAATTTATTTGATATTTCTATCCCTACGACTTCTGATTGGTCGTTTACCCCCAAAAAGATGGAGCCACCAGATGCATTGGCAAATGCAACAATTTCACGATCGAGTTTTGCTTTCTGCTCCTTAAACTCAACCTTGTAGCTTTCGCCTTCACTGAGGATCAAAGATATGTCGGTTATAGCACTCATAGGACACATTTTAGTAGTAGCCAATAGAAATGTCAATAAATTTGCGACGCATTTGCGTCGCAAATGCGTCGCAAATTCATGCGATGTGTAGCGTCCAAGTGTAAATGGATGACCGTCTAATCGTAAATGAAAGCCTGAAAACCTAGGCGGGAAGCGGCTCGACAAGAAATGCCTTCCCTGTTATCAGATTAATTTAATCGACAGAAATCTAACCTTGTTTATTGAGGCACTGGAAGGAGATTTAACGTACTCAACACTTGAAATAATATGACAAGGATTGCCCCAATAATGCACAGCACCAAAACGGGCTTGCCGCCCTTGACGCGGAATCCGCAATCTAAATTCTCTTGATATCGAGCTTTCCAAATCATGAGCGGGGGCAATATACCGTATAAAACTGCAACAAAGACGCCAGCATAACTCAGTGCCAATACAAATCCGGAAGGAAAATACAGTGCAAATAATAATGGCGGAACTAAAGTAAAAAACAATAATCTCAACCGACCCCACACGTCTTTTTTGATTTGAAAACCATCCGATAAAAAATCAATGAGGCTTAAAATTACCGCTAAAAATGAAGTCACTAAAGCACAAAAAGAAAAAACACCCACTGCCGCAGCGATCCAACTCAATCCTAAGTAAGAATGCAGCGCTTGAGTAATACCTGCAACAGGATGAGGCCGTGCAGCAATCGCTGTTAAACTATATTCTCCTGTCGCAGGAAGAATACCAACAATTAAAAATTCCCATACCACATAAAAAATCAGCGGGACTAAAGATCCATAAAGGAGAGATTTTTTCAATTGACTCACATTATTTTGCATATACATGCGTAAACTGGGAACAATCACATGAGAGGTAAAGGATAAAATCACAACGGGAATCGCAACCATTAAATATTTAGAATCACCCGCATTCAATGTAACCATTTTTACATGAGGTGTTACAAAAAAAACGAGAACAAAATACGATAATATTAAACCGTACATAAAAACTCGATTAATGTGATCCACTAACCAAGCACCAAAAAATACCAACAAACCACCCACTGCAGCAAATCCAATAATTGTAATATTTGTTTTTACAAGAGACAATTCACCGCTGAAAGAAAATAATTTTCCGATTAAAGAGCCGCCAGCAGACATATAAGCAGCAGCAACAGCATAATACAGCAACAAAAATGATGACCAGCTAGCAATTTGCCCAATAACACCTAAACGTCGGCGCGCCATTGAAATAATATTAGCTTCCATGCTAGGTTCGTAAAGATTCGCTTCTAATAATAAAAATAACGTTACCAACATGTACGCAAAGCAAATCAAAAACAATCCGATGGCTGAGTAAAATCCACCCACTCCAGTTGTAATTGGTAGCGCCAACATTCCCGCCCCAATCGAAGTTCCCGCGACCAACAAAATCCCACCAAACGTTTTGTTCTGATATAAACTACTCATTGCGCCTCACATGCTTCAATAAATATTGACCGGTATAAGAAGCGGAATTATTCATCACTTCTTCCGGTGTACCAGTCGCTACGACGCGACCACCCCCATCCCCACCTTCTGGGCCTAAATCGATTACCCAATCTGCTGCCCTAATGACATCTAAATTGTGCTCGATCACAATAATCGTATTTCCTTTATCACGCAAGCGATGCAACACTTCTAATAATTGTTTAATGTCATGAAAATGCAATCCGGTTGTAGGCTCATCTAAAATATAAAGAGTTTTACCTGTATCTCGCTTTGATAACTCTTTCGCCAATTTAACTCGCTGCGCTTCTCCACCTGATAATGTTGTTGCACTTTGCCCCAAGTGAATATACGACAAACCGACATCAATTAAAGTTTGTAATTTTTGCGCAATCACTGGAACAGCATCAAAAAATTCACGCGCATCTTCAACATGTCATCTCTAAAACTTCGTGAATATTTTTTCCTTTGTAACGAACCTCTAGTGTTTCACGATTATAACGTTTTCCTTTACATACATCGCACTCTACATAAACATCGGCTAAAAAATGCATTTCAACTTTAATAACACCATCGCCTTCACAAGCTTCACAACGTCCGCCTTTCACATTAAAACTAAATCGCCCAGGCTAGATAACCACGCGAACTTGCTTCAGGAGTTCCTGCAAATAATTCGCGGATCGGAGTAAATAAACCGGTGTATGTCGCGGGATTTGAGCGTGGAGTACGTCCAATTGGACTTTGATCAATGTCTACGACTTTGTCAAAATGACCTAATCCTGCGATTGATTTATAAGGACCTGGCGTCACTAATGTTGCACCATTAAATTCTTTTGCAGCAATTGGATATAAATGTATCGTTAATTAAACTTGATTTTCCCGACCCTGAAACACCGGTAACACAGGTAATTAATCCAACAGGAATTTCGACATCAATATTTTTTAAATTATGTAATGAGCGCCTTGAATATGTAACAATTGTTTAGGATTTCGTATGAATTCGTGAGTGCAGTGGCCCACACTTTTAATTTCCCTGATAAATATTGTCCCGTCAAGGATTTATCGTGAGCTTCAATATCAGCAGGTGTCCCTTCTGCAACAATTTTGTATCCACCATGTACACCTGCACCTGGACCAATATCCACCACATGATCAGCCTGCACGAATAGCATCTTCATCATGCTCAACGACGATAACCGTATTTCCTAAATCGCGTAGGTGTTTTAATGTCTTAAGTAATCGATCGTTATCACGCTGATGCAATCCAATTGAGGGTTCATCAAAAATATACATGACGCCCACTAATCCTGAACCAATTTGACTTGCTAAACGAATACGTTGAGCTTCACCACCCGAAAGTGTTTCTGCACTTCGAGCTAAGGTCAAATAATTCAAACCGACACTGACTAAAAATCCAAGTCGAGCCGTGATTTCAATTAAAATTTTCTTCGCAATTTCGCCTCTTTTTCCTGGCAATGAAACTTGCTCAAAAAATTCCTGTGCTTTTCCTATAGGCATATTGACGATATGAGGTATCGAATGATCTTGCACAAAAACGTGACGCGCCTCTAAACGTAATCGCTGCCCCTCACACGTTTTGCACGGACTCGTTGTTAAAAACTTTGCCAAATCTTCCCGAACGGCCATTGATTCTGTTTCAGAATATCGGCGCTCCATATTCATTAACACCCCTTCGAAAGGATGTGTTTTTTCAAAAACTTTTCCACGCGCCGACATAAAACGAAATTTAATTTCTTCATCACCACTGCCATACAACAAAATATTTTGAATTTTTTTTGAAAGTTTATTGAAAGGAGCTTCCACATCAAAACGGAAATGCTTAGCCAATGATTGCAACATTTGAAAATAATAAAAATTACGTCTATCCCAGCCCCTAATCGCACCACCTGCCAAACTTATTTCTTCATCGGAAATAATTTTTTCTGCATCAAACGTTTGATTCACACCTAAACCATTACACGTTGGACAAGCTCCCACAGGATTATTAAATGAAAATAATCGAGGCTCTAATTCTGTAAACTATAACCACATATCGAACATGCCATCTTTGCAGAAAACTGAATATCAGGCCTTTTTTCATCGATAAAAGCAATACTTGCAATTCCACCAGTAAGATCGTATTGCTGTTTCAAAAGATTCAGCCAAACGCTGAGTTAAATCTGCGCGCACTTTTAGTCGATCAACAACAACTTCAATTGTATGTTTTTTTCTTAATGATAATTCTGGCGCTTTATCCAACTCAACGATTTCACCATTGATTCGAGCTCGCACAAATCCTTTACGTCGTAATTCTGCAATAATATTTTGATGCACACCTTTTCGATCTTTTACAACAGGTGCCAGCAACATGACTTTTGTTTCTTCAGGAAGAGACAATACTGTATCTACCATTTGACTAATTGTCTGTGCTTCTAAAATTGTACCATGTTCAGGACACTGCGCTTGCCCTGCACGTGCAAATAACAATCGTAAATAATCATAAATTTCGGTTATGGTGCCCACGGTTGAACGTGGATTATGAGAAGTTGCTTTTTGTTCAATAGAAATTGCGGGAGATAAACCCTCAATATGATCAACATCTGGTTTTTGCATCATTGACAAAAATTGTCGTGCATACGCCGATAAAGATTCAACATAGCGTCGCTGACCTTCAGCATACAAAGTATCGAACGCTAACGATGATTTTCCAGACCCAGAAAGACCTGTTATCACTATCAACTGATCACGAGGAAGTGTGAGATCAATATTTTTCAAATTATGTGTACGCGCACCACGAATCGTAATTTTGTCCATCATCCAACCCAATCAGCAAATCGCTCATTCTATCCCGCTCACCCCCATTTGACTAGCCATTTTTCGGATTTTACGGGTTTCACTTTTCTATCCTGGCTATATTGACCCCAACTACTGACCACATCTACAATCACTTTTTACAGGTGAGGGACCACATGTTTTATCTAACCCTTCGATTGCGCGCGATATTATTGGTCAGCAGTTCTGCGCTAACATTTTCTTACGACGCTTTATCACTGAGTAACGTCTCCTCCAACGTCACATTCCGATCTGCTACGCCCTTCTTACATCAAAAAACACAACCTACGATTTCCTCGGCAGATAACAAGTGGGCGTTCTGGCCTATAGTTCTCATGCAAGGAGACTGGGCTAAGTACAGCAAATCGCAACCCTTATCAACTCCCGGAACCGATAATCTCAAATCTTCCGGCGAGAATATTCGCCGTGCATGGCTAGGCTTCCAGGGAATCTTCTTCGGTGATTTTGGCTACAAACTCGTCATAGATTTTGGCGGCTCAAACGGCAACGAGACTTATCAAAGCTATGCTGCCGCGAATAGCCTCTCGACAATTAATAATGGTGGTAAACACACCACTCCTTTTTCAGCGAGCACAAGTTTAGGTGCTTTTGTTCAATCAGCTTGGGCTAGCTACACGGGCTTCCTTGCGCCATTTACGTTCAAGTTTGGGATTATGTCAACACCTTCCAATCTCGGCGACACTACGCAATCGGACGATCTTTTATTCAGCGAACGCCCGACCCCATCCCAGCTCTCGCGCGACCTAGACGCAGGCGAAGGCCGTGAATCCGTGGGATTTATCGGCAATGGCCTCCACTGGAATGCTTCACTCTTTCTTACTGGTGATGTTTACGGCAAAGGTGCTTTAATCCCACCTGCAACAACTTCTGGTGGCGCACAAGAAGCTGTCGTAGGTCGACTGGCCATTGCACCATGGCAACAACAAGCGTGTAACGGCAATGTTCATCTTGGCGGCAATTTTGGCTACGTCTTCCGCCCCCAAGAGTCGACCAATACTCAAGACCCTGGCTTTACAACCTACAACATCACTTTTTCCGATCGTCCAGAGCTGCGCGTCGACAATATAACTTTCCTGAATACAGGGCCCATCGACGCGAAGTCAGCCCATTCTCTCGGATTAGAAGCCGCACTGAGCTACGGTCCCATTATGGTCCAGGGTGAACATTTCTGGTACGGCATCAAACGCAAAAACCCAGGAAAACCGGTATCCGGGATCACTAACCCTAATTTCTCAGGGTGGTATGTGGAAGGCAGCTGGGTGCTCACCGGCGAGCCTCGAAGATACAACATTGTGAATGCCTCATTCACTCGCCCAAGCCCAATTCAACCCTTCGACCCTAGGCACAAAGCTTGGGGAGCCTGGGAATTAGCCTGCCGCTACAGCAGCACTCAACTTGGCTACCATGTACACTCAAAGGCTCAATACACCTACCAAGAACCCGGAACTGGAGATATTTCACTTTTAATTTCAGATGCTATCTTTGGTGGTACTCAACATATCTGGAGCGTCGGCATAAATTTCTATCCGAATGACGTCTTGAAATTCCAATGCGCTTGGCAGAACGTACACCTTCAAGACATAGGCACACAAAACAATAACGGCACTTACAACACCTTCGACATTCGCACTCAGATTTCCTTTTGACATCTGAGACCACGTCTACGAGTAGACCACAGTTTCAAGAAAGCCAAAGCAATTTGCTTTATTTTTAAGTAAACTCATGATATATTTGAAAGTATATAATGTTAAGGTAAAAATACATGCAAATTATTGATAAAAAAACGCCATTTGGTATCGAATCCCTTTCAGAATGCCCACCTTCGGAATTATGGCGATGCTTGATATCACGAAATAGGCAGGTAGGTGTTTCAAAAAGTATAAGCTCAAAAGGCCCATTAAGTCAGGACATACTTGAACCCGGTTACCTTCAAGGCGTATTTTCAGGTCTTGAGTTCATTCTCCAAAACTTGTCTTCTTCTGAGCCAACAATACTTGATTCTAATTTTTTACTAGCCCTTCATTGTCATACAACATCGAATGTATTTGAAGAAGTCCCCATTGAGAATGAGCTTAATACCAAATTTATCCCCGTAGACCAAAATTACAGGGATATTACAGGCGCGGGTTTTAAAATTAATATCGACCCTAATAATCCAGGTCAAAATGCAACTCCTGCTGGCATCAATGAATTAATAAATGAATTCAAAAATGGATACAGTAGATTTGTTAGAATTGATGGTAACAAAATTGAACTATCAACGACAGAAGAGGTGTTAACGGCCCTAGAAAATGGACACATTGTCAGCATTGAGTCTCGCCCACTTCCGAATTTAACGCCCGAACAAATTCGACAATCAGTTATAGATTATGTCAACCTTGTATTCGTTGAATATTATCGTTTACCAAAAGAAACTGAAGAACAAAAGCTCTACGCCATAGCTAAAACAATTCGAACTCTCGAAGTTTTTCACCCTTTCAAGGACGCAAATTGCCGAACCATGAATCTACTAAGACAATATTTACTAGCAATAAATCATCTCTCCCCCAGCGTTATAACCAACAATGATCGAATTGACGGATTTTCACTTGAGGAATTATGCCAGGAAACTCAATTGGGTTTTCATATTTACTCGAACATTAAAAATGAAATCGCCGAAAACAATAGTGATTATTCATTGATCAACAAAGCCTTTCATACTATCAAATCTTGCCCTATTGGGAAAAAACCAATGCTATGCAGTATTGTGTCGAAATTCATCCTGAATGAGATTGATGGCTTTAACAAGGCACCTAGAAAAAAACAAGAAAAACTTCTGAAATATCTAAGCTCCTTACTCTCAGAACAAGATAGCTGGTCACCTCTGGAATTAGATAAACTTAAAAGAAAATTTACTGTTTTATGCAATCCAATTATTCCTTCCTGTATAATTTCTTCAAATTCAAAAAAACGTTTACTATCAAAAACACCTATCAATTCAACAGTTCCACAACTTTCAAAAAACAGTTATTAAAATCTCTGTTCATTTTTTAGCAGTGGGATTTTGAGCCATATTAGGAGTTTGTTGTGCCCCCTCTTTTTCAACCCACCGAGGAAGAACGACACTTCGCTGAGTAGCACTATGTAATTTTGCCAATACATTAGACTGTATGTCACTAAGTTCTTTTGCCGTAAACACAGGTTTCTCTCTCAACAAATGCATTGTTTCTTCCAAATGTTGATTGAATACTTTCTGACGCTCTTGTGGGGGTATAGTTCTCAACGTTGATTTAACGATATTTATCGCTACCACCCTCGTTACATTAGGATTATTCTGAACATAACAGCAACGCATGTTAACCACATCTTCATCGATTTTTGAATAAGGCTGAGCTTTGCCTTGAATCTCATTATCACTTTGACCATTACAAATATTATCGAAATTTTTCATACCTTGCTTGATTTCACCTACCAATTGATTAACCGAAAATCCATCTATTCGATTAGGGTTAGTTAATACTGAGGGATGAAGATGATTTTTGATCAACAATATATTCATGAGCTTATTCAACACTCGACAATTGCCATCTTCAAACGGATGTATAACTTCAATTCCTCTAATCAATGTAGCAATTGCGTGCAAAATTTTATCCTGATCATCACCTGCCTGTCTAATTTGCACACCGTATCGATGGAATAATTCATCAATACTATCGGTTACCTCTTTTTGAATTGATTGGGGTGATTCCCCTTTTCGCTCTCGAGATTGAATTGCGACCGTTTTTCCCGATTGAATCTCAGTAATTATTTCAGCGTATGATCTCAATTCGGTCACCTTAGGTTCACCTGAGATTCTTTCAACCTCTACAAACGTGTTTAAATTAGTATGGTGAAATTCTTCAACAAGCTCTTTTACCCCTTCTTCTGTCGCATTTTGATCTACTGCTGCAGGATCAACTAATATTGAATACCCACTACCAGTGAAAGATCGAAAATCTGAATTAATAGGTACAGATTGAAACATCCACGGATCCGAAGCACCCTCCATAGGTACATCTCTTGTCAAGCCTGAGACACACGCCTTATGAAGATTCTGCAGAAATGTACTATCAAGTTTTAGTGGTTCTTCTTGTTGAATGGCTGCTAATACAAACTCAAACCCACTAAAACAGCCTCGTAAATATCCCGCATCTTTTTGATCAAAGGTATTAGGTTTAACAAGTCTGTTGGGGGTTGGATTGACACCTATTTGGCGATTACGATCAAGTTCTAACCGCCAAAGCTCGCTTGGAGGGCAACGCTCATACCCCCCCATACCTCTATGTAAGGGAACCTCGGTCCTTCTCATAATCCACCTCTAAACAATCTATACTATTGATTATAGTATATTCCCATGCTATTATCTCCCAAAATTTAGCGAAACCAACTAAACTAACCCGCTCCCTATAGGTCATCTATGAAAAAGTTTTTTCAAGGCTCTACAACACGTGCTCGAAGCACTCAACCTAAAACCGCAATCCAACCTGATTTATCATCGGGGCCATTCCCCACCCCTGTTCTTAATATGATACTAAGAAATCTGACTGGATTGGATTTATTCAATAATTTCCTCACTTGCAAAAAATGGAACCAAGCACCAGATCCAACTTTTTGGTTATACAAATTAGTTAAAGATTTCAATCTCAGTACAGAATTACTCGATAAAGCAAAACTCGACCCTTTCCTAGTTAAACGACTCTATATTATTCTTACAATGATCAACTATGGCGCAATTGAGCTTGAAATTACTCACCCCATACATATAATCATTTTATTATCTTTTAAAACGGGAATACTCAGCCAAAGTGAATATGAAGCAAAACCTGCCTACAACGATGTAGTTATTGAAACTATAGTCACTCATTACAATGTCCTAGATACTTATAATAATTCAATCTCATTCTTTTTCTGTTTATCGGGAGACGCCGATTTTTTTCACGCCTGTGTTTCAAGAATTAAAGACTACGATTTCTTATGCAGACCAAATAAATCAGGAGCAACACCCTATCTTTTCGCATTCTATCAAAACCAAAAAAAAATGATTGAATACTACTATAAAAATGTCTCTCACGAAAAAGAACTTGTATATGATACATCGAATAATTTCAATATGCTGCACTACGGCATTTGGGGAGGTGTGTATAAAATTGCAACACGCGCTGCATTTCTTAAGTTTTGTGAGTTTTCTGAAGAAAATACACGTCTTGCAGCAGAAAAGAGCAGAAAGAAATCAATCATAAATCTGATTTCATGTCATAATCTTCTCTTACAATTAGCATTTCAAAATGGTAAAAAAACAGGGGAAGAAATCAACGAATTACTCACTCAAGCCGCTAATTTTGATTTAAATTTTTTTATAACTATTTTTACACATGTTACCCAAAATAAAAAAGAGCATGAACCAACTGGAGTTGGCGCATTAAGAAGTGAACTAGAATCTACTGAGGTGCTGCAACGATGTTTGCATCAATTTTGTCAAAATAATTCTCAATTGAAACCCCTTCTCGAAAAACTTGAACATGATGAAGATCAAGAAATTCATTCTAAGAAAACAGGAACTAAAAAATGTATAGTCATGTAAAGAACACGATATAATGTATCGATTAACTCTGTTTAAAAATGCCTAGTAATGTTAGAATAACCATTTTTGAGATACAGTAGATTAGTCAATATGCAACAACATCCATTACAACATGAACTCCGATCTACATTATCCCTAGCATCGATTTTCGCTTTCCGCATGCTGGGATTATTTATGATTTTGCCGATCTTCGCTATCGCAGCGCAGGGCTATACCGGTGCTTCTCCGCGCCTCATAGGGTTTGCCCTAGGAGCTTATGGCTTATCGCAAGCCCTGCTTCAAATCCCTTTTGGCGTACTTTCAGATCGTTTTGGTCGTAAGCCTATTCTTATTGTAGGACTCGGGTTATTTGCGCTTGGAAGCATCGTAGGTGGCCTAGCCAGCAGTCTCTATGGCCTGATAATTGGTCGTGTTTTACAAGGCTCAGGCGCCATTGGCAGCACTATTATGGCCACACTTTCAGACCTGACCAAAGTCGAAAATCGAACTAAAGCCATGGCAACAATCGGCATGACCATTGGCGTTTCCTTGAGCCTTGCCCTGATTAGTGGTCCAGTGTTTTACCAAATTATAGGACTATCTGGAATTTTCTACCTCACGGCTGCCTTAGCCCTTCTGGGAATTATTATTGTCTTAGTTGCTATCCCCACACTACCTCGCTACCAGAGTTTTGAGCAATCCAAATCTTTGCTGCATCAACTTCAGACAACCTTACGAAACAAAGAACTGCTTCGTTTAGATTACGGTATTTTCATTAATCACGCCTTACTCACCGCTCAATTTGCGGTACTGCCTTCAATGTTACAGGCCGCTGGAATGGAATTGACCCAGCAATGGCAATTCTACTTGCCGATCCTCATCGTTGTATTCTTCGGCATGGTACCCTTTATGATCGTCGCCGACCGTTATCAACAACAAAAGCCCATTTTACTGTTCGCCATCACCACCCTTTTAATGAGCCAATGCTCACTTTATTTCTGGCACATTCAACTATGGCACTTCACGACAGCCCTGATTGCTTTTTTCATCGCATTTTCATTACTCGAAGCCATGCTGCCCTCTCTCGTCTCTAAACTAGCCCCCACTCACAGCAAAGGCGCCGCTCTCGGCATTTATTCGTCCAGCCAATTTCTGGGAATATTCTTCGGAGGAACGACCGCGGGCATAGTACAAAGCGTTTGGCAAGCTGATACTATGTTCATTTATTGTGCGATATTGACTGCTTCTTGGTTACTCATTGCACTATTTATGTGTAAGCCTTTGCACCTAAAAACTGAGCTTGTCCCGCTAAAAGGCCTAAAACCCACAGAGGTAAAGGATCTCTCCCAAAAATTAAATAGTATACCCGGTGTCGTTGAAGTAACAATTTTGCTAGAACACGGTATTGCATATCTCAAAGTAGACAATACAATACTGGACAAGCCTACGCTCATAAATACGACGCGGGCTTTCATTCGAGATTGACAACAATGTGTGTTGTTCTTCGGAGGATATGGTAAGTGGACAGAATATTACAACTGATTGGATAGAGAGGAGACGAAACAATGGCTAGAGGTGTAAATAAAGTTATTTTAATTGGTAACTTAGGTAACGACCCAGAGGTACGATATACCCCCAGCGGTAGTGCAGTAGCTAACGTGAATTTGGCAACCAGTGAAACATGGCGTGATAAGCAAACAGGCGAATTACAAGATCGCACCGAATGGCATCGTGTTGTATTTTTTAATCGCTTAGCAGAAATTGTTGGCGAATACTTACGCAAAGGTTCAAAGATTTATATTGAAGGCACACTGCGAACCCGCAAGTGGCAAGATAAAAATGGTATCGATCGATACACAACAGAAATCATCGCAAATGAAATGCATATTCTTGATAGTCGAAGCGGCGGTCAAGAACGTGGTAATTTCAGTGATGAAGGTGCAGTTACAGTAACTCAAGGTTCAGCAAATGCGCCGATTTCTCCACCACTCGAAGCCGTCGGTGCTGGTCAATTCGACGACGACATTCCTTTTTAAAAACTACCTTATTGTTTTTTGTTAAAGATATCTCTAAAGCCCGCTATTTAGCGGGCTTTTTTTATTTACAATTAAAATGTTAAGTATTATTTTTATTCACTTAGAGTGAAATGTATACTAATATGACATTCATTGTTGCAATCACTTGCATACAAGTGAAATCTTCCTAATGTTAGGAGTTAAGAATGAAACTATGGACGAAACGCATTTTTTTAATAGTAGGCTCTATAGTACTTCTGTCTGTATTATATTCTTGTGCCTCCTCAGAACCTGGCACCGGTGAAGAACCGCCAAATATTGAAAAAAATGTCCGGTAAAGATAATAGTGAGATTCAGAACAAAATTAACTCAGAATTTTGGGGCCCATATGACGCACAAACCAAAATACTTTCTAACGTATGCAGACAATTAGCCTTTGCTGAAGGCGGTATATGCTGGGTTCTCATAAGCCAAAGGAAGCCTCCTCATCCAGACACATATTTTACACTAAAACTTCTCATGCTTTTCTTTGTGTTTGAATTTTTTCAATACCTGCTAGCAATAATAATATATTATTGTGTTGGAAAATGTTATGAACATCACATCAAAGCATATAAAGAGCCGTCTGAAGTTACTAAATCGACCTGGATGAACCTACCATCTGTTATATTGTTCATTTGTAAAGTGACAGCCCTAGGATTTGCATCATACTACATAGCTTTCAAACTACTAACATCTTAATTAAGTTTTAGCAGTATCGTGGTAAATTTAATCGATGTTAGTTACCTTGACACATATCGAACATATACTACAATGAAAGTTAAGAAAAAGTCTCAGGTTTTGCATTCTATAATCTTCTCAGGATGTGTAAAAATGAATCTATAATAGGCTGGTAGGTAGAAGAGCCTATTATTTGGGGAATCCGTATGATCTTAGACACCAACTGACTTACTCTTTAATAATGGTCGAGGCAACATGACAACTAGTCATAATTTATTTTGGTACTTTTTTCTTATACCGATAGCAGCAATATTATTTATTTGTTATTACTTCGGAATTATGGAATGGAAGGATATTATCATTGCATTCGCGGTAATTTTGGGACCAATTTCAGCAGTAATTATAACACGGCGCCAGGATGACGCCAGATTCATTAAAGAGCGAAAACTTGCTATTTTTAGAGCATTGATCAAAGAACGTAGCAATCCATTATCTGTTGATTTCGTTACTGCATTAAATTTAATTCAGATCGATTTTTCTGATGATAAAAATGTTGTAGCGGCTTGGCGATCATTTTCTGAATGCCGAAATTCCCCGGTTCCTGATAAAGATGACATGGATGCTTGGGCGCTTAAGATTATTGAAGGAAATAGCAAAACGGATAAACTTTTATTTGAAATTGCAAATGTGCTCGGTATAAGGGTTAACCCCTTTGATATACAGACTAGTTACTTCCCCAGAGCCTGGAATGATGAACAAAAATTGAACTCGGAAATTAAAACATTAACGCTCGAGGTTCTACAAAACAAAAGATCAGTAAGCATCAAAAACACTAATAATGAATCTGAAGAAACTAAGAGAGATATGACGAAGTAGACTTTCAGCCATTCAGTCTACCGCTTAGGGGGCCAGCAGGCAATAATGCGCTACTATGCTATTATTGAACAGGCAAATGATTAAATATGCTTCGTTAGCTCATTGGAAAACAATTAGGATCATAGAGCGATAAATTGGAGCAGACGCCTATGACAGAATTGACTACTATCAGAACTCAGCGTTCATCAGTGATTATTTTAGGAGAGAATATTATGAACACTCAATATCAGACAATTGTTGACGATGAATTGGATGACATGAAAAAAGAAATTGTGAAGCATGGCCACGACGTAAACGACTATAAAATATATGAATCTGATGTAAAAACTATTCAGCAAGACAATGATTCTTATCCGAAGGTTGGAAAAATAACTATCAAACGAGGTGCTGTTGTGATGACATATCCTTCTGGGTATCTTAGTAGTTGGCCTGGACAATTTGCAATTGATTTAGCTAATGGGATCTTTGATTAATTAAGATTTACATTAGCCACAGCATATTCGAAACGTGAAGAGAATTTGTGCACTAACATAAAAACCAGGTAGATTTATCAAATGCTAAGTTTATTATCCAGATTAAGTAGATTCTTTCTGTTTCAGCTTTCATTGCTATGTTTTATATTGACTAGCTTTATAATGAGACCAAATATAGTTTGTGATAAAAAAAATTGCTATGGTCACGATGAGAATAAAGATAGAAAAAATTAATAATTTGAATAATGAGCACGAATCATCTTCCATATCAATCTCCATCTAACCATGCAGGTCAATATAATAGTATTTTAGAATATCGGAATTCATACCCCGAGGCACCAAAACTCAATAGCCTTTTTCTCTCCACCCCAGAAACTGGCAATAAGTGATAAATGAGCTACACTTAGTGGAGTGATGAAATTAAGCACAAAGTTACTATGGTATGTTAATGTGCTATTGGAATCTGATATCTCGCTTCAATTATTTCAATGTTTTCGCAGACTTAAAATTGGAGAAGCATATGATTAGAGATCTCTGGAATGGAAACGTAAGATTAGTAATAGTATATTGGGTATTTGCTGTTATGGTAGGTATTATATATAATATTTTAGCTGAAATAATTACCGCAAACATAATTAGGATTACTTTAGTCCCACTGGGTCAAATCTTTCTTTATTTATTTTTGGCATTCCCCTTTATTTACTTCCCTTTTATTTTTGTAGCTATTTGGCGCAGTGCTAACAAGTATACCAAAAGTAAAGGGTGGACCTCACTGGCTAAAATAGCCGTGTGTATTGGAGCATTCTCTCTGCTTATCAGTGGCATTAATATAGCTTTTGAATTATTTTCTGAGAAATCACTTTCCAACGAGGAAATTAAAGAACGAATTGCTATTATCAACAAAGACCTCCCTCAAATGATTGATAGTGCAACCGAATTCTCTCGCGTTTCTTTTGAAAACAACATTCTTTATTACAACTATAAAATAACAGAAAACGAAAGTTTTCGCATAGATAAAAATAAATTCATCGATATAGATAAAAGCATCATTACGAATGTTTGTAATAATTCCTTCTTTAAGTCGATTTTTGCTGGGGGCGGTAGTGCTGTTTTTATTTATGAAGATAAAGAAGGAAATATTGTGAATAAAGCCGTCATTAATAGGGATAGTTGTCAGCAATAAATCACAACTGCGGGCATTAATTATCAAGCACATTCTGAGAATGATTGCGAAATCGATGTGTCCTATGAACAGTTTTTTTTGAGGTCTAATTTTCTTCGAGATACAAATTTGTAATTTTGTGAATCTCTTGATAGGAGAATATATTATGTATGAAGCGGGAACAGTAACATGGAACGAAATTGGAGATAATATATTACAAAAAATTACCTTTACCAGAAAAGGGTTGCTTCTTTATGAGTATCATTATAAAACAAAATCAAGCAAGCCATGTTTAGTTTTTGTGATTAAAACTGCTGCTTCGAAAGAGTTTGGCATGTTCAATTTAATGGAAAAAGACCTTAGAGATGCTCTTTCATTTGCAGATGCGTACCAGAAGATTCTAGGTGATAAAAAACCTACGGAGAATAAAATCCTGTTAAAGGCTTTGTTTAAGGCAATAGTTATTAACTATGGTAGATGCTTTAAGAAAGCTAATGCAAGAAATAAGCTTTTAGCTGAGGATGTAATCTCAAATAAAAATAAAGAGGCTCATTCCGAGTTGATAAGAATACGCGATAAATATGTCGCACACGCAGATTATACTGAATATGAATCGTGCAGATGCCTTTTAATATTAACTCACGAAATAAAATATAGAAAGAGAGGGGGCGCAATCTTGCAACCCTTATCTGAGCTAGAGCAAGGCATTCTAGATCAATTTACAGAGAATTACAAACCGCCAATAATTGAAGCACATAACTGGGTGAAAAATAAATTAGAATCACTTTTACCGATTGTTCACCAACCATTTGAAGGTGAAGACATTTTAGGACAGCTATATAAATACGCTAAGAATAAGAAAGGGCGGATTATTATTAATGAAAAGAAACTCAAGGAAATGACCGGATCTTAAATTGTAAGTGAACTATCGATTGGATATCAGCTGAAATTACAATCCTAGAATTAGGAGACGAGCAATGGCACGCATAGCCCGGATTAAACCTTGAAGGGAGAATCATCATTCCCCCTTCTCAGTTTAATAAGTTGATTAGAGTTTGCGATGAGCGGGTTCCATTACCACAGTGATATGTGATGGGTATTGTTGAATCGCACCCGTTACTGCATCAACAAGAACGCCTGGCCAGAATAGAACGTTAACGATGGTCCACGCGTTGAAACTTTGACCAACACCTACTTGCTTTTGGACATAACCAGGTCTTACACAACGTACATTCAATGCACCTTTACCTTTAGTTACAACTACGCTACCTGGATTGCTACCCACCATCAACTCTGAACCTTGACCATCAATCACAGTACAACGTGCTCCAAAAATTAAGTTATGAGTGTTACCATCTACAGCTTGTACATGAATATTTTGTGTCGTGCCCGTAAATACGGTAGCACAACCTGACAAAGTAATCACAGCAACTGGAAGAATGGTTTTAAGACCTGATAAAATTTTTGTTTTCAACATAAAAACCTCGTAATAAAGGATCCAATAGTGTTTTTGTGTTTTCCCAATTAAAGACAACACAAACGGCTTATAATTTAAGCAGAGTCATCCTTTACAAAGGCCAGACAAAACTCCCGCCATCTAACTTAAACTAAGGAAACCACTATAACCTCTTTATGTAGAAATGCAATTACGGTCTGCGCTAAAGAAATGTAGCTAATTCATTGAGCATCCCAAGAAACTACCGCCCTCTGCCTTAACTAAGTCGACTACTTTTCTATTAAGAATTGCAATTACGTAGGAATATGCTCAAGAACCTCATTGCATATCAGGTGACTAAGATCACAAAGAGAGTGCAACTATTAGGTTATTCCAGGAAAGAGAGCTCGGCGGTAGTTTGGCTGATAGTACGCTATAATTACAGTGCGAGGTGGTAATTATGCGTAGGGTGCAAGAAAGTAGACAAAAAGCCGTATTTGACGAGCGAATAGATACAACACATCAGTCATTAGACCGGCTATCTACATTAGATGCACAATTGGATAAAGATAAGTCAGCGATTGATCAGGCCCGTTTACAACCAAGCAAATCAGCTGTAGAAGCGACATCTAAATTGCTTCTTCCAAAAGCGATCAATGCTGATGCAATTGCAAGATCCAATAAATATAGAGCTGAAGCTGAATTGAGCACTAAAAGTGCAAGAACGCTTGCAGGTGTAATATTCAAGCTCACCAACCCTGCTCATTTCGAAAGCATGGCTTTATCGTATTTTACAAGCCTAACAGTACTAAATCGGCTACAACAATATATTGCAATGTCGCAGTCACATTCACTCTCAGGAATCAATAGTAATGATCGGTTTAAATTAAATCAGCCCAATGAACAAAATAATTCTGTTAAAGAGGATATTGAAAAATTAAAAGGGCTGTTAGATACCATACATCAAGAGACCAGAGATAAATGTGTAAAGCGTTTTGATATCGTCGAGAGAAAAAATATTGCTTCAGCTGAAGAAGACAAAAAGAAATTGAGTAAGATAGTGACCGATGAAAAAAATCAACAGAAAGAATCCAAGATTTTTAGCAAAGATGAGGAAGACTTCTTAAACTTAATAGAGACTTATTCAAAAAAGGTTATGATTGGTATTGATAAAAAAGTCGACGATCTGTTAAATAAAGGCGATCATTTATCAGCCGTTCGTCTATTACAGTCCTTACACCAATCTGTCTCAGAGATTCAACAGAATCTTCCTAATTCTTTCATTGATATTAAAGCCATTGTTACACAGGATAAAGTCGATAGAAATACCGTAAGTAGATATGTTTACGATATGAATAGTCACCTAAGTTACATAAAAGGTATCATGGACAAAGACCCCGTATTGCTTGAAGTCTTAGAACATTGTGATCCGAAGAATAAAGGCAAAGACAAACCAACTATGGAAGCTCTTGATAGAAAAATAAAATCACTAGACGAATCGATTAATCACACCGACGATCAAAATGAAAAAGATCGATTAACAACATTAAAAACAGCATTTAAGGAATACAAAACGTTGTTTGTGAATGCAATTAACTTAAGGGATAAGGAAGAGTGGGTCAAAGGACAAGAACATATTGATACTCGTGGAGTCTTAAGATCCGATATTGATAATGAAAAATATTTCTCAGGAATCTTTGATATAAATAACAAAAATTCCACCGAAACATTATCAAGCCCTCAGCACCAAATACCAATAGGACAAATTTTTGCGCAAGGCGCAACAGATATGGAGAAAGAGTCAAAAACACCTATTAATCCAGAAACACTCGACTATTTAATGACTAACCATGAAAAAGAAATGACTGATATAATCCAACCAACATTAAAAGCTCATTTTGAAAACAAATTGATGGAAGCCACGAAAAATGAATTGGATAAATCTATGCCATTACTTAAGTCAGTATCAAGAGATCTAACTGAAGCGCTTAAAAAGCTAGACAGAGAAGGAGACTTAACGCAGTTATCTGATGATCACCTTAAAGAAATAGTAGCGCAAGTTAAAAAAAATAAATCTTCCACAGATTCAACTGTGGTTAATGCTATTTTAGATAATAATGGTGTTAATATATTACGCAATGCCATTAATAAGTTCGATGAAAAAAAAGGAAATGTAGATACCGGAATATTCTCTGATCTTGAAAAAACTTGGAATGCCTTCAAGAATATAGAAAACGAACGTAAGCTCGACGATCTTTTAGGCGGTAAAAATACCATTCAGGATTTGACTGATACTGAACGTACATTAGTTGGTGCAAAAGTTTCAGAGAGAATAATTCAAAATAGCGAACTAACTATAAATCAAGAAAGAACAACTATCAGTCAAGAAGGTAAAAAAATAAGTAAAATAGGTCTTGATGCACGATTTCGACTAGCGCAGTGTAGAAACATTGCTGCTAAATCTGATTTACTCTTGCAAACACTTCGAGGTAACACTCCTAAAAACCAAAATATTGAACAACAACAAGTCAGTTCCACAGTTCAACCCAAGCATGCCGATTCCCCATCCCAACACGCAACCGCTTCCAGTCCCCCACCCACTGTGCCTCCCATACCAAAAAACTTTATTCCCAAGTGGGCGAAAAAAAGTAATGAGGGAAAACAAGTAACATTAGTCACACCTGGGAAACCTGAAGCCACTCGAAAATTTACCGTCGGTCAATCTTGGACACAAAAATCAGCTCAACTGCAAAATCCACCTGCTCCAGTTGAAGCTCCAAAACATGAGCCTAAAAAATAATATCAATGACTATTATTAAGATTCATTATTCTTGTACTAGCAGGATCATTGTAAAAAGTTACTTGATTATATGACTGTTTTAACTTAGCAAGAGTAGCGAGACGATTCCCTGAATTAAAAAACATTATTTTTGACTGAATAGGTTTTAAATGAGTTACCTTTGGACTTTCTTTGTCCTGAAAATCTAATTCTGCACAAGCTAGCTCATTATTACTACAAGCAATAATTTTCGTCGGTGAAGCGAACCTAAATTCATCTGCGATAACTAGGTGAGTATCGTTACCGGTTGGTGCATAAGTAAAAACAGAGACAAATTTATCGTTCAAATAGTAATGCACAGTTAACACGTGCATTCGATCACTGGTTAGCACAACAAGCTCATTGATTGATTTTGCTCGAACATGTACGACGGGTATACCGACTTCCAAAACCCTAATTGGCTCGGAGCTGTCAACATTCCAAAACTTTATTGTTGTATCACCCGCTGTCACAAATTCAGAATTCGATAGATAATCGATTGAACTCACACTCCCTGTGTGAGCTTGAAAATATCGAATATTTAGAGCAGGATTTATGGAGGGAGCAGTTTTTTTCTTTGATTTACCCTTAGCTGGAATATCTGACACAGATGGACGCCAAATACCTACATTTCCTTTTTCATCGCCACTAATCACTGTCCCTGCAAGAAAAATTCCTGACGTTAATCTAGCTTTATGTTGATCATACTTACAAACTTCTACGGCGGAACCACATGCTCCTGGATTTGCTCCGTCTGCTTGGCTTGGTTGAAGTTTGTAAAGACAAAATTCAAATTTCGAATTGCAAATTAATAAAGGGGCTTCAGTTTGAAATGGCTGAATTCCAATCTGACGAATTGCAATAATCTCTTCGTTTGATTTAAATAAGTAAGTACAATTTTGTGATTTTTCTGGCCCGAGTTCAAGCCGATTATTTGAATACGTAACATCCGCGAAAGTAACCCATTTATCAATTGAGTCAGGAGAATCTAATTGTATCTGAATCTTACTCACAATATTATTGAATCCTTTACATACCAATTTAATATTATTCCAACTCTCCGATACCTTATACCGATTAGAATACTGTTTTTGGCTCCATAACGCTGGGTTTTCTTTTCTGATAGCTAACCAGACATGATAAAGTATTAATGTGAAAACATCGCGTGGGATAGGGTGAACTTTATGTTGATCACCATCAAGAATAATTTGACAGCTGGGTTCTTTAGCTGAAGCGGGGTCCTGTTTACGCTCTTTTGCCTTCAAGAATTCACGTAATCGTCTCATTTATTGATACCTTTGATAACCAACGCCAAATAATACTAAATTGTGCGGTATCATAACACAGAGTTGCTATATTTGTCTATAGTCAAAGGTATGTTCAAACCTGAAAAAAAACATAATCATGAATATCAACGATCATTCCACGAGAAATGAAGCTAATTCATTGGGCATCCCAAGAAACGGAGAATGATCAGACAAAAGGCTAACTGTTTTTCCTTGAGTTCTTTCAGCCATCCATTTTTGGTCAGGCAATGTTATTGCTCTATCTTCCTCACAAAAAATATACAGGCTCTCAATATCAGAGTAATTAAAATCGGTGTAACTCACAGGGGTTGCTAACGGCGTTAAAGGTTCTGGAGAAATTTGATTCATGGCCCAAATTTGATTTTCAGGTGTTGCACAATGATACAATAATTCAGGTAACCGTGTTGTGTTTAAAATGATATTGCCCTTTTTTTTATCAACTACCAGCTCTGGCGATAAACCCGTAACGCAAAATTGATTGGACATACTCAATAACGAATCACCCGAAAAAGGGACATACGCTGCAATATAAATTAATTTTTTAAATCGGCCTGGGAAATTTGCAGCAAGCTGACTCATAATAACACCTGCAAAGCTATGCCCAACTAAAATAGGAATATCATCATCACACTTTGAAACAATGCTCATTATACAATCAAGATAATCTTCGAATTTCACTTCAGAATGAGGCTTTTTATTTTCACCATGCCCCGGTAAATCGGGTGAGAAAACCCGATGCCCTTGATTCGATAAGATGGCTGAAACTTTTTTCCAGCACCAACTTCCGTGCCAAGCACCGTGAATTAAAATGTAAGTTGCCATGATGAATATTTCCCACTCTAACCATCAACTAAATATCAGTAACAATTCATTCAGATGTTGTTTCCCGAGATCTGTCGTTTCAATTGCATTATCGGTAATGTTCAACAAACCTTTTTCTTGAGCTTTCACGAGTAAATGATCAATATCTCTCACAGAAATCCCCGTTCTATCACTGAATAATTTCAACTCAGTGGATTCGTATAATCGCAATGCATTCAACATAAACTCGACAATTAAATCATTTTTATTCAGCACTTGTTGGCCCTGAATAAAATCTACACTTGAATCTAAATAGCCTTTAGGATGACGCGTTTTCGATAGTCGCGTGACATCTCCTGTTTGAAAATCTGTTATCTTCGCGTGCGCACCTGCACCAATGCCTAAATAATCTCCAAACTCCCAATAATTTCGATTGTGCCTACATTGAAAATCAGTTTGGCTATATGCCGAAATCTCATACTGAACATAGCCATTCTCAGATAAAAGCGCTTGCCCAGACTCTTGCATACTCCAAATTGCTTCGTCAACCGGCAATGGTGGAGGCCGATGATGAAACACCGTATTAGGTTCGATGGTCAATTGATACCACGACACATGCTTTGGTTGATGTTGAATAGCTCGAGCAATATCCGACAAAGCCTCATCCTGAGTTTGTTCCGGCAATCCAAACATTAAATCAATGTTGAAATTATCAAACCCAGATTCCCGCGCCGAATCAATCGCACGTTCAGCAGTAGCACTGTCATGAATTCGACCCAGACGCTCCAACTGACGATCATTAAAGCTTTGAACTCCAATGGATAGGCGATTCACTCCCGCTTGGCGAAATCCCGTAAACCGTCCCTGCTCAACAGTACCCGGATTGGCCTCCATCGTGATCTCAATATTGGGAGTCCATGGAATGAGCTGCTCTACCCCAGACAACAAGCGCTCAATGGCACTTGGGGAAAACAAGCTCGGAGTACCTCCGCCAATGAAAATCGATGACAAAACCCTCCCTTGAACCAAAGGAATATCCTGACTGAGATCTTTCAGAAGCGCCTGAACATAGGCATCCTCAGGCAAATCCTGCTTCAATTCGTGCGAGTTGAAGTCACAGTACGGACATTTGCGAACACACCAGGGCAAATGGATATAAAGGGCTAAAGGAATATTCTCTTTATTTGTCATCAGAAGCACTCGTTAAAATTTAGCAAATATTGCATAAAAAATAGGACTGACCCACGCGGTTATTTTCATCAAAAGTAGCAAAAGATTGATTATTACACCTATTTATGATATAAATCAATGATAACTCACAGGATTAAAGATGACAAAAGATTATAGAGAACAACTCGATGAGCTTTTTATTGATAGCGTATCCGAGAAAACACTGATCCAAGCCATACTGATAACGATTGAGAGTATTGGACCCGAAGTGACATGGGATCACTTCGAATCTTATTTAGCATCCAAAATTCCTGCTCACGATGTATTATTTGATAACTTACAAGCTTATACTTTTAGTGTCTTCCAAGAATCTGAAATATCTCAAGAAATACAAGATAACAATCTCGTTAAATTGACATTCAATAATCCACAAATAACCCAGGCATTTTTCGATTTTACACAACATGTTTTCCCAATCATAAAATCAGAATATCCGCAAATTAACAATAATGAAATTATCTTGACGGATGATCAATTATTTTTCTGTCGACGCGGAGCCAAACTCAAAGCGGGTGATTTACCCTCCGATTTTTTGAACGACTATTTTTTAAAAACGTTAAGAGCTGACAAACATGACTTTAGTGATAAATTTATCAAAGGCCTTATCCCAACCCCAGATGGTACTCGACGTCTTCAAAATCTACGGCCTAAAGGCAGATTGCCTTACACAATTGCTGGCGACGGATCTGTTATTTCAAGAACATCAAGATTAGACGCAAATACCTCTCACAAAGATGGGTTTACCCAAATACAATCTTGCACGCACTTAGATAATAAAGCATTAACCCCAGCTTTTGGATTTGATAAAGAGAGAAATCCTAAACTCTATGGCATCCTCACTCATCGTAATGATTTAATTATTAGCCGTTTTCTACTGAACGACGGGGGAACGGTATGTAGACCCTTTGATGCAGAAGCGACACAACCTGGAGAACGTCGAGCATCTGATTTTAGAAATCCAGCCAACCCACACTTATTTCATCCCAATGAATGCGAGAAATTCAAAGCCGAAAATATAAAAGCGCGAAGAAAAAAGCAAAAGACTAATGAAACACTGGCAAGAATGCGATTTAATATTTTTCGAGGCATGATTTGTATCTGCGCAGATGATTTCGAAGCTCGATTACTGGCCTATGATTTCTCAGAAGAACTTCTTGAACATTATACTGAATATGCAAACAGCAAAGGCTTGCAACTCAATCCTAAATTCAAGATTCCCATCGTGTTTTATTTAAAAATGCCTGAGCCTGCTCACTCAACAAGATTTATTAATAAACTCGCAGGAAATGAGGCGCTACACAAAGTTTTCAGACACACTCGGAAAATGCGCGGCGAAGATATAAAGGAAGCAAATACCTTCAATGCATTTTATTGCAATAGAAAACAAAAATATAACTCCAACAATTACGAATTTCTTCTTGGACTAGAAACACTATCAGCTGAATTGCTACTTGAAACTACAGAGAATAATATTCCATTAGCGGCAGAAATGATGGAAAAAGGCTACACTCGTATGTTATTACGCTTAATCAGACGCACTAGAAAGCAAAATGCCCCTTCCACACAAGGCTCGCGCACGCTGTCTGAAATCGTGTTCGAATCACTTGCAGTCAAAGGAAACGACATACACTATGACATAATCATTCCCCAACTGATCATTGCTGAAGAATTCAAACTGGCGGATAAACTACTAGATTTTTCAAAATTAAAAATAGATAACCTTAAATACGAGGATATTAAACTATCTGAATATATTCTAGTAATGGGAAATCCTCGGCATTACCACTATATGGGCCTTGACGATATGCTTATCAAGGCCGCAGATCAAAATTATTGGGTGACTATAAGACTGTGCCTCAAGGAATTTGATAATATAAGCAGTGCAACCATAGATTTATTATTTTCAAAAGCTTGTAAAGGAAAATATATAAATTTCAATGAACCCGATATCGTTTTTCTGCTTAAAAGAAAAAAAGTTAGCAAAGATCGTATAGCATATGAAATCTCTCATGCTATAGGTGAATCAAAGTGGGAAACAGTAGCGCTTATTTGTAGGTATTTGGATGAGCATAGCTGTGAAGTAGATTTGGCAGCAGGTGTATTTCTAGCGGTCAAACAACAAAAACCCATACTTGCGGCACTTATGCTAACAAAAAAATCCACAAATAGTTGGCGCGAGACAGCTGAACAAAAGTACTTTTTCAAGTCAGCACTACTTTATGCGATTAAATATGAATACAACGAACTTATCCCACAATTAATTGATTATGAGGAGAGCTATCAAGACCAATATACCGATGCTCGCCGAGGCCTTGCTATAGACTTAGCTCATGTTGAGAACAACACCGTCGCCATTGCCCTTTTTAGTAACAATAGAATCGCGAATGAATTTATTTTACTTAACGATGTCAATCTTAGTATTTGCCATTATGTTTTCGAAGCATTTTTTGCAAACCAGCCTGAAATCGCTGAATATCGGTTAAAGAGTCTCATGAAACAATGTGACTTCTCTATGGCCAACTTTAAAAACATCATTCAGACAATGATGTTCTTTTATGATTCATTTCAGTCCGCACTTATATATTTTAGAGATTTAATCAATTTTTACGAGCCAATTTCGATTGGAGAATTTACGTTTAAAAAACACCTTTATATTAAAGAATTCTTCGAATGCGTAGTTAAATTAAGCTTGAAATATAGCGATATCTCTCTACTAAGATTCCTACAAAATACATTACATGATAACTTCAATGTTGATAAATTAGAAACAGAAGACATTATTATAAATACAGCACTTGAAATAATATCATCAACTAATGTTGAAACAATATTATCGCTCATTAAAACCTCAGATTTTCCTGGTGAGTGGGAAAACAGCATTTTTGAGAAATTTAAATCTTTAATACCTGACTCGCATGCTGTATATAATAAAAGTACAGCTTTATTGTTTTACCTTATTCTTACTATGAATCGGATAAGAAACGACATCACCTTAGATGCCTCATTATTAAGAAACGTATTCAAACATGCTGTGGCCACAAGCAACACCACTCTTACTCACTATCTATTAAATGATACGCAGCTAAACACATTATTGAAAGAAGAATTGTTTTTAATAGCATTTGAACACTCTTCCTCAAGGTACTTCAGTTATCTTCTGAAAAATTATCAATTCACAATAAATGCAGATCATATAAAGCTATCTCATTTTCAAAATCGATCTTACTGGAAAGCGACGGTATTACTGCAGGAACTCACTAAGAGTCAGTACAATAATACATTCTCACACTGGGATTATTTTTACTTATGGTCATTCTGCGGCTCTGGTGAATTCTGGTCATCTGAACATCACACTTACCTTAAACTATTTGCACTTATTTTAGATCATAATGTAATCAAACACTTTACATTGCTAAACTTATTGATACTCTTGATAAATCGCTATTCAGCTAATTCCCTCACTGATTCTTGGCCGAATCTTCAAGCTATTTTACAAAACAAATATGTCAAGGATACCGTAAGTCACTATACTAAACATTTCATAGGACCCATAAATGAAAAAACAGATTATCACCAAACTCTACTGGCCACTCTCAATGACTATTTTGATGGTACTGACAATATCCCTGAAGGGGATATCATAGATCGGACTTATCAAAGTGTGTTAAGGATATTAAAACAAAACATTCCTAAATCATTTCTAATGTATTTTTTCTCAAATCCAGAATTTAGGGGATTCACTAATAATGTCTATGACTACTTAAAAGAGGTTGATGATCTTCTTAATCAGCATAAAACAGTTCCATTAACACACGATTCAGAGGACGTAGAAGCGCTTCATAAGTTTATTGACGATATATTTCCAGATAAAAAATTAAATTTTTGTTGAAAAGAGTAATCATGCGATGAAAGACATTATACAACATTGGAACGATTGTCTAGCCTCACAAGAAGATGTTCGCTCATCCAAAATTAAAATTACGCTAGACCTTTTGAGAGAGCTTGCTGAGCAAACAATTCAGTTCATCGACCATAAAGTCGTAATGCATGGAGAAACTGTCATATTAGACTGGAGTCATTTTGAAGATTATGTATTATCAAAATTAGAGCCCGCCGATCCCTTAAATGACTTCATGCACGCTCATATTTTAATCGCCTTATTTCAATATGCAAAAGACGAAACAAAATATCCTAATGATGTTCAAATAACATTCTCAAGCTCTCAGTCTGCTATAGCTTTGTTTGATTTTTTACGGCATATTTTACCTATCACATTCGCCGATTATCCTGCAATTAAAGATAACACACTATCTGTCAATTTGGATCAGCATTTTTTCATAATAAGAACCCTGATGCTGGCTAGAAAAGGGCTAACGGATAGTTTCACTAGTAATTTCTATCTCAAGACTTTAAGAGCCGATTCTTTTGATTTCACCAGCTCGTTTTTTGTGACTCTTTTCAATGCGGATGAGGAACAGAGAGCTCTTCAAAACTTAAGACCAAAAAATCGTGGCGCATACATCATAGACGCAGATGGGAAGATTATTTCAAGACTTGAGAAAAAACAAAATCAAGCCGAGCGTAAGAAAGGGTTCACTCAGATTCAATCGGTAACCTTTATAGATGATGAGCACTTAAGCTCAGCATTTGGTTTTAGTCGTAGAGAAAAACTATATGGTCTTATGACACACCAAGAAGATGTGATAGTTCAACGCTTCTTGAAATATGATGCTGGCACAGTTTCCAGACCATTTGAAACGGACGATCTTGCATCAGCACATAAACAAGCAATAAACTTTAAAAAATTTATTAGTATCAGGAACCAATTTCAAGCAAGCCAGCTGGGTGAATTTGAAAAAGCTAATATGCTCGCAAGAGTTGTAGATTCAAAAACAAACGAGGTATTAGCTCGATTAAGATTCAACCCACATAGAAGCTTTGTGAGCATATGTGCCAACACCCTTAACTCAAGATTACTGGCGTTTGACTTTGCTGAAGAGCTTTTAGAAAATTTTGCGACTTCTATACTCGATATGGGTCAAGTTATTAACTCAAATTTCAAACTTCCTATTGTAATCTACCTCAAACCAGATCCAACTAAAAAACAACTATACAAGAAAGTCCTGCCCATTAAGGAAGGGCATGAGCTCTCCCTTTACTCCAAAGAAATGCGCCAAAAAGACCTAGATGAGTGCCATAGTATTTACAAAGATAAATCTAAACGACTTGAACACTATAAAAAACATGATTTCGAATTTCTCTTAGGGCTCGACGAACTAATCCCCGAAATTTTCCTTGACAGAATTGATAGGGTTCCGCTTGCACTTCTTATGTTAGAAACAGGCTATGCCCGAATGCTGATGCGGTTATTAAGACCAGCTCGACTAAAAAAAATGTCTTCCACTGCCCCTAATCTAGCGAATATTATTTTTGACAAATTACTACAACAAGGACTCATCGATAAAAATGATAAAATCATCTCTGAGCTAGTCAGGATAGAAGAATTTGATCTTGCAAAAAAACTCATAGATGCTACAAATACAAAAATGATGGAATTAAAATTCCGAGAAGTCTCTCTGAAAGATTATCTAATACATAATGGAAACCCACGACATATAGATTTTATGGGGCTTAAAGATCTTCTTCCAGAAGCCGCTGATAAAAATCACTGGGTTACTGTAAGGCTGTGCCTTAAAGAGATTAAACAAATTGACAAACCCATTCTGGACCAGCTTCTATCAAAAGCAATAAAGCAAGATCAATACTGCGAAATTCCCATTCTCTTGAAACGAGGAGCTGGAAACGATTCCATTGTAAATGGCGCAATTTTCGGTGCAACACAGAGAAAGTCAATCGACTGGGTCTCAATTGAACTGTTTTTAAGACATTACAAAAAACCAGAAGCCATTCCTGAGTTTGGTCGCGCACTTATATTAGCCCTTCGCGACAAGAGATTTAAGATAGCACGTGATTTATTTAAGGTCGTCAATTCCCAAAATTGGAGGGACTTTGGTAGAGAAAAATATCAATTTCGCTCAACATTACTATATGTCGTTAAGTTCAATTTAAATGACCTACTCGAACAATCATATCAACACGAAATGAGTTATCAGGACGATGAGTCTGCAACACGATTACGACTGGCCTTCGATCTAGCAAGCGTTCTAAAAAACACTACAGCTATTGAATTTCTTCAAACGAAAATTACTCCAATTGATTTCATAGATCCTAATGACATGACAACCAGTGTTTGCAGGTTGGTTTTTGAAGCTTACTTTTTAGGTGAGAAAGAGCTGGCTGAATGGCGCCTTTTTTATTACGGGCACCAATTCAATGTATTACCAGAAGGCTGTAATAATGTCATAGACGGACTAAATTGCCTTTTAACTTCATATGAAAAAGTGTTACGCTCTATTTGCAAGAATAAATTAATCACTGACCCGTACTTATGCATCACAAATATCTACTTGTATTACTATAACAACAAATTATATCAATCATTGCGAACAATCACAGATTCCTGCATTTCAATAAAGAGAAATGAATCAGAATCACTTATTTCCTCAAAACTACTTGAAGAGTTTTCACTTGAGCACTTACAGAGTACAAAGGATATCATTAAAAATTCGACAGAAGTATCAACCTGGCTTTTTAATTTATCTCAAAAATTAGCACGGCTATTTCCACAAGAATATTACAAATCTACGTTAGATCGCGAGAAGGAAAAACTGCGAACTGAGGCCCATATCGAACTTATCATCTACATTCTCGATATTATCAATCTAAATAACTCAGACTACAATATGATTATCTCTATTTTTGAAATAGTTTTTGGGCTAAAGCACGATAAAGCAATTCATGCGATATTATCGAAACCTATATTAATCAATGCAATAGGAAATGACCTATTATGCGCTATGATTAAAAAACCTATTCAATCAATTGAATTTGGATTTGATGAATTTAACCATATCCTAATGAAATATTCTTTTTCTGTAAAGAAAGAACACATTCAACTCGCAATTAAAGAAGGGCAATATTGGAAAATTACTTCATTACTCAACGCCATGGATGATGAAGAAATTCACAACCCCAAGAATTTTTGGGATTTCTTTGAAATTTGGCTAGCTATTAAGTTTAATATATTGGCCAATCCAAATAATTGCGTTGATACCCTTATAAAAAGATTAGGCCCCATTCTCACTGTGCAATATACCCTGCTTTACATTGTGATAACAGTCGAAGATACTTTCAAATGTTATGCAGGCCCATGGTCATTCAACTACCTTTCGCGCATAAATATCTCTTATCCTTTTAGAACCATTGCAGATAATATTAAAACTACAGTAGTTTTCTGCGATACCATCGATGAAAAATATTCGGCCATACAAAAAAAGATACTAATGATTCTAGACGATTATTTTTCTCATTTTTCAAGCTTTGATACTTTACCCAATGAGCAAATACTACTTTCTACACTCAGAAATTTACTTTGGATTTTAAATAGTGCCATCCCCACATTTTCTTTTGATTTCTTTAAGCCGTTGAAAGCAAAAGAAATGACGACTGAGCTTCATAAGTTACTATCTGAAGCCAATGAATTATTTTCCAGAATCGAGGACAACAATACTCAAAAAACCACAACTCAACCTGACCCTGCAGATATTGTTTATTACCTCTGATATTGCAGGAAAATATTGAGTGTAAAACTCACTTATGGTATTAATAGACGTTAACACGCGAGCAAAAATATGGCTAAAGATTTTACATTACAACTTGATGAGTCCTCAAAAGGTAGCTTATGTGAAGAAACGCTTAGCCAACTCATTCAACTAACAATTCCTTTAATTGGTCATGAAACTCTCTTAAATGGCGACTTTATCATATTAGATTGGAACCATTTTGAAACGTATATTAACTCCAAAATTGAACCAACAGACTCGCTCCACGATTTTTTCTATGCACATATCATTATTACTCTCAATACGCATATCATAAAACAAAAGCAATGTAAAAATCATACTCTCTTCTATTTTAACAGCGTTCAATCCGCCATAGCATACTATCACTTTTTACAATATAGTTTACCCATTAAGAATCTAGAATTTCCTAAACTAAGTAAAAATGAGGTAACGCTCAGCCACGATCAACTTCACTATATCAATAGAACAGCTTTGCTGATCGCCCAGCATCTATCCGATGAGTTTGTTAAAGACTGTTATTTGAAAACGCTACGCGCCGATGATCTTGACTTCACTAGCACCTTTTTAACAACTCTTTTTAACACAGACGATCACAACCGAGCGCTTCAAAATCTAAGACCCACGAACCGTAGAAACTATATTGTTGATGCTAATGGCACGATTTTTAACAGATATGAGAAAAAATCATACACAGCAAAAGATAAAAAAGGATTTACACAAATACAGTCAGTATCCTTGATCGACGATAGTCTACTAAGTTCAGCTTTTGGGCACTCTAGAAGAGATACACTCTACGGACTGATAACACATCATAACGATTTATTAATTAGTCGCCTATTAAAATTTGATCGGGGCACAGTAAATCGGCCCTTCGAGACCGACGACCTCGAAAAGGCTCATGACTTAGCTCAGAAGATGAAAACTACCAAAACTCTGCGAGACCAATTCTCAGAAGCACAGTTAAGCGAATTTAAAAAAGAAAATTTCCGTGCAAGAGTTGAGAATGCGGGTACAAACGAAGTATTAGCTCGACTCAGGTTCAATCCACATAGAAGTTTTGTGGGCATTTGTTCTGATACCTTGAGCTCAAGATTATTAGCCTATGATTTTTCAGAGGAACTCTGGGAAAATTTTACCGAAGCCGTGTTAGCTAAAGATTGCACAATTAATCCTCGTTTCAAAATACCTGTAATAATCTATGCAAAACAGGCCGTAAAAGAAGCATCGTCCTTTAGAAAATTCGTTCGTTTTCTCGATGATTACAAAAAACATGAATTGCAGCTATATACTCAGAAAATGCGACAAAATGATATTGAAAAATGCATGAGTATTTACAAGGATGAGGCACAAAGACAAAAACACTATAAAACGCACCAATACGAATTTCTTTTAGGCCTGAGCACACTAACACCGGAAATATTTGAAGAGGTAATTGATGGCATACCTCTTGCTCTTTGGATGCTGCAGAATGGCTATGCTCGTATGCTCTTGCGTCTATTGAGACCCGCAAGACTGCATAATATGCCGCCAACAAATCCTAATTTAGAAAATATTATTTTTGATCGGTTACTAAAAACAACACTTTTGATAAAAAACGATTCTATAATAGCTGAATTAATCAGAATCGAAGCCTTTGAGCTTGCCAGAAGGCTTATCGCTGAAACAAATTCCAATATCTTTGAATTGTATTTCCGAAAGCAAGTGATGGTAGATCCATTAATAGCAGGAGGAAATCCACGCCAAATTCAATTCATGAGATCGTATCATCCTGTGGAAGATATACTACTCATGGCTGCTGAAAGAAAACATTGGGTTACAGTACGACTTTGTCTTAAAGAGATCAAAGGATTAGATCAACAACTTCTAAACAAATTATTAACCGCAGCATGCGAACAAAATCAATACTCTGATATTGAATTACTCTTAAAACTCGGCGCAAGAGAGGACAACGCAGTCAATGATGCAATAAATAATGCAGCTAGCAAAGAAGATAAAGACTGGACGATCATTGAATTACTGCAGAGGTTATATAGCAATCCAGAGCATTGCCCTGCTTTTGGAATAGCGCTTTTAGTAGCGCTTCAGCATAGAAAATTTTCTTTAGCTAGGAATCTATTTAAAGTTGTTAAACATAATAACTGGAGGAATCCAAAATCTGACTATCATCGTCTAAAATCCACTTTATTTTATGTCATTAAGTACAGCCTGAATGACCTACTCGAATCTTCTTATCTACTTGACTGCAGTTATCAGGATCAACATTCAGAAACGCGATTAAGACTTGCCTTGGATCTTGCCAGAGTTCGACAAAACAAAGCCGCGATAGAATTACTTCAAGACAAAGTAAATTCTCCTCCACTAAACTCTCTCGATGCAATGACAATCGTTTGCATATTAGTCTTTGAAGCGTATTTTTTAGGCGAGAAAGAGTTAGCTGAATGGCGATTATTTCATTACGGCCATCAGTTTGATATTATTCCCGATGATTGCAGTGATATAATCTTAGCATTAAAAACTCTACTACCTCGTTATGAACAGGCACTCTCATTCCTTCCTTATACTGGGTCAGGTGAAGCCTATAGATGCGTTGCGAAATTGTTTCTCTATTACAAAAATACTAACTTATATCTATCCTATCTAAACTTAACGTATTCTTCTGAAAGGGATCTTCCCTGCACAGAAAAAAATATTGCTTATGAAATAGTCTCTTCAACTCCAGCAGAGAGTCTAACAGCCCTAAGAAATCTGATAAAACATACTAATCATTTAGACGTTTGGCTAGGAGTATTAACTAATAAATTAAAGCATACCTTTGCTGAGGTGATTAATGAAGGCTCTCTTAATGAACAATATAAACGTCGAAAAAATATTGATTACTCTCTTTCTGAAGCATTATTTGATATCAATATCTTCATATTAGGTCTAATATCTCAAAAACTACTTGATAATAGCTTGAGAACAATAGATATTGACGACCACATAATATTGCTGTTCAGAATAGCTTATACAATGGAGCATTATAAATCTCTTTATGCAATATTAGATAATAATGTTTTAATAGATAATATAAAAGATAAATTAGTGGCTGGAATGATTGAACAGTTTAATAACTCCTATTCTTATTCAACGTCAAGTTTGGACGAAGAACTACTGAGAAAAATACTGTCGATGTATTCATTCAACGTTACCATTAAACATATTGAGCTGGCTCTTAGCTTTGTCCAAGAGTGGAAACTTATTCCATTACTTGAACGCTTGAACGAAACGGATCTTCATAATCCAAAAAATTATTGGATTTTTCACTGGGCATGGAACAATTTACGTTTTGGAAGTTGTCAGGTAAAAAAAGAGCACCTCTTTACCTTCTCAACCCTGCTTGGTCCAATACAGACGCGCCATTATTTTCTTATTCACATATTAACGCAAATTTATTATATAGTGCATTTTAATCGTCTCCCAACAAATGTGGCAATTTGGAACTCTAATCATACAATTAAAGATTTTTTTGATACATTTGCAGCTAATCAGCGCGAGCTCTATCTTACTTTTCACCCAGGCTTCGATACCTTTATACCGATATACAAAGACATTTTAAAAGTAATCAACGAGTATTTATCCGCTTTCGATTATATTAATGCCTTCCCGAACGAACAAGCACAGCTAACAACCTACCAGGCATTAATGTCGCTTATAAAAAACGCCGCACCTTCTTTCCCTTTTAATTTCTTTGCCAGTCACCCTTGCAAAGATTTCGTATCTCAAATCTATACTATTCTCACAGAAACCAACCAAATGCTAGATCAGATCGCCATCCAAGAAACCCATAAAGCTACAATTGAACCAGACCCACCTGACATCATATTTTATCTTTAATTTTATAGATAAATATTGAATATAGCGTCTGTTTATGGTATAAATATAGGTTAAAATAGTGAGCAAAATATGGCAAAAGATTATACATTACTACTTGATGAGTCCTTAAAGGATAGCTTATGTGAAAAAACACTCAACCAACTCATACAGATTACAATTGCCAATATTGGCCCTGAAGTGGCATGGGACCACTTTGAAGCTTATTTAGCCTCTAAAATTCCTGCCAATGACCCATTATTCGACAATTTACACGCATTCATATTTTCAGCCTTTCAGAATTCTGAAGCTGCAGAAGAATCTGTGAGCAATTCTTTGCTTAAATTAACATTCAATGATACACAGACAGCGCAAGCATTCTTTGCTTTCTCCCAACATACCTTTCCCATCATCAATTCAGAATATCCTAAAATAGTTAATAACGAAATTATTTTGACGGATGATCAGCTATTTTTCTGTCGTTTAGGAGCAAAACTCCATACTGGTGATTTATCACCGGATATTTTAACAGACTACTTTCTAAAAACACTGCGAGCTGATATAGAAGACTACAGCGATAAATTTATAAAAGGAATCATTCCAACCCAAGACGGTACTCGTCGCCTGCAAAATCTACGTCCAAGCGAACGTCAGGATTTCACTATATTGGGAGATGGATCTGTTCGATCTAGAGAAGCCCATGCCATTTTAGAAAAACCTGACCATAATAACTTTACTCAGAATCAATCTTGTACATACTTAGGATCTGATGCTCTAACACCAGCTTTTGGATTTGATAAAAGTCGAGAAGCAAAACTCTATGGAATACTCACTCACAGAAATGACCTAAAACTTAATCGTTTATTAATTAACGATGGGGGAACGATTGTTAGGCCCTTTGACGCCACATCTAAAACAGACGCTGAATACAAAGCTAAAAATCTAAAAAGCAATAATAATATGAGACTCTATTCACAAGAAGAATTTACTAGCTTCATTTCAGAAAATAGCAAAATCAGAAAATACAAAATAAATACTAATGAAGTACTCGCCAGATTACGATTTAATGTTTATAGAGCGATGATTTGTATTTGTGCAGATAACCTAGAAGCTCGACTTCTCGCAAAAGATTTTTCAGAAGAAATACTTGAAGCTTTCTCTGACTATGCAAGAAGTAAAGGCATTAAACTTAATCCAAAATTTAAAGTTCCCATTATTTTTTACACAATAAATCCAAAGTTTAATGAACATAATAACGAACCACAGCATTGCATTTATCTCTATACAAGATTAATGCGATTCCATGACAAGAAAACCGCTACGCAAATTTACGATAATAGACTGTCCAGAACTGCTTTTATCAGCAGGAATAACTTTGAGTTTTTGTTAGGTTTAGAAAATATTTCGGCTAAAATGCTAACTGATTCAGCTTCAAGCCTGGACCGCACTCCATTAGCGATTAGGATGATGCAATGTGGCCATGTTCGTATGTTATTGCGATTAATCAGGCCCTCCAGACAATCTCATGGACAACCTCCACATGAGCAAAGCACATTGAGTACAACAGTATTCGATACATTGATCAAAAAAAATAGAAAACTGCTTAATAACGACATTCTCGTCTTCTATCTTATACGAGCAGAAGCTTTTGAAATAGCCACTAAAATACTTAGTTCAACAAACAGACAATTAGAATTATTTCCCGCTGTCCAATATTTTGGGGCCGTCAATCCCAGACACCTTAATTATTTTGGACTTGAAAAAAATCTTAGACTAGCTGCAGAACTTGGTCATTGGGTCATAGTTCGTCTCTGCTTAAAAGAATATTCAAACATTGGTCAAGAAACAGTCGACTTTCTTTTTATTTTAGCATGCAATAATAAAAGTGGATCAAGTACGTCAGATATAGTTTTTTTACTGAAAAAGAGAAAAATTAGTCTTAAAACGATTAAACTAGCATTGAAAAACACTTTAGATAATTCAGATTACAAGCTCTCAGAAATCATCTTAACCTATCATGAAGACTTAAAGAAATATCAACACGATTCAGATACAACTATTGTTAGCGAAATATCCCATGACTTTGACTCTGTTGGGATTGAAAAAATGCTAAGAGCGGCTGTAGATCATGACCACTGGGCTACTGTGCGATTTTGCCTGAAGGAGTACTCGGGCATCACCCAAGAAACACTTGACCATCTCTTTATCGCAGCCTGTGATAGAAAAGTTAGCGCAAATGATACAGATATTATTTTTTTACTGAAACAGAAAAAGGTTAGTTTCGAAGCAATTCAAAAAGCATTGGAACGTGCTTTGCAGAAACCTGATGACAAGCTCTTAGAACATATCATCAAAAACTTTGAAGACTATTTCTTATTGTTAGCAGCTCTTAAAAAAGCACGATCTAGACCTGCTTTATTAATTTTACGAATAGGCACCCATACACACCCTAGACCAGATTCAACTTTACCATATGCCTTAACTTCGACTTTGTTATATGGGATTCGATTCGGGTTTAATGACCTTCTTCCACATCTAGCTGAGTACGAAAACAGCTATCCTGATCAATGCTCCGAAGCACGTTATTGGCTCGCGGTAGATTTGGCTCGAGTTCGTAATAACAACTCAGCTCTTGATATTTTACGTGTAGACAACAAAAACCTTAAACTGATTGATCCTGACAATATCAAACTAAGTAGCTGTTATAGGGTTTTCGAAGCTCTGTTCGCAAATCAACCCGAGGTTGCGCAATTCAGGCTTTCAACGAGTGAAAGCGTAACGACTGTAGCTGCCCTAGAAGCTTACTCAGATGGATTTGAAACCGCTTTATTACTGTTTAATGATTTTGTATCTGAGCAAGAAGAGACATATATTAATGCATTTTTTGGAAGTCTTCTCGATTTATGTCTACAAGATAACAATATTTCACCTGTCAGACGCTTACAACAGTTATTTTGCAAAATATTTAATATTACCGAAAGCAAAACAGAACAATTTATAATTAAATTAGCTTTATCAAAACTATCCGAGAGTAATATAGATAGTATTCGAGCATTAATTCAATCTTCAAATTATATAAGATACTGGAAACGAGAATTAATCCTAAATTTCTTTTATCCTAGATATGTATCATATAAAGCAACCGATATTTTATTCACCATTATTATTGAGATAAAAAATAATGATTTATATTTAGAACTTAAAGAATACGGGGATAGAGACGATGAAAGCATCACTAGATGCCTTGAACATAGATTGGATTGGACGATATTAGCTAAAAAATGGAATTTAGCTCAGCTTTATCTTTCAGAAATTAAAAGAATTGATTCGGACAAATTTCATGGAGTTTTATCATTAGCAGAGGAACAAAACGTAGAAATTGAAAGAGCTACTTTTTTACGATTTAAAAAGCTCTACTCCTACAATATCAATGATTTTATTAATGAAAGGGTTGTGAAAGCGGCCGAAAGAAAAAATTGGAGTGGTGTAAGATTTTATCTTTCAGAAAGTGACGAAATTTATCTGGAGACAATAAATACGATCTTATCATTAGGAATTGAACCCTCTCTAAGAGACGAGCTTAGATCCCACTGGAAGCCAAGGGCATTTAGCAAAGCAATAAACCATGAATTGAGGTGTGCTGTAAGAGAAAAACCACCTAAATGGGACACAATATCGTCATATCTCTCTTCAATCCAAAATCCTGAAAATTATTCACAATTCGGCTACGCTCTTTTAGTTGCAATGCGTGACAGAGAAATCGGATTGGCCCGTAAGTTATTTCCTGTTGTTAAATCTCACAAATGGCGAGAAAGTGACCATGAATATCAACTACTATCGACCTTATTTTATGTCGTAAAATACAAAATAAATGATCTACTGGAGGTTTCTTACCAACATGACATTATCGATTATGATGAGGACTCTAAAAGACGACTAAGACTTGCTGTGGATCTCGCTAAAATGTTAAAAAATACATCTGCTATAGACTACTTAGAACCCAGAGTTGCCCCAAATCCTCTATTAGATCCGACCGATCCACTTAAAAGTGTTTGTCTATTAGTCTTTGAAGCTTATTTTATAGGCGAAAGAGCATTGGCGGAATGGCGATTATTTCATTATGGTCGTCAATTTGGATTTATTGTGCCTGATTGTACCAACATCCATGAAGGATTAACAATCTTATTAAGTGCCTATGAAAGAGCCTTACTATATCTACCTTATTCATTTGAAAATGAACCTTTTAAGTGTATTGAAAATGTATTTCTATACTATGGCAATGCTACACCATGCATAATTATGCGAGAAAAAACATTTTCTACAATAAAAGTGTGTTCATGTTGTGTTGAAAAGAACATCGCGGAGAATCTAATACTGGCAACTCCGCTAGAAAATAGACACGCTTTAATGGCGTTTATTAAAGATTCAAACCACTTTGACCGTTGGTTAGATACATTGACATCTAAAGAGCTTTTTATTGCTTTTCGTGAGAGCAAAAAAAATAATGAACTAGATCAAATGATAGCTCTATTAGAAATTATTGTCTTTGTTCTTGAGCAAATTAATCACAATAAGGCAAGATATTTGAGAAATGAGATCCATCCTGATTCGACATCAAGATCAGTGGAGGCATTAATAACATTCTATGAATCACAACAATTTTACCGTAGTTCCTCATTCAAATTTTTTAGTCCAACAAAACTGAAAGAAATATCAAAATTATTCCAACAAGTAAAAGATACTCACCAATTGATCTTAGACCCTGAGCCTGACAACACTCAAAAACACGATAAATCATTAGAGCCAGATACCGATGCCTCTGAGGCGCACAAAACCCTCTGATTTTTCAGGAATTCTTGATTAATATCCACAAATATGGTATAAATAATCACTAGAAATGTGAGCAAACTATGGCTAAAGACTATACACAGCGACTTGATGAGACTATAAAGGGCAACATAGACCAAGACACCCTCAACCAACTCATCCAGATTACAATTACCCATACTGGACCCGAAGTGACCTGGGACCATCTTGAAGCTTATTTAGCCTCAAAAATTCCTGCCGATGATGCATTATTTGACAATTTACACGCATTGATATTTTCAGCCTTTCAGGATTCTGAAACCTCAGAAGACTCTGTAGACAATGCTCTATTCAAATTGACATTCAATGATTCACAAACAGCGCAAGCGTTCTTCGCTTTCACACAACACGCTTTCCCTATTATAAATTCGGAATATCCCAAAATCAGTCACAATGAGATCACCTTAACTGAAGATCAGCACTTTTTCTGCCGTCGAGGAGCTAAGCTCAAAAACGGGATGTTACCATCTGATTTTTTAACAGAGTATTTTATCAAAACACTTCGAGCCGATGAATATGATTTCAGTGATAAATTCATTAAGGGTATTATCCCAACCCCAAATGGTACTCGTCGTCTACAAAATCTACGCCCAAAAAAGCGCCAAAATTTCACCATAGCAGCCGATGGAACTGTTATTTCACGAACAGCCAAGGCAGCTTCATTAACAACTATGAACGATAGTTTTACTCAAATTCAATCTTGCACATTCTTAGGCCCTATCGCACTACCCACTCCTTTCGGATTCGATAAAAGTAGAACCCCTAAACTCTATGGAATACTCACCCATATAAAAGATTTAATGATAAACCGATTATTGCTTAATGATGGCGGCACTGTAAGTAGACCTTTTGACTTTGAAGCAGAAACGCTGGCGGCACATCGGTCTTCTGAACTTAGAAAGCCAGATAATACTGTACTTTACTCAAACAATGAATTTGAAAAATTTAAAGATGAAAATATCAATATAAGAAGAAAGCAGAAAAACACAAATGAAGTACTTGCTCGAAAACGTTTTAATATTTTCAGAGGGATGATCTGCATCTGCGCTAATAATCTAGAAGCACGTCTACTAGCAAAAGACTTCTCGGAAGAAATGCTTGAATATTACGCCGATTATGCAAAAAGCAAAGGCTATCAACTCAATCCTAAATTCAAACTACCCATACTATTTTATATCAAAAACTCACCGGCCACCGAACCCACCAATCCAAGCGATGTTTCTAAGAAAGAGCCAGTTCATGATATGTTTAGGTACACTGGGTCAATGCAGGCTGATGATTTAAAAAAAGCTGATGAAATTTACAACGATTTCGATTCCAGAAATGCATCTTTCTCAAATAACAATTTCGAATTTTTACTTGGTCTAAAAATAATAACACCCGAAATGCTATTAGAACCCGTTCAAAACGGCACTCCATTAGCTATTCAAATGATGAGACAGGGTTATACTCGTATGCTATTACGATTGCTCAGACCCTCCAGAGAAAATAATGCCTGTCACTCACAAGAGTCATTTTCTCTAATTGCCGTAGTGTTTGATTCACTCGTTGCTTATAAATATATTATACAGGACGATACGATTATATCCCATCTGATTCTGGCTGAAGCATTTGATTTAGCTTCTAATCTGATTAGTATTACAAAATCAACGATCGATAACCTAGTGGTGGAAGAAATACACGGAAAGCTCGTAAAAAAACATAAATTAATAGATTATTCCATCCAAAATGGAAATCCACGCGTTATTCAATACCTCGGTCTAGAAGAAACACTAAAAAAGGCTGCTTATCACAATCATTGGACAACTGTAAGACTTTGCCTCAAAGAACTTTCAAATATTAGCCAAGACACAATAGATTATTTATTTTTCTTAGCCTGTGATCGAAAAGATCGTTCAGAAGAACCCGATGTTGTTTATTTATTAAAAAGAAAAGGCGTAAGTCCAGCATCTGTAGAAAAAGAATTTATAAAAGCCTTGGAAAAACATAGATGGAATCTTGTAGAACTTCTTATTACCTATTATGAAAACCATAGCAAACTACTTTTAGGTTTTGCACTATTAGAAGTTCTTAGAAACAATCAAGTAAAACTTGCCGGTCTAATTTTACAAAAAGGTGCTAGTGCAGACTGGCGAATTAATTATGGTCAAAAATATTTTTTAAGTTCAGCGTTACTCTACGGAATTCAACATGATGCTAAAGAGCTGTTTCCTCAATTACTAGAACATGAGAGTAATTATCATGATGAATATTCCGACGCTCGATATCAGCTCGCCGTGGATTTAGCAAAATACAAAAATACTGAACTAGCCACCAATCTACTGATTGTAAAAAACAAGCCATCAAAACTGATTGACCCCAACAGCATCAAACTGAGTGTCTGTCATTTAGTTTTCGAAGCCTTTTTTGCAAACCAGCCTGATATCGCTGAATATAGGCTTAATCACTACGGACGTCAACATAAACTGTTACTTGCTAACCACAAAAATATTATTTCCTCACTGCATTATTTTTCTGAAGTATTTGAATCCACATTATTACACTTTAAACATTTATTGTCTTATTCAGAGCCAACCTATATTAACGCATTTTTTGAATGCCTTCTCGATTTAAGTATGAAACACAAAGATATCTCCTTGTTAAAATTATTACAAACATTGATGCATGAAAAGTTAGGAATAGATAAATCAACCACTGAAGAATTGTTAGTTAATTTGGCATTAAGAAAACTGTCCTCTAATAATACAAACATCATTACAGCCTTGATTAATACTTCAAAATTCCTTCATTATTGGAAACTATATTTAACTCAAAAATTTAGAAGCGTGACTAGCCCACAATTTACTGACAATGACCAAGCTAATACAGTATATTCTCTACTCAGTGTCATTAAACGTCTTGATAGCACATTTATAGTCGAGGATATCATTCACGACAATGCCAAAATCCCAGTCTACGATATGCTTATTGAATCTGCCAAGCGAAACGACTGGACTACAATCAGGCCCTATCTTAATGATGGAATAATTATTAGTCGGAAGATACTAACGACTCTTTTATCCCTAGCAATTGAACAGAATTTACAAACAGAAATTACTATGCTCTTGAATCTTGGAGCAGACAATGAACCTCTAAACAGTGCCATAAGACACGCAACATATAGCAAACCTATAGACTGGGCAACCATTGAATTGTATCTTAAATTGCACCCTAAACTAGAAACTTGTCCTGAATTTGGCCGCGCACTATTATTTTCCCTTCGTTACAACAAAGTTATATTGGCTCGTACTTTGTTCAATGTAGTAAAATCTCAAAAATGGCGACATAATGACTTTGGTAAAATTCAATTACAATCTACGTTATTGTATGTGATAAAGAATGACTTAAACGATCTACTTGTGCCTTCATATCTACATGAAACAAGCTACCATGATGACCACTCAGAGCGTCGATTAAGACTGGCACTCGACTTCGCCATACTTCGAAAGAACAAATCTGCCATAGAATTACTGCAAGATAAAGTCAACCCTAATCCTCTTTCGGATCCTCAAGATACGGTTAAAAGTGTTTGTCTATTAGTTTTTGAAGCCTATTTTTTAAGCGAAAGGGAGTTAGCAGAATGGCGATTATTTCATTACGGTTGGCAATTTAACGTTATTCCCAAAGATTGCAAAAATATCGTTTACGGATTAAAAATCTTGCTTACAGGCTACGAAAAAGCACTCCCATACCTCTCTCTTACTTTCCGAGGCGAGGATGTAAAATATATTACTAAACTTTTCTTGTTTTACGGTGATGCCGCCCTATTTCAATCCTTTCGAGCACTTACAGAATCAGTTACAAAGAGCTGTGGATGCTGCACTGAAAAAGTGTATGCCAACAAATTATTAGATTCGGCTACATTGCAGCCTATACAATCACTCAAAGAACTTATCAGTTATTCACAGCATTTAGGTATTTGGCTATTAACTCTAAAAGATAAGCTGTCAACATTGAATACTGAAGATCTTATTAATAATAATAAGCATATTGAAGCTCTACTCGATATCGGTGTTTTCGTTCTTGATCAAATTAATCAACATAAAACGACCTATTTAAATGAATACTTTAAAGCTGATATTATAAAAGTATCAGTTTCTGAGATGCTCTCGTTTATCAATTCAATAAAACATAATAGAAAAGTATGCTCTATTTCCCCCCTCAATTTCTTTATGTTTAGAAAACGCAGCGTAATCTCAGAACTCAATAAGCGACTAATAGAAACCTCTCAACTATTCAACAAAAGTGAGCCTAACAATTCTCAAAAGCTTAAAACAGAATTTGAGCCCAAATCTCCGCGACAATGAAGCTTAGATACATCTCTGAATTTTCAGTAAAATATTGATTATTACCCTTATTTATGGTATAAATAGTCACTAAAAACAGCGGGTTAGAAATGGCTAAAGACTACACACTACAACTAGATGAGACCATAAAGGGCAACATAGACCAAGACACCCTCAATAGCCTCATTCAGATCACAATAGCCAGCATTGGGAGTGAGGTATCCTGGGATACCTTCGAAGCTTATTTAGCATCCAGAATACCCCCTGAAGACGAATTATTCGATAACTTATACGCACTCATATTCGCTCATTTTCAAGATTTAGAAAAATCCGAAGAATCTGTCGATACAAACTTGATTAAACTAACATTTAAAAATCCGCACTCTGCGCAAGCTTTTTTTGATTTTACACAACATACCTTTCCAATAATTAATTCTGAATATCCTAAAATCGATAACAAAGAAATCACTATAACTGAAGAACAACTGTTTTTCTGCAGACGTGGAGCAAAGCTCAAGACTGGACAGCTAGCATCCGAATTTTTAACAGACTACTATTTAAAGACTCTAAGAGCCGATGAATTCGATTACAGCGACCGATATTTAAAAGGCATAATTCTAGGTCCCGATGATACTCGGCGGCTACAAAATTTGCGTCCGAAAAACCGTCTAAATTTTACTGTGGAAGGGGATGGGAGCGTTGCTTCAAGAACTGAAAAAGCCGCATCGATAAATGCAGAGAAAGAAGGCTTTAGCCAAATTCAATCTTGTACTCTCTTGGACTCTCAAGCACTAACACCCGCCTTTGGTTTTGATAGAGATAGGAATCCCAAACTCTACGGAATATTGTCCTATAAACAGGATGTAAAACCTAATCGTTTATTACTTAAAGATGGTGGAACTGTGAGTAGACCCTTTGATTTTGACACGGAAAAAACCGCGCAAGATCTATCTTCTATAATGAGAAGCCCTTATTTAACACTATTATATTCGCCCGAAGAAGTAGAACAGTTTAAAAATGCCAAAATTAAGATCCAGTACTTAGCAGATAGAACAAATGAAGTACTGGCTAGGCAACGATTTAATCCTTTTAGAAGCATGATATGTATCTGTGCGGACAATCTAGAAGCACGGCTGCTCGCTTTTGATTTTTCAGAGGAAATTTTGGAACACTACACCGAGTTTGCAAAAAGCAAAGGCTGCCAGCTTAATCCAAAATTTAAAATACCAATAGTTTTCTACGTAAAAAATACTACATGGGTTTATACAAATAGAGTAGCCAATGTATTCACAGAAAATCCTCTCCATAACATATTTATTTATACTCGGCCAATGCGTAAGAATGATTTAATGCAAGCCAATGAAATAAGCAACAATGAACAACTTAAAAATGAAAAAGTAGCCGCTAAGAATTTTGAATTTCTGTTAGGATTACAAAATATTACAACTGAAATATTATTAGAGCCAATTGTTTGCGATATTCCATTAGTTATGGAAATAATGAGAACTAATCACATCCGTATGTTATTACGATTACTTCGACCCACAAGACGAAATACAATGGGTTCATCTCAGGGCTCACAAACACTATTGGATATCCTGTTCGACTCACTTATCTCCAAACGCTATTTTAAAAAGAATGATACCATTATTTCTCACCTGATCGCTGCAGAAGCATTTGGGCTTGCTATGAAAGTCATTGATGCAACAGATTCAAAAATAGAGGAACTCGAGATAGTAGATGAATCATATGGAAAAAAACAAACCTGCAAATTAACTCTCTATATCATTAGAAAAGGCAATCCACGGCATATTGAATATATAGGGCTCGATGAAACACTCAAAAAAGCGGCTCAATATGGTTATTGGGTAACTATTAGACTGTGCCTCAAAGAATTTCCAAATATTAGTCAAGAGACCGTGCATAGTCTATTCTCTATAGCCTGCGATCAAACACGCGACTCAAACAATGATCCCGATATCGTTTTTTTACTAAGAAGAAAAAACATTAGTTCCAAACATGCCAAGGAGGTACTTCAAAAAGCCCTGGCTAATAAACGATGGGATATTCTAGAACTTCTCATTACTTACTATCATAAAATCGAAATTTTTGAGCTGAGCATAGTATTGATAGAAGCTCTTCGACACAAACAACATAAACTTACCATTTTAATTTTAAGCAAAAGCATCGACCCCGCTTGGCGATTTTTTTATGATCAAAAATACTATTTAACATCGGGTTTATTTTTCGGCATTCAGCATGATTTTAACGACCTCCTACCACAATTATGGGAGTTTGAGCGCAAACATCTTGACGGCTATACCGAAACCCGGTTTTGGCTCGCAGTAGATTTAGCTCGAATGCGAAAAAACAATCAAGCCCTCACTGCGCTCAGTGCTGCTGACTCCACACCTAGTCTCATTGAACCAAATAACACTAAACTAAGCGTCTGTTATTTTATTTTCGAAGCTTTATTCGCAAACCAGCCTACCATTGCCGAGTACAGACTAAATCATTACGGACATCAATATCAATTACTACCTGCTAACCATAGAAACACTATTACCACAATGCATCTATTTTCAGATGACTTTGAAGCAATACTTACATACTTCGGCTTTCTACTTTATCATTCTGACTCAACCTATATTAATGCATTTTTTGACTGCCTGATCGAATTAAGCTTAAAATATAAAGATATCTCTTTACTAAGAGCACTACAAAAATTGATGCATGATAAGTTGGGTATCATTGAAACCAAATCTGAAGAAATAATAATAAAATCATCGCTGAAGAAAATATCACCCTATAACATTGAAATAATACAATCCATGATCTTTACCTCTAAGACGCTTGATCTATGGCATCGCAACCTACTCGATAAGATCAATAAACTTACAGTGAAATACCGAGTTTACGTTAAAAAATCAGCTCTAATTTATACACTACTTCTTACTGTCAGGCAGCGTGATTCCAATTTAATATTAGACGACAAAATTCTTGAGGATTTATTCGAGTCTGCAGTATGCTCAAAAAACACTATACTAACGAGTATAATATTAAAAGATACCTCACTATCAGAGTCACAAAGAGAAAAACTATTTTCAGTGGCGATAACCTATTCAGAATCGCGCTTTTTTCTTTATCTAATGAACAGTTACGACTTCACATTGACAGCTGGTCATTTACGTCGGGAATGGTCAACATCGTCTTATTTTAAAATTGTTCTTATACTTCAAAAGCTACAAAAAGAAAACTATAGGAATATATTTTCTTCTTGGGATTATTTTAATCTATGGCAAATTAGTACCGTTTATGACGATTATCATGAGAGAATGTCAAAAAATAGTCGGAAATTATGGCTACAGATATTAGAACCTAAGATTATGAGACATTATACACTGATAACACTCGTCGTTCTTTTCAACAACCGCTATAAAGCCTACATGGGTTCTTTTTGGCCCAACCTCCAGGCTCTTTTGAGCAGCGAGCGAGTGAGCAAAGGGTGTGATGACACTCTCATTTACAATAAATATTCTAAACTCTCCGTCGAAACCTGTGATCACCATCTAGCACTACTCAAAACTCTGAATGACTATTTTGAGGACACTGACAAAATACCTAATGAAGACCTCATAAACGAGACCTATCAAAACGTTATGGAGATTTTAAGAAAAGCACTTCCCTCTGCAACTCTACTACCGTTTTTTAATCGCTCTCGTAGAGGGCTTTTCAATTACGAAACTTATCTCTATTTAAAAGATATTGATGACTTAATTAAACAAAACCAAGTTAAGTCCTTATCATTTAACATCTGACGATGTAGAAGCCACTCACGAAGAGATAGAAGAAATATTCAGTTATCAAACAATTTCCGGATACCGATAGAGAGAACTCACCATGACCGACATAATGAAAATCTGGAATGAAAGCGCCTCTAATATTAATATATCGCTTGATCAGCTACGTACGCTTATTGAAAAGACTATTCCATTAATTGGTCATGAAGCTCTCTTAAATGACCAACCCATCATATTAGAATGGGCATATTTAGAAAAATACATATATTCAAAAATTGAGCAGACTGATCCACTACACGACTTTCTAAATACTCACATCATAGTCACACTGTATCAACATATCAGAAATATTCAACATCGTAACAATCGCACTCTACTCTTTTTTGATGCTCCGCAACATGCTCGTGCGTATAATCAATTTTTACATCATATTTTGCCGATCAAAAATCCTGATTTCCCTATCTTAAACGAAAATAAACTAGTTCTCTCTTCTGATCAATTTCATTTTATCAATAGATTGTCGATGCTAAAAGCAGACAATCTACCCGCAGAGTTTTTCAAAGATTGTTATTTGAAAACACTTCGATCGGATCAATTTGATTTTACAAGCACATTCTTGATTACTCTTTTTAATACGAGTGAAGAAAATCGAGCACTTCAAAATTTAAGACCTGTCAATCGTGGCTGCTATATCATATATCCAGGTGGCAGACTTGTTCATAGGCACGAGAGAGAACCAACAAATGGGGATAGAATAAACGGGTTCACACAAATTCAATCCGTAACTTTCATTGATGATTGGCTTTTAAGCCCTGCCTTCGGACATTCACACAGGGAAACATTGTACGGACTTGTGACACATCACAACGATTTAAGAATTAGTCGCCTGCTAAAAAAGGATAGCGGCACTATCGGTAGACCTTTTGAAACTAATAGCCCATTCACTGCTGGTCACGAACTCGGCCTATTATATGAAAAAGACCGCAGCCAATTCTCAGAAGAACAATTATCTGAATTTAAACGTGCGGTTGTCAGTGAAAGATCAATAGATTTTAAAACTAATGAAGTTTTAGCGCGAATGAGATTCAATCCACATAAGAGTTTTGTGGCCATATGCTCAAACACCCTAAGCTCGAGATTGCTGGCTTATGATTTTGCCCAAGAACTCTTAGAGAGCTTTGAACAATCAGTAGCGAACAGCGGTCTTTCGCTCAACCCAAATTTTAAACTTCCACTCGTTTTTTATAATAAACCCCCAGAAAAGAAAAAATCATTTTTCGATAAATTTAGCGAGCCCAATAAACAACATGAACTATCATTATATACCAGCGTAATGCGCCAAAGAGACATTCAACATTGCCACAGAATCTTTAATGACCCAATAAAAAGACGAGATCACTATTATCAACATGATTTTGATTTTCTATTAGGACTCCACAAATTGACTCTGGATATTTTCCTAGAGTCAATTGATGGTGTCCCACTAGCCCTGTTTATGTTAAAGAGTGGTTATGCACGAGTGTTATTGCGTCTTTTGAAACCATCACGACTTAAAAAACAGCGATTCACACATCCGGAATTACTCCATATTATATTTAAAAATCTCCTAGATAGAAATCTTATTCAAAAAAATGACTTTGTTATTGCAGAGCTAATTAGGATTGAAGCCTTCGAACTGGCCAAAACACTCATACAAGCCACGAACTCTGAGATAAAAGATATAAAATTTCGAACCGTCAAATTGGTTGATTATCTAGTAGAAAGAGGAAATCCTCGCCAAATAATGTTTCTGGGTCTCAAAGAATTGTTGAAGAAGGCCGCCGAGAAAAAATGCTGGGTTACTATCCGACTTTGCCTTAAAGAGATCAAAAATATTGATACAATACTTTTAGGTAAACTATTTTTGGAAGCATGCAAACAAAGTCAACACAGCGAAATTATTCTGCTTATAAAACTTGGAGCAGCAAATGATGACCTGATAAACCAAGGAATTAGGCTTGCAGCCATTAAAAAACCAATAGACACCACAACCTTAAAGTTATTTCTCAAATTGCATCCAAATCATGAAAACTATCCTGAATTAGGACGAGCACTTTTATTAGCGCTTCGTCGTAGTGATTTCGAATTAGCTCGTGATTTATTTAAGGTCGTCAAAAAGCAAAATTGGCGAAATCAAGAATCAGGGAAATTAAAATTACAATCTACTTTATTATACGTTATTAAACACCCCATCCAAGACTTACTCGAAGCATCCTATCAGCACGAGACCAGTTATCACGATGAATATTCTGAGACTAGACTAAGACTGGCACTAGATCTCGCAAAAGCTCTACAGTACAAAGACGCTATTGATTTACTGGAAGATAAAGTGGGCCCTGATCCTGTCATCGACCCTCGAGATCCGATCAAAAGTGTTTGCATATTAGTATTCGAAGCCTATATTTTAGGTGAAAAAGAATTAGCTGAATGGCGATTATTCCATTACGGTCGTGAAATTAATATCATACCTAGTGATGGTGATACAAAATTCACTTATGGATTCAAAATACTCTTAACAGCTTTTGAAAGAGCCCTACCCTTTCTACCTTTTAATTCTAGTGAAGCAGCACATAAATTAGCAGCAACATTATTAACGTTCTATAAAGATAGCGATCTATATCAATCAGTTAGAGGACTCATTAATTCCAGACTAATGCCAGCCGATCTCGATACTGAAAGAGCGATCGCTTCTAAAATAATAGATTCTCTTAACCCAACAGGCTCTCATCACCCCATATTTTTAAAACCCTTAAAGAGGGTCATATCACAGTCTAATTATTTACACATTTGGTTGTCACTATTGATTAATAAATTAACCAGGGCGATTTCTGATAATTATGTCAATACACTATGCAAATATCCAGATGATTATACAACACCACAAATTGAAGAGTATTTTGAACTCGGTATCTTCATACTAGACCTTATTATTAATAATCACATTACTAATCTTGATGATGAGCTTGGATTATTCCTCGAAGTCAAACTCGGTTTTCACAACTTATTCCTTTTATCCTATAGAATAAGACATGATAAAACAGTGCATACAATTTTAACTAATCCCTTCATAATAAAAAGAATATTCGACGACTTATTGAATGTCATGATTGAAAATATTATTTCCTACAAATTAAACAACTCTGACGTAACAGATACAGATTACTTTTGTCAACTTCTGGAGAAATATCCGTTTAAAGTGAAGCATACACACATCGAATATGCACTCACTCAGAATCATCCATGGCAATTAATTCCGCTACTAAAATCAATTGATGATGAAGACATTCAGAACCCAGACAACTTTTGGCAATACTTTGAACTATGGCGAAAATTTAAATTAAGCATGATTTATCGCCCAAAAGACCAATCTGACGCCCTTGCATCCAAACTCGGCCCCACTCGTACACGTCATTATACATTGCTTAACATCACTTTATTATTCTACAAGCTCTTTGAAAATCAAATTTCTCTTTGGTCATATGTTCACTTAAAGAAACTGCCTGACTCCGAACGGACGAGAAAAATCATCAAAGACTTTAGACTTGAAAACATAGGATTCTATCATAATTTGTGGCCTATCCTAGATTCTGTACTAAGTATATTAGACGATTATTTATCCAACTTCTCAATGCTTGAAACATTTCCAAACGAACAAACTCTGCTGAACACCTACAAAACTTTACTCTCTACATTCGAAAGCGCGGTGTCACGCTCACACTCACCCACCTTCTTCGATACGAAGTCAGAGCAAAATTTGATTTCTGAATTCCACAAAATACTTAGTGAAACAGATCAAATCTTCAATCAAACTCCCAGTAACAATATCCCGGAATCCAAAATAGAACCTGACCCTTCTGATATTGTGCTGTATATGTGAATGTAGGCAGTGGTGCTAAACCTATTAACTCTGGCTCGTTGTTATACATCCTCCTATTTCTAGGCATCATCATAGCCTCGCTATCTCATGGAATACTGCATGATTTATTTTTTTAGTCTTAGCTCCAGAGCGAATTCCAGAATATTTACAACCCGCTAATGTGAACATTAGGACTCTTAGAGATGATGAAAGGAAGAGGATAAATCCAAGTTTTAGGTATTCATTGCCCAACAGAACACATCAAACTTAGATCTGCCATCATTTTTTCTATATTGCTATTTGTCCGAAATATGTATACACTTAACGGACAAAGAGGTTGTAATGAGTATAGCAATTTCACTTAAGACACTAGTGATACAACGCATTGGTAGAGCTACTGCAGATACCGTGTGGACTCCTATAGACTTTCTGGACCTTGGCACACGCGCAAATGTCGATAAGACTTTGCAACGTTTAGTGAACAACCACGAGTTGCGCCGAATTGAACGTGGTATATACTACAAATCTGAATTAAATGCATTAACAGGTCTAATTGCAACGCCTGATTATCGGAAAGTAATTGATGCCGTTGCACGCCGTGATCAAATACGCGTCTTGATGGATGGGATGAGCTGCGCCAATGACCTAGGCTTAACTAATGCGGTACCTGCGAAAGTTATAGTTCACACAGAGGGTCGTATACGCCCAATTCAGTTAGGTAACCTAACAATTACGTTTAAACTAACGGCAGCTAGCAAACTTTATTGGGCTGGTCGACCTGGAATGCGGATTGTGCAAGCACTACATTGGCTGCATGACACCCTAGAAGGTAGCTCTAAAATTGATCAAGAAGAAATTCAAGCTAGATTAATTAGATATTTACAGAGCACACAACAAGGTCAAGAGATCCGAGATGACCTGCAAAAAGGAATACACACGGTACCAGCCTGGATGCAAATTTGGATTCGAGTATTGCTTGCTCGCTCAGCGTAATTCATCGCAAGAGGGTAATTATGAATAGAGATTTTCTAAGCATTATTGCTGCAACTCCTGAAGAACGCCGCGGTTTATTTTTGGCGACTTCTAATCGTTTGGGCACACCACTTCAAAATGTGGAAAAAGATTTTTGGGTGTGTTTTGTGCTTGATCTCCTGTTTAATGGTCGCAATCTTGTTGAACCAAGGTTACTCTTTAAAGGCGGAACATCCCTATCTAAGGGATATGGATTAATCTCTCGTTTTTCAGAAGATTTAGACATCACGGTATTTCGAGAAGATATTGGTCAAGTAGCTGATATTGAAAACATGGAAGTTCTATCAGGCAAACAACAGCGTATCCGCATAGATGCCATCAAAAACGCTTGTGAGTTTTATATACAAAACCAACTTAAAGAACGCATGAATAAACAAATGATGTCGCTATTTCATGAGGTAGGCAAACCACTCACTGATGACCCAGTCGTTTCCGATCCTGATGATCCCTATCATCAAACATTGCTGCTGCGCTATCCTTCTGTCAGCACCTCTCTAGAGGATTATATAAAACCAACCGTCAAAATTGAGGGCGGTGCAAAATCTGCTTTAGAGCCTCATCAATTAGTTTCGATTAAACCTTATGTTGCTGACGACTTCATCACTGGTAATTTGATGGTATCCAACATAGTTACCATAAAAGCGGAACGCACTTTTTGGGACAAAATCATAATATTACACGGCCTCCGACGATGGTACGAAACCCGAGGAAAATTACGTCAGCAAGGACATCGCGTATCGAGACATTACTATGATCTATACAAATTAATGCAATCCCCCGTTGGGCAAAATGCGATTTCAGATTTTGCTTTAGGATCTGACTGTGTTCGCCACGCCAAAATGTTTTTTAACAGTACTGATTTAGATTTAAAATATGCTTGTCCAGGCACATTCACAATTATGCCAACACGAGATATGATAGAAATACTGAAACACGATTATAAGTTAATGGCAAATATGATTTTCGGCGAAGCGCCTGATTTTTCTGATGTACTTAAAATTATTTTGCAACTTGAGATTACTATTAATAAAAATGCAAAAAATTAATCTTAACAAGACAAGGTGTCACCTATTAGAAGAATTCTGTTTAACCATAACTAAAGTATGAATTATCATTGGATCTTTGTTGATGAACAGCATGCGAATTGCCGCGTCAATTTGTCGACGTGCAGCATCCACTTTATTAGTACGTATTTCTGTCATAACTCATTGATCCTTAACTGTCAATTAGTGGTGGTGGGATAATGAGACCATAACTAAGTTTGATGTGTTTACTGATAAATAGAACACATCAAACTTAGATCTGCCATCATTTCGTCATTTTCCACGACCCTCGTGGAAAATTCGATCTGAATCTTTTACCCCCCCATTGACAACGGTGGTTAGTCGAAAAAAAATGGGGAAAATGTTAATCTATAAAATGCTTATTTAGCGTTAGATGAAATTTATCGATCAATTCACTACGAGAATAACACTTCAATTTACTTTTCGCTGCATTAATATGTTGTTCCACAGTGCGATGTGAAATAGATAAATGTTTACCAATTCCTTTACAAGTCATCCCTTTTGAAAGCAGCTCTAAACATTCAAACTGGCGTTGCGTAAATTTTAAACTTTTTCTTCTGTAATCAACTACAAGTTGCTGTAATAATCTTGCTGCTTTTATACCACCAAAGAGCATTACCTCATCTGTCAATGTTGTTATCGACGATGTTAAATCTAGCTGACTCGATATTCCAAACACACCAATTATTTTACCCTGTCTATTTAGTAATGGTGTTTTGTAACTTAACCAATGATCGTCAAGTACCCTCTCAACGATTGCAATAGTTGCATTTTTATAATGCACTCTCCGATCATTCTCTATAATAGTATCAGCCTCTTTATGCCAAGACATTTCCCGATCCGTCGCACCAATCATATCTTGATATGAGTGAAAACCTGTCGTTTGAAATAAATGCTCATTAGCATCAAGATATTTTCCATCGACATCTTTCCAATAAACACTTGCCCGAAGTGATGCCAACTGCGCCGTAATATGCTCTTGCAGAAGGTTCGCCCCACGTCTTTCACAATCACTTACACCATTTATTCGACTACTATCTTCAAGGTGAATCATAAGGCTCCTCCAAATCGAGATTAATCCGCCATCAAAGTATAATTGTTTTCAGATGTATGAAACAAGCACACATCGTGATCCAGTCTCAACTGCCATTTAATGTATAACATCCTAATATAATACTACTTTCTACCCTCTACTCTGCCATCATGCAGTTTAACTGCCTTCAAAACACTGTTAAAATGATTCAAATTTTTCATGCATAAGGAGCACAACTTGACAATCTCACTAAAATCCATCGACAGACTTGAAATCGTGGCATTAATGGATAACGTGTCCGACCCCTTCACAAAAAGCCATAAAGATTTGCGCTGGAATGAATCTCAATATCGGGCAGCGGTTTTGAAGAAGCAAGAATTTTGCGGAGCCGATTTTTGTCGGGCTTGTAATGGCCTGTCTTTATTCATGCGCATTCATTCTAATGGCACAACCACCAGCATTCTGTTTGATGCAGGTCCAGATGAAAATCTTGTGGTAGATAATGCCAAACGTATGGGCGTGGATTTACGAGAAGTTGAAGCGATTGTATTATCTCACGGACATTTCGACCATTACGGCGGAATATTGAGCGTACTCGATGCCATCGGGAAAAAAGATAACCCTTTCTATTCTCACCCTGATTTATTTATTCCACGAGCTTTTGATAAAGGAACACTCATGGAAGTTAGCTATAACTTAACAAACGAAAGCGTAACAACCCACGGAGGCCTAATAAAAGAAGCTAGAGAACCCTTGTTATTATTAGATGATTTAATGCTCATAAGCGGAGAAGTTCCGCGAGAAACCAGTTATGAACTTGGCTCTCCAGCCGAATGCAGAAAACAGGCTAATAAATGGGAAAAATCTCCAGAAGTAATTGATAAACGCACTTTAATTTTTAATCTGAAAAATAAAGGTTTATGCATCATCACTGCTTGCGGCCACACCGGTGTAATTAATGCCACCAAACATGCTAAAGATATAACAGGCCAAAATAAAGTGCATTTTGTCATGGGAGGTTTTCACCTCGCACCTCCAGAAGTTGCGGATCGCATCAGCCCAACTATCGAAGATCTTTCCATCTTAAAGCCAGACTACATCATTACAGGCCATTGCACAGGCGCGAGAGCTCAAGCAGAACTTACCACGGCTTTTGCGGATCAACATATTACCTATGGGGTAGGTACGGTGTTTAACTTCAATAGCGCCAGCTAAAGAAGATTTAATATGTAAGAAGATGCTGGACTGAGGAAATAATAATTTTAAAATGGCCTGACTTTACCAATTCGCTATAGGCGAACTCCAGAATATTATAATGATAAAATGCGAACTGTAGAATATTAAAACCAGCTAATGCGAACATTAGCACTTCTAGAAACAATGAAAAGGAAGAGGATAAATACAAGTTTTAGACATTCATTGCCCAACAGAACACATCAAACTTAGATCTGACCCCATCATCCTGTCATTACTCATTGCTCCTTAATGAGGCAACCATATGGGTCAACTCAGCAATTTTATCCCAGTCGATTTAGCAGCCTTCATCAAATCTCTATCCATAGTTGCAATAGGAATATTATGTGCAAGTGCTAAATCTAAATACGCAGCATCGTAACTCGTGAGTTTTTGTTCATGCCCTAATTCAAAAATACTCATCATCGCACTTAAGGGTTTACTGTTAGCAAGTATTATAGGCAAGTCATTTAAGCTATCCAAAAAACCTGCTGCTTTAACAGTAGTTAGACGTCGACGTTTCATCGCCATTAATAAGACATTTGTAACTTCTAACGGCCAAATGACAGGAACAAGTGCTGATTGAGATCGCAATAATTCAAGAACAGACTCGGAATACTCTGTAGTTTCATCATCAAAACACCATGCCATAGTCACCGAACAATCCAATACAAAATCTGCTTCTTTATCCATTATCGCCGACCTTCATTAATCAGTTTTTTAATACTCAGGCTTGCACCTAAGGTAACTTTTTTTCTCATGGTTCGTATTGCCTCAATTGCACTGCTAACACGATCTTGAGTATCTTCAACAGCACCATAAGGCTTAATGATGGCAATTACTTGACCATGGCGAGTAATCACAACAGATTTACCCTGCTCTACCTCATCCAATATTTTAGAAAGATGCGTTTTCGCATCAAAAGCCCCATAAGTTAACATACCTTACCTTTTAAACTAGTTGATATATAATTCAGTCTAGTTTAAATTATCGCGCTTGTCAATAATGGGGTTAAATCTCAGACCTTGATCAAATAGATAAGATAATTTCGGATAGCCTCATCTTCCTGACTATGACATAAGAGAAACTGCATTAAGATTGGTATATTTAGCTTTGTCTATTTTTGCAACAGAGATATCGCTGGAATAGTTGGAGAATGCCTAGCGTCTTTCAATTTTGTTCACGAGCGCTACGTCTTTTTTCCATTTCTTCACGACGAAGTTTTCGTCGCTCATCTGCTTCAGCGTATCGCCTTTTTTCGATAAATGATTCGGGAATCACCGGCGGAACTCGCGTCGGTTTTCCATTATCGTCCAGCGCAACAAATGTCAGATAAGCTGACAAAATATGGTGAGTCTCGCGCGTTCGATAATTTTCGATTGTAACACGAACGCCTATTTCCATCGAACTTGTCCAGCTTCGATTTACTGATGCACTAAACAGTAAGGTATCTCCACGCGTTGCAGGCGCTAAAAAATGAATCGAATCGACAGAAACCGTCACACAAGGCGATCCACTATGCCGCTCAGCGACTACTAAAGCTGTGCGATCAATAATTGACTAATTAAACCACCAAAAACTTTCCCCATCGAATTCAAATCGTTCGGAAAAACTTTGTAGGTTTGATTTTCTACAGCAGATGCTTTCACCGACCTGCCAGGTAATGTTTTATGTGTCATAGTACTACTCCAGTTGTAATTATAGCTACTTCTCATACTGACACAAATTATTTTTTAAGCTCAATCATAATCCGATTTTTCAGAACAGAAGATTACCTAGGTCAGCCAACAGGAAAATGGAACATATGCTATACTTAAGGAAGGTACGAAAGTAGCGGTTATGCTTGTATGAGGAGGACATTACCATGGCTAGACATGATAAACATTACAGATCTTTTTTTGGGTATTTTATAGATGCAATAAATACTTATCGCGCTATAAGACAAGCAAGGAGAGAGGGTAAGGATGACGATGAATATTTGCCGTTAGAAAGTTTTTACTTGGACACTAGGTACATGCCCCCTCTTGATGGCGCAAGTCGAGCGCAAATTAGCGGAGGATTACAGCCTCTCAGAGATACGGGTAAAGATTTTACAAATTTAAACAAACGCTACAAAAGATTCTCAGACATAGGACGAGATTTAGCACAACCTATTATTGGAATATTCAATATTCTTAAAGGCATAATCACCCTTGTAGCTACCCCTGTTGTTTTTTTGGTTCGAAGCATTATTGACTTGAAAAATTATGTGAGTGCTGCACTAGGACGTTCACAACAGCATCCATTAGATCGAAAAGATTTAGTCTATCCAAAAGAAAATCTGGCTGAAACGGCCTCGTGGTTGCTCGAAGGTATTTCAAACATTACTCGAGGAGTAACTCAACTTGCAACCACTCCGTTGGCGTGGCTGAAAGTGATAGTGATGGGTAGTGTAACGGCTGCCAAAGGCTTCCAAAAAATTGAAGAAGACCCAGGGTTTCAAAGAGAGCTAGATCTAGCTGAGCGTCTGGAAGGTCATGAGCGAAAAAGGGCTTACAAACATCTGCACCGTAAATTTGAGCGCGGACTTGAAGATGGCAGGGCAACCGATATTACCTTTGTCGATGGCAATCCGAAGCCGAGTATAGAGGAAAATTTGGCCGCAGAAAAAGAAGCATGGAAGGAGCTTGTAAGTAATAACGCATCTAGTGTAAAGAAACCCGGTGAATATATTGCCTTTTTTAAACCTGCTAGTAATCAAGGCACTAAAGAATCTGGAAAGAGTGATGCTGCAGTCGCAGATAAGGAAACTCCTACTCCAAAATAACGGGCGTTTCCGCACAGCGATATCTATTTTTGCAACAGAGATATCGCTGAATATGACTCGACTCAAACAATTGTTGGCACAGTTTCAAGTACAGACTTAGCGATAATCAAATCAACACCCTCTAAATAACGATGCATTCCAATTTCGAAAACACTCTCATCTGAAAAACCACCAAAAAACCTGGGCTTCGTTTTAACATTAACTTGTTTAAAATGGCCTAATATTGTTTCATAGGTGCTAAATATTACATCATCCGTTGGCAAAGTATGTAATTGAGAGAAATAATTATTCAGAATACCGAGTATATTTTCGTGAAAAGCAGTGAGCGTTATCTTGGGGAAGTCGTTTTTAACGGCAGAACGATAATCCGAATTTATGGTCATATCCAAGTTTGGAAATAGATATCGAGGCATCTCCCACTCAGAGAGTGATAATCTATAGTTTACCGAGAGACAGAGTAAAGTTAAATGCCGTATAAAAGTAGGGCCTAACAGTGCGATTAGTTTTCTACATACATCTTTATTCGTTGCTTTACATGCATGGGCCCAAGCGCTAAAGAAAGCGACTCGATAAAACTGATGATAATAATGATTTTTATCAACAGCGTCGAGCAATGGTAACAATAAATCCTCTCGAGGCAGACTGGCTGACACTACAATATGATTAGGATGTATACGCGTCTTATATTTTCCGATCATTTCAAAAGCAAGCCATGTCAAAGAATTATCTTGAATTGCTGTCATCAATAACTGCATTTTTATTAATTCACTTAAGCCGTGGTTTTCTAATAGATACCTGTGGAGCTCTTCTTTACCTAAATAAGCAAGCCATTCAACTATAGTGTTGCCTCCATCTCCTACATTATCGTCCGGCTTAGCACCTAGCTCTAACAACAAGTAAGGTACATCATCTGCAGGGCGCTTAACAGCTTCATATAACGCGTTATTAATTGCGACATGCCAACAGTGTTGTTGCGCTTTATCTTGCACAACTACCTTAATTAAATCTTTAATGAAACCGATGTTGTGAGCAGATACCTTCTTAGATATGGCTTCAAAAAAAAGCTCATCAATGTGCGCCATATAATCTATTTGCGATCTAAAATAGGTAACCAAGTTCGTCAGCAATAATAACTCTTTATTCTCTAACAGAATTTCAATAATATTTGTCAACACAACTTTTTTATAGTGTAAGGAGGGCAAATAGGAAAATGACCACCCTAAAAAATCTTTAACGATTCGAAAACCATTCATGAGAACATTACCATCAACGGAACTTAACTCGCGCGCGCTTAAGTATTTTGATAAGCGATGTATCATTATCTCCCGATTCCCAATCGCTAATGCTTCCACGACTAATTTGCAAACTAAATCGGGTTTATTCATAAAAAATGAATCTGGCATAGAAAATTCTGCAAGCTGCCCTATAACCAACGCATTTTTTTTCAAAAGGGCAAGATCAGCAACAAGCCATTGACGAGAAATCGCAAAGACACCTTCATACTCGCTTTCATGCTTAATTAAATCAGGCAATAATTCATCGTAATCATGCTCTACAGCATAGTACAGCGTAGACTCCATTTCATGGTTTTTAATGTAATTACGCCAATAGGGTTTTGCACCTGCTAACAATAATAATTTAGCAATTCCACGCTGCTGATATTGAAGCGCCTTTAATAAAGCAAAACCATAATAGGACAAATCAAATGCATCTGCACGGAACTGAGCAAATATTCCTACCATTGACCAATCTTGATGTGCCACGGCGTGTTGTATCGCTCTTAATCCTGAAACTTCTGCCGACCTATATGCGCCCATTTTGAGCAATAATTCAGCCTCTTTATATTTACTACGCTGAGCCGCATAACACAATAATTGCCCCAGCAAACCCTTATCCATATCGGGATATTCTTTGACGCATAAAATAATGGTAACCCATGAACCGTTTTCTGCCGCCTTTAAGAGTATCTTTTCAAATCCCATGTAATTTAATTGTCGTGGATTACCATAATTAATAAGATGTTTCGCTAATGTAGTTTCGCCTATAAGTAATTCATACTTATTGGAATTCGTCTCATGAAGAAGTTTTTCGGCGATATCAAATGCTTCCGCCAAAATAAGCTGAGAAATGATACTATCATTCCGAGTGAAACATTTTCGCTTGATTAGCTCAGCACATATTACTTCTCGAAGATTTTGTTCATCGTTACCTTTTCTCAAGAGCCGCCCTAACATCCGGGCATAACCATTTCTTATCATGACAATAGCTAATGGGATACCACGTCTATCTTCTTCTAGTAACATAGCCGGTGTGATTGTTGGCAAACCCAATAGAAATTCGTAATCGTTAGCTTGAAAATGTGAAGTTTTTAGCGCTGAATCACTATAGATTGCGAAAGCTTT
>CAVRXV010000017.1:0-470363 GCA_963725255.1 uncultured Gammaproteobacteria bacterium | reverse complement strand
GGGGCCGGCTATATAGAACATATTTAGATCGTATTGTTTTATCACGCGATTCAAATGCACATAAATGAAGTTTTGTCCCGGTGTAGTGCCCCAATGCCCAACTACTATAGGTTTTACATGCGACATCTGTAAAGGCTCTTTCAGTAATGGATTATCGTAGAGATATATTTGGCCTACGGACAGGTAATTGGCAGCACGCCAATAAGCGTTAATCTTTTGAATCTGTTCAGGCGATAGCCCTGTTGTCTGCATTGTGCCAATTCCATTTGATCGTGAATTCATCAGCCATCTGAATTGGTGTAATTATAGCAGAGAATTTTTGTATAATGCGATTTGTCATTTAGCTACGGTAATTCTTTGAAGATCTTAGAAGTATGGCGGGCAATCATTAATTCTTCGTTTGTAGGGATAATTCGAACTGATACTTTAGACGCATTGGACGATAGAAGAGGTGCATTTTGAGAATTTAAAATAGAATCTAATTTTATTCCGAAACTATCCAGATTTTCGCAAATATTGAATCGAATAGCCGCTGAATTTTCTCCAATACCACCAGTAAATATTAATGTATCTAATCCCCCTAAAACTGCAACTAGAGCCCCGAGGAATTTTTTTGCTTGATAGCAAAAAAGTGAAATTGCTTCATCTGCGTAAGGATTTTCTTTTTGAGCTTGCAAGAGATCTTTCATATCTGAGGAAAGGTTTGAAACTGCTAGTAATCCTGATTTTTTATTTAGCATGTTATATACCGCAGAAGGAGACATTTTTTTTTCATCGAGAAGATAATAAATAACGCCTGGGTCTAAATCACCTGAGCGAGTACTCATAACCAACCCGCCCGTTGGTGTAAATCCCATCGTAGTATCAATACATTGTCCATCTTTTATGGCAGCCATGCTCGCTCCGTTTCCTAAATGAGCGATAATAACTTTTTCTTTTTTTGAATTCTGACTCTCGAGTGTATTTAAAGTATCGTTTACAAATTCATAGGATAGTCCATGAAATCCATATCGGATAACACCCTCATCATAAAAATTTCTTGGAATAGGATACTGCTTGGCAACTTTGGGAATATTGCGATGAAATGCTGTATCAAAGCAGGCGACCTGCGTGATGTTCGGATAATTTTGTTTAGCAAAATTAATGCCTTTAATTTCGTGTGGTAAGTGTTCTTGGTCTAAACGGCGCAATGTCATTAATTCTTTAATCAAACTAGTCGTAATTATTTGCGGTATACGAAATTGAGTTCCCCCATTGAGAATTCTGTGACCTACGGCTTTAATGTTATTGTCAAAATTTGATTTAGTTAACCAATTAAAAAGTTCGTTGAAAGCAATTTCGTGTGTTTTATAAATAGAATTGTCATTATGAATTATTGATCCATTTGTATTTTTTATGGTAAAATTTCCATTGTCCAAGCCAATTCTCGACAATTCGCCAGAAATAACCAGCGTTTCAGTGGTGTCTAGATCGTAAATAGAAAATTTAATGCTCGAAGAGCCACTGTTAATCGTTAAGATAGAACCCTTTTTAGAAGACATAATATTTAGTTCCCCAACTCCAGTGGCTAATTTAGTTTAATAGTAGCACTAGAACACGATATGATCAAATAAACGGCTCCTGTATTAACGGTTTCTCTTGATTTTGGGAGTTTGGTATGTTAGCATATAACTGTAAAATAGTTTTGGAATAGTAATGAATATAGCGATTTGTAATTACAATTTTAAGCAAAAAGTCCTTTCATGTTCTTTTGAAAGGGTCGGTTTTTTACACTCTCTCTTTGATTCCCTTCCTCTTGTTTCATCTACGGTGTGTCTCTATGTGGCCTCGGCCCTATAATATCAACCTTTCAATTTTTTAATATCAAATTTAGTAATACAATTTATCTGGAGACACTTATGCCGCGGTATCGATTGGTTTTAATCTATGGTTTTGCTCTATTTGCAATGTTTTTTGGATCGGGGAATTTAGTTTTTCCGATTCAAATTGGTGCTTCAACGGGATCACATTGGCTTCTAGGTTTTATGGGTCTGCTTGTTACAGGTATATTGCTCCCTTTTTGTGGTCTTTTTGTTGTTAAATTACATAGAGGCAATTATAACAGTTTTTTTTCTGAAGCTGGAATTCTAGCTAAGATAGTTTTACCCTTATTTACTTTGTCGTTGTTAGGGTCATTTGGTGTTGTTCCGAGATGTATTACCGTTGCGCAAGGTGGCGTGAGCACTATTTTCCCACAGCTATCAACCATCCTTTTCAGTTTTTTATTTTGTGCAGTAACCTATTATTTTTGTCTCAAAGATCAGCGAATGATTGGTGCGTTGGGAAAATGGATGAGTCCGATCCTATTGATTTCCTTGGTCGTACTGATTATTTTTGGAGTTATTCATTCACAGGAATTGCTACCCGCATTGCATAATAATGCTTCGACTGCATTTTATGATGGATTTATAACGGGTTATCAGACTATGGATTTGTTTGCAGCCTTCTTCTTTTCTGCGCTCATATTTACACAAATTCAAAAAATAATGCCTGAAAATACTAGCCTCAATGAAACTATTAAGTTTGCGATTCTTCCGAGTATTTTGGGGGCGTTGCAACTTGCGGTAATTTATTTAGGATTTGTATATCTCGGGGCTCATTATTCAGATATAACCTCAGGTGTTAAACCAGAATTAATGTTACCAACGATTGCAAAGCATGTTATGGGTAATAGTGCGACATTGTTTATTAGTGTTGCAATGCTATTTTCTTGTTTAACTACAGCAGCTGCCTTGAATAATATTTATGCGAGATATTTGGTGTCTTTATTTAAATTATCAGATAATGCGTTTCCGTGGATATTATTGGCTACGACTGCAACATCCTTCTTTGTATCGTTACTCGATTTTAAGGGTATAGCGGCCTTTTTAGCGCCTGCTTTTGGAACTTTCTTATCCAGGAATTATTGCTTTAACACTATTAAGCATATTAACAAAAAAATGGCGACGTTTTAAAATGATTGCCTTTTATGGGATTTCAATTGTTATGGCTACGCTAATGGGTTTTGTGTTTTAGATCATACTCGTTGGAGATCAAATTCAAAGTAGTGGAGTGGGAGGGCTTGACTCAGTTGTCTTTGATAGCCTACCATAATCTTGGTGTTTTAATAATACTGAAAGGGAGTGATTGATATGATTAATATGGGAAGTTTAGGACGAATACGTTTACTATTAATCTCGGTTTTGATACTTCTTCCAACTTTTACTATAGCCGCAACGACAGTTGAGACCTATAGCAATACACAGGTAAAGAATATTCGCCCAGTTCTTGATGAGTTTCTTTATAACGTTTTAAAAGAATATCCTTATCTTTATGTGCATCAGAATGAGACAAATTATAATTCAATTTTTGAAAAAGACCCAAAGGCTTTCGTATTATTAGCAAGGAAAGACGGAAAATTAATTGGCGCATTACAAGCTAACCCTCTAAATTCTCATTATTTTAAAGGAGAAGATTATTCTCCAGAAAAATTTTTAGCGAAAATTAAAAAAAATGGCTTCAACCCCGCAAAAATTCTTTATGTAAGTACTTTTATGTTTTCAAAAGACGAGAGAAAAAATTCAGCAGCGATAAATCAAATGTTTGATAAAACAGTAGAGATCGCTAAGAAAATGGGTGATACACAAATTTGCTATATGGAAATTGTCGAAGCTAAAAATCATCCTCTTCGGCCGGATTCGTATATTTCTATTGAGCCTTGGAAAGAGCTTGGTAGAAAAATTAAAAACATGAAAGTTGATTCAACTATGAGTTGGCCAACTTTACAATCTGACGGTAAAGTCAAAAATGAAGAACATAAGATGGAGTTCTATATCATAGATCTGTAACTTTAAGGTGTTACAGACATTTACCGATCAGACCAGTGTAGTCTTTTACACTGCTAGATGTTGGCTTATCTGCAAACACAACTCTAGGAACTTCTAGTTCATGAAAAACAGCAGTATTTTGGCAGAGATCTCTGGCATTTACTTGTGGACTTGCATAAAATCTCGGCGTAAATGGTTTTGGACCTTGAATGGGTTCGGGTTCGACATCTTTTACTAGTATAGATTTTTTCATGCTTGCTAATAGAGCTCTTGATATATTTTCTTTATCGTATGTTTGCTTTTTACTCTTCTTTGAAGAATGAGATGAAGGAGATTGGCTGCTGGGTGGAGTCAATGTTGATACAGGTTCAGCTTCTAGTAAATCCACTTTCGCTGGTGTTTTCATTGAGAGGAGACTAAATCGAAATAACAATGTCATTGGCATATTTCCTTTAACACAGTTTATCGAGAGATTTTTTAAACCAGTCTGTATAACTTTCAAAAGCTTTTCGCTTCTTTGAATTTCTGCAACATATTCCTGACAATCTTTGCAGGGCATGGTGTTTGTATGAATGTCGAAAGTGGAAGCAATAACTCGTGTAACATTGGCTCTTCGTTCTATATTAAATCCTTGTTTCAATATTTGAGGTACAGCACTGCTATTTTTTAAAAGATAATCGGTAAATACTCTAAGCGGATGTTCGCAAAAAATGTTATCAGCTTCTGTTGTCAAAAGAGTGAAATTTGGACTTGTGACGACGACTTTATGATCAGGAAATCGTATTGGCACATGAATAAAAGGAGTCATGTTACCTTTAGTCTGTACATAAAATCCTACCGATGCGATGAACATAGGTTTAATTCCACTGAGGTCCCAACGATTTAGTAATGCTCTAGATAGGATATGATGTTCATTCATACCTGGGATTAAATGATGAGGGCTGCCTATACTAGCCCACATTTCTAAATCCAGGGTGTTTACCCAAACTATTGGTAAGGTTCTTGATAATTTATCGACCCGGACCATTATATTTTTGATTACATCCGATTCTAGTTCGGGCCTTGTAGGTCTAGGCATTATCATCCGTCGGTACGATTCAAGATTACTTTCTCGAAATCTTGCTATTTCGTTTTGTAGTTTAGAAATTTCCAATAATACATTTTTTTCACGCATTGAATCAAATCTTGCGAAGGTATTTTCTTTAAATCGATCATAATCGTTGTGCTGTGATAATTGAGAATGAGGAACATCTTTTTGTTTAAAACCTAAAAATTCATTGAGAACACGAGTCACTGTAAGCTCTTTTTCATCGAAACAACGATGTTGATCTGGACTTGAACGGTTTAAAATATGTTTATGAAGTTCTACAACTGTAGTTCCTAATTCTCTATGCAGATTTAATATTGTGAGGCCAACGCGTTTTTTCCATTCAGGGAGTTGAGTGCTTCGAGCTTTCAACAGGCGATTAATTGCTTCATTCGTTTCCGCAGGGTCTTTCATAATATCGTAATTGGATACGAGTTCACGGTCTTGCAAGATACCGCTTATATCAGATAAAATACTACTTCTTAAATTATCATTTTCAATTTCCAACGAAGCTAACTCAATACTCAACCAAGTAGCGACTAGGGCGAAGTGTCTTGCGACGCAAATACTCTACTAGATTGTTCAATATCAACGATAAAAATGCTGTATTTTTTGATTTATAGGCGGTAATTAATAAATCGAATTGATTAACAGGGATAATAATTTCAAAATGATCTTTAATTTGCTTAGTAAATGCTTCAAAAAAATTATAACGATCTTGCAGGATTGCATTTTTGAGGAAAGCAAAAAATATGGCTTTGCGCGGTTCAGGAAAACAATCCTTCAATAATATTTTTAATTTATTTAATGTTAGACCTATCTCCGGAGAGTTGATCAGTTGGCGGCAAAAAGCAAAATCATCATGGGCTAATAGAGCAAGCCGGTGTTCCTCATTAAGGTGTGACATTAATTCTGTTGCGAAAGCTTCGCCAACATGAGTATAAATAGAAGAAAAAACATTTGTAGTAAAAGAATATAGGGCGCAATGTTTAATTGATATTTCAAGTACTTTCCAATAAGCAGATAAATTTTCATCACCGATCGATTTACAGCCCTTCAATACTTTACGAGTGAACATTAAGAGTTTATGTGCCGCATTTAAATTTTCATCAAGTCCCCATCTGATTAATTCAGAAAGTGATCGTATAGTCTTAAAACTATTCAATGATAATAATCTAAATAATTCGATCTTTGTAATGTTAGACAATAATTCGTCGACTAAGGTGTGCGGATATGTTTGCAAAACATTGGTGATGGCGACATTTCTTTGATCCTCATCTTGCGAGTTCACGTGCATTAGCCATTCTACAATTGATTCAGCATCAGCATCTTTGTTTAGAACTGATGGATCTTGTGATCTAGAGCGTTTCTGTGCCTTCAGTTTCATACGTAATATCCTTAATACTGTTTCCCTGTCGCAATAGTATCGGACTGTCTTAAAAAAAGGAAGGCATTGCGTCTTGAGTTGTGATAGGTATGATAAAATCAGAACTAATTTTTTATGAAATTCGTTTCAGGATAATGATAAATTACTTACAATTCAAAAGATGTCACGGCCATCCTGGTTTACTCTAGCTGACCTAGCTGTCGTAGCATAGTTAGCTCATCAGTAACACGCCAATGCTCGACAATTTTATTATTTTCAATACGCTCAATTTGAATTTGATTGACCTTAATGGCTTTGTTTGTTGGATCCAAACCAAAAAAGTTACCCGTATGCGTCCCATACATAGTAGTATGTACAGCAACTTGATCATCAGAAATAACAATATTTTCTATTACATATTTTAAATCAGGAAAAGCCCGACGAATTCCTGTGACAATCGGCTTTAATCCTTCAGGGCCAGGAACTGGATTTTCCATACCTGGATTATGATTAATATAATTTGGAGAGATAATTTCATCGAGTACCTCTTAGCTTACCGCTATTCCAGACTTCCTCAAAATATCTAATAATTAATCGCTCATTAATTGTTGACATACAGGTTCTCCTCTTTGTTCATTCTTTTCAAAAATTTTGAAAATTGCTTTTTTTCAGGCGGAGTTAAATTTTGTGTTAACTTACGTTCGCATGCGACTTGTATTTCCATAGCTTTATCGACTAGCCGCTTTGTCACATCTACAAGACTCATCGCATCTAACCTCCTATCAACTATCAATAAATTAAAAATAATTCATATTGCACACAGTACCATTATATAAAGCTTTATGTAAAGATAAAATTAATTAAGGCGTCGCGTCTTGAGTTGTGATAGGTATGATAAAATCAGAACTAATTTTGCATAAATTAATTTTCAGGATAATAATAAATTATTCGCAATTCAAAATTGCACAAGGTGCATTCTTCAAAAACAAGTTCCGTGAGAATTTTAAAATTAGCACAAATATCAGTAATTTAATGACGTATTAATATCGATTTTGCAAAACCCCTCACAACTCAAGACGCGACGCCGTATTGGGTGGCTCCTGACCAATCAACGAGAACGACAGGTTCATTGCCGACTACCCAAGCATCATGACCAGAGGGCAACCCAGGCTACCTGGCCTTTTTGGGTCTCAAATTCGGTGCCGTCTTCCATAGCTACGTGTAACCTACCTGAAAGTTGGTATTGGAAGTGAGGCGCTTCACACAAAGCTGTTTTAGCAATGGGTTTCACATGGTCTGACCACCGCCAACCGGGCTCAAGAGTGAGCAATCCTATGACTCCCCCATTAATGTTGATAAGCTCAACTTTGCCTTTTTCAAAGGTCCTGACTTCGTCAGGTGTTTTGAAGTCTTTAACTACTGATGTTGCCATAATGATCTCCTCATTTAAAGTATAGATACATAACCATATTTACATTTTAGTCCAAGATTAGAGATTTTGCAGGTAAAGGCGGCAAGGTTTCAATCATTGACTTGACCCCTTTTCACCCCTCTGGGGTACTCTTGTGATGAGTAAATGATCATAGCCCATAATAGAAGGTCAGAACCCAATGAAAATATCTAAAATATTCAATATTGTTCTTCTATCACTATTTTTCACAATCACTGTTTTTGGCCAGGCAGTTGAAAATAATGATCTTCACTTAAATGGTTATGCGCCGATGACGGGGAATCAAGAAAATTATCCTACATTGAAGGCAACAGAAAATTTTACTGTATTAGATTTTGCTCGTTATCAATTAACAGTCAACGAAGCTCGTGCTTTGATACGGCAATTAATTGATTATTTAAAACCATACAAAAATCTCGATGCAAACGCTCGAATGGAATTACTGGCAAAACAATTAATTGATATTCCTTTTATTGAGAGTGGTGCGATGGGAGAAGGCGATTGGCAGTCCGGATCGGATGTTTATCAACCAGGTGCGGCTCATGTAAAACAAGATCCCGTTTATCGTATGGATGGCCTTAATTGCCAAACATTTGTTCAAAATGCTATGGCGTTATTTTACTCTTTTACACTTGATGAATTCGATCGCAATATTTTAAAAATAAATTATGGTGCGGCAGGAAATCCTCATGGTGAATGGGTTCATTATTTTAATAGAAATAATTTTATTGATGGAGATTGGAATCCTGTGAATCAAAAAAATGGATTTCTGCAAGATGTAACATCTCAAAGTGATTTTGGTTCTGTAGTTGAAACAACCATCGCAAATATCACTCGAAATAATTGGTTTTTACGTCAAAAAGAAAATTTGCACGCAACGGTACGTGTGTTAAATCATGGTGATGGATTCAGTATGGCGCAGCGATATGCTACAGTTTATTCAGGGCTTGATTTTCCAGGTTTTAATTCAGAAATTGTCGCTACATCTTATGTTCCCAAGACTGTTTTAGCTATAAAACAATCAAATGGAAAATATAGTCCAAATAAGTTTCTGATCGATAAAGTACCAACGCCATCAATTATTGAAATTGTTAGAGATGCTGGGTTGTGGACAGTCGATAACAAAAATATTAAGGATGCTACTGGGTCTGAGTTAAGTATTTCGCATATGGGTATTCTGTATCAAAAACAGTTTAAAAACGGCGATGTGATTTATAATCGATTAACATGTAATAATGATAGTAAGAATGTAAAAAAATGTATTGTTACCCCTATAATATGTGCTGAGAAAGTATGCAAGGAATTAATGTTTTTGCATGCATCCAATGCATGGCCTAATGGATATTATTGGTATAAAAAATCCAACAATCAATATGCTTGTACCGCTTCACTCCCGAAAAATGTTACTCATTATACTTCTTGTAATCGAGTTCAGGAACAACCCTTGTTTGATTATCTAACCGATTATCAATATGGATCGTATCGCAATATGGATAATCAATCCATTTTAGGGATACACATTGAGAAACTTTTACTTCATTCACTTTACACTCAAAATTAAGGAGTCTAACAATGGCCGCTGACAAACTAGAAGCATCAATAGCAATGACAATTTTAAGATCATTTTTCACACCGTTACAATATTTTTCGCCAAAATCTTGTACGTTCCTATATTTGTGATCAACTTCATTATAATGAAACTTTTACTGAGATTTTTAATTGTGTCCATTTATTGCAATCCGATTTCAGTCTTTCGACTGCTGACTACAAAGTGCTCGACTCTCTCAAGAGAGAACTTGAATGTTTAATGACATTGGATAGTAAGGTTACCAGTTACGTTTACTCTGTTATAGTAAGAATTTCGCGCTTCTTATTTTTATACCAAGGTTTGACCGTCAATGGATCGACTATCTAGAATCTTTATTCCTAAGTTAACGCGTGAGCTGCGTTTACGAAATTTATTATCCCCAGTGGAACAATACGCCACAGCACGTCTGCAATTTTTACTCACTCAAGCAAATCTTTATGCAAAGCCTACAGCATTCCAAGTTGATCAATTAGTGAATGTTAGTATTGTTTCACTAGATAATATTGCTCACCTTGTTAATCCTGTTCTGAACAATGGACTTAACAAAACTCGTGCCGAGACTTTACCGAATTCTGTCCGGTTTACAGACGACATTTCAGGAGATTCACCGCAATGTAACACAATTACCTTATTATGCTTCAGCATTTGTTACATTTTAATCCCTTTGATAGGTATGGTCACGATAATAGATATATGCGAGCCGCGCAGGGTGTGCAATCACATTATCGCTTGCACACGGAATCTTGCTATGTACTTGGTCGAATTAAAAATGCATTAATGTTAACTCAAAATTTAGAGCGATCGCTGATCAACGCGACAGATGCTTATTTGCCCTGGGATGACACTTATGGTTATGAAAAATTCCCAGAATATCCTGCTTCAGGTTGGTCAAAGTGTCAATTGGATACTGCGGATAAACAATTTGGTACGAGAATAAAAGGAGCAGCCCCGGGACAATATGCATCAGCTGAATGTGATTCATCGACGTCCGATAATTGTTTTAGTGTTAATTTTAATAGGCGAGCTCGTGAGCCCAGTGGTTTTCGCAATCGTTTTGCCTTTGGATCTGAACTGAATCCACCATTGAGGACGTTTGTAGTAAATCGTTAGCAGTACTAGAACCAGTGCAAAAAACTGGTATGAAGTGTATTCGAAATGGGGCAATCGAAGGTGCCGATTTGTTTTACCAAGGTGTCTTGGTGAAGTTCTCGTTTCTACTCGCATACTCTCTCACAGTCAGGTTGAGTTGTTACAGTTATCGGTACAGGGAATTTTAGCTGCTATCGATCCCAACAGTTGGTGTCCATTATTGATCACTGTTATCGTGACTAATATTATGCTCAAAATGCAAATGAACAAGATTGCTGCAAAATTAGTTGGTGGCCTCTGTGGTTTAAGTTACACCTTATACCGAGACAGCAAATCAGGTTTCAATGATATAAGTTTCGCATTGTGCAGTACATCACTCAATTCTCAACCTATAATGCTATTGAGTATGCATCGAAAAACATGAATTTCCTTTTATCTTTCTTTTGGAAGCCAAGCTCTGTTCAAGCTCAAATGCCTGCAAATGTTGACGATAAACAACAGACACAATCGAGCAGTTTAAACAGACAGCTCTAGAAACTTTTATAAGGCGTCGCCGTAGATTATCGTATCAATTTGATAGTCAGAGGATACTCCCAAACTTCTCCTTGACTGGCTTTGATACCACCAACAATGGGAAAAATGATACTTAAGGCACCGAGAATCGCAAATCCTATGAGACCAATAACAAAGAATACTAATACGGCACAGATTGCAGCATAGATAATTAGGCTGATAATCCAATTGACAACAATTTTTCCGTGGACATCAACGAAAGGATATTGATCTTTTTTTAATCTGCCATAAAATGATTGGCAAAAGTAGCCCAGCAAGGGGCACAAGATAGCCTGCAAACAAGGAGAAATGCACAAACATTGCCCATTGATTGGCATTTTATTCCCACTAATTGGTCTGGATGACTGAGTGTCCCATGGATTATTCATTTCAAAGCCCTTTTATATAAGTAGATTGAGATAGGATAAGATTTCGTGGTTTGTAAGTAAAGGGGATGTGCGAACCTAAGTCTTTACGGCGTCGCGTCTTGAGTTGTGATAGGTTTTAGAAAATCAGAGCTAATTTTGTGTGAATTTAGTTTCGAGGTCATGAAGAATTATAGGTAATACAAATCGCATGGATTTAAATTTTTTAAGCTCTTATCTGGGCTTAGATAAAAGTTAGCAGAAGAATCAATAATTTAATCATATTTTATTATCGATTTTGCAAAACCTCTCACAACTCAAGACGCAACGCCTGTAAAAGTATACTGCAGTATGACCAAAGTTGGTAATATCCAGAGTAAGTGAAAGGTAGAGATTCCAAGCAGGGTAAGTGGTAAAAACAAGCGCAAATAATGAGCTAGTACGAAAGCGAGTACTAATGTGAGAATTAGAAATAATCCGCAAATGAGCCAATATAAATGCTCGCAGCGGTGTTCTTTTGGGTTAGATAGTAGAGCTCTTACGCCGTGGGTTTTGATCCAGCGATAGGCGTTTATTCTTAGATGGGGATCACGGCAGATGTCTTTTAAAATGTAATAGCCGTCAGTTTCTTGTAAGGGATTTAAATTTTTAAAGACACTGTAATAAAGCAGTAAAGATAGTAATAATAAAAATAAATTTAAAGTGGGTGATGATACAGTGCAAGCAATTATAGAAAAGATTCCCGCTAGAACGAAATCCATATAAGGACCCGCTAAACTGACAATTATTCCGTGATCGTGGATTGGATACCTTCCACATATCTGAAGTATCTACAAAAGCGGTAATGCCTAGCCAGTAAAATATAATACCTGCGCGATTTACGTCATGATTAAAGTATTTTGTGGTGTATCCGTGAGCTAGTTCGTGAGGAATTGTAGAGAGAATATTAGTAGTGAGCAGAGCAAGAATAAATAGAAAGACGTGTGTTAAATGAATGGAATTTGTATTTAGGGTGTGTAAATGATATCCAAAAAAAATCACACCGAGTAGTGACGTTAAAGCAAGCGCGATTTGGCCCAGTTTTGTATAAAATAGATGCACACTCTGTTGGTAGGTTGAAGCAAGTTTGCTGTCAATATCGTAAAAAATATGTTGCAAGTATCGCCATTGATGAAGTTTTTCTTTAAACCTTTGAAATTTGCTGAGTGGTTCATGAGAGTGGTTCTGTTCTGGCATGTGTATGTCAGGAAGTATCACAAAACCGGCATCAGCTAGGTTTAGAATTGTGTCTGCCACGGCAAGAGGTGCAAATATTTGTCGTTCGTTGTAGAGCAGAGTGGTGAGATCTTGCAAATTATTGTGACCATCTATATTTTGCCACACAAACCAACTTTCCTCAGACAATTGATAATATTGACCACGACGTTTGTCTTTTAAAATGGTGATTGGTTGGCCTTCGTCACCTTGACGATGAAAATGTTCAATGTTTTGTGCGCGAATTGGACAGCAACGTTCTATGATTAATCCGATAATGGATTCAGCCGTATTTTTATGTTTCATTAATTCATGTAATTGTTCACGCTTTAAAATAAGAAGTTTACCCGGTTCAGACATGCGTGCACAGGAATAACGTTTAGCGCTAAGTGAAAAGAACACTCTCACCTATCAATCGCCAAGGATGATGTATCGCTAAAATCCTTTCACTGCCGTCATTCTCCACTTTATAAATTTCGACTGCACCTGAACAGATGAGATAACATTGATCCGCTTCATTGCCTTTTTGAAATAACACAGTTCCTTTAGGTGCCAGTATTTCTTGAATATCATGAGCCAGTTTCTCAACATTATCAGAGGGTAAATCTGAAAAGGGTTCAGCTTGCTTTATAAAAAACATGCGCAACATTTTATCTGACGCTCTCTTTTCTTGTTGCAAGGAAATTTGGATGTTTTTGTAAAAAATAATTAAAAATATCGATTGTCCAACCTATCAAAACCACATCAGTTATACTGGTTAATGTCGCTGTGCGCAGACCCGTTTGGCTAAAAAAACTTTCGTTAGTGAGTCCAATGGCATCTCCTGGATGGAGAACATACTGAGGAATATTGTCAGATTGATTGACTATCAAATCAAGTTCAATGTCACCTTGGGCGATTAAATATACAGAATCAACAATTTCACCTTCATTAATAATTATTTCATCGGGATGATAGGATTTTTCGAAACTGAGTTCTGCGAGTTCTTCAATTTCTGCTTCGTTCAACGGATTAAAGTAAGGGTGATGTCGAATTAATTCTTTACGCTTTGATAATTCGATCATCTATTTATCTCAGGTTATAATTATGGCTCGATTGTTTTAGCTAGCTTACGACAATCGAGCCATAAATTAATTAACGATTACCATTTACCAGAGTCGTCACCCTTATTCATTTTTTTAGAGTCATCACTCTTATTCATTTTTTGAGGTGAGTTGCTTTGGCTTGTCGAGATATCTTTAGTGTTAATTCCCAACGCACCGAGCACTTTGGTATTGAAGAGTTTTTCCAGATTTTTATCATCACCGAAGGCTTTCAAGTTACCTTGGCGTAGACTGGTTTCCTGCTGCTGGTTCAGACTGATATTCTGAGCCTTTACTGCTTTGTAAAAACCTTCTGGGTCTTTGTTGATACGTTGACTTAATGCTTGTCTTAAAGTTGCCATGATAGATTCTCCTTAACTTATTGAAATATTGCTTGGAGGCCAGAGTTGTAGACCAACTTGTCCCCAAACTCCTAGATGCAGTTTAAGTATAGTACAGATTCTGAAGTCGTTATCGCTAATTATTGGTATAAATAAGTATATTTTAATCAATATTTTGCTTATTGAGTGCTGTTTGAGTTCTTTTTTGAATTATTCGCCTACTGGAAATCTAAGGCTCGCTTGGCCTCAGTTTTTGGCACTACAGAACTTAAAGATCCTGCTTTGTCTCTGTTGGACGATGAAGGGCTAAAGAATTTAACAGCTGGATAAAGATTGATTTCAAAGAGAGTAGGTTTCTCAGATGTCCTTTTCTTAGATTGTTGAGGTGAGGGTTCGACTGTGGTTTTTGCTACAGCTGGTAGTGAGGTTGCATCGGCCGATTTTTCTTGAAACCCCTTAACGTAATCATTAGAGAATTGATGGATGTTTTGTGCGAAGAATGTTTGAGGGCTGGGTTGGGTAACAGCTTTACGCATTGCATCTACAGGTTGGGCAAAAAATTCTTTAGCGGTTTCGAAAGAAGTGTCTACATCGGTAGAGAAGGAATAATGTCCGGTAGATAATAGATGTTCGTCATTTCGAAGAAAGCCTTCGATGCGAGCAAATATTTCATTGAATATCACGTCAAAAACAATGCGGATATTTAATCGAATGTAATGAGCCAGTGTTTTAACAATTTTGTTTGCGAAAGCATGGAAAACGCGACCCACGTCTTTTAATAATTTATTGCCCATATAACGCCATGGGTGCGCATCCCACGTGACAATGCTGGCGAGACATCCGCCTATTGCGGGAATATAATCTAATACTGTTGAAACGGTAATCTCAATAATCGAGCCCTTTGCTTCAGGGAATAGGAGTTGATGCATTGCAGATTCACCGCCAGGAAAATCCTTGCTATTTCGGTGCATTAATTCGAGTAATTCACGTTTTGTGCTATAAGGCAAATGAGGTAATAAATGCTGGTTCTTTTGCATTAACATGAAAAGTTGAAAGCGCTGAAGTCGAGGATCTTGATCTTTTGACTTTTGTTCTAATGTATTTTTGAAATCGGGACTAAGCATAAAATCGCAAATTTCATCGATTTTTTGATTGGTCAGTTTATATTTGTCTTGAAAGTGTTCTATTAAAAGTAATTTAATTCTTTCGCGACGAGCATCGGTGTCTTTTTTCTCTTCACTCGCTTCCGTTTGGAATAACTCGAAAAGACAAAGGCCAAATTTCGCTCCGGCAACCCCAAGCGCAATGGCTGGCACTGAACCCAATTCACCACGAATACTTGCACTGATATAGGGAACATTAAGTCCATAGGCCAAAATTGCGCCTAAGCCAACTGCAATAGCACTATACGCAATCATATTAGAGGGCTCTTCTTCTAATGAGCTAAGCCCAGTCAGTAGCCAACTATTTCGACCGCTGACGGCAAATTCTGTAGCCATCGCGGCAGCTTGCGCTTCTACTGATGCACAAAACGACGCTCCTGCTGTTAAATTGCTAGTCGCTGCATCTGAAATGGATCTTGAAATCTGTAAGTAATTTTTACCCATAAATTCTAGGGTTTGTGGTGATAAAACAGCGATGGTACCGAGAACGTAGAATGCATTATAGATTATTCCTGAGCCAGGATGTTTTCGATGAATGTCATCAAAGACGAAATCAAAGAGAAAATTAATTCCACTTAAGGCAGCGTTCAGAAGATCATGCCATTCGCCGGGACTTAATTCGTAGGGAGCTTGGGCAAATTGCCCCGAGATCTCTTTAGGTGTAATACGTTCTAATGTGATTTGTTCTGATATCTTTGATTCAGGATTGATTCTAGAAATAGTGCTGCTAAAAACGGGTTTATCCTGATATTTTTTATTGTGCTTATTATTTACTTTTTCGAATAATTCATCCTCTTCTTTTTTCAGCTGATTTAGATTAGAGTGGACTTGATTGAAAATTTCTGTTTCGCTTCGTAAGCCGTTGTGAAAAATGTCATAATCAGTTGCTAAATTTTCACCTATTTGAAAACGAGCTCTTTGAAAAGAAGTACGAACACCTTTAAACACTTCCCACACTGTATTACGAATCACACTACCGATTAAGCTACCGAGTTTTGCACCGAGTGAGACAGCAGGGAAATTGATTTTTTCTGCGAGCGCATGAAAACGAGTATCCTTTGCACAATCGGGTGTAAATTCCTTGGTATATTTAGAAACATTTGAAGTAGGTTCTTCACCTTTTAGGCCCGATATAAAACCTGAGGGAAGATCGACTAAACCGAACACAATTCCCACCATTAAATTCCAAACCCAGTAAGCGATTCTGTAAAACGGATAGGATTTCTCTGCTTGTATATCCCAGCTCGTGAAGTGAGTTACTTTCAAATGTTTAGCATGTGGATTTTCGCTATTAGCACATTGTAATACGTACCCATCTTCGCCGACTTGTTGAATTTTATCAGCGCCTTCAATTTGAGTAATCGCCATAATATATCGTCGAACAGTATGACGATCTTTACCTAGATGTCTAAAATCAAGAGTCAGTGAATGATTCTGATCGGTACTAAAATAGCCTTGATGTTCAGGTGTAACAGGATTATGGTGATCACACAGATATTTATCAATAACGTTTAATGCGTCTTCACAATAGCTATTGAATTCACCCCGAAAAATTGATCCGGCTTTCCTGCTGTATGTCATATTTTGATTGTATTCTTGAGCTTGACGTAAGGCATAAATCATTCGAGTTTTAATAAAATGAGCGATGGAATCAGTGCCGCTAGCTGATAATATCGTGTCTTTTAGATGATCCTGCAGAGAACAATCTGGAAAGAGAAAATCTAACATAGTACTCTGATACTCTTTAGCTGCTATAATATCATGTTGAATTTGACTAATGAGTTTATCGCTTGCTTCGCGATCGAATTTATTCAGGGATTTTGAATGGACGTTAATGTCGATCTGAAGTTGTTTTAAAGCATTGATATAGTCTTTAAATGTCGTTTCAATTCGTTGCTTGTTTGTTTCTGCATCAGAATTCTGATCGTAGGCGTTAGTCAAACGTTCAAGACTCTGCATATGGCGAATACGTGCTTGAGTAATTCGAAGCAGAAATTCTTTTTCTTCGTATTTATCTGAAATGATCCCGAAATCATACGCTCTTTCGAATACTTTTAGCCTGTACGCACCTACTGCACCGATCACTTTGCTGGTTAATGCTTGAAACGGTGTAGTGCCGTAACCGACGGCTTGAAACTGTGTTATGCCATAATCAATGGCTTGCTGCATTTTGTCTTGAGTCGTTTTCCAATAAAAGGAATTTGCACTTTTAGGAAAGACATTTTTTTTCTTAGTTTTTGAAGGTGATTTGACAGGACTTACTAGTTTATGCTCTTCACCGAGGCCGCTATCTAGAATAGCAGATTTAAAATCTTCAGCGTCATCAAGTCTAACACCTTCGACACCTCTCTCGTGGTAGCGTTCTTCATTGTCATTGATCGAGATCCATTTCATAGATGAAGCCTAAAGTGCTGCCTTGTGGTAAGGTTTGTTTTGAAACAGCACCAGTGTTTAATAGAGGGATCTCTTCTTTGACAAGGAGAGTTGCTTCATCGCGAAATAAAGTACCCGGAACTTTTGATGCCTCTCTGTAGACCAGTGATTTTCGGTCTGAGAGGACAAATAGCCCAGCTTGTCTCTGAACCTCGTGATTTAGTACGGTTTTTTTATCTAGACTCAATGTGGATTCCCCCAATAATCACTCTATCTGGCTATACTGCGCGCTTTCTAGTTACTTAACAGACCTCAGCAAATTGCTACTAGCCCCTAAGAAAGAGCTGTAAACCAGATATTGTGCCATATTTTATACTTATAGTCCATAAAAATAGGCTAGGAACAGCAATTCCCGGCTAAGGAAAATCTCTTACATTCAAGCTGTTAGAAGATTTTCCTTTCGCGATGAGGGGTTTTAGGGGAGAGAACGTGATTCTCTCCCCTGAATACAGGGTATTGAGTGATCTAAACACCCAAAATCCATAACCGGGAGATGCTGGGCTAGGAAACAGGCCTTGGTGAGAATCCAATAAATAGCCTACAATATTTAGGTGACTCTATCTATCATAAAGGGGAATAACATGAGAAGGATACTATCACTTTCACTGCTTTTGGCTTTTGCTATGACTGCCAGTGCAAAAGAGTTTTCGGTTAATTTTTTCCAAAAAATCGCACAGGAAAAATCAACAGAAAATTTTGTGCTTTCAGGGACAAGCCTTGAAGCAGTTCTATTAATGTTGCAAGAAGGCGCTAGCGGAGACACTCAACGTGAACTTTCTATGGCCTTGTGTGGATCTTCTCAGCCGTGTCAAAATATTGTCTCAAAACAAAAAGAGTATGATGTTGCAAACGCTATTTGGGTGCAACAAGGGCTGATCATTAAGCCCAGTTATCTAGATACCATTAAAAGTCGCTATCAAGGTGAAATTCTTTCCGCCGATTTTCAAAAAAACGCACTAAAAGCAGTGGAGCAGGTGAATCAGTGGGCTGATAAGAATACTCATGGCATGATTAAAGATATTCTTCAACCTAGTGATGTGGATAAAAGTACTGCAATGATTTTAGCTAACGCGCTATATTTTCAAGGATTTTGGCCTGTTGAATTCGATGTTAAAAACACCGCTAATTTGGAATTTACCTTGTTGAATAATAAAAAAGTTAGCGTGCCTACCATGACAAAAAAAGACGATTATTTTATTGCAAATCAAAATGGAATTCAGCTTGTTGGACTTCCGTATCGTGATAGTCAACTTGAGATGTTGGTGTTGATGCCTGAAGAGGGTAAAAAATTTCCTGATTTTGTGCGCACACTAAGCAATGAAAAAATACAATCATTATTGGGGGCTCAACAAAAATCTGAGTTCATGTTATTTTTTCCAAAATTTTCAGTCACCTCTTCGTATACTGATTTGAAATCGACGCTACAATCCCTTGGAATTCGTACTATTTTTACGACTCATGCAGATTTAACTAAAATCAATGATCTAGTGCCGCTTAACTTAGATAAGGTTTTGCAAAAAGCGGTCATTATTGTTGATGAAAAAGGGACAAAAGCCGCTGCAGTTACTGCAGGTATTGTGATGACCAGGTCTGTAATGCTTAGAATGATACATATCGATAGGCCTTTTGTATTTGCGATCGTGGATAGGAATTCTCGCGATATTCTTTTTATGGGGCAGGTCGTGAATCCAGGAAAGTAACCTAAGTGGGTCAAGGGATGGGGTCAGGTCTAACATTGAAACTAGATTTCATATCAGTATCTGAATATCTGACCTCAATATTAAGCTAGTTTCAATGTTAGACCTGACCCCATCTGATGCTAGGTGACACATGTGCCTAGATGAGTTTCCATGGGTTTGTAATCGACGGATCTGTCGAGATCAATTCCAGTAGCGTCTTCAATAAATCGTTTGAAACCCCGTTCATTTAAAGGCTCTTTGCGTCTGGTGTTAAACAAAGTTGCCCAATTAACGGGATGTGTATTGACTAATGTTTTTACAAAATCTTTTTTAGAATCCAGCTTGTTTGGCTTAAGCTGTGATTTATCATTATATTGTTTTGCGACGGCGTCAAAAATGTTATCAGCTTCATGATCTGTTTTGGTTGATAATTGATACAAATCATAAATTTGTTCTTCAACGGTATATTCGCGTGTCAATACTGCAGGATCATTTGCAGTAAAATGCATATTCAAAGTTCCCATCATTAAAATGGGGAGATCGATTCCGAGTTTTCTTTTAATTATCATCTTTCGGAAAATGGCATTAATTCTGAATGCTAACTCATCTTTTGAAACTACGACAGCGGCCAGTGCCTTTGCTGTCATACAAGCCATAACTTCGTTATGTTCAGGAACATCTCCTCTTTGCCGAATTCCTTGATTGATATTTCTGAGTTCTTGAAGTGTAAGGCACTTTTGTATATAGGGTTTATATCGTGAATCTGTATATCGCCATCTCCACCACCATTTTAAATTGGTGTGAGCGTCTTTTTCAAAAACGTATTTTTCGCCTTTTGTATCCAATAAGGGTAAATCGAAACCAAGTCCAATAGGATCATCTCGACCGCCAGAAAAAAGGCCATAATGCCATCTTTAGGCGCTAAACTGACACTGGTTTTTTTTGTATGGGCGGGAATAAACCCCAATGATATTGTGGAAATAAACCAATCCCCGAATTTCGCACGTCCCCGCTCCCCTCCCATTTTTTCTTTTCTGTTTCATTTTTTCTAAGATTTACTCGTTTATAGACTTTATTTCGCTCATATTTTCGTTTTGGATCTTCACCATTATAAATTGGACGAGGAACATCGAATATCCCTTGTTCCTTGTCATGCTCTTTTTCTCTTAACCCAAAAACCTGCGGGGTCCATGAGTTGCTTTAAATTAAATAACCAACTATGGCTAATTGCTTTTATTTCAGTATTTTCTTCATCAGTGGCTTGCTCTGATTCTTTTCCGTCTACTGGTGAAGCGAATGTTTTAACAGCAAAGTTTTCTCTTTTCAAAACTCGTAATGCATCACCTGCCGATATTGAAGAATGAAATAAATTATGAAAATGTTTTGCGCTAGTTAAAAATCGCTTAACAGAAATTAGACACTGAGCTGATTTTCGATAGTGTCCATGAAGTGGCCCATAATCCAATCGCAACGGCTGTGGTTGCAACAGCGCCAGTAATGAAATTGACAATTAATACAGCAGCACCTGATAAACTCACCTGAGCCAATCCGAGAGGTGTGAGAGCTTTAATAGATAAGCTGATGGAAAGATACCCTAAAGGCGGAATAAAACTCGCGAGAAGAACGAATGCTAAACCGGATAATATGGCTACAATAGCAATGTGTTTTTTCTTAAAATAATAAACATTAGTGGCTTCAGCAACACGGATTTTTTTGTAATCGTGACCTTCGCCGCCGTATTTTTTATTTTCATGGCCTTTTACATGAAGTTCATTTCTATAGCTATTGGCGTATCGGTAAGGATATGCCAACATATGTGAGAGTGCCATATTTTGTCCCATGACGAACACATTGTAAAGGTGCATACAAGGAGGCTGATATGCGATTTGAAAAGGCAGTAGAATAAATCGTCCCGATCTGTTACCCATTAGAGAATTCCCGCTACCCGGCTTTATAAAACCATTCATAACTAAAACTCGTTGCAACTTTTTTCTTTCCCCCATTAATTGTTATTGTTTCAGCTTTCTTTTTGCCTTCATTCCAAATAGTTTTATTGGTTCTTAAAATCATGCGGATAGAATGGAGTATTTGAAAGCAAGGTTTATAGAGTAGATAGAGCGGCATGCCAACGACAATCGCCACGCATTTGTCGATCAGAGATACTATTTTTCTGAGTGCAAAAGTAATTCGATAACCTTGATAGGATTGTGTTTTAGGATCAAGAAGTCCTTGAAAAAATTCACTGAGTCCTTTTCCAGTATAAATTAAAGCAAAAACGGCGCTTTCCAATGCCAACACCGCAGGAAATGTCAATATTGCTGTGGTTGCAAAATTGATCAGTGGAATAATGATATCCAGTAGCATTGATGCCTAGCACAGTAGCCAATTTAATGCCGGTGGCTTTAGCTAGAATAGCGACGGGAGTGTACGCAAGTGGTAGAATGGCAGGGAGAAAAAATAGAGTTGTAGCAACAATGGCACTGATGAAAATTGCTCAAAAAGATGGCCAGTGTGAGTAAATGCTGTGATCTGAATTGATAGCATTTATACATGCCCCAATATCCCTTGATTAAATAAAGGTTGGCAAGTTTCCTTTGGTATCAAACTGATTAAAACTCAGAGCAGGATTAATCAAGGCCTGTAAGAGCCCACCATGATATCCATCCTTAACCCCGCGATAGATACTGTAAAAAAAATTGTATGGAAATTTACCGATTAGACAAGATAAAGCGATAAAAAGTATTTGCGGACTACCACTACGGAAGCTACATGATAAACTGGTGATAATGAGTCCTCATTGCTTTTTGGGAGTCCAGTTCGCGCCAGAGCTTCTCGTTAGTTTCATGAATGACGAAAGTATCCGAGCCAGCATAGATAAAAGGCAGAGTTAAAGGTGAATACACTAATCCTACAAGGCCACCTAAAATTTTTGAGAGAGCTGGGCCCCAGACTTTAGGGTGATAAAATCTTGGACTACCCGACGAATCGGTTTCATACTCTGTTTTCATAGTTTCTCCTTAAATATTTTCCTGATTATTTCTATCGCATGCTGGCAAGAATGGCTAAATATGGACGTTTCCATCATGTGGTGAATAGCTACCCTGGTTAGTTCTATCGCATGCCGGAGAGATGCTAACATATTCAGGATGATTGTCGAGTAATCAAAGGGAGCATTTCTTACGCTATTCAAATCAGCAATCATCACCACGGATGCTTGAGTGACCAAGACATCCAAAATCCTTAACAGGGAGATGGTGTAAGGTTAGGTATAACCTTGCAGTTATATTGAAATATGGTATAAAGCGACGTTAGGCTACTAAGAAAGATATGAGTATGAGTTATGCATAGAAAACCAGGTCACCGACATACCCTGCACCTTTACGATTATAATCAACAAGTCGTGGGATGAATGCCTAGAGGTTCCACCAGAACAGTCTCTGTCCCCTAGTCTATTCAAAGTTGAATTCACCCAATCTGCGGACGCGGATAATTTTTTCAAGCACTTGCAAAAAATTCTACCCATTACAGATCTGGAATACCCTCATCTAGCCAATAACACCGTGACCTTAACAAATGATCAATTATATTGTTTACAAATTAGTTTGATGCAAGCAAAAGGCGAACTTGGATTGGCCTTTCTGGGAAATCACTACTTAATGAAGACGCTACGGGCCGATGGGTTTGATTTCACCCACCCTTTTAAATTAGGGCTTATTCCGGGTAAAGAAGGGCGCCGATTTAATAATTTACGCCCCAAAGAGAGAGGTGAATATGTGCTTACACCTAATGGGGATCTAACCACACGTGCAGAAAAAAAACCTCAATATACACCCGAGCAAAAAAATCAGTATTCACAAATTCAGTCGAACACGTTTCTGGATGAACAATTGTTGGCTGAGGCATTTGGATTTTCTAAGGAAAGAAATTGTAAGCTGTATGGCCTGTTGACTCACATGAATGATGCGTTAATCAATCGGTTACTGATTAGAGATTCTGGAACCATTAACCGCCCCTTTGAATTCAGTAATTCTAAAGATGCTGTACAAAGTCGAATGATTGAAAATGAGCCTATGAGAGCTCTTTCCTATCCCCATGGCAAATTAAAAGAATTCAAAAAACATAATTTGGCTGCCAGATCCAGTCATCGAGGAACAAATGAAGTTATGGCTCGCATACGATTTAACCCCTATAGGAGCTTAATCGTGATTTGTTCTGATAGCTTAGAAACTCGGTTATTAGCCTATTATTTTGCAGAAGAATTATTGGAAGAATATCGTGTCTATGCTAAGACGAAGGGATTGTCACTCAACCCTGAATTCAGAATTCCGATTGTGTATTATCTGCCGGTTAAGTATTTTCTTCCAGGAGGTTACTTAGGTTATAGACCTCGGTTGCAATTTTATACTCAAGAAATGAGATCAAGTGACGTATTGGAGTGTAGTAGGCTCTATAATAATCCTAGGTTAAGAAATCAAAAATTTGCCAATAAAGACTATGAGTTTCTGCTAGGCTTACCCAAAATAACACCCGATATGCTTCTCGATGAAACGACGCCTTCGAGTAAACCTCTTGCGTTGGAGATGATTGCTAAATGTCGGACTCGAATGTTGAGTCGTGTTTTGAGGCCGGCTCAAAATCCAACGGATAATTTATTAGCGGATTCTGTGTTTGATACCTTATTACGACGTAATAAGGTAAAAAATAATGATCCGATCATTGCCAATTTAATCGTTGTTGAAGAATTTGGGCTCGCTAAAAAACTGATTCAAGCAACAAACTCAAAAATAAAGGCGTTATCTTTCGAATGTGATTGTCATTTTAAATGTAATTTTTTACCATTGGATAGACACTTACAATATTTTGGGAATCCAAGACAATTAGAATTTGTAGGATTAGAAAGTATTTTGGATGGATATGATGCACTCTATAGATGGAATATCAATAAACTTTGCATAAAAGAATTCCCCTCTCTGACTAAAAAGTTTCTAGGAAAATTATTATCTACAGCCTGTAATGCTGTACGTATTTAAAGTTTACCCGCAAATCAAATTTTTATTAGAAAGGGGTGCCGATACATCGTTCGAAATGGATCATCGAACACCGATTACGTGTGCAGCAGATTTACACGATTGGACTGTTGTAAAGATGTTTGCTCACTATCATTCAGATCCAGAAGATAAAGCTCAATATGGATATGCCTTATTGGGTGCTCTAAAACATCAACAAAGAGATCTCAGCGGTATTCTTAATAAAAGCCGGAGCTAAGGCTCATTGGCGTAAGGTGGTACCTGGCTTCGAGTTAGAGTCTACACTTTTCTATGCGGTAATGTATGAATACAATGATTTACTACCTGATTTAGTAAGTCATGAAAAGAGCTATCCTGACGGATTTGAGTCTCGACTTCTCATTGCTCGAGATTTGGCTATAACACAGCATAATGTTGCAGCTATCGAAATATCTAAATGAAGCTTTAGGTGGCTATGCTATCACTGGGACACATACTGATGCGCGTACTTTATGTCGCTATCTATTAGAAGCTCTTGCTATTGGTGGAATTTCGTTTTTTAATCTTCGTTTGCAGCTCTATTCTAGGGATTCAGTTGGCCTACACGAAATAACAGAGCCGCAGGTTGTTTTTAATCGCGAAAAGATTCAAGGTGTGTTACCTATTATAAAAAATCATATCGATATTTTATTGGAGATGCATCTCTCAGTTTCTTATATTGAAAAAATCATCTCGGAACTAATGAGGTTGGTTGTTGAGTTTGAGGACATAGCATTATTTAACTTAATACTAAAATTCGCGATGCAAGTTTCAGATTCATGTCTGATTACTGTATTCACTGCAATAGTTAATATGACACATAATGATAATTTTATTTTTGGCAAACGGTTAATAGGTGTAATATTTGAGAATTGTGATTATAAGGTCTGCCGTGAAAAATTCGATGCCGCATTTTATAAAAAAATTATAGGTAAAGATTTTTCTAAAGCCACTTTTTTTATTAAACTAGGCGCAAGACCATTTTGTGGTGAAAGCAAAAACTAACTCATGGGACTTAAGGCATTCTCTATATGATGAAATTGCCAAAAGCGGAGATCAGGCTGCCATTTGTATCATGTTAGTAAATCCACGTATCGACCAATTCATTAAGGATGAATTATTTTTGTGCGTATTCGCCATAGTAAGAATTATGACTTTAAATATTTAATTGGGTATTGCTCTATTAAAATCACTCCCTCACTTATTTGAATCCGCCCATTTGAATCATGGCGAAAATGCTGTTGAATCCATGTTTGAAGTAATAATTACTTATGACGATTATGAAAAGGAATTTCTGAATGCATTTTTACAAACATGGGCGTATAGGCATTATTTTTCTGCTGGTTTTATCGATAAATTTGTTAAACAGTGTGGTACAGCCTACATTAGACATTTAAGTTTGATGTGCATGTTGGATTATATGGAAGCGGCAACAGCCTCTAAGCATTGGAAAGAATTGGAATTAATTTACAGTAATATCTTTAAGAGAAATATTAGAATTGCACAATGGGATGGTTTCGCATTAGACAATCGCGGTATTATTAACCCACATTATGGAGTTATTCACTATCAATACTACCAAAAAATATTGGCAGCATTAAACAGTTATTTTTCAGACTATGAAACATTGCCAAAGCCCGAAGATTCAAAGCGAACATTTGATGAATTATTACAGGAATTTGAGCGAATAGTTAATGCTTCTAAAACGCTCACTTTTTTTTCAAGCACAATTGATTCTCGGGCTTTTGATCAGAGGATGTATAATTTCCTGAGTTCTACTGATCAGATATTGTCAACTTATGAGCCAAAAACCATTGACTCTGATCATGGTTCTGTTAAAACAGATGAACCCGAATCAGTTGATTATCTGCAATATGGTCCAGATAGGTATTTGCCCGGTTTCTATTAGATTGAACCCTCTAGAATGAGATAAAGTAAGTGATGCAAAAAAAATCGTCAGAAAAAATAGATGCCAGAGAATTTACTTCGTGGGATAAATTTCTTAATTTTCGTACTCAGCAAACTAACGAAACCTATTTCATCAGAATTGTATTTCCTACCCCTCAATCAGCAAATAATTTTTTTCAACACTTAGAAAAGACCTTGCCAATTATCGGTGCTGAATATCCGAAACGAGAGCGTAATGCCGTAATATTGTCAAACGATCAATTTTATTGTTTCCAGATCTCGTGGATGCAAGAAAAAGGAGAGCTTCATTCCACGTTTTTAAGTGATCAGTATTTATTGAAGACATTAAGGGCGGATCGTTTTGACTTTAGCCTCTCGTGCAAGTCTGGACTCATTCCAGGAAGCAATGGAAAGCGATATCATATTTTACGCCCAAAAGAACGCACTGATTATACACTGTCTCCACAAGGTGAGATCACGACAAGATTGGAGAAAAAACCCAGCCACACAGTGGAAGAAAAAATGGATTATTCTCAGATTCAATCGTGTACGTATATAGACGCTCAACTGTTAGTTGATGCCTTTGGATTTTCCAAAGTGAGAGAAGGCAAGTTGTACGGCATATTAACTCACAAAAATGATGCGTTATTCAGTCGTTTATTGGTAAGAGATTATGGAACTGTAGCCAGGCCTTTTGATTTTAATAATCGTGAAGAGGCAGTTGCGAGTCCTAAAGTATTTTATCCTCGTGGAAAATTTGGCCTTTTCGTTGAGCAAAATTCTCAGCTGAGAAATAAAGAAGGTGGCACTAATGAGATATTAGCGCGATTACGCTTTAATCCTTATCGAACGATCGTTGTGATTTGCTCCGATACATTAGAATCACGATTATTGGCTTATCATTTTGCGCAAGAACTCCTTCAAGAATTTAGAGAGTACGCTCAAAGAAATCATTTGAAAGTAAATCCCAATTTTAAAATTCCCATTATTTTTTATCTTCCAGTCAATTTTTTCGGCTGGAGACCCAAATTATCCTTTTATACTCCAAAAATGAGATTAAGTGATTGTGCTCAGTGCAGTAAAATCGATAAAAGTATCGATTCTCGTCATCAAAAAATTACTGCTAAAGATTATGAATTTTTACTTGGATTAACAAACAATATCGGCTGATAATTTCCTGGGTAGGACTCGCAAAGGAAATCTTCTGGCTCTCGAGATGCTGACGAATGGTTACGCCAGAATGTTGTTTCGTTTGTTACGGTCGGTACATGACCCTGCTGATAATACATTATGTGAAGAACTATTTACTCAACTGCTTAGAAGAGACGTTATTAAAAAAGATGACTTCATCATTGGTGATTTGATTATTATTGAAGAATTTGTGCTGGCGGAAAAAATTATTGACGCCACACAATCAGATAAAGAAAAATTAACATTTCGAGAATATGATGAAAAACAAGATGCCTACATTCTTAGATCGTTAGAAGATTATTTATTATCGAAAGGCAACCCAAGGCAAATACAGTTTATGGGACTTGAAAAGATGCTGCGAAAAGCCATTGAGCAAAAAAAGTGGGTGGCAATAAAATTGTGTATAAAAGAGTTTCCATCAATACGTCAATCGATGCTAGGCGAATTGTTGTTTGCTGCACGTCAGCAAGAGAAACATGCGGAGGCAGATTTCTTATTGAAGAGGGGGGCAGAGCGAACATCTGCTACTGAGGCATCTGAGACTTCCACACCAGTGGATTCTGCTGATGGTGTAGTTGATGAGGCAGGTTTTGGTATTGGACATAAGTAAGCATCTTATTCATATTTCTATCATTTAAATCATGCTATATTAATTAATATATAGCCATGGTCGGTACGTTTAATCATCATAGCTGTGGCTTTGAATCGTATTTTCATAGAAACCACTTGAGTCTTCTGCTTAATTATGGTATAAAACGAGTACCAGTCACAACAACGAGATGAGTATTGATTATGAAAAAGATCAGAGAAACTACAGCTAAAAAGCGTACCAACGCCCCAGGTGCAAAAGTAGGACTTCTACAGGGACATACTGATGAAGTCTATACAGACGGACTCGGCGCCGAAATAGAAATGGAAGAAGAGGGGAGCGCAGCAGCACCACCAGCACCAACACCAGTAGCACTCCAAGCTTCAAGCCCGAGCAAAAGTGCAGCTCCTGCCGCTGTTAATAAAGGTTCTGAAACGCAGCCTGCTGCAATGGTAGAAGTAGTTGCAAATCAATTTGATATTCCTGAAAGTGTTAAAGCAAAATGGGTCATCATGCTCCACGTTTTGTTTGTATGGGCGAAGGTGATGCTAGTGGTAAACAGTTCGTACAATTTCTTTATCAAACTGAAGATCATGCTAGAAAGGCATCTTCATTTTTAAATCGAACATTGAAAATTGCAAGGCAGAATGGAACGGATAATCGAGTATGGGTCTCTAATATAAAACCACAGTTTTATCCTATGTTTGCTCAGTTGAAATTGTTTCGCATAACAATTTTTAAAGCAAAATATTTTGAAGTGTTCGGTAATAATGCCAACCCTACAATGAGCCGGATGGGCTTAGAAAATGCATTGGCCGAAGCTAATGGCCAACAACCTCCGCATAGAGGTAGGACCCAATCACGAGTGGCACCTCAGCAACAACAACGCCCTCATATGGGAAGTAGTAGTTCAAGCACTCCCTTAACTAAAGTAACGCATCAAGAACAAGAAGATGAAGTCGAGGATTTGTATGCATTACTAAGTGATGTTAGAGAGAAAGATTCAGGCAGTGAGTCTGATAGATCAGATGGTGAGCATTTTGATCCGCAAGGACCTCCTGATGTGAGAGTTGCTATTCCTCCTTCTCAGGGAGTTCAAGTTCTGTCACAAGAAAAAGATAAAGGGGAGGCTGATGCAGTTAAGTCAGTAGACGCGTCAAATAGAAGGGCTGCGGAAGCAGAACCGTTACTCGAAGCACCAGGGTCAAGAACGAAGAAGGATCACAGAAAAGCATCTAAACCAGCAGTTGTTGCTGAAGATGCTGTTGATCAGCAAGAATGTGTTCTAATGTGATGACCTAAGATAACTGTTGCTCTGTTTTTATATTGACGATAAGGAGTGGAAACTCAGACGTTTTCACTCCTCAATCTAACCCCGATCTTGTGTAATCATTCTTTTATTCCTCGCTCTGATTCCAACTGCAGAATCTAGGATTAGCGAGAACTCCTGTAGGTGAAGCTTTGAATCAAGGTACCATTCAGCACCTTGGCTAGAATGGCGGAATCATGTGGTGAAGTTATGAATCAAGAATCTAAAAATGAACATTCACAGTATACACTATCAGTGTTAGAGTCTGAGGGGATCGTTCAGTTTGATTTCGTTGAAAAAGAAAAAGCGCAGAGCATGCTTCAATTTTTAGAATCTTTTTTCCCTATACTCGATGATCATTACCCACAGGTCGAAAATAATTCAGTGATTGTGACGACTGATCAATATCATTTTTACAGATTATTTATTATTCAATCAAGAGAAGGTCTATTATCAGAGCTCATTGCTGATCATTATTTTATAAAGACACTGCGTGCAGATGAGTTTGATTATAGTCATGCTTTTATTAAAGGACTATTTCCAGGAGAGCATGGCATAAGACGTCAAAATTTACGACCATTAGAACGAAAACCGTATGTCATTACTCCCGAAGGTGAAGTTCTTGAGAGGGCTAGTAGAAAACCTAAACATGATCCTTCAAAAAAAGCTGTGTATTCACAGATTCAATCGTGTACGTTTATTGATAAAGAAACGCAAAGTCGCGCTTTTGGGTTTTCTCAAGCGAGGGAAATCCGTTTATATGGTTTATTAACTCATATAAACGATGTGTTGATTCATAGAGGCCTGATCAGAGATTCTGGGACTGTTGGTCGGGTATTTGAGCATGAAAGTGTGCAATCTGCAAAAGAGAGCCATTTTCACAGAGAGAGTAAAGGCGAGAAAATTTTATATTCTCATGAAGAATTCGATGCATTTAAACGCGCCAATCTTATTGCAAGAGAAAAAGAATATAGAACCAATGAATTCTTGGCCAGGTTGCGTTTTAATCCATATAGATCTGTTGTGAGCATTTGTTCTGATACACTGGAAGCTCGATTACTGGCCTATCATTTTGCACAAGAGCTTTTAAAGGAACTTAAAGACTATGCCTCTAGACATAATATTAAAATAAATCCTAATTTTAGGATGCCTATACTATTTTATTTGCCTGAAAGAATAGAGAACAAAAATGGCCACAAAGGTTTAGGTGTTTTCAAACATAGGATGAGGATATATTCTGAAGCGATGCAGAGAAAAGATCAAGATCTAGCACTTTGTATCTTAAACACGCCAGCTCTAAAAAATAAAAAATACGAAAATGGTGACTATGAATTTTTATTGGGTCTTGAAGAAATTACGAGTAAACATTTACTCGATGAAGTTGTGCATGGTTTTTCTTTGGCAGAGCAACTTTTAAGATCGAATCGTGGAAGATTGTTATTGCGTCTATTGGAATCAAGAAATACTAAAACTGCCGAAGTTACTCAGCAAGTGTTCACAACATTAATAAAAAAGGGTCGAATTAAACAAAATGATGACGTTATTTCTGAACTGATTAAAATAGAAGCCTTCGGAATTGCTGAAACCGTTATTAAAGACACAAACACCGACATATTCGCTTTGAAGTTTGATTCTATTTCCTTACGAGGATGGATATTATATCGCGGAAATCCACGTCACATGAATTTCATGGGATTGAATAAAATGTTACTTGAGGCCTCATCTTATGGCTGCTGGGTAATTATTAAGCTATGTCTGAAGGAATATCCTGGTATTGATATCGATTGTTTAGGATCTTTATTGTTAGATGCCTACAAAACAAAGCATTATAGTGAAGCGCTCTGTTTGTTAGAAATGGGTGCTGCGCAATCTCTGAACGGGAAAGACGCATTTAAAGAGCTCATTAAAGAGGGTCAGTGGAGTTTGGTTTCGACTTTTCTCCGCTTTCGGCACCGTCTCGATTTGCAAGATTATTGTTTTGGACTCAAAGAATGTGTTAAACACAAAGAAGCGGATGACCTTGTATTGGAGCTGCTAAATTTGGTTAGACGCAATTTTGAAGCCGACTTCAATCAGGTTATAGGCTCATCAATACTGCTGGTGATGGAGTGTCCTGATAATACTGAACGCTTGCAAAAGATTTTCACCGGCTTACGTGAAAACAAAACAGAACCTGAAGTGGTCGAAACGCTCATTCGTCTATCACATGATTATGCCAAGTTTAGATCTGATGAGAAAGCAATGCAGTGGTTAGAGGAGCAAGGCTCTTTTGTATTGACAGAGACTGCTTGCATAAGCCATTTTGATATGGACTCATTATTTATAGAATCTCTGGTCGATGGAAAGGCTTTTTTGAAGTATCGTATAATAAAATACGGACTTTTATCGCTAGAGAGCTTAACAACAAATCGCTCAATGAGTAGTACCGATCTTCAAAAAAACGATTATGAGAAATACGTTAATGAATTTCTACGAATTATGACGGTAGAGGAATTGGAGGCAACTATCTGTGATCTGATTTTAATAGAAAAGTTTGCGATGGCTCAAATGTTGATTGAAAGAACCAAAGTTGATGTCAGAAAAATTAAATATAGAACTGATAATTTCATTGATTATTTGAAAGCTAATGGTACTCCATGTCAGCTTAACTTTATAGGTTTTGAAAAAGTATTATTAGGTGCTGCGGATAAAAAAAACTGGGAGCTCATAAGAAGTTGTGTCATAGAATATCCTGATATTGATAAGGTATTACTCTCGCAGTTATTGTATCAAGCTACCTATCAAGGTGCCTCAAAAGAAGTGAATTTCCTGCTTCATCATGGAATCGATTTATCACTTAAGTGGGGGGGCAATGGAGCGATAGTAACTTCAGCTCAGGTTAACGATTGGGAGACAGTGACCTATTTACTCAATTTCCTACCGATGAAAAAGATAGCGCTGAGTATGGGTATGCTCTATTAGAAGCCGTTCGTAATAAAGAGGTTAGTGTGGCATTAAAATTATTAGATGCAGGTGCAAAGCCTTTTTGTAGAGAGTTTCAAGATGGATTAAAGTCGACTTTATATTATGCTGTAGAGCACGGTTTAAATGACCTTCTTCCAAAGTTAATCAGCTTTGAATCTCAAGGCGAACACTCTTCCTGCATTTTATTCTCGTTGTTTGTTAGCGCTTGATTTAGCCCGCGCGACTCATAACGCTGAAGCTGCTCTACTGCTCGAAAAATTCATTGAGCATATGTCTGCTGTTGATGCTCAAAATTGCCTTCAGAGTATTTCCAGGTTGTTTATCCAAGCTCTTTATTTGGAAAATCCAGATCTCGCAATTTATCGATTAGTCTATTATTTGCACGAACACAAACTTTTTGATAAAGATGATCATAACCCCGTAAAAGCTATTTCACTGATTTTGGAGTTTATCGATCCTGTTTATGGTGAGCATCCAGAATGTGGTATATATGAAACAGACTATAAAATCTTTAAGCAAATTATTGAGATTCTTCTAGAGAATAATGGGCTATCCATGCTTTACTCAGTATATCAATCTGATAAGTGCCCAGAGTTATTCCGTAACAGTATTTTTTATTGTATTTTGCTCAATGAAATTAATGAAGATCGATTTGAGAGTGCTCATTTTTCTTTTTTCAAACCCATCGAAAATAAAAAAGAAATTATTGATGGCATGAGAGAATATTTAAAACGAGAATATATGAAAAAATTGCAGCCTGACCAGAGTGCGCCGGATATCATTGTTGTTCCACAAAAAGCAATTTTTAGTATGGCATAGTAGCGGTTATCACGCTTTAACTAATTGGAAGTGAGGGAACTCTTGCTGTATTTTATCAAATGTTTGCATTGATTTAGTCGTGGAAGAGCCAAGCCATGCTGATCGATGTTTTTGAAGAGTAGCAAGATCTTCTTGTGAAAATAAAACGGATTTATTTTCCAGTGACTTATTATCAGGAACCGAAATGGGTGTTGCTTTCTGAGAGATAGCTCGAGCATTTCTCCATAACTGAAGTTTTTCTTCTGCTGATTCATCATAAACAGTGACATTATCAAGTCGTTCTTCTTCTTGAGCTATTATTTTATCCACTTCATAATGTTGCAACTCAGCGGAAGGTACATATTTTTTAATCTCTTTAATTTTACCTCGACCGAAGGTTTTTCTGAGTTGTTCAGAAAAGTCTTTTTCACCCGATATAAAATTCCACCCAGTGGCTAGAAGTTTAAGTGGTGAAAGTAAAACATCAAGAAATAAACCTGCAAAATCGTAATGATGATGACCACATTTTCCACTCCAGACGTAGTGGAGATCGGTCATGCCTTCTTGCAATGCTCCAACAGTTGAGGTAACGGCAGGATGGATATTTCCTAGCCTATCACCCGTAACACCAATACTAATTAAGTGCCCGATAAATATCACAAGCCGAAAAGGATATTCGATAATTTTTATAATCCACGTGAATGGATTTATTCTCTCGCATAACGGTTTTCGGAGCCAGGAGTCATAGTCGTTAAGTGCTTGGAGTAGGGGGACAGCGAAAAATTGGCGGACTGTTGATAATTTACTGAGATATTGTTCTTGATCCTTTGTTAGACCTTTGCGTGATTGGCCACGGGTAATGGTCGCATGAGATTCTAAACTATTGACGTACTCAAAAACGATTTGTCCCAGTGCGAAGAGTGTCGCTCCGACACTTATTAAAATCATTTGTAATCGAACCGTTAAGGTCGATAACAAAGGGAATAAGGTAACGCCTGTTTGTGCAGCAATCCACCAGGTGCTCGCAGTAGCAATCGTTGCGAAAATTGCTAAGCCTGTAATTAGTGCCATGCTGACCACATGTAATACGCTTCCCAGTGTACTAGCTTCTTTTATGTTCTGGTTAAACACTTTCCAATGTTTCACCCATTTTTTATTGTGAATCACTTCTACAAAAGTATTGTAAGTGATTAACATTAATCCTATACCACCAAGAAAGGCGAGTGGCCAAATCGCTAACATTGTAAGAGTAGGAGTAATCGCAATGTTAAGAGCAACTAACGCTTCGGGTAATTGCGCAACTGCCACCAACATGGCCATTATTCCACCACCGACAGTAAAGGGTGTGCTTAACCATAGCCACATCTGTTCCCAACTAATATTGGATCGTAAAGTGTTAAGAATTTCTGTTTTATCATTTATTAAATAGTGATCTAACCCTTTAGATAGCCTCTGCTCAATAATATTATTGGGATCAAGTCCGTCATTCATATAACGAATGAAAAATTCTTCTATTTCGCTAATTCGTGTTTCACATCGTTCTAACTCTTTTTCTTGTTCTTCACTGCGAACTTTTGCATGTTCTAATTTTTTTTTGTAATGCCGAAGGCTGTAATAATCTTTTAGTAAGCTGGTGCGCCCGCTGTTGTCGCAGTCCGCACTTTTGGGGTCATGAAACTTATCTGATAATTCTTTGAGCTTATTGACGTAACTATCACGTTCAACAAATTGGCCAAATTCTAAAAATTTACTGACACCACTTAAAATATTTCGTTTATAAATTTCGCCTTCAATCAGTACGGCAAGTCCTGCTGACACGAGGCTTGCGATGACGTTGCCAGTAAGATAGAGCATACCTGAATAGCTGAGTATTCCGAGCAATGCAATAGCGCCAAGAGAGAAAAGGGCGGTGAGTATGTAGCGTAGTGGGGTATTTTGCATGGTGTCTCTGCTTTATATTACATAAGGTGTAAAGGTAAATATACCATAATCCTAAATTCTGCAGTTGGGATCGTAGCGAGAGGTCCTAAGGTGCTGAAGATAAAGACTTTTTGAAGCATTTTTTATTGATGGCGTACTCACCTGTACGGAGAAATAAAAAATGCTTCAAAAAGTCTTTAGGTTCAGTGCATCAGGACCTCGTAGTAGATTCCAACTGCAGAATCTAGGATAATAGGTGTGTTAGATTAAGATAGTCTTAAGAAGAGTTCAACTCGTATTTTGCTTATTTTGGCCGACTCAGGCCTTTTGGGGCTCTGCGGCTGTCTTGGGGTATGCTTTTCAGCGAGGAACAGGTAAACATCAGGATATATTTGAAATAATAGTTATGTTAATATAATAAAAATCTATGTGGTTATACAAACTACTTGAGTATTCTGCTTAATTATGGTATAAAATAGGTCCCAGTCACAATAAAGAGATGAGTATCGATTATGAAGAAGATTGATAATGCTGAAGCAACCCAACCCTCTAAAAGTGATGATACTTATGACCAAGAACATAAGATGATGTGATAGTTTTGTAAGGCCACTGAAGAATCAGTAAGATATTTAATATTGACGATAGAGAGTGGAAATTAAATTCCAGACGCAGATTATAAGATTGCAGGTGAATAGTTATGAATCAAGAATCTAAAAATGAAAATTCACAGTATACAATATCAGTGTTGGAGTCTGAGGGTATCGTTCAGTTTCATTTCGCTGAAAAAGAAACAGCGCAAAGCATGCTTCAATTTTTACACTCTTTTTTCCCTATACTCGAAGATCATTACCCACGAGTCGAAAATAATTCAGTGATTGTGACGAGTGATCAATATCATTTTTACAGATTATTTATTAGCCATTCAAGAGAAGGTCTATTATCAGAGCTTATTCCTGATCATTATTTTATAAAGACACTGCGTGCAGATGAGTTTGATTATAGTCATGCTTTTATTAAAGGACTCTTTCCTGGAGAGCATGGCCTAAGACGTCAAAATTTACGACCGAGTGAAAGAAAACAATATCTCATTACTCCCCAAGGTGAGATTGTTGAAAGGGCTAAAAGAAAACCTAAGCATATGCCTTCAGAGAAAGCTCAGTATTCACAGATTCAATCGTGTACATTTATTGATAAAGAAACGCAAAGTCGCGCTTTTGGGTTTTCTCAAGTGAGGGAAATCCGTTTATATGGTTTATTGACTCATGAAAACGATGTGTTGATTCATAGAGGCCTTATCAGAGATTCTGGGACTGTAGGTCGGGTATTTGAGCATGAATATGTGCAATCTGCAAAAGAGAGCCATTTTCACAGAGAGAGTAAAGGCGAGAAAATTTTATATTCTCATGAAGAATTCGAAGCATTTAAACGCGCCAATCTTATTGCAAGAGAAAAAGAATATAGAACCAATGAATTCTTGGCCAGATTGCGTTTTAATCCTTATAGATCTGTTGTGAGCATTTGTTCTGATACATTGGAAGCTCGATTATTGGCCTATCATTTTGCACAAGAGCTCTTAAAAGAACTGAAAGACTATGCCTCTAGACATAATATTAAAATAAACCCCAATTTTAGAATACCCATACTATTTTATTTGCCTGAAAGAATAGAGAAAAAAAACGGCCAAAAAGGTTTAGGTGTTTTCAAACATAGGATGATGATATATTCTGAAGCGATGCAGCGAAAAGATCAAGATCAAGCGCTTGCTATCTTAAATACGCCAGCTCTAAAAAATAAAAAATACAAAAATGGTGACTATGAGTTTTTATTGGGTCTTGATGAAATTACGAGTCAACATTTACTCGATGAAGTTGCGCAAGGAGTATCTTTAGCCGAGCAACTTTTAAGATCGAAGCGTGGAAGGTTGTTATTGCGTCTATTGGAATCAAGAAATACTAAAACTGCCGAAGTTACTCAGCAAGTGTTTACAACATTGATACAAAAGGGTCGAATTAAACAAAATGATGGAGTTATATCTGAACTGATCAAAATCGAAGCCTTCGAAATTGCTGAAACCGTTATCAAAGACACAAAAACCAATATACGCGATTCGAATTATATTTATGGCCCCTTAGCAGAATGGATAATTCAACATGGAAATCCACGTCACATGAACTTCATGGGGTTGAAAGAAATGTTACTGATGGCCTCATTTCGAAACCGCTGGGTCATTATTAAGCTATGTCTGAAGGAATATCCTGGAATTGATATCGATTGTTTAGGATCTTTATTGTTAGATGCCTACAAAACAAAGCATTATATAGAAGCAGGCTGTTTGTTAGAAATGGGGGCTGCGCAATCTCTACAGGGGAAAGTCGCATTTAAAAAGCTCATTCAAGAGGGGCACGGTAGTTTGGTTTCGATTTTTCTCCGCTATCAGCCCCGTCTCGATTTGCAAGATTATTGTTTTGGACTCAAAGAATGTATTAAACACTATGATACAGATGACCTTGTAATGGAGTTGCTAAATTTGGTAAGACGCAATTTTGAAGCCGACTTCAATCAGGTTATAGGCTCGTCGATACTGCTTGTGATTGCGTATCGTGATACTATTGAATGCCTGCAAAAGATTTTCAAAAACTTAAGTAAAAACAAAACAAAATCTGAAGTGGTCGAAACGCTAATTCGTCTAGCACATGATTGTGCCGAGTTTAGATCTGATCAGAAAGCAATGCGGTGGTTGGAGGGCAAATACTCCTATGTATTGACCCAGACTACTTGCCCAAGCCTTTTTGATATGGACTCATTATTTATAGAATCTATGGTCGATGGAGAGGATTCTTTAAAGCAATTTATAATAAAATACGGACTTCTAGCTCTAGAGAAATTAACAAAAAATTGCTCAATGAGTGGTAACGATTTTCAAAAAGACTATTATGAGAAATACGTTAATAAATTTTTACAAGTTATAACGGTAGAGGAATTGGAGCCAATTATCTGTGATCTGATTTTAACAGAAAAGTTTGAGATGGCTCAAGTGCTGATTGAAAGAACCAACGTTGATGTCGGCAAAATTAAGTATCATGATGATAATTTCATTCATTATTTAGTGGTAAATGGTACTCCGCAACAAATTAACTTTATAGGTTTTGACAAAGTATTATTAGATGCGGCGGATGAAAAAAACTGGGAGCTGATAAGAGGTTGTGTCATAGAATATGCTGGTATTGATAAAATGTTACTCACGCAGTTATTGTATAAAGCCACCTATCAAGGTGCCTCAAAAGAGGTGAATTTCCTGCTTCATCATGGAATCGATTTATCAATTACGTGGGCGGGCAATGGAGCGATAGTAGCTTCAGCTCAGAAAAAAGATTGGGAAACTGTGACTGTGTTTACTCAATTTCCTGCCGATGAAAAAGATAGCGCTGAGTACGGGTTTGCTCTATTAGAAGCCTTTCGTAATAAGGAGGTTAATGTTGCGCTAAAATTATTAGATGCAGGTGCAAAGCCTTTTTGTAGGGAGTTTCAATGTGGAATAGAGTCGACTTTATATTTTGCTGTAGAGCAAGGTTTAAATGACCTTCTTCCAAAGTTAATCAACTTTGAATCCCAAGGCGAGCACACTCGTGCATTTTATTCGCGTTGTTTTATTGCGCGTGATTTAGCTCATGCGACTCATAATGCTGAAGCTGCCCAAATACTCGATAAATTCATTGAGCATATGCCGGCTGTTGATACTCAAAATAGCCTTCAGAGTATTGCCAGGTTGTTTATACAAGCTCTTTATTTGAAAAGACCCGATCTCGCGGTCTATCGATTAATCCATTATTTACAACAATACAATCATCTTGATAGAGATGATCATAACCCTGTAAAAGGTATTGCACTGATTTTGGAGTTTATTGACTCTGTTTATGGTGAGCTTCCAGGAATTGCTTTCTATGATACAAGCGCTAAGATTTTCAAGCAAATTATTAAGATTCTTCTAGAGAAAAATGGACTATCCATACTTTACTCAGTATATCAATCTGATAATGGTCCAGTGTTATTCCGTGACAATATTTTTTATTGTATTTTACTCAATGAAATAAATGAAGAGTGCTTCGAGAGTATCCATGAGTTGAGTAAAATAATTACCAGCGATGAAGGTCGTCGAATCAAATGGCAGAGAATTTTGGATGAGCGATTTCATGAGGCATTAACAACATGTAATCATGAAAAATCCTATTGTCTCGTACGTCTTGGCGCTCAACCCAATGATACTGCTGCAGATGATTGTAAAGGAACTACTTCGCTTGCAATAGCCGCTTTTGATGGTAATGAAAAAGTAGTTGAGTATTTATTAACTCATTTTGACTTTACTCAGGAATTAAAAACTCAAGCACTTAGTAGTGCAGCGAAATCCGGATGGCCAACACGAGTTACTACGTTATTATTAGAGCATGACACTGAATTAACTCCGGAAATCGTACAACTAGCGGCTAGTCGGGGCGAGGAATTTATTCTCAGAATATTAGATGGGATTGACTATAGAGCTATTAATTCCTCTGAATATCAGTTACAGGCGTATGCATTGTGGTGCTCCGGCTATTCTAGGCCAAGAGTACAAGCAAAATTATCGACGTTATTAGATTCCGATTGGATAATACATTATACGTTAATGCATGTTTATTCAATATTTGAATTATCCTTAGATAACAAAAGGTACGATGAATTGCTAAGTTTATTCAGAGGTAAAATCCCAGGATCGAAACATTTGTTTAACTTTTTATGCAAAGAATGTATTAGGGATTGTAATACTAATCAATGTAGTATCGTTGACCCATTAAATCTTTTTTATAACGTTACATCAATTATGTATAACTACTTCTCTTTTCAAGAAAATGTGCTGAGTGAATTACCTAACGAAAAACTCATTCACCAAACCTATCAAGCAATACGATCAGAGCTTGAACAGATAGCATCGTCAGTGAAACATGTCGTGTCGAGTATTAATATTCCTTTTTTCAAGCCCGTTGACAATAGCAATGAATTTATTGCCTGTATGAGAGCGTATCTAAGTCGTGTGGATCAGTTGTTAGTACATAAGAAAAAATTGCAGCGTGATGAGGCTGTGCCGGCTCTAACTATTACAGAACAGACTACAATTCCAGGTATGGTATAAAGATCAAAGCGCTTCTGGAGCTGCGTCTATCTCGGGGGTATGCTTCTCAGCAAGGAACATGTACATAGCAGGGACGACGAATAGGGTAAACAGGGTGCCTATTGAGATCCCCGAAGCGATGACAAGACCTATACTGAATCGGCTGAGGGCCCCGGCGCCACTGGCAAAAATGAGAGGGAAAACGCCGACCACCATGGCAGTACTGGTCATTAGGATGGGACGCAATCGAATACCGGCTGCCATTTCGATGGCTTCACGCTTATTTTTACCTTCTTTTTGAAGATCGTTGGCAAATTGAACGATCAATATGCCATGTTTACTGATCAAGCCGATGAGCGTGACTAGCCCCACTTCAGTGTAAATATTGAGCGTCGCACCACCGATTCCTAGACTGACAAAAATCATGGCCCCACAAATTGACATTGGGACGCTAATGAGGACTGTGAGCGGATCGCGAAAGCTTTCGAAAAGAGCCGCTAATGAAAGAAAAATAATGACCAGTGCAAAAAAGAAGGTTACTAATAGCGCTGTTCCTTCTTGCTTAAATTGTCGCGATTGCGCGGCATATTCGATGGTGTAACCTTGAGGTAAAATGGGCTGTGCCGAATTTTTTAATTCGTCAAGCGCTGTACCCATTGTGACTCCTGGTGCAGCGACTGCACTAATTGTCGCGGAATTTATTTGTTGAAAATGATTAAGCGATTCTGGAACTACCACTGTTTCAACTTTTGCAATCGTTGATAGGGGAATCGATGCGCCATTGGCACTGGTAACGTAATAATTTAATAATTGTGAATCATTAAGGCGATCATTACGTGCGACTTGTGGAATGACTTGATATGACCGGCCACTAAAATTAAAATAATTAATATAATTACTACTGAGAGCAGATCCTAATGCGCTTGCAATATCTTGCATTGTAAATCCAAGCTGAGATGCTTTATCTCGATCTATCAGTACATTTGATTGGGCTTGATCAATTTTGAGATCACTGTCCATAAATAAAAACAGACCTGAATTCATTGCTTGATGCATGACTTCTTGTGCCACTTCATTTAAGCGCTCAAAGGATTCTGTTGTCTGTATTACAAATTGAATAGGCAATCCTCGTGCGCCGGGTAATGATGGCAATTGAAAAGCCGCCGCTTTACCGCCAGAAATTTGATCTAATTGCGCTTGAACGAGTGGTTGAATTTGATTTGATGTGCGATCACGTTCATCCCAGGGCTTTAAAATCATGCCGTTAATTGCTGAATTTAATCCAGAAGCGCCTACCAGTGCGAATACAGCATCCGTTTCAGGGAAGCTGCGATAAATTTTATAGATCTGATCTGCATAAAGTTGAGTTTGATCAATGGTTGCGTTGGGTGATGTGGTTAGTTGTGAAATGACTACGCCTTGATCTTCTTGCGGTGCAAGTTCACTTTTAGATGTGGAATATAAATAACCGATGCTAAGAAAAATAATGGCAGCAAATACAGCAGTGACAGCTAAATTATTCAGAGAATGATGCAAATGTTTTTCATAACTTTTATGGAGACGATTGAAATGATCGTTGATATAAGCATGAAAACGACTATCGTGGTTAGATTCTCGAAGAAATCGAGAGCACATCATGGGTGAAAGTGTGAGTGCAACGATGGCTGATACACCTACAGCACCTGCTAAAGTAAACGCAAACTCAGTAAATAACGCCCCTGTTAATCCGCCCATAAATCCAATAGGAATAAATACTGCAATCAGTACGACTGAAATTGCTATAATCGGATTCGCTAATTCACGAGCACCTAATAGCGAAGCTTGTAATCGCGATAAACCATTTTCCATGTGTCGCTGTACGTTTTCGACAACAATAATTGCATCATCAACAACTAATCCAATCGCTAAAACTAGTGCCAATAGAGTGAGTAGGTTTGTTGAAAAGTGCAAAAGCTCCATGATCAAAAAAGCACCGATCAAAGATAGCGGAATAGCTAGAACGGGAATAATCACAGATCGTATTGAGCCTAAAAATAAAAAAATCACTATGGTTACAATGATGAGGGCTTCAATTAATGATTTCACTACTTCATGGATAGAACTATGAATGAATTTTGTGGAGTCATAAACAATTTTTCCTTCTATACCCGTCGGGAGATTCTTAACGATGTCAGGGAATATTTCTCTTATGTCAGCAATTACATTTAATACATTGGCTGACGGAGCCACTTTTATTCCAATATAAACGGATGATGTATCGTTAAATTGGACATTCGTGTCGTAATTTTGAGCGCCAAGAGAAACCTCACCGACATCACGTAATCTCACAATGGCGCCATTTTGGGTTTTAACGATCAGATTTTTAAATTCTTCTACGGAATTAAGATCAGTTTTTGCACTGAGATTCACTGTCATCATCTGACCATGAGTACGACCAATGGCAGAAACAATATCATTATTTGCTAGTGCTGCGGAAACGTCAGCCGCTGTAATTTGATAAGCAGAAAGTTTTGCAGGATCGAGCCAAATACGCATTGCAATTTGTCTTCCTCCTAATATTTCTGCTATTTGAACACCATTTACCGCTTGTAGTTTAGGTTGAACGACGCGAACTAAGTAATCAGTGACTTTGTTTCGAGGTAGAAAATCGCTGTAAAAACTCATATACATCGCATCAATAGTTTGTCCGATATCGACTGTAATAACGGGAACCTGAGAATTTTTCGGTAATTGATTAATTACAGCATTGACCTTGGTATTGATTTCACTTAAGGCCTTATTGGAATCATAATTGAGGTTCAAATAAGCTTGAATCGTACTTCTACCTAAGAGGCTACTTGATGTTAAATAATCTATACCATTAGCTTGCGCTATAGAATTTTCCAAAGGTGTTGTGATAAAGCCTGCAATGACGTCGGTATCCGCACCAACGTAAGTTGTAGTGACAGTAACAACAGCATTTTCAGTACGAGGGAATTGTAAAATCGGAAGTGAAAACATTGATCGAAGACCCAGTACAAGAATAAGCAACGATACAACAGTAGCTAATACGGGGCGCTTGATGTAGAGGTCGGTAAATTTCATCATTAAGTCCCTATTATTCTTCCTTGGTGTTTGGAGATGGATTATTGGTTGGCACTACGGAATTATTAATATTCACACGAGCGCCGTTTTTCAGTTTTAATTGTCCGCTGGTTACTACACGATCTCCGACTTTGATTCCTTTCAAAATTGTTACTTGATCACCGCGAGTTTCGCCGGTCGTAACAAAACGTTGAGTCACAATATAAATGGGTTTGTCTTTTTTATCTTTTCCTTTTTCTTGAATTGTGAAAATCACATCGCCGTAAGGATTAAAACTGATGGCTGTTTGTGGCAATGTAATAAATTTCTGAGGTTCACCCGTTTCGATTACGATGGTTGCAAACATTCCCGGAAGAAGTTCGTTGTGTGGATTGGGTAACGTTGCTTCTACTTTTACGTTGCGAGTATTGCTGTCGACAACAGGATTGATGGTTGTTACTTTTCCTTCAAAAGTGCGATTGGGGAATGTATCAATGTTCAGACGAACTGGCTGTCCCACTTGCATGGTTGTAACTTGTTGTTGAGGTACGTAGAAATCTGCGTAGATTTTTGAGAGATCCTGAAGGGGGGCAATAGTATCTCCAGGATTTAAAAATTGTCCTTCATTGATTTCGACAATGCCAAGTTGTCCAGAAAAAGGCGCTCGAATAGATTTTTTTCTGACAACGGCTGCTTGTTGTTCAGTTTGGGCTTCTAGACTTTTAAAATTTGCCCTATCAGCATCAAGGGTTGCTTTGCTTATGGCTTGAATAGCATATTGTGCAGTGTCGCGTTGCAAAGTAATTTTAGCGAGAGCAGTGTTAGCTTCTAATGAATGAAGTAATGCAAGATCAGTATTGGCATTTTGTTGAACGATTGTATCACCTTTTTTAATTATAGATCCGGATTTGAAATAAATTTTTTGTACTAATCCGCTGAGTTCCGCTGTAATATTTACCCCTTGATAGGGTTTTAAACTACCGTAATATTTTTGTTGAGATTGCCACGGAGAAGTTTCGGCTTTCATAGCCGAAACAGTAGCAATATTTTCTCTGGATGCCAAAAATCGTTTAAGCATAATATTCGAAAATGTTTTGTATCCAACAATGCCACCAAATAATATGCCTACACCAACGAGCATGATTATCATTCTTTTATTCATCGAGAAAATCTCCTGTATGAGATTGTGACAGTTTGTTTAGCGTTGTAAGAATCACAGATCCACCAGCCGCCACCCAGTGCTTGGTAAAGAGCTGCAGTATCTGCGAGACGGGCCGCCTGAGCTTGAATGCGATTGATTGTCGATTTTTGATATTGTTGTTGTGCATTCAGCAATGAAAGATAACTGACTCCACCAAGTTTAAATTGTTTTTCAGTGATAAGCAGTGTTTTCTTCGCTGCAATTTCAGCTTTACTTTGAGCATCTAAAGCGATCGCGTCATTTTTTAAAGCTTCTAAAGAATCAGCAACATTTTGAAAAGCTTGTAACACAGTTTGACGATAATAAGCGGCAGCTTGCTGAAACGCTGCTATTGCTGCACGACGTTGTGCGAACAATGCGCCTCCATGAAAAATAGGTTGTAAAATCGCAGCACCATAATTCCAAATAACATTCGATGGAGAAAATAATTTTGCAAGATTATTACTATTCCAACCGAAGCTATCTGTGAGAGTCACTTTGGGTAATAAATTGGCTGTAGCAACACCGATTTGTGCGCTGGCTGCATGTAGTAATGCTTCTTGTGCGCGAATATCTGGACGTTGATTAACCAGTGAGGAGGGTAAGCTGACTGGTAGCTGAGTAGGTAATATAAATTGATGTAATGCAAAATGGGGAAGGTGACTTTCACTTGGAATTCTTCCGATGAGTGACGATAATGCATCACGTGATTTTGCGAGACTCAATTGTAGTGGTGGTAATAAAGCTAGAGTTTGTGCAACTTGAGTTTGTTGTGTAAGCACATCGATGCCTGAAGCGCCACCTAATTTAAGTTGTTTCTTAACAATATTGAGTTGTTCCTCTTGTGCGCGAAGAATACTTTCAGTGGCAGAAATCTGCGCATCCAGTGAAGCAATCGTAATGACTGTAGTTACTATATTCGATGCCAGTGTGAGTTTAGCCGCTTCGAGTAGAAATTTTTGATAATCAATTTGAGCAGAATAAGCTTCGAGTTGTCTGCGATTTCCTCCAAATAAATCTAACATATAGGAAATATTAATTGAGGCATTGTACAATGTAAAAATGGTAGAGCCTAATGCGGGATTTGTAGTACCCAATAGTGAGTTAGTTTGACGTTGGTGTACCCCATTAATTTGTCCGTCTACACTGGGGAAAAATAAAGAGCCGAATGTCGCATTCCAATTCTCTTGAGCTTGACGTAATGCTGCTTTTGCGGCGTGCAACGTCGGATTATTGGCTAAGCCGGCACAGATAAGCTCGTTTAATTCTCTGCAATGAAATAATGTCCACCATTCAGCAGGAACATCTCGCCCGTTGACAAAATATTGCGTTTTCCCTGTGTTTTTTAGAGAAGGTGCATTCGCCGTTTTTGAAGGAAGTCGGGATTCGGTATAATGTTTCGCATGCGGGGCAGACGGCCTATGAAAATTAGGCCCTACCATACAGCCAGCCATGGCAATACAACAGAAGGGAATGATCAACATCCGCATTTTCGTAATCCTTACGATATCGTTCTGGAAGAGTACACCAGATGTGGCTGGCAAGCCAGGGGGGAAGGGGTCAAGTCTCTAATTGCCTCTTTCTTAAATATTGTTTATAAAGAAAGGGGCAATTGGAGACTTGACCCCTTTTTTTCTTTTTTTTCAAGGTGCGCTCAGAAATGAATGATAAACTCTTTCAAAAGTGGTTCGTGGTGTTGGCACTATTGCATGTTGTTTTTTGGACTTTGCTGCCTGCGTTATTGCACCACAATGCCCCATTAGATGTTGCCGAAGCGATTGCTTGGGGGCAGCAATGGCAATGGGGTTATGACCGAGATCCTTATTTAGTGGGTTGGTTGGCGTATAGTGTCAGTTGGTTAACGGGTCATAGTCTTTGGGCAACCTATTTATTGAGTCAAATCTGCATTATCACGACGTTTTGGGCAACCACGCGATTGGCCATGCAATTAAAATTATCCTCGGCGCAAGCTTTAGGTTCCATTTTATTATTAGAAGCTATTTTTTATTATAATTTTGCAACCCCTGAATTTAATGACAATGTTTTACAGTTACCTTTGTGGGCATTAACTATTTCTTTTCTTTATACAGCAATTTCGACTCAACGATCACGCGATTGGATTTTCACAGGGTTGTGGGCTGGATTGGCCTTGATGGCGAAGTATTACACGGTAATGTTATTCATTCCAATATTTGTAGTCATTCTCGGGACATCTCAGGGTCGAAACAGCTTTAGAAAACCAGGATTTTATTTGGCAATTGCTCTGGGTTTGTTAATTATTTCACCTAATCTTTACTGGCAATATCAGCATGATTTTCAGTATGTTGGCTATGCACTGAGTCGAGCTACCGTTGCGCCCTCATGGAGCAGACACTTTTCAAATCCGCTCTTATTTTTAATGACGCAATTGCTGGTTATTTTGCCTTGTTTTTTGCTTTATGCGTGGAGTGTCCGGTACTTCAAGCGATCAAACAATATGAACAACCGTTTTGATCGTTTTTTCTTACACTGCATGACATGGGGGCCTTTTCTGACGACGCTCGGATATGCTGCAATTTCGGGTACTCACATGCGATCTATGTGGGGAATGCCACTCTTTAGCTTAGTGGGATTGTGGTTAGTTTATTCATTTTGGCCTACCCTTGAATCCATTGAATTGCGTCGATTGACAGTGGGTTCTTTGATGTGTTTTTTTTCATCGCTTTTAATTTATCTGGGGACTGTTGTTTTTCCTCCGTATTGGGTAGGTCATGCAAAAATCGTTTCATATCCATCGCAAGAACTGGCCAATTTGGTTGATGAAGTTTGGCATAAAGAGTTTCAAAAACCTGTGCCTTTTGTGGCCGGCACTCGTCAATTGGCTGCGCGAGTGGCGGTATATGGAAAAGACCATCCGGTACCTTTTTTTGACTGGGACCACGAAGCTAGCCCATGGGTTAACTTGGATAAAATACAACATGAAGGGGCTGTGTTCGTTTGGGATGCAGAAGCCTTTGGCGAACAAGTGCCCAGTGAAATTCATCGAGCATACCCGGCGCTGCTCGCAACGACTATTTTTGAATTGCCTTGGCATACTAAAGCCTCGATAAAACCTGTGCGTGTGGGTATTGCGATATTGCCCCCGGGTCTTTAGTCAAGGAGTCAAGGTGTCAGATCTAAGATCAATACTTTGAGCTATTTGGTGGGTCAAAGTATTGATCTTAGATCTGACACCTTTTTTCTTTTAAAATGATAAAATAATTATCGATAAATAACAATAAATGCCTGCAATTATGTTTCTGCGCTCTATATACCTTGGACAATCAAGTCAAATTGAGATAAGATCGACCCACTCATGATCATTAAATAAGCGGGGATATTATGAAATCAATTTCTCTTCCAAGGCTAGTCAGTATATTAATCTTTAGTATGTCTTTGTTTTTTGGAATGGAATCTTTTGCGTCAGTTGTGACGGGTAATGCAAAAGGTAATATTATTGTCGAAGAATTTTTTGATTATCAATGCCCACATTGTCGAACGATGTTGTCAGTTACTGAACTCGTTGCACGAAATAATAATGATGTAAAATTAATTACGCGAGTCGTTCCATTATTAGACAAAAATTCCTGGGTAATTGCTCGTGCAGTTTTGGCTGCTCGTAAACAAGGTAAATATCCTGCGCTTCATCATATGTTGATGCAAGAGCGTTCTTATATCACTGAAGATCGTTTAATGAGTTTAGCCAGAAGTGCGCAAATCAATATTATACTCTTAAAGCGAGATATGAATTCCAAAAGTATTTTAAATGAATTGAAAATTAATATACGTGATTCTCGTGCTCGTGGAGTTGATGTTATTCCTGCAATATTTGCGTACCGAGCAGATAGGCAATCTAGTGAATTACGATTTGTTGGTGACAAGTCTTACGGTGATTTACAAGCATCAATAATGAATTTATAAGAGCGGAGGCTCTATGAGTTATTCGATCGACTTTGCACAGCTGATTGATTCTCTCGAAGTTAATATTGTTTGGAAAGATCTGAATAGCCGCTATATCGGAGCCAATCACCATTTTTTGCATTTACTCAATCTCACTCCTGAAACGCTTGAAGGAAAAACAGATTACGAATTAACAACTCATGATCTGGCTGAAAAAATAATAGAAAATGATCAGGAGGTTTTTAATAATCAAGATACTCGATGCTTCCATGAGTATATTGTCGACAGTGAAGGGAATAATAAAGTTTATTTAAGTTATAAAACTCCATTGTATGATCAGAATCATAAATTATTCGGTTTAACAACGTTGGCGATTGATGTGACCGAAGTGAATAAAAAAGAATCAGAATTAATATCCGAGGCAAAAGCAAAATCATCTTATATCGATAGCATGTCCTACTTTAATCAAATTGCAACGATGTTTAATCAGATGGCCTCAAATATTCCTGCCAATATTTATTGGAAGGATGCTAACGGAGTCTATTTGGGCTGCAATGCCACCTTAGCACAAATTAATTCTTTAAAAGGTCAAGATGATATTATCGGTAAGACAATCTATGAGTTGTTTCCTAAACAAGAGGCAGATAAAATTGCTAGAATAGATGAAACCGTTATATCGGAGGGTATGCCAGTCACACTTGAAGAGCATGGAATGGATATCTATGGTAATCCCGCAGTCTATATCAGTAACAAAGCTCCGGTTCGTAATGATAAAGGGGATATTATTGGTTTATTAGGTATTTCGTTAGATATCACAAAACAAAAACAAATTGAACAAGAGTTGCGTGATGCAAAAGAAAAAGCAGAAACAGCAGATTGTGCAAAATCTGAATTTATACTTAATATAAGCCACGATATTAGAACGCCTTTTATGGGAATTCTAGGATTTTCTGAAATTCTAGAGTCCCAAGAAGAAGATCCTTTTAAAAAAGAAACATTAGGATATATTCGACAATCGGCACAGCGATTATTAAGTTGGATGAATGAGATTATTGATGTGGTGGCGAGTAGTGATGAGGGTGTGCATGATAATCAACCAATCTATATCAATTATCTGATGGAGGATCTCTCGGAATTAATGCGTGCACGAATTAAATATAAAAACTTAGACTGGAAATCAATTATTGATCCAAAAATTCCTCAGCAACTGTTCGGGGATTTGGGCGGAATACGGAGAATATTGTTGAATCTGGTAGGTAATGCTGTGAAATTCACCGAGAAAGGTGGTGTTACTATCGAAGCAAAATTAATCGGTAAAACTAAGAATAGTGTAGAGTTGCAATTTATTGTCAGTGATACTGGAATTGGAATTCCAGAAGATAAGTATATTGATATTTTCAAAAAATTCAGCCGACTGACATCCAGTTACTCAGGAAAATATCCTGGTAGTGGATTGGGGTTATACAATGTGAGTCAAATTGCGAGTCGATTGGGTGGATTAGTCACTGTGAAAAGTGAAGTTGGCGAAGGCAGCGTTTTTACTTGTCAGCTTCCGCTTAAATTGGCGGAAGAAGAAAAGAAAGAAAGAGAAAGAAGGGGTCAAGTCTAAACTAATTGATTAATTTGAAAGTAATTAATCAATTAGTTTAGACTTGACCCCTTCTCTTTTCTTTGTCACTGATTCAAGCAAATTAGATATAATAGCGAAACTATCTGGAATTGAAAATTGAGAGAGTCGTCGCTGCATTTTCTCTTTTTGTGCCCAGCAAGATGCAATTGTTTTTTTCAATGAAATCGCATTAAGATCTTCATCGTCAATCACGGTGCTATAGCCTTTCTTCGAAGAATATTCAGCATTTTCAATTTGATCACCTCGACTCGCTTTTTTAGATAGCGGAATCAAAATATGGTTTTTTCTTAAAGCTATTAATTCATAAACGGTATTGGCTCCAGCGCGAGAAATCACTAAATCAGCGCAGGCAATGACATCACCGAATTCATCGTTAATATAAGGATATTGTCGATAGTCTTTAATATTATCAAATCGATTATCAGTTTTGTTGTGTCCACAAACATGAACGATTTGAAATTGTTGAGTGAGTTCGGGTAAAATTTCTCGCGTGATCTCATTCAAATTTTGAGCGCCGAGACTACCACCATAAATCAAAAGTACAGGCTTAGATGCGGAAAAATGTAAAAAACTTAGGCCTTTTTCGCGAGATCCTGAAGTGAGCACTTGACGCAAAGGAATTCCAGTGACGATCACTTTGTTTGGATTTTTAAAGTATTTTTCAGCACCGGGAAAATTAACACAGACTTGTTGTGCAAAAGGTAGGCTTAAGCGATTCGCAAGGCCTGGTGTCAGATCAGCTTCGTGAATGATGACGGGAATTCTTCGCAACCATGCTGCAAAAACAACGGGGAATGCAACAAAGCCTCCTTTTGAAAAAACTACCGCGGGTCTAATGCGGCCGAGTAATCGCCACGCTTGCCCTATACCTTTCAAGACTTGAAACGGTGTTAGTAAATTACGCCACGATTTAAAGCGGCGCAGCTTTCCGGTGCTGATGCCGTAATAGGGGATATTGAGAGGTGAGATGAGCGTTTTTTCAATACCGTCATAGCTACCGATATAATGGCTTTCCCAGCCAAAATCGCTCAAATAATTGATAAGGGCAATATTGGGCACCACATGGCCTGCCGAGCCGCCCCCTGTAAATAGAATTTTCTTCATCTTGAGCCTTTGTTAATTACTGTGGGGGATTGTATCACAGATAGGGGTCAGGCATGCATATTTGCATCTAGCTCTGCTAGATGCAAATATGCATGCCTGACCCCTTTTTTGCTTTCTTTTTGACTAGGTCTATCATAGAATACGATTGTCAATGCTGGTGTAGCTCAGTTGGTAGAGCAGCTGATTTGTAATCAGCGGGTCGTAGGTTCGAATCCTATCACCAGCTCCAAAATAAATCGTGTGTCTGATTATTAAGCCATTAATTCTGGAGAAGATTTACGTGAGTCTTCTTCCCCTGAAATTCGTAAAGATATGTGACAACTTCTTCTTCGATTGAAAAATCCTGCAGGGTAGCCATCAATAGAGTTTCTTCGCCCTTCATGCATGCTTATGCTTCGAGCTCGTGTTTCGTAAAATTGTTTTTTTTCATTTCCCTTCTCGTCAGAAAGACTTTGTGGTGCGCTCATTTTTTTTCTAGGCAATGAAAGTGTCTGGGGTTGGGCACCCTTAGCCCTGATGGGGCTGGGTTGGAAGATTTTACTGTGATCAGGGAATGGAGGTGCCTTGTCATCTACAAATTCTGTAACAGTCAAACTTTTACTGGCGTGTAAAGATTCTTCTTGATCAACATCTTTTGAAAGAATGTTCCCACTCTTAGATTGATGCTGTGATGTTGTTGCGTCATTTTCAGAATTATCTTTTGGCAATTTGCTTGAATTTCTTTTGCGTACGGTAAACTCAAGTGCTCGTTCATATAAATATTGTTCAGAAGGGCTTAAAGATTTTAATCCCCCTCGAGCTTCAACTTCATCAAGCACATATTCATGCAATGAGCGAGGCTTTTGAGGGGAGCTTAGTGGTTTTGAAGTGGTGGGAATATCTTTTGTTGAGGTAGGTTTTACAACTCTATTTTTAGCAGGAGGAGTAGGATATCGTCCCACGGTAAGATAGTGCGGTAAATTTAGGTCCCTTGGACTTTCGGAGATATAGTTGTTACCAGTAGAAGTTGATAAATAGGTATTTAATAGTTCGCAACTCCAGTGATACAGGGTTTCACCAAAGAGAGATATGCCAGGTTTATGTGAGAACTTCCGTCTATGGAAAATTTGTGCTTGCACAGTAACATCAAATATCCCGGTAGCGAAAACTTGCATTGTATGCGCGACTTCTTCATTGAGATATTTTCTACTTGTTCGATCGGATACAGTCAAATCTGTATTAAAGCTGTATTTATCGATATCTTTATTACTCACTTCATTAAGTTTACGGCGAACAGCAATTGCGAACCCTTTGCCAGAATTATGCTGTTGAGTAACATAATCTATTAAATTACAGATATTAATATCAGCATTAATTCCATTTTGTTTGGGAATGATTCGCATTTTTTCTATAAAAAGAGTTCTTAATTTGCTGGATGTCATATCGGTTTCAACGAGTTCACCCCACCGGAAAAGTGATATTTTGCAGCCTAGCTGCGAAGCAAAATTTTCTATGGGATGTGATGCTATCCACATATCACCTTCTTTCTTTGCGTCTTCTCGGCAATCATCGGCTTTATCCAGGTTAATACTTGAGCTATTACGCGTGGGTTTAAATAAAGTGCTATCGGCATGCATGAATTTATCTTTATAAATTTGGTGACGACCTAATTCATCGGGTAGCGCGAGTGCAATATGAACGGGTCTCGGCTTAAAGATAGTAACAATAGACAGTAATAGATCGTGGAATTGCTGAGGGTCTGAGTAAAGTTCTTCATTGAGGCAAATGGGTAAATAGACCAAAACTTCGGAAATATCTGTATTGATGTTGAACTGTTCTGTCAAATGATTATTATTTATTGAGCAAGAATCAATTTTTTGTCCCGGTGTATAGGGTTGCAGGTAGTAGCGATATTCAAAATAGTTAGTTAGCAGAGCACAGTCTGGAGTCACGCGAGCAGAAAATGAAGGAACCTCGGCAGTACTGATCAGGGGATTTGGTAGCCGTTTTAATGAAGGACTAGCGGCTGAAGTATTTGTATTGATTAGTGTAGCCCCTCTATTTAAATCAGTAGAGGCTGGAATGTCCGGGTCAACTATCGAAGGTTCCTTTGGTGGACGCTTTTCTGAATCTTTGCTCGTAATTTTAGAGTGTTTTCCTCTCAAAGTATCCAATACTTTTTTCATAAACTAACCTCAGGGGGCATTGTCAAATGATTAGCCATGGATCTACCCCTTTCTACATCATTAGGAAATTTATCTGAAATATCAATAATTATCAGATTAAATCTCAGATACAAGAATGTCAATACTTTATATGAGGAAAAGTGTTATAATATAGTTGAGAATTTATTTATTCCTCATAAGTTCGCATTTTGCGTCATCTTTAGCTTAAATTTTTAGGTTACATAGAATTGGCTTTGAATGACTCTTTAATTGAGTATTCTGATTTTTAATTGGTATTTCGAGAAATTTTTATGACTACACATTATTCTGATTACCCAGTATCACCATTTGGGGTGTTACTAGTTAACTTAGGTACGCCTGCGCGACCAACAACACTTGCCGTTGCACATTATTTACGAGAATTTTTATCTGATTCAAGAGTGATAGATGTCAATCCTGTTTTGTGGTGGTTTATTTTGAATGGGATCATTGTACCTTTGCGAAGTAGCAGAGTTGCGCGTAACTATCGCAAAATTTGGTTATCGGAAGGATCCCCTTTATTGGTGAATAGCTTGCGACAAAAAGAAAAATTGCAAGCTTTAATAAATCAGCAAGGTGGTAAGTCACCTATTATCGAATTAGGAATGACCTACGGGCAGCCTTCGATAGAGAGTGGACTGCAAAAGTTTCGAGAACAAGGCATTCGTAAAATTCTCGTTTTTCCTTTGTTTCCTCAATATTCAGCGACAACGACAGCTGCAGTTTTTGATGCAGTGAGTCGTGAAGTGGCTAAGTGGTCTTGGATCCCTGAATTGCGTTTTGTAAATCATTATGCGGATGAGCCACTCTACATTGAGGCCTTAGTCAATAGTATTCAGAAGCATTGGGCTGAACATCAACGCGGTGATATTTTATTAATTTCTTTTCACGGATTGCCCCAGCGTTATTTTCAAAAAGGGGATCCTTATTATTGTTTTTGTCATAAAACGGCGCGTTTGATTGCGGAAAAATTAGGGCTTTCAGATGAACAATGGCGATTGGTATTTCAATCGCGTTTTGGGCGAGAGCCTTGGTTGCAACCGTATTGTGATCAAACTTTGCGAGAGTTGCCCCAGGAAGGAAAAAGGAATGTTGATATTATTTGTCCTGGATTTTCAGCGGATTGTTTAGAAACGTTGGAAGAAATAAAAATCACAAACCGAGAAATTTTTACAAAAGCTGGGGGTGAAAATTATGAGTATATTCCAGCCTTAAATGATCAAGAGTTACATATACAAGCATTAATGGAATTAATTAACAAGCATTCTCAGGGTTGGTCAGTTTTAAGAAATGAGTGCCCTGAAGATTTTGCTGTAATATAAAACATAAACCATTTCCTACCTTGACTAGAATGGCTAAAACGCATGTGGTGAATAGCTACGAAAGTTTCAGTGTGATTTCCGCCAATCTTTTCCCTAATGCCCTGCAAAGTCGTGCTTCTTCTTCGTTGAGAGGAAAATTGCTATCAACGCCAGCCACATGACTGGCGCCATAGGGTGTGCCGCCGCTGTGCGTGGTATTTAAATCGGGTACAGTGTAAGGGACGCCAACCATAAGCATACCCTGATGCATAAGGGGCAGCATTATATTGAGAAGAGTGGTTTCTTGTCCGCCATGCATACTGGAGCTTGATGTGAATGTTGCAGCCGGTTTGCCGGATAATTTTCCCGAAAACCAGAGTGCTGTGGTTTGTTCCAAAAAATATTTTAATGGAGCGGCCATGTTACCGAAACGAGCGGGACTGCCTAAGGCTAATCCATCGCATTGAGCAAGTTCTTCAAGTGTGGCGTACGGAGCGCCTTGGTCTGGCACTGAGGGTTCCGTGGCTTCAATAGTTGGGGAAACACTAGGTACGGTCCTGATAATGGCCTCAACGTTGTCGACCATTTCGACACCACGAGCGATATGATGAGCCATTTGTGCTGTTGAGCCATTACGGCTGTAATATAAAACTAACACTGTTGCCATAAAAAATTGCTCCGTATCATTTAAATCGATCGAGCTTATGATATGATAAACACATTTGAAATCATAGAGCCCGCTCGAAAATCCAGCTAAGGATCTCTGTATGAAAATTTTTTCATCGGTGAATACAATATATTGTTATATTGACCGTATGATACGAAAATTTGTGAATGATGCCTGCTTTACTCGAGCAGCTGCATTGGCTTATACATCCTTATTAGCCTTAGTGCCCCTAATGACGGTGAGTTTGGCATTATTATCAGCATTTCCAGTGTTTCAAGACGTTGCACTAAAGATTCAGAATTTTGTGTTTTCAAATTTTGTCGCTGGGTCAGCTGATATTATTCAACAACATCTTCAGAGTTTTGTAGAATCCGCACGACATTTATCTCCAACGGGTTTATTTTTTTTGGTAATTGCTGCCATTATGATGATATTCAATATGGAGTCGGATTTAAATGCCATTTGGCGAGTAAAACATCGACGACATGGTGTTTCTGCATTTTTAATTTATTGGGGAGTCCTGACTTTAGTGCCTATTTCAGTGGGTGTTGGAATAGCAGTGAGTACTAATTTAGCAGCAATACCTCTAGTCGTTGAAATGGGCGAGTTTCTCGATATAAAAGCGATGCTCTTGCGATGTTTGCCTAATTTGATAACATGGCTGTCTTTCACGATATTGTATGTCACATTGCCAAATTGTGTAGTAAAAATTCGACATGCTATTTGGGGTGGTTTGGTTGCTATGATATTATTTGGTTGGGCTAAATTTGGATTTAGTTGGTATTTAATTCATTTTCCATCCTACGAATTGCTTTATGGCGCGTTGGCAACAATACCCATATTTTTGTTGTGGTTGTATATGACCTGGTTAATTATTTTATTTGGTGCAGTTGTATCTTTTGTTATAGCTAATGGAAATGAAATGGAAATTAAAAATGAAAACGATTAAAGCATTATTTGTACTGTTAATTGTGGTGGGAATTCATTCATCAGTTTTTGCAGCTATTTTTCCTCTAGGTCCCGCGGGCGATGATCTTATTGGAGAAGTGAGTAATGCCATCGTTCAGGAAGGTGATAATTTTAATACTATTGCTCATCGTCTTGATGTGGGCTATATGGAATTAATTGAAGCCAATCAAGGTGTGAATCCTGATAAACCAATTCCGGGTACTGTATTAATTATTCCATCTCGATATATTTTACCGAATACCCTGCGTCGGGGGATCATCATTAATTTAGCTGAAATGCGGATGTATTATTTTCCAAAAAATTCCAAAGATGTGTGGACATTTCCTGTTGGAATTGGACGACAAGGTTCTCAAACGCCCGATGGAATTATGACGGTGATTGAACATATGGATCATCCAACATGGCATGCTCCAGAATCAGTGCGTGCTGAAAGAGCAAAAGAAGGCGTTGAGATTCCTAAAATGGTTCCTCCGGGACCTGATAATCCTTTAGGTGAATATGCATTACGGTTATCGATGCCGACGTATTTAATTCATGGCACGAATGATAATAGTGGAGTTGGACGTCGAAGTAGCTCAGGATGTTTGAGAATGTATCCGGAAGATATTGAGAAATTATATCATGCTGTAAAAAAGGGTGAATCTGTTCAAGTCATTAATGCCCCTTATAAAATTGGGCGACACAATGGAAATGTTTATGTTGAAGGTCATTTGCCTTTGCAAGAAGTGCAAGCAAAATTCGCTAATCTTGACAAAGTACTTGAGAAAAATTTAATTAAATTGGGTGGTGCTCAAATTCAACAATCTGTTGATATGAAAAAAGCGCTGAGAATTGCCTCTGAGCAGCAAGGCTTGCCGCAGCGTGTATCGCATTTGAAAGAAATGACAAGTGTAGGAACTTCTATCGCACAAAGTTTGGCGGAGTCCACTACTTCGGGTGAAAAAAAACAGCTCAAGAGCAATGAAGAAAAAATCTATGAGTGAAATAACCCTAACCTATTCTAAAGAATTTCACGTGCGTTGGGCAGATTGTGATTTTAATGGTCACATGCGACATTCCGCATTCAATGACTATGGTGCGCATATTCGAGTATCAATGTTTACCGATTTTGGATTGCCCATTGAAAAATTGATGCATGAACGAATGGGGCCTGTTTTATTTCGTGAAGAAACAAAATTTTACAAAGAATTGCGGCTCAATGAAAAATTTACAGTTGATTGCGAAATTATCTCACTGAGGCGTAATGGAAAAATTTGGTCTATGCATCATCATTTTTATAACGTAAATAATGAATTAGCGGCGGAAATTACCGTTGAAGGTGCTTGGATGGATTTAGATAAAAGAAAAGTGGCGACGCCCCCTGCTGAATATATGGAATTCATCAATAAGTTTCCTCGAGGCAAAGAATTCGTTTGGCTCGAGAATAATCAAGAAAGCTGAGCTTTTAATTCATCAAGATAAGTATCCAACGGTAATTCTTTTGTCTCGCTACTATTTCGTGCTTTATATTCTATGATATTTGCGTCGAGTCCTTTATCACCCAGAACCAATCGATGAGGGATTCCTATAAGATCGCAATCAGCAAATAAAACACCGGGTCTTTCTTGTCGATCGTCGTATAGGACATCATAGCCCGCAGCAACCAATTCACTATAAATTTTTTCGCACACTTTTTGGAGTCGATCAGATTTATGCAAATTAACAGGAATAAAGGCTATTTGAAACGGAGCTAAAGGTTCTGGCCACACGATTCCCTGTTCATCGTGATTTTGTTCTATCGCTGCAGCGACAATGCGCGATATTCCGATACCATAGCACCCCATGAGCATGGGCCGAGCTTTTCCTGATTCATCGCACACATTTGCGTTCATGGCTTTACTGTATTTATCACCGAGTTGAAAAATATGGCCTACCTCAATTCCGCGCGCGAATTGTAATTTGCCTTTGCCATCGGGACTTGTATCGCCTGCTACCACATTTCGTAAATCGGCAATTTCAATTTCTCCGACATCGCGTTGCCAGTCAGCATGTTGATAATGTTTATTTTCTTGGTTTGCGCCACAAACAAAATCGCTCAGAACTGCTGCGTCACGGTCTACAATTAAAGGAACATTTAATTTCACGGGGCCGATGCAGCCCGCTTTGCAACCTATTAATTTTTGAATAATTTCATCTTTTACAAATTGTAGTGGGCTGGCGACTTTGGGATGTTTTGCTGCTTTAATGGCGTTAAGTTCGTGATCACCGCGTAAAGCAAGAGCAACGATCTCAGTTTCAGAACCCTTTACCAATAGTGTTTTGACTAATTGCTGAGGTTTGATATTTAAAAATTGACAGACTTGATCTACCGTGTAGTGATTATCCGTATCAATTAATGTTAGGGGTTCATTCGATTTCGAGGCTGCAGATGTTGGGGCCAATGCTTCAGCGCGTTCTACGTTCGCTGCGTAATCACTCTCATCACTGAAGGCGAGTAGATCTTCGCCAGTATTCGCCAAGACTTGAAATTCATGTGAAAAATTACCACCAATACTGCCTGTGTCAGCAAGAACAGCACGAAAATTTAAACCTAAGCGAGTGAAAATTTTTGTATACGCTTCAAACATTGTTTGATAGGTTTTTTGTAACGATTCAGCATCGAGATGAAAAGAATACGCATCTTTCATTAGGAATTCTCGCGATCGCATAACGCCAAAACGAGGACGAATTTCATCGCGGAATTTCATTTGAATTTGAAAAAATGAAAGTGGCAATTGTTTATAGCTACGAATTTTATTTCTAGCGATATCGGTGATTACTTCTTCGTGAGTAGGGCCAAAACAAAATTCTCTTTTGTGTCGGTCGTTAATGCGCAACATATCAGGGCCGTATTGTTCCCATCGTCCGGACTCCGTCCAAAGTTCGGCCGGTTGTATGGCTGGCATTAACAGTTCGCTAGCCCCGATTCTATTCATTTCTTCACGGACCACCGCTTCAACTTTTTTGAGCACGCGTAAACCCAGGGGTAGCCATGTGTAAATACCCGAGGCCAGTTTTGAAATCATCCCGGTGCGAAGCATCAGCTTGTGACTGACGATTTCCGCATCAGCGGGCGTTTCTTTTTGTGTGACTAGTAAAAATTGTGAGGTGCGCATAAAAATCCTATATAACTATTAACCACATGATGGAAACGTCCATATTTTGCCCATCTCGGGCGTAAAAATTTATTTTAAAATCCTCATTTATCAAGAGTAAACTCCGGTTTTAAAATCAATTTTTGCACCCAACCTGGACAAAATCTGAACGTTTTAGCCATTCTAGCCAAGGTGGTGTAACTGATGATCATACTAATCTAAACGGATGAGAGCAAGCAGATGGGGTCAGGTAATGGTAAAGGTGTCAAATCTAAGATCAATACTTTTATTGGCTCATTATGTCTTATATGAAGCATATGAATGTATTGATCTTAGATCTGACACCATTATGATGGTTGACACGATCAGTCAATGGTTGGAAAATAGACAAAAGGGATGAAATAAATATGACCAGACGAGAGAAGGTTTTTGATGCACACGGAGACTTGCTTGTTCAACGATATAAGCAAGGCGTTGTTCTTGTCAAACCACCTTTAGCAGATGAAAATAGTAATAATCGAATTTCATCTATTTATAATCTTCCGATCACGGCCTATTTTTTAGATGCCGATAGTCGAATCGTAAATTCAAATGATGCAACAGCCCAATTGGTCGGTGCGAGCTCTTACAAAGATATGCTTGGAAAATCAGTGGAATGTTTTGCAAAGCGAGCTTCAATTGAAAAAGTTTTAGCGACTGATAAAGAAATTTTTCGCACGAAAATGATGAGAGTGACAGAAGAAACGGGTGATATTTCAAATTCTGTCAGTATCCAAGCATTATCATTTAAATTTCCTTGGTATTATGAAGACACGGTTATTGGTATTTTTGGTTGCTCAATTAAAATGAATGGTCTAGGGGTCGGTGATTTGGCATTTGCTTTTTCTCAATTGATTTCCACAGGTTTGCTAGGTTCTACTCATTCGTTGCCCATGACATTGTCGTCGAATTATCAATTACAATTAGCTCACTTAACGGAACGCGAGAAACAAGTTTTATCTTTGTTGGTGCGGGGAAAAACGGCAAAAGAAATCGGGAATCGTTTAGGAATTTCACGGCGTACGGTTGAGCATCATATCGAGTCATTAAAATTTAAAACGAACAGTAAATTTAAATCTGATTTGATTGATAAGTTTATTTAGCTTAGATCAACGGGTAGATTTGGCAATTGGATTGGGTATTGACTGGGCAAGACAACCTTTTCAAGAACGCCGTGAATCCTTCCCTGGAGGCTTCGTTCGGACATCCTGTCCTCAACGATCTTGAAAAGGTAGATCTTGCCCAGTCTTCGAAACTCCGTGCTGGCTTTTATTTTTGTGGCTCTGGGGGGATTTTATAGCAATTAAATTCTACGCCTAGGGCGACCCCATCTTGACCCAAAAGCCTGGATACGTTAGGTTGGGACGTTTGGGAGGTGGTATGCCAATATACGAGTATCAATGTGCCAGTTGTGGCCAAAAAATAGAAGTTATCCAAAAAATCAGCGATGAACCATTGCAGCATTGTGAAGCTTGCGGCAAGGATTCGCTCAAAAAACTGATTTCAGCGACTCATTTTCAGTTAAAAGGTAGTGGGTGGTATAAAGCTCCGACGACTGAAAAAAGTGCTGGTGCTAGTACTGAAAGTGCTTCAAAATCTACAGGTGCTGAATCAAGTGCTCCATCGAGCAGTGTAGAGACGAGCAGCATTGAGAAGCCAGTGTCAAAATCGGATAAGGATAAGTAAGTGAAAAATCGCGCGGCTTTACGCCGTTATATTGTTGCCGGAGTCCTCGTTTGGGTACCCATTTGGGTAACCTTATTAGTGCTTCGTTTTATGGTCGATTTGTTCGATACTATCCTAGAATTTTTTCCTCATCGATTGCAACCCGATAATTTCCTGGGATTTCATATACCCGGTTTAGGATTAATTTTTGCTGTGCTTATTGTGGTCATAACGGGGATGTCGGTGACCAATATTTTGGGCAATCGTCTGGTGGAGTACTGGGAATATCTTTTGTCTCGCATCCCTTTGGTTCGATCAATTTATCAGGCCGTAAAGCAAGTATTAACCACTGTTTTTTCTTCTTCAGAAGAATCTTTTCGAAATGTGGTGTTAATAGAATATCCGAGAAAAGGACTTTGGAGCGTCGCCTTTCAAACAGGTACTGGATTTCATTATGCGGATGGAATGAATGGTGAAGAGATGATGACCGTTTTCATTCCCACGACGCCCAACCCTACGTCAGGATTTCTGTTGATTGTACCTCGTAAAGACACAGTAAAAGTCAATTTAGGTGTTGATGAGGCACTGAAAATGGTTATATCCTTAGGCGTGGTAATGCCTCATGATATAGAGAAAATTAACGATTAATTGTAATTGGATAAAAAGCTATGCGTACTCATTATTGTGGTCAAGTCACTGAATCTTTAATTGGTCAGCGTGTTGAATTGTGTGGTTGGGTTCACCGACGACGTGATCACGGCGGTGTTATTTTCGTTGATCTTCGTGATCGCGAAGGACGCGTTCAAATTGTTTTTCATCCTGAAAATGTTGCGTCGTTTTCTGTAGGAGAAAGTTTACGAAATGAATTTGTAATTAAAATTGTTGGCATGGTTCGACATCGTCCCGAAGGAACAGTGAATCCTGATTTATTTACAGGAGCAGTAGAAGTTTTAGTAGACGAAGTGGAATTATTAAATCGCGCAGATCCCGTTCCTTTTCGAATTGATGAACATCAAGAAGTGAGTGAAGATGTACGATTGCGTTATCGTTATCTCGATTTACGACGACCTGAAATGGCTCAACGAATTGCTTTTCGTGCGAAAGTCACTCGAACAATGCGGCATTATTTAGAAGATCATGGATTTTACGACGTAGAAACACCTTTTTTAACAAAATCGACTCCAGAAGGAGCGCGCGATTATTTAGTGCCCTCTAGAGTTCATCTTGGGCAATTTTATGCATTACCGCAATCGCCACAAATTTTTAAACAATTGTTAATGGTTGCAGGCATTGATCGATACTATCAAGTGGCACGATGTTTCCGCGACGAAGATTTACGGGCCGATCGTCAACCTGAATTTACTCAGCTCGACTTAGAAATGTCATTTGTGCAAGAAAAGGATATTCAACAGATAGTCGAAGGTTTAACACGAAAATTATTTGCAGAATTATTAAATGTGACTTTAGCTGATCCTTTTCCCCACATGACTTACGCTGAAGCAATGCAACGATTTGGTGTGGATAAACCTGATTTACGAAATCCCCTTGAATTAGTGGATATCGCAGATCTCGTTCGTGATGTTGAATTTAAAGTATTTTCGGATTCCGCAAAAGATTCGCGATGTCGAGTTGCAGCGTTACCAGTTCCGAGTGGTGATAAACTCAGTCGAAAAATGATCGATGATTACGCAACATTTGTCAGCATTTATGGTGCAAAAGGTTTAGCGTACATCAAAGTGAACGATCGAAGCGCTGGAAAAGAAGGATTGCAATCACCTATTTTGAAATTTTTACCTGATGATGTTGTAGAAAATATTTTAGTGCGATGCAAAGCAAAAACAGGCGATGTTATTTTCTTCGGTGCAGATACAACTAAAGTCGTTAACGAAGCTTTGGGTGCGTTGCGATTAAAAGTGGGCGAAGATTTAGGAATTGTAGAAGGTGGATGGCGACCATTATGGGTTGTGGATTTTCCCATGTTTGAGCATGAAAGTTTAACAGGACGTTGGCAATCAACGCATCATCCTTTTACGGCGCCTTCAATTGCTGATCCCGATGAATTATTAAAAGATCCAGGACAGGCTTTATCACGCGCGTACGATTTAGTATTGAACGGATCTGAAATTGGTGGTGGTTCTATTCGTATTAATAATGTGGCATTACAAAATACCGTATTTAAATTACTCGGTTTCTCTGAAGAACAAGCCCATGCGCAATTTGGGCATTTAATTACAGGATTGCGAATGGGGGCGCCTCCGCACGGTGGATTTGCCTTTGGATTAGATCGTGTTGTTATGATGATGACAGGTGCAACATCGATTCGTGATGTGATTGCTTTTCCAAAAACACAATCAGCTCAATGTCCATTGACTCAAGCGCCAAGTGAAGTGGACACGCAGCAGTTAATTGATTTAGGCATACGCATTAATAAACCAGTCCCGCAAAAAACAGAGTAGTTTTGTTATGGGTATAATTAATGGAGAGTTTGATGTAAGTGGCAAAGAAAATTTGCTACAGTTGTTGGATGATTATCAACCAGAAAGTCAGGAACAACAGCATTATCGCGAGTTGATTATTCGTTTTATTCAAGACCATCCTGATTATTTATCACGAAATAATTTTTACGGTCATATAACACCCTCCGCATGGGTCATCGATCCTGCCGGTGAAAAAGCCTTGTTGACGCTGCATCGGAAAATTGGATTGTGGTTACAGCTGGGTGGGCATACTGATGACAATCCAGATTTGCTGGCGGTGGCCTTACGAGAAGTAAAAGAAGAATCAGGGCTTACCGATCTTAAGTTGGTCATTCCGGGTATTTTTGATGTGGATGTTCATCAAATTCCAGCGATAGGGCAAGAACCTTCGCATTATCATTTTGATATTCGATTCTTTTTGCAGTTGCAAGAACACCAACCATTGGTGATCAGTGATGAATCGCTCGATTTAGCCTGGCATACCGCTGACGAAATCCACCAATTGGATACCGACGCCTCGGTTTATCGCTTATGCAAGAAATGGCAGGAACATAGACAGAATCCAGGCTAGGGCTCACCTGCTAATTTTTCATGATTATCGCCCGTTTTTGCCTTATGACTTGACATTAGTACCGCTACATGGTCTAATGTTTAGCTCAAATAGATCGAGTTATTAGCAGGTTGTTAACATGTCGCAAGTCAACAAAGAATTAGACAGCTTTACTATCGAAGAATTAAGAACAAGTGTACAAGCTCAAAAATCAAATAATGGGTGCCTTCCAATCGAGAAGGGAGTCCTGATTTTAGATTTTCAAGCTTTGTTTGCCACAGACTATTATGGAAAATGGTACCTCATAGGCGGTGAAACCACACGCAAGATATTAAAGAACCTTCATCAAAATAATGTTCAGATTTGTCTCATTTATTATGGTGATCAAAAGATAGCTAATGCGGCTCTTGAGTTATTAAGGCGAGAAAAAATCTCAAAGTATTTTAAATTCTTATTGTATTCTTACAAGTTCGATAATAAAAAATCACTTTTACAAACCTGTCGTTCCGTATTTGTCCCAGCGCAGAAAAATAATCAGGATTATCTTGGTCGTTTAATTTTTCTTGGTCATCAAAAGAGAGACATGATGGCAAACAAGGAATTATCTTTAACGGGGATTATAGCGACTTGCAGTTCATTGAATGGAAATGTTAAGAACGAAGACGAGTTATTTTTTGGTTTGGGAGCTGCACAACAGCAATTTGGTCTACGTAAGATAAAGACGAATTCTGAAAAAAACACAGCCGTTGATGATTTTACTGTTGCAGAAGTGGAAGAAGATAAAAATCCAACGTGGTTGTCTCGTGCTTGGAGTAATTTTATTAACAAACTGGGTGAATTCAAAGTAGATCCCAGAGTACCTATCCTTGAAGAAGCAAAACCGGTCCCCGCTACTTTTTCTCAGTGGATGTTGCGAAATTTTTTCTTTCCTTCCTGGTGGAAGACATGGAATTATGATGGATTTAAATCTGCTTTAACTACCGCATTGTTAGTGATAGTCGGATTTGATGGATATGATTGTACAACGGGTGAAGTCATTTATGCAGACGATACGCGAAAAGACAATGAGGATAAACGATATTTAGGTCGTTATATCAGCAAAAGCCTGTTGAAAGCTACTTTTTTTGGATTACCTTCTCGTGCTACGGCTTTTCCTGTCGATAGTGAGACTGTCGTTCCCGATATTACACGCCTGCAATTATTAAGTAATTTTGTGGGTGGAATCGATTGGAACGAAAAAACACCTGAAGAAAAGAAAATCATACAAGGCCTATTTTTTATTAAATTCCCGCTGATTGCTGTATTTAATCTAATTACATGGCCAATTAAAATCCTCTTTAATAGTGTGAGATTGGTTACAGAACTGCTTCCTTGGGTTACAACCATAGTTATTTTTAGTGGATTGTTAAGGACTCTTTTTGCTGCTCATGAATTTTATCAATTGGGAGTTCATTTGTATAAAATTGAATCACCCAAAGGTGAAATTCGCGATAATCTGCTAGGGTGGCCTAAATATTACCTCAGTAAGATTGGAATGATTTTGGCGATGATTTCAATGTTTTTAGCAGGAGTCTTGTCCTTAGCCGTTTTTTCTATTTATACCGTTTTTAATATAGCTTTTTTAATTGGTAGAGCGGCCACTTCGCCAGCTCAAACTATGCTCATGGCCTTTGCAAATGGAAAGTCTCTTACCATTTCTCGTTTTGGGCCGATTGTTGAATCAATAATCAGTTATGGCTTTGGTGGGTTGTGTGCGATTCTTAGCATCAGTGTATCAATCAGTATTTGGGCACTCGTATTTCCACTTGTTTATAGTGCAATCGTTTCGTTTACACCGCTTGTAGTAGTACAAAAAGTGAGTTGGATTTTACAATTCCCTGTAGTGACTTCTTCGTTGAGTTGGGTACAAGGAATTTTCTTTACAGTAAAACCATTTTTTATGTCAATATTTGGATTTGCATTAACAAGTGTTTCAACGTTTATCGGCGTCGATGTTACCTCGCTTGCGATTTTGGGATTACTATCGGTTGCAGTAGTTATACCGATGACATTTATTACGAATAAGCTGTGTAATGTGTGGGCAGATTGGCATGATACCAGTGCAATTGTGGATACAAAAGCAATTGCGGCAGACAAAGAGATTAATTTGACTGATGAGGATTTTGAGGATAGAGATTATAGTGATTCAAATTCTGACGATGACAAAAAAGACACAGATAGTTTTTATAGTCGATTCATTGAATCTAAATTGACCGCAGTCGCAAGGTTTTTTAGTTGGGATTCTGCTGATTCTGAAGAGAGAGTTAAAAGTATGCGTCGGGTGGAGCAAGGCGCGTATCATGCTGCACATGGCGTAGATAGGGCGGGTCAAAGAGCTTGGCAAGGAGAAAACCATAAGACGGGAAATAGGTCACTTTCTCCCTTAAATATTGAAATTGATTTTGATCAAATTGAACAATCGGCAAGAAAAGATCCGACGCTTTAGTGGGCTGAGTGAATAAACATATCATAAAGATATTTCTAAACTTATTTTTTGCGGATTGTCCAAAGTATAGTTGTCATATTGATGAAATCACCCAGGATCCAAGTGTTACTTAAAACTAAGTTTTGATCCACTGACAAAATTACAGGATGCACATCACCCTGACCTATAAGCCCAGCATCTTCCTGAGTCTCAAAACTAAGTTTTCTTCCACCACAATCCAGGCTTAATACGATATCTTTGTTTCCGCCCATAAGAATAAAAGATTTTGAATCGCCACTAGGAATTCGACTTGGGATGTTATTGAGCAACGTACCGGATTTAACATAATATTTTTCCACGGCACAGTTTGTAGGTGTGTCGTTTGCAATTTCAATCTCAATGGAAGCAAATGAAGGTATCGCAATCCCTAACAGTATAAATAGTAACAAGCAATTAGTTAATCTCATCTGTAGAACTCCAGTTGTAGAGGCGATTAAGAAATTTTCAAAAATTACGGTGTATTGTAATAGATAAATTGATTGCTGCCAAGCTTTCAGCGCTAAGTTGATATAAATCAAGATGGCCAGAGCCTGTGAGAATAAATTTAATTTTATTCATATTATAAGGATGTATCAATCTTGGATTTGACCCCTTAGGCTTCTTTCTTTATGGCTGGCCATTTAATAATGGCAGCAGTCATGCGCGACACGCACGTGAGTTTTCCGTCTTCATTCATTAATTCAACGTGCCACACTTGTGATGTAGCACCAATATACAAAGGCCTTCCTGTTGCAGTAATAATCCCTTCTTTTACAGGTCGAAGATGATTCGCGTTAATTTCTTGACCCACCGCTCGAAATTTTTCTCGATCGATGAGTAAATTGGCGCCTAAACTCGCGACAGATTCTGCTAAAACGACATTGGCACCGCCATGCACGATGCGAGCAGGTTGAAAAGTTCTTTCATTAGCTGGCATTGTGGCTTTTAAAAAATTATCACCGATTTCAGTAAAACGTATGTCGAGAAAGTCGGCCATTGTGCCTTTGTTTAAATCATTAAGTTGTTCCACAGTAAAATCATATTTCCAAATAGCCATTATTTCTCTCCTTATTGAAAATGTTGGCGAACCAACGAAATAAATTCTGATAAAGTTTTACAGCCCATAGTTTGTAGGGTGAATTCATGATGCGTATTGATGGCGTGACGCGCATAATATTTTCCAATTTTTCGTGATTGTAAAAGCGCGCGAAAAGCAGAATCGAGCGACGCTAATCGTTCGATATGATCAATCAACGTTTCTCCGATAATTGCTGTAGAAGGTTTTTTAAAGGGTTTTTGAGAAAGTTCGGCTTCCAATTGCGCAAACAACCAAGGTTGTCCCATACTGGCGCGAGCTATCATAATTCCTGCGCAACCGGTGGTTTCAAACATTTTATTTAAAGTATGAATATCTTTCACATCACCATTTCCAATCACCGGAATTTTTACTGCGGACACTAATCGTTGGATTTGTGCAGTGTGACAAGTTTGATCATAACCTTCAGTCCAATGACGTCCGTGCACAACGAGTGCATCAGCACCCTGTTGTTCAATTATTTCAGCGATGTGAAAATCGTCTTGATCATTTTCATTTCCGGCTACGCGAATTTTTATAGATACAGCAGCGTTGGTGTTGATGCGCAAAGCATCGATTAATCGTTTTAATTGATCGGTTTCTTGGAGTAATTTAGAACCAGCTCCTCTGCGACGAATTTTGTTGACAGGGCAACCGCAATTGAGTTCGATGATTTCCGGTGAAAGTAAGTTGACCTGTTGTGTGGCTTTAGCCAAAATATCAGGATCGCTTGCTGATAATTGAAAACATAACGATGATTCGCTGGGATCCCGTTCAAGATAACGTTTCGGTGTTTTTTTAGCGTGAACCAGGTGTGTTGCAGATACCATCTCAGTGCTGCAATAGGCGGGTTGGCTGTATCGCCAAGTTTGTACACGCATGGGAGCGCAAGTATATCCAGCAAGTGGGCCTTGTATTAGGTTGCTAGCAAATGTGTGAGGACCTATTATGAGTGGTTTGATCATGAGAAAGGATGGTACATGAAAATCTCGTTAATAGCAGCAATGGCGCACCATCGAGTGATTGGTAAGAACAATCAGTTGCCTTGGCATTTACCCGCTGATTTAAAGCATTTTAAAGAGCTCACGACGGGCAAGGTGGTTGTCATGGGTCGCAAAACCTTCGAAGCGATAGGCAGGTCCCTCCCGAATCGGAAAAATATCGTGCTGACTCATGATATGCATTGGAATAGAGAAGGTGTTATTGTTGTACATAGCTGGGAGCAGGCGGTCGAACAATGTAGGTCAGAGGAAGAGCTTATGGTGATTGGGGGCGCTCAGTTGTACGAACAAACCTTATCAAAGGCCTCTACATTCTATTTGACGCTTATCGACGCCGAAATTGAAGGCGATGCAGTCTTTCCCGAATGGAATGCCAACGAATGGCAGGAAGTGGATCGAAGTGAGCACCCCGCGGATGAAAAAAACAGCTATAATATGATATTTATGACCCTAAAGCGTAAGAGTTAATCTGGATTGTTGCTAAGGAAGGCATTTTAAATGTTAATTGACAATATATTGCAGGCTGTAGGAAAAACGCCGTTGGTTCGTTTTAATCGCATTGCTCAGGAATTAGACTGTGAATTATATGGGAAATGTGAATTTTTAAATCCTGGTGGTTCAGTCAAAGATCGAATTGGTTATTATATGATAGAAGCTGCAGAAAAAGCAGGTAAAATTCGACCAGGCGACACTCTCATTGAACCCAGCTCGGGAAATACGGGGATTGGAATTGCTTTAGCGGCTGTCGTTAAAGGATATAAAGTCATCATTACCATGCCTGAAAAAATGAGCCATGAAAAACAAGTGGTTTTGCAGGCGCTGGGAGCAGAGATTGTGCGCACACCCACGGAAGCTGCTTGGGATTCTCCAGAAAGTCACATTTCAGTTGCGAAAAAATTAAATGCAGAAATTCCGCGTTCATTTATTCTTGATCAATACAGTAATGACGCCAATTCTGATGCGCATTATCATTTTACAGCTCAAGAAATTCTGGATGATGCGGGCGATAATTTGGCGATGGCGGTGATGGGCGTTGGAACGGGTGGAACCATTACGGGTGTTGCAAAAAAATTAAAAGAAGTGAATCCAGAAATAAAAATTATTGGTGTGGATCCCTACGGATCGATTCTTGGTGGTGGAAATGAAGTGCATCCTTACAAAGTGGAAGGTATCGGTTACGATTTTATTCCTGATGTGCTCGATAATTCATTAGTTGATCACTATATTAAAGTGAGAGATAAAGATTCATTTCTCATGGCACGTCGAGTAATTCGGGAAGAAGGAATGTTAGTGGGCGGATCGAGTGGATCTGCAGTTTGGGCTGCACTGCAAGCCGCAAAAGAGTTAAAAGCAGGGCAAAAATGTGTTGTTGTATTGCCTGATTCTATACGAAATTATTTAACAAAATTTCCGGATGATGCATGGATGAAGGCTCAAGGATTTCTTTGAGGAATTAACAGATGACAAAAAAAATGGATCTGGATACACGTGTAATTCACGGTGGTCAAGCACCTGATCATGAAACGGGGGCTGTTATGATGCCCATTGTGACTTCATCAACTTACGTGCAAGAAAGTCCCGGAAAACATAAAGGATTTGAATATTCTCGAAGTCAAAATCCAACCCGTTTTGCCTACGAACGCGCTGTGGCAAATTGCGAATCGGGTGTTGCAGGTTTTGCGTTTGCTTCAGGAATGGCTGCTATTTCGACAGTACTCGAAATATTAAATAGCGGCGATCATGTAGTCGCGTGTAATGATCTTTATGGTGGAACCTATCGATTATTTGCCAATGTTAGAAATCGCTCTAGCGGATTGGAATTTAGTTTTGTCGATATGTGTAATCTTGATGATGTGCGAGTGGCGATTAATTCAAAAACGAAATTAATTTGGATTGAAACACCGACAAATCCCTTATTAAAATTGACTGATCTTGCTTCTATTGTAAAATTAGCTAAACAACATCAATGTTTGACGGTAGTCGATAATACTTTCGCTACACCTATTTTGCAGCGTCCTTTAGAACACGGTTGTGATATTGTTTTGCATTCAGCGAGCAAATATATTAACGGACATTCCGATGTGATAGGTGGCATCGTTGTGATTGGAGATAACGCAGAATTAATCGATAAAATGCGATATTTGCAAAATGCGATTGGCGCCATTGCATCTCCATTTGATAGTTATTTGGCTTTACGTGGATTAAAAACGTTGTCACTGCGCATGAAACGTCATTGTGAAAATGCATTTGAATTAGCGCACTGGTTAGAAAAACATCCGGCGGTTGAACGGGTCATTTATCCAGGGCTTGCTAGCCACCCACAACATGCACTTGCCACTCAACAAATGTCAGGTTATGGTGGAATGATATCACTCTATTTAAAAACAAATCTTGACGGAACAAAAAAAATGTTAGAATGTTGCAAAATATTTGCATTGGCAGAAAGTCTCGGGGGGGTTGAAAGTTTAATTGAACATCCGGCGATCATGACCCATGCTTCTATTCCCGCTGCTCAACGACAAGCACTGGGGATATTCGATAATTTTATTCGGCTTTCAGTAGGGATTGAAGCTGTGGAAGATTTGAAAGATGATTTAAATACGGCATTAACAGGGATCTAATCATGAATTGTGTATCAGTAGGTTTGGCTTTTAGTTTTGATATGGATGTTTTATTCAAACTATTAGAAAGTCAAGGGGCAGTTACTAAATACAGTGATGTTATTCATCTGGTTTATTCGACTAATGCAGCGGATGTTTTTTTCTTTCCCTATGGTGTATTTGTCTGTTGGGGGTTAGAAAAAGAAGGTGAAGAACTATTATCCTCTTTAGTAAAAAAAGCAGAATATGAGGGATTAGGTGCATCATCTCGAGATAGTTTTGAGTATGAGTATGGAAAATATCCTAGCATTAAAGATGATTACATGATTCTTCCCGACAAAGAAATAGTGACTAAATTAGCGTGCTCACACGCCCTAGCTCAATCTATAAAATTAGCAGGCTTTGAATCCATTATTCAAAAAACAACGCATACAACAAGGGATATTTTAAAAACGTTATCTACCGAAGGTAAAATTTCAAAATCACGCAAAGAGATTCGCCATTTGATGGGGAAAATATTATTGGATAGAAATTCCATTAATTTACATTTAGAGTTGTTGTACACACCAAAATTTTTCTGGAGAAATTCTGATTTAGAGCCACTCTACCAAATGACGACAACCTATGTGGACCTGCAAGATCGGGTAGGCAATCTGAACCATCGATTAGAAGTGATGCATGAGTTGTTCAATATGTTAGCCGAAGAACTCAATTATCAGCATTCTGCCTCACTCGAGTGGATTATTATCTTTTTGATAACGTTTGAAGTAATAATTACGTTATGTAGGGATTATTTCCATTGGTTTTAGCATATCGCGTAAGAAAGATATATGTCCTTCATCCACATCGTCATTTTTTTCTAAGTCCTCTAATTTTTCTTGTTCTTCTATCTAACCTAGCCTTGGTAATACACTATTGTATTAGACATTTACGTTTTTCAGGTTCTTCAGTGGTGTCTTCTACCTCTAAAGGCGTTTCTTCGTTTTTTGGTAACATAGACTGTATGTAACCGCGAAATTTCTCTTTACCTGCTTCTGTATAATCAAAAATAAGCGTGTTTTTTTGTAGACCTTCTTCATCACGAAATTTTTCAAATATTTTTAATGCTTCGACACTTATTTCGTTAGTATGTGCGAACCCGATCAAGTGCAGGTGTTCTATATCATGATCACGGCAGCGTTGAATAAATCTTTTAGTGATCTCGAATGAAAATTCTGAATTACTAAATGAACTCAGATTATAATAAAAAATAGCACTGCCACCCGATTTAAGACATATATCATTACTAGCCTGGAAAGCTTCCTGTTCCACCATAACCCATAACATAAATTTAATATCCGAGACTTTACAGAAAATTGGAGCTGGGCCGGGTGGAGGCATCGATAGCTTTTGTTTTGGATTAGTAGACAAGATATTGATAGCATCACGGGCAGCATCAAAGATAAATCCTGAGAAGAAAATATGATTAAGAGTGTTAACTTTCTTATCATTCGACTGGAAAAGGTTTGGTGTTGGATTGGATACTTTGCTTTCATTCTTCGAAGTTAAAAGAATTGCTAATTCCTCTTTACTCACGAATTTTTCTTCATTCTTATTTTTCGACCGTCTTGAAAGTTCTTCATCGATAAGTACTAAGGCATCAGAATTAAGTAGATTTCGTTGATCGTGAGTAATTGTAGCTCCATGAGATAAGAGGAGAGATATAGTCTCTCGTTGTCGTTTTTCATAGTTAATTGGGTATTTTCGCTCAGAGTCTTTCTCAATATCAAGCGCCGATTTATCCTTTGCACTTAAAGATGCAAACATGAGAGCCGTCCAACCATCGGTTCTGGTTTGATTCACATCAACGCTACATTCTTTAATCAGGAATCGAACAGCAGTTATATACCCGCCTAGACACGCTCCCATCAGGGGAGTCAGATCATCAAAAAATGAACAGTCAGCCCCTAGTTTAATTAAAGATTTCATGATACCAATTTGCCCCTTGCCAGCGACGATGCATAAACGCCTGCTGAACCAAAATTTATCGACATTATGCTTTAATAATAAATCGATAATTCCTTGATGTCCTCCAATCACTGCAAAATCAATGGGGGTCATTCGACTTTGACTAACTCTATTGCAACTAGCCCCATTTTCTATTAAATACTCTACAACCATAATGTGACCGTTCATTGATGCATACATCAGTGAAGTTGCATTATCGGTAGCATCACAATGATCGATAGCGAGATTGATCTGCTTCTCAAGACAAAATTCAACAATGCGTTTGACAATCGATAAGTGGCCACTGATAGATGCTATGGTCAGTGCTGTCCTTCCTTTTTTGTCCTCGTGTTGAATATCTGCTCCCCCTTCTAGTAGACAATTAAAGGTGTTCACATCTCCATTCTCAGCTGCAATTAGAAGCGCAATACTGACATTTTTAGTTTTCAAGTCAAACCGTCTATTATTATGCAAAAACCATTTAACAAGATACTGGCATCCTAACCAAGCAGCAACATCGAGAGGTTCATCGAGGAAAATAGTCTCTGTGACTGAATCTGAATTCACATGTTTATGATAGACGGATGAAGATTCATATTTTTCTGGCAACTCTGGGATGGCTAAATATGATGGTTTAGTTATTTCGAGACTTCGAATGACAGGGAAATTTATTTCTTCTGCTTTGTCTAGGATATTCGGATCTGTTCGCAGGGCAAGGTCAATGCATCTCAAAGCATCGAACTCTTTATCCTTGAGCCATTCACTGGCGATTAATAGCATGTCAGTGGCAGTGAGTGATCGTGTACATTCATAGATTGATGAGGGGGAATATTTTTCATCATATAACAATTTTTCTATTATCCATTTACTATACTTAAATTCCTCAATCTCAGTGCGAATCCGATCGTATTCTTTTTCAGGATCTGAATAAGAGTATGAACATTTATTACTTATTCTCGGTAAATTCTCTAGCTTGGCTTCAAACCTGTTAAGATCATTGGCGAGACGGATTTGTCTATTCCTTTCAGAAGTAAAGATCTTAATATGATCCTGAAGAAGAGAAATTGTTTTACGACTATCAATAAATACTAACTTTTTTTTAGCTTTATCTGTGTCTTCGCTGGCATTAGATCCTTGAGTGATGCGATCACAAAGATTCTTCAATTGAGGAGGCAATTCATCTAGGCAACAATAAAGACGATATTCCGATAAGAGAGCCTGTAATTGGATTCTCAAGTCCGCGATAATCTTTCGATAATTAAAAAAAACGAATACTTTCGAAGAGTGAGAATTGTGTTCTTCAGTTTCTTTTGACATCACAACATGCCTGTAATTGATGAGTTAGAGAATAATACCGCATTTATGAGTGGATATATATAGTATATTTGATCTGACCCCGTTTCAAAGGACACTAAGTTTGATAAACTTAAGGGAATCAAAGAGGTGTCAAGATGAAAAGGAAAGCGGACAAACTATTTCGAGCAGAGGCAGTGAAATTAGCACTGTCGTCACCGCAGCCATATGCTAAAACAGCGAGAGACTTAGGGATACACCAGGTCACTCTCTATTCATGGATTAATCAGCATCGTAACGATCAGACCCAAGAGACCGTTGGTGAAAGCCAGGTAGATGTTGTAGAAGAGAATCGACGATTAAAGATGGAGATATTGCGCTTGAAGGAGGAGCGCGACATATTAAAAAAGGCCGCAAAGTTCTTTGCGAACGAATTGAAATGAAGTATCAATTTGTGGAAGAGAAGCGCAAAGAACACTCGATTAACATCCTGTGTCACGTTTTAGAAATAAGCCGAAGCGGCTTTTATGCGTGGTTATCACGACCTGTGAGCGATCGAGAAGAATCGAATCAGCAATTATTGTTAAAGATCCGTGAGAGTCATGAAAGAAGTCGAGAGACGTATGGATATCGTCGCATATACTATGATCTACATGCAGAATTAAAAACACTCGGAAAAAACCGAGTTTTAAGGCTGATGCGGCATTATGGCATAAGAGCGAAAACGAAAAGGAAATTTAAAATGACGACGGATTCAAATCATAGTAAACCCATAAGCGATAATAAATTAAATCGAGAGTTTACCGCTAATAAGCCAAATCAGCGCTGGGTCTCTGATATTACGTATATTCCGACAATGGAAGGATGGTTGTATTTATCGGTGATCATGGATTTATTTTCTAGGAAAATCATAGGGTGGTCGATGGATAGCAAGATGAAAGAAGATATCACGCTGAATGCTTTAAGAATGGCGTTATTTAAGCGAAAAATATCGGGTGGAGTATTGTTACATTCTGATCGTGGAAGTCAGTATGCAGCGAATGAATATCAGGGATTATTGAAGAATAATGAAATTGAATGCAGTATGAGTCGAAAAGGGAACTGCTGGGATAATGCGGTAGTAGAAAGCTTTTTTCACACACTGAAAGTTGAGTGCACGCACCATGAAAGCTTTAAAACGAGAGAGGAGGCAAAGAGAGTTATTTTTGAATATATTGAGGTTTTTTACAATAGACAACGTAGGCATTCTACGATAAATTACAACACGCCTGCTCAATATGAATTAATGTATGCTTGTTAGAGGTTGGTGTCCACGAAATCGGGAGCAGATCAATTTACGTATTTCATAAAAGTTTAGATTTCAGATATCTCAATAAATTCTTTTAATAAGCAATAGAAAAATACAGTATTATTACTCTATTTCTTGGCTCAATAAATCATTTACACTGCAGTTTAACTATCATATGATGTGAATGCTTCTATCAGTTCGGAAGGATTTCAAATGCAAGATATTGATACGCCGACAAACCAGAGATTTAAGGATGAATTGGTTCGATTGAATCATAGTCCAACACTATCCAATGATGCTTCGCCATTATTCTTAGTGCATTCATTATTGGGGGATCCAGTACAGGATTTTTCCGGTTTTGCGAAATTAATTGGCACGGATATTCCTTTGTGGGGACTGAGATCGAAAACGCATTTCGACCCTACACTGCCTGCGGAATCAATAGAACTGATCGCTTCTAGTTATATAGATAAGATACAAAGTGTTCAGCGATCAGGCCCCTATACTATCGGAGGATTGTCAGCGGGAGGAACGATCAGTTGGGAAATCGCTAGACAATTAGAGAATAAAAATCAATCAGTGATCTTAATTTTGATGGATAGTGTCTCACCTGACATATGGCGAAATTTAGAGGGCTCAAAACACACTGAGGCTGTTTCTTTTTTAGGCTATTTTTTACTGCCGCCATCTTTACGTGATGATCAATCAATTCTTAATGAAATCAAATCAGCTATCGAACCCTTTAGCATTAATCAAATCCAGCTGGAGCGTTTATTTGATTATTTAATATCCGTCGTCTCTGACCCTATCTGTTTAAATAATATTCGAGTAGCTCGAAGAATTCTAGGCGCAATATATAACTATCACCCAAGACTCTTACATACAGAAAAAATTCATCTCTTCAAAACCAGTAAAGCTTTTATCCCTAGTGATGCAAAAATGGGTTGGTGTGTGAACGGTTGTCGAGCAACTATTATTGATGGTAATCATGAATCGTTCTTAAGCGAACCCCAATTAATTTCTTCGATAAAGAAAATACTTGAAATATAGCAAATAAGAAACGGGGGCAAGATATGCCCCACCTTCATGTATTATTGAATATAGATCAAATGAATAATTTCACGCTTAGTACGGCAGTTTAGTTTATATTTGATATTATCAAGATATGTTTCAACTGTTCGTGAAGATAAGAATAATTTATTGCCCGTTTCCTTAGCAGAAAAGCCCTCGATCAGACACTGTAAACATTCAATTTCTCTTCTTGAAAAGGAGTGCTGACCCACTTTGGTGGGAACAATAAATTTTTTACCCTGTTGCGTGTAATGTAATTTAATAGGTATGCGAAATTTCGAGGTATCTAAATTTTCCGTCCACCTTTCTTGATCTTTCTTAATGTTAATAAATGTAACTAATAACTGTTCAACACAGTAATTAAAAAATTGTAGCTCTGAAGCATTAACCTTGATCATAAATCCTCCTAAACCGTTGTTTGTTAAAGGAGAACCAGCGCTGATCTCTGAGTAATAGTTTGGTAGATCCAAGGTTGCTAAACAACCTGTAACATTACGGGGTTTTGCGGATTAAATAATCCTAAAGGCCCAAAATAAGCATTTCTGGCAGCGTAATTATCGTCTTCACGAGGAGCGAAGTGACGTGGTGATGCAGGAAATATGGGTTGCTTCGCGTTGCTCGAAATGACAAACGGAGGGTAAGAAGACGATGACTCTTAGAATATAGCAAATTTACGGATAACTTTCTTAGCGTGTAGGACTTAATATTTCATAACATTAGGCAAAGAGTTGCCTAAAAACAAGGCATTCATTTCGGGGGAAAATTCATGGAATTAAATAAAAGTAGAGAATTTTATTGGTCATCTGAGAGTGAGTTATTAAAAATACAAGAGTTAATGAGTACTTTGAAATCCAGTGATAAAGTAGATATTAATACCTGTGTTGTTACAGATCTCGATTATTTTCAAGCAGAGGGAATTTCGATAGATTTTCTCAAACATTGTCAATTGATTACAGATCTACAAAGATTAGAGAGCATCATTCGTGAAGCACATAAAGAAGAAGATAATTGTCGTTATAAGTTGAGTAAATTAGAAAAAATGGTAACGAATATCTTTAGGCGGTGGAGAGGAAATACTTTAAATAATGATAAGCTCAAAGCAGAAATTGATGAAAGAGTTTATGATGAGGTAATGAAATGTTGGCCCTTCGAAAATAACAGCTCTTCAAATAAGATGAAATCTATAATTTCTCACATTAATCAAGAAATACAATCAACCGTTAAATCTATTGTTGATAAGTTTATTAATCTAAAATGTGACGGAACTTACGATTTCAAGAGCCTTGAATGTTTTTCTATACAATTTCTCGAGAATTATTATAGGACACATCGCGATGAAAAGACAAAAAATCCGATCGTAGTATTAATAAATCAAGAGAATGAAAATGTTTTTATGAGGTTATTCAAGAGTAAAGGGTTTGAAAATGCCTTGCTTAAAAAAATTGAAGAAGCAATTCTGGGTGATTGGATTCATGCGGTTTTAAGTCGAAAATATCCCAAAAGCGTTTCATCTCTCGATTACTATTGCTGGGAGATAGCCTTATCAGAGGTCAAGGCAAGCGGCAGGTTCTGCACTGCCAGAATGGATGAGTTCATTAAACAAAGTCTTAGTAGAATTATTCAAGAGTGGAGGGAGGGTATGCTACCTACTATTCCTCACTTAACAGATCATCTAGAGAAATTTTTAGTAGACTTTCATCATGGCATTACAAGAGACGCTGAACTTGATAATAAACTCCTTAGAATGACCTTAGAAAGTCTAATTGCTGAGCGAAAAGATCCAATCATCAACTTTATCAAAAAAGCCTGTATTGTTGAAGTAGATGGAAAATTTCATCAAAAACTGAGGGATTCAAAGCCATTCTGTTCCGAGCTTTTTTTAGAGTTTGTTACTAAAATGATTCAAAATTTTAAAGAAGATTCCTCTTGTGTATATAATGAAGAATTTCGTGAGATATCTGATAATTTATGTAGGCAAATAATAGAACCGGCACTCAACGAGGCCATTCAAATGGATTGCCAAGCAAACAATAGAAATCGCTTATTAAATCATGATGCATCTGATGATGACCTTAATGACACCAATGATTATGGTGTGGACGAATTCAAACTGGTTTAAGGCAAATAAGTTCAGTAAAAAGACTTTGTTGTTTAGGCTATGGAATTAGAGTATTATTTTAAAAATAACTTGAAAAAAATATAATATTGTCAATCATGATTAAGTACCAATGTGTTGCCAGAAGGAGAAATTTGATGAATGATGGAAGAGTGGAAAGCGCGAAGCCTCGTTTTTTTCATGAGGAATTTCAAAAAACCGTATTGAAGCCTCCTAGGGCACCTGTTGATCACATGGCGATATCAGGAAATACACGCCTTGGCTCAAAAAATGGGCTGCATCGAGAAGCTTGGAATTATACGATTTTAAATAATAAATCTAATGACCTAGCTTCTTATCTAATCGAAAAATCTGAGTTTAGACCTGGAAAGATAATTATAGCGACGTACCTTGGGCGAACAATAGATACTGTTATGGCTAATATTGCCATTCACAAAGCTGGAGCAGGATTTTTAAATTTAAATACTTTAAAAGATGTTAATAAAGAAATACAGTATTTCATAGATTGTCTTACACAGCCAGGCGAAGACATAACTACTCGAACTTCACCTTATACTATAGAGTGTCTGCTCACGACTACCGATTTATGGAAAGGAATAAAAGAGGAGTTAGACAGGCAAAAAATAAGAATCAATATCAAAAACATTGTATTTCTTGATAAACCTGATGAATTATCTGAAACAGAAAACGCTGAGATTAATGGAACAGCTCACCACTATCAAACAGACGATATTCATATGGATATGATCCGAGAATTTGAACAACATGATATCCATCCAGATACGATTGCTTATATTAAACCCTCATCAGGGACAACAGGAAAGCCGAAGGTAATAATAATCAGGCATCGTGGTGTGATGGCTAGAATCGAGTCTGAGAAAGAGTTATTTTCAGAGGCGGGTCCAGAATTTGAGTATTCAAAAGAAAATTTAGAGAAAGAACGCGTTATTCAGCTGATTGATCACAGTGTCGATGCTAGCTTTAATGAAATGATATTAGCCTTAGCTTATGGTGGGCGATTAGACGTTGTCGATGATGAAACAGTCAGAGATATAGGAAAGTTGTGGGAGTTTTTTAAGGCAAATGAAATTTCAACCACTATCTTAGTCCCCAGCGTTTGGAAAAAGCTGACTGATCATGCGCTCTTGATTGGAGAGGGCCCTGAGACATTGATTCACTTAAAGCGGATTTTTACCACAGGTGCTGCAGCGAATATCCCTCTTATTGAAGAGTGGCTAAACGTTAAATTTCCTCGAATCGGGATTAATGCTTATGGACCAACGGAAACGACATTTGGATTATCATTAGAGCTGTTAAAGCAAGGAAAGATCAGCGAATCAAAGTTTAAATATCTAGAAAGAACCGTCATCGCTATTGGAAAGCCCATGAGAGGTACGAAGTTATTGATAGTTGAAAGACAAGATGATGCTCCCAAAGATTGCCCAAAAAAGTTTATCATTAGAGCCTCCATTAATACTAAGGGTGAAATTGATCCGCCGGATGATTGCGTTGGAGAACTTATTGCGATTGATGAGGTATCTGAATTGGCCGCTATTTCACCGGGATATTCAAATAATATCGAGAAAAATAAAATAGCATTTACAAAAATTGACCGTCACGGTAACACTCCACTGAGTGATGACTTTGATGAAGGATCTTCAAAGCCAGCTTATCGTACGGGCGATAAAGTCTATGTTAAAAATGGTAAAATCGCAGCATTAGGTCGGTACGATCGCCAAATTAAAATAAATGGTCGTCCCCCTATTGACCTGGTTGAAATTGAAATATTATTAAAGGAAGCAATTTGTCATGTTTTAGCTTTCACAGATGATAAAGATAAAGAAAAAGTTGAGGCAAAAGTATTTTTTCGTCATGCAGAATATCTATCCTTAGAAAGTCAACAGGGAAAGGTTGACGACGATCATCTTGTCACTTTTATTAAAATTGAAAAGGAGGGTGTTTTGCTTGATGACCCCCATTTGAGACGTATTTATGAATATATGTATAATAAACTGGGCAGTAATAATGGTATCCCCAGTCGATGGTGTACGCGATGTGTGTTTGAAGATAATGACCCTTCAATGTGGAAAGATAGTAAAAAATTCAAAGAGAAGATATGGAATACTCAACTTGAAATAGTGAGTCAAGATAAAGATAAATCTGTTGAGGGCTTTCGAGTGCTGGGCCAGTGCTCGCCTGAATCTGTAGTGAAAGGAAAGGTAGGTAATGAAGTTTTCCGAATATGGAAAGAATTATTATTTCCTGAAATTGATTTAAAGATAGGTGAAGATGCTGATTTTGAAATGCTCGGGGGTAACTCTGTTTTGGCCAGTGAAGTATTGGCGAGGCTCAGTGCTTCTTATGGAAATATAGATATCAATCCTGCCGAATTTTATAAGACCAAAACGCTAGGAAGTTTAGTGAGAGATGTTAATGCTTCCCTCGTTAACAATAATATTAAGCTAGCACTAAAGGTTACCAAAGAAAGTATTAGACCTATAGAAGGATTACCGGTTTATCTCATTCCACCACCCATGGGAACCGAAAAAGATTCTTATGATAATCTCAGACGCCTAGTTGGGGATCGTTATGCAATTGGCTTGCAAACTCCCGGAGAAGTGGATGAAAGACTACAAAGCACTGATTTTACATCGACGGCTAGGTGTCACGTACGCTCAGTCTTGAACAAAGAGCATAAGGCTTATCAACCCTATATTCTATTCGGATACTCTTCTGCTGGAATAGAAGCCATTGAGACGGCTCGGCAGCTGACAGCCGAAAATTATCAGGCAATCGTCATATTAATTGATGCGCCTTGTCCTGCGTTAGTACAGAAGATGAGTTGGGAGTCCTACCACAAATATATTGTGGAGACTTTTTTAGGTAAAACACTCGAACTAAAAAAAGTATTTAAATTTAGAGACGCTAAATTTGAAATGAGTCAGCAATTCAAAGAGAATTTAGTTAATGTATCAGATGATCAAAAAAAGCTTGCACTTGTAAAAGAGGTAAGAGCATTTTTAATGGGAGTATCTGATCAACAGGGAGCTGAAGCTTCAGAAAATCAAAAAAATAAATTAACAGTATCATTAAATCATTTGGAAGCAGAACTAAAATATAAAATTCCCGAAAATATAAACTTTCCTTGCATTTTGATCACCTCTGCAGAATTTCGAGAATTCTTCGGAGAAATAATTTCTTATAATGAAGTTGAAAGAGAAGCGAAAACTGATCTGTCGGAAAGATTGGGGTGGTCTAAACAATGGCTGACACAATGGTCTGATATCAAAGGCGATTCAGCAGAAAATCCCAAGCCAATATTAGGAGACTCAAGACATTTTGGACTAGTCCAGAAACCAATAGTGAAGGAAGTCGCTAAGATCGCGTTGGAATTCATTCGTTTTGCAGAATGGAGAATTCAAGCACTTTTAGATATCTCACGCATTGAAAAAATGTCGAAGCGATTAATGAAAGTCACTCAAGGAGCCATTAAAACTGCTTATAAAATTTCAGCGATCACCTCTGGTACAGAGTATTGCTATGAGCAATTTAGAAATGCTGTCAGACTACAAAATTATAACGATGGCAGTCTTTTTCCGGTTTATTTTAATCATGCCATGGTAAATGCTTGCTATCAAAGCTCAGATGACATTCTCAAGCGATATTTTAGTATATTATCAGTCTTTGATGAGGCAAATAGCCAGCTTGCAACAAATAAAGTTGACAAAAAAACCATTAAGCAATCGATGCAACTTCAGATTTTTGTTGATCATGTGTATGACATTCAATTGCTACAGAGATTTCATCAGCGATTAAAAGACGCTGCAAATACGCTTGGAGGATACCAAGTTGATAGTGTTTTATACACCCTAGAACCTCTGGTTTATGAGCGTTTGCAAAAGGGCTCAAGTGTGTTGAAGAATGATGTTCAAAGTACTGTCCCTATCTTTACGCCAGAAAATCTATTAGATATGGATCTAATGTCTCAGCTTTCTCTGAAAGGTCCAGAAGCTAGTGGAACATATGAAGTCAATGACTCAACCTTGCTAGAACAATATGTTAATTACCGTTTCCTGTTGCTCGCAAGTCAAGATCCTGATTATTACTATCCTATACAAGATGTCCTCGTGAGTGGGGCGAAGTGTTATACTGAGAATTTTGCAGCGTTTATGCTAGAGGACAACGCCATAGACCCTAATCTTTTCCCTGAATCAATCGATTTCGCATTGCTCTCTACAACAAACGTAAATCAGCAAACTAAATGGATGGATTCACTAGACAAACAAAACATCCTGATGAGTGAGGACAGATTTTATCAATCGGTTCAATTCTGCTGCGTTCTTAGAAACTTAGGTAGCGATAAAAAGAGCATTCTTCAACATCCTATTTTTGAACAATTTTTTAAATCTGATGCAAAAAATATTTTTAAGAACAGTCCCAAGTTGGTAAAAGAAGAGATTCAGGAGTTAATAGAAGAATTTTTCGAGCCCTTGGCGGATAGAAGGCAGAAATTAGATTTCACAAAATACCGTGACCGGCTAAATCCTGTGATGAAAGAACTTGAACAACATCGATTTTCAGTTTTCTCTGAATGGTGGATAAAAAAACAAATATTAATGTCTATCTGCTACATATTGGGAGATTCCAAAAATGTCACCGAAATGAAATCTCGATATTTACTCAAGAATTTAAAGGCAATTCATGATATTGCGCCTACAGAAATTAAAAATTATGCCGGAAGTCTCATGGTTAGTATTTTGAGTTATCATAGCCTACCGTTAAATGTGCTAAATGTTATCAATCATAAAGAATTGAAAGGAGACTTAGCAATCAGGGGCTTAAAACAACCTTTGAGTTTGTCTTGTGATGATCGTGAAGGATGTCTAGTGTTAGAAGGGTTCCGATGGTTAAATGATGGTGAAATTGCTGTCGTAAGCAACAAGGTATTCATTTCAATTAACTTTTCAAATGCTGTATTCAAGAAAATAAAATTCGAAAATTGTACCTTTAAAAATGTAAATTTTGATGATTGTATATTTGATGGCTGTGTATTTAAGAATTGCGAATTTATTGAATGTAGTCTTGATTCAGCAAAATTTATTAACAAAACTGAAATTCAGGATAATCAGAAATCTAAAACATTTGTCAATTGTCATCTTGCTGAATCTCAATTCATCGACGCGAGTCTTGCGGAGGTTACTTTTGAAGGGTGTATGCTCTATTTAGCTCAATTTAACGAATCAAAATTATCAAATGTCTTGTATAATGGTTGTGATGTCACAGGCATCGTTTTTATCAAGTCGAAATGTGAAGTAGGGAGTGGCCAATGCACTGTCAGATTATATTCATATGTTAGAAAGCAGATGTCAGTTCAACAATTTATAGGTATGACGGGAAAGATTGAGCTAAACCTGTTATTAATTTCGCCAAATAGTTTGTATAATTTTGTCAATGACCTCAATAAACGGTTTGTAATCTCTGCAAAGAGTATTAATCTCGCTGGTGAGAATGTTGCTCATATTGATGCAAAATTCGTACTTGCAATGAATAAGCTATCAGAATCATCGGGATATCTATCATCTCAAGATGAAACGAATGTGGAATCAGGATATAGAAGGCAAGTTCAGAATCTTAGAATGGCAGATGATGAGTTAATAGCGCATTGGATTCTTCAAAAATATGACCAGTTCTCTGATAGAGTTAAAGAGAGTCGAAGAAATTTAAAAGAGATTTCTGCTAAATTACAACCTCTCAAGGCTAGATTGCTTGAGCTTAATGAAGATCGAATAGAGGCAGTTGCGGTCGAGGTTACTAAAACTAATTTCATGAATAGGGTCGCTCGTGGCACAAAAATCTTCGTACAAAAAGTCTCTACATCAGTCAAAACTACCATTCAGGCTAAGCCAGTAGTAGACAGAGAAACAGAAAGTGCAGCATTAAAGAAAGAAATAGAGGGATTAGAAACTGAGTTATCAATAAACAACGAAGAAGTAGTGAAAAGATCTTTCAAGAAGAAATTATACGAAGACTGGCAATCGACGAGTGAGAATCTTCGAAAGAGCCCCCTGTTTGAATTAGTCAAGTTCAGAAAATCTGCTGCAAGGAATCATTTGCAGTTGGCTAGTACAATTGAAGCCGATCAAAGTTCGTTGATCGTAATGAAAGAGTTAGAGAATCTATCTCGCCTACCAGACGGCACTTGTTGGCTATATTGCCCGAGCATGGATGGTACTGCAACCGCAAGTCAAAAAACTCAGAAAATTGTCTATGTAGATTTGTTAGACGCATTAACCATCGCTAATTGTCGTCAATGCAAGGATGTTCACTGTGAGTGTGAGAACAAAGATACTGCATTAAGAGAAATTCAACTTATTCGTGTCAAGATGTCAGACCTGGAAAAATATTCACCGAATTCAGAAGGGGCTCGTGCCTTCAGTAACTCAGTATTTCAATTGAAAGTCGATTCAGAAATTGATTTTGCAGGTACACTGGATGTCAAACCTGTTGCTCCTCATCCCTATCATTCGCATAGAAGTCGCAAAACGAGGATGCCTCACTATTCTGAATATCAAAAAGCTTTAGGCGAAACGACATATCACAAGGGAATGAATGAATTATTTGCCATGCTTCAACATTATACAAGAGTATTACTACCTTCTTCGATCAATCTCCGAGAGGAATTACTAGACTTAATACTCAGATACATTGAATTTTACCCAGTGCTCATGCGAAAGGGTGTGCTAGACGGGTTTTTAGTAAAAGATGAAAGGGCATTTCTGAATATTTTTAGAGAGGCGCATCGTCACCTGAGTCATAATATGGTGTGTCAATCAAAAACAGTATTAATGGCGGCCAGATCGTATTTTGCAAAAGAGCAATACGAGCAATGCTTGCATTTTTATTCTGAAATTAAGCTAGATTCTGTCTTGAATGAAGCTGAGGTCAGAGCAGAAATATTGTTAGCAAAATCTCGACATCAGGGTTTAGAAGGGGTTGGCGCATTTGAAAGTCATGTATTGAGTTCCAATGGTACCGCACAGAGAGGACAAGTAGCCATTAAATATGCCCAAGCATTTTATCAAACTCGAAATTATCAGGATAGAATGAGACTTCTTCAATCCTATAGCCTTAATGGTGTATTGAAGAAGGGATTGATCATCGATAGCAGTGGAAAAAGACATGATGCATTTGACTATATCACGAATGATTATTTAGTTAGGCTTATCTCACTCAAAAAAGAAGATGAACCGAAGGGGTTTTACGACTCAATGGTCAGTATAATAACTGGGGACTCTGTCGATGTCAGCACCGAAGAACAAAATCAGACTTATGGTGGGGATGATCAAAGTGATCTTGATGATAGCCAGAATGGTCCAAGATCAGAGCAAGGTGACAGACCTTCAAGATTTCAAGCTATGAGGGATCGCGCGAAAGAAAAAATAAAACCCAGCATAATCAAATACACACTTCATGAGCATCGTCGAGTAGTGGAATTGCAGCCACACGTTGGCATCACCTTAAAAAAGAACAAGATGCCTTATGTCATAGTCAACTCTGCTTCTTCCGTTGGAGAGGCTGTTCTTGTAAGGAGAGTCGATAATCCGGCTACCGTTTTTATTATTTCAAACTTAATTCAACGACTCCATGGGTTAATGCCTGATCATCAATACATGAAATTAACAAGATCTCAAACAGGCTTACTAGCCTGTGAAAATAGTCCCATAGTTTCTATTCCAAATAACACTAAAGATATCATACGGGAAATGGGGCATTATTCATTGACTTGGAAGCTATTTGAAATTTGCATTCTAGGCATACATCATGATGATTACAGAATTTCTTATGCGGTCAAAAAGAAAGATATAGCTTTCTCTGATAATGAAGAGCAATATTATCCTGCATACATTTCTATGCAACTTCACTCAAGCCATGCCAAAATTGATTGGGGTGCAAAGTGCTTTAGCCTACTAAAAGATGAGAAAATAAATCAGTTTGCATTATCAGAGTTAAAATTGTTAGATCCAGAAGAAGTCGTTTTTGGGTGGTTGGTGGATAATGAAAAATTTGAAACCATGGTACTTCGAAGTATTCATAGAAATAAAGGCAGAGGAAAAGTCGCCACATGGATGGCAGCATTTCCAGGGATAGAAATGGAAGTTTTCGAACGCTTTCAAAAATTTCGTGCATGGATTCTATCACAACCCTCAAACAGCATGACGTATTCAGCTATTTGGAGCGCTGTTCTGAGTGCTGAATATAGCTTGCCGAGAAATTTAAGAGTAGAAAGGCCAGCGGTCATGGCTGAGCGAAAACTAGCATTTCAAAATCAAATGCGTACTCAATTGCAACGCAGGAGCCAGCTTGAACGCGCAATGGAGAAAGGAGATGATGTAGAGTTTAATCAAAATATTGATCTATTGTCAGACCATTACCTCCTAAGAATACTGTCTGAATTTGATTTAGTTAAACTAAAGCTAGAGCATTTTGAAAAATTACTGAATAAGGTAATGGCAGATGGAAAAACACACTTATCATTAAACAATCCAACGCAGGCTCAGATAGAGTTGGTTCAGGATAATCCAAAAAATGAAAATGTTGTTAGCTTTGATATATCTGGTTGTACAGGCAATCGGACTGTTGATGCAGATAAACTGAAAAATGTTGACCATATCCACGCCAGCAATTGTGGTGACATTGAAGTGAAGTGTAGTAATGGTAATGTAAATCTTCAAATCGAGGAAACGAGCGTTACTAAATTTACCGGCCCTGTTGCCGCACGTGCAAAAATTAAAGATAGTTTGGCTCCAAATGCCGTTTTTGTCTCTACTGATTCTATACAAACCGTCATCAAAGAAGCAAAAGAAGCGGAAAAAAGAAGTGATTCAGAAGATGCCTCTTCATTAGCAAAAATTGCGCTAGAAATGCAGCCATCTGCTTCAGAACTTGAAGACTTAAATGCGATAATATCCAGGAACCCACAAGATGGGGATGTACTAGAGCTGATGGCACAAGCAATTCAGGGAAATCATTTAGAAGAAGTAGATCAGTTATGTGCTGCTCATCCAAAGGTGCTAGAAAAAACTACGGGTACATTGATTATGGATTCATTGCTAATAGCATTAACGAGTGGGCATACTAAGATGGTCGTGCACGTGCTGACTAAAGGTGTTAAAGCATGGCCGAATTTTCTGTTTGAAGCGGTAGAGTGTGACGCCACTGATGTTGTTGAACAGATTCTTAAGATTCATGATAGCATGATTGATCATATAAACACTCAAGGTCATTCAGCATTATGCCTCGCTGTTCAGCATCAACGTGAAGCAGTAATAGATGTTCTATTAGAAGCAGGTGCGTCCGTCAGTAAAGCACTCATCACAGCGATTGAGTCGAATGCCAGAGAAAGTATTTTTGCAAAGCTTTTGAATAAAGCCACTCCGGAAGATATCAATGATACCTTTACTAACGATGGGAAAACGCTATTAATCTATGCTGCAGAAAATGGAAAATTTGAACTCGTAAGTCAGCTCATTAAGCGTGGCGCTGATATTGATCGATCTTGTTTAGATGGTAGTAAAACTACATTACAAGGTGTATTAGCCATCGCTTACACGACCTCGGATCCAGTATCTTGTATTAAAATCCAAGAATTGTTTGAGGTAATAGATAAAATAGCTTATAAAAAACCAGCATCACGTTCAGATGCTAAGAAAAATTCAGGATTACACGTAGTTAATCAGGATCAAGTTGAAGTCGAAGTCGACGTTCCGGGATATGGTAGTTGCTTATTTTGGTCGGCAGCATTGGGTTATTTACTGCCTGTTCGGAAAGATCTCACTGAATTCAACAGAAGGTTTGAATTACTTTTTGGAAAACAAGCGGAAAAGCATAGGCTTCATTTCCATAAACTCATCTTAGAATATCATCCAGGCAATAATACTCGCGCTTTATACAATGATCATTTGGTAAATAACCTTGTCTGCACAGAGTTTAGAAAATTAGTGGTTAACTATATGGTGGCGCATCGCCAAGAATTCCAAAATTACACCGCAGATGAATTCGGTACGACCTATGATCAATATATAGCCTCAATGTATCAACATAATACATGGGCGGGGCAGCTTGAAATACGAGCAATTCAATCGATATTAAATTGTAATATTCTAACATTCGCTGATAATGTTCCTACTCAGTATCCTGATCAATTCCGCGTGCAGCCGGATATTATTTTGGTACATGTCAATATAGACGGTATTGTAGGGGCAAAGCGTAACCACTATCATTTCAGAACCTCTCAAGATGTTTACAAAATTGAGCCTCCTATTAAGGCTCCTGGTGAGCCAGCAGTTATAGCAGAACCACCTGTTACAGCTGCGGCTACACCACCCGTTGCACTCGCGGTTAATCCCCCAGTCAAGCCTCCAGTTAAATTTACCGTTGAGTCGTCTAAGCCTGGTGAGGCAACAGTCGCTATTCCGCTTAGTTGTGTTAGTGGAAATGGCAAAATACTGGCGATACTCAGCGATGAATCTCTGAACATTCGTCATTGTGAAACCGGTGAGACTCTGCATTCTATCTCTAAGCGAGCGATGCCAAATATCCTCCAGATCAGTATGGATGACAGTGGTGAATGTCTATTATTATTTAGTTACGCCCAGTTAATGGTGATCAGTTGTCGTACGAAGACTCAGGCTTGGACGAGTGCGAGCGTTCTGAATGATACTGGATTTAGAGGCGCCACACTTTCATCCGATGGTAATCAACTTTTATATTGCATTAATGAAGAGCAGGAGATGCCTTATCGAGTGTTAAAGATTGAGAGCTTAGTAGGAAGTGACGACTTAATAGAAATCGCGCAAAAATATGATGGAGAAAATCCATCAATTCCAGATGTCAAAGAGGGAATTGTACAATCCCAGATTGCTTATAGTGATGATAATCTATATTTCGTTGTTGTAGAGCCCGGGGTAGGAATTAAATTATGTGATTTTGAAACACCCTATTATTATGAGGGCATGATTGAAGAACAGGTACCCATTCTCAGGATTCAACTACAAAAGTTTGAGACTAATTATCGTTTATCCTGGCTGACTGAAGCTGAATTTAATATGGTGGATATCACTCCCTCTGTGGGCAATGATGCCACTAGAAAGATGACTTATGAGCCATACTTTCAATTCATAGATGAAGAACACATAACAAAAGATATTCCCTCTTCAGGTAAGACCGTCAGTAAAGGCGGTCGGCTATTAGATTTTACGCTGGATATCATGGGTAAAGGCCTGATCATCTTAGATAATGCTAAGACAGTTCATGCGATTCAATTTGATGATCGTTGTTATCAAGAGACCCTGCATACCTTCAGATACGTATTGTTAAGTCGCAGTGGCTATGTTGTTGCCGTTTCAGAAAATGAAGTAAAGCGATTTAAGATGGGAGATGATAAATTTGAGATAGCAGCAATGTCATCGACTCAGAAACAAACGAGTTCACCCACAACTAAGCGCCATTCTAATGGGGATATTAAAGTGGGTTTCTTCGCAAGAGACAAAGCGAATACAGAACTACCTCGAGCTGCGATGCAATCAGAGCAACCTTCGGTTGCTATCCAGAAGCTACCTATAGTCCCCTACTCTCAATCAGGATCACCCGCAGAGAAATTCTTTTATGCGCTCATTGAACGATTGTTGAGTAATACCCATGTCACACCAGAATCCTGGGCATCAGAAGGAGAGGTGTTGGCATTCGTTAAGTCGATGTTAAAAAATGATTCGAAATGTTCTGTCTCTGATCAAGTCTGGCATGTAAGAGAAGCCCTAGGAAGTGATAAGATCTATTATCAACAAACCACCTTCCCTTTAATAAGCTACGTGAAAGACTTTATACTTGGTAAAAAGAAGAGAATGTTTGTTTTGCCTGTGATGATCACGAGCCATCATTTTGTATCAGTGGTCATTGAACGGATGAGTGCTGATGCTTTTTGGCCAGTGACGATCCACTATGCTAATCCAACGAGTTCTGCGGATCAGATGACAGCAGAAGATAAAGAAATGGAATCCACCGTTATTACCCTCATTGAGGAGAAGCTCAAACCTCTTTTAAATGAAATTAATTCCACAACATCTGAATCCTTTATTTTCACCAAAGGCAATGAATTATCGCGAGCAGAGATACAAGAGATTCAAAGATTATATGCCCTGCAGGAATCTGGCGTTAAAGCGTATACCTTACAGAACCACTCTTGTTTGCAACAAATCAATGGCAGTGATTGCGGATATATTGTGGGACAGAATTGTGTTGATATGACTGCGGGAGATGTACTTTCTATTCCTGCTTTCAATCCTGAATTTCCAGAGTCCTCAGCGATAGCTATCGGAGATGTTCGAGAGAGATTTTTTACTCAGCTGGAGGAAAAGCAAAAACAACCTTATGGACGAAGACAATGGATATCTCGATTATCAAGGGCGTTGACGATGAATCAAGCCTATTGTCGGCCGCTATGTGAGTATATTAAATCTCACGAAGCACTGAAGGATATTGATCCTGTGCTATATCAAGAAGTCTTACAAGTGGTGAAGCGAATGGATATCCCAAAAGGATTATCTACGATTCCTGGAAATACCTTAGAGGATCAGGTGCTCAATTATCTTTTAGCCCCAGATGGATTACTCCTTACGCAAAATGTATCCGTCAATGAAATCAAGAAACTCTGCGATAGATTACTAGAGCCCGTGTTTTTAGCAGCTGGGGATGTAATATTTCAGCTCAACAAGAACACAATAGATCAAAAATCACCTTCCAAGCCGGTCGTTCACACACTACCGCAAGAAAAGTCAGTTGATGCGCCAATGGAAGGTAAATCCAGCCAAAAAAATACATCTCCTATGTTCCAACCTGCTTCTCTCTCACTCAGCCAGAGGCCAATACTGTAGGTGCAAAAACAGAAGTGAAAAAATTTGATATAAAGAGCTCAGCCATACCTCCGACACAGCTAATACAACTCGCCAATAAACTTCGAGATGATACTATTCGGCTAGTAAGTGAGGGAAATATTATTGATGCGAGAAAGATGTTTGATGCTGCAATCAGGATTGATGAAAATATTTTTAAGAATTGCAATATTGAAAAAAGAGAGAATCAGGATCAAGAGGCCATCAAGCTATTTGCAGATTTAGAAAAAGCGGGTGCGAAAATACAATTAAAATCTAATCTTGCAAATATTCGGTCAGATAATAAGACGAAAGATGATCAAGTGAACGATAAAAAAGACGGACTAGAAGACCAAGAATTCATAGGATTGTCAAGGACGAAATAATGATTACTTGTAGTATGACTAATGGAAGTATACCAATGGAAGAACAAAAATCTCTAAATCCCAAAGCTCCTCGATTTGCTAGTCTCTTTAATCCAGCCCGTGTCATTAGAGAGCAAGAAGCTAGAATTGTACTGCTTGAAGCAGAAAGAGCAGATTTGATCAAATTACCACCAGAGAAAGCATTAAAAACCTTAGCGCTTCAATTATTTAGAGAAGGTTCGTATGATATGGCGATGACTTACTCTGAAGCTGCGTTGAAATTAGATCCAGGTATATTTAATTCAGTAGATATTACTGTGCCTAATCTTGATGACACAGACAGATTGGAAGAAATAAGTGTGCGGTTGCCTCTAGTTAATATCCTGATAGTTGATCCGGTCACAGAATCCAGTAAATCATTGTTCGCTTTATATTATGTATTACAAGCAAAGAGAAAACTTGAAGAAAAAAGGGTTTTTTCAGCATTACGACTTTTTGAAAGGGCGCTTAGTTGTGATGAGAAAATTTTAGAAAATGATCCTGGTTTGCTTCCCAAGGAGGTTGAGCTTTTTCCAGTATTTTTGTTTGATATTGAAAATAAATTTGGCGATAAAATCACAACAATTTGTCAATTTGGATATGATTATATAGGTTTGCCTGGAGTATTTTTTTCATTAGGTAATGTCACTATTGAGCCATTACTGCTTGATCACACAGATGGGCTTGAGATAATAAAGGACTTTAAGGGCTATGAATCACAACCAGAAGATAAATCTAAGGCATTTTTAGCTCCTCTGGTTAATCTCCTTTGTGCTTTAGGTTATGTCAATGCTTTGAAATGGGCAATCCGTGATAATCACAACACTCATGTGCTAGATTTTATGGGTGTCACAGCTCTCACCTGGGCAATCCTTTTTGGTCGTATTGAAATTGTAGAGTACCTTGTTGTAAATGGCATTGTTTATATTAACAACACTATGACGAATAAAGAAACGCCAAGCCTGATCTGACCCCGTTTCAAAGGACACTAAGTTTGATAAACTTAAGGGAATCAAAGAGGTGTCAAGATGAAAAGGAAAACGGACAAACTATTTCGAGCAGAGGCAGTGAAATTAGCACTGTCGTCACCGCAGCCATATGCTAAAACAGCGAGAGACTTAGGGATACACCAGGTCACTCTCTATTCATGGATTAATCAGCATCGTAACGATCAGACCCAAGAGACCGTTGGTGAAAGCCAGGTAGATGTTGTAGAAGAGAATCGACGATTAAAGATGGAGATATTGCGCTTGAAGGAGGAGCGCGACATATTAAAAAAGGCCGCAAAGTTCTTTGCGAACGAATTGAAATGAAGTATCAATTTGTGGAAGAGAAGCGCAAAGAACACTCGATTAACATCCTGTGTCACGTTTTAGAAATAAGCCGAAGCGGCTTTTATGCGTGGTTATCACGACCTGTGAGCGATCGAGAAGAATCGAATCAGCAATTATTGTTAAAGATCCGTGAGAGTCATGAAAGAAGTCGAGAGACGTATGGATATCGTCGCATATACTATGATCTACATGCAGAATTAAAAACACTCGGAAAAAACCGAGTTTTTAGGCTGATGCAGCATTATGGCATAAGAGCGAAAACGAAAAGGAAATTTAAAATGACGACGGATTCAAATCATAGTAAACCCATAAGCGATAATAAATTAAATCGAGAGTTTACCGCTAACAAACCAAATCAGCGCTGGGTCTCTGATATTACGTATATTCCGACGATGGAAGGATGGTTGTATTTATCGGTGATCATGGATTTATTTTCTAGGAAAATCATAGGGTGGTCGATGGATAGCAGGATGAAAGAAGATATCACGCTGAATGCTTTAAGAATGGCGTTATTTAAGCGAAAAATATCAGGTGGAGTATTGTTACATTCTGATCGTGGAAGTCAGTATGCAGCGAATGAATATCAGGGATTATTGAAGGATAATGATATTGAATGCAGTATGAGTCGAAAAGGGAACTGCTGGGATAATGCGGTAGTAGAAAGCTTTTTTCACACACTGAAAGTTGAGTGCACGCACCATGAAAGCTTTAAAACGAGAGAGGAGGCAAAGAGAGTTATTTTTGAATATATTGAGGTTTTTTACAATAGACAACGTAGGCATTCTACGATAAATTACAACACGCCTGCTCAATATGAATTAATGTATGCTTGTTAGAGGTTGGTGTCCACGAAATCGGGAGCAGATCAGCCTGCTCTCAATGTCTCCAATTTCACTAGCAGCTTATTATAATCAATACGATATAACACAATATATAATTGATAAGATTAAAGATATTAATATAAGAGAAGAGGGAAATTGGACACCATTGATGTGGGCATCGATGGGCCAAAATATCGAGATAGTTCGGCTCTTGCTCAAACGTGGTGCTCTCGTAGAATTAAAAAATGATAAGGGATCCACTGCGATTGGACTTGTAGCAGTTCAACTAGATATCAATATTGAGTTGTTAGTGTTGCTATGTTCATTTGTGAAAGACTATGAGAATTGCGATAACTTTACAAAATTTTTAGTTTCCGCGTTTCGGGGTGACTTAAATGCCATCAGAAATATATTAAACAGCAATGTGGATAAGAAATTTTTATCAAGGGAGGAATCGCCCGCGCTCCTGCTGGCAGCCCATGGTGGACATCGAGAGACTCTTAGCCTGCTTATATCCTATGGTGCCCGAATCTCTGATCGTCATCGCGGTAACCTACAGATGAGGTTATTACAAATCATTGATCAGGTGCAAAATGAAACTACAGAGAAATTCACGATTTAAATGCTACTTGATGTAAAAATACGGATAGCATGGCTAGTGGCTGGAATAGTATAATAGATCAGTTAGGATACTGATAAACAAGGACATACAGATGAAAGATCAAAAATTACGGGATCAAGGGATTGAGATATTTACCTGCGAAGGTCTCGGCTTGTGAATCGTCAGCAGGAAGAGACTGATCTAGTCGAAAATGTGGCTGAGTTATCCTCAGAGACATCAGCAAGGCTTTTGAAAAAATTAGCCATGCAGTCTTATGTTTTAGGAAATATCGAAGATGCCATCTGCTTTGCCAGAGCAGCATTAGTCTATGATGAAAATATATACCATCACGCGAGTGTAGAGCATGGGCTAGAAAAGGCATTTATTATGGAATTGATTGATAATAAAATTATTGATTCAAATTTAAAAGTTCGACTAACACCTATTGAAAGAAAAATGGATAGCGCTCAACAAAGAGATTTTGATGATGATTTTGTAATGCTTCCGAATGCATCGATGGAATTTGATAAGGAATCTCCTTCAAGTATTGATCTAATTGGGTTAGCAGCAGATATGCTAGATACGGGATCTCAAGAGGAAATGATTGAAGCGCTTAATAGAGTCGAAAATGATAAGGATAGACAACTCATATTAGATAATTGTGATTTTTCAAACTTATCTCATAAGCAATGGAATGTCATCTCGAAGGTTTACTCACGGGTCAATATTAGAGAACTTAAGCTTCACAGCGCTCTAAATTTAGATGGAAAAAGTTTTAAAGCATTAATATCTAAATCGAATCAACTCTACAGGCTAATGATTAAGGGTAACTGTTTACTAAAACAGGGAGATATCAGAGATCTCATTTCGAGCCAACCTAACTTACGCTATCTATCTCTTCTGGAAACGCAGCATATTAAATCATTATCAGGATTGATTGGTTCGCTCTCCGTTAATCTCGTTGATCTTGATCTAAGAGATTGCGCTCTAGTCAATGTCAATCTTAAAGCACCGAAGTTATTAACGGGAAGAGTCGGAAACTGCGATAATCTTGAGTCACTCATATTAGAAGCGCAGAGTTTGAACTATTTTGTCATTGAATTATGTTCAAAACTAAAACATGTCGAAGTGCTCGCGGAAAAATGTACGCTGGATGTATCTCAGAACAAATATGTACAGGGATGGGAGGATGATCGTAAATTAAAAAAAATCTTCAGGAAATCCAGAGTTAAAGTTATTTATGGAATTCATGATGACAGCTCATATGAGGTAGGTAGTAGAGCGCAATGTCAGGTTATTCAGATATCAGCCATGGGAGATAATGGCTCACTTAATGTCAGTTCAGATATTTTTATGGATGAAGGCAATACCTTGCTAGATGACAATAGCCGATATCCAGAGAGGAGTATGACAAGATGGGAGAAATTACCTGATACTTTATGTGGTTATGAGATAAATATCCAGAATATCAATTTAACGAAAATTTGTAAGCGTATTCGGCTGAATTCCTGTTCAGGGATGATTATAGTGTCAGGCTCTGGCTACAGGTTTGACTTTAAATATGTCAATTTCGTTAATTATTATATCTCATTTGAAAGTATAAAAGATTGGACCTCAACAGCGGCAATTGAAATCCTAGAAAACCAATATCAATCTATTCAAAAATTCTTTGCATTCAAACCGTGGTTCATTTGCGTCGGGACAGTACTGAGGCCCTATTCTATTGACGAGGATGATATTCAGCACAAAGAATTTGTTAAAACGGTGCATCAGTTCGCAAGAAAAAATTTTATGGTTGGACCCGTCCTGACTAGTATATATCTAGATGCTCACATAGAAGAAATGCATGAAAAATTACTGATAGCTGTTAATGCCTTTAGGTACCGACGGTATAAATTTGAAAAAAACCGAGGAATTATTGAAGCGTTTGAATCATCACTGAAATACCCATTAATCGAGGAGTTTAGTAGTCAAATTACTGATGTTTTTAGTGATAAAACTTCTTATCGTCAATCTTGGATTCTGAATAACATCTGGTGGAAAGAAGTGAGCTATAATCATCAAACAATGATATGGGATTATCTTAAAAAAGCTGATTTTTTAATTACTGATTTTCTTCGAAAAGTCAGACAATTGGATTTAGATCATTCCCAAATCAGAACCGCCGATTTTGTTGAGATAATGAAAAAATTCCCTGGCCTAAGAGATCTCACGGCAATGAATTGCAGAGAATTGGAAGGCGATATATTTGCAGGAGTGATTAATTCATGTCCGAATATTGAATCAGTTGATTTTAGTGGTACCAAGATTTGGTTGATTAACTCAAAAACGCCCGTACCGAGTTTACGTTATCTAACCTTAAATCAATGTGAAGAACTCAATAAGATATCATTAAGAGCAATTAATCTCATATCACTCAAAGTTAATAATTCACGCGTTACTCATGATTTAATCGATTTAGGTGATGATGCGCTTCCCCATCTTGTAAAATTGCAGCTTCAATCCTTTAAAGGCAAACTCAATATCGTCGCTCCAAATCTGAGAATTGTTGATATAAATGAATCGGTGGAACTTTCAGATGCAAGTGTGCCTAGCTTTGAAGCGGTGGTGAGGAAATATCAGGATAGTTTAGACCCAAAAGAATCTAAATCAGCGGAATGTTGTCTGAAAATACTGCGTAGAATGCGGAGTAGTAATGTAAAAGGGCAGTCACATAATTTTGCCAGATTATTTAGCGAAGAACTTTATTGCCCAGGCGCACCCGTCATGAGTCGAAAAAATATCGATAGTGAAGAATCTTCTTGCTCAGGCTCACCTGTCATGAGTCGAAAAAACCCCGATACGGATGTATTTGATAGTAAAGGTTTCAATTAATGAATATCCAGGATGAAACGCGTGGGAAAATCAAAGATGCAGAAGAATTGTCCTCGGAAACATCCGCGAAGCTATTAAAAGAATTAGCGTTGCAGTCATATACTTGCGGGTATCTCGAAGAGGCCATCTGCCTTGTCAGGGCTGCTTTGGTCTATGATGAATATATATACAAAATCAATGTAGAAACAATGTTTGAGGAAAATTTTCTAGAAGTTGCTTTAATCGATATATTAATCGCTCGCGGAGTGATCGACTCAAATCGTAAAGTTCAATTAACAGCGGAAGAATGCATTGAAAAGGCGAGAGCAGGATTACGTAATAAAAAAATATTAGAAGCTTTAAGTTGGACTGATAAGGCTTTAAAAAAAGATAAAAATATTATGAAGCGCCACTCGGACATTACGTTCCCTGAAACTATTATGACGGCAGGATTTGTACTTGATTTTGAGATTGATTCGACTATTGAACGTATGATTGAAAAATATCATCTTATTTTTTCTAAATATGAGAATAAATGTAATATTGTGTTTGATACAGAGAGTGTCAAAGATGAGCTTATCCATCACTTTTCTGAAATTAATAAAACTTATGAACATTACGACTTTAAAGATGACATGCTAATTAATGTTGTGCTAAAGATGGAATGCCTAGAGTGCTTGAAATGGATGGAAGAAAGAGTCACCGCTGCCAAAATAGTATTAAAATATACTAGAAGTAATTGTGTTCTTGAGGTCTTACTTTTTTACAGTCATTTTGATTCGATTAAATATTTACTTGAAAAAATAAAATATGTCAATCAATGTGATGAGAATGGAAAAACCCCGCTCATGTTTGTATCAGAATACGGATACTTTGAGGGCGTGAAAATACTACTTAGACGAGGGGCTGTCGTCGATTTAATGACCAGTACTGGCGTGACTGCCTTCATGTTTGCTTCGGAAATGAATCATGCCCTAGTGATGAACTATCTGATGATGTTTAATGCTGATCCTGATAGAAGAGACATATACGGTATGTCAGCATATCTGCTGACAATAAAAGAGCGGCGTTTAGAAGCAGAAAATGTCCTATTATTTAGACACAAACATCCTTCAGTATATCCCGCACTAGTTTCGCCAAATCCTGGTTCACATCCAATAATTATATATGAAAAACCACAGGCTTTAGACTATAAAAACAAAGCAGCGCAGTTGATAAAAGCAAAAAAAGAATTTTCTGCATTTTCATTGCTCGAAAAAGCTTTAATGACAGATTCCAGTATTTTAAATGATGAGATCCCTTATAATTCAGCAGATTATAGTGATGATCATGAAACGGGAGGGGATGACTTCTTATTTATTAAAATTTTCAATAATGAAATTTCCGTACGAGTGTTGCTAGATTTAGAAAGAAAATCGGTTGATTATGCTTTATGTAGTGTAGCTCAAAATAATGTCTTTATAATAAAGCAGAAAGATGAGTTTAATCTCTGGGAAGAGATATTAGCGGCAAGGGATAAGGTGATCATCGATCGGAAAAAGATTCCTATGATCACATTATTAGCATGTTTAGGTTATTTAAACTTAATGAAGTGGGTGCTCAGTAAGAAAGCTGATCCCTTGCTCAGTGAACAGCATAGTAAAATTTCACCATTTAGATATGCATTAGAGTTTGGACATTTAAAAATCGTCGAATATCTAAGACGAATAAAAAATGCAACAGACATAGTTAGCGAGGATAATTTAGATTCTGTTGACTCACAAATTCTAAATAAACATGATTATTCTCTATTAAGAGGTTTTCCGGGGCTTTCACGAGAACTGGAAGAAGTCGTTATTAGTACAAATAGTGTCAGTGAATTGAAAGATATTGAGATCAGAAAAGATACTGAGAGAGTAGTGATTGAGCTTGACAGTGATATTCCTGCTGACGATCGAGAACTGGAAGAAGTCGTTATTACTACAAATCCTGTCGACGAATTGAAAGATGTTGTTATCAGAGAAGATACTGAGAGAGTAGTGATTGAGCTTGATAGTGATATTTCTGATGACGATGATGAAAGCCAATTAAAAAAAATAAACTTTCAGTATTCATCTAAAAAAAAGATGTTAGTAGATTCATCAAAAAAAGAGATGTTAGAAGCACTCGCACAGATTGAATCAAATGAAGATAGACAAGCTGTTATCAATGAATTTAGATTTGAAAATGTTTCTACCGTGCAGTGGGGTGTTATTGCGGATGTCTATTCAAGTGTCAAATTTAGCAAATTAAATTTGTCAGACGCTGAAAGTTTAGATGGTAAAACATTAAAAGTATTGTTGAGAAACAGCGCACAGCTATATAGGCTACGTATTGGAGGTAATTGCCTGTTAAATCAAAGTGATCTTAGGGATATTATCACAGAACATCCCGAGTTACGGTACCTATATTTTTCAGTGAATACTTCTTTTAAGGAGCTCTCAGGGAGGCTTTTTTCACTTAGTGTAAATCTGGTAAATCTAGAATTGTGGGTAAGTGACTTTATACAAATAAAGCTTGATGCGCCTGTATTATTAACTGCAAAAATTTCAAGCTGTCAAAGATTGAAATCACTAAAACTAGTAGCTGATAAGATGAAATATATGATTCTTGATGACTTGGTTAGCCTTGAAACGGTTGAAATTAAAGCCCCAGAATGTGCGCTGGATGTGTATTCCATAGGGTTATCAAGAGATACCGAGTCAGAGTGGAAAAAGTACTTCCAGAAATGCACTGTAAAACGAGTAGAAGGGATTCACCTGCATAAAAAAAGATGCAACGTTAGTGTTCTATCCGTCATGAGGGATGGTTATAAACATTCTGATCAATGTGGATTATCTGAACACTTATCTTCTCAGCTATATATGACTAAACAAAAAACTTTTAAATTTTTTCCGACGCCGCCCTCAAGAGAATATCGTAGCTCGGGGCTGATGCCGCTTCATGATCCTGATCTTGAATGCGAATCTTTTGAACCTAAAGAACGCTCAGCTAGACGTTATGACCTAGAAATTATGGATGTAAATCTTCAGAGTGTTATTAAAAGCAATATTAATGATGCTAATGTTGTTATCTTTTCAATTTCATATGATAGTATTGCCGATATGGATATGAAAATGGCATTAGATTTTATAGAGAATCATTTTGAAACGATCAAGCATTTTTTTTCAGTTAAGCCAATATTCATTTGTGTTGCAACGATATTTGATCACTCTAAGTTAAAATTTATGAACATGCTAGATAAGTTTGTAAGACAACATAATATGCTTGGTCCTATATTGATTAATACAGCATCGGATGTCGGGATTGAAGAATTGATCAATGAACTAAAGGAGGCTGTAATTTACTTTGGTAATAAGCGTTATTACTTAGAAACAGATAGAGGTACTCTGGAATTTTTTCTATCTACCTTATATCAACGCAATGCTACCATCAGGAAATGTCAGCTTGATGACATTTTTAGAGTTGAGCGTGACGACGATTATCGTCTAAGATGGCTTTTGAACAACATTGATTGGGTTAAAGTAGACACAAAGCATCAAGAAGTTATATGGAATTATCTAGGAAATGCTGATGATTTGACTATAGCTAACCTTAAGAGAGTCAAACGTTTAAATTTGGATAACTCAAAAATAAGCACAACTGATTTTGTCGAAATACTGACATTTTTTCAGAACCTAACTCATCTCACCTGCGCGCACTGTAGTATGTTAGAAGGTAATATATTCTATGCCATCATTACTGCTTGTCATAATATTGAAGAGATCGATCTAAGTTTTACTAACATTTTTGTCCTTGACTGGAGAATGCCATTACTAAGGTTGCGTCACTTAAATTTAAATAATTGCAGATGGCTCGAAAGGATAATTTATCCAGCCGTTAATCTAGTATCACTAAAGACTAACGACACAAGTGTAAAGCTTGAAAAGGTAGATTTAGGAGATGAAGCGTCACCTTATCTTGAGACTTTGGAGCTGAATTCCTTTAAAGGCAAACTCCATATTATAGCTCCCAATTTGAGATATGTTGAAATAGATGAATACGTCAAGCTTTCAGAAGCGAGTGTACCAACCTTCGAGGCAGTGGTGAAAAAATATCAAAATAGTACAGATCCAAAAGAAAAAAGATCAGCGGAGTGTTGTCAAAAGGCACTAAATAGAATGAAGGGTATGGGCGTCAATGCGCAATCTCAAAGTCCTGTCAGATTGTTTAGAGGAGCACATTCTCACCCAGGCGCTCCATCTAGAGAAATCCTTTTGCTTCCTGCAAGAGGTATGGAAGGTGAGGATGATATGGATTCAGAAGAAAGTGTGAATAAATTATGAAATTTTCCACTGAGTTATTCCAAGAAATAATGTCATCTGCAGTAGCGGCTTAAGCTACTCAGACAATTAGCGCTCGAGTTCAATTCAGCTGGAGACAATGATAGTCAAGAATCACATCTAAATTTAAAATAAAAAAGCTTCCTTCATTTCGGTAACTTTACGGGATATTTTAAATCTACAATTCTTCATACTCTTCAGTGGCTAGATTGGCTAGCGTAAATTTTAAACTGAATACTTTTGGAGGTATTAAATGCAAAAAATCGATATACAGGCGGTGCGAGATGCCCAAGACAGCAAATTTCTAGCTGTGCATGTGTTTAACACTAAAACAGGACAATTTAGGTTTATTGATAATGAATCATATCCAAATTGTTCAATATCTCATTTAGCTGAAGCTTTAGTAGTTGCACCTGAATTGAAAAATGTTTGCCTATTAGGCTCATTAAGTTTGCTAAATGGTGCTGGCCTCACTACAGAAATGCTTCGTGAAAAAGGCGCGATCGTTAGCTTACAAGCTTTGCTTGATTTAGCAAATGCAACTGTTCGCGATTATTCTCGAAGTCAACGACCCACATTGAAAGTCATAGGTAAAGCAATTAATTCTGTTCTAAAACACTGGAAAAGTGGCTTATTGGCACAAAGTGATGCTTTACTTAATCAAGAATTCAATGCACGTGCAGTTGAGATCATGACATCAGATTGGTATCTTACTTTAGGTTATACGGATATCGAACTGGTTAACATTCTTCACAAACGAATTACTCGTCATGTTCAAGATGAAACTTGCGCATATTTGGGTGCATTGGCTATTCGTCAAAATGATCAAGCGCCAGTTGATACAGAATCAGATGTACATGCTTTAATCATTGGTAAAGTCAATTATGAGCACAAATTAAGTGATGCTGATCGTGCACATTATCGTACCAATATTGAAGACAAAATTCAAAGTGACTATGTAAGTAATGTTGCAGACAAAGCTGATCTTAATCTAATGATTAAGCAAATTCGCGATTTGACTGTTCTGAAAAGATATCAAGACGGACAGATTTCAAAAGTACTATCTCAACGTTTAGACTCTGATTTGAGCGATAAAATTTTATCGGCAATTCGAGTTGACGAAGTTAATTTTGCTAAAGAATGTCCTGAGCTATCTAAGTGGATCTGCGCAGAAGCGTATTCTAAGCAAAAAGGCATGGCTGTTTCTAGAATGGATGCCTTCAATGCAGTCGTCGTTGGAGAGTTAGTTGTCAACTTGAAAAAAGGAAAAATTAACTCTGATCTTAAGAGAGAGCTAATTTCTTATTTAATGCCTTTGATCGAAGACCTTAAATTTGAAACTGTAGGTGAAGAGAACACAGTTGTTCTTCACGCAATTGATAGTATTACCAGCAAACCAACTCAATTAGTTGATGCTGCTCGCGCTCAATTCATTGAGACCGCGGCAACTGTTATTCGTGATTTGGTTAAAGACTTAGTCAAGGTTTCTGATAACCAAGCTGGCCGTACTTTAATCAGTGGATTCTGTGGTGAGATATTAATTCATCTGAATTGCTCAAGAGCTTCAGAGAACTTTAATGATCCAGACAAAATTTCTGCCTTATTCAATAAGGAAGAAGTTTCATTACTAAGTCAGATCGAGCTACGTGTTAAAGCAGGTCCTGGATTGTTTAATTCAACAAAACACGCGGAAGTTGTGGCTAAACCAGCAGCTTCTGATTCTGCTAGCAAGTCTGAACAACCTGTGGTAAAGAAATAATACCCTGGCTGATCTAACCTGTTGAGTTGCGCTCCCGAAAGGGGGCGCAACTTTTTTGTTTTCTTTTTAGTGCTTCCCAATAAAGATTGACAGCGATATACTTCCTCCCTTGATTAAGAATGAGCATGAAAATGTTTAATATCACGGATAAGGGAATTAACTTACTCATTAATAGCATAGAGCAGCAGGAAAATAAGTGTTTTTGGGTAAGATCGCCGGATTTCAAGCAACAAATTTATGTGAGTGAAAGCTTCCAAAAAGTTTGGGGCCAATCTAATTCGAAGCTATTTGAGCATCCGATGTCCTTTGTTGATGCGTCCATTAAAGAAGACAATCGAGATATCTTAAAGTTATTTGAGAAAAGAGCTTTGGGGGCTCAGGAAGAGCGTGAAAAAACTCTGCTGGTGAGATTGAAAGCGGCTGATCAATCCATCATACATTGGCGTGATTCTTGTTTTTGTCTATGTGATACGTATGGCAATATCGTAGGGGTAGCGGGCATAGGTGAACATATCGATCAATCGGAGTGGTATCAAGATGTCGAAGGTAAAGTTGAAGAACCCAGCCCATTAGAACTTTTAAAACAATCCCAATATTCACGATATATGATACATGAAAAGCCCGAAACAAATGCCTTGAAACATGTTGAAATCCCCTGTCATCGAGTGAAAAGTCAATACTACGTGTTACTTTGCCCTCAAGGCGAAGTTGCGCTGACTCGAAGAGAGCTTCAATGTGTTTATTATTTATTAGGCGGAATGACCGCAAAACAAACTGCAAGAGAATTAGGTATATCACCGAGAGTGGTAGAGGAATTTCTTAACAATGTCCGATTAAAGCTGAAATGTCAGAATAAAATGGAAATTGGAAAACACATCAAACATATTACACGTTAATTCATGTTTTATCGTATTCTTACTGATTAATTTCATACTGTAAAATAAATTAGGTTTGACGCCAATATTTTGTAGTATTGATGCTGAGCTCAAAATTCCATTATAAAAAAACCGCAAATTTTTCTGGAGAAATTCTGATTTACAGTCCTTTACCAAATGACGACAATCTATGTGGATTTGCAAGATCGAGTAGGTAATATGAATCATCGATTTGAAGGGCTGCTTGAGTTGTTCAATATGTTGGGGTAATTAGGTCGGTGAAGATAATGGAAGAAATAGTCTCTGACATTGAAAAAAGTACGTTTGTATCGGTATATATTATTTCCAGAATACAATTTTAGAACGATAATTGCTCTTCTTTATTGTATCTAGGAAAGGCTATTATTTCTCATATAATTTAATTTACCGTGTAAATACGGTAAATTTATAAACTTAAATATAATATGCTTATGCATGATAAACGCATATTTCAGGTTTATCAAAAAAGAAAGGTTATTACAAAGTTTTTGCGTAAATAAACGCGTTCAAGTAGCTATTTTTGTTGTTATGCACTGTGAGGCACTACCCACATTACAAGCTAAAGATTTTCGTGCTTTGGGGAATAAACTAATTGATATTCTCTGTGAAAAAAACCAATGGGGCCCTGACAGTATAAGATACTTGAAATTTGCATTGGATATAGGAGGTGAATTCGAACTTTCAAACTACGATGGTTTCAATCTTCTGCCGCTTGAAATTCAACGCCTATTAACGTGCAAATTTAACTCTACTTTGGATTACTGGGAACGACAATGGTTCAAATATTTTTAATATTATCGGAGGTGTAATCCACCTCCCTCTCATCAGAAGATGATTTTTTCTGCAATAAAAAAGGTAGCGTAATATGCTCTTTTACTAAAACATTTAATTCCGCTACATTTTTCTTTGGCGCTATCTTAAGCAGTGTTGCCATTAGTGTGTCATCACGAGTAAGATTTCCTGTTAATATTCGTTGAAGTACTGAATAAATTGCTTGAATGGTCTTTGCTTCAACATTTTTTATATTTAATCGAGTTATGGTTACATCTATATATTCTCTAAATTCTAAGGAACACATCGCAAGCGACTTTGTTAAAATGTGACTCATTTCGAATTCGGAGAAATTCTTTCGAAGGAAGTCTATAGTCTTTACTATATAGACTTCATAATACTCGTTGAGAGTAACTGAAATAATATCGTCTACATTCAAATCATCATGTTTATGCATCTCAAAGCCCTAATTTGAATAATTACTTGCTGTGTAGAGAATTGTCATTCACTAGTCAAGAATATACTCAAATTAAACAAAAGTATACAATTCATAAGAATTTTGATCGAAAAGGTTAAACTCTAAGTCTTTTTCGCCTTTAAGCATAATGATTTAGAAATCAGAAATATCCCATCTTGCAATACCAAGCATATGATCTTTATCACCACCCATCTTCTCGAGGAGGTTCTCCCCAAATTACCGTTACGGCAATGGGTGCTGTCCGTGCCAAAATGGCTGCGTTATCACCTCACAAAAGACGCAGCGTTGGCAAGTCAGGTATTAAGGATCTTCATTGATGAAATTGAAAAGCAACTAAAAAAAGCAGAATATGAGGGATTAGGTGCATCATCTCGAGATAGTTTTGAGTATGAGTATGGAAAATACCCTAGCATTAAAGATGATTATATGATTCTTCCCGACAAAGAAATAGTGACTAAATTAGCGTGCTCACACGCCCTGGCTCAATCTATAAAATTAGCAGGCTTTGAATCCATTATTCAAAAAACAACGCATACAACAAGGGACATTTTAAAAACGTTATCTACCGAAGGTAAAATTTCAAAATCCCGCAAAGAGATTCGCCATTTGATGGGGAAAATATTATTGGATAGAAATTCCATTAATTTACACTTAGAGTTGTTGTACACACCAAAATTTTTCTGGAGAAATTCTGATTTAGAGCCACTCTACCAAATGACGACAACCTATGTGGACCTGCAAGATCGGGTAGACAATCTGAATCATCGTTTAGAGGTTATGCATGAGTTGTTCAATATGTTAGCCGAAGAGCTTAATTATCAGCATTCTGCCTCACTCGAGTGGATTATTATCTTTTTAATTACTTTTGAAGTAATAATTACGTTATGTAGGGATTATTTCCATTGGTTTTAGAGGTTCAACACTTTTATATGTCAAGATTAACACTTCGGAATAGCTCGTAGGCAAAAGTGTTGATATAAGGTCTGACAGATTTTTTGCAGGCTCAGGGAGAACGGTGCCTCTGGATGGACCAGGAGCTGCTGTCCCCGGTTAAGCTCTTCCGCTCAGAGGGCCATCCATGGCCCATCCCGCTATCATCCTGATACCTATTCGCTCCAGAGCTTAACCGGGGACAGCAGCTCCTGGCTGTGCAGCTTCCTTATTTTCTGGATTCTCTTTACTTTCCAAGAGGGTGTCAGAATGTTTTGTGAACACGAAAGCTGACATATACAGCGCATTAAAAATAAGGACTGTATGTTGGATGAAGTGAGTTGACTATTTGCAAGCATCGTATTACTTAAGCCAATGCCTTTGAACAAGCAGCCTGAATAACTATAAACAATGCTTAGATTAGACACTGACAATAAGAATAGAAAACTATGTTTTTCACGCATATTTATGATGTTAATCGGTATATTAATTGTGATTCTGAGTATCACAGAAATTGTGCTTGCTGATTCATCGCTGGAAATCCGCTATAAATCGTTTTATGATTGATCTTGCTGATCGGGTTGGTCAGTAATGATAAGGACGGTTACTCACATAATTCGATGGATTGATTCATATGTTTTACCAAAATTAATTGGTGAAGTCATAATTCTAAATCGATATGCTCAGCAACTATTTATGTGGTAATTGCGTGTAACACTGGCAATAAATTAAGGGCACGCTATTTATGGTTACTAGATTTAAAGCCAAAAACAATCCTTATATTGATTATGTTTATGAGCAAATATTAACTCTACCTGAGCACAGTGACTTTGAAAATTTTAAAAGGGGTTATAAGTTATTTGATGACTTAATAAAATTTTCTAATACAGAATATACAACTCTCTATATAGCCATTTCAGCTCAACTAGGTGAAGATGTACCTTCACCGAAGAATGTTACCGAAAGAATCACTAGCAATATTGACCTATTTTCTAGATTAGAATCTTTTGAATATAATGATTCAAATTCTCTTTATGATAAGATCGGAAATGTACTTTTAATGCATCAAATAGTTGAAGTCTATCTGCAGAAACTATGTGAACTATGTTCACTATATGTGAGCTTAAAAATCTATCCAGACAGAATAGAACATACAATTAAAAAGAAAAAAGGTACTAGTTTTAAAAAACTCTTAGATTTTTTAGAAATGAGCATAGATTTTTACAACAAAGATTCATTAATTAAAGAATGCATTAAGATAAATGAAACTAGAAACGGGATAGCTCATGATATTTTTTCTAATACTGAAGACGAAATATCTAAGAAATGCACACATGCCCACTATGTCTACCAAAAAATTAGGCTTATTTTGCATGGCGAATCCTATTTTGATCACAATAAAATAAAATCCCCCAGTGAAATAATAAAAACAGATCTCAATTTGGAAAAAGATGAATTAGCTGTTTTTGATTGTCTTCGGGAAGACATCAGGCGATTTTACAAATATGGTGAATTTGAACACACGCTTCAAATGGATGCAGAAGACATAGCTGAAAGTATGGAATGGAAGTCACTACAAGAATGGGAAAAAGAGGCATCCAATAATGATCCAGCCTAAGTTATAAGATCCTGTGATGGGATTATCGATAACGCTAAACTCGGTGCAGTGAGTTTTATCCACTAACTTTCATTCGTATGGTAACCATGCTGCATTTTTCAAACCCTGTATTTTTTCAATAAATCAGATGGCTGTACCCGTTGTACTAGAAAGTCAGTGTTTGAAGATTGGTGATCAATGCAGAGATAATTCGACATTGTATTTATAATAGGTTAATGAAATGGTGATTATACCTCTAAATTTAAAAGTCATTATAGACATCTTTATGGTGCTTGATGGCAAAAATCAATATCGTATGTGTTTTGGGTTCAATGCGTAAGACAATGCGATAATCACCCATGCGTAGAAAAATAGGCGATATTTAGTAGTTTTTAAATTAGTAATGTTATTCACCATTTTCTATCTCAGTAATTAGCAGTATCAGGTTTTCGTAATATACCTGATCTGCTCCCGATTTCGTGGACACCAACCTCTAACAAGCATACATTAATTCATATTGAGCAGGCGTGTTGTAATTTATCGTAGAATGCCTACGTTGTCTATTGTAAAAAACCTCAATATATTCAAAAATAACTCTCTTTGCCTCCTCTCTCGTTTTAAAGCTTTCATGGTGCGTGCACTCAACTTTCAGTGTGTGAAAAAAGCTTTCTACTACCGCATTATCCCAGCAGTTCCCTTTTCGACTCATACTGCATTCAATATCATTATCCTTCAATAATCCCTGATATTCATTCGCTGCATACTGACTTCCACGATCAGAATGTAACAATACTCCACCTGATATTTTTCGCTTAAATAACGCCATTCTTAAAGCATTCAGCGTGATATCTTCTTTCATCCTGCTATCCATCGACCACCCTATGATTTTCCTAGAAAATAAATCCATGATCACCGATAAATACAACCATCCTTCCATCGTCGGAATATACGTAATATCAGAGACCCAGCGCTGATTTGGTTTGTTAGCGGTAAACTCTCGATTTAATTTATTATCGCTTATGGGTTTACTATGATTTGAATCCGTCGTCATTTTAAATTTCCTTTTCGTTTTCGCTCTTATGCCATAATGCTGCATCAGCCTAAAAACTCGGTTTTTTCCGAGTGTTTTTAATTCTGCATGTAGATCATAGTATATGCGACGATATCCATACGTCTCTCGACTTCTTTCATGACTCTCACGGATCTTTAACAATAATTGCTGATTCGATTCTTCTCGATCGCTCACAGGTCGTGATAACCACGCATAAAAGCCGCTTCGGCTTATTTCTAAAACGTGACACAGGATGTTAATCGAGTGTTCTTTGCGCTTCTCTTCCACAAATTGATACTTCATTTCAATTCGTTCGCAAAGAACTTTGCGGCCTTTTTTAATATGTCGCGCTCCTCCTTCAAGCGCAATATCTCCATCTTTAATCGTCGATTCTCTTCTACAACATCTACCTGGCTTTCACCAACGGTCTCTTGGGTCTGATCGTTACGATGCTGATTAATCCATGAATAGAGAGTGACCTGGTGTATCCCTAAGTCTCTCGCTGTTTTAGCATATGGCTGCGGTGACGACAGTGCTAATTTCACTGCGTCTGCTCGAAATAGTTTGTCCGTTTTCCTTTTCATCTTGACACCTCTTTGATTCCCTTAAGTTTATCAAACTTAGTGTCCTTTGAAACGGGGTCAGATCAGACCTATAAAAACGCTTATGCACGTACTGACAGGCATAAATTGCATTCCTTATTATTAGCAATAGTTAGAGAGCATTCACAACTTCCTGTGCTGAAGCCGCTAGTTGCGGGAGATGTTCTTCCTGTCAATTGTAAGTCTTTTTTTACTCAGTTTTATGATTTTTGGGATAAGGCGAGCATAACTGCCGCAATCACAAAATTATCGTCAGGTCGTATTCCACTTCATCGAGATGGCTTGATTCCCACATTATTTGAAATATTAATCAAAAAACGAATCTGGTTAAATGATTTTGAGAATAATCGTGCAAATAATCGAAGCAATGCATTGGATCATTTCATTGACTGGTTTTTTAGTGAATACCAGAGGCTCGATAAAGCGAAAAAAATAAGAACTGATAGTCTTGATGGACTTAAACAGGACTTTATTCAAAAAATTAAGGGAAGTGAATTGTGCATCTATTATGTGAGCCCTTTATCAAATCAAATGGAAGTGCTATTCAGTCACGATGGAACAGGAACACACGATTATAGAGAATTACTTGCTAAATCTGGATTCTATCTCACTAAACACGAAGCGAATATACAAATCTCAAGCTTAGTATTAAAACACATCTGGCCACTAAAATCTGCCGTTATTTTGTTACTAGATAAAATGGCCTCATTATTTAATCAAAATAATGAAGAACTGGATTTCTATAACACTATCATCGCTACTAAAGACAAAGTATCTAGTTTAGATCCTAGAAAAATTAAATGTAGTGGAATTAAATATTGCCTTCCGAGAGTTACTACCTTATTACAGAAACTCGAGACATTAACAGATTCCTCAAGCTTAGATAGATTATTAGCTGCAGCCATGTCGAGAATAATCAATTATATTCTAGGACATGTTAAACATCACAAAATATACGTCTTTATAATTAACTGTATCACTAATGAATTGGGATTATTTTTAGATAAAAGATCAGGTTTTATAAAAAAAGTACGTTGTCTCCAAAATATACAAGAACTACTGTATATGTGATCTGCCCCCGTTTCAAAGGACACTAAGTTTGATAAACTTAAGGGAATCAAAGAGGTGTCAAGATGAAAAGGAAAGCGGACAAACTATTTCGAGCAGAGGCAGTGAAATTAGCACTGTCGTCACCGCAGCCATATGCTAAAACAGCGAGAGACTTAGGGATACACCAGGTCACTCTCTATTCATGGATTAATCAGCATCGTAACGATCAGACCCAAGAGACCGTTGGTGAAAGCCAGGTAGATGTTGTAGAAGAGAATCGACGATTAAAGATGGAGATATTGCGCTTGAAGGAGGAGCGCGACATATTAAAAAAGGCCGCAAAGTTCTTTGCGAACGAATTGAAATGAAGTATCAATTTGTGGAAGAGAAGCGCAAAGAACACTCGATTAACATCCTGTGTCACGTTTTAGAAATAAGCCGAAGCGGCTTTTATGCGTGGTTATCACGACCTGTGAGCGATCGAGAAGAATCGAATCAGCAATTATTGTTAAAGATCCGTGAGAGTCATGAAAGAAGTCGAGAGACGTATGGATATCGTCGCATATACTATGATCTACATGCAGAATTAAAAACACTCGGAAAAAACCGAGTTTTAAGGCTGATGCGGCATTATGGCATAAGAGCGAAAACGAAAAGGAAATTTAAAATGACGACGGATTCAAATCATAGTAAACCCATAAGCGATAATAAATTAAATCGAGAGTTTACCGCTAATAAGCCGAATCAGCGCTGGGTCTCTGATATTACGTATATTCCGACAATGGAAGGATGGTTGTATTTATCGGTGATCATGGATTTATTTTCTAGGAAAATCATAGGGTGGTCGATGGATAGCAAGATGAAAGAAGATATCACGCTGAATGCTTTAAGAATGGCGTTATTTAAGCGAAAAATATCGGGTGGAGTATTGTTACATTCTGATCGTGGAAGTCAGTATGCAGCGAATGAATATCAGGGATTATTGAAGAATAATGAAATTGAATGCAGTATGAGTCGAAAAGGGAACTGCTGGGATAATGCGGTAGTAGAAAGCTTTTTTCACACACTGAAAGTTGAGTGCACGCACCATGAAAGCTTTAAAACGAGAGAGGAGGCAAAGAGAGTTATTTTTGAATATATTGAGGTTTTTTACAATAGACAACGTAGGCATTCTACGATAAATTACAACACGCCTGCTCAATATGAATTAATGTATGCTTGTTAGAGGTTGGTGTCCACGAAATCGGGAGCAGATCAATGTCGTTAAAAATAGCTCCTGATTACAATCTTAATTTATCTAGATATTCCAGCAGCATGTTTTCAAATCACAAACAGCTAACAGTAGCTAGTTACACAATGGGCTTCGGCATGCAGGGCTATTTTGCAGTATGCAGTCGCTTGGCGCGTCACTTTCCCCATAAACTTAATATTGCTTTATTTAGTCAAAATTATTTTGAAGCAACAATACTAATAAGTAACATGAAGAAATCGTCGGGTTTTCAAATATTAGATAGCTACAATTCATTAGACGAAGTAGATATAAATAAAACAGATGTTATAGTGATTGATTTTCATCCTAATAATGCAACTGCAGATATAGTTTATAAGCATGATATTTCGGGCTGGCTGAGAAAAATATTGGATTCTCTTGGAAAACCATTAACGATCATTATTGATGTAACAATCAACAGACTACAAGATCGCGAAATACATGAGACAATCCAGTTACTTAGTTCACGCCCTAATGGTAAATGGGTAAATATTGTTTTACTACAAAGTTTAACAAAATTTGCTCAATTAGGAGCTGACATCTTGTCTGGTGGCGCTCTAACAATTATTAATTCTGGCGGCGAAGACTGGAGGGGTTTTAACGACGATATGGCAGCAGATCTTGCCAATAGGGCCTTATCTCCAGCAGCTCAACAATTCTTTTGTTTTCACCTTGAGCACATGCGTGACTTGACATCAATTTATTTTGATAAAATCAATTCAAACACTAACTCTTTATTTAGGAAATCCAAAGCTATCTGTGATAATTTAGAGCTAAATATTAATTATCAGGCAATGAGATTACAGGTTAATGCAGACGATGCTACATGTTATATAGCTTTTGATTTTAAAGAATTTCTTAGCTCCCGCCGTCAAGCAATCACCATTAAGGCCATTCAATATTTTATTGCAAATGCCAGTGATCATGAATTGCGTGAATTTCTCAAAGAAATTGAGCAACGAGATCTCAATCGTGTAATGGGAAAGCCTGTCAATAAAAATGATAAGAGTAATTTTCCATCCATAAGGGCTCATTTATTGTCATTGAATAGTAATGAATTCGAGGGCTTTTTAGAGAATGCTGATCACCAAGCATTGAATCAATATATCGATTCTGCAAAGGATCTTATTGTACACTTGCGATTTACCGCGGTTGGAAGAGAAACTTTATCACAATTATTAAATGAGAATGAAATATTATTACAACAATTAGTGTCTTCTTTGGATGAACAGGCCCGAGATGAATATGACTCAATAAATGGCAGAATCAATAAAAATTTATTTTTATTTTCTATGTTCAACAGTGAAGACCACGCCTTTATTGTCAAAAAACATTTTAATCTTGCTCAAAAAAAGTGGTTATTAACTATGCTTTACAAAGAGAAAGGAATGGAATTTCCGACCTTATTTAGCGGAATTCTTCAAACTGCCTATCAAAACTATTTTGATAAGCACATTGCTCATGATTTATTAAACGATATCATGGAGCTTCTGATTGATCCATTGATACACGTATATCAGGTTCCAATAACATTTCGACTTAGTATAGGTTTTATGCTTTCTGTCATATCCGAATGCGGTACTGCAATCAGATTTTCTGTAGGAATAGAGCCTGGAGATTTACTTGATCAATATTCTGAAATCATAGCCCACGTAACATTTTTATTAAATAGATGCAATAATTACAACGCATTATTACAATCCAATTATCGAAGAGATTATTTCAGTAAAGCAATCACTCTAGTAACTGCATATCTTCAAAGTGTCAATAGTAACAGATCTTTTACACTGGCCAACTTGTTGGAGGTGATAGAGGAAGAAGTCACCGGTGAAGATGATGATGGGGAACCAAATTATGAATCAAGATCTATAGGCACAGGGAGACTCGTTGTTGATACACAAGGTGGAGGGGCACAGAAAAAATCAAAACTAAGGTTTGTAAGTTACAATGATAGTGGTGTAGCGGTTTCTGCAAAAAAAATAAATATTTTCCAATGGAGAAATGCTCGCTTTAGTGACCTCTCTATTGGAGATCAAATACGTTTTATCTGGGCTGCTTCTTTTGATAATATGAGCATTCAATCTGAATATCCCGGACTACAATTGTATGGATATGATAATAATAATTGGCATGGAACCGATAAAGTTGAAATAAGACAGGACCATCAACAGCTTACATTGCAACGTTATAAGAATAGTTATAGTCTATTTTGCAAGCAGTATCACGACATCAGTGATCTAACATATTCAGCTGATCAAATGATTTTGCATGATCCTTCAAAAGCTGATGCCCCTAAAATTCCTCTGTCAAAACTAAAAACGTCACATAAGCATGCTCTGTTTTCTGGCTTATTTTTCTCGAATAAAGTTGTCGAAGTCACTCCAGTGAAGTTTGAACTTCACGATGATTATGTTTATGTCTATCGAACATAGCGCCTTTAAACTCTAGTCCGTCTGAGATAATCATATCTAGGATTTTTCGCTAAAAATCGCGCACAATCAAACGCTAGAGGGCTTGGGTTAGCTCTATGTCTATAAAGCAGAATAACACTGTGTAGCAGAACTCTTACCCACTGAATCAAATTCGTGAATAAAAGATTGCAATCGATTGAAAGTTTCTTTCCATTGCCATGCTGTAGCCGGTAATGAGCTAGCTTCTCGAATAAATTCGAGTAATGCAGTAATTTATCGGATTTACTCACTTATGGCTTTTCTATTGAGGCTTTGGAAGATTTGAAAGATGATTTAAATACGGCGTTAACAGGGATCTAATCATGAATTGTGTATCAGTAGGTTTGGCTTTTAGTTTTGATATGGATGTTTTATTCAAACTATTAGAAAGTCATGGGGCAGTTACTAAATACAGTGATGTTATTCATCTGGTTTATTCGACTAATGCAGCGGATGTTTTTTTCTTTCCCTATGGTGTATTTGTCTGTTGGGGGTTAGAAAAAGAAGGTGAAGAACTATTGTCCTCTTTAGTAAAAAAAGCAGAATATGAGGGATTAGGTGCATCATCTCGAGATAGTTTTGAGTATGAGTATGGAAAATATCCTAGCATTAAAGATGATTACATGATTCTTCCCGACAAAGAAATAGTGACTAAATTAGCGTGCTCACACGCCCTAGCTCAATCTATAAAATTAGCAGGCTTTGAAACCATTATTCAAAAAACAACGCATACAACAAGGGATATTTTAAAAACGTTATCTACCGAAGGTAAAATTTCAAAATCACGCAAAGAGATTCGTCATTTGATGGGGAAAATATTATTGGATAGAAATTCCATTAATTTACATTTAGAGTTGTTGTACACACCAAAATTTTTCTGGCGAAATTCTGATTTAGAGCCACTCTACCAAATGACGACAACTTATGTGGACCTACAAGATCGGGTCGGTAATCTGAATCATCGGTTAGAGGTTATGCATGAGTTGTTCAATATGCTAGCCGAGGAGCTCAATTATCAGCATTCTGCCTCTCTCGAGTGGATTATCATCTTTTTGATTACTTTTGAGGTAATAATCACATTATGTAGGGATTATTTCCATTGGTTTTAGTGGTTCATCGGCTGTGACGTCATTCTTTTTTGGGCCGCATGGGGTTAACCGACCTAATATATTAGTAAAATATTGTGTATTGTAGTATTTCATGCTAAATTATGCCAAATATAATATTCTAAAGGTAAAATTATGCGGTTGTTTGAAGAAGCAGATTGCAGCAATCCTAGGTTAATTAATTGGGTTAGAAATATAGATAATTCTCCTGGGAGTGAAGCGATTGAATTTAAGCATAGACATTTGCATTGCAGAGTCAGGTTTTTTAGGATTAGTGATAAAGCCATAGAGAAGATGACAATTTCCTATTTCGACAAGGCATCAAGTGAGTTATTGGTCAAATTTGAAGAAGCATTTGGAAAAAGATCCAACGCAAATGATCACCTTGAAAACCGAGTAATATCCTTAGAATTTACGTCTGCTAATAAAATAGCAATGACTCCACTCTTAACGCAATTTCTCAAGTTGTTTTTAGATCACTATCAATTGTGGGGAACAGAAATCTGTGCTGAGTTACACACATTATGTGGACTTGTAGACTTAGCAGCGCTCTGGTCTACTATAGAAAATAAAGTTAAACGAGGCGATGTTACTGAAGCGATTCATGATGTCGTTAAGTATCAAACGGATCTATTAAACTATGAAACGATCTGGCGGTTAGCGCAGCACCTATTACAGCTCCTGACTGATTCTAATAAAAATTCTAAGATCAAAATATCTGATCTCTATAAGCTTTATGAAGGTATTAGTGAGTCTAATCCTCATTACGCCGAATCACGATTAGCCATGCAGGAAATTCTAATGAACACACCGGTTACTGAGGAAAACAAAATATTTCTATTGGAGAATAAATTTAAAGTCGCATTACAGGCTGAGCAAGATATGGAAGCTGATCGTCTTTTCAATGAACTGTGTGGTAAGCCATTCTCTTCGATTCCCGTCCTGCAAAATGTTCGAGGTAATGTAGAAACATTATGTCAGTTAGCAGCTGAATTAAGGTTAATGCAAGCGAGAATCAATGAGCTAGAAGCTACTGCGAATATTAATTGTGTGCGTCAAAACCTGGGATGACCTCTCGAAGGCTTCTTGCAGTACGAGGCCTGTGGTGGAGAGATCACGCAAAGCCCCATTTTCACATGTTTTATATCATTATTAGTTTAATAGTTACATTTTAAGATCATATTTTAAAGTTCAATAAGCTTAAGTTAAGCTTATTAGGGCTTGGAGCGTAGCAGAAAGTACAGTAAGATACCCCTATTAAGGTTAAGGGATGGGCGATGGGATATCCAATTTTACAGGAAGTAGACTACATAAAACTCACGGATGGTGCGAGGCTGGTTAAGCGTACGCGTACAAAAATTCGGTTGCTGTTGAGTCAAGATCAAAAAATTATTAAACATATTTATAAGCGTAAATTGTTATCGTCTTCTACACTTTGGCCTTATGCCACCCGATTTATCAAGAATGCACAGTATCTTCGATCAAAAAATATTTTAGTCCCAGAAATTCGAGCCGTCTATTTTTATCCTAAATTGAACTGTGATGTTTTGATCTATGATTATGTAGATGGTCGAACATTATACGATGTTGCACGAGATAATGATCTGTCGTTTTTTCCACAGTTAGTAGAATACGTTGCCCAATTGCATAAATTGGGAATTTATTTTCAAGATATTCATTTAGATAATATTGTTGTCAATAATAATACTTTTACTTTGTTGGATTTAGAATCCATTCAAATTAAACGACGTGCGTTGTCTAAATCTTTGCGTGCGAGGAATTTAGTGCATTTGTTTAATAAAAAAGAAGATATTCCTTTTTACAATCAATTCGGATTGGAGAATTTCTTAAGTCAATATTTTGATTTAGCCTGTCTGTCAGATCCTTTGCGTCGTAAAATTACCCATTATTTATGCACACGAGTTCCGCGAGATATTGCACCAGTGAATAACTTAGACGTATTATATTCAAACATTTAAGTAATTTTGTTGAGTGGATATCCAACGTTTAATTAAAGGCCCAATGGTGTTGGGGGCTTCTAACAATATTTTGCTGGCTAACTCTCGAACTTGCGGCAGTAAATCAGCATCGCGTATGAGGTCAGCAATTTTCAACTGTAAAAGCCCTGTTTGTCGAGTTCCTAAGACTTCACCGGGGCCGCGTAATTCCAAATCTTTTTGCGCGATTAAAAAACCATCGTTCGTTTGACGCATTATTGTTAAGCGTTGTTGTGCGTGTTCTGAAAGGGGTTGTTGATAGAGTAAAACGCAATAACTCACTGCTTGCCCTCTTCCAACTCGTCCGCGTAATTGATGGAGTTGTGCAAGACCTAGTCGTTCAGGATTTTCAATAATCATTAGACTTGCATTCGGTACATCGACTCCTACTTCGATAACCGTTGTGGCAACGAGTAAAGAATATTCTCCCGATTTAAATGAGTGCATAACCGCTTCTTTTTCACTTTGTTTTAGCCGTCCATGCACTAATCCGATTTTTAATTCGGGTAAAGCAGTGCGTAATTGAGTGCATACCTCTTCAGCGGCTTGACATTGAAGCACATCAGACTCTTCAATGAGCGTGCAAACCCAGTAGGCTTGTTTACCCTCAGAACAATTTGCTCGGATCCTTTCAATCACTTCTTCTCGTCGTGAGTTGGGTATATTGACGGTTGTAACTGGAGTTCGCCCAGGAGGAAGTTCGTCAATAATAGAATAATCCAAGTCAGCGTACGCTGTCATGGCGAGTGTACGAGGAATGGGTGTTGCAGTCATCACAAGTTGATGAGGGCAGTGGTCAGCGAAACTTCCTTTTTTACGAAGCGCTAATCGTTGATGTACACCAAAGCGATGTTGTTCATCAACGACAATTAAAGCGAGAGATGAAAAGTGAACATCTTTTTGAAAAAGTGCATGAGTGCCCACAATAATTTGAGCTGTACCATCAGAAATCGTATTTAATGCTTCTTGTTTTTCAGATGTTTTACGAGAGCCAGAATGCCACGCAATTTTTATGCCTAAAGGGTTTAACCAAGACAGTAAATTTCGATAATGTTGTTCTGCCAGTAATTCAGTGGGTGCCATAAATGCAGCTTGATAACCTGCAGCCACAGCTTGCAATATTGCCACTGCCGCCACGACGGTTTTTCCTGAACCAACATCACCTTGAATTAAACGCAGCATCGGTATAGGTTTTGATAAATCTGCAGAAACTTCAACGATAACGCGTTGCTGTGCAGTGGTTAATTTAAAAGGTAGTTTTGCGAGAAATTGTTCTATAAGTTGGTTTTTTTGAGGAAGCGGATGCGCAGACTCATGCTGAATTTGATATTTAATTCGTTGTAAGCTTAATTGATGAGCTAATAACTCCTCCAGCACTAGACGTCTTCGCGGAGGATAATTGGAGGCCGTAATCACTGCTGGATCAAGTTGGCTCGATGGGAAATGCAATGCTTTTAATGCCTCTTTTAATGAGGGATATTCCCATTGCTGTAATAGTGCTAGAGGTAGAAATTCTTGTAATGAATTTTCAGTTGAATCTAAAATTACAAAAGCTTGTTTCAGTAATTTGCGTAATACCGATTGTGATAAACCTTCCGCACTTGGATATACTGCGGTTAAATATTCACTTGCCGTAAAAGATTCAGAAGTAGAAATAATCTGATATTCGGGATGTACAATTCCACGTTGATTGCCTAACCAACGCAATTCGCCAAAACATCTTAATCGAATATTAGGAATTTGCAATTGTCGAAGTTGAGGCGAAGAAAAATGGTAAAATCGTAATTCGACGGAGCCTGTGTCATCTTCTAACGTTACAATCACTGATCGTTTTGCACCATAACGCATTTGAACTTTTGTGACGTGTCCTTCTATCAGCGATGAGTGTCCGATGATTAGGCGAGCAATAGGAACAATATGAGTGCGATCCTCATAGCGAAGCGGTAAATGAAATAATAGATCATGTAGTGACTGCAAACCCAGATGCGCTAATCGTTCTGCAACGCGATCTCCCACACCTTTTAAAACAGTGCAAGGTGAAGCTAATGATGGGAGAGACTTATTCATTTAATCCAGGGATAGAATGGCGTCAATTTCAACAGGAACGCCTTTAGGGAGACCAGCAACTTCCACTGCAGCTCTTGCGGGAAATGGTTCATGGAAAAATTCTAACATTACGTCATTCACCGCGCTAAAATTATCAAGACTTGTCAGATAAACAGTGAGTTTCACAACTTGATCAAGATGACCGCCGGCTGCCTTCGCGACAGCTTCCAAATTTAAAAATATCTGGCGGATTTGTAATTTAATATCTTGAGTTTGAAGCAACTCCCCATTCGCTGTCAATGGAATTTGTCCCGACAAAAAAACCAGTTGCCCAGCTCTAATGGCCTGTGAATAAGTTCCAATGGCTGGGGGTGCTTCGGATGTGTAAATCGGTGTTTTCATCACTTATCTCAAATGTCATAACTCATCTCGAATATAAAATATTTTTGCCGAGGTGTCTATGATCATATTATGCAGAAATGTCGATTTTGTGCCATAATTGACACCATAAACAAGGATGACGCCGGATGTCTAAAAAGCTTTCATTAAAGATACGTCGATTGGGGATTGATACCTATCAGGAAACGGTCGTTTTCATGCGCCGTGACTGTCTGGTTTGTCAATCGGAAGGTTTTGGATCTCAAACTCGAATTCGTTTGACGGTTGGGAAAACATCTATTATTGCAACGCTCAATATTGTGACTTCCGATATATTGCAATTAGGTGAGGTTGGGCTTTCGGAATCTGCGTGGGAATTATTAAAAGCCAACGAAGGCGATGAAGCATTTTTTTCTCATCCAAAACCGTTGAGTTCCTTGAGTGAAGTTCGTCGAAAAATTTATGGTCATCAACTCGATGCGAAAGCCATTGATGATATTATTGCGGATGTGGTCGAAAGACGTTATTCCGATATTCATATTGCCGCGTTTTTAACAGCATGTGCAGGTGGGCATTTAAATCGCGACGAAATTCTTGCGTTAACGTCTTCGATGATTAATCATGGAGATCGATTGCACTGGGATGCGCCATTAATAGTCGATAAACATTGTGTCGGTGGTTTACCGGGAAATAGAACTTCATTAATTGTAGTGCCCATTGTTGCAAGCTTTGGGTTGATGATTCCTAAAACATCTTCTCGTGCGATTACTTCACCTTCAGGAACTGCGGATACGATGGAAGTGCTCGCCCCAGTTTCATTAACACTCGAAGAAATGCGTCATGTCGTTGAAAAAGAGGGTGGATGCATTGCTTGGGGTGGAAGTGTTTCGTTAAGTCCTGCAGATGATCAATTAATTCGGGTTGAGCGTGCATTAGAATTAGATAGTGAAGGGCAATTAATCGCTTCAGTACTTTCAAAAAAAATAGCAGCAGGATCAACACATGTATTAATTGATTTACCTGTTGGTGAAACTGCAAAAGTTCGAAGTCTAGAAATGGCGAGAATTCTTGAGCATTATTTAATTCAAGTCGGTGCTGAATTAGGTATTCATGTTCACACGATGATTACAGATGGTTCGCAACCCGTTGGACGTGGAATTGGTCCTGCATTAGAAGCTAAAGATGTGATCGCAGTTTTATGCAATGAAAAAACTGCACCGTCTGATTTACGCGAGAGAGCATTGCATTTGGCTGCGGGTATTATAGAATTTTCTCCTACTGTTGAGCGAGGAAATGGATTTGCTATTGCAAAAGAAATTTTAGATTCAGGTAAAGCGTGGAAAAAATTTCAAGCAATTTGTAGTGCTCAAGGAGGAATGCAAGAACCTGGAACCGCACCACATCAACATGTGGTATGTGCAGAAAGATCAGGGAAAGTTCATGCGATTGATAATCGAGTCATTGCTCGAATAGCTCGTACTGCTGGTGCTCCTCAAGCAAAAACGGCAGGTGTTTATTTATCAACTGTGATCGGGGATCATGTTGAAAAAAATCAACCGCTTTTTACAGTTCATGCAGAGTCAGAAGGCGAAATGGAGTATGCTTTAACGTTGATGGGCGAAGAAGCGCCAGTGATTCATATCCAAAATAGTGAACCTAATGAGGAATAAATTGTGACATTACTTTTTAATTTACCCGAAGATGAATCCTTTGCGTATGAATTAGCGCGTGGTTTAGGTTGGCAGCAAGGAACATTAGAATGGCATACCTTTCCAGACCGTGAAATTTCTGTCAGAGTTCTGACGGCTATTACAAGTTCCGATGTTTATTTTCTGACTAATTTGCGTCACCCCAATGAAAAAATTATTAAACTCATTTTTGTGGCTGATGCACTTCGTGCTGTTGGTGCAAAAACCGTTACAATCATTGCACCTTATTTATGCTATATGAGATTAGATGAAGTTACAAAACCTGGTGAAGGTTTGACATCAAAATATTTTGCTCAATTTATCAGTCATTACTATGATCGAATAATCACGGTTGATCCACATTTGCATAGGGTTCGGAAATTAGAAAATCTTTATCCAATTCAAACGCAGGTAATTCATGCTGCACCTGTTGTTGCGAATTGGGTGTGGCGAAATGTAGAGAAACCTCTGATTATTGGGCCTGATGAAGAAAGCGAGCAATGGATTAAAGTGATTGCACATGAGGCGAAATTGCCATTCATCGTTTTTAAAAAGAAACGCTATGGTGATAATACAGTTTCAATAAGTGCGCCATTAATGTCTGAATATCGTGATCATACTCCTGTGCTAATTGATGATATTATTTCAACAGGCAGTACAATGATTCAGGGTATCAAAGCGTTGCAGTCTTCAGGTATGAAAAAACCGATTTGTGTTGGTATTCATGCTGTTTTTGCTGAAGGTGCAAAAGACGATTTAGTAGCCGCAGGCGCAGAAAAAATTGTAACGAGTAACACAATTCCACACGCTACGAATGCAATCGATCTTATACCGCTGTTTGTGGATTCACTTCAGCCAAAGTCGTAGCTTGTTAATCCCAGTACTGCATTTGCAAAATATTACCACTGCCCATGGGGCGTGGAACTATAAACGCAGGTGTTTTGTAGTAGTAAATGTAACTGTTACCACTTGCAAAACCATTGAGTGAATAATACGGAGCTACTGCAACTTCAGAAATGCCATTTGTTTGAATTACGGCATCTTTTGTGCGCAGATATTTTGCATCGATTTTACCATTGCCAAGTGCACGTACAGTTAATGTATCAACTGAACCGGCTACTCGAACTAAACCGGGTCCGCTTGTCATGATATCCAGTTGTTTAGCATTAATTGAATCCATGCTAATCATGCCAGTACCATGTTGTTCAATATGGTTAGAATGAATTGGACCGTGTAAAATAATATTTCCTGCAGAGAAAGAAAGGATTTTCAAATTATGCGCGCGATAATTCGGGGCATAGAGTGAGCTTCTTTTATGAAGTCGAATAAAATCAATACCGTTTGCATCGACCAAAACTTGCAAAGGTTTGTCACGAATTCTTGCATCACAAGGAGCAGCATCTCGTAGATAGAGCGTGCCATTTTTGACGGTTGTAATGACAAGATCGCGCCCTGGTTGCTCTCTATTCATCACGGCAACTTGAGGCCTATTTGAGTTGCGCAGAGTAATATTAATATCGCTTTCGGCGACTATACGTTTGAAAGGTCTCAACCAAAAGTCATGCATCACTGTATAACCGGGCGGTAATTCTTGATGCACGAGCACTCTTGAAGAGGGCAAATGTTCTAGGGGTGTTGGCGGTTCAATATCGCGAACAGAAGGTTGCGGATCTCCTGGGCGAGGATCTTTGAAACGGTGATGCTGACGCCAGGTTTTATAGGGCATTATAGAATGGCTTTCGCTGGCCAAATGCTTTTGAGATGTAAAATAGTTTTGTTTGGGGTGTCCGATTTGAGCGATTTTGGCTCTCATGTGCTCAGAGATAGTGATAGGGGGTAGTTGGACAAGCTTCTCTGTAACGGCATAACAATGAGTCGTTGAGAGGGATAAACACAAGGTGGCGCCCCAAGCTAAAGAGGAAAGAGGGCGTTTAAACTGCATCCATTGCATAATCACAATCCTATTTTGTGAATGTTAAGAAGCAATGTTAGCACGGTGACTACGCCTGAGCAATGGCTTACTTATTGAATCTAGGTTGAAGGGTTGGTTGACAGTGAAACGAATTAAGGCGAGAATTCTGACTTAGGAACTCCCTCATATCAAAGGAAATGATAGTATGAAACGATTTCGCTCAATGCATTTTGTTTGTGCCCTGTTCGCTGTATTATTTTTAGTCGGTTGTGTTCATCAAAATGACGCGGTTAAGAACTGGCCTGCAGGTCCTAATCGATACAAAACACCGGCGAATAAATTTCATAAATCCAAAATGAGTGTTGTGGGTTATGAATTAATTCAAGTTCGAGGGCCCAATCCAGAAAGTGCAGCATCAAGACATGATCGGCTTGTACGATCAGGAAAAATTCCGTTTAGTCCGCGAGTAGATAAAACGAATCCATTGGGTGAAATTAATCCTCCTCGTACCATAACTTATAATCCTGCACGTTGGAGAAATTGGGGTGCAGATCAACCTGCAGTGATGCAAGAAAAAAGTCATCGATATCCAGGTGTGCCAGAAGAAGTAAATTTTTAGCTATTCACCACAAGAGACAAACGTCCATATTTTGCCCATCTCGCGTGAAAAAAATATTTTTAAATCCTCATTTACCTAAGTAAACTCCGGTTTAAAAATATTTTTTTCACGCGACCTGGTCTAAAATCTGAACGTTTTACTGATTCTAGCAGTTGTAGTGAATAGTTGCGGAAATTATTGATTTTCGATCAAAAGGGGTCAAGTCTAAGATTACTACATTCTCACGCAAGTACTTTGCAATTTCCAAACTGTTGCTTAAGAATGTAGTAATCTTAGACTTGACCCCTTTAAGCGCGATGACAGTTTTTTAAGCCAATTTTTTGTATTTAATTCTGCGGGGTGTTTCAGCAGCTTCGCCTTTTCGTCGTCGTAAATCATCGTGATAATCTTGATAATTTCCTTCGATGAAAACAGTTTCACTATCGCCTTCGAACGCTAGAATATGCGTTGCAATTCGATCCAAAAACCAACGATCATGTGAAATAACAATAGCTGATCCTGGAAATGCCAATAATGCTTCTTCGAGTGCGCGTAATGTTTCAACGTCTAAATCATTACTCGGTTCATCGAGTAATAAAACATTGCCGCCGCTGCGTAATAATTTTGCGAGATGAACTCGATTGCGTTCACCGCCCGATAAATCACCGACACGTTTTTGTTGATCAGATCCTTTGAAATTAAATCGACCTACGTAAGCGCGTGAAGGCATTTCAACTTTGCCGACTTGAATAATGTCTTGACCGTTAGAAATTTCTTCCCACACAGTTTTGTTGTCTACGAGATGGTCACGCATTTGATCGACATAGGCGAGTTGAACGGTATCGCCAATACGAATAACGCCTTCGTCAGGTTCTTCTTTTCCGGTAATCATGCGTAAAAATGTCGATTTACCTGCGCCATTAGGTCCAATAACACCTAAAATGCCTCCAGGCGGTAAACGAAAGCTAAGATTTTCGAACAGCACACGCCCATCAAAACTTTTGCTCAGACCATCGCCTTCGATCACTAAGTCGCCTAGACGAGGTCCGGGTGGAATATATATTTCGTTTGTTTCACTACGCTGTTGAAATTCTTTGGAGCTTAATTCTTCAAATCGCTGCATACGCGCTTTACTTTTTGCGTGACGACCTTTTGCATTTTGTCGAACCCATTCCAATTCGGCTTTTATGGCTTGATCATGTGCAGCTTGTTGTTTTCCTTCCATCAGCAAGCGTTGTTCTTTTTGATCTAACCAGTTGGTGTAGTTTCCTTCATAAGGAATGCCTTCGCCGCGATCAAGTTCTAAAATCCATTGAGCAGCATTATCCAAAAAATAGCGATCGTGAGTAATTGCTACCACTGTTCCAGGAAATGACTGCAAATAATGTTCTAGCCACGCAACACTTTCTGCATCCAAATGGTTGGTAGGTTCATCGAGTAATAACATATCTGGTTCAGATAATAATAATCGACATAATGCGACGCGTCGTCGTTCACCACCTGATAATTTTGTTACGTCCGCTTCCCACGCAGGCAAACGTAATGCATCTGCGGCGCGTTCTAATTTATAATTAATATCCCATGCATTGACCGCTTCTATTTTGCTTTGCAATTCACCTTGTTCTTCGATGAGCTTATTCATTTCGTCATCGCTCATTGGTTCTGCAAATTTCATGCTGATCGCATCATAATGATCGACAAGTGATTTGATTTCAGCGATGCCTTCTTCAACATTTCCACGTACATCTTTTTGAGGATCGAGTTGTGGTTCTTGCGGTAGGTAACCAATTTTTATGCCTGGTTGGGCGCGAGCTTCACCTACAAATTCCTTATCCGCGCCTGCCATTATGCGTAATAGTGTTGATTTACCTGAACCGTTTACACCCAGCACGCCAATTTTGGCGCCAGGAATAAAACTCAGCGAAATATCCTTCAAAATATAGCGACTTGGCGGAACAATTTTGCCTAACCGTTGCATGGTATAAATGTACTGGGACATCGTTTCCTCTCATCAGATGTTGAAAACGTAAGAGTGTAGCACAATAAAGGGGTCAAATCTCCGATTGCTACATTCTTTGGGTAGTATTCAAGGAAGGTGTCAAGCAAGGAAGGTGTCAGATCTAAGAACAATGCATTCTCAATAATAGTATTGAGAATGCATTGTTCTTAGATCTGACACCTTCCCCTGATTTGCCCCCTTTATGACCCCTTTGCCGTTGATTTTTCACCAATAATAGGGTAAAATTTGCCGTTTAATTAACCATTTGGAGAAGAAATATGAAAGGACCAGGAGAACAAGTAGAAGTAGCATCCCCTGTGCGAAAAGTAATCAGATCCGCTGATTTAGCTAGAAAACTTGAGGTGAAGTTGGGGATTCCTGGCGATGAACAGATCAGGATTAAACAAATTAGAGGCGGCCAAATTGAATTTTCAATTGCGAGCAAAGATTATCATGAACTCGTGGAATTTTTTAACACTATCCCATCTTTTACCGGCGGTGACTATATTAAGCATATTGATGAAAAAAGAAAATTCACCGCTATTCATATGGAATCTCATTTTAGAGTGCGGCTATTAGCTCATTTGTATTTGCAAGACGCTGAGAAAGCAGCTGCAATAAGAATCGCCGATTTAATTGATAAGTTGAGAAATGTAGATATACGTCCTTCGAATGTTGCAGCAATACGTGATGTATTTGGAGATTACCAGTGGAATCCCGATCATTTTATTATGTTGCATGAAGAATCGTTTTTGTGTTCACACGTACGAAAATTAGTTCAGGCGCATACACTTATGTGCTTAGCTGATCCGAATGAGCATTTCCAACCGAAGAAAGCTGAATTTGTTCGGATAGATAATTTGAAAGCAAAGCATAAAGGTGAACTTAAGTGTGTGATCGAAGCGGTTCCTCAAGATTGCTTAGAAGCTGCACGAACACTTGTTGAGAAAGGGTTTCAGGTTTGTGTATTGAATATGGCTAATCAAAATCATGTAGGCGGTGGCTACGCTCATGGTGCAGGTGCTCAAGAAGAAGATCTTTGTCGTCGAACGGACCTATTGGAATCGCTTCCAGATCGTTATCAGGGGACTGATGGATTTGGAGAATTTACTGTTTTATATTCTGAAGGCGTAACAGTATTTCGTAAAGGTGCAGATGCGGGTTACGAAGTTTGTAAGCCTGATGATCGTTTTCAAGTCAATGTAGTGAGTTCAGCAGCCTATAATTTAGGTAATGAGAAATCTACCTGTTATAAAGATCCTAATACTCCAGAGTATGAAATTGGCATGAAGCGTAAAATTCGTGGTCAATTGCGTGCAGCTAAGGCTAATGGTGATCGTGCTCTTGTGCTTAGTGCATTCGGTTGTGGTGCATTTGGGAATGACTCTAATCGAGTGGCGCCATTTTATTTAGACGTTATCAGCGAACAAGAATTTGCCAATGCGTTTGATTATATTCAATTTGCAATTATCCCGAACCCTTCACAAACCAACAATGACAATTTCACTAATTTTCAGACAGTTTTTCAAGGTAAAGGTTTGCGTCCAGAGAATCTGCACGTAGAGGTTGTAGAAGAAACATTGGATATATAATTTATTCCACAGAGAGTGTTAGCTGCGCAAATTGAATTCTTCGACTTGCGCAGTTATCTCATAGCTAGTTGAGTTCTCAAGCTAAAATCTGCCACGTGACCCTTTTAATGTAAAAAACTAATATATTAGTATTATATGCAATTTTCCTTGGCTTTTCCGTATAATCCTAGGATATTAGTCCTATTTGAAGAAGAAGGGGTCAGATCTTTGCTTGGCTCTTTTGCTATTTTTGTAGCCATTCAATAGCAACTTAAGGCTGCGCATATATATTTTCAGACCGCGGATTAAAAAAGACACTACCCTAAAAGCAACAGATTGACTACGCATCAAGCAAAGATCTGACCCCTGCTCTAATGACCCCTAATCTACATCACGGTACAAATACCCCCAGCAGGAGGGTGCTGAGGTGCTGCAGGTTCAGCCACATTCACATTCACATTTTGCAGTACCAGTGTTTTTGCTTCATCTAAAAGTTCTAAACCCACTTGAGCATAATTTCTTTTACTGAGGACAGGGAAGCGGTTGTGTCTAATGCTTTCATGAGGGAGCTCTTGACAAGCTACAAGTCGCTGACCCACTGCCGCGTTGCTATTAATCCAATATAATTGGGGCTCATGCATATATCTGATACATTCACTTAACCAAGAATCGAGATCTTCCAAAGCATCGTTGGCGAAAATCAAAACAAAATTGACATCACTATAATATTTACTATTAATGATTCGAAATCTCTCTTGTCCGGCTGTGTGAAAGATTCGAAAACGACAATTACCCTGTGTTAGAACAATGAAGTCGCCTAGATTTAAATTATAATTCTCTCCTGGCACATCATCTCTCAATGACATTGTAAAATGGAATTTTTGCTCGCTCTCACTACCAAGGCAAAGAGACTTCATATATATCATTTCGTCAGCTTGCATATCATTGTTGTGAGCGTTGCCAACAACTGGGGCGAGATTGGGTGCGCGGAGAAGCGGCTGTGCAAGTAGTTCTGGCAAATCGAGAGCTTGTGCTTCAAGATCCTGATTATTGTTTGGAGCTGCTTGGACTACAGGGGCATCAACAGTTATAGTGGGTGTATACTGATCTGAACGAGCAGCTGGGTAACGTTCTAAATAATGACGCACAATATCCATCATCCCACGATTCACTTCAAATGAAGTAAAAGGTAATTTAGTTATGGGGCAGAGAGGGTTATCGGATTTCAGAAGTTTTATAGCCTCCTCCTTTTCAAGGGTATAGCCTGACCCAATTAGAATCACGGGTGTATGGTAAATTTGGTGAGTAATGGGGCAAGAAAGTATGATTTCAATCTCATCTTGTGCAAGTGCGACAGTCGCAACAACACGAATGGGATGAGCTGTCTCAGATTCAGGTTTAGTTTCCATGTAATACCTCAAATTAATGTTACGTCTGTGACATGATACCATATATGAAGTATGTATGGATGAAGGGGTCAGATCTTTGCTTGGCTCATTTTACTATTCTCATAGTCATTCAACAACTTAAGACTGCGCACATATAACTCTTCATACACTGGATTAATCTTCATACGTTTTGATGTGCGGTTTGTTGAAGAGGATACACTAGAGCATACCTTCATATGCAACTTTTCCGCAATGTCCTCTAGTTTATATGCGTAGTTATTTTTTGCTATGTAGATGACAAGTTCGCGAGAAACATTTTCGTAACTTCTTTTTTTACGGCAAATATCCTCGGGATCTTTGCCAGTCACCGTTGAAACCACATGAATTATATCATTTATTGATGGTCTCAAATATTTTTTATCCACAATCTCATTAGAGATTGAATGATATGTTTTTTTAGATTTAATATCTTCTACAAATTCTTGACTACCAATAATAGGCGGTGATTTTTCAGAAAAGTACTTTTCCTCAAATTCTTCTGAGTTGCTCTGCATGGTGAATTTATAAATTTCATTGGGGATATTCTCAGACTCAAAAAAACCTAAAGTTTCAGCCTTATGTAGCCACGCTGGAGAAATTGCTTTGTTAATATATGCCGGAAAACTTGACCATTCATAGTGTTCAATTTTCTTCACCATCTTTGCTTTATAGGGATTTAAATGAATATATCTACTTACTTGAATGAGGTAGCTCTCTGACTCAATGATCTTTGATTTAAAACGCCCACGAAACAGTGGGCCATCTGTCCTTTCCTCTAGCCTATTATAACGCATAGTATATACTGACGATAAATGCTGGATAGCTTTTGATAAGTTTTCTTTTGGCGTGTGTAACAATAAGTGGTAATGGTTATCCATCAGGCAATAGGCATGCACTTCGATCTGGAATTTAAGGGAAATTTCTCCAAGCAACGCTAAGAATATATCGAAGTGTTTCCGATATTTAAAAATAGGTTGTCGACAAGTACCACGGTTCATTACGTGATACCAAGCGCCGGGATATTCTATTCTTAGTGGTCTGGTCATAGTGGTCAATGATAACGATTTTTTTAAAAAAGACACTACCGTAATAGCAACAGATTAACTATGCATCAAGCAAAGATCCGACCCCTTCATACTTCATATTAAGTTCTTGTAATCGCTCTAAAAAGAACAATCATTTGTCGTTTACCTCCAGGCCCATAACAGCCCAGTTTATTTTTTGCATTTTCGAGGTAACCTTCAACAGTTCTAAAGCTGCGTAATTCTAGGGCTTTTGCGCTTTCTTTCGCTGTGAAACCCTTAGCGGCAAGAGTCAAGCACTGTAATTCTCTTGGTGAAAGATTCAGTAGCTGGAGTTCAAATTCCTTGATTAATGCGATTTGAAATTTTCTTGAGCCAGAAAAAATAGCAACATCATCGTATTCATTGATCGTCAAAATCTCATGACTCTTAGTATTTTGCTCATAAACGTACGGGTACTTTTTCTCAGCTATCTTAATTAAATGTTTAGCATCATGACTAAATTGAGTAGCAAAACCAACCCAATTACTACAATGATTGGCGTAATTGTTAACAACTCTAGGATTATCGGGATCTCCACCTAAGACAAAAACGTCACAATACTCCTTTTGAGGATTCACATAAAACGCACCATTATCAACACCATACTTTTCTTTTATCACACGTAACTTCTCAGCAGGAAAAAGCTGGGGAAACGAAGAGGCAATAAAAAAACCTGGCTTACTCGGGATTGGGATAGGCATAGAAAGGCTTAGCCACTCCTGGGCGGCATCTCCGCTGTTTCTCGTTCCAAGAGATGATATTGAGGTTTTCTCTTTCACCCTCACATGCGCAAAATAATTGAGTTCCAGATTTCGACATAAGGTATTAATCAAAGGTTGTAATACGGTACTCGATTCTGCAATAAAATCCATGGCTTTTGTGAATTCGCAAGGCGTTATGAGGATAAATATCCTCCTATGAATATCAAACAGTAATAGTTTGATCCGCAGTGCCGTGAACTAGTATCTCTCTTTATTGAGACGGAGACAACCGTATTCACTACGGTAGTCTCTGATCGACTCTCCTACAGAACACCGGAGTTGGTACGGCTATACAACAATTCATCTTTTGGCAATATGAAACTCACTAAATATTGGAGATAATTGCTCATTAATTATGGTTTGCTGGGCATACCACATTCTTTCTTGTTCATTACTTAATTTCTCGAGAAGAAGAATATTGTGCCACCATGGAATTCTTGCAAGCATTGCCTGCAAAATTGACGGATCAGAATAAGACTCGTATAGCTTGCGCATATATCTTCATAGTTTACTTAATCTTCATGATCGAATTTTGAAGATAGCTTTTTGATTTGACAAATGGCATAATTTAAACTAAACTTAGTCTAGTTTATCTAAATGAGCGAGTATTAATATGATTACAGTTAACATCCATGAAGCTAAAACACAACTCTCCGCACTATTGCATAAAATTGAAGTTGATCACGAAACGATACGATTGTGCCGAAATGGCAAACCAATCGCAGATATTGTGCCAATTGAGGCAGGAACTGATCCACTGAAAATGCACAGTTGCTTATATAAGGGTGCTAAAATTCTCTATGACCCTACTGAACCACTGACCCAGGACGAATGGCCGGATCAGGTTTGACACTAACTCAAAATAGTTCAACTAGGTATATTTTCAGAATGGATTACGCATGAGAAACTCTAGATGTGGATTATAAATTATTATTGAGAGCGTCTAAATATGATATTAATAAATACATGCGCGCTATTATGGCTCGCCATTGATCAAGACAAACTGTCAGAAAACGCAAAAGAACTGATCAAGGCAAATGCTAATAAAATTTGCATCTCTGCAATAAGTGCTTTTGAAATCGGCGTTAAAACACGCAAGAAGCAACTCAAGCTGCCGCTCCGTCCCGAGAAGTGGTTTGAAAAAGCAACGCAGCTACATGGCATTGAAGTAGTGCCAATTACTGCTGAGATTGCTATGCTTTCCACGCAGTTGCCGGCACATCACTATGATCCGGCCGATCGAATAATAATAGCCACCGCGATGATCAATAACTACACAATTTTGACACCCGATCAGCATATTTATCACTATCCTAAAATTCGTGTCGTTTGGTAATTGCAAAAAGAAAGGGGTCAGATTGAACCTCCCCCAAATTGACACACACTCTTAAACGGGGGCACTATGGTGCTCCATTATAGGAGTTTAGCTATGAAGAACCCAACCTTAAGTCCTGAGTTTAAACGAGAGGCTGTTCGATTATTAGAGCAAAAGGATACAAACGCTGCTCAGTTAGCGCGTGAGCTAGGGGTAAAGCGTAATCAATTGTATAAATGGCAAAAAGAAATTCAAGCTAATGGTAAGAAGGCCTTTCCTGGCAAGGGGCAACATCACAAACCAATCGATGAAACAAAAGCTTTAAAAGCTAAAATAAGGCAACTTGAGCTGGAGAACGAAATCCTAAAAAAGGCAGCAGTGTACTTCACAGAGAATGCCGAGTGAAGTACACATTTATTAAAACCAATCGAGAGATTTATCCCATCACTTTGCTTTGCAAAGTGATGATGGTATCACGTCGAGGATTTTATAATTGGTTGACTTGTCCGAACTCAGCCAGGACAAAAGAAAATCAGCAACTCATTGAGAGAATACACCAAATTTTTAATCAGAATAGGCAGGTATATGGTGCTCCAAGAATTCATAAAACATTGTTAGAGCTGGGATATAAATGCAGTTTGAATCGAGTGGCACGATTGATGCACATTGCAAAAATTGTCCCTAAAACGATCAAGAAATTTAGGATCACAACAGATTCAAGGAAGAGCTTAAATCCAGCAAAAAACCTATTAGATCGTGAATTTTCACCTGGTATGATGAATCAAGTCTGGGCCTGTGATGTCACCTACATACCTACTCGAGAGGGTTGGTTGTTTTTGGCTGTGGTTTTAGATTTATTTTCACGAAAAGTTGTCGGGTGGTCAATGGGTGAGCGTTTAGAAAGCAAATTAGCTCAACAAGCTTTGAGGAACGCAGTTTGTCAAAGACAAATAGCTCAAGGGATGTTAATCCATTCGGATAGAGGGAAGGAGTATTATGCAAAAAATTATCAAGCGTTATTGAGATCCTATGGTATGGTATGCAGTATGAGTCGCAAAGGTGAATGTTATGATAATGCTGTGGTGGAGAGCTTTTTTCACAGTCTCAAAGTTGAGCTTGTTCATCATAATGATTACCATAAGCGAAGTGAGGCAAGAAGCTCTTTGTTTGAATACATTGAGCTATTTTATAATCGGCAACGAAAGCATTCTTATTTGAACTATCTATCTCCGATAGAGTTTGAGGAGCGCTGTGTTGCTTAACTTGAGTGTGTGTTTTATTGGGGTAAGATCAGATTGAACCTTCCCCCCTAAAAGTTGGGACGGGACTCCATTGAGTTTCTACTCGCGCCTAGGCTCACAATTTCCACCGCGGATTTGGTCGTGAGTCCCACAATTCGAGATTGAAAATGTTTCAATAAAAATTGATACAGATCTTCTGTAATGACCGTTTTAGGATTTAACTCAGTAAATGGGCCCAGGCATGCTTTGAGGGCATCAAGTTCAGTCGAAGAAATCGTAGAAGATTTTTCAGCCTGTTTTTTCTGTCTAGCTGGCTCATATCTTAATAGTTCGAAGCGGTCCAGTGGCATATCACAATAGATAGCAATAATAGCATTTTCGAGTTCTGGCGTTAACGGTAGTTTTTTATCAGTATCAGAGGCTTTAAAATTTTTATTATAATTTTCACCATTAATGAGAGTGAGGAGTTCTGGCATTACCAGGCAAAATAATGCAAACTGAGAACAAGTCATGCGTCCTTCAAACTTGGATTGGTCAGCACTATAATAGGTAGTTGCATATTTATAATATTGGAGTGCATTCGCTGTTTCGTTTTTACTCAAAGTATTTCTTCGAGAGAAAAAACTGGCTAAAGGAATCCCTTTTATTTCACAAAATTCTTTAACATTAGCGAAATTTGAGAAGTGCTCTTGCTTTGTTGAATGATCACTTTCTTGCGTATAAGCATGGGCTGCTGGTAAAATATTGTAGGAACAATAACGTTTAAAATGATAACTTGCTTGTCGAGAGCGTTGTGCGGTTGGAAGGGTTTCACATTCTCCTAAAATTTTGAGTGCTTGCGTCACAATACTTTTTCTAATTGCTTTAGAAAATCGAATAACGGTGTATTCACCACTTGGATGTTTTTCTGCATAACGGTGCAAATCACCATGTTGCACTCCTGAAAATAATAAATGAATAATGTTATGAGTACTATCTTTCGCTCCGCAGAAAATCATGACGTGATCTCGTCTTGGATGGTTTTCTGAAAATCGCGCAAAAATCAAATCGCCCTCTTTAAGCTCATTAATTTCTTCGGAAGCGGTTAACTCTTCTGATGTCAGTAACCTCATAAAACTATCCTTATAGAGACTCGAGTTGGTACCTCTACAGTGGGAGTATAATGGCACTAAATCCAGCAGATATAATATCACGTCGCCCACTTAGCCAAAATGTGAGTTTATCACATTGCACAGGTAGAGTCGAAGTCAGGGGTCAGATCTTTACTTAGCTCATTTGCTATTATCGTAGTCATTCAACAGTAACTTAAGGCCTCATCATAGTGCTCATAGATAAGGATTCTGTTAAATAAGACACTACAGTGAAAGAAATAGATTAACTATGCATCATGCGTGATGTGACCTGCGAGATCACCGTAGTGACTGCGGTTATATCACTATGCATTTTTCGGCAATATGGATCTCACTAAATATAGGGAGACATTGCCATGAGTATTGATAAATCCAGAATTGAAAATAAATTTGTTGCAACACTTAATCATTTACCGTTGCCATTTAATATGCTTAATAAAGACTTGTGGGAGATTATAATTTTAAAAAAGATAACCAAGCATAGAGATCGTATTGCGTTTGCCAGTGTTAACAAGGCCATGAGAGAAGAATTTTATAAACAGTTTCCGTATGATATGGTGTGGGCATTGATGAAGTCAAAGCTGGAGAGAAAGCCATGTTGTTCGTGCGACTATGGTTGTTATGGCCATTACTATGACATCTATCCAGCGTTGCGGATTTTCTCAGATGAGACGCAATTTGATAACAATATTGTTTTGAAGCACAGAAATATTTTTATTCTTGAAGATGTATATCCAAACAAGTTTCGAATTAGGTTGCTAAATGCATTAAAGACTGATGATTGGCATATACTGGAAATTGAAAACGGTGTATTTTATTACGTTTATAATGAAAATAGAATAGAAATAGTGCCTGAACAAATTCGCGAATTATTGCAAAATAAACCAGAAGCGCTCAAATTTTCGCAATCGGTATATGGTTGGCTTTCAAAATTTCTTTGTGATTGGAGTATAACTAGAAGTCTTATATCTTTTCTTTCTGATTGTGGATGCAACTGTTCCTCATGCATGATGTTTTTATATTGTTTCCCCGTAATGGCATCTTTAGAGATCGTAATTAAAGTTGTTAGCGGGATTATTGGATTTCCTGTGTATGGAGTGGCGCGTTTATCAGAATATGTGGAGTCAAGAAAGATTGCTGGTTTGCCTAATGAGAATAGTCCATTGCTGGGTTTGAGTTTTTTTAATTCTAGTGGGCCAAAAAAAATACAAATGTCAGATGATGAGAAAGTTGAATTGGGTGTGAGTACTTGTCTCATGAAGTGAGTGTTAACAACCTAGTGAAGAGAGTCAGCGGGTTGCTTTATGATGTCACCGTCAAAAACATATCGCATAGTTGTCTTTTGTCATCGACGTCCAATTTGATTTTGGCGTCTTCGAGATAGGATTCAACTGTGCGATGGTTGATGCCAAGTATCGTTGCTGATTCTTCTGCGGTTAGTCCGACTGACGCAAGTTGTACGGCGTCAAATACGCGATTTGATAATAACTTTAAATTGCGTTCGAAATCTTTCATCTGATTGATATGATATTTTTCTGCGCGATTTTCTAGATGGCTTTGTGCTAGCGAAAATGGATGATCAAAGGCAAGATGATCCTGAATATATTTGAAGGATTTTTGTTCTCCTTCTAGTAGGATATCTTTGAAAATATGTCTGAAATAGGGGATAAACTGCATTAATTTCCGTGTGCCGCCGTTCAGATAGTTATGCAGCACTTCGGGGTGATTTGGGTCTGAGCCAAATGAGTATATGTCAGTATATTTTTTGCGATGTTCTACGTAAAAAGCGATATTGTCCCAGCCATACTGATCCCGGATGTCGTCTACAAATTCTTTGCTGAATAGATTTCTTAATGAGTCAATTAGGTATAAACCATTTGAAGGGGGAACGGGGAAAATATTGCCACTACGAAACCAATATTCTCCAAACTTAGTATCGGTTATCATGCTAGTTGTGAATTGATATTTGCCACGAACACGGCATATTGCAAAATAATTTGTGCCAAGCATTTTATGTATTGGGGCAGCAGCTTTATCAAGTTGAGGCGCATAATGGTTCATGAAATCTACCATCCACTGATAGTCTTCTAGTGATTCGAGCATTTTTGACCTCCTGAGCTGATATTTTATAGAAATATAAGGTCAATTTCTACTGTAGTTACTACAGTATTCATTTCTTAGTGGTCTAGTAATAAGGCTTAGACACTGCCGTAAAAGCAAGAGATTAACTAGGCATCAAGCAAAGATCTGACCCCTTTCATTCTTTACTGGACTTTTTGTTAAAATTCGAGGTAAAATGCTGTATTAACTGAATGAATAAGAGGTTGGCACATGAAAGGTAAGTTGAGTTTAGAAAAATTGGGAAGAAAGGCAGATAAAGGCCTTCGGGCTGTCGGAGAGGCTGTTTCAGGGAAAAAATCAGCAAAACAAAAAGCTACAGATTTCCTGGAAGATGTGGGAGCAACGATAGAAGGGTTGGCAGATAGCGCAAATGATAAAATTGACAGCGTTGTTGATGCCATCACATTAAGTACGCTGACGGTAAAGCTAGACAAGCAACATGGGAGTCTACAGGGTAAGATTAATGCACGCCGCGATATCCTTAAAAAACAACCTAATTCTGTACCTTCTGCTACCTTGAATACTTGGGTCGAACAGCTCAATAGTATGAACGATTATATCAAAGATTACCCAAATTCCATTTGGTTTTTTACTGACCAACAGAAAATACAGGCCACAAATATGGCCTTAAAGGCGTATGAAATAATTGATAAAATAATCAAAAATCCCAATGCCTCTATTAAAAACTATGAAGCTGCAATATTAAAAATCAAAGATCAAAATTTACGGAATGGAATTTTTTGTATTGTCGCAGGTCTTATGGTTTTGGGAGGGTTTGCACTGCTAGCGACTCTCGATGTGGCTGTACTAACGTTCAGTCCAGTGATTATTGTTGCCGCATTGTCAGTAATAGTCGGAGGATTTCTACTGAATCAAGGAATTAATGATAATAATTTCTGTAATACATTTCGGATAACTGCACCAAGATTTTTTGGCAAGCAAAATGTTTTGAAATCAGGTGAAGTTAGTGATGTAAAAGAGGCACGTCAAGATAAAAAAACGCTCAAAATGTAGTAGAAATTGTCGAAGAAGAAATAGTACACTCAAGGTGCTAGTGAGTAATAACTTCTGAGAAATTAAAATCAATAATAATTGGCTGCTCAATCAAAATAATATTTAGTGTGGTCCCACCATGGAATTTTTGCAAGCGCTGCCTGCAAAATTGAGGGATCAGAATATGACTCGTATAACTTGCGCATATATCGTTGGGTTCTTTGCTGGGATATTTTATTCTTAGTGGTCTAGTTTTAGGGCTCGATAATATCGATTTTTTGCAACAGATTAACTATGCATTAAGCAAAGATCTGACCCCTTTTCCTTTTTTTCATCGTCAGCTTCGTGTGTATAATCATCTTATCGATAGAGTATTTCAGCCCGAACACTGTCTAACGGTCTATCTTGAGGGATCTCTAAAAAGTAATTCATTTGCCACTGCTGTGTTCTTTGAGCTTGTCGATTCAGGGTATTGTCCCAGGGTGGATAAACACGTATGGCTCGTTTCCCACCCTTTTCGTTTATCGATACGATATCATTCTCACACAACACTGATTTTGGAAACACAAATTGTCCAAAGTGATCATTATGACGAGTACTAATTACAATATAATCGATTGAATCAGAACTATCAAAAGGTTGAATAGGCCCTTTACCAAGGCGCTTCCACAGCGTCACAAATTGACCAATTTTTGTGGGTGTAACCTTACCAACACGAAATAGCACGGAGCGCCCATTCAGCTCAAATTTAAAAGCCCCATACTCAGCACTTTCTTTCTCCGCTAGTGGTTGAGAGCAGACGAATTGATAGGGATTATAAACATATCTTCTAGCGGCAATAAGATCAGGATGAATATTCTCATCGGAGTTCCAGAGATTTTGATTCGTAAGGCAGCTGCCTAAGGGGCCTTTATGTTTTTCGTTCATTTATCACCTCAAAGAAATTAATGATAATCAAAACTTAATGATAAAGCGAGTTTTTCGCAAGTTTCTTCCATATCGCAGGAAAGGGGAAAGGGGTCAGATCTTTGCTTGGTTCATTTGCTATTATTGTAGTCATTCAATAGCAACTTAAGACTGCGCACATATATATTTTCATACCTTGGATTAAAAAAGACACTAGCGTAAAGCAACAGATTAGATATGCACCAAGCAAAGATCTGAGCCCACTCTTGCGGTGATTTGACAAATAGCATAATTTAAACTAAACTTAGTCTAGTTTATTTAAATGAGTAAGCATTATTATGATTACAGTTAACATCCATGAAGCTAAAACACAACTGTCCGCACTATTGCATAAAATTGAAGTTGATCACGAAACGATACGATTGTGCCGAAATGGCAAACCAATCGCTGATATTGTGCCGATTCAGGCAGGAAATGATCCACTGAAAATGCACAGTTGCTTATATAAGGGTGCTAAAATTCTCTATGATCCTACTGAACCAATGACTCAGGACGAATGGCCGGATCAGGATTGACACTCACTAACTCAAGATAGTGCAACTACGTATATTTCCAGAATGGATTACGCATGAGAAACTCTAGATGTGGATTATAAATTATATTGAGAGCGTCTAACTATGATATTAATAGATACATGCGCGCTATTATGGCTCGCCATTGATCAAGAAAAACTATCAGAAAACGCAAAAGAACTGATCAAGGCAAATGCTAATAAAATTTGTATCTCTGCAATAAGTGCTTTTGAAATCGGTGTTAAAACACGCAAGAAGCTACTCAAGCTGCCGCTCCGTCCTGAGAAGTGGTTTGAAAAAGCAACGCAGCTACACGGCATTGAAGTTGTGCCAATTACTGCTGAGATTGCTATGCTTTCCACACAGTTGCCGACACATCACTATGATCCAACTGATCGAATAATAATTGCCACCGCGATGGTACATAACTACACAATCTTAACGCCCGATCAGCATATTTATCACTATCCCAAAATTCGTGTTGTTTGGTAATTGTGCATAAATAGGTGAGACCTAATGTTGAAAGAAATAGGCCAAATCTAGGATTAATGCAATATCAAGTTAGAGAATGTGTCAATTCTAATACTGACAGCTTGGCTCAGGTTTGTTGTCTGCGCACCAGGACTTAATTTGTTCTTGTCTTGCGATGACAATTTCAGAGAGTTTGGGGTTAAAATCTTTATTGCGCCAATTTATCCATTCATCTGCAAAGAAATCCACACCCAGGGAATAGATATAATTATCTCCATGTTTTTTTCTCGTTTCTGCAAGCGTTTCGTGTTCCATGACGATGAACTGAAAATTACCGCCAATATTAATGGAGGTTTGATCACCAAAACCGATGATGTCAACCGTGTGATTATTAAAGCTTGGGCTGATTTCCTTCAGAATATTCGAAAAAGAGATAATGCTATAGCCTTTCTCGACTCTATCGACAAGGACCAGTTTTCGACCTGGTTGTTTGCTAAAAAAATCTTGATTTAGACCTTTAAATCCTAGAAAATCTTTGTACGCAATAAATGCTTCTTCGGGGATATCGAGTGATGCAGTCGAAAGTAAATCACTACCACCGGAAAAAGGAATTTCCAATATCTCTCTTTTAAATTCAAGACATTTAAACATTTCGCTGATCCACAAAGGAGAGCGTCCCAGCATTAAAACCACATCATTTTCTTTGGTGTGATCATAAATGAAGGTTGCTATTCGCATTAATTCTACCAATTGGCTTTCTTTGAATAAGGCCTCGTTAACATTTTCTGGTGTCAATTTTTTTGGGATTAGTCGATAGGCTTTTTCATGGTCTGACTTTTTTCTGGAGGAAAAAGCTTCACTAATTTTAGTCGCGGTTTCTTGGAGCTCACGGTAGGTGGGTTCTGTTTTCTCTCGTATTTTCGATGTCATGTCGTCAACTACTGATGGATCGAGAGTGACGCCCATTGATCTGGAAATTCCTTCGGCAATATTTTTAGATACCGTACTTATTTTTTCAGGAGAGAAGAACGACAATGTATTGATCATCTGATTTAATGGCACCATAGACTTTTTAATCTCGTCATCTACTTTCTGTTTTTCTTTTCTCTTGCGTGTTTGTAATTTTTCTAAATTTCGTTTGGATGCTTCGAGTCCTAGATTACTTGCCATTAAAAAAAAACCCTCAGCGGCATTATCGTCTTTAAAGTGTAAAAATGACATGGCGAGGTTGTGATACAGTTCTGGGGTTTTCATTCCTAGTATGTGTACATACTGGAAACAGAGAAAAGATGCACGAACTGCGTGGTCAGATTCTTGAGAATGCGGATAGTCTTTAACTGAGCCTTTTTTAAATCGAATTCCCAGATCGTAGATTTTTATTAAGTCGCCACCGCATTCTTCAACTTTAGTGTAAACAAATTGTTTCATGGGATCACTTGCTTTTTTTTTAGGTATCGAGTCTAAAAATTCTTTTTGCCTTTCTTGTTTGTCTAATATCATGGAACAATCTCCGAGGTAATCTTAATTTAAGGTGCAATTGTATTGCATAATACTATTCACGACAATACAAAGAAAAAAGGGGGTCGGATCTTTGCTTGGCTCATTTGCTATTATTGTAGTCATTCAACAGTAACTTCAGGCCTCGTCATGGGCTCAATGATTACGACTCTTTTAAGAAGACTACCGGGAAGCAAGAGATTAACTATGCATCAAGCAAAGATCTGACCCCTTACTCTCAGGCCACAAATATGGCCTTAAAGGCGTATGAAATAATTGATAATATAATCAAAAATCCCAATGCCTCTATTAAAAACTATGAAGCTGCAATATTAAAAATCAAAGATCTTAATATACGGAATGGAATTTTTTGTATTGTCGCAGGTCTTATGGTTTTGGGAGGGCTTACACTGCTGGCGATTACTCTCGATATAGCTATACTAACGTTCAGCCCAGCGATTATTGCTGCGGCATTGTCAGTAATAGTCGGTGGATTCGTACTGAATCAAGGAATTAATGATAATAATTTTTGTAATACATTTCAGATAACTACATCAAGATTTTTTGGCAAGCAAAATGTTTTGAAATCAGGTGAAGTTAGTGATGTAAAAGAGGCACGTCAAGGTAAAAACGCGTTCAATATATAGTAGTTATTTATTCTATCGATGGCGTTAGCTGCGCAAAACGTTTTCTTCGGTAACTTAAAAAAGTGGCTGAAACTAAACTCATCGCAGCTAAAGTCAACGGTAAAGATTGAGAAATATTCGTTAAAGGTCCCATTAACAACGCGCTAATTCCCCAAGGCGCAGAAAAAGCGGCAGCAGCTAAACCTAAAACACAACCTTGTTTTGCTTTTGATACGCTATCAGAAATCAGCGTCATGATAGTGGGATAAACCATCCCGACCCCAATCGCGCCAGGAACAACGAAAATCCATTGTGAAAAAGAATTTTGTGTTAATGCACACGCAATAAAAGAAAGCATGCAACAAAATAATGTGCTTGTGAGTAGTAATTCCAGAGAAATATAACGAGTCAGAAATTTATATCCAAATGTTAAGCCAAGTCCCATCCAAATTCCTGTGTACGCTAGAAATTGCGAGGTTAAGTTAACTGAGTATAGAAATTTCTGTGAGAGATATAGGGAGATATCTTGATAATAAAAACTCCAGCCCAATTCGTAGAGGAAAAAAATCAAAAATAATCGAGTTGTAATGTCTGACGATAATGCTTCTTTAATTGTGTTTCTGAAATTTGCGAGCGTTAATAATTTTTCACTATCATGTGTATTGTTAGTGTTGCTATACATTTTTAATGTCAGTAGGAGTGTTAAAAAAATCAGCACTAGCGTTGCAAAAAATGGCGTGGTGTTGTCAAACCAACTGACGTAAGTGGGGTCAGATAAATATGCTCCCAGAGGTGGGCCGATTAATAATGATAAAGTCATTGCAATTGCAACCATTGCAAAATACCACGCTTTTTGTGTTCCTTCGCTAATATCAGCGATGGCGGTTTGAGCTAAGGATTGACTGCTTGACGCAATACCGGCAATAAATCGACCTACTAATATCCATGATAATGAAGCCGTGAGAACGCCTATAATGGGCAGCATAAATCCTATCAAAGAGAGGGCTAATGAAAAGACCAATGTGCGTTTTCGTCCCCAGCTGTCTGACCATGTACCTATAATTGGCGCTCCGAGCACGTAGCCGAATGAACCTGTCGCCATACACAAGCTGAACAATACGTTGGCCATTGTGGGGGAAAAATCGCCCATTAGGGAGTGCGAATGCTCTGTGAATAAACGCAAGAATGTGGGGATTGAGACCATGTACCCCATAGAATCGATGAAGATGATCAATATTAGGGGGATAAGAGCGCGTGATCGTTGAGTGATTTGCTTTGATTCTAGGTTCTTATTCATGATGTGGCCCCTCTTCCGCATTGACAAAAAAAAGCATTATAAGTGGTCAAATCCCTGATTGCTACCTTTTTGCTTATGGCAACCTCAATTTTCGATATAATCCAGTATACCAAAAATGCCAATTTTGACATAATGCATTATATCAAAATATTACCCATGCAAGCGCAAATCTAGAAAGGGGTCATAGAAAAGGGTCAAATCTCTGATTGCTACATTCTTGGGTTAACAGCTTGGAAAACACTGTCGAGTCCTAGCCAGAGAATGTAGCAATCAGAGATTTGACCCCTTTCTTCTTTGACCCCTTTCAATTGACATCCCTGACTTATCTAGGCAGAATTTTGCTCTTAAAAGGAATTACCAAAGGAATTGCTCAATGTTTTGTCATTCATCAAAAGTTCGAAATCTAATTGTATCCGCCAGTCTTTGTGGTTTTGTTTGCTCAAGTGCATCGGCTGCGATCAAAATCCCAGGGTCGGTTGCGCCAGGGCGTATTCAACACGAAGTGGTGCCATTGCACCGCCCATTACCCTCAACACAAATTCATTACGCAGATTTTCCATTGGTCAGAATTGATTGGCAACAGAAAAATAAATCACCTGCTCGAATCCGAAACGTTATTGTAAAAAATCAGCAATCGGATTTTTCTGCTCAACTTGAAACTATCTATGGTCGTTATTTAGGGTCGGCGATGACATTAAATAATGTCACGCAATTGGCTTCTGAGCTCGCTCAATTTTATCGTCAGCATGGTTTTTTTGCAGCCCAAGTTGTGGTCCCGCAACAAAATTTACATCATGGTGTTTTAGAAGTTGTTGTTTATGAAGGCGCGATTAGTGATGTTCAAGTTAATAATAAAAAATCTCATATCCAGCCTATTCTGCAACGATATGCGCACAAAATAAAAAAAATACATCAGTTGAATCGCGCTAATGTAGAACGCAAAATTTTATTGGTAGGAGAAATTGCGGGCGTTACTTTGACGGCTGATATTACTCCAGATAGTCAGCATCCCGGTTGTGCAAAAGTGACATTAAATTCTGATTTTGAACACGTTGGAGTTGATGTGGGTTATGATAATTACGGTGTTCGATGGGAAGGTCCTCAACAATATTCCGGTAATATGTTTAGCAATTCTTTCTTTCAATTCGGTGATCACACTCATGTGAATACTATGATGAGTGCTAGTGGAAGAGAAATGCAATTTTGGGCTGCAGACCATGATATGCCATTAGGCTACGCAGGTACGCGTTTAAAAATTTGGGGAAATTATGCGCGCAACGAACCAGGATTTACGTTGAGTCATTTCGATTTTGATGGAAGAGCAGTTTCTGCAGGAATTTTTGCACGTCATCCTTTTATTCTTTCGATGACACAGCAATTATGGGCGCATTTAGGTGTTCGTTTTACCGATGAAGAAGTCAAACTGTTTGACAAGCATTATTATGTCGACAAAGTGCGTGTTTTAGAAGCTTCGGCAAATTACAGTTTTAATGATTGTTGGAAAGGGCAAACGTTTGCGCAAGTGGGGGCTAGTCATGGTTTTGACGTACTAGGTGCTGAAGATATTGATCGATCATGGCACTCATTGGGGAAAGGTGTTGACGATTTTACCAAGATTAATGGTGAAGTCAGTTATACGAGGCCTTTGGTTGATCAGTTTTCTTTGATGGTTGGTGGGCAAGGACAATATGCTTTTGATCCGCTGGTTGTTTCTGAATTGCTGGGAGTGGGTGGTCGGTATTGGGGGCGTGCGTACGATTGGGCAGAAATTATGGGTGATAGTGGTGCCGTTGGAACAGTTGAATTGCGTTATGACACAAAGCCAGGTTCGCCTGAACACAAAAATGCGCAGTATTTTCTTGCGTATGATGCAGGAGCTGTGTGGGCACGTTATGCGCCAGAGCACCGCCATCGTCAAAGTCTCACTTCTTTACAAGCAGGGGTTCGTTTTGATTTTACGCGTTTTTTGAGTGCTGATCTCGTTATAGCTAAACCATTAACTCGAAAGGTGTTGGCTGAAGAGTTGGCAGATCATCATCACGGGGATCATTTTAGAGCTTTTTTTAGAATTGCTCTGCATGCCTAAACGGGAGATGAAAGTAGAAGATTTTCCTTACACGATGAGGGGTTTTAGGGGAGAGAATCGTGATTCTCGCCCCTAAATATAAAAAGGAAGCATCTCCCGGTTTTATAATCAACAGTTATGAATATAGGCATTAAGTGACCAAAACACCAAAAATATTTTAACGGGAGATGCTGAAAGGATTTGACCTAGTGCGTGGACGCAATTATAGTATGCACACGATTCAATCAGAATGATTGCTTTTTAAACAGGGAGATATTAAGCATGGTTGCTAAAAAATGGCTCTTAGGGACTTTGGGCGTTGTCGCATCTCTAGGGATTAGCTGCAGTTCTCTTGCCTATTACGGCGTTGTCGCAAACGAATTTCAACCAGGATTTTATATTGGATTACAAGCAGGTTTTGCTCAAACGTGGTGGAGTGATTTAGATCCTATTACTGACGACTTCCCGAGCTTAGGTCTTCACTGGGAAGGTACTCATGGAGATTGGGCTGCTCGAGGTGACGTGGGCTACGATTTTAACGAATTCTTTGCAGTAGAATTAGGTTTGGCTTATTTCAAAGGCGGAAGAAACACACTAACAACGTTAGGTCCGATTCCACCTCCTGGGATAATTTTATATGACCAACATCCAAAGGGTTTTGGTTTTGATTTAGTCGCGAAACTTAGCTTACCTCTGGATAATGGTTTCAGATTGTTTATGAAAGCAGGTGGGCATTACTCCAAAATATCACATGCTCCTGTATTTTTTGATGCCACTCCATTTGTTACTGATGAAGAAAGTCGGAAGGTGGGTCAAGTTCTGTTCGGTGTAGGCGCTAGCTATGCAATCACTTCCGCATTTTCAGCTGATTTGACTTGGACTTTTTATAGAGGCACTAGCACCCTTAACGATAAGTATATGCCCAATACCGATTTTTACAGCTTGGGTATCGCTTATAAGTTCGCTTGTTCATAATCTCTTAGAGTACTCAGCATATAAAAAGGAGAACCGCGGTTCTCCTTTTTTTTCCAATTATCTCGCTCATGCTTGACCCCATGCTCTTTGTTCGCATGATAATGACTCATCAACTAAGTGAGGAGTTATTGTGGCTAAGAAAGAACGCGCTTGTGTGCTAAGACGTTATGATGTGACTCGTGCTGATTTGCCTTTATCTTGTCCAATGCCCGACATGAGGCTTTGGGATGCCCATCCAAGAATTTATTTATCGATTGAAAAAACGGGGCATGTTGTTTGTCCTTATTGTGGATCAGAATTTTTTCTGAAAGATAAAAATGAATAACGCACAGCACTTTAAAAAATATCTCATTATAGGTCCTGCTTGGGTGGGTGATATGGTTATGGCTCAAACGTTGTTCACTCTTTTGAAACAACAAGCACCCTGCCACATTACAGTTTTAGCGGCACCTTGGAGCCATGGTCTTTTAGCACGAATGCCTGAAGTGGATGAAACATTATCGCTTCCGTACGGTCACGGAGAATTTAATTTTACTTCTCGTTGGAAGCTCGGTCGTTCTTTGCGTGAAAAAAAATTTGATCATGCCATTGTGTTAGCCAATTCTTGGAAATCTGCCGTTATTCCTTTCGCTGCAAAAATTCCTGTTCGAACAGGTTGGCGTGGTGAGATGCGCTATGGTCTTCTCAATGATGTTAGAATTTTAGATAAAAAACGTTATCCGTTAATGATTGAACGATTTATGGCATTGGGATTACCTGCTGGAGAAAAATTACCAGAACCACGTTGGCCATTATTGCAAATCAGTGATTCGCACATTCAAAATGCGTTAGCAAAATTTCAATTATCAACAGATAAACCCGTTTTAGCGCTGTGCCCCGGTGCAGAATATGGTCCTGCAAAACGTTGGCCAGTTTCCCATTTTGCAGAAGTTGCGAATTCAAAATTGATAGAAGGTTGGCAAGTGTGGTTGTTTGGTTCAGCAAAGGAAACTCCGCTTGCGGCAGAAATTCAACAACTCACCTCACAGCGATGCATAGATTTGACGGGCAAAACGTCTTTAGCCGAAGCCATTGATTTATTATCACAAGCACGCGCTGTTGTTTGTAACGATACGGGTTTAATGCATATGGCAGCAGCCTTAGCGCGTCCTATTGTTGCTGTTTATGGTTCCTCTTCGCCAGGTTTTACACCACCATTAGCAAAACATGTTGATATCGCGACGCTGAATTTGTCTTGCAGTCCGTGTTTCGCTCGAAACTGTCAATTTGGACATACCGCATGTTTGAGAGATTTATCTACTCAAAGAGTATTGCAAGGAATTGATAACGTTATCGCACTATAAGTGAACCAGAGTAATAGATTATGCGCGTACTTATTGTAAAAACTACATCTTTAGGTGATATCATTCATCTGCTTCCTGCGCTGACTGATGCGCAAGCAGCAATTCCCGGCATTCGATTTGATTGGGTAGTGGAAAATTCTTTTCAAGAAGTTCCGAATTGGCACGTTGCTGTTGATCGTGTGATTCCTGTTCGATTTCGTCAATGGCGAAAACAACCTTTTTCTAAAGGCACTAAAGAAGCTTGGCGAGAATTTAAAAATACGTTGCGTGAGCGTCAATATGATAAAGTTATTGATGCCCAAGGATTATTAAAAAGTGCGTTTTTAGCGAGAAAAGCCTTAGGTCCTCGGTACGGTTTAAATTTTCGTTCTGCGTGGGAACCTCTTGCGAGTTTAACCTATCATCATCGTGTCAGTGTTGATCCGACACAGCACGCAGTCATTCGAATGCGACGTTTAATGGCAGATTGTCTAAGTTACGAATGCCCGACCACAATTCCTGATTACGGAATTGATGCTGAAAAAATCGCGGATAATTCTCAACTTGCTGCTTTAACTGCAGAGAAAATTAATTTTCATAAAAGTATTATTTTTATTCACGGAACAACATGGACCACTAAAGAATGGCCAGTTATTTATTGGCAGCAATTATTAAATATTGCCGCCACATCAGGCTATCAAGTATTAATACCGTGGGGAAATGAGCTTGAATTTCAACGCGCAAAAACAATTGCATTGGCACATCCTAGTGCAAAAGTTTTGCCAAAATTAACATTATCAGGAGTTACCGCAATTCTTGCGAATTCACGTGCTGCTGTGGCTGTTGATACTGGGATTGGTCATTTGGCAGCCGCGTTAGCATTACCTACAATATCTTTGTATGGTCCTACCGATCCATTGGCAACGGGGACGATGGGCGCAAATCAAGTGCATTTAAATCCTCAATTTCAATGTGCACCGTGCTTGAGTGAGCAATGTCGATACTCTGGTGAGTCTAAAGTTAAACCCGCGTGTTTTGAAACGATATCCCCTGAAAGAGTTTGGCAAAATTTGTGCGAGTTGATGGAGTTAAATGTTGTTGCCTAATAACGCCCCTAAATTGGTTTCTGTTATTGTGACAACATACAATCGACCAGATGCACTTTCTTTAGTTTTGCAGGGATTAGCTCTTCAAACAAAAAAAAACTTCGAAGTGTTCGTTGCTGACGATGGCTCTGCGAATGAAACAAAATTACTCATTGAAAATAATCATTGGAATTTTCCTATTAAACATATTTGGCATGAAGATCAGGGATTTCGTGCGGCATTAATTCGTAATTTAGCAGTTAAGGAAGTACAAGGCGATTATCTGCTATTTATAGATGGTGATTGTGTTCCTCGCTCTGATTTTATTGAGCGTCACAATGAGCTTGCTGAAAAAGGCTGGTTTGTTGCAGGAAGTCGTTTGCTTCTAAATCCCGCATTAACAGATAATGCTTTGAGCGGAAAGAAAAAAATTCTGCAATGGAATTTTTGGCATTGGTTAATTGCTCGTATTATGGGTCAATGTAATAGAATCCTACCATTACTTCACGTTCCTTTTCTCCCTCGTAAAAATAAATCACAAGAATGGCAAGGTGCAAAAACATGTAATTTAGCAATGTGGCATGATGATTTTAAACGCATCAAAGGATTTAATGAGCAATTTATAGGTTGGGGATATGAAGATTCTGATTTGGTGATAAGACTCTTGCGAGCTAATGTACGACGTAAACAAGGTCGATATGCAGTAACGGTGCTACATTTATGGCATAAAGAAAATGATAGGCAGCATGAAGCGGATAATTGGCATAAATTGATGCAGACTAAAAGTGGTTCTTCAATCGTGCCTGAAAATCAATGACGCTAGAGAGAAGAATGATGCAAAGGCAATATAATTTTAGTGTGGCTCTAGATTTGCCTTCTAAAGAAAGTCCGTCAGTTATTGGGCAATTTCTTTTATTGTTAGGTGTATTCTTTTTACCATTCGGTGCTGGTTTTACCAATACTATTTTACTAGCTGCAGCGGGGTTCATGTTATTGTCTGGTCATTGGCGAGAAAAATTAGAATTATTATCTCGTCAGAAGACTACCTATTGGATTTTATTGTTCGGAATTCTGATGTTCGTAGGTGTTTTTTATAGCGGTGGAACCTCCAAACATGCTTGGGAAGGTCTGAGTAAATACGATAAAATTCTTTACTTTGTCATTTTTTTACCATTACTCACTGGATCAGTGTATCGCCGACTCTTAATCAATGTGTTTGTCATCAGTGTAGTACTTTCTGTGATTTTTGGAAGTGATATTAATCCGATTGATAGTAGTTTTCTTATTGGTTTTACCACCTTTATTTTGTTAAGAAGATTAATCGATAGCAGGAAATGGCGTTGGTTTAATAGTACATTATTTATTTTCTTGAGCATTTATTTATTATTTTACAATATTGAGCGCACCGGGTATTTGATTTTCTTTGGGGGCCTTGGGGTAGTTTTTTGGCAAATTTTTCGATGGCGCGGATTGCTGTTAGGCATGACATTGATTATCAGTTTAATGGTTAGTTTATTTTGGATCAGCCCCGTGTTTCAAGACCGCATTAAACTCGGATATTCGGAGTCGGTGTCTTATTTATCTGAAAAGGCCAAGATGGAACGATCAATTGCTGAATACCTAGGGTTGATTCCTCTCCAAGATTCAGGAATATTCGAAGAAAAAAATACATCATTATTTGATGTATATAAAGGAAAAACTGGATTATCAGCTCAGAAAAATTGGTTATTAAATCCACATGCTCATTTTCGTCATTCTTCCATTGGATTACGTCTTGGATTTGCCCAATACTCATGGCAAGAAATAAAAAAGCATCTATGGCTTGGAAATGGAACAGGAAGTTTTAAAGACGTCTATTTGGCTGGTGGTGGACCAAAAATCGACGTTGCTCCATTGGGGCATCCGCATAATGAATATGTTTTAATTTGGTTTCAGTGGGGTATCATTGGATTAATCGTTTTTTTAATGTGGCAATTGACCTTATGGAAAGAATCATTTTGGCTGCCGAAAAAAGAGCAAGCTTTATTACAAGGTTTGTTAGTCTGTTTTGCGTTGTTAGGTTTTTGTAACGCTTCTCTTTATGTCAATCCATCGGGCGATATATTTGTCATCATGATAGCAATACTGTTATCTTCAAAAAATAGTGATCAAGGAAAGTTATGCGAATTGCAATAATACATCATCAGTATCAACGTAAAGGTGGGATGGAACGCTATTTATTTGATTTACTCGAAGGTTTTTCACAGGGGAGTGATCACTCGACAGTACTTGTGTATAAGCAAGATAAATCGTTACCGCCTCTCGAAAATACAGAGGTAATCAAATATTCGCTTAATTGGTTGCCGCGAGTGTTGAGAAAGTATTTTTTCGCTTATCGTTTATCAAGGGGATACAATCGCGATTCCTACGATTGCACGATCAGTTTGATGAGATCAATGAGCCAAGATTTGATTGTCAGTGGAGGAACACATTGCGGATTTTTGGCTCATACCGATAAAAAACCCAGCATTTGGGATCGGTGTGAAATTTATGCAGAACAAAAAAGTTTTATGATCTCAAAAGGTATTATTGCCCATTCGCGTATGGTTGCTGACGAAATTCAGCGATATTATGCAATAGAACCCGAAAAAATTCACTGTATCTTACCCCCGATTAACACACAGCAATTTCACAGCGGCATTCGAAAATCTCGTGAAACTCTTCGTCAAAAGTGGAATATAAAGTCGGATAAAATGACTTTATTATTTCCATCGACGGGACATAAGCGCAAAGGCATAGAACCGTTGTTAAAAGCGCTAGAATTACTTCCCCAAGATCGCTACGAACTTCTTATTGCGGGAGATAAAATTACCAAAAATAAACTTCCCAATAATGTGCGATGTTTAGGTTTTGTTACTGATATGGCAGAACTTTATGCGGCTGTTGATATCACAATTTTGCCTTCTTACTATGAGCCGTTCGGTTTGGTTGTACCAGAATCATTAGCTTGTGGTACTCCGGTAATTGTGTCGCCATTTGTTGGAGCTAAAGATTTACTGAACGATTCTTATGGTATTGTGATGCCGTCAGTGAGTGTACATGCTATCAAGCAAGCCATTGAGCGTGCCTCTCAACAGCAATTTGCTATCCCAGAGAATTTCTCACAAGAGCACGATCTTACGATAGAAGCCCATATCAAAAAAATTAAGGATGTGATGACACGTCAGCGAAGGGTGTGAAAGTGGAAGGTGTCAGATCTAAGATTGACGTCGGTCTAGAAAGACCTGATGTCAATCTTAGATCTGACACCTTCCACTTTCACACCAGGCTCCTTTGCTTTTCGATATCGGCTAATTAGATAATAGAGCAGCGCTGTTTTACGACGAGATAATTGTGCGCTTTTAACATAGCGACGTAAAAAATTGTTTTTACCAAAAATGCGATAGAACTCTTGATCTTCATTTTTAGAAAACAATTGCGCTATATTTTTAGCGCGAAATTTGAAATTTAGGCCGCGGGGTAGTCGTCGACATTTTACTGAGGAAATATCGATGAGTGCAAATTCGTTGTTGTGTACAATGATATTGTCAAGATGAAAATCACGAAAATAAATTCCTAAGTCGTGCAATTTAGCTAGAAATGCTGGTGTTTTTTCTAAGTACGTAAAATTATTTTCATTGGCGTATGTGAATAGACTTTTTCCATTCAAGTAATCATAAACTAAAACATCGCATCCAAAAGTGGGATAAAAATAACGTCCTCTAATATCGTTGGTACACGAATTCCGCGTTGATGAAGTAATTTTGCATTGTTGATAAATCGCTCAGCATAGGGCCAAATTCGCGATGAAGAAAACCAAGGGCGTCGATAGATATGTTTGATAATGCGCTGATCTGAATGTCAGAAGAATAGCAGGTTTTCCACGGCGCAATTTAAGCACCTGCGCATCGCCTACTAACTGAATATAAGCAGTATCTGTGAGTCGTTGAACTGACACAAGCTCCCTCTCTTCGTAAATTCAATCTTGTCGCCAAAAAGTCGTAGGGTACGAGTTTTATCTAGGCGGGGTCAAGGGGGTAGGCAAAGGTGTCAGATCTAAGATTAACATCGGGTCTTTCTAGACCTGATGTTAATCTTAGATCTGACACCTAGACCATTCCTTACCTTGTCACCTTTGCCTGACATTGGATCTGATGTTAGTCTTATACTTATTTGAGAGTAGATAAATGGAAAGCTTCACTATTATTGGCAAGAAAAATTGGCGTCAGTTTCTTTACTGCCTGGAATGCTATGATGTTCCGGAACTGCAAGCGTTTTTTCGTGATCCAGATTCTTTTTTGACATCGAATCGAGTGTCTGCCTTTAAAGAAAAACCTGGCGATACGACGAAAGTTGTGCGTGTTAACATAGCGGGTCATGATTGGGTGGTGAAGCGGTATAACGTAAAAGGCTTTGGTCATTGGTTGCGACGTTGTTTGTTACCGAGTCGTGCTATGGTGTCATGGGGTAATGCATTGGGGTTGTTTCGCGCAGGAATTGCGACCCCTGTTCCTGTGGCGGTCATTGAGCAACGAGTCGGCCCACTGAGGGGCGTGGCATATTACATAACAGAGTATTGTGAAGGAACTTTAGCTAGTCACTTTTTTCGATCGAGCCCAGATTATTTTGAATACGGTGAGCAAGTTCGAACAGCTATTGATCACATGACTGAAAAACTACATGCCGCAGGATTTACACATGATGATTGGCAATATAACAATATATTACTGGTCGATTATCAGCCCCTTGCTCTAGATTTGGATCACATGCGTTATTTTGATCACCCATCATCGAAATTCGATGCAGCAAAACTCCGTGATTGGGATCGATTGAGACGCAGCGCTGAGAAAACGCAATATTCGGCCTAATTCTTCGATAAATGGCTGAGCTTTAAGTAACGATAGTAACAGCCTTCAGCGTTTGAAATGGCAAGTTGGAAGCCTGCCTTGCCATCCAGAAATCCTAGACGTAGCAAATAGCCGCGGAAAAATGTCCACAATGAGCGAACGAGGGCTTTTGAAAAACTCGCTGATTTTCCCGCTGCAAACTGATGTTGAGCGCCGAGAGATGAATACTGATCCATTTTAGCCAACACTTCATTAAAATCTTTAAAAGCAAGGTGAATCAGGGGTGATTTTGCGGAGCCGGTGGTTCCATTCACCTGTAATGATTCATGAACAAGCGCATTGGTAAATTGCGCCTTTTCTCTACGAAACAAACGTGTGACACGATCACCTCGCCAATCTCCAAATCGAATTTTATGGCCGCAATACAGCGATTGCCGAGGAATAGAGTACGCATCGGCTGCATCATTGCGATTCAGAAGGTTTTTAATTTCATCGCGTAATTCATTAGAAACGCGTTCATCGGCATCAATCGAAAGAACCCAGTCACCGGTAGCCTTTGACAAGGCACGGTTTTTTTGAGGTCCAAATCCTGGCCAATCCGTACTAAAGACGTGAGGGGTATACTGACGAGCGATTTCCAGTGTCGCGTCCGTACTCCCAGAATCGCAAATAATAATTTCGTCCGCCCAGCTCACAGACGCCAAACAATCAGGCAGATCATGTGCTTCATTTTTAGTGATCAGTATCACGCTGATGCGATTCATTGTTGAGTTTCCTGTCTTGACCCACAGCCTCTAAATGTTAGTATCATAATCTTCAGATGACTGTATAGGAAGAAAAAATGACATTATCTCTGCCTAATTTTGCCAAGGTCAAAGTTGTAGTGCTTGGCGATGTGATGCTGGATCGATACTGGCATGGGGCTACTGAGCGGATTTCGCCAGAAGCACCTGTTCCGGTCGTTCATGTACATGATATGCAAGAGCGACCTGGTGGAGCGGGTAATGTTGCTTTAAATCTTAGAGCGTTAGGATGTGATGTTCGTTTGTTGGGCATGGTGGGAGATGATAGTGCGGGTGAGCGCCTTGAAGAAGAGCTTCGAGCTGCGGGCGTTTTTTGCCATTTTCAACGAGTTCCGTCATTACCGACGACGAGTAAATTGCGCGTTTTAGGGCGCCATCAACAATTAATTCGTCTCGATTTTGAGCAAAGTTTTCACAATGTAGATCCCACAGTACTTTTTGAACAATGTAAATCTCAATTAGCTGAGGCCGATGTTTTAATTGTATCGGATTATGGGAAAGGTGTTTTGCAACATGTTCAATCTATCATTGAACTCGCGAATCGAATGCAAAAACCTGTTTTAGTAGATCCAAAAGGACGTGATTTTAGTCGTTATTATGGTGCAACAATTATCACACCTAATTTAAAAGAATTTGAAGCCGTTGTTGGACCTTCTCGAAGTGAAAATGCAATTACAGAAAATGCGCTCGCGTTGATAAAAGAGCATAAATTTGGTGCGATGCTTATTACGCGTGGTGAACACGGGATGAGTTTTATTCAACCGAATGAAGAACCATTGCATGTGCAAGCGCGTGCACAAGAAGTTTACGATGTTACCGGTGCGGGTGATACAGTGATCGCTACCTTAGCGGCGTCTATTGCAGCAGGTGCTTCCTATTCAGATGCTGTTTGTTTGGCGAATGCTGCAGCGGGGATTTCTGTGACTAAATTAGGTTCGGCTACGGTCACTGTTCCAGAATTACGTCGAGTCTTGCAGCGACAAGAAAATTCAGAATTAGGTGTACTTACAGAATCAGAATTAATGGTGAGTGTTGCAGATGCTCGCGCACATAATGAAACGATCATCATGACAAACGGTTGTTTTGATATTTTACATGTAGGGCACATCACCTATTTGCAACAAGCGAAAGCGTTAGGTACGCGGTTAATTGTTGCTGTGAACGATGATGCTTCTGTGGCTCGATTAAAAGGTCCAATGCGACCAATAAATTCATTAGAGAATCGAATGTCAATACTCGCTGCATTACGTGTAGTGGATTGGGTTGTTCCATTTAGTGAAGACACACCGGAAAGATTAATAACACGAGTTCTTCCAGATATTTTAGTGAAGGGCGGCGATTACGAAATTGATAAAATTGCGGGCTCACGTGCAGTGTTAGCGAATGGTGGCAGTGTGCGAATATTATCATTTGTTGATGGGCATTCTACAACCGGAATGCTGAAGAAAATTCTAGATGAGGAAATAGCATGATTATTGTAACAGGTGGTGCTGGATTTATTGGTAGTAATATAGTGCATGCACTGAATAAACGTGGAATTAACGATGTTCTGGTCGTCGATGATTTATCCGACGGTCGAAAATTTTTTAATATTGTTGATTGTAGTATTCGAGATTATCGAGATAAAGACGATTTTCTCGATGAGATTATGAAAGAAAAAATAAATCCTAAAGATATTCAAGCCATTTTTCATCAAGGCGCATGTTCTAGTACTACCGAATGGGATGGGAGAATGATGATGCACAATAATTATGAGTACACAAAAACGTTGCTGCATTATTCTTTGAAAAATCGAATTCCTTTTATTTATGCATCTAGTGCAGCAGTTTATGGCGCTAACGAAAAATTTAAAGAAGACCCTAGCAACGAATCGCCATTAAATGTTTACGGATATTCAAAATATCAGTTTGATCGTTACTTGCGTCGTGTATTACCCGCCGATCATTCTCAAGTTGTAGGCCTTCGATATTTTAATGTATATGGTCCTCGTGAACAACATAAAGGCAGTATGGCGAGTGTGGCATTTCATTTAAACAATCAATTAAAGGAAAAAGGAAATGTCAAATTGTTTGCAGGAACAGATGGTTATGGAAATGGTGAACAGCGTCGAGATTTTGTGTTTATCGATGATGTAGTGGCTGTTAATTTGTGGTTTCTCGATAATCCAAAACAATCAGGTATTTTTAATGTAGGTACAGGACGAAGTCAGCCATTTAATGATATAGCGAATGCGGTAATTGCTTGGCACAAGCGTGGTGAAATTGAATATATTCCTTTTCCAGATCATTTAAAGGGGAGTTATCAAAGTTTTACTGAAGCGGATATTTCCGCGTTACGTAACGCAGGCTATCAGCAAGAATTTCACGATGTTGCTAGTGGTGTAAAAAAATATCTCGATTGGCTAAATAAATAAATAAAAGAAGGAAGGTGTCAGATCTAAGATCAATGCATTCTCAAAAATAGTTTTGAGAATGCATTGATCTTAGATCTGACACCTTCCTTATGTTAGACCTGCCCCCTTTCCCTTTCTTTATTCAGAACCGCCTGCTGATCCCGTTGGAAATGTTGATCCAGCACCAGATATTGCTTGATTAACTGTACCTTGAGCACCTGATGCAGTGCTGTTTGTGGTTGATGATGAACTACTACTTGATGATGAATTACCACCTACAATGTTTTGAATTTTCGAGTTAACGGCATTTAATTTATCGGCAAGAATTGATTTACTCAATGCTGTACCACGTAACAACAAGATTGCGTCAGACGCTAAAACGCGTTGATTTTCTTTGCGCATTTCGTGCATATCACGTTGCATTTCAGCTAAGATAAAAAGTTGTTCACGAAGCAAAACCGTAGGTAATGCTGTTGCCATATCGGTGTACCATTGTTTGCTACTGGTTCGCCAATTTGCAATTTGATCAGCGAGTAGTGCTGGGCTACTGCCATTACCATCATCCATACGTTGATTATAAAGGTAGTACAAATTGCTAAGACCAGCTGTTTGAACGCTCACAAGATGTCGGCGATAGAGTTCAAAATCGATCCATTCTTGAGATCCTTGTAAAGTGTTTGCTTGATCTAGAGTTAAAGTATTATTTTGTACAAGTTGATTAATCGAAAACATAGCGGGTTGTCGAGCGACGTCACCGGAGTATTTAATATAATTGCTTGCATAACTACTAATGTCTTGAGGCGTCCCATTATTACAAGCCATGGGTTGTTGAGTATAGATTGAGTGTCCCATCAACGTTTCATAATTAAACATTTCATTGCCGCAGGATTGAATGACTGTGGGATTTATTACATTTGTTGGTGGTAAGACGTCACCGGCGAAGGTGCTTGCCATAGCCGCTGTTATTCCAGGGTTTATTGCGGGTCCGATGATATCATTAATAATTGAATCTGATATAGGTGATGTAGCTAAGTTTTGGGCGGTAATCAACGTGTTTTCGTATGGATTTATTTCAATAATTTGAGCCATATTCGGTTGATTGCCTTCAAGGTCTGATTGTATCACGGTCATAACATACGCAGCAAAAGTATTGATTGCAGCGACAATACCATTTCCTGCATTGGTTACACTTTGCGCGATATATTGCGCATCAGCACTCTGTGCGGAAGCCGACATAGAAAATACAGCAAGCCCAGCTGAGAGCGAAACTGACAGGGATAAAGATTTTAAAGATTTCATCGAAATACCTCATGCATGTAAGTTAGTACCATTGAATAGTCGGTGAAGGTTTTTTTCCAAATCCAGATTGCGGTTGCTGTGCAGGCTTTTCAGGTTGTGATGGGTTGTTTGAATCACTTGTTGAGCCTGAATTTTCGGTTTTAGAATTATTTGTTGTGCCCGAATTATCTGAAGAGGATGAACCTGCATTAGTGGAACCTTGAGAAGAGCTTGATGAGCCAGTATTTCCAGTCGATGCGCTACTACCTTCAGATGGATTTGGTTGCATAGTAGTTTGTTTCTTTTTCAGATCATCTTGTTCTTTTTGAAGATCAGCTTTAGCTTGTTTATATTTATCATCAAGATCTTTATTTCTAGCGTCTATTGCAGATTGCAATTGTTGCATATCACAAACAGTAGTCTTATTCGGTTTGTCCGAATTTGAATCTAAGCACGCTTTTAGTGCGTCTTGATCCGCTTTGCTCGAAAGACTCAATATGAGTCCTGCCACCAATGTGGTTGTAAAAAGTATGTTACGCATATTATTCACTCTCCATTGCTTTGACTATTAATGCCAATCGTTCTGGGGCAAAAACACGCCCAAGTAATCGTAATCGTTCGAAAACAATATTTCGTCTCAAAAAAAGACCAGGGACGTCGTCGCTCGAGGTAGAATGTTCTTCTGCATACATGAGAAGTTTTGATGCGGCACCTGGGAAGGCCGTGTCTAGTGTTTGCAATAAACGTAATCCGCGTCCTGCTTTTATGTACGTTGCGACTTTGATAAATTCTTGTTCGTTTTGTAAATCGATATTACCAATATCTTCGAGCGCATCGCCTAGCCGTTGCATTGCTTCTTCCAAGCTAGAGTCGTTATCAAGAGTCCATTCTTCAACACTTTCCATAAAGCTAACCACTCGATAAATCATAGGATCTCGATATTCATGCCAAAAGGCATGGCACGCTTCGTTACTAAGATCTGGCATAATCCCTCCTTGATTTCCATAGGCTCATACTTACATTATAGCAAAGAATCGTAGAAATGATAGGTAACCCCTCTATAGAGCAATACCAATATATCTTTTTGAAGTAAGCGAATATTTGTGGTATATCTGCAGCAATGTGAGAAGAGGCGAACCTGATTATTGGATATCCAGGTTCGTACCCTATAAATGGATTTCAACTGTTAAAGAGGGACGATTCATGGCATCAAAACGCCAAAGGAAAGGATTTTTCCGTTCAATGGTGGATTCCCCCACCTGGATGAATGTCAAAGGACTACGCGAATCTGGCGATACCATTGCAAAGACATTTAAAAGTTTACAAGAAGTGAAAACTTCAGATCGTCAGGAGACTTTCGAAGAAGCGATGACTCGACTCAATCTTAGTGAAAAAGATATTCAAACGAGAATGCGTCAATGTGTTATCTCGGGTTGGATTTATTTCTCTTGCGCTTCATTATTATTTTTCTACGGCTTATATTTGCTTATTTTTTCAACCTTTTCTGGGTTTGTCATTGCGTGGTTGTTGTCTGTGCTTGCAGGTGTTTATGCTTATCGAGATGCGTTCTGGTATTTTCAAATGAAAAAGAAAAAATTAGGTTGCTCATTTTCTGAATTTTTCAATTTTATTACAGGGAGAAAATAAGGATGAGATCGTTTATTAAATACCTGATAATAAGTTGTCTTACAGTAATTTCTTCAGCGCTCTATGCACAAGGTGCAACCGATACTATTACTTCCAATACTGCGGCTATTTTTTATTTACCCCCTGGAGATCCGTCGCTTAATTTCTTAGGGCAATTATTTGGTAATGTGGGTACTGTGCTTTCGGGCAGCAGTGGTATGCTTTTAGGTATTTTGTTTAAGTATTTTAATTTAGGAATACTGGTTGTTGCCGGTGTATTTTTAATTTGGACGACCGTGAAAGTGGTCATTCATTCTTCTCATGAAGGTACCTTTATGGGAAAAGAAGTGAATACCGGTTTTCACGTTATTCGTACAGTGCTGGGCATCGGATTGTTGTCACCGACAGTGGGTGGTTATTCTATTATCCAAATTATTGTGATGTGGGCAGTACTGCAAGGTGCTGGTTTTGCCAATACCGTTTGGAATCAAGCCTTAAATTATTTTCAAAATGGTGGGCAATTATTTGTACCCCCTTCAACCAATTTAGCGCCATTAATTACAATGACGGGTACCGTTTTAGAATCACAAGTCTGTATGTATTATCACGAGAAGATGGAAAAGGATTTACAAAAAGAAGCGCGACAAAAAATCGCGAGTGGCGATCCGAGCCCTATCTATCAAACACGCGTACTTAATTTTCCTGCTTATCAACCTTACATGGATCCTAATAATCCGATAATACGATTTCCTGCCAATCGAGGAAATGGTTCAGCGGATAATGCGTGTGGTGAGCTTGATTATGGGCAGCCGGTAGCGACGAATAATTCCGTTGTTCTTAATGCATTGATGGCTGTGATGCAACAATTATCAGGCGCTGCTCGTCGAGTGGCAGACCCTTACCCGAGTGATTTAACGTCTAACCCCAGTCCGTTACAGGATTTAGTGCAGACTCAGCTGGTGAACGCGGCTCAAGATTGGGTGAATTATCTATTACCGATTCGAGCGGCAGCGACCAGTTCAACCACGATGGATGCTTTCTGGACTTCTGCCAGAACAGATGGTTGGATGTATGCAGGTAGTTATTATTATCAATTATCGGGTATTCAGCGCACGATCAACGATGCAGGCACTGTTTCGTTTCAATTAATTTCTCCTGATGCCTATTGTATACCTGCTATCGGTAACTATATTAGTTTTCCTCCCGGGGGGGCGCCTCTAACGTTAAAGCGCAATGTATTAAAAATTGGAATACTTACTATGTGAACTCTCTTGAAGCCCCAGCTTTTGATGCTGTTTTAAATAGAGCGACGCCCTATGTGGCAGGTGCGATTGCGTTGGCGAATCAGGTCCAATCAGCTAATGCCAATGTCGTCATTCCAAATTCATTTAATATGGGTGATATGGGAGCGCTTGGTGGGCCCATGGGTATGATGGGTGGTTTGATCTTAATGTCGATACAGACAATGGTTTCTAATGGTGATCCCATCATGAAGTTACAAAAGATGGGGCAATCCTGGATTGACCAAGCGGTTTCCGCCTGGATAGGTCTTGCCATGATGATGTTTTTCGTTTCATTAATGGCTTCGTTGATGTCTTCGATAAGTTCAGCAGGCTATGCATTTCAGGGCTTGATAAACATATTCGTCACGTTGTTTATGGCTATGTTATTCATATTAATGGTTCAAGGCGTTATGGTTTCAATTTATGTGCCGTTGATACCTTTTATTATTTATACCTTCACCGTTATTGGTTGGTTTATTGCAGTGATCGAAGCGATGGTTGCCGCGCCGCTAGTCGCATTGGGGGTTACTCATCCCGAAGGTCAAGGCATGTTAGGTAAAGGTGAACAAGCAATCATGTTATTATTGGGAGTGTTTTTAAGACCCGTATTAATGGTGATGGGATTGTTAGCAGGCATGTTGTTGTCTGTGATTGCACTAACCATATTTAATAAACCATTCGTCACTGTTCTCTTTACTGCTGTTGGTGCAGGAGGGGTTACTGGATTTGGTGCTTACTACGGTATCCTTTCACTGTATTCGGTTTTGGTAACGCAGATAGTAACCCAAGCTTACAGTTTAATTTTTAATATACCTGATCGTGTGTTGCGATGGTTAGGTCAACAAGTCGAAGTCAGCCAAGCTTCACAAGCATTGCAAGCTGCAGAAACCCAAACTAAGAGTGCTGCTGAAAGCACAACTAAAGGTATGACCCAGCCTACTGGCGGCGGCGGCGGCAGTCCCAGCAGTGAAGAAAAGAAGGGTGAGGATGAAGGCGCTGGTGGGAGTGGTGGGGAGGACAAAAGAACTACTAGCAGCAAAGGTGGCGGTGGTAAAAAATAATTGTATGGTACTACAAAGTGTCTTCTGAAAATCTTTTTGAAGTCAACGAATATTTGTGGTATATCTCAGCGTCGTGAGAGTGGGTTAAAATGGATTTCAAATGTTAAAGAGGGATGATTCATGGCAAAACGCCAAAGGAAAGGATTTTTCCGTTCAATGGTGGATTTCCCCACCTGGATGAATGTCAAAGGACTACGCGAATCTGGCGATACCATTGCAAAGACATTTAAAAGTTTACAAGAAGTGAAAACTTCAGATCGTCAGGAGACTTTCGAAGAAGCGATGACTCGACTCAATCTTAGTGAAAAAGATATTCAAACGAGAATGCGTCAATGTGTTATCTCGGGTTGGATTTATTTCTCTTGCGCTTCATTATTATTTTTCTACGGCTTATATTTGCTTATTTTTTCAACCTTTTCTGGGTTTGTCATTGCGTGGTTGTTGTCTGTGCTTGCAGGTGTTTATGCTTATCGAGATGCGTTCTGGTATTTTCAAATGAAAAAGAAAAAATTAGGTTGCTCATTTTCTGAATTTTTCAATTTTATTACAGGGAGAAAATAAGGATGAGATCGTTTATTAAATACCTGATAATAAGTTGTCTTACAGTAATTTCTTCAGCGCTCTATGCACAAGGTGCAGCCGATACTATTACTTCCAATACCGCGGCTATTTTTTATTTACCTCCTGGAGATCCGTCGCTTAATTTCTTAGGGCAATTATTTGGTAATGTGGGTACTGTGCTTTCGGGCAGCAGTGGTATGCTTTTAGGTATTTTGTTTAAGTATTTTAATTTAGGAATACTGGTTGTTGCCGGTGTATTTTTAATTTGGACGACCGTGAAAGTGGTCATTCATTCTTCTCATGAAGGTACCTTTATGGGAAAAGAAGTGAATACCGGTTTTCACGTTATTCGTACAGTGCTGGGCATCGGATTGTTGTCACCGACAGTGGGTGGTTATTCTATTATCCAAATTATTGTGATGTGGGCAGTACTGCAAGGTGCTGGTTTTGCCAATACCGTTTGGAACCAAGCCTTAGATTATTTTCAAAATGGAGGCCAATTATTCGTACCCCCTTCATCCAATTTAGCGCCATTAATTACAATGACGGGTACCGTTTTAGAATCACAAGTCTGTATGTATTATCACGAGAAGATGGAAAAGGATTTACAAAAAGAAGCGCGACAAAAAATCGCGAGTGGCGATCCGAGTCCTATCTATCAAACACGCGTGCTTAATTTTCCTGCTTATCAACCTTACATGGATCCTAATAATCCGATAATACGATTTCCTGCCAATCGAGGAAATGGTTCAGCGGATAATGGGTGTGGTGAGCTTGATTATGGGCAGCCGGTAGCGACGAATAATTCCGTTGTTCTTAATGCATTGATGGCTGTGATGCAACAATTATCAGGCGCTGCTCGTCGAGTGGCAGACCCTTACCCGAGTGATTTAACGTCTAACCCCAGTCCGTTACAGGATTTAGTGCAGACTCAGCTGGTGAACGCGGCTCAAGATTGGGTGAATTATCTATTACCGATTCGAGCGGCAGCGACCAGTTCAACCACGATGGATGCTTTCTGGGCTTCTGCCAGAACAGATGGTTGGATGTATGCGGGTAGTTATTATTATCAATTAGCGGGTATTCAGCGCACGATCAACGATGCAGGCACTGTTTCGTTTCAATTAATTTCTCCTGATGCCTATTGTATACCTGCTATCGGTAACTATATTAGTTTTCCTCCCGGGGGGGCGCCTCTAACGTTAAAGTCGCAATGTATTAACAATTGGAATACTTACTATGCAAATTCACTTGATTCCCCAGCATTTGACGTTGTTTCAAATAGAGCAGCGCCCTATGTGGCGGGGGCGATTGCCTTGGCGAATCAGGTTCAGGCAGCTAATGCCAATGTGGTCATTCCAAATTCATTTAATATGGGTGATATGGGAGCGCTTGCTGGGCCCATGGGTTTTATGGGAAGTATGGTCTTAATGTCCATACAAACCATGGTTTCTAATGGTGATCCCATCATGAAGTTACAAAAGATGGGACAAGGCTGGGTTGACAATGCGGTTTCCGCTTGGATAGGTCTTGCCATGATGATGTTTTTCGTTTCATTAGTGGCGTCGTTGATGTCTTCGATAAGTTCTGCAGGCTATGCATTTCAGGGCATGATACAAATATTCGTCACGATGTATATGGCCTTGTTGTTCATACTAATGGTTCAAGGCGTCTTGGTTTCCATTTACGTGCCGTTGATACCCTTCATTATTTATACCTTCACCGTTATTGGTTGGTTTATTGCAGTGATCGAAGCGATGGTTGCCGCGCCGCTAGTCGCATTGGGGGTCACTCATCCTGAAGGTCAAGGCATGTTAGGTAAAGGTGAACAAGCGATCATGTTGTTGTTGGGAGTGTTTTTAAGACCTGCATTAATGGTGATGGGATTATTAGCAGGCATGTTGTTGTCCGTGATTGCATTAACTATATTTAATAAACCTTTTGTCACTGTTCTTTTTACTGCAGTTGGAAGTGGTATTGCAGGATTTGGTGCGTACTACGGTATTCTTTCAATGTATTCTGTTTTGGTAACGCAAATTGTTACACAAGCATACAGTTTAATTTTTAATGTACCTGATCGTGTGTTGCGTTGGTTAGGTCAGCAAGTTGAGTCCAGTGCAGCGGGTCAGGCCTTACAAGCTGCGGAAGGTGAAGTTAAGGGTGGAGCAGAAAAAATGTCTTCAGGTATGACCATGCCACAAGGCGGCGGTGGTGGCGGTGGCGGCGGCGGTGGCGGTGGCGAAAGTGGTGCTGGCGGAGAATAATTCTTTCTGTAACATGCGATAGGCAATTCATCCATACAGCAATTCCTGGCTAAGGAAAATCATTTGCATTCAAGGTGTTAGAAGATTTTCCTTTCGCGATGAGGGGTTTTAGGGGAGAGAATCGTGATTCTCTCCCCTAAATAGAGGGCATTGAGTGATCTAAACACCCAAAATCCTTAACCGGGAGATGCTGATGAATGACTAGGCTCATGATGAGTAGGGCCGTTGTAATCGTAAATGCACTGACTAATAATGTGATAAGATAAATGCCGGTCACCCAAAAAATACCAATAAAAGCGATGGTGGTTATCAACAAAGAGCGTAAATAGAGTGTGGGTTTTCTTTGCTTCATTGAAAAAGAGGTTGGAAATATTCCCCTGCTCACGAGGGTAACGAGCGAGTCCTTTAAAAAAATCATGAGTAACAAAATTGAGCAGCATAATAAAATAATGGCTATTTGTGTATTGTTAAAAATAAGATCTGAAATTGTGCAAAATTGTGTCAGCAGCGGGACGAATAATGTTGCTATAATTATTTGATCGTTCCTGTAACCACGAGATAAAATTGCAATTGTTGAACTTGCGATGGGTAGCCAGCTTAAGGCGATAAAAATATCCAGCATGTCTAATACAGTATTCCAAGCTGTCGGATCAAATGGATAATAGTTGATAACAAACGACAGTGGTAATAATTGCGTTCCTGCAACTAATAACACTAGGAGTATCATTGTGAAGAATAATACGATCAACATGCTCAAGAAAGTGGGGGCTCTTTTCTTGATCAACCAATTAAAGCTTAATTGCCATTCTGAGAAGTTAATGACATAGAATAAAATGGTAGATGCAAAAATATTTTGCATGTTGATACCAGGAGATATTGTTAAACCGCTGTATTGTGTACAAAAGAATAAAATTATAGATCCGATAAAGAACAAGGGTAGCAACAATGAAAAAAAGATGGTGATCCTTAAATAAGTATTGCAATATTTACCAATGTTACTGTGTTGTGAGGTATTAAAAATGGGTTCTAAACAATCACTTATCAGACCTGTATTTTTATTAGTAAAATAGACACGTTGTAATGTAATCGCAAATAAAGCCACTAAGGCCCATGGAAATAATCCACCCGATGCCAGTGGGGGTGCTGTTGGTAAATCAATAGGTTTGTTAATGGTTAACACTTCACTCAGAAAACGGTGCCCAAAATAAAAGAAGCTGTAAAGCAAACTCACAAAACCAGTGGTACCTATCAACCAGAGTGGCCATGGAAGTTTCTTATTTCCACACTGGTAAGACTCTTTTCTTTTAGGTGATACTAAAAGTGATAATGCAATGACTATGAAGACCCAATGAACAAGTTGAAATCCTAGTAATTCTTGCTTTTTAAATAAATACACAAGTAAATAGAGGGCAAACAGTGGTATGTACACTGTCATGATCAAAGACAACGAGGTTCTATTAATTTTCATGCTTCAACTATAACACGATTTCTTGACATGACGCTAAAGAATGGCATAGTCTAAAATCACTATGGAAAGAATACGCATAAATCCTCGGCCTGAATGGGAAGCTCAAGTTGAAGCCTTAGGTTTTACTCATCACACAATTAACAACAAAATATTTTGGAATGAACATGCTTGCTATCATTTAACAAGCAAAGAAATTGAAGAAATCCAAAAAGCCACAAACGAAATAGAAAGCCTTTGTTTAGAATTGGTTGATCATGTAATTTCACAACGTACATATTATAAGCTCAATATTCCAGAATCCGCTTGGCCTTTAATAGAATTTAGCTGGAAAAATAAAGAGCCCCCCCTCATTGGAAGATTAGATCTTTGTTATGACGGACTTCATCCACCTAAATTGTACGAATACAATGCTGATACACCGCTGTGTTTATTAGAAACGAGCTTAATACAAAAACATTGGTTAGAGGAAGTTGGCCTTAGCGGTTACCAAATGAATGCTATACAGGAGAGGTTGGTAAAAGCGTGGTCGCGGTTGGGCTCTGGTCGAGTTCACCTAACATGCCGTAATTCTGCTCCATGGCTTCTGGAAACGATTAATTATATGACAAATACACTTACTCGTGCTGGTTTAGACTTCAAGCATATCTATGTTGAGGAAGTGCGTTGGAATGGTCGATATTATCTCGACCAAGAGGATGAAGTTATTGAAACGCTCTTTAAAATCACCCCTTGGGAGTGGATGCTAGAAGAAGTTTTTGATCGCTTGCTTATCTCGAAAACAAGGGTAATTGAACCCGCATGGAAAATGATATTAAGTAACAAAGGTTTTTTAGTTTTACTCTGGGAGTTATTTCCAGATCACCCAAATTTGCTACCAGCATTTTTTGATCCTAAATATTTGAAAGGGGATTTCGTTAAGAAACCCCTCCTTGGAAGAGAAGGGCATAATATTTCGCTTAATACAGAGTCTTGCTCGATAACTACTGAAGGCAAGTATGGTGATGGCGCTTATGTTTATCAACAGGCTCATTTACTACCCAATTTTGATGGTAATTTTCCTTTAATAGGATCTTGGTTGATAGACGGTGAGTCATCTGGGATCATCATAAGAGAGGATGATACACCTATTACTCGGGGAGCGAGTCGCGTCGTCCCCTATTTTTATTATTAAACGAGATTTATTTTATGGAGCGTATAAGTAGTACTCCTCGTTCAAATTGGCAATCTAAGGTGGAATCTCAAGGTCTAAGTTTTCATTCAACGAAAAATGAACTCTATTGGAACGAATATGTTTGTTATCGCTTTCAAAAAAAAGAAATTACGCAGCTTGAAAATGCGACTCGGGAGATCCATGCCATTTGTTTGGAGCTCGTAGATTCTATAGTCAGTAAAGGACTTTATTACAAACTTAACATTCCCGAATATGCTTGGCCGTTAATTGAGAAGAGTTGGAATAGTAATGAAGAATCCCTCTGCGGTCGTTTAGATTTCAGCTTTGATGGAATTCAGCCTCCTAAGTTATTGGAATATAATGCCGATATACCGGCCTGCATCCTTGAATCCAGTCTTGTTCAGAGGCAATGGCATCAAGATGTATATCCTGAAAACATTCAATTTAATTCTATACACGAAAGGTTAGTGACAGCTTGGTCACGCTTAATTTCAGAAAAGATTCATCTGACATGGAAAAGAAACGTTCCCTGGATAATAAGTGATGTTTTATATCTGGGTGACACAGCCAAAGAGGCTGGTTATTCACAGAAACCTGTATACATCGATGATGTAAAATGGAACGGAAATGAATTTATTGATACTGATGGTGAGGCGATTAAGATATTAATTAAGAGAGTTCCTTGGGAGCAAATGCCAAAAGAATTTTTTAGCCAAGTTGTAAAATCAAATATTCGAGTATTAGAACCCGCATGGAAAATGATTTTAAATAATAAAGGTTTTTTGGTGTTGCTGTGGGAATTATTTCCAGGGCACCCTAATCTATTACCCGCTTTTTTCGACAATAAACAATTACCAGGAGATTATGTTAAGAAACCGATGATTGGTCGAGAGGGTGCAAATATTTCTATGGTTACTGAAAAAGGGGTTATTACAACAGGCGGGGAGTATGGTGCAGGTAAATTTATGTTTCAAAAATCTCATTGTTTGCCAGATTTTGAAGGGAATTTTGCTGTAATAGGGTCTTGGATAATCGCAGGTGAGCCTGCGGGAATTATTATTAGAGAAGATAATACTCCAATCACTCGCGATACGAGCAGATTTGTACCGCATATTTATGATTAGGAGGTTAATATGGAAAGAATCTTAATAACGCCTCGAGAACATTGGAAGTCCGAGGTTGAGTCTCTCGGATTTAGTTTTCATTCGCTTAAAAATGAAATTTATTGGGATGAGAGTTGCTGTTATCGATTTGATTTAAGCGAAATAAAAATCATAGAAAACGCCACTAATGAAATTGAAACTATGTGTCTTGCACTAATAGATAATATTATTACTCATCAACGCTATCATGAACTGAATATCCCAGAGTATGCATGGCCTGTAATTGAAACGAGTTGGAAAAATTGGGACAAAACGAAAATAGGTCGGCTTGATCTTGGCTATAATGGCATTGACCCACCAAAATTACTCGAATATAACGGCGATACACCTGTTTGTTTGTTAGAGGGTAGTTTAGTTCAGAAGCAATGGTTGGATCAGGTATGGCCAAACTGTCAGCAGTTTAATTCCATACAAGCACGTCTAGTGGAAAATTGGCCGAGTAATAATATTAGTCAAATACATGTCGCTGGTCGCACGGAATATTCCGAAATTCTAGACAATATGAATTATCTGGCAAAAACAATGGAATTAAAAGGCATAAAAACAAAGCTTGTTCATATTGATCAAATTGGTTGGAATGGTGTTAATTTGGTTGATGATAAGCGTGAAGTTATTAATAATCTGTACAAATATTTTCCGTGGGAGTGGATGAGTGAAGAATTTTATAATCGAGCTTTACAAACGAGAATTAACATTATGGAGCCCGCCTGGAAAATGATGTTAAGTAATAAGGGCATGATGGTGTTGTTGTGGGAGATGTTCCCTGAACACCCAAATTTACTTCCCTCCTATTTTGATTATAAAAAATTGCAGGGTGAATTTGTAAAAAAACCTCTAAGTGGTCGAGGAGGAGTGAAAATTACGATTCATAATAGTGATAATGTAAACGCTGTTTTTGATGAGTCGGATCATAGAATATATATGTATCAACAAATACTCAAACCTGCGAATTTTGAGAATAATTTCCCCGTAATTGGATCATGGATTATTAATGGACAAGCATCCGGTATTGGAATGAGAGAAGACATTACCCCCATTTCTAACTGGGACTCTCGATTTGTTCCGCATTTTTATGATTAAAAGTATTTTCATAGTAACTGTTTTATTCAACATGCGGATTTCAATGCTTGACATCTAGGATCCAAGTTGGTTCAATAGCTCAACTCAATGGAATGGCTTAAGGGACTATGAAAGCTAAATTACCTCTGATTATCTGTTGTACAACATTGTTGGTTAGCGGATGTATGAGTAACATACATAAGCGAACTACTGGACGAGATCCTGGTTTTTTTGAGACGGGAATGCGATTCGAGCCACGCGCTCATGATGAAGCAGAAGTTAAAATTGCTGAGTCTGCTGATTCAATCAACGATTCTCTCAAAGAACTATCTGAGATTGAAAGAGCAGTGCATCCAGGTGCTCGTTTACCTAAACCTCCAAATCCTGCTCGAATCGGTATGGCAGGAACTGCTTCAATCGATTGGATTGGACCCGTTGAGCCATTAATCGAAAAAATTGCTAAGGCTGGCCATTATCGTGTTCGAGTATTGGGGCCTAAACCAGCGATTCCTGCTTTAGTACAAATTAGTAAGCAAGATGTACCTTTAATGGATATTCTCCGGGATGTGACATTCCAGGTGCAGAAAAAAGCCGATATCGTTGTTTACCCGAGCAACCGGGTGATTGAGTTGCGCTATCTTCGTTAGACCCCTTGGAGTACCATGAAAAGAACTTTAAGCACTGTTGGCTTTGCACTGCTAGCGCTTTGCGTTGGCTGTTCTTCTTCGCCCAAGCCGCCTCGCGAATTAATTAAAATTTCTGCGTTAAAACAAAATCGGGGTCAAACTGCGGTTACGAATTTACGTCAAGACGCTTTGCGTGATACGGCGATTTCAATTGGAGCTCAAGGTGGTCTTGCATGGCGTGCAGAGCGTATTGATTGTGTTTTAAAACAGCAGCAACACAATCTTAATAAAATTTATAATTTCACTGCATTGTTACTCAATAAAGATATTTTACCACCTGTCTTAGAGGAAGGTCGCGATCCGCTGAATATTGCAAATTGTGAAACTATTCGAGCTGCCGATGTTGTATATCGCATAATTACCCCCCCGTGTTTTGTCAGCAATGCACCAACGTGGAGGCAATATTTATGGATGCACTACGAAAAACCTGAAGATCCTCATGCATCATTGCTTCCAAGAAATAGAGACGAAGCTGCTATGTGGAATTGTTTTGTACGCGAAGGTTGGCAAAAAGGTGTGGATCAAGCCGATGAAATATTTCAGGCGAATTTAATGCGTTTAAATCGCGATTACAAAGGCATGGTTTTATATCATAAATTGTATGCTCAGAATATGGTGACTGCGCCGTTTGTTGCGCAGGCTGATTTAGGTGTTACAGGTGATGATCGTGAAATGCGAGTTAATGATCGCGTATTACGAATTACCGATACTTCACGGTTGAATGTTAATAGTCAAACTTGGCAAGCGGCTATCCAAAAACAACCGAATCAAATGATTGAAGTTAAAGAACCTAATGAACATAAAGTGAAAGCGATGTTAATGCCTAAACGTTACAAATCTGAAAAGTATGATCATCCGATTGACTTAAAATACGGCAAATAAAATATGAAATCGACTAGTGAATTTCTTTATCCTGGAGAGCCCTCGCGTTTTACTCCTGAAAATTTCGATGGTTTGTTAGCTTTTGCTACGAATTTGAATGCATCAGACGTGACACTTCAGACTAACGAGGAAGTTGTCGCGGAAGTTTATGGTCGTTTATATAAAATTACAAAACGAAAATTAACCAATACTGAAGTAGGTGATCTTTTAAATTCCATTTACGGTCCCAATGGTACAACGCAATTACTCAGTGGGCAGGACGTTGATACGCACTATGAAATTCGACCAGGTCGTAATGAACGTTATCGTTTTCGTGTGAATGGAACTGCATGCCAAGTCGAAGGCCATTCTGCAATGCAATTAACGTTGCGTACAATTCCCAATGAACCGCCTACTTTAGCCAGCATGAATTTACCCGAAAATGTGATCGCAAATTTAGCTCCCAAAGACGGTGTGGTTTATGTAACAGGTGCAACGGGTTCGGGTAAAACAACATTATTAGCGGCAGTAATTCGTGAGTTGAGCGAAGATCCCGAAGGGCATCGTAAAATGCTGACGTACGAATCTCCTATTGAATTTGTGTATGACATGGTTCAAATGCCGACATCGGTTATCAGTCAATCGGAAATTCCTCGTCATTTGCCGACATTTGCTGCGGGTGTTCGTAATGCATTGCGTCGTAAACCACGTCTGATTTTAGTGGGAGAATCTCGTGATCCAGAAACCATTAGTGCGGTTATTGAAGCGGCATTAACAGGCCACCCTGTTTATACCACATTGCATAGTACGGGTGTTGCTGAATCGATTCGACGTCTTGTCGGTAGTTTTTCACAAGAAGAACGTCAAGGTCGTACAATTGATATTATTGAAACCATGCGACTCATTATGTGGCAACAATTAGTTCCGACAGTTGATGGAAAACGCGTCCCTCTTCGAGAATTTTTGGTTTTTGATGAAGAAGTCCGCGATAAATTATTAGAGGTCAATTATAACGAAGTCACTTCGTTAACACGTAAACTCTTAAAAGAGCGTGGTCAGCCCATGAGGGTTGATGCTGAGCGCGTCTTCAAAGAAGGCCTCATTACCGAACGTCTCTATAAAGTCCTGTTAGCGGGTGCTAAGCGCCAAGAATAGATTTTCCTCCAAAATAGTCTATAATAGATACAGTCATTACGATTGATAGGGAAGTTAATATGGCATTACCGACTCAAAATGCGAGCTGGCGTGATTCTGCAAGATATCCGAAATTCTTTTTTTTGGATTCACGCGCTGTATTCCCATTTTTCTTCTTTTTGTTACACATTAAATTGTGGACTTTCATCATTGCTGCACTATTCACAATCTTTTTTTCGTTCTTATTACGTTTTGGATTTACATTAGCAATTTTTGGTCGATGGGTTAGAGCCGTAGCGGCCGGCCCACGAAAAATTGCGAAGCCTTTTTGGGGATAGATAAATGGCAGCCGATAGTCTTATCAGTACCAAAATGTGCGCCATAGCTAAAAAGATGGGGGCGAATTTTAGTTTTAATGATCGCCCTATGACGCATAAAGAAGTCTTTTCTGATAGAGGCTTATTGCCAGCATTATCTCGAAGGGCAGATCAGTTGTGCTCTCTTTGTTTGGGTTATGGAATTGGTGTGACTTTTGATGAGGCAGAAGACTCGATGTTGGGCGTGAAAGTCAATTTTGACGACGTTACCCCCACTGTTTTGCGCTTGTTATGTATTACTGATGTTCTCAATGAGTTGATTAATGCCGCTCCATCAAAGGAAATCACACCCTTGGATGAGTTAAAGTACGATTAATGTTTGGACTTGAATTATGTAACTCAAGCCCTATATACAATAGATCCCTACACGCCTAGGATGGGTGAGTAGCGGAAGTGAAGGTTGTTAACATATTGTGTAACTATTCAGCACCTTAGCTGGAATGGCTAAAACGTTCAGATTTTGTCCAGGTTGGGTGGAAAAATTTACTTTAAAGCCGGAGTTTACTATTGTAAATGAGGATTTTAAAGTAAATTTTTCCGCCCGAGATGGGCGAAATATGGACGTTTCCATCATGGGGGGAAGAGTTAATATATTGTTAATAAATTTGTGGTATACTTACCATAAGAATGAAAGGAAGGCTTTAGGGGGCTGTTCTGAAAATCAGAACAGGAGTGACCAAGGATTCGGTCGAGTTAACTCCAGGTAATAAGGCAGCGTTATTAATAGCACGTTTAGTGCAGGGTTGGAGGAGATTGAAATGGCTAAAGATATGAATGTGTCGATAGAAAGTTTACTGAATAAAGCAGCGGCAATGTGGATGCAGTTTTCAGATACTTGTGTCAATGCTGTTACCGCTATCAGTAAAAAAGCGGATAAAACTTCTGCAGATAATGCAAAAGTTGCAGCTTACCGCAAAAAGAGCGAAGAGTTTAAAGTGGGAGGATCGGATTTGCGTGCGATGGCTGATCAACAACACGTTGGTACACCAACCCACACAAATGAGACACCCTCTAATAGTTAAACAGTTTCTAGTGGGCAGGATTGCCACTGAAGGATAGATGAATGAGTAAAGAAAAGGATAATTCTGATCTTGAAACACTGAAGCGTTTTGTCGACATTGTCGATAAAACGCTTGCTACAGGTGGTTGGCAGGAAACCTTTCTCTTACAGAATATGGAAAAAAAAATTAAAGAGCTTCGTGAAGAAGCAATCGACCTTCAAAATCAAATTAAAACGGAAAATCAGGCTAAATCAATGGGCGTAACCAAAACTCAGCTTGACGATTTACAAACCGTTTTTGTTTCTGTTTTTCAACAAGATTATAATGATTTACGGATTTGGGAGCGAACTTTAAAAAGCATTACCGATTACAGTATTACTCGTCCAGTTTACAAAGAAGAAGAACACATTAAAGAAATGATTCGTGGTCGTCCCGATCCAAATAAAGAAGGTTATGTCGTTGTGCTTGTGAGGAAGCAGGATGTTGTTAAAGGCTTACCAGGGAAGCCGGCTATAGATAAACTAGGTTATGAACTATTGAACATCAAGGAAGGTGGAATCAAACCTGGAGGAATTCAGCGTTTTATACTTAGTGGTAGAACGTATGAATACAATGAAGGATCTCTCAAGTTAATTCAAACAGATTTACCACCAAAATAATAATGATGCCTCACGAAAATTTTCATATACGCTATAATTAAGTTGGTAGGATGAAACTTTGAGCACTGTTCTAAGTTATCATTATTGAAAGGGAAGCAGTTTAACTGCTATTGAGTGAGATGGAACAATATGGCCGGACAACAGCAACAAGGTGGCGGAGGAGGAGGTGGTGGCGATAATTCGCTCGATTTCCTATGGGTTATTGTATTGATTGTTGCTGGTATTTTAGCGGCTTGGTTTTTTGGTCGATATTATATTGGAACTGCTATTTTTAAAATTCGATATTTAGAAATTTTGTTAATTAGCTATGGTTTAGAAATGTATGGTAGTGTCGCATCTTATGTAGGATTACCTATTCCCAGTACAGCCGGTTTGATTCAATCACTCAATATTATTTCAGAAGGTGCTTCAGCATCCATGGATTTTTCACCTATTTCTCAAGTGAGTTCATTAGTGGGAACGTATCTTGCAATACCTTTTGCCATAGTTTTGGGCGTTTTAGCTTTTATTACAATCCAAACAGGTATTGCTTCTAAATTCAAGCGGGTTTTTAATCGACGTATGACTGTTTTACGCGAAAGTGAAAAAAGGTTGTGGAAAATGATTGCCCCTATTTCAAAGTTGGATCTTACTAAAGAAGATATTAATAAGGGTCCTTGGGCAATGTCCACACCACCGATGACATTTGCTAAAGAAAATAAATTACTCAAGGAAGATCGTTCAAAACGACCCGTTACTGTGACTATTATTCGTGGTTCAGCAGCACGACTATTTGCTTTGCAATTAGGGCATTATTTTACAGGCGTTCAAGCACTTCCAATGCACATGCAAGCTTTATTTGCAATTTTTGCTGCACGAGCTAATCGTGATCGAGTGAATTCCGATAAATTGTTGGCTCAATTGTCTGAATCATATGCTGCAGGAAAATTAGATTTTTCTGGTGTTAAAGAAGTGGTTGCAAAATATATTAATACAAAAGAAGTGCAATATGTAACTCGCCGGCATGCGTATGTTTTAACAATGATGTCTTCTATGATGGAATTAGCACGAGCTGATGGTGTTTTAGCAGTTGCTGAATTTTTATGGTTGAAGCCTGTTGATCGACGTTTATGGTTTATGTTGGGTAGTATAGGACGACAAACGCCATTTGTTGAAGTCAGTGGCCCATTCGCACATTGGTTGGTCGAGAAAAGACTTAATGCACCCATGCGCACACCGATGGTTGATAATGCTGTTAAAGCACTGGAAGCGGCAGTCGGAGATGTGCTTTATGAACCGGATGAAGAGTAATGCGTAAAATAAAGCGAGGTTTAGAAAGAAAACACGAGCAAGATCCGCGGTTGATGTTGCGCGATACGCGCACGTTCGGAATGCGGGTCAGCGATTATTTTAAAAATCCTCCAATGGTGGCAATGACGATTGTTGGTATGGCCGCAACTGGATTTGTGCTTCCTGCCTTCGCAGATTTATTTTTTATTCTTGGAGTGATATTTTTTCTCGTTGCTTTTACGCGCGTTACATCATTACCCTTTAAATTACCAATGAGTGCCGGTGTTAAAGATCATAATGATCCTGTTCCAGGAACAATGAAACCGCGTAAATCTCGCGGAATTTATTTTATTGGAAATGAACTTGAATCGAATGCCGAACTTTGGTTTTCCAATGAAGATATGCGAACACACGTGTTGATATTCGGATCAACAGGTAGTGGTAAAACGGAAGCGCTCACTTCAATTGCATTTAATGCTTTGCTGCAAGGTAGTGGATTTATTTACGTGGATGGTAAGGGTGATAACGCATTATATGCTAAAATTTATGGTATGGTGCGAGCGATGGGCCGTGAAGATGATTTGCTGTTGATCAACTTCATGACAGGTGCGCGTGATATTATAGGACCACAAAAACTTCGATTATCCAATACCATGAATCCTTTTTGTCAAGGTTCTTCCAGTATGTTGTCACAACTTGTTGTGAGTCTCATGGACTCCAGTAAAGGTGGTGGTGACGGTGATATGTGGAAAGGTCGTGCTATTGCTTTCGTAGAAGCGTTAATGAAAGTATTGGTTGCGATGAGAGACGGTGGTCATTTATTACTCGACGCTAATACCATCCGAAATTATTTTACCCTTGAACGTTTGGAACCTATGGTGATGGACAAAGTTTTAATTCGTGATAAAGCAGAACCAGTGAGTTTAGAAAATTTACCTGATGTTGTGCTTGAGCCCATAAATAACTACTTATATAACTTGCCGGGTTATAATAAAGAACGAAAGGTAAACAGGTTTCTCAAGTATTGGAACAGCATGGTTTTATTACAATGCAATTAACACGTGTGTTTTCATCATTAGCTGATACCTATGGCCATATTATTCGTACCAATCTTGCGGAAGTTGATTTGAAAGACGTTGTATTAAATCGACGAATTTTAGTGGTACTATTACCCGCATTGGAAAAATCACCTGACGAACTTGCGAATTTAGGTAAAGTAATTATTGCTTCTTTAAAAGCAATGATGGCTGCAGGTTTAGGTGATGAAGTGGAAGGTGAATATCACGATTTAATTCAATCGTAAACCAACAAATGCTGCGACGCCTTATCTCTGTATTCTTGATGAGTATGGTTATTATGCGGTGAAAGGATTTGCAGTGGTTCCTGCGCAAGCACGTTCATTAGGATTCTCAGTGGTATTTGCCGGACAAGATCTTACCCGCATTCCAAAAAGCGTCAAAAGAAGAAGCCGCGTCTATTGGTGCAAATACCAATATTAAAATTTGTATGAAACTTGAAGATCCTATGGAAACGTGGGAATTTTTCTCTAAAACAGCGGGTGAAGCCTTGTCACACAAGTGAGCGGATTCCAGTCAGATACTCGAGGTGTTACCAATAATTATATGGATAATCGTGGTGCTCAAGTCATTAAACATGCGCGTATGGATCTCATGGATTTGAAAGATCAACGTGAAGGTGAAGCGCACATATTTTTTAAATCAACTATTATTCGCGCGAGCATGTTTTACGCCGATCCGCCACATTGTAAAGTGATGCGCCTAAACCAATTCTTGAAAGTTGAAAAGCCTGAAGATGCTGATTTGCATAATCTAATGCAGAGCATGGATCGATTTAAGGCAGCTGTTTCAAAACCGTATATTTTTCCAGAATCTGTTGCCATGGATGAATTCTTGGAACGTTTTATCACTGAATATAATAAAACAGATCAGGCTGAGCTACCTATAGAGCGAGCAGTCAGTGCTATTAAATCCTTTTATCAAGTTGCTGCTCCGCGAGTGGTTCATGAAGCCATTGAATTACCTGAAAATGAAGTTAATATCTTTACCAACTTGCGCCAATCAGAATATTTGGAACAGCAGTTGTTAGTAACGGAACGTGGACAATTTAGTCAAGCTATTTTGTCATTTAATCCGACTCGAGAACAAACCGCTTATGTAGAAAGACTTCTCGGCAAAACAGATCAATATGCGAACTCAATTGCGAGTGAGATTGTTAAAGACATGCAAATGGCTACGCATTATCCTCCAGAAATTATTGATGTTCCAACACCAGCAGAACTTGCAGCTGCTATCGATGATCTCGTTGCGAATATTTCAACAATTAAATCGGGTGGTACTGCTGCTGCAGGTGAAGACACATCGTTCTTGGATTAGATCTGACCCCTTCTTCTTTTTATCTTAAGTGGAATAGGCCCATCGGGTTTTATTGTAATGAGTGGGTCAGCTTCTACTTCTAGCTTTGGATCAATAATTAAATCAAATTGTTGCAGAATCATCGAAATTGCTATTTTCATAATCATGAGCCCTAAATGTTTTCCTATACAAACACGTGGTCCGGATCCAAAAGGGATATACGCATTTTTTGGATGATGATGTTGATTATTTTTGTTGAAACGTTGCGGATCGAATTGATCAGGATTGCTCCAGTATTTTGGATTACGATGAAGTGTATAAGGGCAGATGATGACAACACTTTTTGCAGGAACATGATAATTACAAACAATATCATCATTAATGGCAGCGCGATCAAAAATCCATAACGAAGGGTAAAGTCGTAGCGTTTCTTCAATCACCATTGTCGTATATTCTAATTGATCTAGTTTTTCCAACGTGGGTCTGTGGCCATTGAATACAGAATCTATTTCAGAAACGACTTGTTGTAAAATTTCAGGATGTTTAGAAAGTAAATAAAGCGTCCAAGTTAATGCGGTGGCAGTTGTTTCATGTCCTGCAAGAATAAAATGTTTTGCTTCGTTGAGATGACGTAATTTTGTCTCTTCGCTGTCATCTGGAAGATTTCTAAAACATTTAAGTGCAGGTGTTAGTTGATGATCGTAGGATTGAGGTGTGTTCAATAAATCGTTAATTAAATCATCGATAATTCTTTTTGTTTTTCGAAATTGAAGATTTTTGAGTGTAGGTATTGACGTTTTTAAAAAAAGGCCGCTCACAAAATATTTATTTGACGCATGTAAGCGAGGAATAATATTGTGGCTTTTTGGTTGAACATCAGCGCCAAAGAGCGCCATTGCACTGATATCAAATACAAGTTTAGACATTTCGTGCACTAAATCCACACTGCTTCCGGTGCGTTCTATCCAAGCGTCCAAGTGTTTTTGAGTGGCGTTTGTAATAAAGGGCACATACTGGGTTATGTTTTTATAATAGAGTTCTCGTTGAACTTCGTGACGAGTTTGTCGCCAGGGCTCTCCAGAGTTTGTTAATAAACCTGGGCCAATAAAGGGTTCTAGTCGAGCGTTTGAATGACTGTTTTTCACATAGTTCGATTCGTTTTGAACTAAGATATGTGAAATAGCCTCAGGATCATTCATAATAAATGTCGATCGAAATCCTAACGGGATCCTTACAATATCTCCGCATGATGCAGCGATGGTGCAAAAATGACGACGATCTTGGATTTTTTTAGTCCATAATTTGAACAGTAATTTCATCCAAGGCGCTTTGCGATTTTTTCTTTCCATGTTAATCCTATCCACAGCTGAACATCGAGAACTACTCTTCTCTCAAATAATACCCCTCCTAAAGTTAAATATATAGATATACATCGAGCTTCAGGAAAACAGCAGGCCATAATTACTTACTGACTTACACTCACTAACTCACATTTTTATATCACCTGATACCCCTTTATATTCTACATCTATGATTGAGAAGACTCTTCCTTCGATAACATTTTTGATGAGCCAATTCGGCATTCGCGAATAGTATTTACCTTAACAAATTAGTATGGTAAGATGATTCTTATGATTATTTTATAGGGAGTATCACCATCATGATGCTAAAACTAAGTAGTAAAGAGGTGGCAGATTACGTTGAATTAATAAATTCCTATTTGGATAAAAATCCTTGTATTGATATTACTGACTTCGATGACATCATAAGGATGCTTTCCTCAGTTGATGCTACAGATGACTCCGTGGAAGTGCCTGAGCATTTAAGAGACTATATTGAAAATATCCGAGAGCTACTGGAAAGTCCTGAAGATTATGCAAGCAAAGGGCACCATCATGTTTTTGTCGAAAAAGTAACTCAACGAAAAAAAGCAAAAGTTGAAGAACTCAGTGCAATGTCGCGAGAAGAGCGTATGCATTTAATTGCGCAAACAAGGTTAGACGAAATGGAACGGCACTTGGGTCAAGTCGAAATGCAGCGAAAACAATTACCTCGAGAATTTTTAGAGCTACCTTCTCCTAATTTATTCGACCAATTATCAGCGGATCAATTGGCTGCACTCGATCATAATCAGCGAGAAATATTAGCGAATGCCAACATAAGTCGGCTAGTCGCTTGTGGGAAGTTATCATTAGATAAACTCCTGCATGACAAACCCTTTATTTTTCAATTTTTGCTTGAAAATTCTATGCTTAATTTATTCATAAGTGGTGTAGTTAATGAAGAGCTGTATTATTCATTAACTTATTGTCAACAAGCCGCACTCGCAGAATATAACTTCACATATGAATTAATGAGATCGGGCGCTATGACATTAGAAAGAGTGATTAGTCTAAATGGCGGAGAACGTATAGTATTAAATTCAAACATTATTGCCTGCTGTATTAAATTGAATCTTATTACTATCGATGAAGCGCTGAAAATTCCTCTTACCAGACTTAGTAATCTTGAAGAAAACCGAGATAAAATTCTTAACAGAGTAATGACTATTTCTGAAGCCCTTAATCAAGGGCCTATTTTCAGATACATTTAATCAGTAACAGCCTCTTCTTCTTTGGTCCTGTGAATATTTAAATTCATCATTAGCCCATCCAACTACACTATTTGTACTTTAGAGCATGTAAAGCCCGCAGGCAATATGGTTGTTAGTACGCTATAATGTAATTAGATATATTACAAAATTAGTTTTCATGTGAAAATCGTAATAAGGTATTAGGCAACGCCAAGCATATGAGAGAAACTGTTATGAAGCGTGTAATTAAAGAGAGATGGAAAGCCAAAACAGAAGAGATATCTGCTGCCATGCATCAACTGAGCTCAGCCGATCAGGCCAACCCCGCTCTTGTAATTGATTTGGTGTCTCAACTTAATAGATTAATAGGTGAGCAAAAGATAACCGTGGATGCTCGTTTATTTGAAAGTTGTACGAAGCGTATTCAATATTCATTGCTGAAATTGTATGAGCAATTTGCTCAAAATCTTAATCAGGAAACATACCAATCTTTCAAGCAGATATATGAGGTTGTGAAAATCTTTGTGTCTCGCTTCGAGCAATCACAGAATACTCAACAGGAACATTCTAAAACTCTTGGCTTAGCCAATGAACGTCTTGTTAGACTTGCCAAAAATGTCATCAATGATAATAAATCGGCTATTCAATCGAAAGGTGACTCAGAGGAACAAAAGCGTGTTCAAATGGATGCCTATGTAGAGCTCGTATCCTCAACGCCGATAGCCCTTCAGAAAAGACAATTTATTTGCCTGGCTATTGAAGATGCTATGAATTTTAATGCAGATAATGCCTCATTAGATTCTGCGGAATTTTTTGGCATGGTGCGTGATATTAGTAGATTGTTAGCGGTTATAGGAACAGAAAGACTCGAGACAACAGTCGAAAAATGCTGCCGCAGTATTTGGAATCGTATAGATAATACTTTCATACAACTTAATCGCAATATTAATGTAGATTCATACCAATCATTTCTGAATAACTACGAAGCAGCAATCGAGTTTTTATTGCTATCAAGGATGAAACAATCAAATGAAGCATCTGAAATCATAAAAAAATTTAAAGAATTCGTGTATACAGAAGACATTCATAGGCAATTTCATAAATCAATTAACCAGCGATATGGCGGGAATGCAAAAAATATCGCCATGAAAACATTAGAGTATTTTTCCATGGCATTGCAAGATCTTTGCATCCTTCATAAAGGAAGAGATGGTCCTCTAGTGGAAACGGTAATTAATCTATGTGCCAAGACTGCGCAAGAAATTGGACTGAGTCATACAGATATCGAGCGCAAAAATCCTAAGGAAATACGCTGGATCAAGAAGTTTGAACAGGCCATACTTTATCAAGAATCCCGTGGTCACGTTGTTAGACCTCTTCCGCTAATTCTCCAAAACTTGTGTACTGCCGCGCAAACTGTCTTAAGACGAGAAAATATTCCAAAACTCTCTAATCCACAACAGCTTTTGACAACAAATTTTCAGCATGGCTGCAGAGCATTTAATCATACGGTTGACGCTTCAACTAAATCAAACTTGGAGGTGCTCAGTGAACATTTGCTTGAATGTGGAATTCGACTTGATATCGTAATAAGAACACGGGACCAGAAACTTGCTTATCTTGTTGAAGTGGACGGTCCGCAACATTTTGACGCCTTAGGTCAGTTGAGGCGCCGCGATGAATTCACCTTTGCAGCTGCTACTCAAGAATTATTAAGTCTTGGCTATGTAGTTAAAACTATGCGCGTAAAATCAGCAGACGTTAATTCTGTACCAGTTAATGCCCAAACTATTAACAGAGATATTATGAGTGCTTACCCGCAACAAGCTCCGAAACCTCGTGGGCGTGAAGTCAAAGAAGAAAAAACAGAAAAACAAACGCAAGATGATCCTAAAGCACAAGGTACGAAGATAAGAGGTATGCTAGATGCTAGTGTCAGTAATAAAAGCAAAGATTCTCCATCTGAGAGTGTTGCAGCACACTCGGACGCTGCATCAACTAATATCAACATACCGAAGAATAAATAAAGGGCGTCGTATTATTTTTTCTCAATGCAAAATGAGTTGCAAATTGTCATAAAAAAGGTCTGTAATTAGATTAATAAAATACTATAACTTTTAGCATATCTTTCGAGCCCACATCAATCCCTACTAATGCTTGCCTGAGTTTACTCATTTTCCAATCTCCTTCTGTGTGATAACATCACACTTGGTTCCCTGACCTTGCGCTATGACTTACTACGCTTGATATGCAGACTCTAGGGTCTTGGATACACTTTAGCATTAGGTCAATTAAGGCAGGGGACCAATCTCGCTCACAAGGTCATTGCCCTAAAGCCATTCATGGTCTCCCCAAGTGCGTCTTCAGAATGCTTGTATACTTGCCAGTTATCAAGTAAATCCAAAGACGAGAGAAAGGATACAAGCCATTTTCGGAAAGACAGTCGGATTGTAACGCCGACTTTGGGCGCTCTATAATAATGTCTTGAAAATGGTATGGACTATCATGCATAATCACTCCCAATTATCATACAGGGAAGTTTTACTTATGGGAAAACATGTAATTTCGCGGTTCATACTCGCCCTACTTTGTACGGTCTTCATGATTACAGGCTGTTATCATAAGTTTATTGAAGAGCATGTTTCTGCAAAATGCCCTGAAGTGATCAGTGATAATATTATTCTTTGTCCTTCACCCAAAGTATGCACACCCGCAGCCAATCGGCAAATTATGTGTGTATTGCGTCACCAAGCCGTTCAAGTGAATCGGGTAGGTGAGGATATGCAAATCATTATCGCGAGTGATCGTTTATTTAGACCTGTATCTGCGAATTTTAACGAGGAATATCTGCACGTATTAAAAGCGGTTGGATTGTTATTGCAATGTTACAACAAAGTGGACGTAAGAATTGAAGGCTATACGGATTGTTGTGGTAAGGATTATCGTAACGAAGTGTTGTCATTATTCCAGGCAAAAAATGTGGCCAAATATTTATGGGAGCATGGAGTAGATTCTCGCTTGCTTTATACAAAAGGGTACGGATCGCTGAATCCGATCGCAAATAGCGATACTTATTATGGACGAGCACGAAATAGACGTATTGAAATTATCTTCAGAGATCATCCGCACTGGGACTAGAAGTTTCAATATAAATGTGTTGATGCATAGGCAGCTCTAGGTTATAGTGCCGAAGTGCAGCTTGGAATGTTTGTAGTACAAGGAGTGTAATATGCCAGAAGATGCATTAGAGCTAGTGACGCTCAGGAATAATTTTTACAGGGATAATTATCGTCGTTTAGTGATGGCGCTGCTCATTTTATTGGGAATAAATGCCGCTCTAATTGGTATTGTTATATATCAATTTTCATCACGTCCTGAACCACGTTATTTTGCAACCAGCGCCGACGGAAAAATCACACCAATTTATGCTCTTGATGTCCCTATGGTATCTGCATCAGCATTATTATCATGGGCTAATCAGGCAGCAGTCGCCGCATTTAGTTATAATTTTGCAAACTATCGCCAAGCATTACAAGATGCTTCTGATTATTTCACGCCAGAAGGTTGGAAAGATTTTCAAGCGGCATTGGAAAGTTCAAACAACCTTAGTGCTGTTATTACAAAAAAATTAGTTGTTTCTGCTGTGGCGACCGGAGCCCCAGTGATTATTGACCAAGGTGTCATTTATGGTCGATATTCTTGGAAAGTTCAAATGCCTTTACTCGTTAACTTCCAAAGTGCAAGCACCAATTTTCAAACACCATTACTAGTTACGTTACTCATTACTCGTGTGTCAACGCTTTATGTACCTAAAGGGATCGCAATTGCTCAATACATTGCGGCTCCAGCCGGTGGTAAAACAGCGATTGGGGGCTAATGCAGGGAGCCATGATGAAAAGAGTATTACTGATTACTTCAAGCGTAGTGTTAGTGTCAATAGCGATTATGGCAGTTGCCCAGCAGCAGCAGCCAGGGCTTTCGGCACTGCAGCAGCAATTGCAAAAATTGAATAGTACGACTAATGGAGGGGCAGCAGGGTCGACGTCTGATATCAAAGCCCCAGTGAGTCCAACGACGGGTCCGACAGATGCCGCTACAGCAGGACCTGGCGGGTCAACAAATTATGTGCCAGGGCCTACGACACAACCTTCACTGGCTGGTGCAGCTCCTCAACAGGGAACAGTGGCTGTTAATGGGTTACCAGTTCCAGGACAAGGGCCCGCAGGTGCACCTGTGGCACCAGAAGTAACTTTACCCTCGGTTCGCGAGCAAGCCTTCGAAGAAACGGTGAGAACTCAAATACCCCTATCGCCCGATCAAATTCGAACGTTAAAATCCATGTTTGATGAAGCCCAAAAAGCAGCGTCTGAAAATCCAGGGGCTCCACCTAAACCAACATCAAACTCACAAATTGTGGATTTATCGCCGGGAGCAACCCCACCTATCATCCGATTACAGGGCGGATTTGTGACGTCTATCGTATTTTTAGACACTACTGGTTCGCCGTGGCCTATCGCTGCGTACGATTTGGGTGATCCACGGTCTTTTAATATTCAGTGGGACCAAAAAGGGAATACGTTAATGGTGCAAGCCATTAGTGGCTACAAGACGGGTAATCTGGGTGTAGTGCTACAAGGTTTGAACACACCGATTATGCTAACGCTGTTACCTGGGCAAAAAGCGGTTGATTATCGGGTAGATTTGAGATTGCCAGGTTTAGGGCCTAATTCGGTTACAACCGTGACGCATTTGCCTGGTAAAGAAACCCCCGCTTTATTGGATGTTTTGAACGGTGTTCCCCCACAAGGTAGCACGACGTTAAAAGTTTCTGGATGTAGCAAGTGCAATGCTTGGTTGTACAATGGCGAAATATTCTTACGTACTCGTTTTACTGTGTTGTCACCCGGTTGGATCGCAACTCTGACGAGTGCCGATGGTATGCATGCTTATGAGTTACCTTCGACACCGGTCATTCTGGTGTCTGATAAAGGTAAGACGAATACTTTGACGGTAGAAGGATTCTAACGTATGGCTGACGAAGGCAAATCCTACGGAGTAGGTGGATCATCTGGACGTTTTCGAACGTTTATTATTTTCATTATTGGTCTGGTCTTTGTGATCGGAATAATGGCTTATTTGTATCATCGCCATAATGCTCAAGGTGGGGTAGAAAGCGCAGCTGCGCTTGTGAGGCCGCCAACGATTGGTTCGGTTCCTGGAGAGGCGACTACACCCGAGTACGCACGGACTGTAGAGCAGGAAAATATACGACTAGCCGATGAGGCAGCAAAATCAGGCGGTAGTTCGGTTGCAACCATAGTGAGACCCAGTTTTGAAGGGAGCGGAGATTTTGAAGCTAATAATACCACGAGACCGGGTTGTACTCTGGCAGATTTGCAGAAAGCTCGCTCTGCCGGTGTTAAGGCCAGTGAGCTTAAATGTCGGGGTTGTTCTGCCAAAGAATTAAGGGCGGCAGGTTTTACGGCGGCAGAGTTGCTAGAGGCAGGTTTTAGTGCTGCTGACCTTGGTAAAGCGGGCTTTACCGCTGCGGAACTCAAGGCGGCTGGTGTCACTGCTGCTGAGTTGTTGAAAGCAGGATTTAGTCCTAACCAACTGGCTCAAGCGGGCTACTCAGTGTGTGATTTGGCTCAAGCTGGGACAAAACCTAATCAATTACAAGCGGCTGGATTTACTGTTGAACAGATGGCTGAAGCTGGGATTGGTGTTAAACCCGGTAAAGATACGCCAAAAGATTGTAATCCTCAGAGTTTGGCTCGAGCCAAACGATCAGGTGTTACAGCGGCTGAATTGCGTCAATTAAATTGTGGAGCAGGTGCATTACGTACGGCTGGCTATACGGCGCGTGAATTAAAAGGTGCGTGCTATTCGGCAGCAGAATTGAAAGCTGCAGGGTTTACAGCTGCTGAATTAAGAGATGCAGGATTTACAGCAGCTGAATTACGTGCAGCGGGTTTCACAGCTAAAGAGCTTAAAGATGCAGGATTTACAGCAGCTGAATTACGTGCAGGTGGATTTTCGGCTGAACAGCTACGAAATGCGGGATTTACCCCCGATGAGTTACGTAAAGCAGGGTATACAGAGGGTGATTTGCAAAGAGCTGGATTCACCGCAGAGGAACTTGGGCAAGGTGTAGCAGGAAATCCTGCTGACAATGCCGCTTTATTGGCCGCTAAAGCAGCCCTAGAAAATCCCTGTAGTGAGTTGTCATTGCAAAACGCGAGAAAGCAAAATATTTCAGTCGAGCAATTGAAATCCTTCCATTGTACTGCAATGCAATTGCAAAACGCGGGTTTTGATGCTCGCACAATTGCAGCGGCGGCCATTCAAAATCCTTGCAGTGAAGGATCATTGCAAATGGCTAGACAGCAAGGCATCACTGTCGAAAAACTGAAAACATTCCAATGTACTGCTTCTCAGTTAAATAAGGCTGGCTTCGATCCTGCTACGGTAGCAGCAGCAGCTGCAGTGGCTGTTGCTGGAAACGAAGGAGCTGGAAGCAAAAATCCTTGGTCGGCACAAAATGCTTTTGAACGAAATTTAACACCTGAACAGCGGCGTGACCTTCTCGACAAAACGTCTCAAGCAATGGAAAACGTTTCAGGAACTATGTTTTCTGGATGGGTTCCACCTGCAAATCAAGTCTATATTGCAGCAAACCTGCCTAAAGATCGAGGGGGCGCGGGTGGTGGTGATGCTAGAGGTCATGGTGGAGATGGCCGTGAAGGAGGCGGAGGCGGATCTGAAGGCGGTAAAAAAGTGAAAGGTACCATCGTCAAAGCCGGAACTATTATGTATGCAAGCCTTGATACCAGCGTCAATTCTGATGAAAAGAGCCCAATTTTGGCAACTGTCGTATCAGGCCCTTTGAGAGGTGCGCGACTTATTGGTGAGTTCACTTTAGAAGGTGATGTTGTTGTTGTGAATTTCAATAAGATTAACTTACCTCAATTACCATCAAGTGTTGCCTTTAAAGGGGTAGCCATTGACCCTGAAACAGCGCGTACAGCGTTGGCGCATAACGTCGATAACCACTATTTACTCCGTTATGGATCCTTATTTGCCTCTTCTTTCGTTTCTGGATTGGCAACTGCTATCACATCCTCGGGCTCTCAGTCATCGTCAGGCGCAGGTGGATTAGTCGTGACCCATGCCCCATTAACTACGTTTGAGACGATTTTAACCGCTGTTGGCGCAGTTGGAACAGCCTATTCTAGCGTCATGGGGGCTAACTTCAATACCCCACCGACCGTCACTATCGAAGGCGGCTCTGCGATTGGGATCTTATTGACAGATGATTTGGAGTTACCTGAAAGGATCTAAATTTTTACAGCATTGGACCCCCCAAAAGTGTTCAATTAATGGGGGTGGCTATCCAATCAGGCTAGGATCCAGCAAGTCTATTTTTCTCTGCTATACTTAAAGAGTGGAGCCTTAAGCTATTTTGAATGGAGTTAAAGGTTATGGTCGCTGATGATGACAAAAATGGTGAAGAATATAATCCTGAAGTAACAGGTGTAGAGCATCCTGAAAAAATTTCAGAAGATGAATATACACCTATGCATGAAGAAGAGCCGGTAGTTGCTACCGCAGCTCAGGAAGGAAGTTCACCCGCTAAAAAATTAATGGTTGCTATTGTATTAATCGTTGCTGTATTTGCAGTGGCCTCTTATTTGACACATCAGAAAAAAGCTCGTGTGGCGGCGCAAGCAGAAACAACGCCTGTTGTTTCGAATAAACCCTTAGTAACTCAAGATAAAGTTCTTTCACCTAAACCCGAAAAATCACTTTCCGAAAATAAAAATGCACCCGTCTTTGCAGCGAAACCTGATCAAATAAAAAAGGTGGATTTGACAGAAAATAAACCCGTGATTAAGCCCGAAATAAAACCTCCAGTGCCCGTTCCAACAGCGGCACCTGAAGTTGTAGCGGAAAATAAAGCAGTGTTGCCGGTGAGCAACAAACAACTTGAAGACAGTGCTGCTAAAATGGCAATGTCAGCTGAAGTTCCAGCAACGACTTCTGGTTCTGCTGCAGAAAAATCTGCGGCGCCAGTTGCACCACAAGTACCGAGTGATATAGACAAACAGGTTTCAGCTTTAAAAGATCAAGCTAAAACCAATGAAAATAAATTAAATGATATAAACTCTCATGTAACAAATTTAGATACTGCAATCTCTAAATTGAATAATTCAATTTCAGCTTTGGATAGAAAAATCGGCGATATGACAGTGGTGCCAAAGGCTAATAATGTTCAAGTTTCCAATGAAGTCACCGCTATGCATCAACAACGATTTATGCATCCAGGAAATTTTGGGCAACATCATAAACACAGAATGCAAATGGGTGAAAGAAATAAAATGATGAATGCCAATTTGAACAATTCGGTTAATACATCCCAAGGGCCTTCCAATAAAGTTGGCTATGTAGTGCGAGCCATTGTTCCTGGACGTGCTTGGGTTGAAAGTCCGACTGGTTATAAATTTTCAATCAGTATTGGTGATAGAGTTTTAGGCTATGGAACAGTAACTAAAGTTGATGCGGATAATGGAGAAGTCACTTTTGATGGTGGAGATGTGATTAAATATGGGTCTGATGACCATTAATTGAGAGGTGGTATGTATGAAGCGGCTGTTCGATATAAGTGTAGCACTTATTGTTTTGTTACTTATGCCGACAGTGGTAAGTGCAGTGACAGCGCAAGATTTGAATACGATGTTGTCAACGCTGGACGAAAGTGTCCCAGGACTTGTTCAACTCCTGTTTGGGGCATCTTATGTGGCTGGGGTGTTTTTTGTATATATGTCGATTATTAAACTGAAGGTTTATGCGCAAGCACTTTCGCAAATGTCGTCAGAAAAAAGTATAACGAAACCGATTTTGTTGTTAATGGTAGGCGTCGGTTTTATTTGGTTACCAACGTTGATGGATTCGTTTTTGTATACGTTGTGGAATTACGGCACTGATTCGGTATTACAATATCCAGCGAATACTGATATTTGGGTACAAATTACGAATCCGTTGATCGATTTGCTTCGAGTATTTGGTTTGATATCAATCGTTCGAGGTTGGGGAATGCTCGCTAAACTGGGTTCTGAGGGGCAGCACCAAGGTGTGACTGGTAAGGCCATTATTCATATTGTCGGTGGCATTTTCGCTTGGAATATTGTGGGGCTGTGGGGCATTGTTACGAATTCATTGGGCATATCCTAGTGATAAATTGTGTTAACTTAAATGGAGGAAGAGAAATGAAAGATAATTTGAAGACTCTAGCAAAAATTAGCGGTATCGCTATGGTTTTTGCAGTGGGTTTTTTTGCGACAGAGGTATTGGCGCAAGGTACTTCGGGTGGTGATACCATCGGTACAATTGCCGCGCGTATTACTACCTCATTTACAAGCTTAGGCCAGTTAATTTTGGCAATTGCGTTTGTAGGTGGTTTGGGATTTACAATGGCAGCTATCTTTAAGTTTAAACAACATAAAGATAACCCAACACAAATTCCGTTGGGAACTCCTATTGCAATGTTAGCGATTGGTATCGTATTGATGTTTTTACCAGGTATTATTACACCTGCAGGTACAACATTATTCGGATCAAATGCTGCATCTTCAGCCGGTGGTTTAACAGGTCAAGCTGGCCTTGCTACATTACCTGGTCAAGGTAGTGGTTCTGGTGGTGCTGGTTCATAGAGACATTTATGGGTAGTTCTGAATTAAAATTGAAGGCTCAGCCACAAGCTTGGCGTCTATTTTCGACGAGGAAAGCAGATCCTGCTTTCAAAAAATTCGCCGAAAAGATATTGGAACGTGATCATCACGTCTGCCAATACTGCGGATTTCAAGCGAACGAATATATGGAAGTGGTGAATAAAGACAGTGATTATGCCAACACAAAAATGGACAACATGATAACTGCTTGTCCATTGTGTATGCAGTGTCTGTTTATTGAGTCAATTGATTTTAATGATTTTGGCGGTGGTAAAATTATTTATTTACCTGAGATGTCACAAGCCGAATTAAATGGACTATGCCATGTTATTTTTTGTGCGATAGCTAATGCAACGGATTATCGCACTAATGCGCAAACGATCTACCGCGATTTGAAATTGCGGACTCAAGTAGTAGATGAGGTACTGGGTGAAGGCATGAGTAACCCAGTAAAATTAGGACAAATGTTAATTGATGCCCCTGTTGAAGATCGCGATAGGGTGCAAGAGACATTACTGAAAGATCTGCGGTTATTAGCGTCGAAAACAAAATTCGATGCGCAGATTCATTCATGGGCAGCTAGTGCACTAAAAGATCTAGCGGCTTAAAGGGATTTATGGTTGACATTGTGAGGGAACATAATGACATTGGCTAATTCGTTATTTAATGGTGTCGATACCTTTATAGCTTGGCTTAATACATCTTTAAGACAGACGATGGCGTCTTATTGTTCATTGCAAACTGCGGACAGTCCAACAGTTTTGGTGGGACATGATGGTGCGCTGATGTCAATTATTAAAGTTCGAGGTGTTAAAGCGTTAATTGGTGCTGAAGAATTTAATCGAATGCAGCAAGGATTACAGTTTGCATTGCAAACAGCCATGAAGCGCAAAGGTCATGTAATTCAGGTATTATTCTCTTATAATAAAGATCAAGTGAAAGAAAAGATACATGAAATCTTAGAGCCTGCTTACGAAACATCAAGAGTTATTGGATTGTCTCTCGAGGATTTATTTTTAGAAAGAGAAAATTTTCTCGCCAAATATTGTGCCTACGAAGAAGTATATTTAGCATTGTGGACTCGCCCATCAGCGATGACAAATGAACAACGTAAACGTGCACTCAAAGAAAAACGTGCTTCAGCTAAAGATAGAAAACTCCCTGTGTTTGTCAATACTCAAAATGTGATGGCAGCTATTGCCGATATTCGTGAACAGCATGATTCTTTTGTGCGAGCGATGAGTAATGATTTATCTGGATTAGGAATTGTGGGTAATATATTACCAGTGCACGAAGCATTGCATGCCGTGCGTCATAGTATAGACCCTAATTTCACCGATGCAAACTGGCGTCCACTTTTACCCGGAGATAAAATTACCATTAAAGAACCTCATAATATCACTGGAGATATTGGTGATATTTTGTGGCCAAGTTTAGCTCGGCAATTATTACCACGTGATGCTGAAAATATGGATATTCGAACGTGTAAAATAGGTGATCTAATTTACGGTTCTGTTTTTATTGATTTATTTCCTAAAGAAATTCAACAATTCGTTTCATTATTTTCTCGAACATTACAAACACAAATTCCTTGGAGAATTTCATTTTTAATTGAAAGTGGCGGATTGGATTCTGTAAGACTACGTGCTGCACTTTCCTCGGTGCTGAGTTTTGCTTCTTCAGATAATCGCTTATTTAATGATTCAGTGAATCTTCTCAAATTATATTAATATCAATACTGATGATGCCGTTGTGAAGTTACGTGTTGCTGCATCTACATGGGCTCCCGAAGGTGATATTCGTTTATTGAGATCTCGAACAGCGCAATTAGCTAAAGCGATTGAAGGTTGGGGTTCATGTGATGTGTCTGAAGTGTGTGGAGATCCATTTGATGGCGTTTGCTCGAGCATGTTGGGTGTTACACCTGATAGCGTAGCGCCCGCATCTGTGGCTCCATTATCAGATGTGTTATATATGTTGCCGATTTTTAGACCTTCTTCACCGTGGGAGCATGGTGCCATTTTATTCCGTACACCCGATGGAAAACCATGGCCGTATCAACCTGGGTCAAGTGAACAAACAACTTGGATCGATTTAGTTTTTGCTCGACCTGGTTCAGGTAAATCAGTTCTTTCGAATGCAATTAATTTAGCATTATGTTTATCAAGCGGAATTCAACGATTGCCACGAATTGCCATTATTGATATTGGACCTTCGAGTAGTGGATTGATTTCTTTATTAAAAGAAGCGTTGCCACCTGCTCAAAGACATTTTGCAGCTTATCATCGATTACGCATGACACCTGAATTTGCAATTAATCCTTTTGATACCCAGTTAGGATATCGCTTTCCAACGCCACAAGAACGCAGTTTCTTAGTGAATTTTATCACATTATTAGGAACGCCAGTCGGTGCAGAAAAATCCTATGATGGTATTACCGATATGGCTGGAATTGTTGTTGATGAAATGTATAAAGATCTTTCGACAACGGTAATCCAAAACTATATACACCCGGGGTTGAAGATATTGTTGATGGATGTTTAGAAGAAATTGGTTTTGTGCGCGATCAACATTCGACTTGGTGGGAAGTAACTGATGCGTTATTTATTGCTGGTTTTACGCATGAAGCGACATTATCACAACGACATGCGATGCCAGTTTTAGCGGATGCAGCTTCCATTTGTCGCACGCCCGCCATTGAAGATCTTTATGGAAAAATTATTGCACCAACAGGTGAAACACTCGTTGCTGCATTTTCTCGAATGATTTCAAGTGCAGTTCGTGAATATCCAATTATTGCGCAAGTAACAAAATTTGATATTGGTGATGCCCGTGTAGTTTCATTAGATTTGGATGAAGTGGCGAAAAGTGGTGGTGATGCTGCAAATCGACAAACGTCTGTGATGTACATGTTAGCGCGATATGTTTTGGGTCGAAATTTTTTCTTAACCGAAGAAAATGTGGGTGATATGACAGAAGCCTATCGTGATTATCATTCAAAACGTGTTCAAGAAATTCGAGAAGATCTAAAACGATTAGTGTTTGATGAATTCCATCGCACATCAAAAGTTCAAGCGGTACGTGATCAAGTTATTCAAGATATGCGTGAAGGACGAAAATGGAAAGTTCAAATTGCATTGATTTCTCAATCTTTGGAAGATTTTGATGATGTAATGGTTGAATTTGCAACTTCAGTATTTATTATGGATGCAGGTCCTGAGCAAGCCATTGCGAAAACTCAAAAAGTATTTGGTTTATCACCAACGGCTGTAAGAGCCTTACGAAATCGAGTGCACGGTCCACGTGAAGGTGGTGCGACATTCCTAGCGCAATTCGCGACTAAAGAGGGTATTAATACTCAATTACTAACGAGTACGTTAGGCCCAGTTGAATTGTGGGCTTTTAGTACAACGGCTGAAGATGCGAATATCCGTAATCAATTATATCGAAAATTAGGACCGCGCGAAGCAAGGAAAGTATTAGCCGCGTTATTTCCAAGTGGTAGTGCAACAAAATTAATTGAAGAACGTTTATCTGAATCTCGTGAGAAATTAGGTCTCAGCGATGAAGAAGCAAAAGGTGGTGTCATTGATACATTAGTGGCGGAAATTATTAATGCGTATAGTAAAAATCCTGATGTTAAAGTTTTGATGACCGCTTAACTTGTTTTTTCTGTGCTATTTGATTTGATTTCTTGTGTCGATGTGCAATGTGGCGAACAGAATGTGAAAAGTTTTTTGCTTTTTGTTTGACGGTTGTGGCAAATGAAGGATTAGCATCGGTCAATAAAACGCTGATGATATTTCTGACAAAGGGAAGCGTTGGTTTCAATAAATAGCCTGGTCCTTGATTAATTGTAAGCGCCATATAGATATCACTTTTTGGAAACCACATTACTATTGCTCGATATCCTGCAGTTGTTCCATTATGCCACCACACAGGACCAATGCTGCTCGATCCAGATGACATTTCTATTATTCCAAGCCCATAACCGTATCCAGATTGGCCATCGCGTATATGAGAAATGGGTTGTCCGCTATGACAATCAGAGGTTCGGCCTTCACAGACTAAGCTCATCATTTTTTGAAGCTCTGTTTGTGGTAATATTTTCCCCTGTAATAGATCATACCACCATGCCAATAAATCTTCTGAAGTCGTGACAATAGCGCCTGCGGTAGATGCCCAAGACATATTATCGTAAGTAACATCTTTGCCTGTGGAGTTATAACCATGTGCCATGCGAGAAATGGTGGATTCTGGATATAACCCAGAAAAATAATGGGTGTTTATTAAATCAACTGCGGCACTGCTATGAATATATTCATTCATTATTTCACTGGCAGTGGAGCCTGTTACTCGTTCAATAATCATTCCAGCGAGTATATAATTAGTGTTTGAATATTTCCAACCTCTGCCAGGTTCAAATAACAGTCGTGATCCTGCCATGTCGACTAATTGTTCGTGAGTGAATCCTGCTTGAGGAGTTTCTTTTCGAATTTTATTAAAGCGACCTGTGTTAGTGTAATTCGGAATACCACTGGTATGGTTGAGTAGCTGACGAATAGTGATATTTTGCCAGTGTGGATATTGAGGTAAATATCGTGTGATTGGATCATCAATATTGAGTTTTCCTTCGGATTCTAATTTTAAAATAATCATCGAAGTGAAGGATTTTGTAATGCTACCTGCTTGAAATAGCGTTTTATTGTTTATTGGAGCACCGCCGTGAGCTTGGCTTGTGCCGCTGGAAAATGTTAAAGCAGTGTCGTAATTAGGCGTATAAATACTTAATGCGGCTCCAGGAATTCCTGCACTAGCTCGCCAATTATCTAAAAGTTTTTGTATTTTTTTTTCATTCACAGGTGGAATAATATCGGGTGTCGCGTAAGCGACTGTGTTTGCAGCAATTAATATTGACAAACTAAATAACAATCTCAACATGTTTAGCATCCTTGTTAGAGGAGGGGAAGGGGTCAGATCTAATATTAATCATACTTCGGAATACTTATTCCGAAGTATGATTAATATTAGATCTGACCCCTTCTCTCTTTATAAGCAGTTAAAGTATTTTGCAATAACATAGCAACAGTCATCGGACCAACACCACCAGGTACTGGAGTGATCCACGAAGCTCGATTTTTTGCTGTCGTAAAATCTATGTCTCCGACCACTGTGCCATCATTTAATCGGTTTATGCCGACGTCAATCACTATAGCGCCGGGTTTAATCCAGTCACTTTGAATGACACCTGGGTTTCCTATGGCCACAACCAGGAGATCAGCACCTCGAATATGTTGATCAAGATTTTTTGTTGATCGATGCGTGATCGTGACAGTCGCCTCAGCTTGAAGTAATTCTAAGGCCATCGGTCTACCCACAATATTGGAGGCACCAACAACGACAGCATTAGTCCCTCGAAGGGAGAGACCATTTTCTGCAAGCAATGTGATAATACCCAAGGGAGTGCACGGATGCAATTTTGGTCTTCTAGCTGCAAGGCAGCCTAAATTATAGGGGTGAAATCCGTCCACATCTTTTGATGGGTTTATTTGGTCGATAATTGCTGAGGAATCAATGTTTTTAGGGAGTGGAAGTTGGAGTAAAATGCCATCCACTGCAGGGTCTGCATTCAACTTTTGAACTAATAAGGATAAAGATTTTTCATCGATATTGTTCGCTAAAGGATATAATGTGGAAATTATGCCGACTTCGGCACAAGCTTCCTGTTTCTTGCGAACGTAAATCTGAGAGGCAGGATCCTCACCGACTAATATCACTGCTAATCCGGGTGCACGACGACCTTCGCTAATCAGTTGGCGAATTTCATCGCGTAATTTATTAAGAATACGCGCTGCAAGCAGTTTTCCATCCAGTAGTTGTGCTGTCATAGGGTTGGAGTATATCAACTATATCAGTGTTTGTGGACAGCGAAATTGATTCACAATACCCGGTGTAAAGGGATTGATGGGAGCATCAGATGAAATTTCGCAGTCGACGCGTTTTTCATTGATAACCCAACTTAATTGAATTGTAGAGCCAGATGCGGCTTTTCCAAATTGGGCTTTGTCCATGAGTCTAAAAAAGCCCCAGAGACCAGGGTAACCGATTTGATTTTTTTGATCGGCATTATCAGCAACTTCGAGAAATACACCACTTTGATGAGGTCCAGGCCACGCAATTGGCTCTGGAGGTTGGTTAGGACCATGGTAATCAACACGTTGACCATTCAGAGTAATAGAAAAATTTTTAAGCTCTGAATTTAAAGCGGTAGGTGTTAATGTAAAATTTGCAGAGGGATGATGATTACCATTGGCGAAAAACATTTTTTGAATGAGTTTCGCACGAATAAATGCGGCTAATGCGTCATCTGACAAGGCAACTTGTTGGCCGTTTAAAGATTTCCACTGCCAGCCACTTTCTCCATTATTTAAGAAAGCTTGAACGTATTGTTTAAAGAAGGTATCAATGGTGCCATCAGGAGCAAAAAAGTGTGCAAATTCGTCTAAACTAAGTTCAGAATTCGCTGAGGAAAAAAGTGGGTAACGATTTTGTAAATGTTGTTGATATTCAGGTAAAACAATATTAGCCCAGACACTGCTGATGTAATTTCGTGTATCGGATATTAATAGATTCCAACTGTTATCAGCTAAAGCAGTCAAATAGCTTTTAACAGGCTCTGGACTTGTTTTAGCTATTTCGAACAAGTGATTCAAAGCATCTTTAGAACCTGGATTCGTTAAGCGAGTTTTGGTCATTTTATAAGCCAATTCAGTAGGGTAATTAGATTGACCAAGTGGTTGTAAATATTTTGCGAAATTTTCTAACGTGATCCGCAATGGGTCATCCGCATCTTCGAGTGCTAAATCATTGAGGTCATCGAAATGTTCCGCGACGATTTGATTGAATTGATCGTCACCTTCAAGATGCGCGGTGTTGAGCTGAACTGTCTGAATAAATTGAATAATCGATGATTGTAAATTATTAAAATTATTAGCCATTGCAATAAGATGGCTATATTTTTGTGAGGGTGTGAAATGTAATTGAGTAGAAACATTTTGCCAGGCAGAGAGGTAATTATTGAGATAGCGTGTTTTCAGGGCATTAACTAACTGTGATGTATCGCTATTATTTGTATTATGAATCGAATTAAATCCTAGCACCCAATCTCCTTCTGCAAATTTCTCGCACAATACTGGTATTTGATCGTGAACAATATGTTTGTACGCAGCTCGAGTAAACATGACGGGGATTTTGATAGTTTCATTAGTAATTGTATTGTCACTGAAGATCACGGAAGTTTTGCGATTGTCATTTTCTAAAATTGTATAAATGATATTGTCGGGGGAGGAACTGGTCAAAATGAGACGTGCTTTATCAATTAAAGGCATATTGCCTGGTAGTGTGAGTGCGGGATCTTTTAGCGCAGCGCTAAGTGCAGTTAAGAGCATTTGACGAAGATTATTATCGGAGACAGTATGTTGCCATTCATTGGCAAACCAACTGTAAACTTGTTGGTTGTTGTTGTCTCGTGAGAATTCATTGCCATTAGGCAAATCTGTTTTTTGTAGAAGTAAAGAAATTTTTAATGTGTCATAAAGGTCTGCTAAATGTTCCTGACTGGAATTTTCGGTTAATAGTTGTAATTTTAATTGTATTGTATGATCCATTGCGTTAACAAATTCGCGTTTTATAATGTTGTCATATTGAATTTGAGCTTGATTTATCAGCTTGTGTGGTTTTCCAGGTCTTATGATATGTCCGAATTTAGAAGAACTGTTATCTAAGATTTTGATTGAGCTATCTAATGCTGCCAATTTTTGTGCGATAGCAATGGCGGATTGATTGTTTGCGACTTGAGCAGTTTTGATGGCGGTGGTTGCGAGTTCTATACGATGAATATTGACATTGTACATTATTAATAAACCTAAACCGAGAAAGCTGGTTAGTAGTATAGGTATAAATAAAGGATTCATTTTCTTATGGGATCTCACGAGATGAGAGGTGCTTTCGGCGAAGCTAGGTAATAAGTGTTGGCAAAGTTCTTTAATAAAATACGGAGTTTGCTGAGTATATAATTCAGCTTGCGGTTGTTTTTGTAGACAAAATACTTCGGCGAGTTGTGTTGTAAGATGATTAATTGAAAAACCTGTTTGTTGACTGCTCGTAAAAAATAATCCTGTAACATTGATATCACATTCGGGAAGCAACTCATTAAGAAAATGAATTGACCGTGTGCAGAATAATTCAAATTGGTATGGAAAATCATGCATGGCACCGCGTTGCAAGTGATGTGATTCTTGTTGCAGTCGAGAGAGTAGGCGGTCGTGGAATCGTCTATTTAATTGTTGGAGATTCGTATTGATGGTTTTTTTCAATGCAGAGGCTGTTAAACCAAACGGTAATCGTACGCCACAATATTGATTTCGTTCATCCATAGGTAGATCATTAAAAAACGCTGTAAAACCAGCCATTTGATCGCATTTTGTTAATATAACACTGATAGGAAGGCCTGGGTTCTGAGCAATTAAAGTGGTAAGGATTTGGTGCGTGCGTGTGATATCCACATCAACGGTATTTGTCATTACCTGATTGATTGGTATGGTTACGAGTACAGTGTTAAAGTGAATATTGAGGCGTTCACAAATTTTTAAAAATTCTTGAAATAAAATTCTACAGGTATCAGGATCGTCATGATTTGGAAGAAATCGTTCGCCTAATTCTACGTAAACATTGTCTAGTGTGTGCCAGATTGCGCAATCTTGTGTGGAGGTAATTAAATTGTGATCTTGTTCTGAATCCAATGCACAATTCAGCAACGTTGTTTTTCCTGAATGACACGGACCAACAACTAAATGCCAATGAATGGGTGCTTGCGAACGACGGCTTGCTTTCTGTGTTTTTTTAATTTGTTTTTGAACATCCTTGAGTTTGTGGCTAATGATTTTAAGTTGATTTTGAATGTCGAAATAGTGATGTGTTCTAAATAGATTAAATTCGCTTCGAATATTCGTTAGGCCCCATAAAAATGCTAAAGCCACTAATGAAATGAGACGATTACTGATTGAAGCAAAAGGGTTTTGTTGTCCAATTTGTAATAATGGACCGTAATTCCACACAAGATAGCCTAACAAAACAACGGCGACCAATGTGTGAAACCTAGAATCCAGCATTAATTTTTTCAACTGGTTCATAAATTACCTCAAAATTGTGGAGTTAGACTAAAACTATTAATTGCGTTGGTCAAAGTAGTTGAGGATCGTTTTAGATTGATATAACTATAAGAAACAGCCAAGGTAACTAAAACTAAGCCGACAGTAGCAATGAGTGTGAAGGGGTGCTGTATGCGTTTTTTTGCATCAGACTCCAAGATTTTTTGTCCTGCGTTAATGCCCAAATTTCTAGAAACTTCGCTGCGACAGCGGCGTAGGGTTTGATAGAGCTGATCAACAACTTTTTGGCGCAACAATTGGCCTTCGGGTGTGTGTGGATACTTTCCATAATAACCGAGGCTAAGACAAAGGTAGTAAAATTCTAAAAGCTCTTGGTGTTGCCCAGGATCAGAGCATGCACGTTCCTGAATTGAAAAGAATTGTTCACTTTCAGCGGCGCTGCTATAGAAAAGATGTAATAGTCGATGGGGAGACCATTCATGTGACTGCCCCCAATTACTTTCATGGATTAACTCGTCCAAGAGTACACAAATACCATATCGTGCGGCCAGGATTGTTTGAGTTCTAAAATTTTGGTGGCGTGCTTGGCACTCAAAGGAATACATCTCGTGGGTAATGCGCGACTCCAGAGACTGCGGAGTTTGTTGGTTGGTCAGTAAGCCCACTTTGGTAGCGAGCGCAAGTAATGGAGCTGCAGCCGCAATTAATGGGTTTAGGGCTTGCTCGATGGTGAAGGCGCCCGATCGAAAATAGGACAACAGCTCAGTGTCACTGAGGTTGTGGGAATGGGGTGCAGGCGTACTTTCCACCAAGACCGAGTTGGTATTCAGTAGCGTCACCGAAGGGGCCAATAAAATATCCGTACTCATTCAGCCTCTCTCACATAACTGGTTGGCTGCCATCATCAGTGATAGCCGCCTCACGTTGTTCGAACATCCATGAAAGGCTAATAATATCATTGAAAGGGCTCGTATTCAAAGAGAAAAGGTGTCAGATCTAAGATCAATACTTTGACTTACATTAGGTAGGTCAAAGTATTGATTCAAGGTGTAAGAAGATTTTCCTTTCGCGATGAGGGGTTTTAGGGGAGAGAATCGTGATTCTCTCCCCTAAATATATCAAAGGAAGCATCTCCCGGTTTTATAATAAGCAGACATGAATACCGGGCTTTGAGTGACCAAAACATCCAAAATCCTTAACCGGGAGATGCTGAGATCTGACACCTTTTCCTTTTTACTTGACCCCTGAAACTACGGAATTGTTTTATTTTATTTTCAATAAGAAAATGATCGCTCATTAATTCATTTTTAATCAACAGGAGAAAAATCATGAAACGAATTTCTTTAACATTTTTTGGAATAATTTTATTTTCATGTCTGCAATTTAATGCTTACGCTGACCAGTGTTTTTCTTTTGGAGTTGGGGGGTTGTGTTATTTTAATGGTTTGTCTGATAGCAGTAGTCCGCATGCACATTTTCATTGTAGTACTTCAGGAAGTCCCTTTGTAAAAATGTATAATCATAATGTGTTAATTAGTGGATTTATGCCTGTGGCAGGTAAAGGTGCTGGTACTTTAACATTGTCAGGTGTTGGCGTGAAACATATGTTGGACGATTATTATTTTGAAGTGATGCATCATGCTGGGCATAGTGGTTTAAAATATGTGATCATCACGTCATTAGGACCTGTTAACTGCTCAATGGGAATGGGGAATCGAAAAGCGGTGTTTCCTGGCTTATTTGGGGTTTCTGCTGATAAATAAGATGAAGGGGTCAAGTCTAAGATTGCTACATTCTCTGGCTAGTATGCCGCCATTTGCCAAACGCTTAGCCTAAGAATGTAGCAATCTTAGACTTGACCCCTTTCTTTTGATAGCATAGGCTCATCTTTTTACATACTTAGCAAGGAATGGAAGGTGTTACCTATGAACCAATCTCTAGATTCACAATCTCAAAAATCGTCGGATACTCGTTTAGAAGCAGCATTGGCTGGTGAATACAGTTTATCAATTAAAAAGATTTTTGATGAAGCTTGGGAAAAAACCTTAGGTTTTAAAGCGCTATATTGGGAAGCCATGGGTATTTGTATGCTCATTGGCTTAGGGCTGATACTCGTAGGCGCACTATTTTACGTGACCCTAAGCATTATAATGAGTCCAACGCCTCTTGATTGGCATCAATGGGACAAAATATTAGAGGCATCTGGCCATGGGTCTTTAGTCATGCAGGCGATGACATTAGTCTTAGTTTATATAGGGCTCTTTATTACTCTCCCGATATTAGCAGGAATGTTGATGTTACCTATTCGTCGTGTGAGCAACTTACCGGTACGAGTAGGCACTATTTTTAATTATTATCAAAAACCATGGCGATATTTGTTAGTCGATATTTGGGTCACATTTTTGTTTCAAGATGTTCCAACATTTTTATCAAGCAATGGAGTGCAGTTCTTGTCAGGTTTTGTTGGTTCAGCGGCTAAATGGATTTGTATTCCATTAGCTATCACAATTGGAATCTATGCTTATATTAGTTATTTTTTTGCAATGCCACTATTAGCCGATCGCAAATTAAGTACATGGCGAGCCTTAGAAACGAGTCGAAAAGTAGTAGGGCGTCATTGGTTTGATGTTTGTCGAACCTTGTTCGTGATTATGTTAGTCACGATATTAATTCCCGTTATTGTTATTATTCTTCTTGCGTCTACTGTGCATTGGTCAATGTCGTTTTTAGCTATCATTTTTATTTGGTTAATTCCGTTTTCTGGTTTGTCGATTGGAATATTGTATCGAGAAGTCATGGGTGTCAAAGAAAGTAGTTAACGAGATTGTAGTTTATATTTTATAATGCTTAAGTTTTTTACGCAGTGTGCCGCGACTCATTCCAAGCAATTCTGCTGCTTTGCTCTGATTGCCTTCTGTAAACTGCATCACAATTTGCAGAAGCGGTAATTCCACTTCTTCCATGACAAGCTCGTATAAATGAGCAGTATGTGCACCGTCTAATTGTTTAAAATAATTCAGCAACATCTGTCGAATTATTTCACGCAGCGGAGTCGATTGCACAGTGAGCGCAGGATTAGAACAATCATTATTAATAGTTGCGGTTGACATCGTTGTCTCTTAGATGGAAGAGGGGCATTATAGCACCCACAGAGGGAAAGGGGTCAAGTCAAAGATTGCTACATTCTTAGGTTAAGAGTTTGGCAAATGGCAGCGTACTATGTAGCAATCTTAGACTTGACCCCTTTCCCTCAGGGTAGGGTCTGACACCCTTTCTTCTTTCTTTTATTTTACCGTGGCTGATATTGCTGGCAATGGATCTAGGTCGGGAGTAATAGAAGTGGGTCGTGTAGTAAGGGGGCTTTCATCAACTCGATGCCCTAGTTTAGCTGCATGAGTTGCACTTTCTTCGGCTTCCTCCTCAGCGTCTTCAAAGCCTGTATAAATCACTAAAGCGTCTTTTGAAGTTTGTAGTGATGAATCTTCATCAGGATTGTTTTCATAGCCACTCTTTTTCGAAGCAGCTTTGCCATCTTTTTCTGTTTCGGGTAGCTCAACTTTTAAAGTCGGTTTGGCTGGAACCCATCGTGCCCAGGCATTACTGAAATCATCTGAAAGTCGTGATGCAATCATGAGCGTCAGCGCAGTGGCAGCAATTAATCCAAAATTGAGTAAAGGAATATTGATTTCCCCAACCAATGCCCACAGAGAAATCATTGAGCTTTTAATTAATACGACGCCAGAAGAAATTACAGGTGCGTGAGTGATAGTTGTAAACAAAGCAACTAGGCTTGGATACTGTATGGCAATGAAGGGTATCGCGAGACTCCAAGCGACACAAACCAGGATTGTCCAAAAAATAAGTGTGCCTAAGTAGCTATAGAATGCAAAGCCGGTACCCAGGAAATATTTCCCTATTGGATCATAAGTCTCGTCTTCACCTGTTTTCCAAGCTATTCTGGCACTTTTTTCGGGGGATAGGCCAGTTCTTAAAAATAGGAACAATATACTTATATTAATAAAAAGAACGAAGTTGAAAAAAGATAAGCTTCCGTAAATCACATAAGCTAAAACTGTAGGAAAAAATCCATGAGCATGTCTTATTTTTTTTAGTCGAAGATTATAGAGATCATGAGACCACAGTAAAAGTAGTTTTGCGTGCGAGTGTGGGAAGAAATTCAGTAAATAATTTAACAAAGTTCAGAGTGGTTTTGAAAGGAATGGTGACTAACTTGAAAACAGCGATCCCAATTTTCACGGGGACAAATAACAAAATAAAATTTAATAGTACTTTCCCTTCAATATTATTTTCATCTGTTTTAAGATCCCACTTTGCTGGATTCCATCCGCCGAAAAAATTTCGAATGGTTTGTCGCCCAGTCCACACAGCGCCTTCATCAAGACTGGCTTTTTCAGGACGATTGGGAATGCCAAAAAAGATGGCGAGTGCTGCCCAGAATGTTAATGCTTCAGTAGGGAACTCATATCGTCGATTGGGATCTTCAGGAAATGCAGGGGTAAATTCCTTTGTGGCGGCATTTAGTCCATCAAATTCGAAAGTTTCCAAGAAGGCTTCTTTGATAAGATAATAGTCGATATTTTTTTTGTTGACTTGATTTGAGCCTTCATGATGAGTATAAGAAACGAGTTTGGGTGTAGCCTTGTCTTCTTCATAAAATTCTGACGTGAGTGTGCTTTCTAGATTCGACGTATCATCCGTTTTTCCAAAGCCTTTCAGTATTAAATCGGGAATTTTACTAAGATTAACAAAAAGAAATCCCAGAACTTCTGTGCGCCAATGAGACATTGCTAGAGTAGATAAAAAGCTACCTCCCTTTTTGTAATTGAATCGGTGATAAGATTTTTCTCTTATATACATTTTGTATGGGTTTATCAGTCTGAGATGATCTGAGCATTTTCATTAGTACTGAAAATACGGAAGAGTTCGGTGGTCTTGATTGGGTTGATTGAGAATACGTTTTATTTGTTAAAGACCAAAGGTGCTTCAACAGACACTAAAATTGAGGCGAAGTGTTCGTTTAGAACCATTTCCTCAGATGATTCAGTGTATTGATCTTTATCGTCATAAGTCCAATCATATACAAATTTTCTAATGGGATCATCTTTCCTGCAGTATAGATAGTCCTTCGTACTGTAGATTTTAGCGACTAGTGATTTTTCGTGAGTATCCGAATTTTGATCAAAAGACAGTTCCAATAAGTGCCATTCACGATCCTCTTTGTCAATCGTAAATGGGATTAGAATCTTTTTTGTAGGTTTGCCTGTCTGTGCAAACTTATTTTGTATGACTTCAGCAACTCTTTGCAACACTGTTTGAGCATTTTGTTTTTTGTGCGAACAAGGTGGGGCTATTTCTAGATAAGTGTAGTTTTGAAAACGTTCTCTGATGAAAAGGCTCATCGCTGAAATGAGAGTTTCGTCCCGAAGCACTCAAATCGCACTCAGGATGAAGTTGTTCAAAGCGATAACTTTCTTTCATTCTAAATGCGCATAATAGCGGATTGGCTGAAAGCTGTTCTTGATATCGGTATTGGCAAAGAATTGTGTAGTACAGCGCTTTTAGGCGAAGCCGATGTCCCAATTCTATGAAATTTTCAAACCCTCCACCATCTAGAAAAATATTAGCGATGGGATTATCAGGGGTCATTTCACGTAGTAAATCATCCTCAAGCTGAAAGCCACATTCGGTAATTAAGTAGCGTGCGAGAGGTAGATTTTTTCCTCGTATATAGTCTTCAAATCTGTGCTCAATTGGAATACATCCATGTTCTTCGATTAAAAATTTTGCCATGGGGACGTGACAAAACACATAGGGTTCCATCATAATATGTGGTTCTACAAATCTCCAGAGGTCGATTTTTTTTGGGTCGAGAGAATAGGTCTCTATGAGATATTTTACCAGTAAGACATTTCCAGAGAAAATTGCGCAGAGAAGCCAGCTAAGTTCCGGAGTTTGATTTTTTTCATCTATAATCCTTTTCACAAAGTTAATTTTGCCTGAAAGAGCACAGTGGCTAAAATCTGGCTTAAATTCGGGTTGCTGATTAAGAAGAGTAGTGATTAAAAATTCGATTAGATCGTGATGAACACCTGCAAGAGCTTTGTCTAGAGTTTTTTGAGTGGGCTTAAAATTTCTCTTTTCTATCAGGTGCTCTACTAATTTTAAACTCATCGTTTTTTCTGAAAGAGTAAAGTCGAGATGTTCTGTGTTTAAATTAGCAGGTAAGCTCATCACTAATTCGGTGTTTCCACCCGTTATAGCAAAGTCTAATGCGTTAACGCCGGGACCGAGTTGATAATTATCCCGTAAATAATCCACTGCCTCAAGATTGCCAGATAATAGAGCGTCATCTAAAGTGTCATTGTTTGGTTGAAACTTGAATTTTATAGTAAGATATTCTACAAGCGAAACGTTACCTGACATTGCTGCGTGAGTAAGTGCATTCTGAGAAGGTGTAATATTGTATTTTTCAGTAAATAATTTTACTAAGGCTATATTTCCAGATTTGCACGCATATTTAAGACGCTCAGAATTGAGTTTGAAGCCATATTTCCGAACCATAAACTGAACAAAGGCTAAGTTACCGACTCTGCATCCCATGTCTAAGTAATAAGCCTGAAAGATTTGTCCATCTTCATTGAGCTGACGTATAAATCGATCATGAGAATCTGCAGTGAAAGGATAAAATAACCATGGCATTGAAAACGGATCGTAGCCGGGTGCTGAAAAGGCATATCGAATTTTTCTAAATAAGTTTAATTCATCATCACTAGGGTGATTAGCCAGTGTGGTAAGACGTTCGTGCACAAGATGCGGAAATAAAAAAGTGTCGGAAATCTCGAGAGGAATATGGAAATCCTCCAGGAGCTTTTCTCTCCAGAAATCTGGTTTAATGAGATGTTGTAGCAAACAAGCTTTTATACTCGTATCAACTTGCAGTAACTGTATTAGCGAGTTGAAGTCGAGAAAGCTGCCTAGATGTGCAATCACTTCTGCAGACAATAATTTAAATCTATCCTGAGAGTCTTCGCTTGTGGACTCAGATGTTGGAATAATGGCATCAGTTTGGCCAGTAGGAGTAGAGTCAGTTACTACTTTGTCATGTTCTAAACTTGTTACTTGACTGGATTCTAGAGGTTTATCAGATAGAGCATTTCCTGTAATCTGGTCTTCTTGATCTCGTGTGTTTGTAGTACCTGTGGAGGTTTTTTCGCCGCTTCTATTCATTTCATGCCTATTACGGTTAAGAATTCAAATAATCTGTCAATATTACCAACTTTTTAGTATATTATCAATATATTTCCTAACTCTTTTGATACGCTAGGACTGTAAAAGCCTATATTTGGAGCTTGTGATGTCGATTATTACTCCTTTGAAGCAATCAGTGATCTTTGAACCGCTATGGCCTGCCTTAGAGCGATTTCATAGTTTTGATCATTTGCCAATGCCCAATGAGTTAAATGAGAACCTGCTGGTTGAGAGCATTCAATTCGTAGCGCAGGATACAAAGTCATCTGACTTTGATGATGGCTACGAACCGCGCATATATTTGCGAGGCGAAGTGCAGACCAGAGAAAATAGTTGGCATGACTTTTTTAATGCCTTGGTTTGGCAGCAATTTCCTCGTGCTAAAAAAGTGATTAATCAGCTACAATATCAATTCCTAAAACAACGTTATCCGAATAAATTACGATCGCCTGCAGAAAATATGTTACTCTCTTCGATGAGAACGGAGCAATAGTCATCTCAGAAAATCCGGTTTTATTGGAGCTCATCAGAAATCATCGTTGGTATGAATTATTCTGGGAGCGGCGAGAAGAAATCAAAACACAAATGAGGGTGATTATTTTTGGGCATGGCTATATGAGAAAGCGATTAATCCGTATATAGGAATTATTGCTCAAGCTCTTTTGATCGAAGATCAAAATCAAAACTCTTTGGATGTTTTTTTAGAAGATTATTTAAAATCTAACTCCATTAAAACTATGCACTCAGGATCTCAATCCTCTTCCAATTTTAGGCATTCCAGGTTGGTGGCCTGATAATGAAGAGGAATCATTTTATGCAAACAAAAATTACTTTCGGGAAAGGGGTCAAGTCTAAGATTGCTACCTTCTCTGAAAGGAAAAAGATCAAAAAGAAAAGGTGTCAGATCTAAGATCAATGCTTCAACATAGTTGGTAGGTCAAAGTATTGATCTTAGAGTCTGTCACCTTTTCCCTCAATTAAATCCCTAATAATAAGAAGGTAGCAATCTTAGACTTGATCTTACCCCAATAAAACACACACTCAAGTTAAGCAACACAGCGCTCCTCAAACTCTATCGGAGATAGATAGTTCAAATAAGAATGCTTTCGTTGCCGATTATAAAATAGCTCAATGTATTCAAACAAAGAGCTTCTTGCCTCACTTCGCTTATGGTAATCATTATGATGAACAAGCTCAACTTTGAGACTGTGAAAAAAGCTCTCCACCACAGCATTATCATAACATTCACCTTTGCGACTCATACTGCATACCATACCATAGGATCTCAATAACGCTTGATAATTTTTTGCATAATACTCCTTCCCTCTATCCGAATGGATTAACATCCCTTGAGCTATTTGTCTTTGACAAACTGCGTTCCTCAAAGCTTGTTGAGCTAATTTGCTTTCTAAACGCTCACCCATTGACCACCCGACAACTTTTCGTGAAAATAAATCTAAAACCACAGCCAAAAACAACCAACCCTCTCGAGTAGGTATGTAGGTGACATCACAGGCCCAGACTTGATTCATCATACCAGGTGAAAATTCACGATCTAATAGGTTTTTTGCTGGATTTAAGCTCTTCCTTGAATCTGTTGTGATCCTAAATTTCTTGATCGTTTTAGGGACAATTTTTGCAATGTGCATCAATCGTGCCACTCGATTCAAACTGCATTTATATCCCAGCTCTAACAATGTTTTATGAATTCTTGGAGCACCATATACCTGCCTATTCTGATTAAAAATTTGGTGTATTCTCTCAATGAGTTGCTGATTTTCTTTTGTCCTGGCTGAGTTCGGACAAGTCAACCAATTATAAAATCCTCGACGTGATACCATCATCACTTTGCAAAGCAAAGTGATGGGATAAATCTCTCGATTGGTTTTAATAAATGTGTACTTCACTCGGCATTCTCTGTGAAGTACACTGCTGCCTTTTTTAGGATTTCGTTCTCCAGCTCAAGTTGCCTTATTTTAGCTTTTAAAGCTTTTGTTTCATCGATTGGTTTGTGATGTTGCCCCTTGCCAGGAAAGGCCTTCTTACCATTAGCTTGAATTTCTTTTTGCCATTTATACAATTGATTACGCTTTACCCCTAGCTCACGCGCTAACTGAGCAGCGTTTGTATCCTTTTGCTCTAATAATCGAACAGCCTCTCGTTTAAACTCAGGACTTAAGGTTGGGTTCTTCATAGCTAAACTCCTATAATGGAGCACCATAGTGCCCCCGTTTAAGAGTGTGTGTCAATTTGGGGGAGGTTCAACTTGACCCCTTTACTTACCACAATTTAACGCGTTGATCAGGATCTAGATAATTTTTATCGCCAGGTTTGACATTAAATGCCGTGTACCATTCATCGATATTATGAAGTGGACCAATTACACGAAAATTGGGTGGGCTGTGAGGATTGGATAGCACTAATTTACGAAGTTCGCTGTCGCGGTATTTGCTTTGCCAGACTTGAGAAAATGCTAAGAAGAAACGTTGGTCACCGGTAAAACCATCGAGCTTTATATCTGGTTTGTTTTTTTGTGAAAGGTGATACGCCTTAAGCGATATAGCAACACCGGATAAATCGCCAATATTTTCTCCGAGTGTTAATTGTCCGTTCACATGCATACCAGGGAGAGCTTCAAAGGCATTAAATTGTGCAACGAGCTTTGAGGTGCGTTCTTCAAACGCCTTACGGTCTTCGTCAGTCCACCAGCTTTTTAATCGACCTTGACCATCGTATTTTGATCCTTGGTCGTCAAAACCATGACTAATTTCGTGGCCAATTACAGCCCCAATTCCACCGTAATTGACGGCATCATCTGCTTCGGGATCAAAGAAAGGAGGTTGAAGAATGCCAGCAGGGAAAAAGATGGAATTAAATGTTTCTGTGTAATACGCATTGATCATCGAGGGTGTCATTTCCCATTCATTTCGGTCGGTGGGTTTATCAATGCGATTTAAATGATAATTCCATTCAAAAACATCACTGCGTTGAATATTTCCGATGAGATCATTTTTAACAATCGTGAGTTTTGAAAAGTCTCGCCATTTGTCGGGATAACCGATATGGGCTTTGAATGCATGTAATTTATCGAGCGCTTTTTTACGAGTTTGTTCGGTCATCCATGGTAATTGCCGAATATCCGTATCATAAGCCTTTAACAAATTATCGATGAGCTTCTGCATTTTTGCTTTTGATTGGGGAGGAAAATAACGAGCAGCATATAATTTTCCAAATGGATGGCTTAAACGGCCGTCTAATAAATGAACTCCTCGCGTGGATCGTTCGAGTTGTTGTTCACGTCCGCCAATCACTTTTCCGTAAAAATCAAAAACAGTGTCATCAATTTTTTTAGGCAAATACGCGCTCATGTTTTCTAAATAATGAATAGTGTGCCAATCACGCCAAACTGATACGGGCGTTTCTGCGAAAATTTTTGCCAGAGCAGGAAAGGCGGTATTTTCTGCGACGATAACAGTGCGCTCTCCAGACAATGATTTTGTATTTAATCCCTGCGCTTTGAAAAAATCTTTCCATGGAAACTCAGGGGCAAACTTTTGGAGCTTAGAAATAGTCATTGGGTTGTAAACTTTTTCAGCGTCGCGACGTTCCGCAGCAGGCCATGATGCTTGTGCGATTTTAGTTTCTAATTCAAACACAGCTGCAGCGCGTGCATCAGAATCTTTTGCGCCAGATAGTGAAAGCATCGTACTAAGATGTTTTTTATAGGCTTGTCGTGTGGATTCTAGTTGCGGATCTTTGCGAAGATAATAATCTCGTTCAGGAAGACCTAGGCCAGACTGATGAATATAAAAACCATATTTATTAGAATCTTTTGCATCAGCATCGATGTGAGTTGAGAAAAGACTATCAGTACTTCTTCCTGGATTACCCATTGCAGCGGCTATTTCAGTGTGATCTTTTAAAGAAGCAATCCATTGTAAATCTTTTTTCACTGGTTCTAGTCCATTCTTCTCGATAGCATTTGTATCAACAAAAGCTTCGTAGAGATCAATAATCTTTTTTTCTTCTGGCAATAATTTATCATACGGTTTTGATTGAAGATCTGTGACAATATCTTTCATGCGGTTTTCGCTTAAGATTTGCAAATTCTGAAATGACCCAGTGCTAGAACGGTCCGCAGGAATTTTTGCATTTTTGAGCCAATTCCCATTCATATACAGAAAAAAGTCATCGCCTGGTTTTACAGAGGTATCCATATTGCTAAGGTCTATACCCCAAGTTCCCAATGTGGCTTTTTGAGTTGTAGACTCTTCTGCTAAAACTCCCATGTTTCCTCCCAATATGATTGCGGCTAGTGCTATAGATCTCAGTTTCATCGATGCTTTCCTCCGGAATGATTCAGAATTGTCTTTAATCATAGCCAACGTTTACAATATTGGGAAGTCTAATGTTCAAACTAAGTGTTAAAAGATTTTCCTTGAATGCAGGGCAAGGAGTGCGCAAAACATATAAAATCCTTAACCGGGAGATGCTGGGCTTTGTGAAAGAGAAATAGCTTGGTAGAATGAATCATTTATGAAAGAAATTTGGGGGCAGATATGACTCGATCAATTATAGTGATACCCGCGCGGTATGGATCGACTCGGTTTCCGGGGAAGCCGCTGACGATGATTGCGGGTAAGACGTTGCTGCAAAGGGTGTATGAAGTGGCTTGCGCTGCAACGCTTAAAATGAGTGACGTCAAAATTTTTGTCGCGACAGACGATGACCGAATTCAAGACCATGCATTGGAATTGGGCGCTGAAGTAGTAATGACCCCCGAAGACTGTAAGACTGGATCTGATCGTGCACTTGCAGCCTGTTCACAGTTGGAAACGTTGCCAGAAATTGTGGTTAATTTGCAAGGCGATGCGCCGCTGACCCCACCGCATTTTGTAACGGCAATTATTAATTCATTAGTTAATAATCCTGAGTGTGATGTTGCCACTCCTGTTGCACAGTTATCTTGGGATGCATTAGACGATTTAAGAGAGAATAAATTACAACGACCCTTCAGTGGAACAACCTCTATCGTTGACAACAATAATAATGCGTTGTGGTTTTCAAAACAAATTATTCCAGCTCTACGACAGGAAGAAAAATTAAGACAGTCACAAAAATTATCTCCCATTTTTAGACATATTGGATTATATGGTTATCGTTTTGCTGCGCTTCAAAAATTCGTTAGTTTGCCAGAAGGAAATTACGAAGCTTTAGAAGGGTTAGAGCAGCTTCGTTTTTTAGAAAACGGTTTGACAATTAAAGCGGTTAAAGTAGATTACGGACAATTTCCCAGCATGTCAGGTGTTGATACGCCAGAAGATGCAAAAAAAGCGGAACAGTTATTGTTGCAACAGGAATTAGTTAAATGATTAATTTATTAATTGCTCGACACGGAAATACTTTTGATCCTGGTGATACTGTGCTTCGAGTGGGGCGAGGCACTGATATTCCTTTATCAAATAGCGGAAAAGAACAGGCCAAAAAATTAGGTGAATATTTGCATCAGCATCATCCCGAAATTCATGCTGTTTACACTAGTACATTAAAGCGCACAATTTTAACGGCAGAAATAGTCCTGTCATCAATGGGTTTGCAACTTGATATCACACCAATTAATATTTTTGATGAAATTGATTACGGTCCTGATGAAGGAAAACCCGAGACTGAAGTTGTGGCCCGTATTGGAGAAGCTGCGTTAGAAAATTGGGAAAAAAATAATAGTGTTCCAGCGGGTTGGAATGTTGATCCAGAAAAAATAACTTCAGCATGGCGTGAATTCGCGAATGACCTGGAAAAGCAATTGCCTAATCAAACAATTTTAGTGGTAACAAGTAATGGTGTTGCGCGATTTGCGCCAGAACATAATATCAAACTCAAGACGGGTGCTGTTTCTTATCTCACGGTTGAAAACGGTCAGTGGCACTGCGTTTATTCAAATCGACGTCCTTAGATTTGACCCCTTTCCTTTACTGCGAGAATATCGAGCTAGGAGAACTTGCTCTCAACAGCAGTTGAGTATTGACTTCATTATTTTCTAAAGTTTCTTCGTATTTTCTCAATAACTGATCGAGTTCTTGCATATAGCTATAGAGTCTATGCGCATTGTCTTGCCTTTCTTTGAGATAGTCAGAGAGTGCTGAATTCGCATTGTACGGTCCAAGCTTGGTGAGGTCGGGCAATATCTTGCTGAAAAAACCAGCAGACTTCGCTTGGCCTGGTTTCGGTGCAAACTCAATATGATCCAGTATTATGCTATAGGTTTCGATTAAAATATCTTCCTTTGGAAAAATATTATTGTCAGAAAAATAAGTATTGAGAGCAGAGAGGATCGCTTCATCGGTGTTATTGCGTTCCTTGTATTTAGCGATAAGACCCGAAGTAAAGAGTTTTTTGCCCAGTTCATTATCATTATAAAATCGAGATAAATTAGGGCAGTTTTTTTCGGAGTGATAGTCCATTAGCCAAAAAATGAGCACGATATGTCGTATCATCGAAGGGCCCAATAAAGCGATTAGTTTTTTCTCAAGCTTGAAATCCGTAGGGAAAGTAGGCATAAGAATCTTTACGCATTCCCATAGTTTTTCTGGAGTGGAATATTCCACCTGATCTATGTGATCGATCAATAAAAATATCAGATTTTTGGTTGAATATTGAGAAACTTTTGACAAATGTTTAACGGTGACAGGAAAATTCAGGCTCATCATTAATGGAATCATTCTATCTACTTTATCGGATAAATTATGACTCAATGCAAATGATAATATTTTTCTTTTTGTTTTCTGACTGAGATCAGGTCTGGTTATGACTGCTCGTGTAATCTTATGTTGTAATCGATGAATTGCACAATCATAGATTCTGCTAAGCAGATCCTCTGGTATCATGGGATATATTTCAAAAAGTAGCAGAGCCTCATCATCACTTTTGTTCCCCCAATTAACGCGAGTCCTTATCTTATTGCATCGACTATCCAGAGTAATTTTCCATATTTCTTGTCCAAAACCTGTTGAAAAATTAAGTCTTATTATTTCTCGAATCAATGAAACATCAATGGGATGAAATCTTAAGAGAGTATTAATCACAATTTGTGCAAAATAATGTCGAGTATCGTAATCTTCGATATTAGAAATTGCCGTCATTAATCCAAATAAAGTAGGTTCTTTGTAGTACATTATCCACCGCACCATCTTTTTCAATGCCATTTTTTGAAAATCCGCAGTAGGGAATGATATCAGCACAGTACATAGATGTGGCATGATTTTTCGCAGTCCTTCTACTACTAGACAAGCATTTTTAGCCAAAAATTGACGTTGAAATAAGCCCGCCACCCAGAGTTGTGCATGCGTGGTCAACTCTTTTTCGTCAGGTAAAAAATGGTATTGTCGACAGTAAGTCAGCAAGCGTTTTTCAGCCAGAGGCTGACCTTCAATGCTTAATAAGATTAAGACTCGTCTACAGATACTGGCTGCACTATTAGTAGGATCAATTAGCGTTATTGGTCCCACTTTTTCTTGAATAAGTCTTATTGCTTCGTGGTTATCTTTTTCATAAGCTCGCTCAAGCGTGTGTTCAAATCTTAACATCGTATATGCATCAAGAAAGTTTATTTCATAGTCGATTAATTGGGGCAATAACTTATTCGATCCACAATTTAAGGCAGCCCATGGTGTGGACTTCAATTTATCTTCGAGTGTATGAATTACATTATTGCGCCATATGGGTTTAGCGCCTGCTCGAATTAATAATTCTGCCAATTCTTCTTGCCCTGCATTGAGTGCAGCCCACAAGGCATAACCATATTCACATTTATCATCAATGTCGGTTGGGTGTTCTGTAAATTGCCGTACAAATGCCCATTCGTTTTCCATCGCTGCGCTACTGATAGGTGTAATGCCTTTGCGATCTGATTCATCCTTATCAATTCTTTTCAGTACTTCCCAACTATTATTATTGAGAGATCTAGCAAAGTCGTGAATCACACTAGATCCAATACTTTTTAGCGTATCCTGATCAGTGAGGCTAGATACGTTAGCAATTAATGCGGATAAATCAGGCTTTTTGAGTGCCCAATCAATTAAAGCTGAAGTACAGCGGGCTTTAATTTCGAGTGGGCTGATACTTGGCATGAGCAGCTTTAAGACTTCACAAAAATCATCTTTCATAAATAAGTAGTGACTGATATGGTGTTGAAATAATTTTGCTCTCCACTCCTGTACGGGAGCCATCTGATCGTTATCGTTGGGCAGTAATTGGTACTGCTGTAAGTACTTCAGTAATCGCTCTTTAGCATTAGCCTCACCTGCTATTCTCATTACCACTAAGACTCGTCGGCAAATGCTAGGTATAATATTAGTATCATCAAATAATGTTATCGGTCCCAATTTTTCTTGTAGAATTTGAATTGCTTCATGGTTGTTTTTTTCATTAGCATGCTCAAGTGCATTCTCTATCCTTATCAGAGAATATTCATCATGATATTCTTTTTCATGTTCGATCAATTCAGGTAATAATTCATTCAACCCCAAATCTATAGCAACCCAAAGCGTGGATACAAATTGATACTCATAATACTGATTATTACTACGCCAAGTGGGTTTAGCTCCAGCCGCCAATAACAATCTTGCTAATGCAACCAGTCCGTTCTGTAGGGCCTCGTATAAGGCGTATCCATATTCTGATTTGTCTTCAGCATCGGTAGGATAGTCAATGATTCGCCGCACTAGCTCCCACTCTTTTGCTTTAGCCACCATACTGATGGGGGTTATGGTCATAGTATCAGTTGTATTCTTAATCCTATTTTCTGTTTTTAGAGTATCTCTGACCTGTTGTGGGAGATTTTCCAAAATGCCACTAATCACAATTTTTCCTACTTCGTCGCTCGATAAAAGTGTCAACCATCCTTGTGTTGGGAAATTTTCTTGTGGTTGTAGTGACTCAACGCTGTTTTTCAGTACGAAGTCAATTAATATTTCGACGCAACGGTTTTGCAGTTGAGCGTGGCGAAAAAAAGATAATATTAAGCGCAAGCCCTTAACAATATGTTCGCTATCTTTAACATTGAACCGGTGTTGTAATAATTTTATTAACCATTCTCGAGGATAAGCAGTCAACTCGTTATCGTTCGGTAGTAATTGATACGTACGACAGTAATTCAGTAATACTTTATTCGCTAGAACACGCCCACCCGTGATAAATGCCTCTAATACTTGCTGGAAAATATTGGTGTTTTGATCAACACTCGTTAAAGTTATAGTCCCAAAATTGCCTTGAATTAATTCCACAGCGACATGATTGCCTTTTTCAAGAGCCAACTTTAAGGCTTGTTCAGAACGAAAAACTGCATGAATATCCGTGGATGTTTTTTCATATTCGATTAATTGAGGCAATAGCTCATCGAAACCACGCTCTAAAGCTAGGCTTAACGTTGATCTCAATCGATATTCAATAGCATAGTGAGAATTATTACGCCAAGTGGCTTTCGCACCTGCTTGCAATAACACTTTTGCCAGGTTAAGTTGGCCATCACTGATTGCTAGGAATAATGCGAATCCAAATTCCAAGCTATCATCAGCATCACTCTTATATTTGCAAAATAAAGTGACCATCTCCCAGTCTTTTTCCATTGCAGCCATGCTTATGAGAGCAATGCACCCAGAACCATCGGCAGGAGTATTATTGGCATTCATAGGTGCGCCATTATCTAATAGAAATTTTGCGGCATTATGTTCTTTCGTTATACAAGCGATACGCAGTAATTCACCTAAAAAAGTGCGGGGTAGTTCAGGGTGTTCTTTGATAAAAAGTGTTATGGGGACCCAATTTTTTATTGGGTCCTGAAGCCAGGTCTGTTCAAGACCAGTGTATTTTATTTGACGAGGATTGCCTTTCTCTCGAAAATGATCCACTAAAGTGGAGTTGATGCATCGATCATCGCTGGGTAATTTGTTAATGACAGATTGCGTTTCAGCAATGAACGTATTCGCTATATCAAATTGTTCATCGACTATTAGCCCAGTAATAGCGAGATCATTCTGTTTGACCAATTTATTTTTTACGATAAATTCGACCAGCTCTTCACGAAGATCGGGCTGTGATTTCTTACCGAGTCTCAATAAACGCATCAACATGCGAACATTGCCATTGCGCAACATAGCAAGAGCTAAGGGCACTTTAAGCGGTGTCGACCATTTGCAAACTACGGGTTCTAACAATACTTCTAGAGTTATTGCTGTTAAACCCAATAGAAACTCATAGTTATTGGCGTTATATTTGTCATTCCTTCGATCGATGTCACTGTATATCGCTAACGCTTCGGCTTGATCTATTTGACGCATCTCATCTGTGTATAGTTTTATATCATGGCCACGAACAGATTGCGCAACATAAAAAATGATGGGTAATTGGAAATTTGGATCAAAGGTAGTGCCCATTTTTTCCGCATAGCTAGCAAACTGCTCCAATAATTCTTGAGCAAAATCATAGGCCAATAATCGAGACTCTAATGTATCTGTGCAAATGCTCACTACGCTGCGGTAGGGATTAAATCTCAATCGCGCCAGTAATTCGTTTGTCGAAGTGCTTTCTGCTCTTACCTCAATATTTCTAACCTTGAAGTCATCCAATTCATTTTTTGAAAAAATACGCTTTTGTTTTTTATCGGCATTATAACCAGAGTAAGACCAGCTTTTTTGAGCTGATTCATGAGAGTCATAGTCAAATAATCGTGATACAGTCCCTCCATCATTAACCATTAGACGTGTAATTAGCGCATCTCTGCTATCAGTCATCAAGCCATAGAGCTTGGCATTTCTACTTTTTGAAAAACCAAAAGCAGGACTCAATAATTGTTTGTCGATGAGAGTGCAAGATTGAACTTGAGAAAAGCCCGCTTTCTCTTCTGGAGTATGGGTTGATTTTTTATGAAGTCTCGCTTCAACAGTGCCTAGTGGTGTAACGACATAAGGTTTTCGATTTCCAGGACGTAGATTTTGCAAGTGTCTTGTCCCATTTTCACTCGGTATGATGCCTAAAATAAATTGAAAGCTGAAATCAAATATATCCGCCCGCAAAGTTTTTAACAGCATGTCATTATTGAGCAGGTTATGAGGGTCTTGTAGAACTATTTTGCCGTTTTTATCTAATACAAAATGTCGACAAAAGAAAAATTGCTCTTCCATCAGAACAACATCACCGTTAACTATCTTTGGATATTCAATATTTCTGATCAGTAAAATAGGCCGTAAAAAATCAACATACGCTAGCGCAATTTGTTCGTGAGCTCCTTTGAAAATAATATGACACAAACCTTTTGAATTTACGGGATCGATCTTTGACATGACTGAGCGAAAAGTAAAATCAATGATACCGTGCAAATCATAGCCATTGGGCACCCATGTTTTTAAATAGGTTTCAATATGGCTCCATGATAATTTGATTTCCTCTCCTTGGTGTAGGACTTCCTTGCCAATATACTCAATTGCTGTTTCGATAAGCCTGAGAATGTTACGTCCTTTTGCGCTTGAATTTAAATCAAGAAATATCTTATCAGCAGGATCATTAGAGCGTGGTCCCCTTTCACCAACGATTGCTTTTTGCTCATCCTTTTGATTTAAAGAGGCATCCAAGAGTTCAATAATATTTTTGTTCATAGTTCAGAAACCACTAAATAATTTATTCAAGACCACAAGGGTTTCTCGATATTAATCATAATTTTTAATAATATAAAATTTGGGGTTATTAATCAAGAGAGAAGAAAAGGGTCATTTGGGATGGTCAGATCTTTGCTTGATGTATACTCAAGATTTGAATATACATCAAGCAAAGATCTGACCCCTTCTCCAGAACCCATCAAACTTAGATCTGACCCCTCCCGCAAAGGCAGGCCCACTCTTGCTGAAACTCGGGGGGATCGAAAGTGACCCAAGTAGAATAGGCAGTAGTAATGGCGTCGACTTGGTTGGCAAGAATGCCTGACAAAACAATTTTTCCACCAGGTTTTAGAAGTTGAGAAAAATGGGTTGATAATTCGATGAGGGGCAAAGCCAAAATATTAGCGATCAAAATATCGGCGTGTACAGGCAGTAATTCCTCCGGTAAGAATGTTTGAAGTTTTTCAGGGGATATTTCGTTCAGCTCTGCATTTTCACGTGTTGCAATAAGAGCTTGAGGATCGTTATCAACTGCAAATACTTTTTTCGCGCCAAGTTTTATGGCTGCAATAGCTAAAATTCCAGATCCACAACCGTAATCGATGACGAGATCTGGTTGTGAAATATTTTTTGTGAGCCATGTTAAACATAATTGTGTTGTAGGATGTTTTCCTGTGCCAAATGCCATTCCAGGATCGAGAATTAAACTGTGTGCAGGACGTTCTGCTGGTAATTCCCAGCTTGGATAAATCCACAATTTATTTAAATAACATTGAGGCTTGAAGTCATTTTTCCAAGTATGTTCCCACGCTTGATCGACAATTAATTCAACGGTGGAATTTTTAGAAATTTCGTTGCCAAATTGATTTTGTAATTCCAGCATTATATTGGGTAAATCAGCGTATTCATCAAATAATGAAGTTAATTTAATATGATCCCAGAGCGGAGTTTCTCCCAGACCGGGCGCATAAATAGGTTGGTCTTGTGCATCTTGTAATGTAATGGCAAGAGCGCCTAGATTTTCCAATGTATTACTTAACGTCTCTGCTTGTTCTCGACTGGTGGCCAGCGTCATTTGTAAAAAAGGCATCTGATTTCTCTTATTGTTTTTCAGAGGCTAATTTTTTTTCAAGAAAATGAATATTTTGACACCCTTTTTGAAATTTCGGATCTGAGAGTATATCTTGATGTAATTCAATATTTGTTTTAATGCCGTCTACAATCAATTCAAATAATGCATTTTTCATTTTTGCAATAGCATTTTCTCTATTTTCGCCATGGCTAATAATTTTTCCAATCATTGAATCGTAATAAGGAGGCACAGAATATCCCGTATAAATATGACTATCTACACGAATTCCAGGGCCGCCAGGTGCGTGGAATAAATTAATCTTTCCGGGAGAGGGTAAAAATGATCGAGGATCTTCGGCATTGATTCGACACTCAATCGCGTGACCTTTGATTGAAATGTCTTCTTGTTTGTAACGCAATTTTTGACCACTCGCAATTAATAATTGTTCTTTTACGATATCAATTCCAGTGACCATTTCTGTGACAGGATGTTCGACTTGTACGCGAGTATTCATTTCGATGAAATAAAATTCCCCGTTTTCATAGAGAAATTCAAATGTTCCTGCTCCGCGATATTTCATTTCCTTGCACGCTTTTACGCAGCGCATACCAACGCGTTGTCTGTCTTCTTCGGTAATTCCAGGGGCGGGTGCTTCTTCTATAACTTTTTGATGTCGTCTTTGTACAGAGCAATCTCGTTCGCCTAAATGAATCGCATTACCTTGTCCATCACCTAACACTTGAATTTCTATGTGACGTGGATGTTCAAGGAATTTTTCCATATACACATCGGGATTTCCGAAGGCTGCTTCAGCTTCGGTGCGAGTCATTGCAATCAGTGAAATCAGTTCGTTTTCGTCGCGAACAATACGCATACCACGACCACCACCGCCACCTGATGCTTTAATAATCACAGGATAGCCGATGTCTTTTGCGATTTGTAAATTCGCTTCATTATTGTGGCCTAATTTTCCATTTGAGCCGGGTACTGTTGGAACGTTTGCTTTTATCATCTCTTCAATGGCGGAAACTTTATCTCCCATTGTTCGAATTGTTTCAGGTCGTGGGCCAATAAAAATAAATCCGCTATTTTCAACTTGTTCCGCAAAGTCTGCATTTTCAGATAAAAATCCGTATCCAGGATGAATGGCATCAACTTCAGAAATTTCTGCGGCGCTGATAATTGCTGGCACATTAAGATAACTTTTTGCAACGTTAGGAGGGCCGATACAAATTGCTGCATCAGCAAGGCGAACATGTTTAAGATCAACATCTGCGGTGGAATAAATTGCAACCGTTTTAATATTGAGTTCTTTGCAGGCCCGTAAAATACGTAATGCAATTTCGCCGCGATTGGCGATTAAGACTTTTTTTACCATGGATGATTACTCAATGATAAACAGAGGTTGATCGAATTCAACAGGCGATTCATTGTCGATTAATCGTGCGCTGATGACACCTGCTTTATCCGCTTCAATTTGATTATACATTTTCATCGCTTCGATTAAGCATAATACATCACCCACTTCTACGCGTTGACCCACTTCCACAAACGGCTTCTCGCCTGGTGTTGGGGCTAAATACACAGTGCCGACCATTGGCGATTTGACCGTGTAACCCTTGGTTGGGGTGCTTTCTTTGGGGGTAGCGGCTTGAGGAGCTTGAGTGTTAGGTTGTGATGATGCTGAGTGAGATTCAGGCTGTTGAGCATAATGCACGGGAGTAGCCTGTGCAGGCGCATGCGAGTATCGACTGATGCGCACAGATTCTTTATCTTCGTGCACTTCGATCTCGGCGACCCCGGTCTCGTTGATGAGTTCGATCAACTTACGAATTTTACGAATATCCACTGTTTCAACCCCTTTCAATCGGATACAATAAAGCCTTTTTGAGGCAAGACGCCGATTCTGCACTATCTTGACGATTTTGTCCAGTTCGAAGATGATCTCTCCAGTTTAGACGAAAATGGTGCATTTTGTCAGCATATTGGTTAGGGCGGAGCAGAGTGAATAGGACTTCTTCTCATAGTTTGTCACACACACTTATTACGCACACTTTGTAGTGGATCTACTACAAAGTGTAGTTAACCTAAGAATTTTGGTTATATGCAAATTTTCCCGTCGTCTTCTTTGTCTTTTTGTTGGGCCTGCTTTTTGTGCAATTCTTCGTCGGCTAAAATCATCTGAAGCAATGCTTTAAATTTCTCTGCATTCATTTCACCCACGACCCGATATTGTTTGAGTTCCCGACATTCAGGTCCAAAAAATAAAATGGTAGGTGGTGCGATGACATTAAAATACGTTTCCAAGGATTTATCAGTTTCATCATTATGAGTGACGTCAGCGCGAACAATCGTAAAATCGCGCAATAATTTTGTAACATCAGGATCTTGAAAAGTGTGCTTTTCCATCGATGTGCAAGAGGTGCACCAGTCAGCATAAAAATCGAGTAATAAAAATTTTCCTTTAGCGCGGCTTTTTGCTAATTCACGTCGAACGTCGGTGAGATTTTTTACAGTTTCAACTTTGTTTGAGGTTGTACCCAATGTAATATTGGGATGACCTAAATTTGCGAGCGGACGAATGGGGTCGTCATTTCCAAAACCAGCGCCCACAAGCATCATTAACCCATAAACGAGCATTAAAATACCTGTGCCTTTTCTTAGTCGAGCCCATTTATTTTCACTCACAGGAGTAAATGTTCCTAAATACATAGAAACAATGACGAGTAAAGCACCCCAAAGCAATAACGTAATGGTGGGTGGTAAAATTCTGCTCAACATATAAATCGCCATGGCTAACATCAAAACACCAAAAATTGATTTGATGGATTCCATCCAATGTCCTGCTTTTGGTAAAATTTTTCCGCCGGCAGTACCAATCACAATAAGCGGTAATCCCATTCCAAATCCGAGAGAAAAAAGTGCAACACTTCCGAGCAATGCGTCACCGGTGTCACCAATATAACCCAGCGCACCGACGAGTGCCGGTGTTACACACGGCGATAAAATCAGCGTGGCTAAACATCCCATTATGGCTACACCAATATAACTTCCGCTTTTTTGATGATTGCTGATTTTCGTTAAAGTGTTTTCAAATTTATCCGGCAGCTTGATGTCATAAAAACCGAAAAAAGATAAGGCTAATGCAACAAAAATAATTGCAGAAAGTACAATGATCCAAGGCTGTTGAAAAATAACTTGAATACTGCTGCCAACAGCACCAACAAGTAAACCAGCGATAGCGTATGTTAAAGACATACTTAAAACATAAACTAACGATAATCGAAAACCTTTCCAGGTATGAATATTTTTTTGACCGACAATGATCGTAGTAATAATAGGGACCATGGGCAAAACACACGGTGTAAATGCAAGTAATACGCCTATTCCTAAGAAGCTGAGAAGAATGGTGATAATAGCATGTGATGCAAGCAGATCTTGAATTTCATCTTGATCCGAATATGGCGCGACAGGCTCTTCAGGTGCGGTATTTTCGACAGTGGTGCCTTTTACTGCATGACCAAAGTTGCCTTGCAAATCTAATTCTACTAATTTTGTGATGGGAGGATAACAATAACCTCCTGTTGAACAGCCTTGATAACTGACTAATAATTGCACAGGATCTTTAGTGTGAGTCATGATCGGAACTGAAATGCTTACATGGTTGTTATAGACAGTTGTTTTGCCCATGTATTCATCTTCTTTAATTGTACCTGAAGGAAGTATCGAATTTCCGAGCACGCCTTGGCTGTGATCTTTTAAACTAAAATAAATTCTATCGCGATAAAGATAATGATGAGGAGCGATGTTCCAATCAGCCACAATAGTTTCGGAGTTGGTTGCCTTGATCGAAAATTCAAAGGCTTTTTCGCCTGCAAGAGGTTTTGAAGGTTCATCTGCTAAAGAAATGAGCGAGGTAGTTAGTAGAAGGATGCCAAAGAAGAATCGTTGTAGTGTGATGATCATAATTATTCCCTCGGATGTTTAGGCCAATAGAACTATCATAACGCGATTGAGAGGCACGTGCCACGATTAATGCCCCATTATTTTATATATTATATGTGTATTTTATATAAATATTTAAAAATATGCATACAAGTATAGCGCAAATTCTTGGGTTGCCAGAGTTGAAATCTGTATCATCTGCTATACTGTAAATGTGTCTATTAATTAGAGGAGGTATGTATCATGAATCGTTCAATCAAAAGTATTGTATTAGGAACAGCGCTTGCTGTATTGGTAGGCGCTACTAGTGCTAGCGCTGATGTGGTGAAAACGGTAACTGTGAAGCATTATGGTCCAGGTTATCATCGCGTTGTCGTAGGTCATCCTTATTATCGACATCACTATCACAGACACGTTTACTGGCGCCATGGTCACAGATATTATCGCTGGTACTAATCGTTTCGTTTAATTTAATTTGAAGGGGCCTCTCATGGCCCCTTTCTTCTTTCCGCTTTCATTCCCACTTGAAATCTTGACTTCAACCCCCATCTTGTTAACATTGGCACTCTCGGCATGTGAGTGCTAACGTGGGCTGCTAAAACACATTTCAGGCGGTTTTGGCCGGCTAGTTATTTTATTAAGTATGGAGTGATGAACGTATGAGCGTAAAAATTCGTCCCTTACACGATCGAATCGTGATTAAGAGAATGGAAGAAGAGCGTACTACTGGTGGTGGTATTGTGATTCCAGATTCAGCGACTGAAAAGCCTGTTCAAGGTGAAGTTGTTGCTGTAGGTAAAGGCAAAGTTGTCGATGGTAAAATTTTGGCACCTGATGTCAAAGTGGGCGACAAAGTGCTGTTTGGTAAGTACTCAGGTACTGAAGTCAAAATCAGCGGAAAAGAATTACTTATTATGCGCGAAGACGATTTATTAGGTGTAGTCGAAGCGTAATCAATTGGAATCAATTTTAAAGAGGATTAATTTATGGCTAAGCAAATTCAATTTAGTGATGAAGCACGCCGACTTTTAGTAGAAGGCGTAAATCTTGCTGTGAATACAGCAAAAACCACGTTGGGTCCTAAAGGCCGCAATGTTGTAATTCAACAAGCTTATGGTGCTCCAAAAATCACCAAAGATGGTGTTGAAGTAATTAAGAGTATTGAGCTCGAAGATATTTGTCAGAATCTCGGTGCTAAAATGGTTGCCGATGTTTCTTCTAAGACAGCGGATGATGCGGGTGATGGTACAACCACAGCTGCTGTATTAGCTCAAAGCATTCTGGTTGAAGGAATTAAAGACGTGGTTGCTGGTCGTAATCCGATGGATCTCAAACGCGGTATCGACACGGGTGTCGCTGCAGTGGTTAAAGAACTCATCGCGATGTCTAAACCAATCAAAGACAATAAAGCAATCAAACAAGTCGGTGCAATTTCTGCAAATTCTGATGAATCGATTGGTGATCAAATTGCTCATGCGATGGATAAAGTGGGCAGAGAAGGTGTTATTACTGTTGAAGACGGAAAAGGTTTTGAAAGCAGTGTTGAAGTGGTTGAAGGTATGCAATTCGATCGTGGATATCTGTCACCATACTTTATCAACAAACAAGAAAACATGCACTGTGAATTAGATAATCCTTACGTATTATTGTACGACAAGAAAATGAGTAATATTCGTGACATGTTGCCGATATTAGAAGCTGTTGCTAAATCAGGTCAGCCTTTATTTATCATCGCTGAAGATGTTGAAGGCGAAGCATTAGCAACTTTAGTTGTGAATAATATGCGCGGTATCGTCAAAGTCTGTGCTGTAAAAGCGCCTGGTTTTGGTGATCGCCGTAAAGCTATGTTGCAAGATATTGCTATTTTGACAGGTGCTAAAGTCATTGCTGAAGAAGTTGGCTTGAGTTTAGACAGTGCAACATTGCAAGATCTTGGACGTGCAAAACGCGTTACTGTCACCAAAGAACATTCAACCATTATTGATGGTTCAGGTGATTCTAAAGATATTAAATCACGTGTTGATCAAATTCGAAAAGAAATTGAGTCAAGCACTTCTGATTACGATCGTGAAAAATTGCAAGAACGTTTGGCTAAATTGTCAGGCGGCGTTGCAGTAATTAAGATCGGTGCTGCTACAGAAATTGAAATGAAAGAGAAAAAAGCGCGCGTGGAAGATGCATTACACGCAACTCGTGCTGCAGCTCTTGAAGGTATTGTTGCCGGTGGTGGTGTTGCGCTGGTGCGTGCTCGTCGTGCATTGGTAAACCTCAAAGGCGCGAATGAAGATCAAACACGTGGTATCGATATTTTACGTCGGGCGCTTGAAGCTCCTTTACGTCAGATCGTTGCCAACTCGGGTGATGAGCCTTCAGTCGTACTGGCTAAAGTCGTAGCAGGAAAAGATAACTATGGTTACAATGCTTCAACGGGCGAATTTGGTGATATGATCGAAATGGGTATTTTGGATCCAACCAAAGTAACTCGATCTGCACTACAAAACGCAGCGTCGATTGCAGGTTTAATGTTGACCACTGAAGCGATGATTGCTGACCTTCCAAAGAAGGGTGGTGATGAAGGTTCTGGTTCTGGTGGTGGTATGGGTGGCATGGGCGGAATGGGAGGTATGGGCGGCATGATGTAATCTGCTTCCTATAGTTCAGGCTAGCCTTTGTATGCCGTGATAAAGCCCCTCAACTGAGGGGCTTTTTTTTTCAGCACTTCCCAGCTTTTTAGGAATATAAAATTGAAAATAAAATTAATAGTGATAATAAGCTGTTTAATAACAACGTCAGTTTTTGCAACAAAAAAATATCGGTATCATTCAAAAGAAAATATTAATTATTTATTCCAGCAAGCTTTTAGAGATCATGCATTCCCTGGGGGTTGTTTAATTGCTGGTACAGCTGATCATGTGATCTTAAAACGATGTTATGGGTATCATACTTATCAGAAAAAAATTCCAGATGGCGTGCTTGATAGTTTTGATCTCGCTTCGCTCACAAAAGTGATAGGAACAACAACTGCAATCATGAAACTGTACGAGCAGCATAGACTTCGTTTGTCAGATAAGGTAGTTGATTATTTACCGGAATTTTCAGGGCCAAATCAACTTCATACCAAGATCAAAAACACGATTACCATTGAAGATTTACTGACACATCGTTCTGGATTACAAGATCTTATTCCGGTTGATAAAATGACCGCATGTTCATTAGGTCAGCGGTGGAATTGTTTATTTAATACGCCATTAAAATTTTATCCAAAGCGAAAAGTGCACTACTCAGATCTCAATTTTATTTTATTAGGAAAAATTGTAGAGAGAATTACGCATGAAAATTTGAGTGACTATTTGAGGGGTTCTGTATTTTATCCTTTAGAGATGTACCACACAGAATTTCTTCCTAAGGAAGACGCTTGTTATATCATTCCCACATTTTCTGAGAATATTATTGGGGTAGTACACGATCCTATTGCGCGTGCGATGGGAGGTGTATGCGGGCATGCCGGATTATTTTCGTCAGTGAATGATTTACAACATTTTGCGCAAATGATCCTCAATAATGGTCGTTATCACAATACGCGGTTTTTACAGAGAAAAACGTTAGATATTTTTTTTCATCGTGATGATTTTTTATCAAAAAGTACGAGGGCACTCGGCTGGGATACGGCGTATAATCCTGATGATTCAGAGATCCCACATCAATTTACTGCCGGGTATTATATTGATGCGAATGCTATAGGGCATACAGGTTACACTGGAACGTCAATTTGGATCAGTCAAAAACAAGGGCTTTATGTGATTTTATTAACGAATCGAGTATTTGGAAATCCAGATCCAACACATCAAGCGCGAGATCGATATTGGCGACAGAGAATCACATCGGCTGTTTGGAAGAATTTGGGTTTCACTCAAGAAAACCCTTTGTTTCATGAAGCAGCGTTAAGAGCTCATTAGTATGCTTTAGGTTGCTATATGGGAAGTAATTTAAGAGGTAAAAAATGAAAAAAATAGTATTGCGTTTCAGTGGAATTTTTTTATCGCTGATGGTGTTATCAGCGTATGCTAATCAACCTGTCTTATCAGGTATCGATAGGCTGTTGACGTCTGAGTATGTGCATTTAATTAAAAGTAAAAAAATTGCAATTGTGGCTAATAATGCCAGTCTCGATCGTCAAGGCAGCTCAACAGTAGAGTTATTAAAAAAATTTCCACATACAAAAGTCGTAGCGATTTTTACACCTGAACATGGATTTAATGTGAATGAAGACGACAAGGTATCGGATAGTGAAGGTGAGATAATTCCTGTGTACTCACTTTACGGGCCTCGTAAATCACCAACAAGTGAACAATTATCTGGTATCGATGTGATAGTGTTTGATTTAGAAACGGTAGGGCTTCGCTATTATACTTATATTACAACCCTAGCGTTGGTAATGAAGGCGGCTAAGCAGGAAAATATTCCTATCATTGTTTTGGATCGAGTTAATCCATTAGGCGGTAAAAATGTTTCTGGAGCGATACTTGATGAAAAATATGTTGGAAATTTTGCAGGTTATTATCCAATTCCGACTCGGTATGGATTAACAATGGGAGAGTTGGCTCGTTATTATAATCGCTTTTTTGATGTTAATGCAGAATTAAAAGTTATTCCTCTGAAAAACTGGAAACGTAATACATTATTTAATGAGACTGATTTAAAATGGCATGCACCATCTCCTGCATTACCAACATTTGAGCAAGCGTTTTTATACGGCATTTTTGGGCCATTTGAGTCGATGCAATTAGCCGTTGGTAGAAGTCAAACGAATAAAGATGCTTTTAAACAATTTGGCGCACCGTGGATCAGTTTAGAAGAGGCGAAAGTTCTGGTCTCAAATTTAAATAAACTCAAATTACCCGGGATTAAATTTCGCGTAGTCAGCTGGACACCCGATCGTGCAAAATATGAAAATCAAGTGTGTAATGGGTTCTCTATAAAGATTACTAATCTTAAAGAAATAAATAATATGAAAACATTTATTACTGTCTCTGAAGTATTGCATTCGCAATTTGAAAATAAATTGAGATTTTCAGGTATGGATGGCATGATCGGTTCTGCAAATTTACGTCAAGCCATAGAAAAGCATGAGTCCGCAGAAAAAATTATAGAAAGACTTAAAACAGGTAATGCTCAGTTTGTAAAACAGCGCGAATCGATTTTGCTCTACGAATAAATGCTATGAATACAGTTGAGAAAAAATAGTAAATCGATTATTATTCTCTGGTTTACTAATTAACGAGTGCGAAGCCTATGTTGAGTAAAGAAACTCGATCAATATTCATATGTGCGTTGGGGACTTTTCTTGAGTGGACTGAATATTCCATCTACGGATATTTGGCTGCAAAAATCAGCGCCTTATTTTTTCCTCAAGTGGATCCTCGCGTTGCGCTTCTCGCCACGTACGGTGTATTTGCTGCCGGTTTTTTCGCGCGGCCTATCGGTGGAATGATTTTTGGGCATATTGGCGATCGATACGGTCGTAAACAAGCACTGACTTTTTCAATGGCATTGATGGGGCTGGCAACTTTTAGCATGGGCGTATTGCCAACTTTTTCTCAGTGGGGTCTTTTAGCTCCGGCATTATTATTATTGTGTAGAATTTTACAAGGTTTAGCCGTATCAGGTGAATTTAATGGCGCAGCTATTTTTTTAATTGAACATGCAGAGCAGCGTCACAAAAATAGTGCAGGTAGTTGGATTGGATCTGCTGCAGCAGCAGGAATGGTATGTGGCGCATTAATGGTGTCAGCAGTGTCATACGAAGGCCTGCCCGATTGGAGTTGGAGAATTCCGTTTTGGATTGGATCGCTGAGTTGTTTAATTGGAATATATTTACGACGTACTCTTAGCGAAAGTCCTGAATTTCTAAAAAAACAACATGACAGACTTCTATCACCTTTAAAAACATCTCTTAAAGTCGGAAAAAAAGCCATGCTTCAAACAGCGGCTATAGCGGCTTTTGTAGGAATTAATGTCTATGTATGTAATATTTATTTTTCAACTTTCCTCATTACTCATTTGGAATATTCAGCGCACAATGCGTTAATGATCGCTGCTTTTGGACAAGGGTGTGTTGCATTACTCATTCCAATTTTTGGCAAAATGGCTGATAAATATCATTGCGGACGCACTTTGATATTATTTGGATTAAGTGGAGCTGCTTTATCTGCTCCGTTAATTTTTATACTGACCTCTAATCACTCAATAGCATTACTCTTATTGGCACAACTTATTTATGCATTTTTCAACGGAATGAGTTCCGGTCCTCTATTTAATTATCTCAACACATTATTTCCAACACAGCGTCGTTATACCGGCATAACAGTATCCTGGAGCATCAGTGTGGCCATCTTTGGGGGTACAGCTCCAATGATCTCCCATTACATCGTCGGCACTCTCGATTGGCAACAAGGTCCGGCAATTTACGTCGCCCTCAGTGCCTTCATCGCTATTTTCGCTATTATGACTCTGCCTCTCACTCAAATGGTGTCGTCCTCCAAAAGTAGCATTACGCGCTGAGTTCAGATAAAATGCTCAACATCAAAATGGATTTTGTGGAAAAGGAACTCAATGAGAGTAAAGAGTAAATCGCGGCCCCATCGTCGTAATCGATTATGGTTGATTATCATTATCGTGATAGCTGCATTCTTATTGCTTTACTTGTTTCTCCACACTCCTACCCACCACGTTAAAAAGACCGCGTTACCGGTTGTTTTAGCAGAGGCAAAAACCACAAATGTTCCCATAACTTTATCGGGTCTTGGTTCGGTTGTTTCAAAGGATACTATCACCGTAAGAACACAGATTAATGGCCAATTGTTGCAGGTATTGTACAAAGAAGGCCAGATGGTCAAAGCGGGTGATTTATTGGCTCAAATTGATCCACGTCCTTATGAAGCTCAACTGACTCAGTTCATTGGGCAATTAGAGCGTGATAAGGCATTGCTTGCTAATGCCAAAATAGATGTCAAGCGGTATAAAACTTTATGGAAGCAGGATTCGGTTTCGAAACAAGTATTAGACACTCAAACTTCTTTAGTGCACCAACTAGAAGGTACGGTCAAATTTGATCAGGGTCAAATTGATAGCACAAAGCTCAATCTCCTCTATTGTAAAATTACAGCACCTGTATCAGGTAGGGTTGGCTTACGTCTAGTGGATCAAGGAAATTATGTCCAAACTTCTGATACTACTGGAATAGTCGTCATCAACACAATTAATCCAATCACGGTGGTGTTTTCAATACCTGAAGACAATGTCCCACAAGTGATGGAGCACGTAATTGCCGGCAAAACATTAGAAGCAAAAGCCTATGATCGTGCACAAGATAAATTACTTGCTGTCGGTACTTTACTCACAGTCGATAATCAAATTGATCCGACCACAGGCACAGTAAAACTCAAAGCGCAGTTTCAAAATGAAAATAATCTTCTATTTCCGAATCAATTTGTGAATATCAGATTATTGGTCGATACATTAGAAAATGCGACTGTAGTGCCAACTGCTGCAATTCAACAAGGAAGTCAGGGTACTTATGTTTATCTGGCTACCGCGCAATCAAAAGTTAAAGTGACACCCGTTGTTGTGGGCCCAGCCATAACAGACAATACTGTCATAAAAAAAGGATTATTTTCAGGGCAGTCAGTTGTAGTAGAAGGTGCTGATAAATTGACAGATGGTGCGGTAGTTAAAGTTGCTACTGCAAATCCTCCAGCTAAACGAGTTCAAACTCGTGGTGCAACTCAATGAACCCTTCTCGGCAATTTATTCTTCGACCTATCGCGACGTCATTATTAATGATCGCAATATTATTGCTTGGTATTGTGGCCTATCGATTGTTGCCAGTTGCCTCATTGCCTCAAGTGGATTATCCCACGATACAAGTGGTTACTTTTTATCCTGGAGCAAGTCCTGACGTAATGGCCTCTTCAGTCACGGCACCATTAGAAAGACAATTTGGACAAATGCCTGGATTGAATCAAATGACCTCCACAAGTTCCAGCACGTCTTCCGTCATTATTTTGCAATTTAGTTTGGAAATGAGTTTAGATGTGGCCGAGCAAGAAGTGCAGGCTGCTATAAACGCCGCGTCAAGTTTTTTGCCGGTTGATTTGCCTAATCCTCCGCTTTACAGCAAAGTTAATCCTGCAGATGCACCTGTGATTACAATGTCATTGACATCAAAAACATTCCCCTTGCCGCAAGTTGAAGATTTTGTTGAAACGCGCATCTCTCAAAAAATTTCTCAATTAACGGGTGTAGGTTTGGTGAGTATTAGTGGAGGTCAAAGACCTGCCGTGCGCATTCAAATCAATCCTACTGCTTTATCATCGTATGGATTGACCTTAGAAGATGTGCGTAATTCTATTTCTGCAGCAAACGTTAACGCAGCAAAAGGCAGCTTTGATGGGCCACGTCAAAACTCCGTAATTAATTCTAATGATCAATTATTATCCAGTGATGAGTATCGTCCCATAATTATCGCTTTCAAAAATGGTTCACCTATTCGTCTTAGCGATGTTGCCACAGTAATTGATGGTGCAGAAAATGCTTATTTAGCTGCTTGGATGAACAATGAGCCTGCGGTGATAATGAATGTTCAACGTCAGCCAGGTGCTAATGTGATTGACGTAGTTAATCGTATTAATTCATTGTTGCCACATTTACGTGCCACATTACCTGCTGCTATTCAATTTAAAATATTAACAGATCGTACGAGTACCATACGAGCTTCTGTTAAAGAAGTTGAATTTGATTTAATGTTATCCGTGGCTTTAGTGGTCATGGTCATTTTTCTTTTTTTACGTACTTTATCGGCAACAATAATTCCCAGTGTGGCAGTACCACTTTCTCTTGTTGGTACTTTCGCAGCTATGTATCAATTAGGATTTAGTCTGAATAATTTAACATTAATGGCGCTGACAATTGCTACTGGTTTTGTCGTTGATGATGCTATTGTGATGATTGAAAATATTTCTCGCTATGTTGAAAATGGCGATCCACCTTTAGAAGCTGCATTAAAAGGAGCTAAGCAAATTGGTTTTACAATTATGTCACTTACAGTGTCATTAATTGCCGTATTAATTCCATTACTTTTTATGGGAGATATTATCGGTCGTCTATTTAGAGAATTTGCTGTTACTCTCTCCGTGACTATTTTAATTTCCGCTTTTGTGTCATTAACACTTACACCAATGTTATGTGCGCGAATGCTTCGCCATCGTCAACGAAGCGAATTAAGTCAATTTGAGAAAAAAGCGGCTGATGTTCAGGATTCTATTATACAACGTTACGGAACATCACTACGATGGGTATTAGATCGTCAGTCATCAACTTTAAAAGTGGCAATCGCTACATTAGCACTTACAGGGTTATTATTTTATTTTATACCTAAAGGTTTTTTTCCAATTCAAGATACGGGAGTCATTCAGGGAATTTCTGAAGCGACGCAGTCATCTTCATTTGTTTCAATGTCAGAGCATCAGCAATCATTAGTGAAGAAAATATTAGCAGATCCTGCCGTTGAAAATTTGACCTCATTTATAGGTATTGATGGAATAAATACCACACTCAATAGTGGTCGAATTCAAATTACGCTGAAACCTATTGCACAACGAGATGCCAGTGCATCCGATGTGATTCGGCGTCTGCAGCCCAAGTTAGCACAAATTCCTGGTATTACATTGTATATGCAACCATTACAAGATATTACAATTGATGATCGTGTTAGTCGAAATCAATATCAATATAGTGTTGGCTCACCTGATACAGCAGAAGTTACAAAATGGACAGATTTGTTGCTTGCAAAAATGCGTACTATCCCTGAATTACAAGACGTTACAAGTGATCAACAAAATTTTGGATTACATACTAATATAGCTCTTGATCGCGATACTGCTTCTCGCTTGGGAATTTCAACACAATTAATTGATAATATTTTATATGATGCTTATGGTCAGCGACAAATAACGACACTCTTTACACAACGCAATCAATATCATGTTGTGTTGGAAGTATTGCCCATACTACAACAAAACGCGCTTGATCTATCAAATATCTATATTAATTCGAGTTCTGGTGGTGCTGTGCCACTGAATACATTTACAAAAGTTTCCCAAAGTGTTGGTCCACTCTCCATCAATCGTCAAAATCAATTTCCTGTAGCTACAATATCGTTTAATTTAGCTAAAGGCGCAGCATTAGGTGACGCCGTCAAAGCTATTAATACGGCAAAAGATTCTATAGGTATGCCACTTCATGTCCTAACGAGTTTTGAAGGTTCTGCAAAAAGTTTTCAAAAATCTTTAGCTAATGAAGGTTGGTTATTGTTGGCTGCTATATTGGTAGTTTATATCGTGTTGGGAGTTTTATACGAAAGTTATATTCATCCTATTACTATTTTATCAACGTTGCCTTCAGCGTGTGTAGGTGCTCTATTATCACTTATGATCACTCGAAATGATTTAAGTGTCATTGCGTTAATCGGAGTAATTTTGCTAATTGGTATTGTGATGAAAAATGCAATCTTGATGATCGATTTTGCATTAGAACAGGAACGACAATATGGAAAGGCACCAATCGATGCGATTTATCAAGCTTGTTTACTGCGCTTTAGACCAATATTAATGACAACCATGGCATCAATGCTGGGTGCGGTACCGCTTGCTTTAAGTTCTGGAATGGGCGCAGAACTTCGGCATCCATTGGGTATTGCGATTATCGGAGGATTAGCAGTGAGCCAAATATTAACACTCTATACAACCCCCGTGATTTATCTCGCTTTTGATAAAATGCAGCGTGCCATAATTCAATTTCGACTTCGTTCAGCAGGACCACAAGCGCCCACAGAGGCATTATAATGAATATTTCAGCAGCATTTATTAGGCGACCTATCGGTACATCTTTATTGGCATTAGGAATAGCAGTTGCTGGTGCTGTGGCATTTAATTTATTACCCGTCTCATCATTGCCGCAAGTGGAGTATCCCACCATTACAGTGCAAGCATCACTGCCAGGCGCAAGTCCTGAAATCATGGCAACATCCGTTGCAACTCCATTGGAACGTCAAATAGGAAGAATTGCTGGAATTACCGAAATGACTTCGAGTAGTAATTTGGGGTCTAGTCGAGTCACCGTTCAATTTGATTTATCACGTGATATTGACGGTGCAGCTCGTGATGTGCAGGCAGCAATTAATGCTGCACAAAGTCAATTGCCTTCTAATTTACCCAGTCATCCTACTTACAGAAAAGTGAATCCATCAGATGCGCCGATTATCATTTTAGCACTAACTTCTAAAACCTATTCTAGACCACAAATGTATGATTTAGCGTCGACAATTTTACAACAACAATTATCACAAGTAGATGGAGTTGGACAAGTGAATGTTGGTGGTGGTTCATTACCTGCTGTGCGAATTGAATTAAATCCTACCGCATTAAATAAATATGCTATCGGATTGAATGATGTCAGAACTGTCATTGCTGCAGCGAATCAAAACCGTCCAAAGGGTCAATTTTCTAATACCGTCAGCACATCGGAAATTGTGACCAACGACCAAATGTTTAAAGCTATCCAATATCAACCATTAATCGTTGCATATCGCAATAATCAAGCTGTACGTCTTTCTGATTTGGGCTATGTCATTGATGCAGAACAAGATGTCCGTAATGCCGGATTAGCTAATGGAATACCCGCGGTATTTTTAGTCGTTTATAAACAACCTGGTGCTAATGTTGTTGAGGCAGTAAACAAAGTTAAAGCCATGATTCCTATTCTTAAAGATACTCTACCTGGCGCAATTGAACTCAATACTGTAATGGATAGGACCACAACAATACGCGCATCATTACATGACGTTGAGTTAACATTACTTATTGCACTGAGTTTAGTCATTTTTGTGGTATTTCTATTTCTGAATAGCTTGCGTGCGATGATTATTCCAGGAGTTGCAGTTTTGCTATCTTTGTTGGGTAGTTTTGGTGTGATGTATTTGTTGGGCTACAGTTTGGATAATTTATCATTGATGGCGCTGACAATTTCGACAGGATTTGTTATTGATGACGCTGTTGTTGTTTTAGAAAATATTACTCGTCACATTGAAAATGGCATTAAACCTTTAGAAGCTGCTTTTAAAGGAGCGCAAGAAGTTAGTTTTACCGTATTATCAATGAGTCTCTCATTAATCGCAGTTTTCACACCCATTTTATTAATGGGGGGAGTAGTGGGTCGATTATTTCATGAGTTTGCTGTGACATTATCTATAGCTATTCTGGTTTCATTAGTAGTATCTTTAACAGTAACGCCCATGATGTGTGCCATTTTTCTTAAAGGCGACATCGCACAAAAAGAAGAAAAAAATCCGTTGCACGCATTTGGTGAACACATCTATCTCGGTTATGAAAAAAGTTTAAGTTGGTCACTGGCACATTCGCACATAATTCTGTTATTAACTCTCGCGACTATCATTCTCAATATTATTCTTTTTATTATTATTCCCAAGGGATTTTTTCCGCAACAAGATACTGGAAGAATTACTGCATCAATACAAGCTCAGCAAGATATTTCATTTCAGGCTATGAAACAAAAATTGACGTCGTTTGTAAATATAATTCATGAAGACCCTGACGTGGAAAATGTGCTTGGATTTATTGGTGGTAGTAACACAACAAACTCAGGTTCGATGTTTATCTCGCTGAAATTGCCCCGGCTCGAAAATTAACTTCTGATGAAGTCATTGCTCGATTGCGTAATAAGCTCTCTGTAGTTACCGGAGCAAATCTTTATATGCAAACGGCGCAAGATTTACTGATTGGCGGCCGACAGGGTAATGCTCAATTTCAATATACTATTACAGCGGATGATCTGAATCAGTTGAATCATTGGGCGCCAAAAATCATGAAACAACTAGCTGATGTACAAGGAATTGCTGATGTTAATAGTGACCAACTGAGTCATGGCTTACAAGAATTTGTGCACGTGGATCGTGATACGGCATCACGCTTTGGAATCAGTTTGAAAGAAATTGATAACACTTTATATTCGGCATTTGGCCAATCTCTGGTGTCTACATTGTATACGGCAATGAATCAATACCATGTAGTTATGGAAGTAGAACCAAAATATTGGCAACGCCCAGAAACGTTGAATGATATTTATGTGAATTCTTCAACAGGAAATCCTGTGCCATTATCAGCAATCGCAAGTTTCACACCCACATCGACACTACTCTCGGTGAATCATCAAGGTCAATCGCCTTCTGCCACTTTATCATTTAATTTGTTGCCCAATATCGCATTAGGTGATGCGATTAATCGAGTGAGTCAGTACTGTTGATAAAATGCATTTGCCCATGATCCTCACGGCAACCTTTAGAGGGACTGCACAAGCATTTCAAGATTCGCTCGCTTCTGAACCGATACTTATTTTAGCGGCACTTCTTGCGGTTTATATTGTACTGGGTATGCTCTATGAGAGTTTAATTCATCCTATTACGATTTTATCGACATTACCTTCTGCAGGAGTCGGTGCGTTATTGGCACTATTAATGTCGAGAACTGATTTGAGTATTATCGCATTAATAGGCATTATTTTGCTCATTGGGATTGTGAAAAAAAATGCGATTATGATGATTGATTTCGCGCTTCAAGCAGAGCGTGAAGAAAATAAATCATCACATGATGCTATTTATCAAGCAGCATTATTACGATTTCGTCCAATTATGATGACAACGATGGCAGCATTTTTAGGAGCATTTCCTCTTGTGATTGGATTTGGAGTAGGCTCAGAATTGAGGCAACCTTTGGGAATTGCGATTGTAGGCGGTTTAATTGTCAGTCAGATGTTGACCTTATACACTACACCGGTTATTTATTTGGCGTTTGAACACTGGTCTGAGCGGTTTAAACGAGTTGTTATACACACAACAGCGAGACAACAACTATGAAATATTTACTGTCATTTTGTTCTGTACTTATGCTCACAGCCTGTTCAGTGGGGCCTGACTATGTACGTCCAAAAGTTGCTGTTCCTGTAAAATATAAAGAAGCATCTAAAAATTGGAAAATTGCCAAACCAAAAGATTATTGTGATCGCGGAGAATGGTGGAAAGTTTTTAACGATCGCAAATTAAATAGTCTTGAACAACGTCTCAATTGTGCCAACCAAAGCATTGCTGTTGCAGAAGCACAATATCGTCAGGCATTGGCTTTAGTCAAAGAAGCTAGAGCGAGTTATTTCCCTATCATTACAGCCTCAGGAATGGAGACCCGCCAAAAACAAGTATCCGCGGGGAGTGGGACAGCAACCGGGCCAACATCCAATATAGTCACCAATTATTCCATTAACTTGAATGCCTCGTGGGAGCCTGATCTTTGGGGAAGCGTGAGACGAACTGTAGAAGCAAGTGCTGACACCGCACAAGCAAGCAAAGCACAACTTGCCTTAACACGACTATCAATACAAGCAACACTAGCTCAATTATATTATCAACTTCGCAATTTAGATTTAGACCAAAATATTTTAGAAGATAATGTTCGTGCCTATCAGAAAGCCTTAAAATTAACCGAAAATCGTTATGCTTCTGGTGTGGTTTCTCGTGCAGATATTGTTCAGTCTCAAAGTTTAGTAGAAGCCGCACAAGCTGCTGCAATTGATAATGGTGTTAATCGTGCGATTTATGAGCATGCTATTGCAGTATTAATAGGTATACCTGCGTCGTGTTTCAAATTAGCTCGTGATCCCCTCAACTCATTGCCACCCACAATTCCAGTACAAGTTCCTTCAGCATTACTCGAACGTCGCCCAGATATAGCCCAAGCTGAACGCCAAATGGCTGCTGCCAATGCGCAAGTAGGCGCTGCAATCGCAGCGTATTTTCCTGTTCTCACTTTAACTGCAGCCGGCAGTACGCAAGGCCCAGGATTAGGTCCTTTATTTTCAGCACCCACGATAGCTTGGGCGCTTGGATCGCAACTGGTTCAGACTGTGTTTGATGGCGGATTAAAATTTGCTATAACAGAAGCAGCAAGAGCCAATTACGATGCGACAGTGGCTAACTATCGCCAAATCGTCCTAGCGGCCTTTCAAAATGTAGAAGATAATCTTTCAAGCCTGCGTATTCTACAGACTGAATTAAGTGTGGAAAATCGCGCAGTAGCAAGTGCAAAAGCAGCATTAAAAATAGTGATGAATGAATATAAATCAGGTACTGCAGCATTATCTGACGTAATTATTGCAGAGACTATCTTATTCACCGCAGAAAAAAATGCCGCGGATATTCAGGGTCGGCTTATGGTTGCTGCTGTAGGATTAATCAAATCGCTTGGTGGTGGGTGGGATTCTAATAATTAATTATTCCGTGTTGTTATCGTCTAGCTCAATCTTAGTTTGATGTTTTATTTGACTGAGGCAGAAATTACTGCGGTAGGTTTTAATATTCGGTTCATTCGCGAAAATTCGTCTGGCAAATTCGTGGTAGTGATTCATGTCTCGTACGCAGACAACTAGAATATAATCGACTTCGCCTGAAATGAAATAACATTGAAGAATCTCCGCGTGTTCGAGCATTTTACGTTCGAAATTACTTAAGAGGTCTTCTCGCTGTTGTAGCAAGGTAATGTTGGTGAACACGAGTATTTTATTGACTTTAAAGGGGTCGATTATTGCTACATCTTTACTAATGACACCCATTTCGCGTAATTTTCTTACGCGGCGTAAGCAGGGTGGGGCTGATAGGCCAACTTGCTCTGCGAGATCTTGATTCGTGATCAAATTGTCACTTTGCAAGATGTTAAGAATTCGCTTATCTAGTCGATCAAGCTTGATAGGCTTCGTTTTTGAGTAATTTTCTCTAATTTTAGGCATGTTAAAATCTCATTTATTTCAAGTTTAAGATGAAAAACATTCTATTATGCAAAATATTGGCTGTCAATACGCAACACGGTTTATGCTTATTTCGCGTACTATACCGCCTTATTCGCTATTATTAGTGATAAGCAGGGCGTGGAGAGGACAGCATAAAGCTTAAGCCAATACTGAAAATGCTGCTAACTTTCCAAAAATTACGTTACCATGCTCAAAGTTAAATTTTAGGAGAAGATGCCATGCTTAAGCGTGATATATCGACAACCAATGTTTTAATTGCCGCTGCCGGGGGTATGATCGGCTCAGGTTGGTTATTTAGTCCATTTATCAGCGCACAAATAGCAGGCAGTAATGCGCTCATCAGTTGGGTTATTGCTGCGATATTTATGGTGTTTATTGCTTTACCGCTCTGTGAATTGGGTACCATGTTTCCAGTCTCGGGTGGACTGGCAAATTATCCGAGTTTTACGCATGGGAAAGAAGTAGGATTTTTATTTGCGTGCATGACGTGGCTTTCCTATTTAGTGATGACGCCTATTGAAATTCAAGCTATTTTACAATACTCCAGTCATTTCATTCCGGCATTAACCGTGAAAAATGCTACCATGTTTAAATTATCAGGTATTGGTTATGTTGCGGCTATTAGTATTATGTTATTCGTCGTCGTGCTAAACACCTTTGGTATAAAATTATTAACTGAGTGTAATAAATACGCGAGCATTTTAAAATTTATTCTTCCCACAGTAGCGATTATCGGTTTGCTTCACGTAGCACCATCGATGGCAAATATTGATATTAATGTTAGCACCAGAGAAAGTTGGGAGCAAATTTTTTCTGCACTTTCAGTGGGCGGTGTGATTTTTGCGTTTACTGGATTTCAAAATGGTTTAATTCTAGCAGGTGAAATAAAAAATCCACAACGTGATATTCCTATCGCAATTTTGGGTGCTGTCCTCATTGGATTTCTACTCTATTTTATGCTGCAGTTGAGTTTTCTTGCAGCGATACCGCAAAAATATTTGAGCCATGGCTGGCATAATTTAAGTTTTCCTGGCGATAGTGGTCCTCTTGTTGGGCTAACATTATTATTAGGTCTAGGAGTGATTGCGGTGTTATTATTGTTTGACGCAGCATTTTCACCGTTTGGTACTACACTTGTTTATACCGCAGCCACTTCCAGAATTCTTTACGGTATGGCGGAAAATAAACATTTGCCTCCATTTTTTCTTAAACTTAATCGTCACAAAATTCCGTATGTGACATTATATGTAAATTTTTTAGTGGGTTCTTTAAGCTTCCTTCCCTTTCCCGGCTGGCAAAAAATGGTAGCCTTTCTTTCGTCTGCCAGTATTTTATCGTATGGAGCAGGCCCAATTTGTTTATTAGCCATGCGCAAATTACAACCCACGCTCAAACGTCCTTTTAAATTATCGGGTGCATTAATTTATTCGCACATCGCTTTTTTCGTTTGCAATCTAATGTTGTATTGGTGTGGTTTTTCCACGATTTGGAAATTGTGTTTAGCGCTTGTTGTTGCTTTAATCATCACCCTAGCTTACCAACGCAAAAGTATTTTTGCCTGCTCTCGCAGCCTCTTTTGGTTTATGTCTTACATGGGTTTTCTATTTGTTCTTTCTTACTTGGGTAATTTTGGTGGTCTTGGTCTCTTTAAATTTCCCCAAGATATTTTCATTATCTTACCGTTTAGCATTATTACCTTGTATGCCTCGCAATACTGTTTGGGTGAGGAAGACTACAGCTATACTATTGCAGAGGAGGAAAGGGGGTAGATCAGGAGCGACTCTGAAGCTTGATGCTGACACTTCTCTTTTTTTTGAGGGATATTCATGAGACAATTAGCATTTTAAATTTAGGGAAATAATTAATGCAGCGCGTTTGCAAAGTAGAAATTCCAGCAAGAAAAAATGCTCCTGCGACAAATTTATATACTGTAATGGCATATGAAAATGAAGAATCTTTGCATAGTAAGCCTTACATCATCATGCTAAGTGGTGGTCCCGGATTAAATCATTCGTACTATAAAGATTATGCTGATCTTAAAGATGTGGCAAATATTATTTTTTTCGATCCGCGCGGTTGCGGTTTAAGCGATCGCAGTAGTCCTGAAACATACACAGCGTATAATAATATAGAAGATATTGATCTTATACGAGAATTCTTCAAGCTAGATAAAGTGATTCTACTTGGAAAATCATATGGCGCGATGTGTGCACTGGGATATACACTGCGTTATCCACAATATGTCAGTAAACTTGTGCTCGCTGCGGGTTCTCCAACTTCACTAATGCTTGAAACAGCAAAAATAAATGCGAGCAAACGAAATCTCGATACTGAGCAAGTAAAAATTTTAAAGAAAATGTTGAACGGTGCATTTACTAGCGATGAAGATGCAACAAAAGGGTTGAAAAAACTTTCAAATTTATATTCATATAAAGTTCGTCATGGACAACCCGTTTCCCGTCCTCCGCCAGATTATCCAGTAGCACATGAAGTATTTAATCAAGGATTTCAAACATTTATCAAATCATTCAACTTCACGAGCGACATTCATAAAATTCAATGCAAAACTTTGGTTTTAGTTGGCGATGAAGATTGGATCACAGATAAAAAATATTCAAAACAAATTGCAAAAGCGATTAAAGGAAGTGAATTAATTATTTTCCCTAAAGCTGATCACTCAATGGAATCTGATGTGCCAGAGCAATTCTTTGCCGCGATCCGCAGATTTGTCAGTTAATTAAAGGGGTCAGATCTTGAGTTGTTAAAGGTTTACAGAATTTGGCATCTAAATGAAACACTTTTCATTTTTAAATAGTTAAAATTCATATTTTAATTTTCAGGCTTTCATATTCCCTTAATGATCAACTGCTATACTAACAATGTATAGTCATTAAAGGAGATTGACATGAAAGTACCAGGTTTATTTTCTAACTTATTTCAGCCAAAAAAACTTGATGCACGTTACTATCTTGCAAATTCTATGTTGCTATTTAGGAAAGATACTCGTCCAATTAATCTCATTACTGATAATGGTGGTTTCAAAGGACGACATTTTTCGGGTACTGAAAAAGAGTTAAGGTCTTATTTACAAACGAATCGCCCATCAATTGGTTTCGGCTCAATGGGATTTCACAATTTACCAGCCTTAATTGATTGGAAAAAAGAAGAGGGAGATTACAATATTCACTCGTTTACTACGGGAAACATAACCGAGTAATTGACGCATTTCAGTTTACTCTTGATCATAATGTTGGAAGTGTTTCTGAGCCTATGAGCAGCGCAATTTCTGCTGAAGAACTGGCGAACGAACGTGAGATGATCGTATTAGGTGATATTTTATCTGGGCAATTCATTGCTTCTATTCACCACAAAGATCTGTCACGTTTACAATCAGGTGAAGAGGTTCCTAATCAGCTAAGGATTCTTGGCCTTAATGATACTGTACCTAAAATGCTTTCTATTAGAGATTTTTCTAATATGACAGCGATGTTACATGCTTGCACGAAACAAGGATGTGAAGAACAAGCGCATTTATTAGCGCTTCTGATTACACCTGAACAGCTGATAAAGGAATCCAGAACTAATCAATACCCTGCTCTCTTAATCACTAAACTAGAAAGCATTGTAAAATCAGCTCAATCTAGTCAAGAACAAAATGTTCATCCTTCGCCAATGAAGCGTTAATATGTGGGAGTTCTAAATTCTGGACTGTGTCTAGAATTTAGCTTACCAATTCTTGGTGCAGTCCAGAATTTCGCTAACTAATTCTGGATTCAGACCAGAATTAGCACGGAGTTGAGAAGACTGGGCAAGACAACCTTTTCAAGATCTTGAGTTGTTAAAGACCAATTCACTCTATTATTCAGTAAAAATTAATGCTGTTTTTCGAAAACCTATAACAACTCAAGACGCGACGCCATTTTATTCAAAAACCTTCCCTTTGGAAGCCATGGACTTTAAGAGGGCAGGGGGAGAGAAACGGTCACCGTATTGTTTGGTGAGTTCGAGGGCGCGAGTGTGGAAGGCATCGAGGCCGTAGGCGTTGATGAATTGAAGAATGCCGCCGGTGCAGCTGGGGAAGCCGATGCCGAAGATGGAGCCGATGTTGGCTTCGGCGACAGAGTTGAGGACGCCTTCGTCGTAGCATCGGACGGCTTCTAGAGCTTGACGAAACAATAAACGATCTTGAATATCTTGAGTGGGCATATTTTTTTGTGGAGTGCCGTAAAGTTTTTTCAATTCGGGCCAAAGATATTTTTTTCCTTTTTCAGGATATTCGTAAAATCCACCATCGTAAGCTTTGCCTGATCGGTTATATTTCTCAACTAACATTTTTGCTACACGAAGACTCGCTTCTCCATTCATTGCCGTTGCTTTACCCAATTCTTTATCAAGTTGCTCATTCGTTTCTGCAATAGAAATAATAAGTTTTTGGCTGAGCTCATCAGAAACAGCGAGAGGTCCGATTGGCATACCAGCGAGTTTTGCTGCGTGTTCAATTTTCACAGGATTCACACCTTCTTCGAGTAAACGCGCACCTTCATCAAGAAAAGTCCCAAAAACTCGCGAAGTAAAAAACCCGCGACTATCATTGATGATAATGGGTGTTTTGTTGATTTGTCGAGCAAAATCAAACGCTTTTGCAAGAGTTTCCTTGCTTGTTTTTTTACCCACAATAATTTCAATCAATCGCATTTTATCCGCTGGAGAGAAAAAATGAATACCAATAAAATTCTCGGGTTTTTGTGTTACATTGGCTAAGATTGAAATCGGTAAAGTGGATGTGTTGGATGCAAAAATCCCTTTTTCATTCATAAAGGATTCTGTTTCTTTTGTGACTTTCTCCTTAATATCGACATTTTCAAATACAGCTTCAATAATTAAATCACAATCTTTTAAATCGTGTGGATCTTCAGTCGGATAAATGCGATTTAATATGGCCGTTTTGTTGTGATCATGCTCTAGATATTTTTCCAAAGATTCTTTACCTGCATGAGCTCTACTGTGATTAATATCCTTTAGGATCACATTGATTCCTTTTTTTGCACAGACCAATGCAATTCCACGTCCCATCATGCCAGCGCCAAGAATCCCTACTTTTTTAAAGGCAAAGTGAGGGATATTCTTTGGCCGACTCTTTCCATTGTTAATTTCATTAAGCTGTAAAAAGAGAGTATTAATTTTATTTTTCGCTTCTTGAGTGAGGGCTAATTTAACCAGTGATCGACTCTCAACGCGTTGCGCAGCATCAAAATGTATGGATAAAGCTTGAGTAGCAACATACAAAATTTCTTGAATGGCTTGATTTACACCGCAGGATTTTTTTACCATAGACGCTGTCGTCGCAATGATCCATTGAACCATTTTAGGGTTGCGCATGTCGCCACCCGGTATTTTATGATCAGGCATATCCCAAGGTTGTTGTGCATGCGGATTATTTTGGATCCAGGATTTCGCTTTTTTCATTAACTCATTGTGATCATTAGCGAGCTCATTGATAAGACCTTTTTTTAATGCTTCCGATGGTGAAAGAATACAGCCGCTCAAAATGTATGGAATTGCATTCTCTGCACCTAAGAGGTGAATTAAACGTACAATTCCACCACCCCCAGGAAGTAATCCTAACGTTATCTCAGGGAGTCCTAGTTGAACAGAAGGTGCATTTATCGCAATTCGATGATGACAACCCAATGTGAATTCAATTCCACCACCCATTGCTGTACCATTAATTGCTGCTACAACCGGAATGGGTAATTTCTCCAGACGCCGAAGTAACGATTTAAAAAGAGTGATCACATACAAAAAATCTGAAGCCATTTTCTTTGTTAACGCTAAAATTGATTTTAAATCAGCTCCTGCAATAAAAGAGTCCTTTGCTGAAGTGATGATCACGCCTTTTATGTTATTGCCTTCTGTTTCAAGTTGATCTAACGCTTTTCCAAATTCCTCGATGAAAACAAGATCGATCTTATTTACGGATCCATGCAAGTCGAATTGCAGCGTCACAATATCGTCTGAGTCTTTTGTGTAGCGAATTCCTGTCATTGCATTTCTCCTTCCATCTCGCGACTATTTTACACGTTCGATAATTGTGGCTACGGCCATTCCGCTTGCAGCACACAAGGTGCACAATCCGTAACGTAATTCACGTCGTTCGAGTTCATCAAGTAAAGTGCCGAGCAACATTGCGCCGGTGGCACCTACAGGATGACCTAGCGCAATTGCGCCACCATTAACATTAATCTTCTCTAACGGGATTTTTAATTCTTTCATAAAACGTAATACAACAGAAGCAAAGGCTTCGTTAACTTCGAATAAGTCAATTTGATCTAATGTCATATTTGCTTTTTCTAACACTTTTTTTGTAGCAGGAGCTGGGCCAACTAACATAATGGTAGGATCGGTTCCTATCAATGCAGATGCAATTATTTTTCCACGAGGTTTAATTTTTAATTTTTCTCCAACCGATTTATCGCCTAATAAAACAACACCAGCGCCATCAACAATGCCTGATGAATTTCCAGCAGTGTGCACATGATGGATTCGTTCTATTCCAGGATATCGACAAATAGCGACTTCATCGAATCCAATTTTGCCGAGTGCCGCGAAGGAAGGTTTTAAGGCTTTTAATTTCGCGAGTGAAGTATCTGAGCGAGGATGTTCATCATGGTCGAGAATGAGACAACGATTATCGTCGTAAACAGGAATAATTGATCTATCAAAATAATTATTTTGTATAGCAGCAGCAGCGCAATGTTGAGAACGTAATGCAAATTGATCTACGTCTTCACGAGTAAAACCCTCGATGGTTGCAATTAAATCGGCACTAACACCTTGCGGAATAATTTTGTGTGGCATTGTTAAGCTAGGATCATAAATGAGAGCGCCACCATCAGATCCTAAAGGTAACCGCGACATGCATTCAACGCCACCAGCCACAACTAATCGATCCGAGCCAGCCGCTATCCTCATTGCTGCCAAATTGACAGCTTCAAGGCCTGAGGCGCAAAAGCAATTAATTTGAATGCCTGGAATTGAGTGATCCCAACCCGCAAGTAAGGCGGCGGCTTTAGCGATATCAGCTCCTTGGTCGCCGACGGGACTCACACACCCCATCAGAAGCGCATCAATATCCTTACTTTTGAAGTGATTGCGCTTTTTTAATACCCGCAGTAACCCCGCTGCAAGCTTTACAGGAGTCACTTCATAAAGGGTTCCGTCAGGTTTACCGCGTCCTCTGGGGGTTCGAATGGCATCGTATATGTAAACATCGATCGGCATTTGTACTTCGTCCTATCCTATGAGATTATTTGCCCTAATGTGCAGTTCTTTACCTAAACTGCATACCTTATATTATAGGATATAGAGAGACATTTTGCCTTGCAAACAGACCCACAAAGTTGGCCACCGGAATACCGATTACGCAAAAGTCGGCGTGCAAAACATCTACAATTAAAGATTTGTCCTCAAGAGGGATTAGAAATTGTGATCCCTTATCGTTATGGTTATTATAATTTAGACAATTTACTTTTAACTCATCGACCGTGGATCGAAAAAAAATTAAAAATATATCACAATAAAGTTCAGCTCAGTGCGGGAATTCCCACCCAGATTCAATTACTGATGTCGGATGAAATTTGGCGAGTTGAATTGGTACCAGCAATGGGTCGAACGAAAATTATCACTCGTCCTGATTCCACAATAATACTGATGGGAAATATCGAAAACACACTAGAATGTCAGACTATTTTGAAAAAATGGTTACGAAAAAAAGCTCAAACGTTATTAATTCCCATGTTAGAAACGGTTGCTCGGGAAATCGATTTGTCATTTCAAAAAATATCAATACGCGAACAAAAAACCCGATGGGGAAGTTGTGATAGTAATGGAAATATCTCACTCAATTCCAAATTGATTTTTTTACCAAGACCTTTGGTTCGATATATTATGATTCATGAGTTATGTCATACACGCCATCTTAACCACTCAAAGCGTTTTTGGGCTCTGGTGGCTAAGTTTGACCCGAATTATGCGCAGCATCGCAGGGAGATCAATCGATACAATAAAGAAATGGGGTGCTGGGGTGTGGGATGAAGGGCGCATGCTTATAGCAATTTATAGCCTTTAATTATTTAATTTTAGCAATTATTTGAGGGTGTTTTTTGAACTGGCAGATCTAATTGTGAAATCCTTAAGTTAATGTTAAGATTTCTAAGGTAGAATTGTTAATATTTTATCAAAAATGGGTACGTTACATTGAAAGCGAAAGCCTTAAAAAAGCCAACTTATACGAAGTATGTGGATAGCCCTCTGGGGCGCATGATGGTTGCATTACTCGATAAAATGGAAGAGCAAAAACAAAGGCATCCTCTTCGTGAAGACTCTTCTGTTGAATATAAGTATTATCATAAAATTATGGAGGCTTGTCAGGACATTTGGTCTCGGGCTCATAGTGCCATAGAATATAATTTTTGTAGCGGTGGCGAGCCAGGAGCTTTGGGAGTGTTGGGGATTATTAAAGACGGGTCGTTGCTCTATTATAGATACAAGGACCTTGTACAAAATCGCGTAGATGTGTTTTGCAAAGAGCTGGAAGTACAGTTAGAAAATGTGATTAAAACAGCAGTTTCGATGCAAGGTGATATTAGCACAAACGTAGTAAAAATACTCGAAGATAATACGAATACCTATTTTGCAAAAACCCTCGAAATACCCGGAGTAGATCTATCAGTTTATTTCCTAGAGATAAAAAAAAGAATCTCAAATCTTCCGCAGAACAGAGTTCCTGTACCAATAGAAATTCAACAGATGTTAGAGCTTTTGAAGACTGATTTTAGTGCCGTCGATAAAGGCATCCCCGATTTAATTAATTTTCAAGAAATCCTAAAATTGCCCTATGAATTGATCGAACTTGTTTTGATTCACTATAATACTTTTCCTAGAGAATTGGATCAGTTGCTCTCATTTTTCAATCCTAAATCACTGACTGTTGATTTACATAATGGATATGTAGTTGGTCCTTCACTTCGTGCGCTTATTGGGCGAAGTTTTAAGCTGGGACATGTTGATCAATCCAAAGATAGTAAAAGTAAGTTCCGCTATCAGTTTAAGGGTTATACTCCAAAGGAAGTAATAGTTGAAAGCGTTGATCAAGATGATAACCCGACTAAAGCAGAGAACAATGAAGACGACACGGCGCGCTATGATGTACACACTGAAGAGCTCGATGTAGAACCGCACTTTGAAGAACATTTCGAACTTCCTCTAGCGGGCATATTAGCAGTTATGGTTGGATATTATCATCTATGTATACTTAATCAGAATGTTCAAATATTATTAGATAAGGACGTGCTATGTCAAAGCTTGTTAAGAGAATGCACTCGTCAAGTTCAAGGCATATTACCGGTAATAGATTTTGATCAAAATTATTTAACAAAAGTCAAAAGATTGAAAGGGCTTGAGCAGATTTTAGAAATCGATAGAACACTCACTGCACTGGAAGAATTTACTGCCGGATTTCAGAAACTAGAAAAGATGAGGGAATTACCTAGTCAATTCTTCAGAAGTGTCTACCGTGCGGTGACAAAAGAACCCATTCACGATAAAGAGCTTGTTCCTGCTAAGTTATTAAAACGAATTGATGGTGTTGGGATTCCTTATATTATTCCACTATTTGATCACTGTATGGTTGATGTTAAACAGCGGTTAGAAGAAAATAAAAGTAAGTATGATGATTTTCTCGGATTGAAATCTTCGCTAGAACGCGTTCTGAATGGTGCAGTAAGCCAATACAAAAGAGCGAAGAGGCAAAACTGCCCTCAAGAATTACAGGGATATATGCAAGAATGTAAACTTGCACAAGAAAAGTTCGAGTTTGCAATTAAGAGTATTACTGTTGAGATAGGGGCTGTATCTAAAGATTTTCAGTCATTAGAATTAGATTTAGGTCAAGTGACACAAGAACATGGATCGATACTTGCATTACTAGAATTAGCGGAGAATCTACTGACAAGAGCAAAGAAGTCTTCCGAAGTTGATCCGTCATTTAAGAAATTTGATAAAGATAATCAGCTTCAAAATGATTTATCAAGAACTTCTGAAGAAGTACTGGGTTTCTTAGAAATATTCAATAACGCTGTAGCTGGGATATTATTTCGTATTAATGAAAAGAAAAAAATAATTGAAAAAGCATACTCTGAAGCAAAATTTTTAGAGAAAATGCGGTCTTCTAATCCTGAACAAATGCGTCAGATAGTGCTGGAGAGAAGAGGTGAAATCACGCGGTTAGGTTGTGTTGTAGCAGAGTTTGAGCGGCAACTTTCTGATACAAGAAACTATAATGGGTTAGTGCGAGAAGTTATAGGTAATGTTTCAAAACATAAAAAAATAGAAGATGATGAAGTTGATCGTTTATTGAATGATAAAGATTTCGTACTTCAGTGGATAGAGGAACAGAAGGGCTTTCTGAATACTTTATTTACCAAAATTTCTGATAATAAATCATTTCCAGACTATTATGTCGATCTGATAAATAAATTAGGATTTGTGAAGAGATATTTGCAAGTCAGTAAAGAATTTATTAAATTTAAAGAGATTGATAATCTGCCCTGTTTTAAATCTGATGACGACCAAGCGCCGTGTGGCTTTGATAAATTTTTATCCATAATCAACATGGCTGATGGCAGTATAGAAAAACTCAAAGATTATCGAGATCGACAAGAGAAGATTTACCGCTTCAACCCCTCTGAAAAAGAATTAAATGAAACAAGATCATTCTTGTTTGCTATGGCCTGCAAGAAAATCGATGAGCTTCAAAAGGTTATTGCAGACGGGGATCACATTAAAACAGCGGTACCCCGACTTTCTGAAATTAAAGATCTAATTAACGATATTGATTTAAAAGGTAATGAAAAATCTCTACAGGATAGAATTGATGAGGTTTCTCTTGATAAAGACAAGATGGAGGATAGTGTACCTATTCTTGAGCAGTGTGTTGACATCCAAATTTCAATAAAACATTTTTTTGCGAAGATAGAAGAATTCAATAATGAGGGAGATTTTATCAATAATTGGAGCCTATACAGAAAATGTCCGAAATTGGATGAGGAGCAGGATAGACTTGAGGAGTTGGCAAGAGAATTTGGAGCTGTAATTCAGAGATCCAAGTTCCCTCAGGATAATGAACAATACATGAGCGTAGTATTATCTTTATTAGGCGCTACACGTATTCGAATATCAGATATTATACGATATAAGTTTGAGTCAACACTGCGTGATTATGAAACTAAGTTAAATGATCTTGAAGAAAAATTTGGTCCTATACATGCTGAGTTGACGGAATTATCAATACCACTGGATCTAAAAGAAAATGAAACACCTGAGAGTGGTTATAAAAAAACAGTGGACCATCATATGTCACTCGATAGAATCTCGAAAATTAATAACTTACTTGAACGGCATGATTTGCTTTTAAAATCCATCACTCAAACGCGTAGTGAATTGGAACAAACGGAAGAAGATACTGCTCACTTAAAAGGTGATTATAATGAGCAGATAAAGCAAAAGAAAAGTGCACTGCTATCGTTTAAAGCGAACTTGGAACCAGTAGGTAAAGGTCTAGCTCTTGCTAAAAGAATTTCTCTATCTGCGACATTGTTTAATTCCCTTGATCAATATATCGTTAAGCGCTCTGAGCGGTATTACGTTAAAGATATATTTTATGATGGTGATAAAATTGAGCGATCAATTTTTATTAATAATTTAAAGGTGGGGTTGAATAAATTCAATGCTTCTGGGGATAGCTCCCATGTGATCAATTTCATTAGTCAAAATATGAGCCGTTTCCCAGGGACTCATTTTAGAGCTGTAATGAGCCGCACGATATGCACTTTAATGGATTACGATGATCAATGGGATGCCATTGGAAATAAGAAGATCTCTAGTTATGATGTATTCCCTGATGAGAATGCGAGAAGGAGAGAAATTAAAGGTATTTTACAGAATTTACTGTCTTCACGTACTGATTCTCATAGAACGTATGCACGAAAAGTTAACTACATCTATGGCAGAATTCAAGAAATGAAAGAGTATTCAGAAACGCTTTCTCCAAAATATTCAACTAATGTCGGTAATTTAGCTAAACGACTGCAGAAAACGGTAGATCAATTTGTGCTGTCTCATCCAGAAAATGATCCTGACCAGGCTAAAGTTTTTGAAAAATTCCAAATTCGATTAACTGCAGTTTTACATAGTAGAGATAATGTGTTGTGTGATTTGGGATATAGTTTTGGGAGATTTGTGCTTAATATTATTGTTGCGTTAGCCAGCCTCTGTATACAACCTATTTGTTATAAGATTACAACTGGACATTTTGGTTTCTTCGCGAAGAATTATGTAGAAGAATCTCTGAATAGAGTCACAAGAACAATGGATGAATTAAAACCAATCAGTCTCTCTGTTAGTGCCTAATCTAGAGAATAAGAATAGTGCTGAAAAGTAGGTTAACCTGTCCTTGTTAAATTCTGATTCAGTGTAGAAGGGTCTTGAGAATTTTAGTTAAATAGTCTGAATGCACTGAGCATCATCAAAATTTGCTTTATTCACACGCGTCGTGACGGGATAAGGCGCTAGTAGATCACAGGCAGACGTATTTTCCAGCATTTTTTTAAGTTTTGAGACGTCTTGAAAATTATTATCTAGCCAGGTGTCGATAAGATCAGTGGGTATTATTGATGGCATGCGGTCGTGGATAGGAGAGACTACGGAATTTGCTGGCATGGTAATAATACAGCAACTATCAATGGTTTTTTCGTTGGAAATCCAGCGGGCCCATAAACTGGTTAGTCCGAAAGGTTCACGATTTTTCATAGGAATATAATACGGTTGTTTGGGAGTTTTCTCCGCATCCCATTCGTAAAATCCATCGGCTAAAATGAGGCAACGTTGGTGTCGAAATGAATGTCTGAATGAAGGTTTACTTTCGACAGTTTCACCGCGCGCATTATTGAGCATCGCTAATTTAGAGCCTTCTTTGTACCACGAAGGGATAAGTCCCCAGCGCATAGGAACGATCATACGTTCGTTATCGAGTGTAATAAGAACCGGAACAGTGCGAGTGGGGGCGATGTTGTACGAAAGTTCGATATCATAGGTTAGGGTTGCTGAGAAGTAGTCAGCGAGCTCTCGAGGGTCTGTATAGACGGCAAATCGACCACACATAAATAATCCTTGGATTAGCATGACTGAAAAGTATAGCGTAAACTTGTTTTGACGACCATGAGGTACAAAAAGTCTTCAAGATTTTGATAAGTTATGTTAGACTACGAAGCAATATCACTTAATTTATATGACAAAATTGGGTAGGGCGACGATTTATGAGGTTGAGATGAGAGCAAAGAAACTGACAGGTTCGTACCGGCAGGTCTGCGAGTTGCTCGCTTATGCGGGCGCAACGCATTTTCTGAGCTTAATTAAGCCTGAAGATATAACTACAGTTAGGAATAATGTTTTAAAAGATATTTATCGAATTCCATTAATCGGGCCATGGAATCAAAAAGCCAAGATCTGTGACTCTTGGTCAACAACAACGGCATACACACAAGGTGATGAATCTGGATTAAGGTTGTTGATAGGCTTATCTATAAATGATGCCTCCTTATTCGAACCACACATAATTGAGGATTCTACTGGTGCTCTCAAACAGTTATCACAATATCTAATCAGGGCTGGGTATTGGACAGATAATGATACTGTCGGAGGAATGTCTCTTTTTTGTCGTCAAAATCGATTAGACGAATGGATGTTTTGTACTGTCACCAATGCTTCAGCCTCACTTAATGAGCGGCTTGTAACAATCTATTTTAGTGAAACATTAGCCGCTCGATTTGAGCTATTGAAGAATGTTAGATTGGAAGATATCGATTTTTACAAAGATTTACAAACTAGCTTGCAATCTAATGAAATTTTTCAATTGGTTAAGAAAGTTATTTTAAATAATGGATCTGTTGATCTAGAAGAAGCTTTAAGTGTTGATGAAATTCCAATTGTATTTGGATACAGTGCTGAACAGCAGGAATACGTTAGATTATTTAAACAAACACAAGTATTACTCAAAATAAAAGATTCGATCTCTCAGAAAAAAGCTCGAGTTTACACTCATGCGATGAATTTAATTGAAAAATCTCACAGTTTAAGATCTAGTGGAAGTGATCAATCCTCACAAATCACATTCGAGTTGGCCAACAGCTTATATGAAAAATGCAACGCTTATTTTTCAAAGCATTCTACAGAATTTACGCAGGCAGATTGGTCTACACTACAATCGGAATGCAAAACAATTATTGCAGATGCAAAACGACAGCTTAAAGATTTCGAACTTCCAAATGATTTTTTCAAGATGGAACTACTTTATATTGAGCTCTACTGTAAACGCGGCAATTTACTGTGCAAAAATAAAACGCTGAGTTTCAGAAAAGCACAGGTTTATGATCGGCTAATGAGCATGATAGACTCAGTTCAAGATTTAGAAGAAAAATGGCATTACGATGATGCTTGTCAATTGTTAGTGTTAATTAACGATTTGAAAGGTCGATTTGAACAGCTTTTATTATTGCCTGAAGCTCAAGTTTCGGCAGCCGATTGGGTGAAATTTCAAAAAGAATCTACTGCGCTTATCAAGAACGCTAAGAAACATATTTCTCATTGTGATCTTTCTGAAAAATGGTGCAGCTTAGAATTAACCTATCTTGAATTACAGGCCCACCAAAAACAATGCCAGCAAACAAAAGACGTAGTGAGATGTAAGAAGGCAAAAGTTTACGCACATTTATTGGATTTGCTCGATAAAGCAGATTCGATGAGAAGATCTGAGTATCGAGATGATGCTCAGGGCGCAATTGAGTTAGCACTTCGATTAACAGAAACGTGTAAACCGTATCTTACTAGTTCATCTCCTGATATCAATTGGAAAAAATTGAAGAAAGAGTGTAAAGCTATTGTGAGTGAGGCTGAATATAAACTTGCTTATTACGGGTATTTTCAAATAATACTAACGAATTTGTTATTAGCCATTACTGGATTGTGTTTATTGAAAGCGGCATTTACTGGCTCGTTTTTCATTCATAATGCTGGAGAGGAATGTGTTGCAGAGTTTGAGGAAACTGCTTCATTGGTCAGTGATTTAACCTCGGTCCAATCTAGAGCAGGTTAATGTGCAGGCTAAAGGCAAAGGGGTCAAGTCTGGACAAAAGACAAATCTATATCTATATCTAGTTATTTGTCTTTTGTCCAGACTTGACCCCTTTGCCTTAGATTTGTCTATTTGTCCAGACTTGATCTTACCCCAATAAAACACACACTCAAGTTAAGCAACACAGCGCTCCTCAAACTCTATCGGAGATAGATAGTTCAAATAAGAATGCTTTCGTTGCCGATTATAAAATAGCTCAATGTATTCAAACAAAGAGCTTCTTGCCTCACTTCGCTTATGGTAATCATTATGATGAACAAGCTCAACTTTGAGACTGTGAAAAAAGCTCTCCACCACAGCATTATCATAACATTCACCTTTGCGACTCATACTGCATACCATACCATAGGATCTCAATAACGCTTGATAATTTTTTGCATAATACTCCTTCCCTCTATCCGAATGGATTAACATCCCTTGAGCTATTTGTCTTTGACAAACTGCGTTCCTCAAAGCTTGTTGAGCTAATTTGCTTTCTAAACGCTCACCCATTGACCACCCGACAACTTTTCGTGAAAATAAATCTAAAACCACAGCCAAAAACAACCAACCCTCTCGAGTAGGTATGTAGGTGACATCACAGGCCCAGACTTGATTCATCATACCAGGTGAAAATTCACGATCTAATAGGTTTTTTGCTGGATTTAAGCTCTTCCTTGAATCTGTTGTGATCCTAAATTTCTTGATCGTTTTAGGGACAATTTTTGCAATGTGCATCAATCGTGCCACTCGATTCAAACTGCATTTATATCCCAGCTCTAACAATGTTTTATGAATTCTTGGAGCACCATATACCTGCCTATTCTGATTAAAAATTTGGTGTATTCTCTCAATGAGTTGCTGATTTTCTTTTGTCCTGGCTGAGTTCGGACAAGTCAACCAATTATAAAATCCTCGACGTGATACCATCATCACTTTGCAAAGCAAAGTGATGGGATAAATCTCTCGATTGGTTTTAATAAATGTGTACTTCACTCGGCATTCTCTGTGAAGTACACTGCTGCCTTTTTTAGGATTTCGTTCTCCAGCTCAAGTTGCCTTATTTTAGCTTTTAAAGCTTTTGTTTCATCGATTGGTTTGTGATGTTGCCCCTTGCCAGGAAAGGCCTTCTTACCATTAGCTTGAATTTCTTTTTGCCATTTATACAATTGATTACGCTTTACCCCTAGCTCACGCGCTAACTGAGCAGCGTTTGTATCCTTTTGCTCTAATAATCGAACAGCCTCTCGTTTAAACTCAGGACTTAAGGTTGGGTTCTTCATAGCTAAACTCCTATAATGGAGCACCATAGTGCCCCCGTTTAAGAGTGTGTGTCAATTTGGGGGAGGTTCAACTTGACCCCTTCCTTCTTATTTCTGAGCTGTTTCCTTGTGATGAAAATCAGCATCGCGCGTTTTGTTGTTTCTCAAAACTTGGAATAGATTTTCATACACGTTGTTAGCACTCCACACATACCAACCAGAAACGTCATTGGCATTTTCAACCGCGCGAATTTCTTGCAGTAAATACCGTTGTTTATCTGCATTGGAGGTCTTTTTGAGATAATGATAATTAGCGGCTTCTATAAAAGCATGGACTTTGAATGGCGCATCGTTGTGGAATTGTCCTACCAAAGAATTTAATGATTTATTGACAGTAATATAAGGTTCGGCCGAATATTTTTGATAGGGCCAGTAGTGTGATGGGTATACCATGGGATTTACACCATCGACGCTATCCGCAAACATTTTTATATCTTGCCCGATATGCATAGAAGGGTAGTAACTCACCTCACCAAAGATATCAATTTCCATGGGCACATGTTCGGCATGTATTTTTTCTTTGAACCATTTGATGACTTGATAAACGTCTTTAGCGTGTTGTGGATCAGCCGGTAATTTAGAGCTGTAGCGAATATAATCTAATTGAATAGCATCAGCACCAGCTTTTATTGCCTCATCAGCAAGAGCCAGCTTTTTTTCCCAATGTGCTTTGGAATGGATTTGCTCGTAATTGCCCCCATCAGAAAATACGACAACGCGGGTAACAAACTTTAATCCGGCTGCTTTTACTTTCGCAACGGCAGGCGCAAAATGAGAGCTGTAATAATCATGATCAACGACAAAGGTATTGATTCCTGTCGCTTTTGCTTCATGAATTAAATAATCTAGTTTGCTGGGTTTTTCCAACGTATATTGAGTTAAGTAAATTCCTTTGTCCCAAGCTTGTGCTGCGACTGAAATACAGAATAAACCAAACGCAGGCACTATTACTTTTAGCCAATTACGCATACTAATCTCCTTAAATATTCCCTTCCCTAAACTAAAGTATAGCGTATGTTAGAAAACCTGCTTTTTTGAATGTTAATAGGCTGGGGTGGGTGGGGTCAAGTCGCCATTTGTACTGCTTTCGCCTTATCACTATCAAGAAACTATTTAGCTTCCACAAGAACTGCAAATTTATTATTTATTTTTAAAATGCATAAATAGGCTTATTTTTAAGTATATTAATATATGAATATAAATATTTGTCAATATTTGACATTCTACATTGCATTTTAACAAAAGTATGCTAAGCTTACAGTAACAGGTTAGTAAAAGCCCTGTTAGAAAAGGATAACGAAGGTATATAAGGAGGCGACAAGTATTACTAGAGCACCGGCGGTCGATTGGCTGAAAGCCCATAGAACACCGGACTCACAAGTTAGGAGCATGTATTATGTGTAGTCAAAATAGGGTATTAGTTTGCATAGTGTTTGGGTTAATGATGCTATTACCCGGGATGAGCTTTGCAGATGGCTTACGCATTCCATTTTGTTCACTCGTCGGAAGTTACAATTATATAGTAACAGAACCAGGTAATGTGACAGCTTATGGTGTGAATTCCTTTACCGCATCGGGAACAGTTGTCTCCCAAGGTACAGCGAATGTCAACCAAGTTCCACCTAGTACGAATGTTGGTGAGATTTTCACGGGTGTCTGGATTCCAACAGGTATAAATCGATTTAAAGTTGTTTTAGACAGAATTGATTTTAGTGTTCCAGCCTTCAGAATTAGACTAGTAGAAAATTTCACTATGGATTCTACCTGTCAAAACATAACTGGAACTGGGGTTGTATATTATGATCCCAACCCTGCAGATTTAACTCTTTCAGAGGCGTTTCAGGTAGGAACAGAAAGCCTTACACTTGCAAGGATTAACGCTAATTGAAGCGGAAGGGGTCGTGTCTCTCGTTGGCTAGTTTTCTCAAGATCCAACGAGAGACACGACCCTCTGATAAAGACCTGCCGCTATCCGGACGATACCTGCATGAGTAGATCAATTCGAATACAAATCGTGGTGCTGAGCGCAAGCCCATTTTCCAAAATGATCATCATAGATGGCTTTTTTTAGATTTATTAGCCGAAATCGTAGAAGCCTATAAAATTGAGATTCATGCCTACTGTTTAATGACAAATTATTCTCTGATTATTCTTCATCCCACTTCAATGTACCACCTGTTTGGTACTCGGTGACGCGTGTTTCAAAGAAATTCTTTTCTTTTTTCAGATCCATCATTTCACTCATCCATGGGAAAGGATTTTCTGCGCCAGGGAATTGTTCAGTGAGTCCAATTTGAGCGCAGCGTCGATTCGCGATGAAATGCAGATAGTCTTTAAACATATCTGAGTTTAGACCCAAAATGCCGCGAGGCATTGTATCAACGGCATATTGATATTCTAAATCCACACCTTCACGAATGAGATGTATCATTTCCGCTTGAAATTCTTTGGTCCATAAATGTGGGTTTTCAATTTTAATTTGGTTGATCACGTCGATACCAAAATTAAGGTGCATCGATTCGTCACGCAAAATATATTGAAATTGTTCTGACGTGCCGACCATCTTGTTGCGTCTTCCCATCGAAAGAATTTGTGTGAATCCTACGTAAAAGAAAATACCTTCAAATACCACGTAAAATGCTACGAGGTCACGCAACAGGCGTTGATCGTTCTCTGGAGTGCCTGTGTGGAAATTAGGATCACCTAAACTTTGCGTAAATTTCAATGCCCAATTGGCTTTGGTAGCAACGGATGGAATTTCACGGTACATATTAAAAACTTCTGCTTCATCTAATCCCAAGCTTTGAATAACATGTTGATAAGCGTGAGTATGAATCGCTTCTTCAAAGGCTTGTCGTAATAAATATTGTCGACATTCTGGATTAGTGATATGGCGATAAACAGCCAACACTAAATTATTAGCGACCAGAGAATCTGCTGTTGAGAAAAAGCCAAGGTTTCGTTTGATAATAATACGTTCATCTTCAGTGAGGCCGAATGGATCTTTCCATAAAGCGACGTCTGCTGACATATTAATTTCATTGGGCATCCAATGATTTGCACAAGCATCATTATATTTTTTCCAAGCCCATTCGTATTTAAACGGAACAAGTTGATTGAGATCAGCACGGCAATTGATAATTTTTTTGTCGTCAACAACGATGCGTTTTTCGCCCATTTGAAGTAGTTCAAGTCCTAATGCGCCACCAGCAGGCTGCTGTAGATTAATTTGATCTGATATAGCTCGATCAAGAACATTCTTGGCTTTTATTTCTGGAATGTCTATTTGCTGCACAATTTTTGGTTCTGTTATTGGAGGTACAAACGTACTCGCGATAGCACCCGCGATGCTTTCACTTTTAGGAATGACAGCAGCTGAAGCTGATTCGTAATCATCCCAGTTAAGTAAACTCGATTTCATTGTGTTTCCACTCATTTCAGGTACTCCTTGTTTCGATAGCTTTTAAAATTATTGGCAGGCTTCGCAATCGGGGTCATCGATTGAACATGCTTTGGGCGCATCGACTTTAACAGCATTAAGCGCACCATCAGTGATGGTTGATTTTTCTGCATTCGTTGCACCGAGGCTTCGTAAATAATAGGTAGTTTTTAATCCACGTATCCATGCCATGCGATATAACACGTCTAATTTTTTGCCAGACGGTTCTGCCATGTAAAGATTTAATGATTGTGATTGATCAATCCATTTTTGACGACGAGATCCTGCTTCTACTAACCATCGAGGTTCAATTTCGAAGGCTGTTAAGTAGAGTTTTTTCAATTCTTCAGGAATTCGTTTGATCGATTTCAAACTTCCGTCGTAATATTTTAAATCGTTGATCATTAAATCATCCCACATATCCAGCGCTTTCAAATCTCGCACTAATTGAGGATTAATGACAGTGAATTCTCCAGACATATTCGATTTTACGAATAAATTTTGATAAGTAGGTTCTATCGATTGGCTAACACCACAGATATTTGAAATGGTTGCTGTAGGAGCAATCGCCATCACATTTGAATTGCGCATTCCTTTAGTAGCCACTCGTGTGCGCAATTTATCCCAATCTAATGTGCTATCGGTGTTTTGTTCCAGGTATTCACCGCGGGCTTCCTGCAAGAGTGCAATTGAATCAATGGGTAGAATGCCTTTACTCCATAATGATCCTTCATAACTTGCGTACGTGCCACGTTCTTCAGCTAATTCGCTGGATGCGCTGATGGCGTAATAGCTGATGGCTTCCATAGACCGATCTGCGAACTCCACAGCTTCATCAGAGCAGTAAGGTATTCGTTGAACATATAACGCATCTTGGAATCCCATAATGCCAAGACCCACTGGACGATGTTGCAAATTAGAACGACGTGCTTGTGGAACCGTATAAAAATTAATATCGATGACGTTGTCTAACATTCGCACGGCTGTTTTAACTGTTTGGGCCAATTTTTTCTGATCCAAACCTTTTTCAGTGATGTGATTTGCTAGATTAATACTGCCTAAATTACACACAGCAATTTCGTCTTTGTTGGTATTCAATGTAATTTCTGTGCACAAATTAGAACTGTGAATTACGCCCGCATGTTGTTGTGGTGATCGTAAATTGCACGCATCTTTAAATGTGATCCAAGGATGTCCAGTTTCGTAGAGCATACCTAACATTTTTCGCCAAAGTGATTGTGCAGCGATTTTACGACTGCGTATTTCTCCGCGTTCTGCTTTTTCTTCGTATTGAGTGTATAATTTCTCAAAATCTAAACCATAGCTGTCGTGAAGATTAGGAACTTCTTCGGGTGAAAATAAGGTCCATTCTTTATTTTCAAAAACGCGCTTCATTAACAAATCAGGTACCCACGCAGCAGTATTCATATCGTGTGTTCGACGTCGATCGTCGCCTGTATTTTTCCGCAGCTCTAGAAATTCTTCGAAATCGTTGTGCCAAGATTCAAGATAACCGCACACAGCGCCTTTACGTTTTCCACCTTGATTTACAGCAATGGCAGTTGCATCGGCCACATTCATGAAAGGTACTACACCTTGCGATTTACCGTTGGTGCCTTTGATATGAGCACCAATACCACGCACAGGAGTCCAATCGTTTCCAATACCGCCTGCAAATTTAGAGAGCAATGCGTTATCACGAATTGCGCCATAAATACCTTCCAAATCATCAGGAACAGTCGTTAAAAAGCAACTGGATAATTGTGGTCGCAAAGTACCTGCATTAAAAAGTGTAGGAGTTGAAGACATGTAATCGAAAGTCGATAGTAAATTATAAAAATCAATGGCATGTTGCGTTTTGTTTTTCTTTTCGGCAATGGCAAGGCCCATCGCAACTCGCATGAAAAAAGTTTGAGCTAACTCGTAATGAATACCTTTGCTGTGTAAGAAATAACGATCGTACAGTGTTTGAAGGCCTAAGTACGTGAATTTATCATCACGATCGCCTTGAATTGCGCTTCCTAATTTTTCTAGATTGAAGGATTTTAATTTAGGATCCAGTGTTCCTAGTTCGATACCTCGTTCTATATACTTAATAAAAACGTCGCTGTAATTTTTATTCAGTTCAGCTTGTGTCCAGTTAGAATTTAAGCCGAGAAAAGTCAGAACTTCCTGACGTAAATCATTTTGTAATAATCGAGCGGCAGTAAATCCGTAATTCGGTTCGCGTTCGTAAAGTGCACGTGCACTAAGTGTCGCTGTTTTGTAAACATCATTAATTGTGGCGCCATCAAATAAATTTCGTAAGGTTTGTTTAAGAATAACGTCTGGATTAACATCGGATAAACCTTTGCACGCATCAACGATTTGTGCATGTAACCAAGTTTCATCTAGAGGTTTGATAGCTCCGTCGAGGTGTTTGATATTAATAGCATGTGTAGTTTGTTTTGCTTTGGCTGCAGTTTCTTCTCGTATTTGACGACGATCATCGCGATATAATACGTAGCGACGAAAAACTTGATGTTCTTCCGCTTTCATCAGTGCGTATTCTACGCGTTCCTGAATATCTTCAATATGAATAGTGCCACCTGCAGGCCAGCTTCGATGAAATTTAGCGGTAACATCTTGGACGAGTCGATTAACAATTTCGGTGACGGTGGCAGGATCTCGAGCAAGACCTTCTTCTGCGAGACTATTAAATGCGCGGGTAATAGCGTTAGCAATTTTACTTTCATCGTACGCCGCTAAAGTATTGTCGCGTTTAATGACTCGGAGTTGGCCGGGTGCCAAAACATCCACATGGATAGATTTTATCGCATTGTTGGCAACGAGGCTTTCACTCGCATCGGCAAAAGGCATTTGAGAGGCAGATGTCATGGAAAAATTGCTCCTTTATATGTTCGATGAGTGACTCCTCGTCACTGGGCTCGGGCTGCTTGATGAACACCTACCCTGTATAGTTAAGCGGATAAGGCTATACCCCAATATATAGGTGTTTCATTCAGATAGGACACAAGATAGTGTGTTTTGAAGTGGAAAACAAGATCATATGTTCGGGAAAAAAAACGCCGCCTTGTGAGAATTCGGTATATGCTCAGCTAAGTCATTGTTCTTTCGTCAGAGTGATTAAAAAGAGAGCGTCGCTTTCTTAAGCGTAGCATCCCCTGACGATATGGTGACAATGTTTCCGGGCTTCGTTTGTAATAATAGTCGACCCAAATCGTCTATCCCAACCGCCTTACCCTCAAAGCTAGTGTTATGTTGCTGAACAGTAATCCACTGGTCGTGTAGATAATCATGTTGACGGTAAAAATCTTTGAACGCGGGTAAGCCATCTGACGAGAATTTTTCGAGTGTAGTGAAAAGTTGCTGAATTAATTCGGCAGCAATATGATTTCGATCAAATCGTTCGTTGGTTTCAAGAATAAGTGATGTCCAGGGTTGATTGATCTGTGTAGGAAAACGAATCATATTGACATTAATGCCAACGCTAATGATTGCGTGACACGCGCCATTGGATTCTGCGATGAGTTCAATATGACAACCCGCACATTTTTTATCATGACAAAAAATATCATTCGGCCATTTTATTTCTGGAGAAACACCGAATTTTTGCAGGGTTTTTAATACCGCAATACTCGTCGCTAAACTTAAACCCGATAAATCAGCAACATCACAGTGAAATTGATATCGACATGAGAAATAAAGATTGAGTCCAAACGGTGAAGTCCACACGCGTCCCAGTCGACCTATTCCTTCTGATTGATGTTCAGCAATGCAAATGGAATTTTTATCATGGCTAAAATTTTGTTTCAAATAGGTAATGGTTGAATTAACAGATTCTAAAACGGATAAATCAATTTGTTTGTTTAACGCGGGATCTAACAAATTTTTGATGGTTTCTTCATCGAGTAAAATTAAAGGTTCACTCAAAGTGTAGCCTTTACCTTTTACAGATGTGATAGGAACAAGATAATTGCCGAGTTTTTCAGTCATTTTCCAGATAGCGGCACGCGTAACTCCTAGATGTTCTCCGAGTGAGTCACCATCGTGAAACTGACAATCGGTTAAGATGTCTGTCAGTTTTTTTAAATTTGTGTAGCTGTCTTTCATGACCCCTTATCTTTTCTTATGCCGGAACTGCGCGTCGTACAGATGATTTCCACAGTCTATGAACATTGTACAAAACTACCGCTAACAATAACCAACGCAAACTATCCGAGTTGATATAGGTGATCAATGGAGCTGCGACCAAAACACCGAGCACCCCTGTCAATGACAAGATAAGAGAGGCTTTAATGGCGACTTGCTTGCGTGCGATGAAAACGAGAGCAGCTGTTGATTGTAGTATGGCCCCTGAAGCTGTCATGATGGGGAAAGCCGCCAGTGGGCTCATACCGAGCAAAAAGAGGATAACTAGAGTAGGGGCATAGGAGCCGACACCAATGGCTGGCAGGGTGCCTGTAAGTAACATGCCGACGATACCTGCAATCAGCCAAATGCCATGCAGAGACATCAATTCCCCTCCAATCGGAAGGAGCCCTAGTTTGCTGGCTATAATAAGGAGAGCAATCCCCGCATAGCCTAAAAACATTAAGAATCGAAGCCGATCTTTGTCGAGCTTAGACACGAAAAATCCCCCGAAGAATCCGCCAATGCTGGCTGCTCCAATCAGGGATAGGAGGGTTGTTATTTCAACGGGTACGGCTTGCAGAAAGAAGAGGGATTGGCATAGGCCAGGCAAGACACTATGGGCATTCAGGGTTCCGGGCAGATCCTCATCATCCATGAGGTTCCAGTACTTGTCGAAGGCTACTATCACGGCAAAGCTGCCCATTCCGACGGTATCCGCTACATTGGCGACAAAACCTGTGATTCCCAATTTGATCTTTTCAATACGGGCCAAAGGCTTGGCGTGCAAGCGTTCTTGCCAGGCCAATAGGAATAGCCGTCCAGCCGCGTAAACGCAGAATACAGTAACCAATATCTTGATGAATAGTACCATGATTCACTAAAAAGTTGTTAATATTGCATGATATTATATAAGATCTTAGGGGCGGTGTAAAGGGGTTTTTGGCCTGGTGGGGACTGGTGCAACCTAAGAGTCCAATATCCAGGCTAGAATACTCAAAACCCATAACCGGGAGATGCTCTCAATCAAGCACGGAATATTCCTTGAGTTTTTGATGAATAGCATCCTTCAATTCACGAAACAGTGCTTGATTGTTAAAGATAAAATCATAAACTTTGAGGTCTTCTTGAGGAGGTAAACGGGGTGCGATCATCTCCACATAAGTGTCTACAATGATAGAGGCTATTTTAGTGAACTCTGAATGTTCTGTAATTTTTAAAGTGGATAGAAAAATGCAATCTTGATAAATCACTTTTAAGATCAATTCTTTTTGATACAACTGTGTAAAAAACTGTGATCTTGTAAAATCCACTATCTGCTTAATAACGGCTAAGGCAATGTCATGAACCTGATCATTTCGACAGTGAAAGACACAGTCAGGTATACGTGCATCTCTATCAATAATAGAATCAATATAATCAGATTCATTACCCAGAATAAAATAGTGCAGTATCATCTTCATCTGACGAGCAGATACCGTTTTTAATGCCCCTTCATCAATAGCATTACGATAAGCTTCATGAAAACAAATCCTCCATCCTGAAGTTTCTTTTTGTGGGAAGGATAAAATATCACTAACCAACGCTCTGAAATCACATAATTCTTCTTTTTTCATTGTTAATAGTGTTGAGAGTAATATAGAATCAGAATGCGGGTTATTGACACGGAAACTTTGATGTAGATTCACTAAAGAATCAACGGAGAATTTTTCTAATAAATAAAGCAGATTTTCTTTTTTCTCAATATGAACAAATAGAGGGTTAAACGCTAATATATGTCTATGAAAATGATTGACCTGATAGCAACGATAAAAATAGTCTGTAATTTGAATCAATTTATTGTGTTGAGATGCAAAAGAAAAAAGCTCGCACGCATTGCTGTAATTCTCTATAATCAATTTACTCCACGTTACGAACAGTAATGTTTGCGTTTCGTCGGAAAACGTTGAAATGTCAATAGGTAAATTCTCTCCTAACACAGATATCAAATAGGTTAAGTCAATTTTAGGCATAGAAGGAAAATCGCCATTTATAATATCTTCGGTTCTGATATCCACGCGCTGAAGCTGCGAAGCCATGTCGACGTAAAATATTTTTGCCAAAGGATGTTCTAGTGCATCCGCTCGGATTATGCATTGAGTTGCAATTTTATAAATTTCGGTGCCGTTCTCTCGGAGTTTTTTATCTAATGGATTCAGAGTCATTAGACGTTTTGAAATGTAAAAAGCTACAATGCCAGCCAAGTACATAGGCATTGGGTAATCAACAAAATATTCTTGAAGGTACTTTAGTGATGAATAATAATCGTCATAACGATTAACAAGAAAGTCATCGTCAGGTATTGGCTTCACTCGCTCATAAAGATATTTCAAAAATAACAATGCTAATCCTGCACGATAACGACCTTCTTCGGTCGTAATTTTACGTAGACGTAAGGTTGTAATTAAACCTATATTAAATTCCGTAGGCATAGAATCTAAAATATACTTAAAATTGGATTCGTCAGACAAAATAGCTGAAAAGTCAGGGTGCGCTTTTTGATAATCTAAAATGACTTCTAATGAGCCGTGCCCTTCTTCAGCAAATGTTTGTAACATAATCAGCAACATCAATTGACGTGGCAAGATGTTAAACGGATTAAATTCCTGACTCCTGATCATAGCGTACTACCTTGTTGAGTGATCCTATGCTAAGTATAGCAGAGACGCAGAAAGTGCTAATGCTAGCTTAAAGGGTGGTAATTAGGCATAATGCCCGGTTTAGGCTACTATAATAGGGGAGGTCTCATGACGACGATAGATATACAAAAGCTTCAAGGGGTAATAGATGAAGCGGTTGAGTTAGCCCGACAAAATAATGAGGGCGCGGCTGCGAATTATATTCCTGAGTTAGCCTCAGTGCCAGTTGATGTCACAGCGATAGCCGTCCGTCTTGTAGATGGTACTCAATTATTTGCCGGTGATAATCCCGAAATAAAAGTGACTTTACAAAGTACTGCGAAATTAGTGGTTTTAATTGGTTTAGTCGAAGAATACGGTCTTGAACAAATTCTCCAGTGGACTCAAGTAGAAGCATCAGGCGGTGATTTTGATAATATTTCTCGCTTGGATCTTTACGGGCCTTTGCCTGCGAATCCTATGTTAAATTCAGGTGCAATTTCACTAAGCGCACATATCCCAGGAAATGCAGAACAAAAATTAGCGTGGCTGGATGGTTGGATGGAACGCCTATTTGGAACACATTTGAATTTGGATCATAAAGTGAATGCTTCTGAGCGTCGTACGGGAGATCGTAATCGCGCATTAGCCTTTTTATTGAAAAGCCGTGGTTTGCTTCCAGGGGAAGTGGATCACGATTTAGATGCGTATTTTGCATTATGTTCTTATGAGGCTACCGTAGTTCAAGCCAGTCATTTGCCTATGTTGCTTGCCAACGGCGGTCAAAATGAAAAAGGCCAACAAGTGATTTCTAAAGAAACAACTCGTACGGTTGTTGCGGTGATGTCAACTTGTGGTCTGTATAACGAGACGGGTAGCTATATGGTTCGAGTTGGAATGCCTGCAAAAAGCGGTGTATCTGGATATATTCTTGCTTGTGCAAAGGGTCAGGCGGGAATTGCTGTCGTGAGCCCACGTGTCAATCAAAAAGGGACCAGCGTTCGAGGAGCTATTATGTTGGAGTATGTCTCTAAAGCAATGAATTGGCATTTTGCATGCTAAAACGTCCGTATTTCCCCATTTACTAATCTGTAAACTCCGGTTTTAAAATACATTTTTTCACCAGACCTGGACAAAATCTGAACGTTTTAGCCATTTTAGCTAGCTAAAAGAATAAATAGTTCTTTTAAATTAAGAACACTAAGGCTGGATTCGATCCCATCTTTATGAAACAATGAAGCTAGTTTTATATGTATAGGGAAGAGTGGCGCTCATGATTGATGCAGATGGTTTCAGACTTAACGTTGGCATCGTCGTATCCAATTCCGAAGGTAAGCTGTTATGGGGCAAACGATTCGGTCGGATGGGAGGATGGCAATTTCCGCAAGGCGGAATTAACGAAAATGAAAATGCCGAAGAAGCGATGTACCGTGAATTATATGAAGAAGTGGGATTAAAAACTACTGATGTCCAAATTATCGCGGTTAGCAAAGATTGGTATACATATTATTTGCCAAAACGTTTTAGGCGCTATCATATGCAGCCATTGTGTATTGGCCAAAAACAGCGATGGTTTTTATTGCGTTTAATCAGCGATGATTCTGCTGTACAATTAGACGTTAGCCCGAAACCGGAATTTGTATCGTGGCAGTGGGTTGATTATTGGTATCCTGCAAAACAAATTATTTTATTTAAACGCCAAGTATATCGAGAAATGCTCAAAGAATTTGAGCCTCAATTATCTAAACTGGATATCGCATGAATAATTGTGCTTCACAGTAGATTATTAATGCAATATAGGAGTAAACAGTGCGATGCTCAAAGCGTTACGACGCATAGTACAAAAGGTTAATGCCACCAAAGATATTGGTGAGGCCTTAAGTATTGTCGTACGCTTAGTAAAAGAAAATACCTCAGCGGATGCATGTAGTATTTTTATTGTTGATCCGGAAAGAGGAGACTATGTCTTAGCAGCAACGGAAGGTCTCAACCCAGAGCTCATTTTCAAAACCCGAATTAAATACGGTGAAGGGTTAGTTGGAATGGTGGGTGAACGAGGAGAACCCATCAATTTAGATCGCGCTCTTGAACATCCGAATTTTCATGTCATTCCTGATTCAGGTGAAGAAAGGTTTTCTGCATTTCTTGGTGTGCCGCTCACTCATAGTCGAGAATTAATGGGCGTGTTAACGGTACAACAAGAAGATCCTACCCAATTTGATGAATCCGAAGAATCTTTTTTAATTACGTTATGCGCACAATTGTCGGGCATTATTGCTCACGCGCAAGTGATGGGAACGTTGTGGGAAACAGAGCCCGCACCTTCGAGTGTTTTACGTGAAGCGACTTATTCTGGAGTACCTAGTGCACCCGGCGTGGGAATTGGAACCGCTGTTGCTGTCTATCCACTGACGGATCTTGATGCAGTGCCTGAACGTGTCGCAGAAAATGTTGCCGAAGAAGAACAATTATTAGATCACGCGTTTGCTGAAACCATCAAAGAAACTTCACGCCTACAAGAAATGATGGGTAGCAGTTTGCCGGATGAAGAACTCGGGTTATTTGAAGCGTATTTACACATACTCGAAAGTAATTCTTTTATTACAAAAATAAAAAATGTTATTCAATCCGGAGTTTGGGCTCAAGGTGCTTTGAAAAATGTCATCATCCAATATGTGAATACATTCGAAGCAATGGATGATTCATATTTAAGTGAACGTGCAACAGATTTTCGAGATTTAGGTCAACGAATTTTATTTCATCTTCAAGCGCAAGAAAAAAAGACCGTTCAATTTCCAGAGCGAACAATTTTAGTGGGTGAAGAAGTCACGCCATCGATGTTGGCTGAAGTTTCTGAAGATCGACTCGTGGGCGTGGTGTCTATTAAAGGTTCGAGTAATTCACATGTGGCTATTTTAGCACGCGCAATGGGAATTCCTGTTGTAATGGGCGTGACAGGCATGCCGATTGCAAAATGTGATAATTGCCAAGTTATTATTGATGGCTATTATGGTCAAGTTTATGTAAATCCCTCTGCGACGGTTACCGAAGAATTCGAGCGATTATCTCGTGAGGAAAAACAATTAGATTCAGAACTTGAAGAATTAAGAGATTTACCGGCTGAAACACTGGATGGTTACGTCACTTCTTTGTATGTAAATACTGGTTTAATGTCTGATGTTGGACGTTCGCTGAGTGTTGGTGCAGAAGGTGTAGGATTGCATCGTACTGAAGTTCCTTTTATGGCGCGCGATAGATTTCCAACAGAAGAAGAGCAGCGTATAATTTATCGTCAATTATTAAAAGCATTCGCACCGCGTGCAGTCATGATGCGTACTCTGGATATAGGCGGTGATAAACCATTGCCCTATTTTCCAATCGAAGAAAAAAATCCATTTTTGGGTTGGCGCGGAATTCGAATTACGTTAGATCATCCGGATATTTTTCTAGTGCAAATTCGTGCGATGTTGAGAGCGAGTCAAGGATTCGAAAATTTGCATGTGATGTTACCGATGGTGAGTACAATTGCAGAAGTGGAAGAGGCGCGTCGGCTTCTTGTGCAAGCGTATGAAGAATTATGTGAAGAAGGTGAGCAAGTTACTATGCCATCATTTGGAGTGATGATTGAAGTGCCGTCTGCTGTTTATTTATCACGTGAAATTGCTAAGCGAGTTGATTTTGTTTCAGTTGGTAGTAACGATTTAACACAATATATTTTAGCGGTCGATCGAAGTAATGAACGAGTTGCAAATCTTTATGATCCACTACATCCTGCTGTTTTACACGCGATGATGTATGTTGTGAATAATGTACATAAAGAAGGTAAGCGGGTGAGTTTATGCGGAGAATTATCGGGTGATCCGATCGCGGCTCCTATTTTAATAGCGATGGGATTTGATTCGTTGAGCTTGAGTGCAGCTCGTTTACCGAGAATAAAATGGGTTATTCGAACGTTTACGATGAGTAAAGCGCGTAAATTACTCGAAGAAGTTTTAGCGATGGACGATCCTATTGAAATTCGAGGCCATATGGAATTAGCGTTAGAAGATGCAGGACTCGGTGGATTAATTCGTGCGGGTCGCTAAATAGAGGGGGTCAAGTCTAAGATTGCTACATTCTTAGTCAGTGCTTCGTTGTTTTCCAAACGATTTCTTTAAGAATGTAGCAATCTTAGACTTGACCCCCTCTTTGCTTAGGCGATTTCCCACGTTAATGCAAATGAGAATTCACTAATTAAAGTGGACGCATATGCATCAGACGTAATAACGATGGGCGCTGGTGTGAGAGTGCCATTCATATGGCTTCTTGCAAGAATTTTCATAGTATAGCTTGCATCCCAATGTAAACAGGGATTCACGTAATATTGAGCACCTAAGCCTATAACATAACGATTACTATCGGGGATGAGGAATGGTCGTTTATCATCTGAAGGTATTGGTGATTCGTCATAGCCAAAACCGAGTTTTAATTTCCATTCTTCGGTGGGTTTGTAAGCAACACCTACCGCAAAGTTGAAAGAATCTTTCCAGTCGAGTGGTAAAATGATAGTGGGTACTTCAGTAGCCACGTCACCGCTGAATTTAATGACATTTTTATCGACACTGTTCCAATTCGTATAACGAATATCTGCCAAGAAAGTCCAGCATCGAGAGAGGGCTTGAGTGACACTCACATTGAAGAATTCAGGATAAACGAACTTTGAATAAGCTCGACCATCAAATTCAAGTCCAGAAGCGCCATCGATTGCAGAACTCGTACCGCTTGTTGTGGTGGATACTTTAGAATGGTAACCCACACCAATTTCGGTGCGTGTTGGCGCTCTATAGAGGAGTCCCGCGTTCCAACCGTAAGACCATTTATCGCCATTTTTGTTGGTAACATAGGTATCGTTTGCAGGAGTAAAAGTAGGCGGTGGATTGAAAGCAGGAATTGCAAGCTTGCTTGAAAAATGAGTGTAAATCGCATCAAAGCCCGCACCAATAGAAAATCCTCTAAACGCTTCAAATGAGATACCTGGATCAATGTCCACAACTTGTAGAGCGCCTTCTTGTGCAAAATAACGTGATTTTGAAGATCGAGGATATTCAAATGATAAACCCCAAGGCATAGCCACGTTAAGTCCGAGAGCAAAACGATAAGGTAAGGGAAGAGCAGCATGTAGCCCTGCAAGAATATTCCATCCACCAATACTGGCTCTATCATTACCCACGGTAGGAATAATTCCTTGTCCAATAGCGGTGGCATCGATTTGTGCGTGGAGCATTTTTACGTCAGGATTCACATAAGCAAAAATCGGTGCTATACCAATCTGTGGATGACAGAAAGTAGAATAAATCGCGGGATTGTAATAGCCGGTACTCGCATCATCGTGCAGTGCAGCGCGACCTGCCCAAGCATACCCAGCTGATGAATAGCTGGTATCTAACTGAATACCACTGGCAAATGCATAAGATGAAAAGAAAATAGAAGGGAGAACAGCGAATTTAATCAAGTGCTTATGATTTGTTAGCATAAGTAGTACCTCATCCTTAGGTTTAAGAAAACTCCAAAGGGGTATTGTAACAAGAGAAAAGCAAAATGGAAATGGTGTTGCAATACTGGTATAGTCGAGTATCAATTAGATTAGAATGGATTTTACTATGATACAGTATCCCGACTTTAATCCTGTAGCCTTGCAAATTGGGCCTATCAAAGTTTTTTGGTATGGCATCATGTATTTGGTCGGATTTGCAGGTGCTTGGCTCTTGGGGCAGTATCGCGGTTACATGAAGGGTGGTTGGACGGGCGAACAAGTCACTGACCTGATGTTCTATTTAGTTTTAGGCGTGGTCATTGGGGGGCGTTTAGGCTACTTCGTTTTTTATAATCCCATGTTTTTGATTACTAAGCCGACAGAAATATTACAAACGTGGCACGGTGGCATGTCATTTCATGGCGGTTTGCTGGGGGTGCTGTGTGGCATTTTGATTTTTATGGTTAAAACCAAGAAATCATTTGCGGAGATCGCAGATTTTGTAGTGCCTCTTGTTCCTGTAGGTCTTGGGATGGGCCGAATTGGGAATTTTATTAATGGTGAATTGTGGGGACGTGTCACCAATGTGCCTTGGGCGATGGTTTTTCCGCATGCAGATAATTTGCCACGACATCCTTCACAATTGTATGAGTTTCTTTTGGAAGGCGTTGTATTATTTATTTTGGTTTGGACTTTTTCTGCTCGAAGGCGTCCGCCTTGGGCAGTGACGGGATTATTTTTATTAGCGTATGGCGTCTTTCGATTTCTCATTGAATTTGTACGCGAACCTGACGTCGAAATTGGAATTTTAGCATTTGGCTGGTTAACGATGGGACAACTGCTTTGCATTCCGATGATTGTAGTAGGTGGCTTTTTGCTCTGGTATGCTTACCGTGGTAAGAAAATCACACGCAAATCCGGATAATAATGGAGTAGAGAATATGCAACAATATTTAAATTTTTTGCAAGAAATTTTAATGCGCGGAATTAAAAAAGAAGATCGTACCGGAACAGGCACGCTGAGTATTTTTGGTTACGATATGCGCTTTGATCTTTCCCAAGGATTTCCTTTGCTCACAACAAAAAAAGTGCATTTAAAAAGCGTCATTTACGAATTGTTGTGGATTCTTCGTGGCGATACAAATATTCAATATCTGAATGAACATGGGGTGACAATTTGGAATGAATGGGCTGATCAGTACGGTGATCTCGGACCCGTTTATGGAAAACAATGGCGTCATTGGGAAACCAAAGATGGCAAAGTCATTGATCAAATGCAACTACTTGTGGACACCATTAAAACCGATCCTGATTCACGTCGATTAATTGTAAGCGCATGGAATGCAGGTGAGGTAACTAACATGGCTTTACCCCCATGTCATTTACTGTTTCAATTTTATGTTGCTAAAGGTCGTTTGTCATGTAAGTTGACACAACGCTCAGCGGATGCATTTTTAGGCGTCCCATTTAATATTGCTTCTTATTCATTATTGACTCATATGATTGCGCAACAATGTAATTTAGAAGTAGGAGAATTTATTTGGAGCGGGGGTGATTGCCATATTTATTCCAATCACATGGAACAAGTGAAACAGCAATTATCACGAAAACCAATGGCAGGACCGAAGTTAAAAATTCTTCGAAAGCCCGATTCACTATTTGATTATCAATTTGAAGATTTTGAAATTGTAGATTATCGACATCATCCTGCGATTAAAGCGCCTGTTGCAGTATAAAGCAATATAAAGATAAAGGGGTCAGATCTAATATCAATACATTTACCTAGTAAATATGTAAAAGCATTGATATTAGATCTGACCCCTTTCCTTTGCTAAGATCTGACCCCTTTCCTTTATTTTTTCTCAGCCAAAGCGCTAGGCTTTGGTTTAGAGGCAACTGATTGAAAATCATTCATATTTCGTTCAGCATGAATTCCTTTCAACATATTTAGAGCTTCAAACAGTTGGTAATCTTCATAAACAAGCGGACTTAAAGGTATTACGGTTTGTTCATCAGTTGGATTCATGATGTCTTTTGGTGTTTTATCAGATTCTTTGTTTTTAGGATTACCCAAATGACCCGATAAGTCTTTTTCGTCAACGTCATCCAATAATTTATCATCGGTATCTTTATCTTTATTCACTTTTAGTTCATTGACCATAATATCGGGAACAATACCAGTCGCTTGAATAGATCGACCTGCAGGTGTGTAATAAAGCGCTGTGGTTAACTTAATTCCACTTGTGCGATCAATAGGAATAATTGTTTGGACAGAACCTTTACCAAAACTTCGAGTTCCCATAACAATGGCGCGTTTGTAATCTTGTAATGCACCGGCAACAATTTCAGAAGCTGATGCAGAACCACCATTAATTAAAACAACCATGGGCACACCTTCGAGCATATCTCCGGGTGTTGCTTTTGCGTGTATGTCAGTACCTGGGATACGACCTTTAGTGTAAACAATCAAACCATCGTATTTCAATTTAGGCGCATCTAAAAATAAATCAGAGATATGAATGGCAGAATCTAATAATCCACCGGGATTATTGCGTAAATCGAGTACGAGGCCTTGGAGTTTTCCTTTCGCTTCCTGTTGTAATTTGAGAATTGCATTTTTCAAATCATCAGCAGCAGGAGCTTGGAAAAATACAACGCGTGTATAACCATATCCTGGTTCCAGCATTTTGCTTTTAACGGAAGCTACTTTAACAACATCGCGCATCACATTAAAATGTAAAGGTTTCTTTTCGCTTTTTCTAAGAACAGTTAAATCAACGAATGTGCCACGTTTGCCACGAATCATGTTGATCGCATCTCGCACTGTCATTTTACGAATAATTTTGTCATTAATTCTAACAATCAAGTCACCCGCTTTTAGCCCTGCTTTAAATGCAGGGGTATCATCCAACGGACTGATCACTTTGATATAACCATTTTCTGGAATAATTTCGATTCCGATGCCACCAAATTCTCCGGTTGTAACAGTTTGCAAATCTTTGAGATCATCTTCATCAAGAAAAGAAGAATGAGGATCGAGACTTAAAAGCATGCCACGGATAGCATTGTTGAAGAGTTCTTTATCGGTGGGGGTCTCTATATAATAGCGTTTAATTTGCGCAATAACGGTTGAGAAGCGTTGAATATCTTGAACAGGGATTTCTAAGGAAGAAGGTTTATTTTGTGCAGTAGCAGTAGCTGTATCAGATGCTAAACTCGCGCTTGTAATGCACAAGCCCGTAATAATTACTAATGACAATAAGCCGTAAAAAACACGTTTAATTGAATTCACAGTACACTCCCTGTATCTCTTGCCGCTGTAAACATAGTTCAGAAATCTGGAATTTTCCAGTTAAGATAACCAATCGTGCGGATTGATGGGTTTACCTTGATGTCGTATACCAAAATATAATCCCGGTTCAGGTTGGCCGCCACTATCACCTACCAAACTAATTTCATCACCCATTTTGACGATGTCACCGACTGTCATTAAAAGACGTTGGTTATGACCATAAATGCTCATGTCCGATTTACCGTGATCGATAATAATCATAAATCCAAGGCCTGGCATCCAGTCCGCAAACACTACCTTACCGGGAGCAACAGCTCGCACAGTATTACCGTATTTTGCCCCGATTACAATACCATTAGTTCTCAGCTGGCTGCCTTTTATGGGTTGACCAAATTCAGAAATAACTTTGCCTTTGACGGGCCAAGCGAGATGAGCATTGTGTTTGCTGACGTATTCTCCAGAATAACTCGTTTTTCGTTGAAGTTGACTGAGTAATGTATTTAATTGTTTTTTGTTTTGTTCCAAATTACGCAAATTCGTTTCTTGTTTAGAGATACTTTGGCCAATTTGACTCATCAGTTGTTGTCGTTGTTGAAATTGATCTTGTAATTTTTTGTGGGCAAAGAATTGTTGCTGTTGTAAATGAGTGAGTTCGTCTTGTTGCTGCTGCAATGCTGCTTTTTTGACAGTGAGTAATTGCTGGTTTTTTTCGAGAGATTTCAAAATAGTTAGGCGATGTTGTGCAAGTATTGCAGAATATTTATTGTTGCGATCAATATTCGCGTGATTTTCATTATTTAATAAAATCTTTAGAGGGTGCTTTTCGCCGACCATATATTGGGCTTTGATTTGAATGCCCAGAGCCCGCAACTGTTCTTCACGTTCATGATTAAGTTGAGCGAGTTGTGCTTGCAGCTGTTGAATCGTCAGCGTTGATTGTTGGAGGTATTGTTTTGTTTTAGCCAATTTTGTATGCCATTCACTCATCGCCATTTCAGCATGTTTTAATTCATTTTGAATATTTTCCAGTTTATTTTTTCGTTGGGAAATGAATTGTTTTGTTTGCGTGATGGCTTGATCGACATTATTGAGTTGAGTTCGGGCCGTAGAGACATTGGCTGTCGCCGAGGTGGACAGTAATATCAAGGATAATAATAGAAGACTATAAACTCGATTCATTTTTTCCATTGCATCGCTTAACCCAACAATTTAAACAGGGGATGTGCCGTCATTTCCTTTGGCAGTTTCAGGCCTAGTAACATTAACATGGTCGGCCCTATATCGGCAAGGTTACCTTCATTAATAGCCACTTCACTGGGGCGGCCAACATAAATGACAGGAACCGGATTTGTTGTGTGCGCAGTGTGCGCTTGCTGAGTGAGTTCGTCGAACATGAATTCCGCGTTGCCGTGGTCAGAGGTGATGAGGGCTTCTCCACCCACAGAATGCAGTGCGTCGAGTATTTGGGTAAGACTTTTATCGATGGCTTCAATGGCTTTGATAGTTGCATCTAATTTTCCACTATGACCTACCATGTCGGCGTTGGCGAAGTTGCAAATGATGGCGGCGTATTGTTGGCTTTTAATGGCTTCGCATAATTTTTGGGTAAGTTCAGGAGCGCTCATTTCGGGTTGTAAATCGTAGGTGCTGATTTTAGGTGAGGGCACTAAAATGCGATCTTCGTTAGTAAAAGGTTTTTCGCGACCACCATTAAAAAAGAAAGTAACATGCGCGTATTTTTCTGTTTCTGCAATACGTAATTGTTTTAATCCTGCATCAGCGATGCATTGTCCAACAACATGAGTTAAATTGATGGGAGGAAATGCACTGTGAGTTTTTAAATCTTCTGCGTATTGGGTTAGCGAAATAAAGTCTGCAATTTTTGGATGTTTTTTGCGAGGGAAAAAATCAAAGTCTTGTTGAATAAAAGCGCGCGTCAATTGTCGAGTGCGGTCTGCGCGGAAATTCATAAAAATAATAATGTCGTTATCTTGAATTGCTGGATGTTTTTGCGCATCTGGAGTTGTATCGGTGTTGTTGTAGTTTGGTGAAATTAAAGTGGGTTTTACAAATTCGTCGCTTTCATCTCGTTCGTAGGCCAATTCCAATGCAGTGGCAGGGGAGTTTGCGTAGTAGGCCGCTTCTCCAGAGGTGTACATGTCGTAAGCGGCTTGCGTGCGCTCCCATCTTTTGTCGCGATCCATGGCGTAGTAACGTCCGCAGATTGATGCGATCGGTTGGTAGCCTGATTGGTTTAGTTGTTTGTCGATGAGTGCGAGTGAAGGTAATGCTGAGCGTGGTGGTGTATCACGTCCATCTAATATCGCGTGCATGCAAAGTTTTTTTACACCTTTTTTTGCTGCGAGCGCGATGAGTGCTTGAATGTGTTTTTCATGGCTGTGAACGCCGCCCGGCGATACTAATCCGAGAATATGTACCGTATTGTTCGTGGATTTTGCTTTTTCGAAAGCTTGATTAAAAACCGGGTTGTCATCAAAAGAACCATCCTGAATGGCTTGGTCAATTCGAACGAGATCTTGTGGAACAGATCTTCCTGCGCCCATGTGTAGGTGACCGACTTCGGAGTTTCCCATTTGTCCCTGGGGTAGCCCGACGGAATAACCTGATGCGTTGATGAGGGTATGAGGATATTCAGCCCAGAGTTTGTGCCAAGTGGGTGTTTTAGCTTGTTCTATAGCATTGTAGGCTGGGTTTTCGCGGTATCCCCAGCCGTCGAGAATAATAAGTACTAGCGGTCGATGATTCATAGTTCACAGATTGTGTTGAAGTTGCTGCAGAGGTTATGTGCTGGGCTCTTAAAAGTCAATTCGAGGTTGAGGAGAAAAATGTTCACCATAATGAACTGTAGACGCTATTACGAACACTATAGTGAACAATTCTGAGATCACTTCACAACTTAAGACAAGATGCTTTCAGATTGTCTAACTACTGATATCGATTTTCCATCCCAAATATAATCTAAATGACATCCTTGAACAGGGATGGTTAAAGCAGGGGGACGAAAAATGGCTACGCATTTATTACCCTTCATACGAACGCTAGGGTACAGCAACCCCCACTCACGAGCATTCTTTAGTTCACGACCAAAAGCTTGGCTGACTGAATACTGACTTGGATCAGGATTTAAATATTTTTTAAATCCACCCTGTGTGATGTCAACGAGTAGTTGCTGAACTTTTGTTGTGTATTCACGCATTTGCAGCAAACACGGAGCTTCTTTTGAAGCATCTAAAAAACGTTCACGATGAAATTTCGTTTCTGCTATCGCTGTCTGCAGTGAATCACCTGCGTAGTAGACTCCATAGGTGCCATCAGAAAATCGAGATTCTCCAGGATGGGTAAATGGTGCCATGAGTATAGTGGCTCCTGGGCCACTAACCCAGTCTTCTTTTGCAACGCGATATAGTTCACCATATTCCGTGGATAAGCGATCATTGGTTAATCCTTCTAATGCTGCTATTTCTTCCAATTCCTCGTGTGACTCCGCCCAATCGAATAAATTAATCGTTGGAAAGCGTGACGGAATTAATCGATGAAATTTTGATCTGACTTTTGTGTATTGATGCACCTTCAATTAATAACCTCTCCAAAAATCGAGAAATCGTCGGACCTCTGCCAATCTAACAAGACTACCTTCTAGCATAAATCGTTTTGGTGTAATTCCATTAAAGGGTGTTAAATCATTCTTTCTATCTATCCACGTTAATGCCTGAGCGCTGTCAGTAAATAAAATACGCAAACTTTTGTAGATACCTAAAAGATAAGAAATGCGTTCTTTTTGATCTCTGTTGAGCTTACCAATATGTTGATGCACGCCTTTTTGATATGTTGATCGAGGCATTTCTCCCATTAGCGCAGTAGCTTCGGCTTCACTTAATTGAAAGCGTTGCACTAAGGATTGCAATGATTTCCATGCCACAGCATCGGAAACTGGCTTCATTGGCTTTGACGTTAGCTGCATAATAATCTCCGAAAAGATGTTGATCTCACTTAAGGGTATTATAGTCTATATAGAGGTAAATATCTATATATAGACAAGTTAGGGTGGTATCCAAAGTCGGCGTTACAATCCGACTGTCTTTCCGGAAATGGCTCACTCGGGTCCCCCTCGCTGCGCTTTATTTTCCTCCAAGAAAGTCGGATTCTTCGCCTAAGCGGCATAGGACAATTAATTTAATTGCCACTTGTAAAGATGAGTCAGTCTAATAAATTTTTTACATGATACCGCTGCTAAAGAAGTAAAAAAATTCTGCGGAATATTGGAGTGAGTATAAGAATTGCTTCTTCCACTTTTTTTCATTTTGCATTCGCAAAACAAGTTGGTGTTTTGTAAATAAGTATAACGATGAATTAGTACGAAAGAAATTATTCTTATTTGGTTTTCTTTTTTTTAGATTTTCTTACGCCAGATACGCTTTCGACTACATCTTTTTTATTAAATTTATATTTCTTAGCCATAGCACGAGATGCTTTCAGTAAAGCTGTTACCTCATTTGGCGAAATAGGCGTGATTCTCTTAAAGATAATCGAATCATTAGTTGCCATAACAATGAACTTAACACCAGATTCCAAGTGCATGTATTCACGAATTTCTTCGGGGATCACCACTTGACCTTTAGAGCTCATTTTAGTTGTAGAAATATCTGACATTGATACAGGCATAATAGATCTCCATATAATCTTACTGGTAAGTTTAGTGCATTAGCAATAAAATTACATTAGCCACACTGAAAGTGGAAAGGATAGGGTCAAGTCTAAGATTACTACCTTCTTAGACTAGAACTTCATCACCCTCTTCTTGATAGCTGACTTTTCTGGACATGCGTTGCAAAAGATGTTCTTCAAGATCTCTGCGGCCATCCAAAATAGCGTGTACATACACAACATCATTAATAAATTGGTAAATAATTCGGTAAGGTTTAAGGTTCAACTCACGAAAGTCATATACGCCTATCTGCGTAAGTTCTTTTAGGAAATTTCCTCTTTCAGGCATGGTCTCTAATTTCAGCGTTTGCTCGGATATTTTATTAAATACATTCATCGCAGCCTGTTCGGAATCATGTGAGGCAATATATAAATATAATTCATAGAGGTCATTCTCTGCTTCTTCAGCTAGATAAACTCGATGTTTTTTTAGTGCCATGTGCAATCACCGAGTTGATTTGATTTTCTTTTTGATATCTTCAAAGGCCTTTGATGCAAGCTTAACTCTACCTTGTTGTACACTGTGATTACTTTGGGCTAAAAGTTTTAACATCGAGATGGTTTCTTGGTGTTCATCAAAGGTTTTAATATCCATTAATACCGCTTTGGCTTCGCCATTTTGAGTAATAACTAAAGTGTGTTGAACACCTTTTTCGAAATCATGAATTATCGCTGCAGCATTAGCTTTCAAATAACTGATTGGTTTAACACGTTGGCTCAGTTTCACTAATATCTCCTATGGACTGAATTTAGTCTTAATTTAGCCCATTGTTGTCTAAAAGTCAATCTAGATTTAAACAACCTAGCATAGATGAGGCTCTAAAAGCTGAGATTTGATTTGTTAATATGATAATCAAGGTCTTTGTACGAAATGTTCACATCAAAAAGACGAAACCTATCACAACTCAAGACGCGACGCTTTAACCCGACTCAAAAGTTATGTAATCTGGGATGTCCTGATTAGGTTGTAAACAACAGGGGGGCAGGACCTGCCCCCCTGGATCTAGATATTTTGCGAGAAATATAGTATAAAGGTGGTACAAATCTAGAGTAGAGAAGCTTATGTTTAAAAGTACACCGGATCAACGACGTAATGCAGTCAAATTTCAAGATCAATGGCTAAGGTTAATACACCCTTTATTGATACCAAATGATAAGATTGGGCTCCCAAAATATCAGTACACTGAAAAAGTAACAGTTTTGGATGATACAGTTAAAAAAGTTACAGAAGAATTACTCGTTCTCACAGGTCATGTTTGGGTAGTTTATACCACCAAGGCAGGTACACAAATTGCTTTAAGATTATTACGATTTGATACAGAAGATTCCGATTCTATTATTTCAGTCGAAGTAAATGCACAAAATATCGTCGAATGTTTACAACCTTTCGGTGGATGCTATGGTAGAACAAATGAAGGTTGGATATTATTGATCCCTGATATACAAAAAGTCGATCCGACAAAAATAACAGAAGTATATCAACAACGTCAGAAACAGAACTGGATGTTTATATCCAGAAGATCGCGTGATTTTGCTTGTTTCAATATTCCAGATTCGCTTATAAAGTCCCCTACAAAAGAAGATCATGAGCAATCGAACCAGACTATTTCGAATATGGACATGATAATAAAATCAATTCCTGCTATGACCGAAGAAGGATTAAGTGCTCTCAATAATTCTTTTAATGTTGGTCATTCTACGACAAATATATCCTATGTAATTCCGGAATATTTAACACCTTGGGTAGTAAGAGCAATATGTGACTATTGTGATGATAATGGGGTTGAGTACGAGCTCTATTCAAATATGCGAGCCGATCCCTGCCTTCATCCCCAAATTCGTCGGGACGCTGAGGCTAGTGCCACTGCAGAAAAAAAAATTGCAAAAGAGCGAATTGCAAATATTCTAAGAAAGAATCATGCAATGAGCACTGCTGAAAAAAATCAATTACTAGATACCTATAAGTCTATGCAAGATTGCGAAGTTTTAATGATTCATATGGCAGCTGGATTAATTCATCAATTATATCAGAAAGCATTTGAACTCTTTGAGAAAAACTTGAAAATGGGATGTTTGACTTTTAAAGAGGGACAATTTGAAATAGTGAAACCTCTCTATCGTATTCGTGGGGGGTGAGGGGCATTTAGAATTTTATTGTGAAACACCTGAGACTCTTAAACTAACCTAAAACTCCATGTCTCTCGTCTAAGAATAGATTAATGATTTGACTTTAGTTCTGTCCATCGATATTCTGAATTTTTTCAATTTAGATAGAGTGGATTATTATGCAGCAAGATAAAGGTCAGAAAAATGCAAGGTTTTATTCTTCAAAATTGTTCACACAACTTCAAAGTAGAATGCTTGAATTAATCGGTCAAGATAACAATGATATATTTCGTGATTATCAACGTCATCTTGAAATGCTAGGAATTAATTTACACCGTTATTTAATCCCGGGTGTAGAAGATGCGTTTGGATTGGCTATTAAAGGAGAAAATCTCTCGATTAAAAGAACGGCTATTCAGTTGGATGAAATTATATTACGTCTGATAAATGCTCAAGAGGAAGCATGGGCCCAAGCAAAGGAAGTATGGAGCATAAGACCCTAAGTAAGAACACTTGTTCCAACATATAAACGAAATTTCTCACAACTCAAGACGCGACGCCGTACTCGTTAAAACCCATGTTTAGTCAACCATCCCTCAAGATTATTTATAAATAGTTCTCTGCTTGGTTTTAACGCAGCAGAAGTAATATGTCCTGCATTTGGAACAGTGTAGGCTGTTGTATCATTACTACCCGTGAACAAAAGTCTTTGTGTTTCTGCGGCGGATTGGTTCGGAACAGTTGCGATAAAATACTGATCATTATCACCGACAATAACAGTAACAGGCACCTTCACTGTTGAAAGTTTTGCTGTTACAAAACTCTCTTCAGCCAGTTGCGAAAATACAATCCCGCAACCGAAAAGCTGTGCATCATCGACTATTTGGTCTAATAAATTGAAGAGAAAGGTGTCGCGTCTTGAGTTGTGAGAGGTTTTGGTAAATCGATCTAAAATTTATACAATAATGTTTTCAGTTAAATAATTAAATGGCAAAAATCACATGAATCAAATTTTTGAGTATTAAAAAAGCTAGGATTTATTTTGATGATATGTAGGTCATGATTTTTGTGCAAACTAATTTCATCAATAAGACAAAACCTCTTACAACTCTAGGCGCTTCAACCGAATGGGTGACACCTTAATGATACAGCCGAACCGGCTGTTAAACTATATTTTAAATGAGTCAATTCGTGCCTGGTAAAACTTGTTTTTTTATTTTATTATTTCACCTATAATGTTGACCCTAACCTATAACTGATAGTGCAGCATGATTGTCGTTTGATTTGAATTCTTATGCTTATCTACTCAGAGGAATATTTTATGAGCACTCATCATTCTGATTCAGAAGTAATGGAAGAGCTAGAGTCATCCACTGTTGCTACAAACGATAAAGTACACTCATGGCGGATCTGTCCGATTGGAAAACATTTTGTGCGAACTCATGTTCTCCACATTCCACCTAGTCAGGAACATCCGAATGGGCAATTAGTCACTAGGCATGAACATTGTGCTGAGAATCCGTCTCGTAAAGATATGTTGTCTTATGATGAAATTCAAGTTATTGACAAAACATATTTTTCGCATCTTATAGGCTCTCCTAAGATGGGAGTTTTGAAGTTTCCCAAGGCAGATGAATTTGATCAACAAATACGTGGGTGGACTCAATATTGGAATGAGATTTTTTCTAATGAGAAATCACTTGATCCTAACTTAGTAAAAGCACTCATAGCAAGCGAGTCAGGATTCAAGTATGAACAGATTACACCGCAAAGTAATCCGGGAAAAACCTCAAGGTTAGGTTATGCCCGTGGATTGATGCAACTTACAGATAGTACCTTGAAAATTATTAGCGATCATAAAGGAGAAATGGGAAACTATTTCATAGATCTCACTCATGAAGAGGCATTGGACCCATCAGCTAATATTTGCGCCGGTGTTCGATGGTTATTTCTAAAGAAGAAAGCGGCGGCAGCAAGATTGCATCACCCAGCATCTTGGGATGATGCTGTGGCCGAGTATAAGGGCCTATTAAAGAGGATTATTGATAGTAAAGGAACTGTCCCAAAAGAAATGGAAATATTTCATTTCTACTATAACCAATTTTTAGAGTAATAAAAGTGAATATAATAAGAACGGGTATTTTTTTTATACTAATATTTTTTTCATACACAGTATTGGCGTCGAATGCTACTATCAGAAACAAATATCCTAATTCTGTTTTGTCAAATGATCATGGTGTACTAAAAGAAATTGACTTAGATAGTTCCCGGGATGGGGTATATCCACCGCCACCTTTTTCGCCTAAACAGCCCCTTTCTTCAATTTACTGGCACTGTTTTCCCCGTGAAAATATAACAATTGACCTTCGTGACTTTGGTTATACATCAACGGATATCGGTGGAGATGAAAATTATGCGACTCTAGAAATTACGGCTTCTAATCAATCTGATATTACTCACGAGTATTTTATGCGTAGGATGTGGCCCACTAGTGGATATCAAGCAAGATTTAATACCTGGCTGAGGCTAATGAAAGGTGAAAAAACTGTTTGTATCGCGGGAAGTTTAGCTAAGAGCGAGGAACGAACTGTTAGCGGTAAGGTGCGGACAATTTATTCCTGGGTTTTTGTGAAGCTCAAAACAAATAAAGGCTGTGATTCATATTTTCAAGGAGCTTGCCCCAGCAGCAAACGTCCGAATGAAATGGCGTCGCGTCTTGGAAAGAAAATGGAGTCGCGTTTTGAGTTGTGAAAGGTTTTGGTAAATCGATCTAAAAAATAAATAATAACGTTTAATGTTAAATACGTAAGTTGTAAAAATCACAGGCATCAAAATTTTGACTCTTAAAAAATCTAGGATTTATTTTTATGATATGAAAATCTCGGTTTTTGTATGAGCTAATTTTGCCAAAAAGACGAAACCTCTCACAACTCAAGACGCGACGCCTCAACACGTAAATGCTATAATGTCGACATGAGCACATTACTACAACATAAAGGTGAAATATGAGTTGGTCAAAAGCAGAAATTACATCATTACTGGCAGCGGGAAAATTTCCGGGTATTTCTTTTTGCCAGATGATCAATGGCAAGCCACAGGAGGCTATTGCTTTGGGTGTTGCAGATCAGAGTTTGAACACCCCTGTCACGGAAAAAACCGTGTTTGAAGCTGCATCTTTAACTAAACCCCTGTTTGCCATGTTAGTGTTGAAATTAGTTCAGGAAGGCGTAATTGATTTGGATCAGCCGTTTGGAAAAATGCAAGATATACAAGATATTCCCGAATATCATACGCTGCATCAGTATAATGAACGTGAACAACTTACTGCTCGAATAATATTGACACATTATTCGGGATTGCCAAATGCTGGAGATGCGGCTGATGTAAAATTTTATGCGAAACCTGGGGAAAAATTTGGCTATTCAGGTTATGCTTATTTTTTATTGCAAAAAATTATCGAGAAGCGCACGGGAAAAACATACGCAGAACTGACACAAGAATTTATTTTCGATCAAGTGCCTATGCGTCAATCGTACTTGACTCGCCCAACAGATCAACCCGTCGCTGTGCATCATAACGCTGATATGAAAAAGTCATTACCTGTTGCGCCTGCGACACCTGCAACGGGTGCCTCAGGTCTTTATACCACGGCGGAGGATTATGCGCGCTTTGTTCTGGCTTGGGTGCAATCACGCGATGAATTATTGCAATCCGCTTTTAAATTTTCCAAAGAAAAGACACTCAGCACAGACCGTTGGGCAATTGAAAAAGGCGTATCTCCGGCGGATTTAGAACAATTAGCATGGGGACTTGGTTGGGGATTACTCAAAACGGAAGAAGGCATTATTGCATTTCACTGGGGAGATAACGGAGATAGCAAAGCGTTTGTCGCGATCAATATCGAATCGCAAACAGGTTTTGTTTATTTTGCAAATTCATGGAACGGATTATCTATCGCTAATCAACTCATATCCAAAGGCCTAAAAGAACTTACACCCGCATTGCAGTATCTCAATAAAAAATATGATTTTGAAACATGTGAGCAAATCGGAGAAAAGCGTCAAATGAGTGTAGAAACTTTCGGAAAATTTGAACTTCGGAATCCAGCAGGTTGGCAAGAAAAATTGAAACAAAATGTAATTGCCATTCTCACAAAGCATCCCGAAAATTTCGGCGAAATTCATCCTGATAATACTCCAGACTGGGAAGAGCATTTAAAATCACAGCTAGCGGAGCAGCTTAGTCGCCAACCTAACACGGGCCTAGAAACCTTCCTTCAACGAGTTCTCGACCTACCGAAACAAGTGGTGGAACATCATGAGGCCTTATCTGTTTATAGAAAATAAAGAAAGATGTTTTGAAAAATCGATCTAAAAATGAAACAATAATATTTGCAGTTAAATAGTTAAATGTTAAAAATTAAAGGCAACAAATTTTTGACTAATAAAAAACTTTGATTTATTTTGATAATATGAAAATCATAGTTTTTGTACAAACTAATTTCATCGAAAAGTCAAAACCTATCACAACTCAAGACGCGACGCCTTAGCCTGACGACGCCTTAGCCTTTTTGGATAAGCTCAATTTTGTAGCCATCAGGATCTTCTACGAAAGCAATCACCGTGTTGCCATGTTTCATAGGTCCGGCTTCTCGCACTACCTTGCCACCCTTTTGTTTTATCTGTTCACAGGCTTCATAGGCATTGTCCACCTCTATGGCAATATGACCAAAAGCGTTGCCCAGATCATAGTGGTCACTATCCCAGTTGTGAGTCAGCTCCAGTACTGCACTTTCTGATTCAGATTGATAGCCCACAAACGCTAACGTGAACCGACCTTCAGGATAATCCTTTCGGCTTAGTTCACGCATACCCAGCACATCTTGATAAAACGCCAACGAGCGCTCCAAGTTCCCTACACGCAACATAGTATGAAGAATTCGCAAATGACCTCCTGGTTCTTTAGACTAATACATAATCTTAGCGCACACTTTACAATTTGCTCAAGTCTCGATGTCTCAGGGCATTATTATTGTCGTAGTTCTTTTTCTGGCGTACTTAGATTTCTCAATAATCCGACAGCAGTGAGTAGCAGGGCAATAGCCAAGCTCAAACCACCGAAGTACAGCAGCCAACGAAATTCAGGAAAAAAGGCGAGACCGAAAAAACCGGCCGAGACAGTGATGGCAGCGACAGGCGCGCTTAAACGCGCAAACCACATCATACTTTTCGACAACTTCGCGGAATCGATCAGGACTTGCAATACCAAAGACAGGATCACCCATACACCAGCATGAGCATGTCCCGCGCGAAACAAGGCTATTTGTGTCTCATTCAAAGCAACCCCGGGATCCAAGCCAGCGGTATCTTTCGTTAACATACCAAGCAGCGTAATTCCACCATACATGATGGTGGGAACGACGAGCAAAATTACCCCAGAAACAAGCTTCGCTTCACGTGATAGTTTCATATGTCCCTCTCAGAAAAACCAACGTTATAAAAATTAGATCTAGTCATAATATGCCATAAAAAAGGCGTCGCGTCTTGAGTTGTGAGAGGTTTTGGGAAATCGATCTAAAAATTAAACAATAATATTTGCAGTTAAGTAGTTAAATGATAAAAATTACAGGCAACAAATTTTTGACTGTTAAAAAAACTTGGATTTACTTTGATAATATGAAAATCATGGTTTTTGTACAAACTAATTTTGTCAAAAAGACGAAACCTCTCACAACTCAAGACGCGATAATCATAAGAAGGCTCCCCAAAACTGAGCTTATTTAGATAAACTCAGCTTTTAACCCGTAATTAACAAGGAGCCTTCTATGAAATTATATTCTGGAATCGACTTACACTCAAATAATAGTGTAGTCACAATGATAGATGAAAAGGGGTCAACTTGAACCTCCCCCAAATTGACACACACTCTTAAACGGGGGCACTATGGTGCTCCATTATAGGAGTTTAGCTATGAAGAACCCAACCTTAAGTCCTGAGTTTAAACGAGAGGCTGTTCGATTATTAGAGCAAAAGGATACAAACGCTGCTCAGTTAGCGCGTGAGCTAGGGGTAAAGCGTAATCAATTGTATAAATGGCAAAAAGAAATTCAAGCTAATGGTAAGAAGGCCTTTCCTGGCAAGGGGCAACATCACAAACCAATCGATGAAACAAAAGCTTTAAAAGCTAAAATAAGGCAACTTGAGCTGGAGAACGAAATCCTAAAAAAGGCAGCAGTGTACTTCACAGAGAATGCCGAGTGAAGTACACATTTATTAAAACCAATCGAGAGATTTATCCCATCACTTTGCTTTGCAAAGTGATGATGGTATCACGTCGAGGATTTTATAATTGGTTGACTTGTCCGAACTCAGCCAGGACAAAAGAAAATCAGCAACTCATTGAGAGAATACACCAAATTTTTAATCAGAATAGGCAGGTATATGGTGCTCCAAGAATTCATAAAACATTGTTAGAGCTGGGATATAAATGCAGTTTGAATCGAGTGGCACGATTGATGCACATTGCAAAAATTGTCCCTAAAACGATCAAGAAATTTAGGATCACAACAGATTCAAGGAAGAGCTTAAATCCAGCAAAAAACCTATTAGATCGTGAATTTTCACCTGGTATGATGAATCAAGTCTGGGCCTGTGATGTCACCTACATACCTACTCGAGAGGGTTGGTTGTTTTTGGCTGTGGTTTTAGATTTATTTTCACGAAAAGTTGTCGGGTGGTCAATGGGTGAGCGTTTAGAAAGCAAATTAGCTCAACAAGCTTTGAGGAACGCAGTTTGTCAAAGACAAATAGCTCAAGGGATGTTAATCCATTCGGATAGAGGGAAGGAGTATTATGCAAAAAATTATCAAGCGTTATTGAGATCCTATGGTATGGTATGCAGTATGAGTCGCAAAGGTGAATGTTATGATAATGCTGTGGTGGAGAGCTTTTTTCACAGTCTCAAAGTTGAGCTTGTTCATCATAATGATTACCATAAGCGAAGTGAGGCAAGAAGCTCTTTGTTTGAATACATTGAGCTATTTTATAATCGGCAACGAAAGCATTCTTATTTGAACTATCTATCTCCGATAGAGTTTGAGGAGCGCTGTGTTGCTTAACTTGAGTGTGTGTTTTATTGGGGTAAGATCAACTGTGTACGAAAAGCGCCACAGCAATGATATTGAGGTGATTAGACGAGCGTTATTACCGCATCAAGAGGTATTGCAAGGCATTGTGGTTGAATCAACCTATAACTGGTATTGGTTAGTGGATGGATTACAAGCTGCGGGGTTCAGAGTGCATTTGGCTAATACAACCGCTATTCAACAATATTCTGGTAAAAAATACACGGATGATAAATCAGATGCTCGATGGTTGGCCGAGCTTTTGCGATTAAATATTTTGCCTACAGGATATATTTGTCCGAAAGAAGAAAGAGCAATCCGTGATCTTGCGCGTAAACGATTGCAAATAGTATCGCAACGAACGCGTAATATTTTATGTTTGCAATCGATTATCACACGCCTAACTTCTAAAACAATCACTAGTTCGGTCATTAAAAAAATGAACGAAAATGATTTGCAAAAACTGTTACCTAATCAGCATCATTTTTTAGCAGCACGAAGCAATTTACGTTTAATCCAACAGCTGAATAGAGAAGAATCTGAGATCAAAAAAGTGCTGTTAGAAGAGATTAAATTAACAGACGCCTATGAAAGATTGTTGGAAGTTCCTGGGATCGGTAAAAAATTGGCCATCACAATAATGTTAGAGACGGGTGATATTAATCGATTTGCCAGTTCAGGAAATTATGCATCCTATTGTCGATGTGTTGGCAGCAAACGAGAAAGCAACGGAAAAAAGAAAAGTGAAAATAATCGAAAAAATGGTAATCATTATTTATGTTGGTCATTTGTGGAAGCGGCTAATTTTGCAATACGTTATTATCCTGAAGTGAAAAAGTTTTATCAGAGAAAATGTGCGAAAAGAGGCGCAACAGTAGCAATTAAAGCAGTGGCTCACAAATTATCGCGAGCCTGTTATCATGTTTTAAAATCAGGAGAGGATTTTGAGATGAATAAATTATTTATGTAAAGAGTTTGGTTGAGGTAATTAATTCGGACGGTGTCTGGTTAAAAACCATAAGATGCGATTGAAGGTTATCTCAACCGATCTACCTCGAGCTCATGAAAAGTTATATACTGAGACGCCCATGCCGTAAGCCAATAGGAGTCTGGATCCTTCGGGAAGCCATAGATGTGTGTTATTACACGTGGACGCGGCATGGGACTGACGATTTTCTGGGGCCACAGGCCTGGGATGTTGCAGATTCGCTGAAAAAGCCAATGCAAAGATCTAGATCCAGATGGGTGACTGGTGCGTATCAGTAAAGGATATGACACTGCAAATGAGAATGTCAGGTGCGTTTTAAGAATAGCCGAAGGTGAGCAAGAGAATGGTGCATTCTGAAACACACCCTGAAATAAAGATTTTTTAGGGCAGGGATTATTTTTTTATTGACGGGAGCCTTCTAATGGGCGACGCCGAAACCTTCAATTGATTCTGCTCGATGATGTTGGTAGGATCGAGGGATTGAAGATAAAGGAGAAACCATTGAAAGATCTTTTGCCATTTTTATTAGCCCACTGGCCTTTAACGTTGGCTTTTGTTGTTACGCTAGGAACGCTGCTGTTTTTCGAACTGAAAGACCGTCAAGGCGGCGCGCAACGTATCGATTGTACTGAGATGACTCGGCTCATCAATCACGAAAAAGCCCTAGTCATTGATGTTCGTAAAAAAGAAGAATATCAACAAGGACACATCATCAGTGCCCTCAACATTACCCCTGAAAACTTCAAGGACCAACAAGCACAACTTCAGAAAGCAAAAAATCGACCCATCATACTGATTGATGGCAATGGTAATGGCATTAATCCGATGCTTAAGTTACTGCAACAAGAAGGGCTTTCAGCGTGCTATTTGGGCGGTGGACTATCAGCGTGGCGACAAGAAGGATTGCCTGTTACAACCGTTATTGAATAGGAGGTCCGCCATGTCAAACGTTGTCGTCTATAGTTCTGCAAACTGCCCTTACTGCGTCCGCGCAAAAGATCTCCTCGACCGTAAAGGAATTCAATACCAAGAAATTAGGGTCGACCTCGATCCCAAGGAAAGAGAGATCATGATGGAGCGTAGTGGCCGCCGAACTGTGCCACAAATCTTCATCAACGACCAACCGATAGGTGGTTGTGACGATCTCTATGCGCTAGACAAATCCGGGGAACTAACAAAACTCCTGAGTGGAAGTCGCTAACAGCCACAATTTTCGCTATAATATTGTCAACCCAATAGGTTAATAGGTTGAGAGAACGAAAGTCTCTCAGTAGGTTAAATTGAACTTTTTTACAGAGGAAAGATTATGAATGCATCAGAAACTGTTGGAGCGGCTGAAAACGGAGAGCATGGTCCAGAATTTGCGATTCAACGAATTTACGTTAAAGATTCTTCTTTTGAATCACCAGAATCACCTAACATTTTCCGTGAGCCATGGGAACCCAAAGTTAATATTGATTTGCAAACTACCAGCGCAGTACTTGAAGGAAATGTGTACGAAGTTATCTTAGGTGTCACTGTCACAGTGAAAATCAAAGAAAAAACAGCTTTTCTCGTAGAAACAAAACAAGCGGGCATTTTCAGTATTGGTAATTTTAATGAAGAACAGCGCAGCCAACTTTTAGGCAGTTTCTGTCCAAACATTTTATTTCCTTATGCGCGCGAAACGATTACAAGTTTAGTAACTCGTGGTGGATTTCCACAGTTGTATTTGGCACCTATCAATTTTGATGCTGTATATCAGCAACAATTGAAACAAGGTGAAGAAGGCGCCACAACGAATTAATTTGAAAAGGAATTTCGCAGATTAAAGTGAGGGCATCCGCCCTCACTTTTCTGGATAAATTTTTCAAATAGGAAATTCGAAAATATGGTATCCGATCAAAACACATTTTCTCCAATGGCTGTTCTAGGATCAGGCTCATGGGGGACAGCATTAGCCATATTACTTTCTCAACGTGGCCAGACTATTCGATTATGGGGTAGAAATCCCGAGCGAATAGCTGAAATGTCACAACAGCGAGTTAACGCACGTTATTTGCCGCAATGTCCTTTTCCTGAGACGCTTTCAGTGACTGCTAATTTGCAAGAAGCAGTGCAAGGCGTCAGTGATCTTTTAATCGTCGTGCCCAGTCATGCTTTTCGCGAACTCATCATAGAATTACTACCGTTACTTAATTCGAACTCACGATTAGCTTGGGCAACAAAAGGTCTTGATCCTTCAACCGGAAAATTATTGCACGAAGTGGTGCAAGATTTGGTTTTATGGCCAATTCCTACGGCAATTCTTGCAGGCCCAAGTTTTGCGGCAGAAGTTGCGCAAAATTTACCGACTGCTATCACTGTCGCGAGTCAGAATTCAATATTTTCCAATGACCTTGTTGAAAGATTCCACACTCGCACATTTAGACCTTATATCAACGCTGATATTATTGGTGTTCAAATTAGTGGTGCAGTCAAAAATCCTCTCGCGATCGCAGCGGGAATTTCTGATGGATTAGGTTACGGTGCCAATGCACGCTGCGCACTCATCACGCGGGCGCTTGCAGAAATGAGTCGTTTAGGAATTGCACTGGGCGGCAAAATGGAAACCTTTATGGGGCTTGCGGGTTTAGGTGATCTAGTACTCACCTGTACCGGAAGTCAATCACGCAACTGGCGATTTGGTTTTGCGTTGGGACAAGGACATCCTCTTGATCAAGCAGAACGAGAAGTGGGACAAGTGGTAGAGGGAAGACAAAATGCCATTATCGTTGCAAAACGAGCGCAGTCTCTTGGCATTGAAATGCCCATTCTTGAACAAGTCAGCAGAGTTGTACAAGGTCAAATTACTGCGGCTGAAGCAGTTCAAGCTTTATTAATGCGAAGCTTAAAATCAGAATAATCCTAGATTCTAAATGCAGAATCTAGGTTAAAACATTTCGTATTATCGAGTGGTTGATAACTTCTTTTTAAAAAGCGGTCTATTTTCTGCATTACCTGGTCTACTTTCAGCATTACGTGGTCTATTTTCTGCGTTGCGTGGTCTGCTTTCAGCATTACGTGGTCTATTTTCTGCGTTGCGTGGTCTGCTTTCAGCACTGCGTGGCCTACTTTCTGCACTGCGTGATCTATCTTCAGCATTGCGCGTTTTATTTTCTGCGTTACCACGTTTCTTATTCGCATCTCTGTCATTGCCTTCACCAAAACGTCTTTTTTTATCAGGACGTTTATCACTAAAGCTTCGTTTAAAATTACTGGGCCGACCATTTTTTCGATCTCTAGGTTGATCAGATTTTTCAACGAAAGTTTCTTGTGATTTTGCAGGAGCTGGATTCGCTTTGCCACTCATTGAAGCAAACGCCGCAGCAATATCAGTTTCAGAACATTCATGATCATGCGCTAATCTCTTAACTAATTCTCGATAATAATCTAAAGAGGTATTAGCCAGAATTTTCCCAATTTCAAGACTAAGAACATCGGCTCTTTTTTTGTTAATTTGACTTGTAGTGGGTGGTTGCAATTCTTTTAACGGTGAAGCACTGGAATTTTCAATTGCACGCAGCATTCGTGTTTCGCGTGGCGTGACAAATAGCATTGCTTTTCCTTTTCTACCAGCACGACCTGTGCGTCCGATACGATGCGTATAGGATTCAATATCTTGCGGAATATCAAAATTAATCACATGATTAATTCGATCAACATCGAGGCCTCGTGCAGCAACTTCTGTCGCAACAATAATATTCAAAGAACCATTTTTAATTTTTCGGATAACATTTTCACGAGCAGACTGTTGCATATCACCATTTAATGCAGAGACAGCATAACCACGTGCTTCGAGTTTATTGGCGACTTCTTCGGAACCAATTTTTGTACGAGTAAAAATTAAAACACCTTCAATATCTTCAACTTCTAAGTAGCGTGTGAGCGCTTCTAGTTTATGTTGCGGACTAACAACCATATAACCTTGCTCAATATTCACGCTAGAAGCGGAGCTTTGTTTAACATGTATTTTAGCTGGATCTTTTAAATGTTCGTTCACTATACTGCGTAAACTAGCGGGCATAGTGGCTGAAAATAAAGCAACTTGATGAGGAATTGTAATTTTTGCAAGGATAGTTTTGACGTCCTCTAAAAATCCCATGTTTAACATTTCGTCCGCTTCATCCAGAACAACAGTTTTGAGTTGTGATAAAACTAAGGTACCTCGATTTAAATGATCTAAAATTCGTCCGGGTGTTCCGACGACGACATGAACTCCGCGTTTGAGTGCTTGTAATTGACCTCGATAATCGGTGCCGCCATAAATAGGCAGAACATGAAAATCTTTAATGGCATTTTTAGCATACGTTTGAAAAGCCTCTGAAACTTGAAGGGCTAATTCGCGTGTTGGAGTTAAAATCAGAGCTTGGGGTGGTATTTGTGACTCGTCTAAGTTGGACAAAATGGGTAATGCAAAAGCAGCTGTTTTACCAGTGCCTGTTGAGGCTTGCCCGAGTAAGTCTCTGCCCGATAGCATAACGGGTATGCATTCAGCTTGAATATGCGTGGGCAATTCATAGCCTTGATTGGCCAAAGAGGGTAGGAGTTTGGGGTTAAGCCCTAACTTATCGAATGAAATAATGGGTGTTGATGTGGTCATAGAGTCCTCAGTATCGCTTGCTAGTTTGATTATGCCCTGTATTCACTGTTATTGGGTGGGACAGGTACCGTATAGTGTATTACCTTGACCTATCCGCAACCGCGCTGAGCCCGTAGCAATCACCTGAAAATAGTCATTATACACTGAAAAATTTTAAAAGTCACGAGTAGTTCACGCTAAAGCAAGAAACTCCTTCCTGAACTTTGCTCCTACAAGGGGCTGGCGCCCTCTATGTTCAAGAATTGATCTCTGATATAGTTTCGCTTTTAACGACAGGAAGTCAGGTATGAAGAAAAATGTGACGCAAATCTTTAAGCGATGCCATAGGGCCGTAGTGCTTAGTGCAGTGTTGGTATTAGCGGCGTGTGCTACCACTAATAACAAGGTAGATCCGTATGAGAAGTATAACCGCGCGGTATTTAAATTTAATCGCTCATTGGATTATGTCGTCTTGCGTCCCCTCGCCGATGCTTATGACACGTTAACACCCGTTCCGGTTCAAGGCGGAATTGGCAGGATGTTTTCTAACTTTTATGAACCCTCACGTGTGATCAACGATATATTGCAAGGTGAAATGCGTTACGCCTATCAAGATGGCGCGCGTTTCGTTTTAAATTCTACGTTTGGACTAGTTGGATTTTTAGACGTCGCTCAGAATGTTGGATTTCCTTTACATCAACAAGATTTTGGAATCACCATGGCTCGTTGGGGATGGAAACAATCAACGTATATTGTGATGCCTTTTATTGGAATTTATACCTTTAGAGATTTAGTGGCAGTGCCTTGTAATGTTTACGCATTTACTTTTTGGCCTTATATCCAACCCGAAAATGTGGCGTGGAAAATTTATTTTGTTGAAAAACTACAAGCACGCGCTGAGTTACGTCCTACTGATAAAGTGATTGATGAAGCGTTTGATCCGTATATTTTAGTGCGAGATGCTTACTTACAAAAACGGGAAAGCGACATCAAAACACAAATGAATGGAAGAGTTGCTTCAGTGACTCCTGCATCAGAGTCAGGTGATGATCAAAGTAAAACCTCTCAGAATACTGTGCAAAAAGACATTAAGTCAGAGAAAAAAGATAAGAGAAAAGACGCTGCTTCCCAATCGAAGTCAGCAAAAAATTTACCTGATGTCATTGGTTAACGATTGTGGCGGAATTTCACGTTGTATTGTATGAACCTGAAATTCCGCCAAACACTGGCAATATTATTCGATTATGCGCGAATACTGGTGCGCAATTACATTTAATTAAACCCTTGGGTTTTGAATTAGATGATGCGCGATTACGTCGTGCAGGATTGGATTATCATGAATTTGCTTCTGTCAAAATCTATGAGAATTACAGTGATTTTTTCAATCAAAATAATCCTGAGAGATTATTTGCCATCACAACAAAAGGTTCTGTGAGTTACGCGGATATCCATTTTCAGTCGGGTGATTATTTAATGCTAGGCCCAGAAACTAGAGGTTTGCCCAACAATATTTTGGAATCTTTACCAAAAGAAAATTGTTTGAGAATTCCCATGTTGCCGAATAGTCGTAGTTTAAATTTATCGAATGCTGCTGCGATAATATTATACGAAGCATGGCGGCAATGTGGTTTCAAGTGAAGTGAAGGTGAAGGGGTCAAGTCTGGACAAATAGACAAATCTTTATCTTACTATTTGTCTATTTGTCCAGACTTGACCCCTTCACTTGTCCCACCAAAAAAAATGGCGCGATGATATTAAATTCACCGCGCCATTGAAAAGTTAATTTACGATATAGAAAATTTTACCACTCTTCGTAGTCACCAGCAGGAGCATATCCATAAGCACGTCTACCACTACGTTGGTTAAATTCACCTTGTTGGTCAGATACAGAACTTTGCTTTGGCCACTGGTCCTTTGGAGTAGGCTTCGTACTAAGACATTCTCCCTCTTCATTAAAGCTAATATCAAAATATTGTTCAGGAAATTGAGGAAGGTTTATTCTGTATACAAGATATGTTTCACTTGTGGCTAGCTGCATAAACTTTCCCACAACAAGCCTATGAATATTATCTTGAGTTGGAGCTTCTCCATTGAAAGTAAGCCAGCTATTGGTCCTGTCATATGCCCAGCCTTTATTACGAGGTTCTGCTAGATAATCTGATCCACGTCTAGCGGCATGGGCTCGAGCATCATAAGTTTGCTGCTCACTACTTTGTTTACTGCCGACCATATGGTAAGCATCAGAAGATGGCAATAAATCAGCACTATCTTTTTCCGGTGCAAAAAACACAGGGAAAAATGCTGATCTGAATGACATCTTATTCAATCGAGCCCAACCATTACTAAAGGCTTCAGCAAAGCGCCCTGCGAAAATAGCCGTTGGAGCGGCAACAAGACCTGCAGCAACACCGACAGCGAGCGTTGATGCAGCGATGTGAATACCAAAAATGCTAGTAGCTAATGCACTCGAAGCATAAGCAAATACGGCTGTTAGTCCTAAATAAGACCACGCCGATGCAATGGCTGTATTAATCGTCGCCCAGCTACTGGCAACAAGCGGAGAAGCTAATAGACCGTTGATCACGCCATTTAAGGCTGGGAATACGGAGGTTAGCCCAGTAAACGCGAGCGGTAATGCAATTGCCCATAATGCTGAAGACAAGGCAATGCTTGCAGCTAAGAAGATAGTTCCCATCAGAACAACGGGAATATAATTGAAGGCACCTAATTTTTCATGGATCACAAATGATGAGCCCAACGCCCATGCTGCTTTTGCACTTTTGAGGGGCGATGTGAAAGCGGCTCCGGCGATGGTGGCAAATCGGGTCGCATAGTGAATCGGAGCTAATATCAGTGTAGCGATTCCGAATACAAAATAACCACCGACTAAACTGTAGCCTGATATCTCACTCTTATTATACAGTTCTGTAGTAAGAGCAATATTTTTTGTTGTTTGCCCAATTAAAGTACCAGTTACATTTTTTAAGAACGAAGGTGCATATTCTGTAAAAAATTTAAAAACAATCAGAGGTATTTTAAAGAAAACTTCAACAAATTTTATTAGAAAAATCAGGGGCTTAATTATTAACAGTTCGAGTACGAGGCTCACTATATACAGCGCTTGATATCCGTCACCTAATTTCCCGCCATAGTAACGTCTATCGGGATGAATATCACCTCCAAACATATTTTTTAGAATTGTCATCAGATTGTGCTCTAATCCGAGAGAAATATAACTTAACCATTGTGGCCGATTAGGCAATCCAAGGAGAGTCCATATGATCATTGATGACGGTAATTTATCATCCAAATAGTCATTTTCTAATCCGTCTCCAGCGGTGTACTTAGCATCAGAAAGATGGAGCCCCTCGAACTCATAGGTTTCAACAAACACTTTTTTCGCCACATACGCAAGATAGGCTTTAATGCGTGGGATAAAATGTCGACTTTTGGGCTCTTCTACAGTCAACATTGGTTCGTCCGCATCTGACAGTAGATGATCCTGTTCTTTATCTCTGGAACCAACTGATAAATGTGCTGCATTAGTAATTAAAGCAATTTTATCGTCGTCTGGAAATTCTGGTTCGTTATAAGAAGAGGTAATTGAGGGATCTAATAATACGCGTGTGAGCCATTCTAAGGGGGGTAAGTAGCGCATACGTTCTAACAAAGGTGTTTTAACTTCTTCTACTATTACCGGTGTTTTCAGTTTCATATTGGCTCCAGGGTGTTGATAAATTTACATGAGATTGTATGATGGCTTCAGGGTAAAGTCAATGCAAAATTGCTTGAATATCATAATTTTTCACCGAATTTGCTCAACCATGATCTGCGTCGCTCTAACTAAAGCATCGATAATTCCGGATTCTTTGCTGGAATGCCCCGCATCAGGAATAATCTGCAATGTCGATGCTGGCCAGGCTTTGTGCAGGCGCCACGCATTTTCAAAGATGCAGACCATGTCGTAGCGACCATGAACAATAATCCCAGGGATATCCGCTATTTTGTCCATATTATCCAAAATCTGATTGGGGGCGAGGAAGCAGTTGTTCACCATATAATGACATTCAATGCGAGCCAGGCTCAGGGCAGTGTGAGGATCAGACGTCCATTGCATGGCATCTTCAGTAAGCTGTAAAGATGAGCACCGACCTTCCCAGGCTGACCAGGCTTTTGCTGCGGCCATCCGAGCCACTTCATCTTCCCCCGTCAATACAGCATGATACGCATCAATATAATTACTGTGTTCATTCAGCTTCACAGCAGAAGTAAAATCTTCCCAATAATCGGGATAAACGTAATTGGCGCCTTTACCGTTGAATAACCAATACATGTCGTGCTGTCTAGAAAGGAAAATGCCTCGCAAAATCAATCCAGCCACACGGTCAGGATATGTCTGGGCATACACTAAGCTCAACGTCGATCCCCAAGAACCACCAAACAAAACCCATTGATCCACGCCCAAAAAATCCCTAATCATTTCCATATCACTGACTAATGCTTGAGTCGTATTTTCAGTCAGATCAGCATGCGGAGTTGATCGACCGCTGCCGCGTTGATCAAATAAAATAATGCGATATTTATTGGGATCAAAAAATCGACGATGATCTTCTGAACATCCGCCGCCCGGACCCCCATGAACGAACAATACAGGCATGCCATCAGGATTTCCGCACACTTCAACGTACAATTGATGCGGCTCTGCCACAGACAACATATGTTGTTCATAAGGTTGAATAGCCGGATAACTACTTAACATTCTTTTCACTCCATAAACACGCAAATTATGCACTCATTAAAGAGCGAACAGTTATTGATGTCAACAGCAATAAAATCTCTGGCCTGAATATTGCATAAACAATCTGCTGAGAAGCGCAAGAGTGCTGGATATACAGATGATTTTAGAAAATTTGTGCCGGGAGCATAGTTGACGCTATGTGACCAAGCAGATTTACTAAAATCATTTGGAGATATAGTGCTATTGTGTTTCTCAGCAGATTGTTTATGCAATATCCAGGCTAGAGTCTATGCTATACTTATGTTACGATTGTTGTTAGTTGTAACATATGTATCAAGGTGGATTTTATGAGTATAGCCGTACGAGTTAGTGACAAGTTATATCAGGCAGCTTCTAAAGTAGCAAAGGCTGAATTTCGTAGTACAGCCCAGCAGATAGAGTATTGGGCCACTATAGGCAAAGCAGCGCTGGAAAATCCCGATCTGCCTACTGATTTTGTCCGAGACATTCTAATGGCGAAGGGGCGTGATAAGAATGCTCTGGAACCCTTCATACCTGAAACTAGCTCTTCTATAAAAAAGAGCAAAGGTACGCTTAAGAAAAATAAATGAGACACCGTATTGTGAAATAGCACTAGAATTGTTACAATTGTAATTATATGTAACAATTGTAACAGAGGTGTCGATATGAGTTTCACGTTTTCAATTGACGCAAAACTTTATTCTCAAAATGGTAAAAGTATATCTAAACATGACCCTAATAAAGCTCAAATCATTGAGTATTGGGCAATTATTGGAAAAGTGGCTTTAGCTAATCCTGACTTACCCGTAGAGTTTGTACGAGATATAATCCAGGCTAAGAAGTGTGATATAAGATTTATTGAACCATTTAATCCAGCGGGCCAAAATGACTAGCATCACAATTCTTCAAACACCGGAATTTAAAAGGGTATATAAAAAACTGCATAATAATCAAAAGATAGCAGTTAATGAGGCTGTTATAGATATTACAAATAATCCTTTGATCGGAGTGCCTAAGAAAGGAGACCTCGCTGGTGTTTATGTTTATAAATTCAATTGTGTTAATCAAGAGTATTTATTAGCTTATGAATATGATAAGACCAAAAGATTGTTATTAGCTTTAGGTATTCATGAGAATTTTTATCGTGATTTGAAAAGAAAGAGATAATACAGTATCAAAATCAGTTTGACCTATCTAAGTAGGTATTGGATAAGGCAGAGGAGTACTAGTAACTGCCTCAGATTATTGACTGTTATGCAATAGGTGACAACAAAAATTAAGCTATAATGTTGTAATTATTGTTATTTTACAAGAGAACAGTTGAGTTTGGGTGGTTCTAGAGTTTTTCAAATACTGACCCTGGAGAATTGCCATAAATGCGTTCATGTAACCTTCTGGCAAAGTCGTCAGTCATGCCGGAGATATAATCACAAACCGTACGATAATTATTATCTTCAGAATCTGAAATTTTATTTACATATTCTGGTGGTAATAATTTCTCGGGATTAGCTACTAATACATCAAAAAGTTGCATAATGGTCATCATTCCGCCAAAAACAATAGTTTGAATTTCTTGTGATTCATAGGTTTTGTTTTTTATTAGTTTCTTAATGTCTTCTATAATTTTTTGAGCATCATCACTAAATTTTGCTTTATATTTTAAAATAGGGTCATCAAACTCATTATTTTCACTAATCTCTATTTTGTCTATTAACATTTTAATAATATGGCTAAAGGCTTCTTTTCTCTTATATAAATCTTTATTGTTCGTAAAGTCTTCACACAAGTTACCATCATATTTATTATTATCTTTATCAGTTGATAAATTCTCTAGCTTAAGTTCTTCTTCTAAGTCTTTTTGGTTAATTAATTCAAGAAAAATAGCATCTTCAAGGTCATGGACAGAGTAGGCAATGTCATCAGCTAAGTCCATAATGGAACAATCAAACGTTTTATATATCGATTGAATTTTATCATTTTTGAGTTCAGTTAGTATTAAACGCTCTTTGTCGTTATTAGTGAATTTTTTTGTTAACCATCGCATAACCTCATTATCATCATCATAATAGCATTTTGGAGGTTCAAAACTGCTTCTTTTCATATCTCTATTTCTGAGAGTTAATTCAGGATTGAAATTGTTATTTCGCACCATACTATAAGGAACCGGGTATTTCACTAGTCCTAGTAAAACTCTTCTTGTTAAATCTAATCCGAAACGTTCTGTATACGGTTCTAAAAATGATACAATACGTAAAGTTTGAGCATTAGCTTCAAATCCATGATGATTGAGCATTTTAAAATTTAATGCTTCTTCTCCAGCATGACCAAATGGTGGATGCCCAACATCATGAAGAAGACAAATAGCCGAAATCAGGTAATCATAATCATTAGAACTACAGGACTCTTGTTTTTTAGGATTTAGTAATGATAAACACTCTGCGGGCATTTCCTTCGTCTGAATGTATTTTACTATACCTCTTCCAATCGATGCTACTTCTATAGAGTGAGTTAGCCGATTACGATGAAAATCACCTTGTTCGGGGCCCAGAACCTGAGTTTTGCCTTGCAATCTTCTAAAACTAAAAGAATGCACTACACGACATTCATCACGCATATAAGGTGAGCGATATTCTGACGGTTCATGTTTTTTAGTTGACCATCTTTCTATCCAATATGAGCTGTTCATGACATTTCCCCTCCCGCTAATAATTATAGCATATGTACTGGTTATCGCTTGTCGCAGTTTAGTATTGGATAGATCACAAAATGCGATATTAATGCATGGCTGACATCTGTTTTCAATCGACACTCACTATAGAAAAATATTATATATTATGATATTATGCGGACTTAACAGTAAAACCACAGCGGCGGCGATGATGAAAAAATTAGAGAGTAATGTAGATAAGCTTGCATCTTTATCAGTCTTAACGGCGAAACAATTTAGTCGAACGTTCAAATATCTTCGCTATCAACGCGCGACGGGAATTAATATCCCACAACAATCCGAAATCAATTATCAAGCCTTATTAAAGCGATTGCGTGAACGATCATTGCTGCCTGAAACAGAAAAAGCTCAATATGGAAACGAAATGTTGTCTTCCGATGAAACTTCTTGTTTCCAATTTTGGTTGCAGGAAATTGTACCACGATTTACAGCAAAACACGGAACTCAGTGTTTGAGTCATTTACAAAAAATTGGCTATATGATGCCTATTGCTGATCGTAGAAGGCAAAATCATGTCATCATCAATAATCGAACTGTGGGTAATGAACGACAAGAGGTTCAGTATTTTGTGTTTGGAATAGATGACGATCATCCATTGCCTCATACAATGGAAGAGGAAATTGACATTGTACAAATTCTTTTTGGTAAAATGTCAGCCGTTGATAAACAAGCATTTACCGGGATGTTTGTGAGTGGGCATGTCGATGATGAATCAAGATCCATCGTTGCTTATGGCGATACTCGCGTAGTAATAAAAATTAACGTTAAAAAACGAATAAAAGAAACTCTATTTATTAGAAAAGAGGGTGCTGAAATTCGAGAAGTGGTTTGTCCAGAGAAAGACGAAATATTTGCTGCAATACCTGACGTCGATTTTCTATTTCATGTGTTGGGTCTTAAATTTATTGAATACCTACGTTTTATCGGAGGAGATTTTCAAGCGAAAATATTGAAAAATAGAGATGTCAAAGTAACGGCGGCTGCCTTTCATAGTTTATTCCCATCAGAATATTTTCCTGAATTGAAAATTCCCTTAAAGAAAATCCCACTCAATGCTCCTTACATACGATTGCATTATGCTGATGAAAAACGTTATCTTTCTGCGGGAGTTCTTCATCAAGCGTGTAAAGATCTTGATGTAAACAGGTGCCAGGCCGTATTAGAAAAAGTCGATGTCAATGTTCGAGACTCAAATCGATATACCGTACTGCAAGTGCTTTTGAATCGATTTCAAGGTATTTATACAAAAAAAGAATTAGAAGATTTTTTCACTATATTATCTCTTTTATTACGTAATGGGGTTGATATTAATGCGCCATTATTGCTTAAACGTGACTTGGGTGTTATGGGATTATTTGAATCTCAAACTCTGCTTGGTCGAGTTTTGAATAAAAAAGAACTTAGAATATTAAATCAATTCTTAGAGGGTTCTCATCATCCTGATTGCTATGAAATACGAACTCTTCCCATAATTGATGACAGTGTGATGGACGATGTGCTTTCTGTAACTCAAAATTCGCTGGATTTTTTTCGACTATTGTACCCGACCTATAAGCTAATTTTTTCTCCGAATAGCATTATTCATGATTTATATACGTATATTCGATGTAATCCAAATGATGCTAGTGCAATTAGAACTTTTGCTGAAGTTGTACGGGAATGTGATCCCAATGTTCCATTGGTGACATATGAGTCATTGACATTGTTAATGCGAGCTTCAATTGATGGTCGTTCTGAGGTGGTCGACGTATTATTGCAACATCCAGACATTGATATCAATCGTAAAGTTAGATCATTTTCGGGAGTGGTGTCTAAGTATGAGGGATGGACTGCATTACATCATGCTCAAAAAAATAATCACTCTCATGTAGTAGGCCAGTTAGTTCAATTAGGCGCAGTACAAAATGAACCGCCTTGTATAGATATAACCCGCTACGATCATGCTGCCATTGCCTGTGTCACTGCAAAACTTCGTGATAAAACCTACGTATTATTAGTTCGAAAAGGAAATATTTTAAAAGAACCTCACCAGCATTATTTATTTCCTGGAGGAATCAAAGATCATAGTGATGAATCTTTTCAAGAAGCTGCAGCTCGTGAGACAGAAGAAGAAACGAACGTATCATTAAAAAGCGTTAATCCTACAGAGATACTTGCATTCACTGAACGAAATGGAACTACTGAAGTACGGCGAGGTTTCTATCATTTTGATTTAGGTCAAGTCGCGAAATTGCCACCGTGTCTTAGTCGAGATGATATAGCGAGTGCAGAGTGGGTAGCGATCCAAGATTTAATTCCAGTGACTGTCGAAGATAATCTGATCTATCAATATAATGGTGTGTTCCTTCGATTTGAGAATTCTCTGATATTGCGTGCGATTATCACACAAACACCTTTAGATCGAAAACTCTTTTCAGAGAATCAACAATTATTATATTGTCTTGAGTTGATTGGAGAATTTCTGGTGGTTGGCATACGATTAATAACGCCAAATAATCAATTTTCCATTGATCTATCACATTTAGAAGAAATTGTGTCTAAAATTCCGGAAGGTGTTGTAAGAACACTGATGACTCAATTTCTTGAGTGTCAATCTGAATCTGAAAAGCGTGATTCAGCTGAAAACATTTTGTTGGATATTATTTGTTTACTAACGAGAAGTGCACGTTGTCATGTGGACGAATTGCGTTGGATCAGTCTTCAACAGGATAAAAAAATTCGTGTTTTCAGTGTATTTCAAACTGCATGTGTATGCAGCTCAGACAAAATGATTTTGGAACTTCTGGAGTTAGGCGCTAACTCAAATACCGTGTCAATGATCGAAGATAATCGTTACGTAACACCTTTAACTCTTATGATCAGAAAAAAGAAGAATCATTTATCAACGTTAATGATCGATAAATATAGTGCCAACGTGAGTGTTCGCACATCACTGGTTTCACCATTGGTTTGGCACTGTTTTACATCTGAAGTGACACTCGATACAATTAATTATTATTTAGAGAAAATGCCACTTGTTGATGATGCTGTTATTGGTGCAACAATCAATGCTTGCATCCGTACAGGCCAGGTTGAAGTGGTGAAAGAGTTACATAACCGCTTTAAAGTTTCATTAAATAGAAAATACAGTGATTTACGGGATACTGAATCATACAGTCAATTTCCCCTAGCTTGTGCTATAGAAACAAGAAAACACGGCATTGTTGAGTGTGTGATGAGTTTAGGTGCTGATCCAACGCGGTATATTAGTGATGAACTTAATTTTCGAAAAGTTGTTTTTTTGGAAAAAATTAAAATTAAAAAAGAATTATACGATGCTGGCGATGACGAAAGGAAGAAGGATCAATTAAGACAGGATATGACAGAGGTTCATCAAATTAAACTGTTGATAGAAGGCTTAACGCCGCAGAGTGATTTTTATGATCGTGATGATGTTATGACTTATCTTCAAAAGCTTTAGCAGTATTGATGGCCAGATTTCGATTGTGGAGAAGTGGTCAAATCCTGAATTCAGGTTTTGACCACACTCTTTGTATTAATCTATTGTTTTTTTTCGGTCATGCTGATTGAGAAGTGTTTCTCTTCAGGCATTTTCGCATCTTTTGTCGGATTTGCCGATTTCCAGAAGCAAGATAATTCCTGTAGAGTTTTCTTTTCATAGCCATTTTTATCGCCTTCTTCTAACACGCGTTGGATAGCCATTCTTCTAGCTATTTCTTCAGCTTTTTCGAGTGAGCCTGAACGTACGCATGCAAAAAGTAATGACGTCCCATTCTTAAAATCGGTTAAAGAAACTACTTCAGGAGCAGTTTTGTCTACGCCACTTACTTTTAACTGATTGGGTACTACGAGGCCTTCTTGTAATTGAACAATATGATCTTTGCCAACAGACACAATAAATTGATTCATTGGAACATCATGCGCAGTCAAAAACTCTTGTTCAGCCAGTACCTCATGTACAGTCAATGATTTACCACCGCTGCCTATTTCGCGAGATATATCACCAATTTGATATCTTAACGCCGCGCTTGATACAATAACGACTTTATTCTTCTCAGGATCAGTGATATGCACATGCATTTCCATAGGTTCTCTGTTTTTGCCCCATTCAAGTGCAAAATTTGGACAAATGCACCCACCGTAACCAATGAGTGGTCGATTGTTCAGAACGTAATTACGAAGCGCTCGGACCTCTTCTGAAAACTCACGTCCGATGTAGCCACCATCGCCTGCAATAATAGTAATTGGCCGCCCATCACGTCTGAAAATGACCTCTGCTTGGTCTGAATAAACAGCCTTATGGAGCTTTTCAGGTTCAAAGAAAGCCTTAACTTTACTCGTACATACTCGTCTAGCAGCTTCAATACCTTTTCTCATATACCTACCTCAACTATGGATTAATTAACACTGTGATATGGATTATACGCGCTAATTATTAACAAAATATTAAATTTGTATAAGTTTGATATTTTGGACTTATAGACAGCTCTGAAGAGGCTTAGAGCGGGTTTGGAGCTTACAGGAGGCTTTGGGGCTAAGATGCCTTTGCTTAATCAAAACGATGAGTTATAGGGCTTTCTGAGGCATTGGTTTCGAGGCCTTTACCAAAATCGGTCTCCGTAAAGGGGGTGAATGTGTTTGTCTCGCTATCCAGAACGACGATACAATCGGCCGTTTGCAACCGTGGGTTATGCCTAGGATCGAGTTGTGTAGGGTCTAACATTGAGTATAAGGTAGCAGGGTCATCGCTGTTTTCTCGCCCTAATCCGATTTGCCCTTCATTCCCAACGAAAGATCCTGAATCACCACAGAAATGTGTTCCGCCAATTTCATTATGATCATTAGGTAATGTCTTAGAGGTGGGACAGGTCACACTTCTAACCAGACGCACGCCATCAAATTGGGAGACTTCTCGAGGTTCCATCCAGTGATTTACTGCCCAATCTTTCCAATCGCTTGGGAGATTCGTTAAACTTACGGTTCGTATATGCGTAAATTTCTTTGCATTTTCATTTAACACTTCAGTTACTGCTTGAACAAATAATTGTTCTAATTTTTCTTGATTATCAGGTTCGGAAAATCCAAATTCGCCTAATCCCATTCCTTTTAAAATAAAAACAGAACCTGTATCAGCTCTGTGCATCGCTTCGTCGTTACTTAGAAATAGGGTTGTAAGGAGAGGTTTAATTCGAGCAAGATAAGCAGGTTTATATAACCATACATCAACTCCCATTACATTAAGCGGCATAAAATCATCGTTGAGATTTTTTCTTGCATCATCAGCAGTAAAATCAATGGCAAGTTTTCCACCATATAATTGTCTTGCTGCATTTATAAGAGGAGTATTTTCTTTGAGATTCTTGATGCGCGTTGAAAACTGAGGTGAGTGATTATCTAAAAGCACACAAAAAATAAAATCAGGATGCAATGTTGCCCCATCTCCAAATTCTGGAGCGATGGTATTTGTCAGTACGACAAGATCTGCAGATATTTCAGCTTCTTTAGCATAAGGCCAATTAATTGAACGTGATCCTGTGCTAATGGTAATCGAAATTGTTTGGGGTAAAAGCATCGGTGTTAGTATTAATTCTTCAAGTGTCAAATACTGCTTATATATTTCATCACGATCCGCTTCGGTACCAATATCTAATAGTAATTGTCGACGGTGAGAGAAGGGGCTTGATCCATGAAATAATTTGTGGAAACTATCTTTAATGAGTGCTTTTCCTAATACATCAGATCTATCTCGGGGTACTATCATTCTGCCATTTAAATAACAAGACAAAAAACGATGTTGATAAAGTCGTTGTAAAAAATCCTCGAAATTCATTGTACGATAAAAACGACCCATGATTGAATCTGTGGCTCTAGCTTCAGTGAAATATTGATAGAGAGTTTCCATATGTTTTTTTTCTACGACAATTCGAGAAGAATTTTTACAAGCTTCCTGAACCTCAAGTTCTGAATCGGAATAGGGTGGTGGAGTGTCACGGTTAATGAGTGCGAGTGCGTTTTGATACGGACTCCTAGAAAAATCATTCATCAATGAGCGTAAGGAAGAAGAATGACTGTAGGACTCAATCAATTTACTCTTGATGCTCGATATCGCAGGCCGAGAAAATGGCGATGAATAACTTGAAAATAAGCGAGTACCCCTTTTCATAACATCTCCCAATAAGATGAAATCGACGTTTAACGCTTAACTTAATCATTTGTATGCGTTCCACTATTATTATAGTCCAGTTTTAAGAGATTGGGGTTATCCCTTATAACCATTTGACGCCTTTTGAGCGTGGCTTGGGTTTCGTACAATGCTTGATTGCTCTTATAATCGAGACCTTGCCTTTGCATTTCCTCATATGATTTTTTGATTGCTTCTTTAAGGGTTGTACTCTGTGAGTTTTGTTCGAGTAGGGGTAAACAAGATTCTGATTTTAGATTAATGGTCCTGATTTTTTCATCTATTTCGCTTAATACAATAGATTCTTTCTCTAGCTGTTCGAGCATAAAATCGGTCCCAAATTCGTCTATTTCTTCTTCGATTCTTTTTAGTTCTACTTTTAATGCAGTGCCTATAGGAGCTCTCTTATTGAAAATCAATTCGCGATCAATATCTTTGATAACAACGGGAGTGGAGTTGGGGGCTATAACTTTAAAGAAACCGATAATTTTTTGCCTCATCACCTAACCTTTGCCTGTATTTATTGAGTTGCTGAATCATATATTAAGGATAGATTAAAAGTCAAGCGAAAAGACAAAAGGTTAACACTTGTTCAGTTAAGATTTCATTAATATTCATTGTGTATAAAGGTTAGGAACGTTGCGCCAGGTATATAAAAGATAAGACCATTGTCGGATGCATTGGAGATGTTTTGGGAGGAGGGCGTGCTCTCCTCTCAAAAAGCTTGAATAGTGGCGGATTTTGTTGAAGGTGCCTTTGAAGAAGGCGGAAAGGCAGCAAAATAGGGCATGGAAGGGCATTTTTGTTGTTTTTTCCCAGATTTTTTGTTAGTATTAACCGGATAATTTCAAAGAGAGAGGATGTAGATTATGTCTAGACAAATACGAGCTGATGAATATGATTGGCGTGATGAAGGTGAGGTTGTACCTCAAAGAAGACGAAAAGCTAGAAAGAACGACGTTCATGAAGGTTCTGTACCTATCGCCAAGCCAGGCAGTAATCAATTTGTCGCGCAGACATGGCGATTCTTTTTCTATGCACTGTTTCTTTGTGGAGCAGGCGCATCTTTAGCGTTTATTACGCCAATCCCTTTTCTTGTACTTCCCGCTGCGATGGCAGTAATGTTCATTTCTTTGTTCACGTTTATTTTACTCCATTATGCCTTTGAAAATTATTCTGGCGCATTTTATGCGTTCTTATTTTTTGCAACAACCTTGGGAATCGTTTTAGGGCCACAATTAGCATTGATTGCAGCAACGGTAGAAAGTGGCATGTTTATCATTTGTGCTGCGGCTGCTGTGACGGTGGGCATGACATTAATGTTGCATAATTATGCTTGGTTTAAAGCAAGTTTTAGTTTACGCAGAATTTCGCTGTTAGGTTCTTTCTTATCGACAGCGTTAACAGGTCTGATTATTCTAGGCCTAATCTCATTAGTTTTTCCAACATCGCTAGGCATGTTGCTTTACGGTGCAGCCGGTGTTGCCGTTTTTTCACTTTATTTAGTTTATGACGTTTATCTTTTAAAAATTGGTGCATTTAGATCACCCGTTGAAGCTGCGATGAATTTATTTTTGGATGTGATCAATCTATTTTTTGAAGTACTAAGAATTTTTATAGCTGTTAAAACGGAGAGTAAGGATCTTGGAAATTTTGGCGAATTCTTATTTAAACGTCTAGTGCCTATTTTAGGTATTGCGTTGATTGTCGTTTCGTTCGGATTATTGGAGCGAGTGATAATGAGTTGGCATGGTGTTGATGATGACATTGATGACAGTGATTATTATTCCCCACCTTCTCCTCCTTATAATCCGAACAGAGACAACGTACATTCACAAAGTGCACCTGTGTTACCTCAAGGCCAAGCTCCTGTAGATCAGTATGGAGCTGGAAAACCACCACAACAAGCACAATCTGTACCAGGAAGTGGTACCGGTACGGGAAATCCTCAACAAACGTTCTTTGGAAATGCACCCGTACAACCTGCACCGAGTGCGCCGCCTGCAGAAGTAAAAACTTCAGGGCAAACTGGGCCTCAATATCAACAACCACCATTAGGCTACAATCCAGCTTTTACTGGTAATATGTCAGGACAGCCGATGTATCCTCCTGTACAGCCTTTTAATCCATATGTTCAACCCCAACAAAACTACTATGATTTATCTCAGCCAGTATATGTTCCACCGCCTGTTTATTATCCTGGAGGGGCACCCTTCGATCATATGCATCAAGTAGGAGGACATGGCGGGGTAGGTCAAGTTCATTATATTGATCCTATGCAACATGGTGGGATGCCACACCATCATCATCAGCATATGTGAGTAACGTCAAGGTGTCAGATCTAAGATTAATGTATTCTCTAAGTTCATTAGAGAATACATTAATCTTAGATCTGACACCTTGACCAATTTAGTCTATACTAAACCAATATTAGTTGATCTAATCAGGATTTTTTGTGACATCTAAAAGGAGATTCAAGATGAGCGTCAAAATTGGTATTTCTGACAAAAATTGTTCTCAAATCGTAAAGCACTTATCTGTGATAATGTCTGATACTTATTTATTGTATGTTAAGACTCAGAATTTTCACTGGAATGTGACTTCGCCTTTATTTCCTTCTCTTCATTTAATGTTTGAATCACAGTACGAAGAATTACAAGGGGCAGTGGATGTTTTGGCTGAACGCATTCGAGCGCTAGGTCATTTTTCTCCGGGTTCATTTGCACAATTTACTTCATTCGGTAATATTAAAGAATCTACTAAAGTTCCCAGTGCTAATGATATGCTCAAACAATTGTTAGCTGATCACGAATTACTCTGTCGTGAAATTCGCGATGCTATTCCAGTGATTCAAAAAATGGGTGATGAGGTTAGCGGTGATACTCTAATCGAGCGATTAACTCAGCATGAAAAAACAGCTTGGATGTTGCGAAGTTCGATTAGTTAAAAACATTAATACATCGCAGGCGTCAAAACCCAAAGTATGTTGCAATAATTATTGTCATAATTTAAGCAAACGGCTGTTCCGGGATGAAAATCGACGAGGTTAGCATTTTCATCATGAACTAAAAGCATGCCAGTAAGTTTGCTTAAAAAGGGAAGATGTCCAACAATCATCACGTCTTCAGAAAAATTCCAGATTTTTTTTAACATCGGTAAAATAGGATCGTTTGGTTCTAATCCTTCAAGATATTCACAACGACTTTCACTGACTACGTTCGCAAGAATTTGTGCCGTTGCAAGAGCGCGCATTTTGCTGCTGTGAAAAACATGGGGGATTTTTAAATTTATTTTTGATAAATGATCGGCTAAGCGCATAATATCGGCTCGCCCTTCGTCACTGAGTGGGCAAGAAGTGATTGAATCATCGGTCACATATTTTCCGTGCCTAACAAGATATATTTTCATAACAGTTTCTCCTCTATTATCAGTATATCAGATTAATAATGAAATTTATTGGTTTGACAGCCCCGCAATATTTTATTAGGATGCATCGAAGCACTAGCTCGACTTTCAAGAAGCTTCGAGCGAGGGGTACCAGTGGATTCTGGTTGAGAAATACCCATTGAACCTGATCAGGATGGCACCTGCGGAGGGACGTGTAATGAAATTTAATGATGATACTGTTTATTCTTTATTTTCCAAAGTTCGGGAAACGACACCCTTAATCCACAATATTACCAATTACGTGGTGATGCAACAAACAGCCAATGCCTTATTGGCCATCGGTGCTTCGCCAGTTATGGCGCATGCGATTGAAGAAGTTGAAGAGATGTCGACATTGGCAAATGCTCTTGTGGTCAATATTGGAACGTTGAGTGCAGGTTGGATTCCCAGCATGCATGCTGCAATTAGAACAGCCAATCTTCGAAATATTCCTGTTGTTCTTGATCCCGTAGGATCTGGTGCGACTCGTTATCGCACCGAAACGGCTAAAAAGATAATTAATAATTTTAATCTATGTGTCGTTCGAGCGAATGCTTCAGAAATTGGATCACTTTTTTCTGATGGTCATCAAACCCGAGGCGTTGATAATACATCTGATCCAAGAGATCTGTTGGAGCTCGCAAAAACAGCTGCAAAACAGTATGGAATCATTATTAGTATGAGTGGTGAAACAGATTATATTACAGACGGCAATATCACATTGAGCATCAGCAATGGGCATAAAATGATGACTCAAGTGACAGGCATGGGATGTACAGCTTCTGCACTTGTTGGAGCACTCTTAACAACTTCTGAAAACAAATTAATTTGTACCGCTGCGGCGATGGCAATAAATGGAATTGCTGGACAAATTTCCGCAGAAAAATCACAAGGCACAGGTTCATTTCAACTTCATTTTTTAGATAGCTTATCGAGAATAAATCATGAAACTATTTCGCAATACTTACAATTTGACGAGCACAATTGAGACCAACAAATTAAGTCTTTATTTGGTGACCGATCGAGAAAAATATTCGACATTGGACGAATTTAAAAAAGCCATTACTTTGGCAGTTAAAGGCGGAGTTACTGCCGTGCAACTTCGAGAAAAAGATCCTGATTTTTCTCGTTATTGTGAAGTTGCAGCATTCATAAAACCTGTGCTCGATGAGAACAATATTCCACTGATCATTAATGATAATCCTGAAGTTGCGAAAGCCGTAGGTACTCCTTGGATTCATCTCGGACAAAAAGATTGTACTGTATCGGATGCAAGACGAATAATTGGAGATGGTGCTATCATTGGACTTTCTGTAGAAACTGAAGAGCAAGCTTACAATGCCTTAAATCAATCACTGAATTATATTGCTATCAGCCCTATTTTAGCTTCAAAATCACGACCTGATCTCACCAATCCTTGGGGATTAGAAAAAGCAAAAAGGTTTTGTTCCCAAACTAGCGTTCCGATTGTGGCGATTGGTGGCATTAACAAAAATAATGTTCATCAAGTATTAGACTGTGGAGTGAGTGGCATTTGTGTTATTAGTGCTATTTTACACCAACCATGTCCCCAAAAAGCAGCGCGTGAATTAAAAGCAATTATTGATCAACATGAAGGGAAGAGGTCAAGGTGTCAGATCTAAGATTAATGTATTCTCTAATGAATTAGAGAATACATTAATCTTAGATCTGACACCTTGACATTCTTCCTCTTAGCGTGGCGAAAGATATACCCCATTAATGCCTTTGCGGGAGAGTACAATTTGCCACAATTGAATCGAACGACAACGGAAGCATCCTGCTGATGATAATAAATAATATTCCCACATTCGATAAAATCGTTCGTCAAAACGAGATTTTAATTCATCCCAATGATTATTAAAGTTTTGGTGCCAGCTGAGTAATGTCTTATCATAATAGGCGCCAAAACTTTGCCAATCTTCCATGACGAATAATTTTTCGGAGGAATTTCCAATTTGCGCAATGGAGGGGAGCATACTATTCGGGAAAATATATTTCTGAACCCATTCGTTAGTTGCGTACATTGTTTCATTGTTACCGATGGTATGTAACAAAAATAAAGAGTGGTCTTCTAAAGTGTCGTAGACGATTTTCATAAAGTGATGATAGTTTTTATGCCCAACGTGTTCAAACATTCCGACAGAAACAATTCTGTCGTATTTCTCTTTAATATCTCGATAATCTAGTAAGCGAATCTGGATATCAAAATCTTTGCAATATTCTTTTGCGTAATCACATTGTTGTTGTGAAAGTGTAATTCCCGTGACACGCACGCCATATTTTTCAGCAGCATATCGAGCTAAACCTCCCCAGCCACATCCAATATCGAGTAAGGTCATTCCAGGTTCGAGTTGTAATTTTTGACAAATTAAATCCAATTTTGCTTCTTGAGCTTCGTCCAAGGTTTCAGCATTTTTCCAATAGGCGCAACTGTAAATCATGCGTTTGTCCAGCATTTTACTGTATAATTCATTGCTTAAATCGTAATGTTGCAGTGCCACTTTTTTAGAAAGTTTTCGTGTTTGCTGATTGAAAAGTCTGGCAAAGAGTAGATTAAATTTTAAATGCATCGATAATTGCATTTTTGATTCGACGTCTGCGCTAACTAATTTATCAAAAAGGGTATCTAGCTGTGCACAGTCCCACCATTTGTCCATGTAAGACTCACCCAGGCCTAATTCGTTATTAGACAAAACACGTTGATAAAAATCGTCATTATGAACTTGAATGTCCCAAGGATTTTTGCCATTAATTTTGATACCCGCAATGTTGAGTAATGCTTCTATTGTTTTTTGGGCAGAAGATCGTGACTTATTAGATGGGTTATCTTGAATCGTTGAATTTACTTGAGTGGACACGTTGCAAATCTCCTTTTTGTGCGCATTCCAAGATAAGGATATCACTCCGGTTAAGGTTGTCAAACGGCAGAAACAGTAGAATGTTTGCAACTTCTGGGCTCAAATAGTGCAAGACGTGCGCCCTTTGTGTATCATACGATCTATGAAACCGATAAGAAACTTTTCAATCATTGCCCATATTGATCATGGGAAGTCTACACTGGCGGATCGATTTATCCAGCTGTGTGGTGGCCTGTCCTCACGCGAAATGAGCGAGCAAGTGCTCGATTCTATGGATTTGGAACGAGAGCGGGGTATCACCATTAAAGCTCATAGTGTCACTTTGCACTATAAAGCCTCCGATCAGCAGATCTATCAGCTGAATTTTATTGATACACCGGGCCACGTGGATTTTTCTTATGAAGTCTCACGCTCATTGGCAGCCTGTGAAGGTGCTCTATTAGTAGTTGATGCGGCACAAGGTGTGGAAGCTCAAACGTTAGCTGTTTGCTACACCGCGCTCAACCAGGGCCTCGATGTAGTGCCAGTCCTCAATAAAGTAGATTTGCCCTCGGCAGATCCAGAACGTGTGAAGCATGAAATCGAAGAAATCATCGGAATTGAGGCACAAGATGCTTTGTTAGTCAGTGCAAAAACGGGGCTTGGCATTGATGAACTGTTGGAAGCGCTCGTCAAACGCATTCCCCCACCCACGGGTTTAGATACAAATCCGCTTCAAGCATTAATCATCGATTCCTGGTTCGATGCGTATTTGGGTGTTGTTTCTCTTGTGAGAGTAATGGAAGGCGTGCTAAAAAAAGGCGATAAAATGCTCGTCATGTCCACAGGAAAAACGTATTCCGTAGATGATATCGGAGTTTTTACACCAAAACGTACGACTACGGGTATTTTATCAGCGGGTGAAGTGGGTTACGTGATCGCTGGCATTAAAGATATTTATGGTGCGCCTGTGGGAGATACATTAACGCATTCTCACAATGCGGCAAAAAATGTTTTGCCAGGTTTTCAACAAATGAAGCCTCAAGTGTTTGCGGGATTATTTCCTATTAATGCTGATGATTATGAATCTTTCCGTGATGCATTAGGTAAATTGCGATTAAATGATGCAGCGTTGTTTTATGAACCTGAAAATTCTGAGGCGTTAGGATTTGGATTTCGCTGTGGGTTTTTAGGAATGCTGCACATGGAAATCGTTCAAGAAAGACTTGAACGAGAATATAATTTAGATTTGATCACCAGTGCTCCGACGGTAGTTTATGAAGTGGTAAACACCAAAGGTGAAGTTCTAAAAATAGATAACCCATCGCGTTTACCAGAGCCGAATTATATTGCTGAAATGCGAGAGCCGATTGCAGTGGCGACGATATTGGTTCCACAAGAATATGTTGGGAATGTCATAACATTATGCATTGAACGTCGTGGCATTCAAAAAAAGCTACATTATTTGGGCAATCAAGTGCAATTAGTGTACGAATTACCGATGAATGAAATTGTGCTTGATTTTTTTGATCGCTTAAAATCTGTGAGTCGGGGTTATGCATCTTTAGATTATAGTTTTGATCATTTCCAAGAAGCGGATTTAGCGAAGTTGGATATTTTAATTAACAGTGAAAAAGTTGATGCATTGGCATCGATTGTGCACAAAGATAAAACAATGAGTCGAGGTCGAGAACTAACGGACCGTTTACGTGAAATTATTCCTAGGCAAATGTTTGACGTGGCTATTCAAGCGGCTATTGGTAACCATGTCATTGCACGACAAACCGTTAAAGCATTACGAAAAAATGTGATAGCTAAATGTTATGGCGGTGACGTGTCACGTAAACGAAAATTGTTAGAGAAGCAAAAGGCGGGTAAAAAACGCATGAAACAAATCGGTAGAGTTGAGATTCCGCAAGAAGCATTTTTAGCCATTTTAAGAGTCGAGAAATAACGCAGGAGATATCTAGTGAGTATGCCAATTAATTACGATTTCCCTTTCTACTTAGTTTTATTAGTAATCGGTACAGGAATTTTAACTTTTCTCGACAAGTTCTTTTTTGAAAAGAATCGCGAATTGGCAGGTAAAAAACAGCCGTGGTATTTTGATTATGCTCGATCTTTTTTCCCTGCATTATTTATTGTTTTGATCATTCGATCTTTCATCATTCAACCTTATCGAGTTCCCACGGGCTCTTTGGAACCTACTGTGATGCCCGGAGATTTTATCGTTGTGAAACAATATTCTTATGGTTTGCGTCTTCCTGTGCTGCAGAAAAAAATCTATGAAGTGGGAGAGCCAAAACGCGGTGATATCGCTTTATTTTATTATCCCGAAGATACAGCGGTGCGATTTATTAAACGAGTGATTGGTTTGCCCGGTGATCACATTGTTTATAAAAATAAAACGTTAACCATCAATGGTAAAGAAATGAAGCAAGTGGTAATAGGACCCGCCATGACAGCTGACACGCCTAGTCCTGTAATCCGTAAGCGTGAAAATTTAGAGGGTGTTCAGCACGATATTTTTATCAGCCAGGATCGAGGATGGTTTCAAGAATTTGATGTCACAGTTCCACCTCGGCACTATTTTATGATGGGTGATAATAGAGATTTTAGTGCCGACAGTCGTTATTGGGGAACAGTTCCAGAGGAGTATTTAATTGGTCGTGCTGTTGCCGTTTGGCTCAGTTGGGATTCAAATACAACAAGAGTTCGATGGAATCGCATGTTTACTGAGATTCATTGATGGAAAATACCAGACAATATTTATTAGAGCGATTGGGATATCAGTTCAAAGATAAAGAACTACTTCAACTCGCGTTGACCCATCGCAGTGTGTCTGGAAAAAATAATGAGCGTTTAGAGTTTCTGGGCGATTCGTTATTAAATTTCGTTATCGCGGAAGCATTATATCAGCAGTATCCTAATTTAAAAGAAGGGGAATTATCTCGACTGCGAGCTAATTTAGTGAATGGAGTAACGTTGGCAGCCATTTCTAGAGAATTTAAAATGGGTGATTGTTTAATTTTGGGTATAGGGGAGTTAAAAAGCGGTGGTTTTCAGAGAGATTCGATTTTGGCGGATTCTTTGGAAGCTATTATTGCAGCAATTTATCTTGATTCTGATTTTACAACATGTCGTGAAAGAGTGCTTGCATGGTTTGATAATCGCATGAAAGATCCTCTTGCAATGAAACAACTAAAAGATCCTAAGACGCGTCTGCAGGAATATTTGCAGTCTCATCAGTTACCGTTGCCGCAATATACTATATTGTCTGTGGAAGGTGAGGCACACGCCCAAATTTTTCATGTGCAATGCCAAGTTCCAGGTATGGATATAAATACCAAAAGTGTGGCGACCACTCGACGGGCTGCAGAGCAACAAGCCGCTGAAAATTTTTTAATTGAGATTGAAAAAAATGTCCATGTTAAATGAAAAAACTTTTTGTGGTTATGTGGCGATTGTAGGTCGACCCAACGTAGGAAAATCCACTCTTTTAAATTGCCTTGTGGGACAAAAAATCTCCATCACTTCACGACGGCCTCAAACAACGCGTTATAGTATATTAGGAATTCGCACAGAAGGACCTATTCAAGCGGTTTATGTCGACACTCCTGGGTTACACGCTAAAGCTAAAAAAGAACTTAATCGTCAGCTCAATAAAGCAGCGAGTGGTGTGTTGCAAGAAGTTGATGTTATTCTTTTTGTGATTGACAGTTTAAAATGGACTGAAGACGATGAGTTGGTATTAGAAAAATTACAAAAAATTAATTGCCCTGTGATTTTAGTATTAAATAAAGTTGATACGCTTGCTGATAAAGAACGATTATTACCGAGGTTATCAGAAATGCAAGGGTATTACCCGTTTAAAACTATTATCCCGATTTCTGCTAGAAAAAATGTACAAGTCGATGTATTGATTCAAGAAGTTAATCGGTTATTACCCGAAGGCCCGCATTTTTTTGCAGAAGATCAAGTCACTGATCGCACTATGAAGTTTATTGCTGCAGAAATTATTCGTGAAAAATTATTTCGTATTTTAGGTCAAGAAATTCCCTATGCAATTGCAGTACAAATTGAAAGCTTTAAAGAAGAAGGCAATATTACACATATTCATGCAATTATTTGGGTTGAAAAAGACAGTCAAAAGTCTATTGTCATTGGAAAAGGTGGCGCATTATTAAAAAAAGTAGGGCAACAAGCGCGAATGGATATTGAAAAGAATTTAGAAGCGAAAGTGAATTTAAAAATGTGGGTTAAAGTTCGTGATCACTGGGCTGATGATGAACGGGCGTTACGTGATTTGGGTTACGAAAGTTAACTGTAGCTATTTACCACATGAAGGAAACGTCCACAGTAAGAAAAGTGGGCAAACGGTTTAGGTTTGCCCACAATGTCTTAGTATCGTTCTCTCTCACCACCGCGACCGCTGTGGCTTCCGCTTCCGCGACGATCGCCGCGTCCGCCACTACCACCACCGCCTTCGGTACGTTCACGAGCTTCGTTTACACGTAGCTTACGACCATTGATATCGGTGTCATTCATAGATAAAGCCTTTGTCATAGCGTCTTTATCTTTAAATGATACAAATCCGAATCCTTTAGATCGGCCAGAAGCGCGATCAATAATCAGATTTGCTGACTCAATTTCTCCAAATTGTTCGAACATTTGATGTAACTCTTGTTCATCAACGGAGAAAGGCAAATTGCCTACATAGATTTTGTTCATCGATTAAAGTTCCTAAAATTAACATTAAAAATATTAGTCTAGCAGCCATAAAACACTCTGTCCACTTTTTTCGCATCGCTTTTGCAATGTCGGTGAAAATGGGTAGATATTATCAATATAGATCGTATTTTTCTATTATTTGTATATTTTGAGTGTAAATTTAAGGCTGTTTCTCTCAAAGTGCACTACGGTAGTTTGCAATCAGTCCCCTTGACTGTAGGAGGTTGAACTCCCTATGCTACATCCCTGAAGGTTATTCCTAAATTCACATATCAACTGCAAAAACGAGGTTTGGCGAAAATGGTCAATTCAGTGGCTCAATTATTATCGGGAGCAGTGCCTACCGATTCGGAGATTGTTGTAAAGGGATGGGTGCGTACTCGGCGTGATTCGAAGGCGGGAGTGTCGTTTATCCAACTACATGATGGATCTTGTTTTGCACCTATCCAAATTGTGGTGCCCCAAGAACTAAAAAATTATACTTCTGATGTTTTAAAGTTGACGTCGGGATGTGCTTTGGCTGTAAAAGGCCAATTGGTGAAATCTCCAGGGCAAGAGCAAGCTTTTGAAGTGCAAGCAACCGATGTTCAAGTGATTGGTTGGGTAGATGATCCTGAAACCTATCCGATTCAACCCAAACGCCACACGATGGAATTTTTGCGAACGGTTGCGCATTTGCGTCCACGAACTAATACCTTTAGCGCATTAACTCGCGTTCGTCATTGCGTTGCAATGGCAATTCATCAGTTTTTTGATCAAGAAGGATTTTATTGGGTGAATACGCCGATTATTACGGCGAGCGATTGCGAAGGTGCAGGAGAATTATTTCGCGTGAGTACGCTGGATGCTTTAAATCCACCGCGTGATGAGAAAGGCAAAGTTGATTTCAAACAAGATTTTTTTGGGCGCGAATCTTTTTTAACGGTGTCTGGACAATTAAATGTGGAAGCGTATGCCTTAGCGATGTCAAAAGTGTATACCTTTGGGCCTACATTTCGTGCAGAAAATTCAAATACGAGTCGTCACTTAGCTGAATTTTGGATGGTGGAACCTGAAGTAGCTTTTGCAGAGTTATCGGATGTTGCATTGTTAGCAGAAAAGTTATTAAAACATGTTTGTCAAACAGTCTTATCACAGCGACCTGATGATATGGCATTTTTTGCACAGTGGGTGGATAAAGAATGCATTCAACGTCTTGAAAAATTAGCGCAAGATGAGTTTGTCAAAATGGAATATACCGAAGCAATTTCTATTTTGGAAAAAGTGAATCAAAAATTCGAATATGATGTAGCCTGGGGAATTGATCTTCAATCAGAACACGAACGTTATTTAGCAGAAGAGTATGTGGGTAAACCGATTATCTTGATGAATTATCCTAAAGATATTAAAGGTTTTTACATGCGGTTAAATGAGGATGGAAAAACAGTGGCTGCGATGGACGTTTTAGCGCCTGGAATTGGAGAAATAATTGGGGGAAGTCAGCGTGAAGAGCGTTTTGATATTTTAGATAAACGAATGTCAGAAATGCATCTCGATAAAGAAACGTATCGTTGGTATCTCGATTTGCGAGCTTATGGTACTGTGCCACATGCAGGTTTTGGTCTAGGATTTGAGCGTTTTTTGGGATACATCACGGGTGTCAAAAATGTACGAGATTTAATCCCATTTCCTCGAGTGCCAGGAAGCGCTGCTTTTTAAGTATTGAGGATAGTGTGAATTATTCTTTGACATAGCAAATATTTTTTGGAAAATTATTTTGACAGAACGCGTTTTACTTCAACCCGCCTTTGTTCTACATGCTCGTCCATTTAGAGAGACTAGTTTATTAGTTGATTTATTAACGCGTGATTTTGGGCGATTAGGAGCAATTGCTCGAGGGGCGCGAAGTCAACAATCTCGTTATCGAGGACATTTACGATCTTTTGTTCCCATTTTAATTTCCTGGTCTGGAAAATCCGAATTAGTTTCACTAAATCAATTGGAGCCAAGTGGTGCACCTATTTTACTCGAGAAAAATTCATTACTCGCAGGATTGTATATTAATGAATTGATTGTTCGATTATTGCATCAGCACGATGCTCATCCAGACATTTTTGATGATTATTATGTAAGTTTGATGGCGCTCCAGCAAAATCAAGAAATTGAGCCCGTATTGCGGCGATTTGAGAAAAATTTATTGGTTGCGTTGGGTTTTGGTTTTTCTTGGACACAAACAGCCGATACGTTAAATCCTATTGTGACTACACAATGGTATGCTTTTCATCCAGATCTTGGTTTTTGTGAAAAGTTACAAAATTACAATCATCAGACGGTTTTTAGTGGCGCTCACTTATTAGGCATTGCTCAGAATGAATACAGTAGTCCAGAAGTTTTGCGTGCAGCAAAACAAATTATGCGAATGGTCATGCAAGTTCGTTTGGGCAATAAAGTGATTAAAAGTCGCGAGTTGTTTCTATAGGAGTGAGAGGGGGCAGATCTCATTCTGATACTATTAGGAAATTTTTATTTCCATTAGCATCTATACTCAAAGCGCTGCCAGTTTCGTGCCAGGCATTTAAAACATACCGCGTAAATATTATATTATTTTCATTCGTGACATCCGTTTTTTGACGATGTGTATGACCGTGAATCATGATGGTTGTGTTGTGATTATTAAATGCTTGAGAAACACTTTCTTTGATAACGTCCATCGCAGTCGGATTTAATTTTTTCGTGTGATGTTTGCTGAATTTACGAAGTAGTCCACCCAGTTTTTTTCTGAAAGACAGTGGTAAAATGGTTGTTGCGAATCGATTAAAGTGTGGATTTTGTACAATACGTCTATAAAATTGATGAAGTCGATCATGTGTACACAGAGTATCACCGTGGAGTAACAAGATGGCCTCGTTGTAGAGTTGAATGACTGTAGGATCTTTCAGAACAGTGCAACCTGTTTCTTGTGCAAAACGTGGTCCTAAAAGAAAATCCCGATTTCCTGGCAGAATTTTGACGGGGGTTCCATTTGAAACGCAGGTCTTAATGAGGTTTTTGATCTTTTGAGCAAACGGAGTGTTTTCATCGTCGCCAGGCCAGACTTCAAACAAATCGCCCAGAATATAAAGGGTTTCCGCTTCAGGTGCGTACTGCTTTAGAAATTGCTCAAACAGCGTTACAATGTGTGGCTCTGTCTCCTGTAAGTGCAGGTCAGAGATGAATAATGTTTGTGGCTTCATATCGCTACAGACTGAGTTAGTGAAAAGGTTATTCTACGGGGTTTATGGCCACTGGGGAAGTGGGGACTCAATAGAACTCATATTAAGAGAGAATGTTGATGAAATCACGATTTTGTCCGAGTCCCACAGGCTATGTCCACTTGGGAAATATGCGCACGGCGCTATTTAATGCATTATTGGCCGATTCAAAGCCGGATGGACAATTTTTGCTGCGCATTGAAGATACTGATCCCGAGCGCAGTAAAGAGGAATACGTGGTTGCCGTAGAAGAAGATTTGCAATGGTTAGGGCTTCCTTGGGATGAAGGTCCGTATTTTCAATCGAAGCGTCAAGCCATTTATGATCAATATTATAGGCAATTGGAAGAAATGGGGCGTGCATATCCCTGTTTTTGTAGTGATCGCGAATTAATGTTGAATCGAAAATTTCAACAAGCAGCTGGTAAACCACCCCGTTATTCAGGTACGTGTCGGCATTTGACACAAGAGCAGCGTGAAGAAAAAATTGCGCAAGGGTTACAACCGACGTTGCGTTTTCATGTCAAAGATTCTGAGTTTATTCACTTCGAAGATTTGGTGCGTGGTAAACAACGTTTTAATGGAATTGATATTGGGGATTTTATCATTCGTCGAGCGAATGGAACGTCACCGTTTATGTTTTGTAATGCGATTGATGATGCATTAATGGGTGTGACGCATGCATTGCGAGGTGAGGATCATTTAACTAATACCCCGAGACAAGTCTTAATTTTAGAATCGCTGAAATTACCCGTTCCGATGTACGGACATATTTCATTAATTGTGGGACCCGATGGAAGTCCTTTATCAAAACGACATGGCAGTCGAAGTATTCGTGAATTACGTGAAACAGGATTTTTACCGCTTGCTATTGTAAATTATCTTGCGCGTTTAGGACATTATTATGCTGATGAACGTTTTATGAGCGTTGCAGAATTAGCGTCGCAATTTAATGTTGAAAATTTAGGGCGAGCACCCGCGCGTTACGATGAAAAACAATTAATTCGATGGCAGCACGAAACGGTGTCACGATTATCACTTACAGAATTACGTAATTGGATCGGAGAAAATAATTTAGCGGATGTTCCTGCTGAATTACGCGATGATTTTTGTTTAACAGTTCAACCTAATATTCAATTCCCAAACGATGTATCTCCGTGGATTCACGCATTTTTTGCAGAAGAATTAAATTTCACTGACGAACAGCGAGAGATTATTCGTGCAACTGGAGTGGATTTTTTCAAAGAAGCGATTAATCATGGTACTGATTATTCAGCTATGACGACGGCATTAAAAGATAAATTTGATGTCAAAGGAAAAGCATTATATCAGCCGCTGCGAGTTGCGTTAACCGGTGATCTACACGGCCCTGAGCTTGAAAAAATATTGCTGCTCATGGGTAATGATCGAGCTAAAGCTCGATTTACTTCGGCGTCGCGTCTTGAGTTGTTATAGGTTTTGATAATTCGATATCATAATAAAACCTTAAGGCTTTTATGATACAATTCCAGGTTGGTATTGATACCCAGGACTGGAGCCGATCACGTGTTAAAACATGAATTCAAAGTAGATAAGCAATATCTAGTAGACTGTTGTCAAAACGGCGTAGAGGTTGAGCCTTTTGTGGCGATCGACGACGATATCGATGACGCTGTGATAGGGCTGATAAAGCAGATCATATACTCCAAGACAGGGCTTCTCCCGGAAAGCGAAATTGCAGAGATGGCGAAGGATTTGGGTACACCGAATTCACCTGAATGGCTCTTATATAATTCTGCAAAAAAAGAAATAGATGAACTGAGTGAGCAAGTAAGTAAGGCTGTTGACTCTAAATTGGACCGATCAAAGTTAGATTCAAGACACCGTAGTACAATTAAAACTGAATTGGATAATAAACTTAACGATAAATGTAGCGTAATTTTAAGCACTAAACTAGCTCAAATAAAAACAACAATCGCACAAAAACAACATGATCGGAAACAAGAAATCAAGATGGGAAGAGACTGTGGTGATAAACTTAAAGCTATCAATACTGCAACCGCAGGCAACAATTTTCTTACAATGACACTTGAAATGAACAGAGATCCACTCTATTCACCTGACATGGTACAGCAGTTGATCAGATTAAGGCTGAAAGATTCAAGACCAATTCAAAATACTTACCCACCACACCAACAACAGAAGCCCATCATCGTGGGCCAAAGAGTCTGGTTGGGGCTTTTTGATTTATGCGATCTGGTTGCCGATGATCTTCAACCTATCCGGGTGAATTTTAGAGTAACTTTAAAAAAAGCTTTATCGGCTGCTCTTAATCAGGCAACAGATAAAGAAATCTACATTTCGGTAAGAGCTTATTCTCGCGACGGTAATGGACATTATTTTATGTTAGCGCTGATCCCAGTTCCGAATAGGCCTGGTACTTATTTGATGCGCCATATTGACCCACTGCCTTGTTTATCGAGTTTATCAAAAAAAGACAGAGGTTGTCCTGGCGAGTTATTGGCAGTTGCTGGTCAATGCAACATAACGATTTCTGATTTCGAGTCTATGGTTTTAATTGCTCAACCTACTAACCAAGGATGTGGGCCTACGCATGTGGAAACCACTTCGGCCATCATGACGCAAGAATCTCTCTATGGTCCAGTTCCCATAGACTACTCTCAAACCTCAATTAACACTACTGCTCACGCAAAAACCGTACTAACAACGCACATGCGAGAATTAGTCAACAACGATATTACAAGACCCACGCTCATCGATCGCGGCGAAGAGGAATCTATTTTTCGCTTAGTAGAAAAAGGAAAAGATCGCAATGAATTTGGTTATATACCACCGACCTTAGAACACCTTGAAGATGAAACAACAAGTATAGAGCGTCTTAAAAAACCTTCAATTAACGCAAAAATTCATGAGCGGGATAGGTATAACGACACACCACTCATGGCAGCAATGAACAATAATCAATATCGATTAGCCAAAACCATGCTGTTAATGACCACAGATGCAGAATTGAAAAAAAAATACACTGATGAAGAATTGGATGCTATGATTAATAAGATCAAACGCATTAAAAACAATGCTGTTCTTCTGGCTAAATTAAAAGCAGCCAAAACGCCAGAGGGAAAAACCTCTTCATTTCTCTATAATTTTCAAGACTTCTCCGATTCTGATCTTAGTACTGTGCTCAATTATTTACAGCTGGTTGAATCTCAAAGACAACTCGTGAATGGCTTGGGCGGTAAGGAAAATCCTCAAGAAGAATATCAGCGTCAAAAAGAATTCGCCAAGCAATTTATTTTGGAACAATATAAACTCCAAGAAACATATTTTGATTGGGCCGTAGCATTATCCGTAATCGGTATTTTACTACCTGTTATTAGCCATATTATTATTTGGGCGATTTATTTTTGGAATAGACCTGAAGTCAGTCGGGTTGAGGTTGATCTTGATGCGTATGTAGAAATGAAGAATCACAATCGATTAATTAAAAAAAGCCAAAAAACATTTACTGTTGATGATTCCATTCAAAATCGTAGTGCCATTCGTGACGATCAGTCTAAGAATACTGAAGAAAACTTTGGGCTACGGTTTCGTAAAGTTGTGACAGAGGATGAAGATAATCGTACCTTATCTTTATTTTTCACTAATGGACAACAGAAACAATATTGTTTAGATAAAATAGAAGAGTATGAATACGACCAGAATTTCGCAACTTCACCTGGCAGTCCGTTAAGTGTGATTCTGTAGACTTCGGCGTCGCGTCTTGAGTTGTGAGAGGTTTTGCAAATTCGATATTATATCAAAATAAAAAGTACATATTAAATACAAATATTGTTGGAGAATTAATCAATCACTTCTAAAAGGAAATCACATCTGGTTACCTTCTTGGTGAGCAAGCTGCAAAAACCTGCAAACATTATTATTATATTAAAACACAGGTAAGATAGAAAAAATTTAATACGGAATTTGCAAAACCTCTCACAACTCAAGACGCGACGCCTGGTTCCGCCCTTGTTTTTCTGCTCTACGCAAATTGCTTCATCAAACTATTTATGAGAGAATCAACTGATTTCTAATTTATTAATTGTTGTGGCGCATCACAACAATCCTCAGTAAGGAAATGATCATGACAAAGAGTGTCACTAGAAATAAGTATAAAATAAATCAGACAGTAATTTATCAATCAAAAGCAGGTTCATTAGAGATAAAGGCTGATACTGAATATGAGTCTATCTGGCTAACGCAAGACCAGATGGCGATTCTATTTGATGTTCAAAAAGCAGCTATTTCCAAGCATTTAAAAAATATCTTTTCTTCCGCGGAGTTGAAAGAGAATGCAGTTGTTTCCATTTTGGAAACAACTGCAAAAGATAATAAAAAGTATCAGGTTAAGCACTTCAATTTAGATGCCGTCTTGAGTGTTGGGTATCGAGTAAACTCTCAAAAAGCGACCCATTTCCGCCAATGGGCGACGAAAATACTCAAAGAGCACATTCAGAAAGGATATACCATCAATCGCAGTCGCATTGATAAAAATTACCATGAATTTCTGAAGGTTGTAGAGGATGTCAAAAATCTGCTACCTGCTGGTGCTTCTGTCGATCATGATAGTGTTCTCGAATTGATAACGCTATTCTCTGATACTTGGCTTTCACTTGATGCTTACGACAAAGATGAGTTAGTGGTGCAAGGCCCAACTAAAAAGAAAGTGGCATTAACAGGAAAGAAGTTGAGTGCTGCACTAGCGACACTGAAGCAAGAGTTGATGGCAAAAGGTGAGGCAACTGATATCTTTGGCCATGAACGCAAAAAAGATAGCATTGAAGCGATTGTAGGTAATGTGATGCAGTCGTTTGATGGGCAGGATTTATATCCAAGTATAGAAGAAAAAGCAGCGCATTTGCTCTATTTTGTAATCAAGAATCATCCGTATGTGGACGGTAACAAACGCAGTGGTGCTTATGCATTCGTCTGGTTCTTGCGTCAAACTAAACTATTGGACCTGTCTCGTATCACTCCGCCTGCGTTAACAGCCCTCACGCTGTTGATAGCCGAGAGTAACCCAAAGGATAAAGAAAGAATAATTGGCTTGGTGTGTGTGTTTTTGGCAAAAAGGAAAAAAGCTTCCTAATAATTATAAGTTATGTATCTATCCCCAACTATTTCCATATTCGTTCACAAAATGAAAAAATCCATCTTGATGAATAAGCCTGCTAGAACTGATCTGACCCCGTTTCAAAGGACACTAAGTTTGATAAACTTAAGGGAATCAAAGAGGTGTCAAGATGAAAAGGAAAGCGGACAAACTATTTCGAGCAGAGGCAGTGAAATTAGCACTGTCGTCACCGCAGCCATATGCTAAAACAGCGAGAGACTTAGGGATACACCAGGTCACTCTCTATTCATGGATTAATCAGCATCGTAACGATCAGACCCAAGAGACCGTTGGTGAAAGCCAGGTAGATGTTGTAGAAGAGAATCGACGATTAAAGATGGAGATATTGCGCTTGAAGGAGGAGCGCGACATATTAAAAAAGGCCGCAAAGTTCTTTGCGAACGAATTGAAATGAAGTATCAATTTGTGGAAGAGAAGCGCAAAGAACACTCGATTAATATCCTGTGTCAAGTTTTAGAAATAAGCCGAAGCGGCTTTTATGCGTGGTTATCACGACCTGTGAGCGATCGAGAAGAATCGAATCAGCAATTATTGTTAAAGATCCGTGAGAGTCATGAAAGAAGTCGAGAGACGTATGGCTATCGTCGCATATACTATGATCTACGTGCAGAATTAAAAACACTCGGAAAAAACCGAGTTTTAAGGCTGATGCAGCATTATGGCATAAGAGCGAAAACGAAAAGGAAATTTAAAATGACGACGGATTCAAATCATAGTAAACCCATAAGTGATAATAAATTAAATCGAGAGTTTACCGCTAATAAACCAAATCAGCGCTGGGTCTCTGATATTACGTATATTCCGACGATGGAAGGATGGTTGTATTTATCGGTGATCATGGATTTATTTTCTAGGAAAATCATAGGGTGGTCGATGGATAGCAGGATGAAAGAAGATATCACGCTGAATGCTTTAAGAATGGCGTTATTTAAGCGAAAAATATCGGGTGGAGTATTGTTACATTCTGATCGTGGAAGTCAGTATGCAGCGAATGAATATCAGGGATTATTGAAGGATAATGATATTGAATGCAGTATGAGTCGAAAAGAGAACTGCTGGGATAATGCGGTAGTAGAAAGCTTTTTTCACACACTGAAAGTTGAGTGCACGCACCATGAAAGCTTTAAAATGAGAGAGGAGGCAAAGAGAGTTATTTTTGAATATATTGAGGTTTTTTACAATAGACAACGTAGGCATTCTACGATAAATTACAACACGCCTGCTCAATATGAATTAATGTATGCTTGTTAGAGGTTGGTGTCCACGAAATCGGGAGCAGATCAAACCTATATTATGTGAACACATAGAAATGATAGCATAAATTTAATATCGAATTTGTGACCTTTCACAACTTAAGGCGCGACCCCATATTCTTATTATTCAATGCAGAGTGCGAGACAATTTTTCAATGTTAGACATGTCACAATTCTTCAAGAAATGCTGAAGAGATTATTGGGATCTTTCAAAAAATCTCTATTTAGGGTAACAGATACCAACACATAAACATTGATATACAGCTATAAAAAATCCGATTATCAATAAAACCGAAGCAATCGAGAGAGATACCAATTTAAGCCGAAAAGGTAAATCAATGGGGTCATGAAAATATAGATCATCCTCATAATCCTCCTCAGTATTATGGTTTCTATCTCTATTTTTTTCAAATCTCCTAGCTTGTCTTTCACAGTTCTTGTATCCATTATAATATTGAACAGCATCTAAAAGAAAGAAAAGAAGTAGTGAAAAAAATCCGAAAATAACAATAAAAAAATGTATATGGAAATAACTCCATAAAAACCAATAGATAGATCCCACTGCAAACGCCATCTTTCTACATATTTCAGATAATATTCGAGTATAGTCTGCAGATTCGGAATATTTTTCATCTATCATTTTATCAATTTTCTCAGGAAAAATCATATCATAGCCTGAATCGTACTTCTCCTTTTTTTCAATTCTAAATTTAAACATTATTTGAGCCTCTCAAAAATAACCCAGATATTAATTCCTACATCTTCATGTATAGTACATATATATGATTTAAGCGAACTTCAAGGTAATCCCCCATTATAATTGGTCCGTTTAAAAGTAGAATTTTTATTGCAAAATAGTGCTCGAGGAGTTTTACGATGAGAAAATCTAAGTTTGCAGAATCACAGATATTTAACTTATTGAAACAAGCAGAAAGCGGAGTTTCAGTCGTTGATATCTGTCGAGAAAATGGAATTAGCAACGCAACGTTTTATATGTGAAGAATGGGGTCAGGTCTAACATTGAAACATTAGTCTCGCACTCAGCGGAAGTCCACGAGGTAAAGCTAGTTTCAATGTTAGACCTGACCCCATCTTTTTCATCTTGGTGCTTGTCAAGATTTGACCCCCTCCCCTCTTTAAACATCATAGTTATGGGCATTCCGGTAAAGACGACAGATTATCTGTTAATAAGCCATCTTTGTTAGTTCTTAAGTACATAATTCCATTATTTGTAGCGATTTCAACTTGAGCAATAGTAAAATTAATCTTTACAAAATATGAGTAATATCCAAGACGAATGTTATCTATTGCTTCCTGAGTGGTATGGCTCCATATCAGGCCATTAGAGACACCACCAACATGGGATATGTGTCCATTACGGATACCTAGTAAACTAGGTTTATCTCTTTTTATACATGTAACCTGCAGTGCAGTAACCATTGAAATGACCTCCTTTGTTTACTTCAGAAATATGGGCGTCGGTTACTCAGAACATATTAGTAACAATGTCATTGTAGTGTATAAAAAGGGAAAGATGCCATAAGAAGGGGGCAGATCTATGATCAATACTCGATCTGCTAACTGCTAAATATATCGAAGCACTGATATTAGATCTGATACCTTCTCTCTTCTAAAAAACTAAGAACTCTGCAGTTATTTTCTATAGTGAAAATAACAGTAATAGCAACGAAGAAAGACAATGACGAGATCAATATGAATGCATCAGACTTAGATCTGCTTCATGAAATTATGTTATTAGAACACACTTTGTCATTATCAGAGATTGAGCTATACTTAAATTGCAACTCACTTAATAATGAGTATGCTTGCTAAAATATAAGGAGAATATTTTGAAAGCAGTTTTGAAAAACTCATCCCCCAGTGATATATTTCCTTTGTTAGAGTGAGTTGCAGGGAGATTTAGGGCTGAGCACAAGAGTGCCAATCCGTAAGGATTGCCATGAAGTGTTTTCACTAGCATAGCCACTCATGGATAGCAGACGTGAGCATTTTTGCTCATAAACTTGAGTGAGACTGGGGGTGGAGACACTTTCTCCCATTCAGAGGGAGAAAGGAGAAAGAAATCACTTCGGCGTCGCGTCTTGAGTTGTTATAGGTTTTGGAAATTCGATATTATATCGAAGTAGAAAGGACATGAAAAATGCAAATATTCTTGGAGAATTCATCGTTCATGTCTAAACAGAAATGACATCTAGTGACTTTCTTGGTGATCAAGCTGCAAAAATCTGTAAACATTAATACTAAATTAATATACAGGCATGATAAAATAAATTTAATACCGAATTTGCAAAACCTATAACAACTCAAGACGCGACGCCAAGTTTTATTCAGGACTTGACCCCCCTCTTTACTTTTTCAGTAAGGTAGAACAATAACTTTTGTGCCGTAGTCTATAACATTATCTTCTAGCCATTTCGCTTCTGAGGGCTCGACTCGAATGCAGCCATGACTAGCATTATAATTAGGCACTGAGCTAAAACCATGTATAGAGAAGTCGCCTGTTACATGCATGCAATAGGGCATGGGTGCACGTCCTAGGTTGGGTAATTCTTCGGATAAACAATCAGCATCACCTAAGTTATCAACATAAAATGTGCCTACTGGAGTTCTACAGGGTTCTTGAATATCATTGCAATAATCACGACCACCAGAGCCATGACCCGATTTTACTAGATAGCCATCACGGTCATAAGCGTACCAGCGCAGAGTGCGTGGGTTAAAAATAAACACGCTTTCTCCGTTAGTTTGAATTTTTTCGAGGGCATTAAATGGCTGTTTATCATTGGTTTCAGGATTTTCTGAGTTAGCGAGAGCACTGAGACAAAGTCCTAAAAAAGCTACAATAGTTATAATATATAGCGTCATAAAAATTCACCATCCTTCCACCCGTATTAAATTATAGCAAATATCGTGTGAATGAGTTTGTAGTAGATGAAAGGGGGGGGCATTCTGATCCCATATTTAAAGCTCATAAAAGGGCAAAAAATGGACGAATGCTGGATTGTATGGCTTTTTATGGCCGTAAGTCGTCAGTATGGTCGTATACCGTTGATTTTTGTACTTCTGTACTTCGGCGTCGCAATTGGAATTGCAAAATCATCGACTAGATATTGCCAGAACGCGTTGAACAAATGCTGCTGCAAATTATGTGGTTCTGTGGTTGGGAACCAAGGACCGTGGTTAATTTCTAAGAGCCAGAGTTGCATGGTGTCGTCGAGAAGGAAATCAAAGCCGAGGATGTCGAAGGCTTTATGTTGGGTGGGAGCAAAATATTCTGGGGTTGATTGGGCAAAGGCTTGCATGGTTTGCTCTACAATCGATTTAATTTGTGGCATTAGAATATGAAATTCTGGGACGATACTGGTGGGCATTTGTATGACGTTGGGTAGTGGTTCTGTCAGATGTTCGTTGGTGAGATGTGCACTTAAATCACCGAAATTTTTTTTACCAGGGTATTTTTGTCGGCCTATATTATAGTAGCCGTGTTCATACAGTTGGTAGCCTGCATAGTTTGTTAGGATCACGTAGAGTCGAAGTGTGTATTTGTGGCCATCGAGTAGATTCGGGTTGTCGATATATTGCTGAATGACAAAATCGCCACCTAAGCGTTGCTGTGTTTGGTAATGTAGAACAATATCATCTATGTGTGCGAATAATTTAATTCCTTGACCGTTGTTGAGAGTCGCGGGCTTGAAAATCCAGGTGTAATCGCTGTTAGCATATTTTTTCTGTAACAGGGCAAGCACTTGTGCAAAATTACTATCGTTGATGGCATAGGTTAGTGGCGCGAAAAAACAATTTGCGTTGTGTAATAAATTGGCCAGTAAGTTTTTATATTCTAGTTTCTGCAATGCGATATCATTTGCGCCGATATTTAGATCAGAAAAATCAGCATTTTCTCCTTCTTTTACTTCTGTAAAGCTCTTTAATAAGAGGTTTTTTCGAATATTAAAGCGAGTTGGGTCTTGAATTGTGAAATGGAATGTTTGCTTAGGAATGGTGTCAGATCTAAGATCAATACTTTGAGGAGTAGGTGAATGTATTGATCTTAGATCTGACACCTTAAGGACGTGACGCTGTTGTGTAACGCCAAAAATCATGAGTTGCAGAAATTTCAAAGCCGCACTTTGAGTAGAGTTGAACTGCATTGGGATTGGAAGCTTCAACATCAAGATAAATGCCTCTGAATCCCATTTTTTTCATTTTAATTAAACACGCTTGAACCATGGAGGTTGCATATTTTTTTCGTCGATGCTCTGGTGGAACACAGAGGTCGTGAATATAGCCTCTACCATCATCATCAAAACGAACATGCACTTTTCCGATATTTTCACCGTTGTGAGTTGCCATCCATACCGTGCGATCTTTTTCACTCATGCCACTTAAAAAGCGATAAACCATTTTGTTGAAGTCGGTGTCAAAACCGGCTGCGTCGATGCGTGCTAATTCCATCGCATCGTCTTTAGTCACGTCACGAAGTTCCACGAGAGGTAAATCAGGAATTTCTACGAACCGTTTTGATGTCATTTCAAGTTCAGCATGTGAAAAAGTAGCATTGTAGTGTTTACAAATTGTTTCTGCAGGTTCAGATCCGTGTTGAACTAACAACAGCGCATCTTGAATGCCACGTCGACCTAATTCATCGATTGCTTCATCAAATAAACGTTTAAAAATTCCTTGATGGCGATTTTTGGGATGAACACAAGCGCTGACTTCGGCTTCATTTTCTTTAAAACAAAAAATGGCGAGGTATCCAACTAGATTACCGTTTAGAAAATAAAAGAAATCATCGAATTCAGGTATGCGACGATCTTTAAGTATGTTGTAGTAAAATTTTGTTTCAAAACCGTCCGCTTTCTTACAGATATCAACAAGTTTGCGGATTTCTCGCAACTCGGTTTTCCCAAGCTTGCTTACTTTGGTCAGTTGTTTCAATGCGCTCATTTTCACTTCTTACGGTCGTTTGTCTCAGTTATAAAAATAGCAATGTTTGGGGTGTTTTGCAATGCAGAAGGGTTCTCGTTCAGTGGAGAGATCCCCCTCATTTAGAAGATCTTCCTTTCACGAATGATTTTCCTTAGCCAGGAGCCGGTGTTAAACTGCCATATATTTTTGATATTTGACTGGCTGGGATAAAAAAGGAGTTTTATATGGCAGTTTTGCAGGAATTGGGTATTAAACCCATCAATTCGGGCGCATCAACGGGTTCGCGTTGGTGGTCTGAAACCGAAGAGGGTATTAGGCTAGAGTCTATCAATCCTGCCAACGAAGAGGTAATCGCGGCGGTCAATTCAACAAGCCCTCAGGATTATGAGCATGTAGTCTCAAGTGCAACAGCCGCTTTTGAGCAGTGGCGAACTGTTCCAGCCCCACAGCGCGGTGAAATAATACGGGCCATAGCAGATTCATTACGAGAAAATAAAGATTATTTAGGGACCTTAGTATCTCTTGAGACCGGAAAAATCAAAGTTGAAGGTGATGGTGAAGTTCAAGAGATGATTGATATGGCGGATTTCGCCGTGGGGCAATCACGCATGTTGTACGGAAAAACAATACCTTCAGAACGTCCAAAACATCGTTTGATGGAACAATGGCATCCTTTGGGTCCCGTGGGCATTATCACTGCATTTAATTTCCCCGTCGCGGTATGGGCTTGGAATGCATTTTTAGCAGCGGTGTGTGGAAATACTGTTGTTTGGAAACCCTCTCCTAAAACGCCGTTGTGCGCTATCGCTGTTCAGCACTTGTGTAATCGTGTGATGGAGAAAAAAGGGTTTCAAGGTGTATTTAATTTATTCATCACTGATAATTTAGATTTAAGTGAACAGATGGTTCGTGATCGACGTTTGCCGTTAATTTCATTTACCGGTTCGAGTGCTGTGGGACGTAAAGTAGGCGTTTGGGTTGGAGAAAGATTAGGAAAAAGTCTGTTGGAATTAAGTGGCAATAATGCGGTGATTGTTGATGAGACTGCTGACTTGAAAAAAGCGATACCGTCTATAGTTTTTGGTGCAGTGGGTACTGCAGGTCAACGATGCACAACAACTCGTCGCGTTTTTGTTCATCAGAGTCGTTATCATGAATTACTTCAAGGATTATTGTCAGCGTATACGCAAATTAAAATTGGTGATCCTTTGCAAGAAAATACTTTATTGGGGCCAGTCATTGATGCCGCTGCGCGTGATCGTTATGTAGCGACTTTGCGAGAAGTTGCGGGGTTGAGTGGAGAGATTTTGTACGGGGGTAATGTTATCGATGGCTCCGGATTTTTTGTTGAACCCACTATCATCAAAGCACATCACGATTGGGCGGTTGTGCATCGAGAAACTTTTGCGCCGATATTATATCTGATGACGTATCAAGATTTTAATGACGCGATTAGATGGCATAATGAAGTTAATTACGGTTTATCCTCGGCATTATTCACAGAATCTGTCATGCGCGCTGAGCAATTTATGTCGGCTGTTGGAAGTGATTGTGGTATTGCGAACATCAACGTGGGAACGTCGGGTGCAGAGATCGGCGGGGCTTTTGGTGGAGAAAAAGATACCGGTGGTGGTCGTGAGGCCGGCTCCGACAGTTGGAAAGCCTATATGAGACGTCAAACGAACACTATTAATGGTGGGCAGGAATTGCCATTAGCTCAGGGTATTGAGTTCAGTACTGTATAGACTATGATCTCAAAACTGTTATCATGTTTCAAAGTAGATTTGATGATTCCAATAATCATCAAACTCCTATAGAAAAACGTAAATTTTTTTATTTGAAAATGGTGTCGAAATTGAATTGTAAATAGGTGCATTATGAAAAAATTATTGTTGTTAATTACAGTTTGTTTTTATACGACTGCATCAAATGCCTATAATGTACATCGTTATTTAAATCATAATGCAGATCAATCACTGCAGAGCTTTCAAATATTATCTTCTCAATCACTCTCGCAAAGAACAGTTTCACATCAAAAAATACCTGAAAATGCACTAGTCATCAAGCATGAAAAAACGTATTTGACTGATACACAACAATACAGCACGAGTTATTATCAGTATTATCAAGGTGTACGAGTACTTGATGGTGAAATAACAATACACGAAAATAGTCATGTTACTCAACGAGGAGTACCCGAAAAAAAAGTGATCGGACAATTAATTCAAGATATCAATCTTAGTGCAGCTGAGTTAGAAAGATTAAAAACTGCCGAACGTTTAGATCGGGCATTATCTGAAACAAAGGCTCATTTTTTACAAAAACATCCTGGAACTCAATGGACGATTGATCATGAATCAGTTCAGTTAATCATAAAAAAACAAGAGGGGAATTTATCGCCATTATATGAGGTCAGCTTTTATGCTTCGGCAGATGATGAAGTGCCGATTTTTTATCACGCATTTTTAGATCCTAATAAACAAAATAAAATTATTAATGTGTGGAATGATGTCAAAAATTTTTCAGATAAGGGCCCTGGTGGGAATGAAAAAACAACAGAATATCATTATGGTGTTGCAGGCATACCCGCATTAGAAGTCAGTGGAAGATCCTCGAAATGTATTATGGAAGATCCGGCTTCCAGTTTTATTGTCGTAGATATGAGTAGAGCAAATCCGAGCAGTGCAAGTTATATTGATTATATGCATCCGTTTTCATATAAATGTAATAGTGAAGCTCGGGATACTAAGCAATTCTACGGGGCTTATTCTCCGGCAGATGACGCCTATTTTTTTGGACATATTGTGCAAAAGATGTATCAAGATTGGTATCAAACTAAGGTGCTTGATTTGCCTAAAACTGTATTAAGAGTTCATGTTACTAAACAAAAATCTCAGCCATTGGAAAATGCTTTTTGGGATCCTGTTTCTGCAACGATAAATTTTGGTGACGGATCAAATGTGGTCAATTCGAATGCTGGTCGTGGAAAGATTAGTTTTTATCCCTTTGTTTCTCTTGATGTTGTAGGGCATGAAATGAGTCATGGATTTACTTCTACTCATTCGAATCTTCAATATTATGAAGAGTCAGGTGCATTGAATGAAGCATTTTCGGATATGGCAGCGGTAGTTTCAATTACTTATTTACGTGAAACATTTCCCGCACTCTACAATGCCATTTATCACGGGTCTGATATGGTGTGGTCTATTGGGAGTTCAATTATTAGAAATCCAGATCCTAAAGTAGCGATGCGATATTTAGATAGACCATCCCGCGATAGATCTTCCGCGGATTGTTATCTAAACGTTTCAGATTGCTCAATCAATTACATAGAGCTCGTAGACTATGTGAAGAAGAATTTCGAGGATGAGGAAGATATAAACGGGTTTATCGTCCATCATGGCAGTGGCGTTTTTAACCACTTCTTTTATATTTTAGCCACTTCCCCGGGTTGGGATGTCAAAAAAGCGTTTAACTTGATGTTAAAGTGCAATCGAGATGGCTATTGGAACGAGTATACCGATTTTCAACAGGCCGCATGTTATACGTTGCTAGCAGCGTCTGATCTAGCTTATGATACAGGTGCTGTCAGGAATGCTTTTAACGTGGTAGGGATAGAGACAATAGGGTGCTTAAACTATCAGCCGCCCCGATGAATGAAAACAATTGTGTAGAAATCTCTAGCAATTTTGTTAAACTCTAATGCTTTGCCAATACTCAGGGAGAAATGATTGATATGCTTAAAAAGTTATTGCCACAGCAGAAGATATTCTTTGATGGGTTTAACACTCTAGGAGATTTACTGCTTGAAATGTCTGAAACCTTTCTAAAAGCTGTAAATGAAGACAAATTTGAAGATCAAGCGATTATGGCTATCACACAGTCAAAAGAACGGGCCAAATCTGAGGCGAGAAATCTTTTTACACAAGCGCACATGACCTTTATTACTCCGTTTGACCGACATGATATCCACAGTCTAAATAATGAAATTTATGATGCAGTGAATACTATCAATTTAACGGTTCAGCGATGTAGTCATTATCATTTGCATGATTTTCCTGACATCATGAAGGAGTTAGCGCTTGTTTGTAGAGATGCGGCGAAGCTAGTGGTGCAGGTGCTGAGAATGTTGTCGAACTTAAAACATCATTCTGAAATTTTGACTTTATGTCGAGAAATAAAAGAACATGAGTCGAGTGCTGATCATTTGCTCATCGCAGGTATTTCTGAACTTTATGAAAAACAAGACGATTTTAAAACCATTTTAAAACTGAAAGAAGTATACGGGCTTTTGGAATCGATTACTGATCGTTACCAAATGATTGCCTATATTGCTGAAGGTATTATTTTGGAATATAGCTAAATGAATTCAATGCTTATACTAATCTATATTACTATTGCAATAACGTTATTTTTTGACTTTTTGAATGGTTTTCATGATGCGGCAAATGCTATTGCAACGGTTGTGTCTACGCGTGTACTGAGGCCTTTTCAAGCTGTTATTTGGTCGGCAGCGTTTAATTTTTTAGCTTTTTTTATTTTTGGTTTGCATGTTGCAGGTACGATTGGAACTGGAATTGTTTCCGTGGAGATTGTTAATACGGTATTTATTTTATCTGCTTTAATTGCGGCCATTATTTGGAATTTGTTAACCTGGTATTTTGGAATTCCGTCGAGTTCTTCTCATGCACTGATTGGTGCCATGATTGGAGCGGCGATTGTAAAAGCAGGTTTTAGCAAATTGGTTTGGTCGGGAATTATCAAGACAGTAGTTTCAATTTTCTTGTCCCCTATATTAGGATTAATATTAGGGACTATCTTTATGTTTATTTCGACCCGCCTATTTTTTTACAAATCGCCACAAAGGGTTGATACTATTTTTAGACGAATCCAGCTTGTCACATCGGCTTTATTGAGTATCGGGCACGGTGGTAATGATGCGCAAAAATCGATGGGTATCATTGCACTCCTGCTCTTCACGGGTAATTTAATCGGACCGAGTTTTCATGTTCCATTGTGGGTGGTTATCTGCTGTTATTCTGCCATGGCGTTGGGAACGCTGTTTGGGGGATTTAGAATAGTAAAAACCATGGGTATGAAGATCACCAAACTTAACCCTGTTGGAGGCTCTTCAGCCGAATTGAGTGGTGCCATGACTCTAATGCTGGCGACCGGGCTTGGAATACCCGTTTCAACGACCCATACCATCACAGGCGCCATTATTGGTGTAGGTGCCCTTCAGCGTCTATCTGCTGTTCGTTGGGGGGTGGCGCGTCAAATCGTAGTCGCCTGGGTCATTACAATCCCAGCCACGGCCATTTTGGCCGGAATCATACATAAGATCATATTGACAGTCCTGCCATCGTTTTCTTGAATGGTGTCAGATCTAAGATCAATACATTCAGATGCTCCAGATAAGGAATAATGAACAAGTAACAGTATTGATCTTAGATCTGACACCATTCTTCTCATGCGTATTCATTAATTTACAGCCTCAAATTATCCTTTGTTAATGTGGCCTTAAGCTTGGTTTGTTATCATTGCTCTTAGTTCTATAGGGGTTGTGTGGCGTTTGGGTGGGATGCTCAAACAATAGAGGATAAAGGATTAGTAGCGAAAGGTGCTTTAATGAAACGTAGTGATGAAGGCATAGCATTGTTAGAAGTTGGTCAGCAAAAGGCTGGTGCATCTAATGCTGTTGATGCTAATAATGCTACAGTCCAATTTGGAAACGTCCTTGATCAAGTCAATTCCCAAAACGATGTCACAGACATTCTCTCAACACTCGGTTTTGAGCTCATTAATGGTTACGATAATTTTACCTTAGTGAGTTCTCTAGCGGGCTTTATTGTCAAATGTGAAACGAGTCCTGAAACAGTGACTTCTGATTACTTGAGTGGCCAGACTGCAATTATTGTAGCGATATTAAGTTGGCGATTATTGGGGGCAATATTCAGTATAATAGATGAGCAAATGGCTGAAAATGATCGAATAGAAAAAGAAATGAAAAAAATCGTGAAGGTCATTGCACGACATAGCGCGATGCTATCCTCTTTGAATAAATTACAAGAGAGTAATGCTAATAAAGATAAATGGGCTGACTTCAATGTTCATCAATTGAGTGATGCGGTAAAGAAACTTTCAAACGGAAATATTTCTGAGCTTGAATTACAGCAGTTATATGTTGTATTCAGAAGTGCTGTAGGAAATAAAGCAACTCAAAAAGATTTTCAAGCGTGGAAGAATTTTATACAAGACCCTAGCATAGAAAATAGAAGAGTTTTAAGAGAAAGAATCGTAGCAGGTCTAATAACGAAAGTAAAAGCTACGCCTATTGCAGACAAAGACACTCGACGGTTAGGTAGAGTATTGAGATCGGTAGGCAATTTTGTTACGGCTAATTTCACGGGAATAAGTATTGTCGTCACTATGAGCGGTTTTATTGCGGCGATTCCATTTTTTGCAACTTTAGGTTTTAGCGCGACACTTCCGGTTGTTTTTCTAGCAGCGTTGGGCGTTGGTATTGCTTATGGTTGTTTAACACTGATTCAAGAAATGAAAGAAAGACGCCATCAAAAAATTTCACAGAAATTGAATCAAGAAAAGGTGCGATATAAACAATATAAGGCTATTAAGAGTTTTTCTTTATCTGTAGAAAATTCTGCACAAAACAAAATGGAATCGATGCAGCCTGTTTCAGAAGACGCTGTAAATGATTCCATGAAAGCTATTTCAAATAATGAGGGTGGTTCTTTTACATGGAAATTATTTTTTAGTATTCCATTTGCATTGTCAAATGCTACAGTATCAGGATGGTGGGCTGTTCTTATGGGGGCTACCGTAGTAACAGGCTTAATTGGTAGTGCAAGTTTAGTTGGATTTTCAGCGATAATTTGGCCAGTAGTTTTTGCAGGTGCGTTCGCTTTATTCTCTCTATCAAAATTGATTGTGAATTCCTATCATGATTATCATTTTGAAAAAGAAAAGATTCAACAATTTAATAATAATTTGGCTGTTCAAAGGATGCAGGCACGGTCGAGTAAAACGTTACGAGATATTGTTGAATTGTCTCAAAGTGCGTTATTGAAAGACTATATTACTTCTTTGTTAAAGAATACAGATAACGATCGTAAAAAGAAAGACTTTCATTTGATTGAAAAAATGATCGGAGCAAAACTTTTAGAAGCAAAAAATGCTGATGCATTCTACGGATTTTTAGCAAGTAAATTAGTCGATCGTAATGCTCAGTGTGATATTCAAGCTCAAAGAACCTCAGCGCTAGAATTGGTCGGTAAATTAAGATATCACATGAGTGGTAAAGGCTTAAAAGACACTGTGAATTATCACGGCGATTTTAAGAAAAAACCAACTGCGTTTAAAGAATTATTCAGAAAATATGTTGGGTATGGATTTAGTATCACTGCTCCAATCGTTGTAGGTCTTGGTGTTGCGATGGCTTTTGTGCTGGGCCCAGCGTTTTTATTTGCGGGCGTAGGTATGGCAGCATTATTATGCGTTACGTATTATGTGAATTCTAAGATCAGTGAACGTCGCGAAGCTAGATTGAATAATTATGATGCAATGTTGGCACAAATTGATATGCGCGATAGATTGACTGATATTAAATTATCTGAGAAATATTCTTCAGTGAAAAGTCTGTCTGACATTGACAAGGATGCAGCACCTGAAGCAATCCAAATGTCCGGCGAAATTGTTCATGATCGTACACCAAAACCTGACTTTCCTCAGCATTCATTGCAAGGATCGCCAACGATGTCATCTTGTGGTAGTCAATTTGTTTTTTTCTGTAATAATAGTGTTGGATCTTTAGAGAAATTACCTTCAATTACTACAGCAGGGACAGAAATTTCACTTGGCTGACAAAATAGCGGCGCCTCAGAGGCGCCGCGGAAGTTAATTAGATTTAATCATTTTACTTTCTGAAACAAACGCCACCTAATATGAGCTCACCCAAAATGTCATTAACGATGAGGCAATTAGGATCGATACGTGCTGAAACAAAGGTAACGTCTTTTTCATTGAACAAAGGAATAATTGGACCGGTTATAGTGTTCCCATTCAGATTTCCAATACCCCATGTGGCATCACCTGGGCCATTAATCAAGTCTAAGTTGATTTGGCTGTAAGTTGATGTCCGAGCTGGATCAAGCAACACTTCAACGGCCGCTAATCGGGCATCATAGTTGGTAATTGATGTCCCAAAAGTATCAGAACCATCACTTGCCACAAAGTTATTCAGGTAGTCAAAGGCATCGAAGTAATCAGCCAGCCAACCATTTGCATTAATATCCCAATTTCCAGAGAAAAAGGTATCGAAGTTGGCGTCATCTATCACGACGCTGACATTAATGTTAAAAGCGGCCAATTGCGCTTTGATAACATTGGCAAATGTCGGATCACCACCTGGGAATATTAGAAAAGTGACATTAATTTGCTGACCAGGAGTCCATCCACCGGGGTTGCCACAAGCCGTATAGGTTGAGGCAAAAGCCGCTAGCTTCTGATTGGCTTTCACAGGATCTCCCGAGTAATTATGCACAGGCACAGCGGCTTCACTGGCACTCCAACCTGGAATTGGGGGCGCAAGAAACTGATCTGTGGGTGAAATTAGACTCAAAGAAGAACCTGAACCGATGATCGCTTGAGTGCGGTTGATCGCATAACCCACTGCTTGACGCATGTTCGGGTTACAAAACGGCCATCGTGTAGTGGGTAGTGCATTATTCACGGTCAAGAACCCCAAATCAGAGCTGTCAAACGATGCAAAGGTAGGTTTTCCAACTGCTGGCGTCCCATAAGTCGCTAGCAGTGTGAGAGTATCGGCGTCTGGATGACCTCCAATATCGTAAGTTCCATTGATAACTCCTGCCTCTTGATTAGCAAGACTAACTCCAAACACGGTATTAATTTTATCGGGTTTAGCAGGCCTTGCATTGCTATCAAAGAGGCTCACCAATAGATAGCCCAGATTTCGGTCTAACAACAAGTTGGTATGTGGTTCTCCTCCTGGGGTAGGATTGAGCGGATAGGCAGCAATCTTATAGGGTCCTGAGCCTGGGAACGGTGTGGTTAACAGCGTATCCGGTGTGTTTTTAGATACAACACAACCAAAGCTCAGAGCCATACGAGGTAAAAAATCACCTATCGCTTGATCCAAATGGATTTTCAAGGTGTAAAGATCGGGTGTTGTGATACCACTAATATTAATGTGATTACTAGTAGTGTCATTAATGGCGGCTGCCGACCCCGTTATTACACCATAGAAAACGGCTGAAGCTCCATTCTGTTGCGAACCCACATGGATGGCTCTTTCTAAACTCGCTTTCACCGTTTTTGCGGTGATTGGCTCGAGATTAGAAAGGAAGAAATAGGGTTTCAACTTGAAAGTATAGGTTAATCCGTCTGCTGAAATCCCTCCATTAGCAACGGTTGGAATTTTAGTAGCGATTTCTGGTACCAGCGCGTTACCACCGCCAGTATTCGATAAAGGCGCATTGTCGATAACTTTCGAACAAATAGCATTCAAGACTGCAACACAACCTGTATTAAAGCATACTGCAGGATCGATGCTAGATAAGCGTCCTGGATAAGCATAATCACGCAAATCGCCAATATTGAACTGTGTCGGTTTATTTGCATAGGATGCTGACGACATTAACAATCCTGAAGCTATTGCCAGAGCTAGCAGGATTGATTTTTTGAATGATGTCTGATTATTTAGTGTAACCAGGCAGTTGTTAAAGATACTCATATTCTCCCCCCTGACTTAAAGAGCGCCTCACCGCATCAAAAAACTGTTGAAAGGTAGGTGATAACTTCCAGTTTAGTACCTCGGAAGCCGCGTGTTTTCTGGGTCTTAAACCAGCGAAACATAACGCTCAATTAATAATGGCTACGTGCTCCTGCTTAAACCGTCGCTGCTTCTTCACTGCTGGCGAAGCTTTTATTGCTCCGTTATTGTAAGTATAGTACAATTTTGATATTTTTCCGGTTGAGGTGATGGAGTTTTAGCAAAGCCATATCCGTAGGTACCCTACGATCTTGCAGTATAAATGGTGACAATTATGACTATCGATTTCCACAAGAGGACTACTATTTCCACTCTCAGTCATGAAGGACGAGGCATAGCCCATATCGACGGAAAAACGATTTTTATTGATGGGGCTTTGGTCGGAGAGGAGGTGGAATTTCAAATCACGAAGCGCCACCGTCAATATGATGAAGCTGAGGTTGTAGAGGTATTAAAGCCTTCATTAGATCGGGTCGACCCGTTGTGCAAACACTATGGGGTGTGTGGAGGTTGTTCTCTACAGCATATGGCGCCAGAAGCTCAAATTCAGCATAAACAACAAGCGTTGATCGACTTGTTGGCTCGTATCGGGAATGTAACGCCTTCGGTGATTTTGCCACCTTTAATCGGCCCTGTGTGGGGGTATCGGAGTAAAGCGCGATTAGGTGTTAAATATGTTATTAAAAAAGAGAAAATGCTCGTTGGTTTTCGTGAACGTGATCCTCGTTTTTTAGCTGAAATTACACAGTGTGAAGTGCTTCATCCTGCTGTGGGGCAACAACTTGATGCGTTAAAAAATTTAATTCTGAGTTTAAATTGTTATGCACAAATTCCACAAGTTGAAGTTGCGGTTTCAGAAGAAATAGTAGCATTAATTTTTCGACATATGGTTCCACTAACTGATGATGATAAAAATAAATTAATTGAATTCGGAAGATCAAAAAAGTGGCATATTTATCTTCAATCAAAAGGACTTTCAACGATTAATCGTCTTTGGCCATTCGATGGGGCGGAACGATTAACTTATCATTTGTCGGATTATAATTTAGAAATGCAATTTCATCCTGTCGATTTTACTCAAATCAATGTTGCGATGAATCAACAAATTGTTAAGCAGGCATTGTATTTATTAGAATTAAAATCTTCTGATATTGCTCTCGATTTATTTTGTGGTATCGGAAATTTTACTTTGCCGATGGCGCGTTTTTGTAAATCAGTAGTGGGAGTTGAGGGTTCTGAAACTTCGGTATCGCGTGCGCGTGAAAACGCACAATTAAATAAAATTTCGAATACTGAGTTTTTTGTCGCTGATTTAAGTCGAAATAGTTCGCATTTGTCGTGGTATTATCAGCGCTATGATAAGGTTTTGTTAGATCCTCCTCGCACGGGTGCGATCGACATCATACCCGGGGTTGTACAGTGGCAACCAAGCCGCATTGTGTATGTCTCCTGTAACCCGGCAACCTTAGCTCGAGATGCGGCCAAATTGGATGAACTAGGATATACTTGCCACAGCGCGGGAGTGATGGATATGTTCCCGCAGACCAGCCATGTTGAAGCAATGGCGTTGTTCGTTAAGAGATAAATTATGGAAAATCGTGATCCAGTTGAGAGCCAACAAAATGCCAACATTAATCTTGATGATTGGCTTGGTCGTCTCGTTATTGTGCGCAAAGGACTTGATAGCAATCCTATTCGTCAGGCGGCTAGCCTAGCTCAAGTCACTGGAATCTCCCAAGCCACACCTCATGGTGAATCCTGTTTTCATCATGGATTAGTCATGGCAGAAATTCTCGCTGAATTAAGTCTTGATGATGAATCGATCATTGCGGGATTATTATTTGCTGTTGTTCATTATGCTCAAATCAGTTTGGATGATATTGAAGAACAATTCGGCATAGGCGTGCGGAAATTAATTAAAGGTACAGAACAGATGGATGCGATTCATATTTCGCATGGTCGTCTGACGCAAAGTGCTCTGTTCACGAGCAGTATCGATAATTTACGAAAAATGCTGCTTGCCATGGTAGATGATGTTCGTGTTGTTTTGATAAAACTGGTTGAGCGTCTCGCTGTTCTTCGTCATGTCGCCATTTTAGGTGATCGCGAACGCAAACGTGTTGCACGAGAAACAATGGATATCTATGCCCCGTTGGCAAATCGATTAGGTGTGGGGCAAATTAAATGGCAATTGGAAGACTACGCATTTCGATATTTGGAGCCAGAGCGGTACAAAGAAATTGCTGAGTCCTTAGAAATGCGACAGGAAGAGCGTGAAAATTTTGTTCATGAAGTTCGTTCTGAAATAGAAAAAGCACTGAAATCAGAGGGAATTACGCACTACGAAATTACAGGCCGTTCTAAACATATTTATAGTATTGCAAAAAAAATGGAACGGAAAAAAGTTCCGTTTGAAGAAATTTACGATGTCACGGCGTTGCGATTATTAGTACCAACGGTGGAGGATTGTTATAAAATATTAAGTACTGTTCATGCGAAATGGCATCATATTAAAAAAGAATTTGACGATTATATTGCAAAGCCAAAACCAAATGGATATAGATCGATTCATACTGCAATTATTGGCCCTGGGGCACGAAATGTTGAAATTCAGATTCGAACTTATGGGATGCACGAAGAGTCAGAATTAGGTGTTGCGGCCCATTGGATGTATAAAGAAGGTGGTAAAAATACTAAGGCAGGTTACGATGCGAAAATAGCATGGCTTCGTAATTTGATTGATTGGCAAAAAGAAATTGTTGAAAGCGGAGAACAGGAAAAAGAAGCTTATTCTCATATTTTTGATGATCGAGTTTATGTTTTTACGCCAAATGGTGATGTGTTAGATTTTCCTCGAGGTTCTACGCCACTCGATTTTGCATACAATATTCATACTGATATAGGACATCGATGTCGCGGAGCTAAAGTGAACGATGTGATGGTGCCATTAAATTATCAACTGGAGATGGGTGATAAAGTTGAAGTCTTAACGGGAAAGGAGCCACATCCGAGTCGTGATTGGTTAAGTGCGCAACGAGGTTATTTGATGACGCCTCGAGCAAAAGCAAAAGTGCATCACTGGTTTAGAATTCAAGATTATGACAAGAATAAAGTTACAGGAGCTGAGTTATTTGATAAAGAAGCTCGTCGTGGAAAAGAAAAATTACATTTGACACAAAAAGTTCTTGAAAAATTTAACTTTCATAATAAAGAGGATTTGTTTTCTGCGTTGGGTCATGGTGATATAAGCATCAATGCAGTTGTTAGCGCAATTCTTGCAGAACGTCATGGTGAAGAACTGCACACTCTTGCGCCAGCGATGATAGAGAAAAAACGCCCTGTAAAAAAAGCATTGACGCATTCAGCTATTGAAATATCGGGTGTGAGTAATTTATTAACGCATTATGCACGCTGTTGTAAGCCTGTTCCAGGTGATTTGATTATTGGTTATGTCACTTTAGGTCATGGTGTCTCAATTCATCGACAAGATTGTCAAAATGTGAGTGATAAAAATGATTTGAATCCAGATCGTTTAATTGAGGTGAATTGGGGTGATGATGCTGAAGTTCAATATTCAGTTGATCTGAGCATAATGGCAAATAATAATCCTGATGTTCTGGGAAATATCACGACGTATTTAGCCAATGAAAAAATTGCTCTGCACTCATTAACAAGTCAGGTTGATAAAAAAGATCACTCGATGATGATTCAATTAACGATTGAATTATCATCTACTATGACGCTGTCAAAAATTATCGCTCGACTTAGACAATTACCGAATATAATAGAAGTGAATAGACGTTGATGGCGTCCCCAAGGGGATTCGAACCCCTGTTACCGCCGTGAAAGGGCGGTGTCCTAGGCCTCTAGACGATGGGGACCGTGACGAAATTGTAGCAACGAATACAATAGCAAGGATGGTTGGTGGAGCTAGGCGGGATCGAACCGCCGACCTCTTGCATGCCATGCAAGCGCTCTCCCAGCTGAGCTATAGCCCCGAAAACATCAGGCTAGCATTCTAATAGGCATTAGTGGTGTGGGTCAATCCAGATGAGAGGCTAGGCTGGATTCTCTTATCAAACTCTCTCTGCTATACTGTGCGTTGTTGCATGGGTGAATCCATTAAGCCGTGTGCAGGATGTTGTTATACAAGGAGTGTATTATGTATCAATTCAGGTGGTTACCAATTCTTATGCTGTTGGGCAGTATAGTGGGTTGTTGTGAGAGTTATGAAATGACTCGATGCGGTCCTGATCCCGCAAGATTGGTGGACGTCAATTCTGAGCGAGGAGACGCTTGGGGAAGAAATTATTATAATTATCGCAGCCATGAATTACATCCAGATCATTTAAGACGTTATGATTATCATCCGCGGATGCTGCATAGGTTTGTTCAAGATGAAGAAAAAGGATAATTATTCACTACATGTTTTTACTGATTCTCACACAGCCTTTCACAAAATGATTTTTATCTGAAAATTGTCTATCAGGAATTGTCTGTCCATTAAATTGTATGAGCGCAGGATCGCCTTCCGCCATGGTATTGCTTGGCATAATTCCCTGTGCGCTATAAGTTTCTGTGTGGAAAAACTCAGCCTTGATTAACGTGCATAATTCTGAGACAGGAATCCCATCAATAACGAGATCAATTTTTTCTAACACTCTACAAAATATTCGAATTAATTCTTTCAATTCCACTAAATCGTCCATAACACTATAAGGATTATAGAAAGCTCCACTGATGACAGTGGGGCATTGTAGTGAATAATAAACGGGAGATGGGTTCTCTGATCTAATGTCAAATAAACTGGGCGTCATCACTGTAGGGTAATATTTTTTTAATTTATAATCGTCGATATAAATTTGTTGAATATTTTCTATGGGCGCAAATCGATGGTCAGAAGTATTTGGTTTCATCGCTGGAAGTACACCGAGCGCGATATAAAAAATTTTTTGTACAGTATCAAGTAGATAAATATTAATTTTTCTACCGGAACTGATAACAGTTTGAAAAAATTCGAACCAAATACTATCCATTAATGGCGTGAGCCGGCCAGCTTTTGATTGAATCCAACTGCGCTGAATAATATAGGAATTAAATGTTGACCAGTGTGTATCACTAAAAAGATGATTGTGCCAATCTTGTGTAAAATAAATAACATCACAGAACCAATTGTTCTTTGAATTTTTTCCATTAATAAGCTCGCTGAATATATCAGAGTGGTCCATATAAGATTTTGGAGTGTATGATTTGATGGCAAAGGATTTTTTCAATCTTTTATGAGATGTGCTGTCAGTAATCTTGGGTAGCATGAAAATAGATCTTGCACCAGCAGATAATGAAATGTTAGAAGTGGTGGCATCTGATTTATTAGCGACATGTTGTCCCGCAAGATATTCCCACGTACCTATTGTTAATTCGGGTTCAAGAACGACGAAGGGATGAATGGTGGTGCCAAGATCTTTATAGCCTTCAATACATTTATCAAGATTTATTCCAAGTGGGAGGCAGGAATAGTTCAGTAGATCTGTAATTTCTGGTGGTAGTGTGCGGTGTCCGAAGGGTACGCTCGAATTAGAGCCGTTGGGTAAGTATAGAGTGCCTTTGTGAAATATTTTTGTGCCGAATGGGTACTTGGCTCTTACCAATCTAAGCTCTTTTCCGGGAGATAGCTTAGTAATAATCTCATGAAGATGAGGTAAGGCATGCTTAACTTCAGTATCAACATCCGACCAGTTTACAATTTTTAGATAATCAGATAACTCTACGCTCATGGCAATCCTTATTATTGCATGATCATAAACTAGACAGCAGTGATTAATAACACATAAATATTCGTTTGGCAATCTCTGAATTTGCATCATCAATATTCAGGCGTAGTTTGCGCTCGTAAACTACGGAGTGGAATTTTTGAAAAACCAGGTAATATTTGTCATTGTCAGATAGCCAGGGGAGGGGTACAGAGTTGCGGTAATGACAAAAGTTGTGAGGCTATCTGACCCTCTCAATTTTCGATTATTAATTCTATAACCAATTTATAGCGCGTTGAATTCTATTCAGCACTTTTTCTTTACCCAGCATATGCAGTGTCAAATCAATGGGTGGAGAAACACTTCCGCCGCTAATAGCAACGCGCAGTGGTTGTGCAACTTTTCCAAGTTTCGCACCATGTTGCTCAGCGCAGTCAAGAACAATTTGGTGTAGCGGTTCTTTAGACCAATCTTGTAAATTATTAAAGCTGATGTGTAGAGCTTCTAAAATAGGTTTTGATTCAGGGGTGAAATTTTTGGCTGCAGCTTCGGCATCATATTCTTCAAAATCTTGAAAAATAAAACGACTTTTTTCAGCCATTTCTTTCAATGTTTTGCAACGTTCTGATTGAGCAGAAATTAGTTCAGCAAGTAATGATTTATCGATGTCTTTTATACCGATGAGTTCAAATTGATGAGCGAGTAAACCAACAATTTTTTCGGGATTAAGCGTTTTTAAATAATGTTGATTTAACCATTGTAATTTTTGTGGATTAATTGCCGCAGGTGATTTACTAACATGTGCCATGTCGAAACTATCGGTCATTTCTTTATTTGAGAAGATTTCTTGATCGCCGTTTGACCAGCCAAGTCGTACAAAATAATTTAAAAGTGCTTCGGGTAAATAACCTTCTTCACGATAATTTAAAACACTTGCAGCGCCTAATCTTTTCGATAATCGTTTTCCATCTTCGCCCAAAATCATAGGGATGTGTGCATATTTAGGAATGGGAGCATCCAGTGCATTCAGAATGTTAATTTGTCGTGGTGTATTGTTGATATGATCATCACCGCGGATGACGTGAGTAATTTGCATATCCCAGTCATCAACCACGACAGATAAATTATACGTTGGCATGCCATCACTTCGCATGATGACTAAATCGTCAAGCTCAGAATTTTGTGTGCTAATTTTTCCACGAACTAAATCATCAAACTCAACTAATCCTTCATGAGGATTTCTGAAGCGAATGACAAAAGGTGCTTGCGCATCTTTTTGGTGGCCACCTTCTCGACAGCGTCCATCATAGCGAGGTTTGATATTTTTTTCTGTTTGTTCAGTGCGTAATTTCTCTAAGCGATCTTTTGCGCAATAACAACGGTAGGCATCGCCTTGTTGAAGCAATTGATCAATGATCTCACGATATCGATCTAAACGCTTTGTTTGGTAGTACGGACCTTCATCATAGTCTATTCCTAGCCAGGACATTCCTTCTAAAATAGCTTGGACGGCTTCAGGAGTAGAACGTTCTAGATCTGTATCTTCAATGCGTAAGATAAAACTACCATGGTAGCGTCTGGCGTATAGCCAAGAATACAATGCAGTTCGTGCCCCACCGATGTGTAAAAATCCTGTTGGACTAGGGGCAAATCGAGTTCTAACGGTCATCATATACTCCAGTGTTTTTGAATGTCAGATTAGGTAAGAATAGCACGAATATAGGATGTTTTCACACAGGATGTTGATCGTTGTTGACCAATAGATTGAATACCAATCATTGTGGTAGACTCAATTTTTTGTTTATAGGGGTCAAAAAATAATGAGTACAGTAACACAAATTTTTGCTTTTTTGGTGACAGTTCTGGTTCTCGTTTCTATTCATGAGGCAGGGCATATGGTGGTTGCTAGAGCCTTGGGGGTTAAAGTTCTGCGTTATTCCATCGGTTTTGGCAAAGCCCTGTGGAAACGTAATTCAAAAAAAAGCGGAATTGAGTATGTGATTGCGATGATCCCGCTAGGTGGGTATGTCAATTTAGTGGATGAACGTAATGCACCTGTGTCGGAAGAAGACAAACCTTATGCATTCAATCGAAAACCTTTGTGGATACGCACTGCTGTTGTTGCAGCTGGGCCTCTGACAAATCTTATTTTTGCAGTATTTGTTTACTGGATAATGTTTAGTGTCGGTGTAGAGACCGTTCAACCCATCATTGGAAAGGTAACTCCGCATTCATTGGCAGCAAACGCTGAAATGCAATCGGGTGATCTCATCAGTCAAATTGATGGTAAACCAATGACTGATTGGGAAGACATCCTAATATCGCTCGTGAGTCGAATTGGGGGGCAAGGTGAATTGTCGATTGAAACTCGCTCGTCGATGGGGCGTGTTACAGAACACAAAATTGATGTATCTCTTTGGAAAACAGATCCGCTCACGCCAGATCCGTTACAAAGTTTAGGATTTGAACCCTATCATCCCGCTTTACCTGCTGTCGTTGAAACAGTAAAACACGGAAGTGTTGCAGATAAGGCTGGTGTAAAACCAGGTGATCGATTTTTTTCCATTAATGGTACGCCCATTAAAGATTGGTCTGATTTAGTGATGAAAATTCAACCTCATCCTGGCGAAGAATTTAAATTTATTTTAATTCGTGATGGAATTCCGATTGCTATGACGTTTGCTTCCGATAAACAATTTAAGCTTCGTGGTTTTAAAAATGTTGGTGTGATTGGTGTGTCTGTGAAACCAACATCATTTCCGGTAGAAATGAAATTTTTGAAACAATATAATCCATTTTATGCTGTAATTCCTGCGATAAAAGAAACAGTCCGTTTTTTTGATTTCAATTTTGTTGTAATGAAAAAATTAGTGACGGGTGAGCTATCTTTGAAAACATTGGGAGGGCCGATCACAATATTTGGTACTGCTGATCGCGCTTTTACCGCAGGACTCATTGCGTTTGTGAATTTTCTTGCTTTGATGAGTATCATGCTGGCATTCGTCAACGTGCTTCCGATACCAGGTCTGGATGGCGGGCATATTTTATATTTCCTAGTGGAATTTATCATCCGTAGGCCTTTGTCGATGGCCGTAGAAATTTTCACCATGCGTATAGGATTGATCCTTCTCATCCTTTTAACCTTAGCCGCTTCTTATAATGACATTTTGCGCTTGATTAATTAGATGATGGGGAAGGTGTCAGGTCTCAAATTGACGAATTAGGGTAAAGAGCGTATCGCTCTTTACCCTAATTCGTCAATTTGAGACCTGACACCTTCCCCGGTTTGCAATTTTCCAGATCTCTACTATAGTTTAAGTTCGGGTGTTCGCTTAATGATTGGGACAGGGAGTCTCATCAGAGTGAAAGCATGTTGTCCGCTCAACGAATCAAGGAGGATCATGTTATGAGCAGAGTATTTACCAGTTTAATCATTTTCGCATTTTTCGGTTTTGTTTTAAGTTCAGGCGTCTCTGCTGTCACAACCGCTGTTCATAATCTTCAAGTTGCTTTTGGTCAAGACACCCACTCTCACCACACTCTGCTTTCATACGAACGTAAAATCTAATTTAGAAGATCGCACCTTCAGTTGTGAGGGGTCTGGTTTTATGCGATGATCGATTCCCTATAAACCAATGGGGAATATTGATGACTGCGGAACTCAAAGAGAAGCAATCCGTGCCATTATCATGGCGGGCAATTATCGTTTATTCATTGGCGGCGGCTTTTTTATGTTATGAGATGGCGCTGCAAGTATCCCCTAGTGTGATGACCGCTCAGTTAATGCGAGATCTTTCCGTGGACGCCGCTGGCCTGGGAATCATTTCTGGCTTTTATTTTTACTCTTATACCCTAATGCAAATTCCCGCTGGTTTGCTATTTGACCGTTTTAGTACCCGATGGCTCACTACAATCTCATTACTGGTATGTGCGGCGGGTGCGACGTTTTTTGGGATGGCAGATTCCGTCATGTACGCAAGTCTGGGTCGCTTTTTTATGGGGCTTGGCTCGGCTTTCGCATTTATTGGTGTATTAGTTGTCGCCACGCGCTGGTTTCCCCTTAAATATTTCGCTTTTCTCGTCGGTATCGCTCAATTTTTAGCGGCCATGGGAGCCATGGGTGGTGAGGCGCCGTTAGCGTCCGCCGTCAACCAGTATGGCTGGAGACCTACGATCACTTGGCTTGCATTTGCGGGCGGCTTATTAGCGCTGTGTATCTTGTTTATCGTCCATCACAAACCTGAAGGTACTCATCATTCTAGCCAAAAATCCAAAGAATATGGTGTATTACGAAGTGTTCAGTCTGTCTTAGGTAATCTTCAAACCTGGTGGTTGGGGCTTTATGCCTTCGCATGCTGGGCGCCGATCACGGCTTTTGCTTCCTTATGGGGAGTTCCGTATTTAATGGCTCGTTACAATGTGAGCAATACGCTCGCGAGTGAAGCCATGGCGATGGTGTGGATTGGGCTGGGAATTGCCAGTCCGATCGTTGGCTGGTATTCCGATCGATTAGGTCGTCGTCGAAGTTTATTGAATTTTTGTGCCATCGTTGGGGTGATAGCATCGGTGTTGATACTTTATGTTCCTAGATTACCTTTTGCGATGACTTTTGTTGTGTTATTTGCATTCGGTGTAGCAACGGCTGGTCAAATTTTAAGTTTCGCAGTGGTGCGTGATATCAATCGACCAGAAGTTACCGCAACTGCAATTGGTGTCAATAATATGGCTGTGGTAGCCGGAGGCGCATTATTCCAACCCTTGGTCGGATATCTTTTACGTTTAAATTGGACGGGAGATATAGTCAATAATGTACCGGTTTATTCTGTAGAGAATTACAGTATTGCACTACTCGTTGTGCCCGTGTGTTTTTTCATGAGTTATATTGCAGGGCAATTTCTCATTCGCGAAACATACTGCAAACCCCAGTATACTCTTACTTCTATTGGAGACGAAGAGCCATCACGCTTGCGTCACCACCGTATGAAATCGCATTATCTGGAATAATATTTGATTGGTTTATGAGAGCTTTACGGTCTGTTTCAGCTTGCGCCATAACATGTTGCATTAATGTTTGTACTATATCCTTAGATGATGCATTAGCTGGCAACGGTCTTAATATGGGTATAATCCAATTAGGATTTATCTCAGACACATAATATTTTTTTCCGTTTCTCTCTTCTTCCCTAGTAATTGTGTTGAATATTCCAAGCATGTCGTTAGAAAAAGGTATCAAAACAGTGCCATGTGTTAATGCTTTATGGACAATGTTACATTCAGTATCGGTATTGGGATTATCAGATACTAACTTGAGTCTTGGTAATATTGTTTCGACTGTTTTTGTATTAGGATTCCAGGCTACTAACAGATTTTCACTAATATTAACACCAGCTACCTCAAGTACATTATCGCCTGGCCCTTTATATACACTAGCACAGATTAATGATATCGATTTATAAATACCTCTATTTTTAATCTTAATTTCTTCAATCACATGTTGAATAATTTTTTCAAAATTTTCCTTTAGCTCACTAGGATCGTAATGACGAGAACATAATCGTATAGCATGTTTACATCCAAAATAAGAGGCTCGGGAAATTCTAGCATCATCATTTTTATTTCCAGTATTGCCACCTAAACCATCAGCCATTGCCAAATGGATCCGTCCAGTTTGTTGATTCACAGAATGATAAGCTGCGAAACATGAATTCGAAATAGGTACAATGCTCAGATTTGGATCTATTGTTGATTTATCGTAGCGAGCTAAAACATTTTGAGAGTTAGTAAAAAATGTTGTGCCAACTCTCGTTGCAACATTTGAAGCAGGTGAATCAGTTGAAGAAATATTGACAGTGGTTGATTGTTTTTGCCTGCTAGCAAAGTCAATTGGTAATGTGCTATCAATATTTACGTGTAATTGAGTACTGCGAGTGCTAATAAGTCGAGTATATCGTGCAGAATAAATTATATCTTTCCAATTAGGTGTAGCCTCATTGGGTATTTTTTCTCTAAGTGTATCGTTTTTTCTTAGTCGGACCATTTGTTGGCTAAATTCAGAAAGCCTCTCTTTAAAAATCGATTTATCACGGTGCTGATAGATGTGATTTTCAAGAGTTTTGGCGAATTGTATACGATCTTCACCATTATCACCCACAGAAAATCGGCCACTTCTAAATAAGCAATAGTACAAATACTCTGCTATTTTAGAACAGACATTAGCATCATATTGAGGTGAATGAATATTAAAAAGTTCATCAATTAGAGTAGGCGAAAATTTAGCCATATCCTCAGCAGTATAAGTAGGATTATTCCGCGTTACCCTGATTGATTCAATTAGATCTGTGAGGGGCTGATAGGCATCAGCACCTTTAAATGTTGCCCACCAATTTGAAGCTTTATCGAGTGCATAAGTGAGAGCTATTGCTATGGGTGCAGCTATTGCACCCAATGTAAATCCTACCGCAAGAGAAGTTGCTGTGATGTGAATACCCACTGCTGTAGCAACTGTAGTCATTGCAAAAATTGCAGGTGAAAAAATACCCGCAATTAGAGTGCTAACTGTGATAATTTTTCCACTGATTATTGTGAGCGTTGTTGCAATGTATGATAATTTAGCTAACGCAGTTACTAATGGAATGATCACGGGGAAAAATGTAGTAAGAGCGCTTACAGCAAGAGGAAATGTGACGGCCCAGACTAGAATACTTACGGTGATACTAAGGAGAGATAGTATCAATGGAAAGATAACATTTGAGTGCGGAATAAAATCTAAAAGTGTTACATCAGATAAGTGATCACCATTTTTATACCAATAACGGCGAGATTTATCGGGCGAAGTTAAGACCATGCCTAGTTTATGAACGATGTTAAATGAAAAACCGAGCAAAAAAATAATAAGTGATATGGCTAACAGTACCATTTCTTTAATACCGAAGGAAGCACCCGTTTTATCGAAGGCAGAAGCTGCATGGTAAAAGTATGTCGAAGTCTCATGGAATAATTCACTAAATAGTTTAGGGAAAAATTCAGTGCCTAATTTTAGAATATTAAGCAAAAATTTCACTGGAAACGTCAATATTTTAAAAACGGGAATTAAAATTGATTTGATGAGAAAAATACTACCAAGAATATTCAACCAATTTTTTAAATTAAAATCGCCCCCAATAAAATAATCTTCTCTGTCTCGTGGCAGCGGATTCCAACCACCTATAAGATTGCGACCAAATTGTAACCATGAGAAGTCATCGTCCCCAATTCTCGATGGCAGCCCTAAAAATGTAATTAATGCATGAAAAATACTTTTAGGTCTGGAATTTTGGAAAAATTCATTAGTGCTTCCGTCTGCAGTGACTTCATCGTGATATACACTGTCACGCCCATCATGCTCATAAGTAAAATTGAATGCGATGGTACTATGAACTTTTATTCTTTCTATAAGATAATCTAGATTGGATATTTCATCTTTAGCGTTACTCATACGAGCACCCCCTTAATTACCCTATAATTTTTTTGTTTTACCAGATTATATAGTATAAATCAAGGTGCGTAGCGATTCACAGCCTAATTTTCAGCATAACTATTTTTACTATTAGAGGCGAACAGCCATCACAGCGATGTCATCACCTGATCTAATTTGAGTCTTGTAATCAAGCTCTGATATCTGAGCATTTAAAACATCTTCTTGCCTTTTCAACGCTTCTTTTTGTTCTTGTAGGCGAGCTTTCAAGGGCTGATATTCTTCCTCAGTCATTGCTCCATTCTGTTTCATTTCAAAAAATGCTTGAAATTGTACGTCTATTTGTCTCCTGTTCCCAGAAATTGCTTCGCGGGCAAGCTTCTGTACTTTTTCGACCTGTGCCAGATCAGTTTTTGCAGTTTCAGCTTCTTGATTGAGAGTACGACGATCACTTTCTGCTTGTGCCATTACATGTTGCATCAATGTAGCCACAATTTCTTTGGCTGATGCATTAGGAGCTAGCCCACTTAATATAGGTACAATCCATTTAGGATCTATTTCGTACACATTATAATCTATACCGTTTCTTGTTTCTTGCTTAGTAATTGTATTGAAAGATCCAAGCATCCCATCCGTAAATGGAATCAATACAGTACCCTGCTCTAGAGTGACATCGACCATATCAAGATCTGTCTCGAGATTGTAATTCGCGGGTAAGTGTGCAGGACCTTGTCCAATATTTTGAACCAAGTGACGTCCAGGCAATAATGTACTGACAGTGTTAGTTTTAGGATTCCATGCCACGAGCATGCTATCGCCAATATTCGCACCAATCACTCGTTGTGATCGACCCCACCCCTCAGATACGGGGAAAACAGTGGCACAGGTTAATGAAGTTGATTCACGTTGTCCTTTGTTTTTGAGTAATATCTCATCACCAACATTTTTAATAATTGTTTTTAAATTGGCCTTAAGTGTATCGGCATCATCATATGTTGAACACAATCGAATGGCATGTTTACATCCGAAATACGAAGCTCGAGAGATTCTCGTATCTTCAGCTTTATCTCCAGTATGGCCACCTAAACCATCGGCTATTGCCAGATAAATTCTACGAGATGCATTATACCCATAAGATTTGTGAGCAATCAAACAAGAGTCCATGACATGTGTCACGCTTAGATTTGAATTTAACGCAGATTTTTCACTGCGAGCTAATACTTGTTGTGAATTGGTGAAAAATGTTGTGCCTGTGGTTGCTGCTGCTACACGAGAAGCAGGGTCATTAGAGTTATCAACGGCAGACTCTTGCTGCCTACTTTTAGTGTCGATTGGAGCCTGACTATCAAAATTAACCTGTAATTCTGTAGCGCGAGCACCTATCACCTTTGTATAGTTCGCGCCATGTATAATATCTTTCCAATTTGATGGGCTGTCATGGGGTAGATTAAATTTGATTTTTAATTGTTTTTCTAGGACTTTGAGATTATTTTTAAAATCAGGCTTGTTATGATGACTATAAATTTTTTGTTCGATAGCGGCAGCGAACATTGTATGTTCATTTAGTGGTTTCGAGTTTAGAAACTTACGAATAGCTTCTGCTGCAAGATTACAACTATCTTCTAATTTCAATGAGTACTTTGGATGAAAAATTACTTTAATCACTGCGTCAATAAAATCATTATCAAAAGTATTAAGACCCTGTTTTACTTCTTGAATAACCCTGTCTATGTTAGTAGTATTCACACGCGCTAGTTCTATTTCATCTTTCTGTATCTCAAATGTATCAGTACCTTTAAATATTGCCCACATGTTAGAGGTTTTGTCGGCAATATAAGTGAGTACGATCGATGAAAATGCAGCAACTGCACCGAGAGTAAATCCGATAGCAAGAGAGGTTGCTGTAATTTGTATACCGACACTAGTTGCAATGACATTAATAGCTACCAACGCAGGTGCAAATATTCCAACAATCATAGTGCTAACGTAGATTACTGTTCCATTGATCATGCTGAGCGATGCAGCAATGAATGGTAATTTAGTTAGTGAAGTCACAACAGGAAGTACGGCAGGGAAAAATGTGGTAACAGCACTGACTGCCAGAGGGAATGTCACTGCCCAGGCTAAGGTACTGAATGCTATGCTGAGGCCTGAGAGTATATAGGGAAGGATGTAGGATGAACCTGGTATGTACCCAAGAACTGTAGTTTGAGAAAGAATTAGACCTTGTTTAAACCAATAACGGCGAGATTTATCGGGTGAAGTCAAAGCCATACCGAATTTATGCACAATACTGAATGCCCAATTCGATAAATAGGAGCCGAGAAATAAACTTCCAAAAATTGCAAGCTTAGCTAATTTTACAAAACCGAAAAATGCTGGATGTCGTAAGTCAAAGGGCTCTTGTTTTGCGTTCCATACTGATGAACATGATTTATACATGTAATTCGATAAATCTTCAGATACACCTTTTAGTGTAAGAGGAAGATCTTCGGTGCCGAATTTTAAAAAATTAATTGCCCATTTAAATGGCCACGTTGTTAATTTAATGACTGGAATCAGAATTGTTTTAATGAGAAATATTGATCCAAGAATATTCAACCAGTTTTTTGAATTGAAGTTAGCCCAATCGAGATCGCCATTTCCCTTTCGTGGAAGCGGATTCCAGCCGCCGATGAGATTGCGACCCAATTGTAACCATGTAAATCCAGAGTCTCCATTTCGAGACGGGAGTCCGATAAAAGTGATGATTGAATGGAAATAACTTTTCTCAAATGAGTAAGAGGGAGTTCGATTATCTGTTCCATGGTAATGGAATCTATAGCTTGTTTCACTTCCGTCAGCCGTTACCTCTTTACCATTAACAACGTCACGTCCATCATTTTCATAGGTATAATTAAAGGCGATATTGCTGCGTAATCTTATGCTCTGAATAATAGAGGTAATTCCTTTGGTAATAGACCCTAGATCGAATGATTTAGGCGTATCTTCTTCAAATTTCATATATGACATGTCAGCTCTCCTCTAAAACAAAAATAATGTTTGCATCTTATCTGATATGGTTTATTTAGCCAAGGACTGTAATGTACCTTACATAGGGTTAACCCCTTAATATTATCAATGGTTTATTAAGATAATATTAACTAAACCACTATTTCCATATGTTATCAATAAAAACAACAGGGGTCAATGGTATGGGTGGCTAGAGGAGGGGTGCTATCAAATTCTAACTTGCATAAATTTTAGATTATACCCCTATGCTCTTGGCTTAAAATTTTGTATTATCTGTAACTGCAAGGAAATTTCTAGTTCAATCAAAAAGGATCTAACCATGCGTTTGATTTATCCAGTTGTAGCCCTGGTGGGCGTATTAATGATTTCGGGGTGTGCTCATCGTGATAGCTCTCATCATGGAGGACACGGTTTTGCAGCTAAAAACTATGGCTTAACGTACGAACAGGTGCGTGAGGCGGCTCAAGATGGGGACGCTGATGCACAATATGCCTTAGGGTATATGTATTATTACGGTCAAAATGTGACCCGTAATGGTCAGCAAGCTCGCTTTTGGATTGCTAAAGCAGCTGCTCAGAATCATCAGCAGGCGATTCGGGCCTTGAAGATGATGGGTACTCAATCCCAGTATGCCCGTCGTGGTAATTCTTGGAATGAATCAGCCCGTACGACCCCACTGCGTGATGGGGCACAACCCAATCGATGGCAGGAAGTCAGACGTCCTCAGGCATCTGCAGAGCCTGAGCAGTTCCGTCCACAGGTACTCAATAAAGAGAACCAGGCTACTCAAGCGCAATCTGAGCTAGCAAGTGCTAAAGCTAATGCAAAGCCTTCCCAGGAAGCTAACAATGCTCCTACTCAATTGAAAAAGGGCAAGGCAGCAGTGCAGCATACGGCGGCTTCTGATAAGCATCATAAGGCTCAAAAACTGGCAGAATTGCGTAAGAAGCACACGCAAGCAGCATTGCACAAAAAAGGCCATGACAAGCTGTTAGCCAGTAAAAAGCATGCTGGAGCGAAAACAGCTGCTCGTGCTGCTGAGCATGAAAGCACAGAAGCTGCGGATGATCTGGATCAGGCTGACGATGCTACAGATCAAGGCCAAGCTGTAAAGACCAAAAAAGCGACTCAGGCTGGTGCACAGTCTAAGCAATCTTCTAAAGGTCGGGTAGCTAGCGCCTCGGATGATGCTGATGAAGCAAAGATTGCTACTCCAAAGGGCAATGCTAAGCTTACCAGCGATGAACGAAGCATCCTTTCTACTCCTGCGAGTCATTATACTTTGCAATTGTTGAGTTCTAGCTCTAAAGCGGCTATACAGAAGTTAGTTGCAAGCAACCAGATCCAGCAAAAGGCGAAGGTGTATCATACGACTCTGAAAGGCAAGGACAACTACGTTTTAATCTATGGTTCTTATCCTTCCCAAGCAGCGGCCAATGCAGCCATAGCGCACCTTCCAGCCAAACTACAACAATTGAAGCCTTGGGCTAAGCCTTACACAAGCGTGAAGGCGGGTATCAAGACAGCTAGCCTCTAACCTAACTCTATCGAGTTTCAATCATATCCAGCCCAGATCACTCTGGGCTGGTCTTTTCTGCTCTGAAACAGCGAATAATGTTTGTTCTAAATTCTGCAGTTGAAATGTATTACAAGTCTCCAATGCCCTGAATCTAAGGATTTTTATGCTATAATTATATATAGGTAGTATACGAAGAGGCTTGTATGAAAGTTAAAGAGAAATCGGGTAGTAAAGATGAAATACAACAACAAGAAATAATGTTTATTCAGTCGGCGACAGGCGCTACGCCGGAATTAATTTCGTCTTTGGCTAGAAACGCATTTGAAAAATACATTAAACGCTATAATAAATTTATGAATGAAGATGAACCTAAAGCAGCACTAAAAAGCTCAAGTGAAGAACATTTAGAGGCTAAAAAAGAACTTCAAAAATTAACATCAGACAAAGGTCAGCGTGATCAAGAAGATAAAATTAGAAATGATAAGAAAGCAAAAGATGAAAATGTCCCAGATTTTACAGAGGAGGAGAAGGTTCAGCGTGCCGAATTTGATAGAAAGTATGAGCAAGCTGACGGAAACGTTGCTCGTTCAAAAATTAAAAATGAACAGTTTTTACCAGCGAGCATAGAAGATATTTTGTCATTGATAATTGTAGAAAGTAACAAGGTAGTAAAAGAATCTGAGGAATCTAAAGAATCTAAGAAATCTGATGCACAACTTACATTGACCCCAGAGAGTGCTAAACAATCTAAGAAATCTGATACGCAACTTACATTGACCCCAGAGAATGCACAACAATCTAATGTGCTGTTGAAAGCAGTAGCAGGTAATTTGCGAAGTCAGACAGAAAAAAATAAACATAATGATAATGATATCATTAACAGTTTAGTGGCATTAAAATATAGTGCAGCTAGTGATATAATGAATAGCCTTTCTAGAAACTTATTACTCACAACCGCGAAAAATCGTACACAAAGTTGGAATACTGTGAGAACAAGCGTGAAGGAATCTCGTGATTCAAAGCTGTTAGCATCAAAAAAATCTGATGTGCAGGCTTTTACAGATATTGAATATAAATACTCCAATACATCAGCTATGGATACAAAAAATATTAGGGAAAGAGGAGTTTCTGTTGAATATTTAGGAGCCAGAGTAAACGAACTTAGGGAATATGTTAATCAGTTTTATAAATTTGCCTTGGCAGGTGGAGATAACATTGAAGTCGAAAAAACTGAAGCAGTGTTGGCACATATGAAGCAACAAATAGCTGCCTTTGAAGCAATGCCGGGTGTTTTTCAGAAAAAGTTCGAGAAAATAATTGATGACTATAAAGGTCTTGCGAAAGAACTAGGCGGTGCCATCAACGATTACAAACAGGCTAAGCAATCTGCCGAAAGTACAAATGTAAGTAATTCTAATAATATGGAAGTAAGCCCTGAAAGAGAAAGCCCAAGAAATAGACAGGAAGAACATAAGGAAGCACAACCAAAAAAAACAGAAACGGGCCCCGCAGCTGAGAATTCTAATAATGCTGAAAGAGCTTCTGAAAGAAATAGTCCAGCAGAAGAACAAACTCGAGGCGCCCAAAGAGGTCCAAATGTTGGGTGGGTTCAAGCTCGATTAAAAGATAAAGGTGAGGCTGAAGTAGAGAAGAAAGCTGAACACGCCACTTTCACAATGGGAAAGAAATAATTCTAAGCTGATGATGTTTAGGATTAATATTATAACCCAAAAGATTGAATCTCAAGGATGCAATCAACTTGAGGGGCTTCATCACTATTGTCGTCTTCAGAATTTTGAGGTTTTTCTTTTTCCTTAAACCCCACGAATGCTAGTGCACCATTCGTTAGAGCGAAAGCCGAAAGAGGGGTGATATCTTGATCTGCTTCATGAAATAATTTTTCTTTTTCGTCTTTGAGTACATGTAAACGAGTAGCATCACTATAAATTAAGCTTAAATTTCCGGATTCAGAGAAGGAGATACGTGAAACTTTTTTGCCAACTTTGTGGTAATCTTTGTAATGAGTAAATTGAACATATTCAAGACTCGAAGTGGTCTGATCAAATAAGCATGAAAGATAACCATTCTTAACATTTAACACGACAAATAATTTATTATCTTCATTTTGTGCAATACCCAGTATTGGTAACCCATTGTCATAAACTTTATTGAGAGTCGATAAAGGCGTGATCACTGGAATTGAATGGGGTTGTTGAAAATCGTAATTTTCTGAGGCAGTAAATTGCCAAGCATTTGTTAATTTGTTTTCTTGTAAATTCCAAGCGATTAAGCGCCCATCTTTTAAGCCTAAAAATACAGTACGGGTATTATTGGCAAGGACGGAACAAACTCTGACTGAAGGTAAATCCAGTTTAGTTGCAATACCTTCATTTAAATTAACGAGATAACATTCATCACCCTGACTCTCTAAACAAATTAGAACAAAACCATCTATTAATTCATGAATAGAACGAGTTTTATTCTGGGGTAATATAGGAAGATATTTAACGGGTTTTGCTGGGAGATTATTGTTAAGTAATGCAATTGTACCGTCAGGGTAACTACAGATCAGATTGCCATCACGAAGTTGACTAAAAAAAACTTCATCAAATTGTACGAGATCAAAATCAGGTTTTTGGGGAACAACTACCTGTGTGACGGAAGTGGGGTCTGAAAAGAAATTACAGGGTGATTTAGTATACTTCAGTTTTACAAGAGAGCGGCCGTTCGGTGTTGAGGGTAAGGAGAGAGCTTTTTGGGGTTTATCGAGTGTTGACTCACTTGAGTGTTGAATCACTTTCAATTGTGTCATGATTTAGCCCCTAGGGTAGTTTGTGATGATGCTAGTTTAATAACACATTTTACAGTGGGTGTCAACGAATAATGGAGGCTATTAGATAACTACGGCATGAAAATTATAAGAAAATAATAAGTTAATTATGTTTTGGTGCCGAGGGTGGGACTCGAACCCACACGGGGGGTTACCCCACCAAATTTTGAGTCTGGCGCGTCTACCAATTCCGCCATCTCGGCACTCAAGATGAGTATAACAAGTTACTGGCTTTATAGTCTAGCCTGGGAAGGGGTCAGATCTAAGATTGATGGGTTCTCAAGTCTTGAGAACCCATCAATCTTAGATCTGACCCCTTCATAGTTCGCGCTGATTTTGATAGGATGACCTATTTATCGTCAATAGAATTAGGTATGTTATGCGCGTTTCTGATTTTGATTATGAACTTCCTCGTGAATTAATTGCTCGTTATCCTCTAGACAAACGCAGTGCGAGTCGTTTATTACATTTGAATCCGGTCAATGGATCGCTCGGTGATTATCATTTTAAAGATATTATCGGCTTTTTAGCGCCCGGAGATTTATTGGTATTCAATAACACCAAAGTGATTCCAGCGCGAGTTTACGGGCAAAAAAGCACGGGTGGCAAAATTGAGTTACTGATTGAGCGAATTTTACCGGAGAATCGATTATTAACACACTTACGAGCGAGTAAGTCGCCACAGTTGGGATCTGAGTTACTGTTGAGTGGTGATCAGCGGGCGGAAGTGTTATCCCGCCACGAAGCCTTGTTTGAGTTGCAAATGGATCCAGCGCTAGACATCTTTCAGTGGCTTGAGGAAGTGGGAGAAATTCCGCTGCCACCGTATTTAGATCGAGAAGCCGAAGCGAGTGATAAAGAACGTTATCAAACGGTATTTGCTGAATATCCTGGCGCAGTGGCGGCTCCAACGGCGGGTTTGCACTTTGATGAGGAATTATTGGCTGCATTGGCAAAAAAGGGTATTCATTCGGGCTATTTAACCTTGCACGTGGGGGCTGGGACCTTTGCTCCGTTGCGTGCAGAGCAAATTGCTGAGGGTAAACTTCATGCCGAGAGAATTGAGGTGAGTTCTGAATTGTGTGAGCAGATTCGAGAGACTAAAAGTCGAGGCAACAAAGTAGTGGCGGTTGGAACGACTACAGTGCGTGCCTTGGAATCTGCGGCTGCAAAAGGCCCAGAGATTCAAGCTTTTTGTGGTGAGACAGATATTTTTATTACACCGGGTTTTAAATTCCGTATTGTGGATGTGATGATTACGAATTTTCATCTTCCAGAATCTTCTTTACTCATGCTGGTCAGCGCCTTTGCGGGTTTTGAAAATACCATGAAGGCTTACCACCATGCGGTACAAGATCAATATCGATTTTTTAGTTATGGTGATGCCATGTTAATTGGGAACTGTGATCTGTAGTATTCAGGTCGGTCGGATCCCAATCAACATAAACAATCAATTATAATCACTTGTTTATATTGAAATTTATTTTATATTCTTAAATGAGCGTGACATTATTAGGAGAAGGTTTGAATGAAATTTACTGTGCAGAAAACAGAAGGTAAGGCCCGTCGAGGTCGATTGGAATTTGATCGCGGTGTTGTCGAGACTCCCGCTTTTATGCCCGTCGGGACTTATGGCTCTGTGAAAGCCATGACGCCTGTGGGTGTAAAAGAGACGGGTGCGCAAATCGTTTTAGGGAATACCTTCCATTTAATGTTGCGACCGGGTCCAGATATCATTCGAGATCACGGTGGGCTACATGGCTTTATGCAATGGTCAGGACCAATCCTGACAGATTCCGGAGGTTTTCAAGTATTCAGTTTAGGTAAGATGCGAAAACTCACTGAGGATGGTGTGAAATTTCAATCACCCATCGATGGCTCACCTGTATATTTAACACCTGAAATTTCAATGCAGATGCAGCGCGCATTGGGCTCCGATATTGTGATGGCTTTTGATGAATGCACGCCACTTCCTGCAACAAGAGCGCAAACTGAAGAATCGATGGCATTGTCGATGCGTTGGGCAAAGCGCAGTAAAGAAGCGCATGCCGATAATCCTTCAGCCTTATTTGGCATTATTCAGGGCGGCGTTTTTAATGATGTACGTACTCAATCGTTGCAAGAATTACTCAAGATTGGCTTTGATGGGTATGCTATCGGTGGTCTTTCCGTAGGTGAGCCTAAGCATGAAATGATGTCTGTTTTAGATCATATTGTTCCTGAAATGCCTGCTACGCATCCTCGGTACCTCATGGGAGTAGGAACTCCTTCTGATTTAGTTGAAGGAGTGAAACGTGGCGTTGATATGTTCGATTGTGTGATGCCCACCCGAAATGCACGTAATGGCCATTTATTTGTTTCAGGAGGAATAGTACGAATTCGTAATAGTCAATATCGAACCGATTTGCGACCTCTTGATGATCAATGTGACTGCTATACGTGTCAGAATTTTACACGTTCTTATTTGCATCATTTAGATCGTTGCAAAGAAATCTTGGGCGCAATGTTGAATACCATTCATAATTTGCGCTATTACCAGCGATTAATGGCAGATTTGCGTCTCGCCATAGAACAAGGTACATTATCCGAGTTTTCCCTTGAGGGATCTGAACAGTGTGACGAGGAGTTATCATGAAATTAATCACTAAAGTTATTTTGGGTTTTGTTGGATTAGCAGTGGCATCAGATGTTTTAGCGGCAGCGGCTGCTGGGTCTTCTGCAGCCCCTTCTACTCAAGAGAGTATTATGAGCATGGCTCCTATGCTCATTGGTATTTTGTTACTCTTCTATTTTATGATCTTTAGACCACAACAAAAAAAGCAATCGGATCATCGTAAATTAATGGAATCATTAAGTCCTGGTGATGAAATTATTTCTGCAGGTGGCATGGTAGGTCGAATCGTCAAAATGTCAGATGATTTTATTCGTATTGCATTGGACGACGATGTTGAAATCACTCTGCAAAGAGGTGCTATTGTGAAAGTGCTACCCAAAGGCACAATGAAATCGCTCATTTAATTTAGGTAAGGAAATTATGAATCACTATCCATGGTGGAAAAATTTATTGTTAGTGGTTGGCGTTATTATTGGCGCAATTTACACACTACCCAATTTATACGGTGAAGATTACGCAGTTCAAGTTTCACTGAGTGAAAGCAAACCCGTTGGAAAAGAAATTGCAGAGAAAGTTCGCACTATAATTGATCAACAACATCTTCGTTATTTATCAGTTCAAGATGTTGATGGACAAGTATTGGCGCGATTTCCTGACACCGATTCTCAGTTAAAAGCCAGTGATTTTATTAAAGCAGATTTGGGTGAAGATTATATTGTTGCGCCCAATTTAGCACCACGAACTCCCAAATGGCTGCAAGCGATTGGAGCTAGTCCATTAAAACTGGGATTAGATTTACGAGGTGGTGTGCATTTCTTGCTCGCAGTTGATGTTGATGAAAGTACTAAAGCGCGAGAGAATGGAGAAATTCATACGATTAGTAATGATTTACGACAAGAAAATATTCGATATAGTGCAATCAAACGAGATGTTCAAAATGGTATTCAAATTGAATTTCGTGATCAAGACACCTTAAAAAAAGCTTACGCGTATTTACCATCACATCTGCAAGATTATGTTGTTACTATGGATGACAGTAATGGCATGTTTAAAATAAATGCCAAAATGAATGAAGTGGCTCAAAATAAATTACGCGATTATGCCGTTGAACAAACAATGACAATTCTATTAAATCGAATTAATGAGTTGGGTGTCAGTGAAGCCGTCGTTCAACAACAAGGATTAGATAAAGTTTCTGTTGATTTGCCCGGTGTGCAAGACACTGCACGAGCAAAAGAAATCATCGGTAAAACGGCTAGTTTGCGATTTCAGATGGTTGATGATGAGCATGATATTGCGAGCGCACAAGCAGGTGTAGTGCCGCTTGGAACACGTTTGTATGATTATGATGGACGACCTGTTTTACTGAAAAACGAAGTCATTTTGCAAGGTAGCTCCATTACGTATGCGACGTCTGCTTTAGGAGAAAATGGACACCCTACTGTCAATGTACGTTTAGGTGGTGGCGGTGAAAGTCTTTTTCACCGAACAACATCGGAGAGTATTGGTAAAGCAATGGCTGTAATTTATGTAGAAACTAAAACAGATAAAAAATTAGTTGATGGCAAATTAGTCACAGTAAGAAAACCAATTGAAAAAGTGATTAGTGTTGCAACAATTCAATCGGCCTTAGGTAATAATTTTGAAATCACTAATTTGTCCAGCGCTCAATACGCTCAGAATTTAGCGTTACTTCTACGATCAGGCGCATTTACAGCCCCAGTAGAATTTATACAAGAGCGTATTGTAGGTCCTAGTCTGGGTAAAGCGAATATTGAAAAAGGTGTGCGATCAATATTAATAGGCATCCTTGTTGTGTTTTTCTTTATGATGATTTACTACCGTTTATTTGGTGTATTTGCAGATGTTGCGTTATTGCTCAACGTTATTTTCATATTAGCGGTATTATCATTGTTAGGAGCCACTCTCACGTTGCCTGGCATTGCGGGTATCGTTCTTACTATCGCTATGGCCGTTGATGCCAATGTATTGATCAATGAGCGTATTCGTGAAGACTTACGCAATGGAATGAGCCCACAAGCCAGTATTAAAGCGGGTTACGAAAGAGCGTTAGCGACTATTATCGACTCAAATGTAACAACATTAATTGTGATGATAGTACTCTTTGCTTTAGGCAGTGGTATGGTGAAAGGATTTGCTGTTACTGTCACGATCGGTTTATTCACCTCGATGGTTACGGCGGTGATGTATACACGTTCTCTCGTGAATGTAATTTACGGTCGTAGACAAGTGAAAAACTTGTCCATTGGTCGTGTTGTTGTAGCAAAAGGATAGAGACATGGAATTTTTTAAAACCAATACTAAAATCGATTTTATGGGGCAGCGAAAAAAGGCGGCCATCTTTTCGGTAATAATTTGTGTAATATCCTTGCTGATACTTGGAGTAAAAGGGCTAAACTTAGGCTTAGATTTTACTGGAGGTACTCAAATTGAAGTATCTTATCCTCAAGCGGTAGACATCGGCAAAATTCGTGATCAATTAACAAGTGCGGGATTTCCGGAAGCTTCCGTACAACCTTATGGGTCTTCTCGAGAACTGTTAATTCGATTAGGTGAGCAAAAAGAGTTAGATCAAAAACAATTGCAATCTAAAATTCAAACAGCACTTGTAGGGGCTAATGTAGCTCAAGTGGAATACATTGGACCACAAGTTGGAAAAACCTTGGTGACGAACGGAATTTTAGCCATTATCGTTTCCTTGTTGGGAACCATGGTCTATGTAGCACTACGATTTGAGTTACGTTTCGGTGTTAGTGCAATAGTTGCTCTTATTCATGATCCTATAGTTACATTAGGAGTGTTTGCATTAACAGGCCTTGAATTTAATTTGATCACACTTGCAGCAGTGTTGACTATTATTGGATACTCTATCAACGATACTATTGTAGTGTACGACCGAGTGCGAGAAAATTTTCGATTGATGCGAAAGGGTACGGTGCTCGATATTATTAATCGATCAATAAATCAAACGCTGTCGAGAACGATCATGACCTCGGGGCTCACATTAATGGTTGTTACAGTGCTTTTCTTTTTCGGTGGGGAAGTATTGCGTGGTTTTTCAACGGCTTTGATCGTCGGAATAATAATCGGGACCTATTCATCTATTTATGTTGCTGGATCTTTGGCAGTTGCTTTGGGGCTTGAACGCAAACATTTAATGCCGCCCGAAAGAACCGATGAGTTAGGCGACCGTCCTTAGCCTGTAACTTCTCGTGAACTATTAATTTGCTGAAGCAACGCTTTAAACATTTTGAGGTTTCCAGCTATAATATTCCCCGAAGAGAAATAATTTTCTGAGCCTTCGAAATCACTCACTAACCCGCCGGATTCTTTGATCAACAAAATCCCTGCAGCAAAGTCCCATAAGCTCAATTTCGTTTCAAAAAAGCCATCGAATCGTCCTGCGGCAACATATGCAAGGTCAAGTGCAGCAGAACCTGAGTCTCGAATCGTGGCAGATTCGAGTAAAATTTTATTAAAGAGATTTAAGTAGGACGCTTGTTCATCAACAAATTTGACTGGAAACCCAGTGCCGATCAGAGCATTTTCTAGGCGATCACATTGACTCACTCGTAATCGCGTATTATTTAGTTTTGCACCGCGCCCACGGCTGGCAGAAAAAAGCTCGCCTCTTATTGGATCATAAATAACGCCATGCTCTATTTTTCCACGGTATTGATAAGCGATGGAAACAGCATAGTGTGGAACGCCGTGTATAAAATTGGTTGTTCCATCGATTGGGTCTATAATCCACACCGATTCGTCGTTAGTTTGAGTTGACTCACCGCTTTCCTCAGCTAATATTTTGTGGTTCGGATAAGCCGTGTGGATAATTTGTATGATGGTTTGTTCGACTAGCTGATCGATGTCCGTTGTAAAATCCTGAATACCTTTTTCGAAGATTTTTACTTTATCCATTCGCTCGGATGCTTTAAGAATAATATTGCCTGCACTGCGTGCTGCATTTTCTGCGATATTGATAATAGGATGCATTGAGATTATCTCTTCATGAAAATAGCAATCAAGAATACATTTTAAATGGGTTGGGGTCAAATGGGTGTTTTGGTCAGTTTATTTTTTCCTAAATTGCGCTGCATCAGTGGCAGCTCTGCTTCTATTGCCAGAAATCGAACCAGAAGATCCATCAGGAATGCTAACTTTGCCACTATCCCTTTTAGAGGGAGTGTTTGCTTGTCCTCGAGGAGAGCTCGGAAGGCTGTGAGCTAGAAGATCCGCAGTAGAGCCTCTACGCGGACTTGCCAGCATTAAAGAACTCCTCTGTTTGCTGGGTGGAGGACTCAAATGACCTCTAGGTGAGCCAATTTGCTCCTGTGACGGAGATAATGGTCTGAGTTTGTTCCTTAATTCATCTGCATCAAGAGCTTTAGCAGAGTCGTCAGAATTTGAAACTTGAAATCGGGGTACGAAATTTTGTAGACGAGCATAGGTTCCTTCCCATTGCCAAGTTGTTTCTTTCAGAGATTTAGCCTCATTCAGCAATTCAACTAATGGGGCTATTTCAGATGGAGTTAACTTAATCGATAGTTTTCCTTCTGCCAAGAAAATGAGTCCGATAATTGCAATATCGGCATGTGTGATTACTAGTAAATTATCTTGACGGAAAATAATCTGATTATGGGGTAAGTCCACCTTTTTACAATAAGAATAAATGCGAGCAACGCGCTGAAATTGTTGCTGAAGGGATTCAAGATCATTGACAAAAGAACCTTCATCTTCATTAAGAAATTTACATCGCCAAACATAACACTCATTATGCGTTTTTAAGTCAATAGAGATGATTGATTCCCCAAAGTTTATCTTAATTGGTAAACAATCAAATTGATGATCGAATGCTTTCGAAGTTTCGAGAGGATACAATCGTGTAGCTACTAATTTTTGCTGTTCAGTAGCTTCGATGGTTTTCAATTGCTCTGAAATGATTAATGTAGTGTTTGGTGGGAATGGTGCGCAGAATTCTGAATAGATCAGTGCATTTTTAATCAGCGTTATTCTATCAAGTGGCGTTAAACCAGTGGTAATTAATTCCGAATCTTCAGACGTTGGTGGATGAGCAAGAGAATAACAGCTCAAGTATGCGGGTATTGCCGGAAAATAACCCTCAATGTATACACTATCTTTTAACAATCGTGCAAGTTCCTCAAAATCTTTTCCTATTAAATGTGGTTCAGTAGGAGGATATTTCTCAATATAGGATTTTAAAAATTGAAAAATAATTAATATGGCGGGAGGGAATTTTTTGGTGTTAGGATTATGTCGTGATTGCTTATTATATAAGTAATGTCTAGCAATTTTAAAAGTTGTATACTCATGCAAAATAATTTCAATTTTTTTATTAAGTTCGGTGACCCTTTTTTTGTCTTCTCTGACATCATCTATTTTAGAAGTTGTATACTTAGGCAAACTGCTTTCACTGTTTTTCTTAAATTGAGCCATTCTTTTTGTATCAGCTCTGACATCAGCTATTGTTTTTTTGTAGAGTGATTCATCACCTTCAAGTAGCCATAGTTTGTCTCTTTGTTGAGTGGAATGATTATAACTCATTAGGTAGTATAGCCATCGCATTCCAGTTATAAAATTTCTTTCTTCTTCAGGAATTGAAAAATCTTGAGTTTCAGTTAACTCAGTTTGAAAGGATGTAACATCTGTTGAGGATCTCATATTGTTGTTTTTTAAACGAGTTTCCCAAATAATCATTGCTTTGATGAGATGACCTAAGGGTGTGGGATTCTTTTTATCTACACTGCTAGTGAGAAGAGTTGCGCTGCCTGTTTTAGCAAGAATAAAAGAACGGGAACGAGGACTTTTTGAATTTGAAAAGGGTATATCCATTGTCCCGCTGGGTGATCGAGTTGGTGATAGCTGAAATAGGGGTGATGCTGATCTACCATTAGATGAGGGGGTGCCTGAATCAGAATCGCGAAGCATTTTCAGAGAAGGGATTTTTTTTGCTGAAGAGGGTACGGATAGAACCTGTGAGCTAAGAGGCTGTGTGTGAAATTCATTAGGTCTGGGAGAGCCATCAGGTGAGTCCGGGGGGGGTGTTTTCACAGGGGATACCGCTAGTAAACGTGGGGATAACTTTCTGGGTAGTTCGGGCGATCCAGAAATAGGGGTGCCGATTACAGATAGGAGACTAGATGTGATAGTTTTGTTTGGAGGTTGTAATTCAGTGTGAGTGTTTGAATGAGCTTTTAAGGAAAGCATGGCCATTTGTTGCGCTGCATGATAATTACCGTCATAAAAGAAAAGTAATGCGACTATAGCTTCTCGAAGACCCTGTCTGTTATGAGTAAAGCAGAGCGCATCATATAGGGAATTTCTGGTATGGTCAGACATCAGTCGAGAAGTTAAATCAAATAGTTTATTTTCCAGAACTCTTAGATAACTGAAGCCGCAGGGAACAACGATTGTTGATTGTAATTGATCAAATAAAACATGACGAAGTTGTTGACGGATTTGAGTGCAGTGCTTAAATTGCATTGCATCGCTAGTATCACTCTCTTGCGCAAAATTTATTACTGGAAGGTAGCGCTTGTTGAGCGCTGTAGAGCAAATTAAAGGGCTCCAAATTATTAAATATTTATTGAAATCAGTTTTTTGGAGAACTTGTTCACAAAAAATGCGTGGATTGGTGAAATCATGGCTATATTTTTTTTGAATGGCATTTGAGGCAGGTTCTCTTAGATCTGAATCAGCGCACAACATTCTGACTATCTGAGCAATGCAATGCGGGTTTTTACTTTCAAGGAATTCTGCAATGAATTGATCGAGAACTGGCTTATCTTTTTGATTAAAACCATCATCAGTGAGCTGTATGAGATATCTGCACAGTATATATTGTTCATGTTTTGAATATCGAGGTGTATCGTTATTATCAGAAGTGATTTTAGGCTCGAGTAGTTTGATTTGTTTTTTACAGGCGATTGTAGCATCTTTATAAAATACACATGCTTCAGAATAATTTTTGGAGAAAAATTCCGCTAATACAAACCAGATATCAGAAATTTGAGATCGCCAACGTTTAGGAATCGCAATACACTGTAATGTTTCGAAATGACCACGCCATTGTTTCAACGATAATGGTTCTGCTAATATGCAAGCTGTTGTTCTGACAAAGGTACCTAAAGAACATCCATTATTCTCCAAAATGATCGCACATTGTATAGCTCTACTGACAAAATCAGTCTGTTTTTCACCAGCGGATAATAATTGACAAGCTTCTAAAAAAAACTTTTCAATTACACGCAATTTTTCGGTTTTTTCAACTGAGGTGTCTTTATTTTTAATGGCTTCAATCATCGCGTATAAATCAGGTGAGCTCTCTGAGTTGTCTGAGCTATCTGAGCTATCTGAGAGATCTGTAGAAGAATGCTTTAAAAGCTGATTTTCCACATGAACGCAAATTGGATCATTAAATGCTTTCGAAAAGTTCAAAAAATAGTTTGATCGATCACCGTGGACAGCTTGCTCTGTTTTATCTGGTTCCGACTGTGATTTTAAATCTTTGTGATAATCGAGAGACTCTAGAGCGGCAGAAGTCCATAAAGACCATTCATCCTCATTCGTTTGTACCATTGCATCGTTGATAAGATTTGATGCATTATCTATGAAGGTTAGGAGAAATTGTTTATTCTTTTCTTGGATGCTGAGTTGTACCTTTTCTGTGTCAGGTTCAGGATTAAGATGTTGATATTTATAGAGTATAGCACGAATAAGCTTTGCTAATTGCTCTAGTTTTGAGCAATATGATTCTGGTTTTCCAAAGCAGTTAGAGAATTCTATTCTAATAGCATTAATATGTTGCCATAGTAAATGAATGCTTACTGGGTCATTCGAAAATTGACTATCTGGATTGAACAGATCTTGACATGGCAACATTAATAATTGCTTTTCTAATCGACCAAGATCATCTGTAAAATATCCCCTACTGTGTAATGACAATTTTAATGCTAATTTGTAAATATTTTTTTTCGGAGAATCCCCTTCTGTCTTAATTTTATTAATTAAAAAGGCTTCAAGATGATTTCTTTTCTGCTCATTGTTCAGAGTGGTGTCGGTTAAGATTTCTCTAATTCGAAAGGAGGTTAAAATTGAAGGGTCTAAAGCATTTTTTTGTGTTTCATCGAGTGACTCAATGAAAAATATTTCATCATCTTGAATGGGGAAAATTTTGATAAGTTGATCAAAGAGTTGTTTCTCGTTCAATGTTTATCCCTCTTAATGTTAATGTTCCATTAAACAGTAAATTATCATGATTTATTTTTCAAATCAACAATTTATCTTGATTTGTGTAATTTGCGATGAATTCTTGTAGGCGAGTGAATGTGTTATCCCATTGCCAAACTGTAGAGGGAAAGGTGCTTGCTTCTTTTAAAAAATGAATTAGGGGTTCAATTTGTTCATCAGTCCACTTCAAAATGGTATCTTTTGCCTCTGCTAATCTGATTAAGCCTATTATGGCAATATCGGCATGCTTTAGAATTAATCTGTTATCTTCGAGTAACACCACAGGGTACTTTTTTGAGAAAGAAACTTTTTTGCAACAACTATATATAAATGCCGCTCGTTCAAATTTTTCTTTTAATGATACGCAATCTTTTAGGGTGCTTTTTGCATTAGTGCCATTGCATGTGATAGAAAAACATTGTGTTGCAGTATGCCCGTTGCTCATCATGATGCTGCACATTAGGGTTGAGTGATGATTTTTCATTTCAAAGTGTAATTTTTGAAAAAGGCTATCAAATGCTTTGGGTATCTCAATAATATCAGTCGGTATGCGTAGTGCAATTTCTTTCTCACTTTCCTCATGTGATTTGATTTGTCTTACTATATCTTTGTTTTGATCAGGTTCGATGTGAATATATTTTTCGGCCAATGAAAATGCTTCATGTAAAAGTCTCAGTGTGTCACTGGTTAGTTCTATTATGTTCAGCAACTCATCGCTTTTTTTAGGTTTTGGGTCTTCAGCATATGCGTAAGATTGTGCGTAATAAGTTAATCCAGGTAGATAACCATGGGTCAGTACGGCTTCTTTCAGTAATTTAGCCCAAAAGCGTTTTTTGTTTTCAACTTCGTCAGCGTTACCGCACGCAAAATCTCCTCTGTAATACATAATGTATTTGTAAATTGCTATAATTGCAGGTGGGAACATTGTGGAATGCCCGCTTTTCGTGACACAAGCACTTTCAAAGTGTTGTTTAATAATTTCAAGAATACATTGGTCTGTAAGATTGAGTTGTAAATCTACAGCATTTTGCTCCACATACTGCAATCTTTCTGGGCTTAGAATTTTATTTGGGTATTTGAGTAGAGATAGTTCTTCTGGAGTTAGAATAAAATTATCTTCTTCTGTATTTTTAATTTTTCGGTCGAAATATAATAACCATATCATCCCTAGAATAAAACTTTGTTCTTGAGGGTCAGTAGCATCTCTTGCGTCTTTGAGAGAGTGTATGAATGAAGTAATGTCTTCTTTTCGCCGTTCTTTATTATCTTTTAACCGAGTGTCCCAAATGACTATTGCTTTTATAAGATGTCCTAAACACGTTGGATGAGTAATATGGAAATGAGATTGGTCGTTTGAAGATGTTGTAATGCCATCGTCTAGAGCTCTTGGTGATTTGTTTACAAGACTAGGCGCAGAAACGGAGTGTTTTGCAGAAGGTAGCGCAAATGTGGCTCGCCTGCGTGATGTAGTTTCAGTTTGCCGCGGCGATTTATCCAGTTTGCTATGTTTACCAAAAAGAGATCTTTTTGCATGTGACTCTCCAGATGCAACGCGAGGAGCTCGTGGCGATATCATGGATTCATGGGAAGATGTTTTAGGAGATGGATCTGCAGCATTAATAGAAGATGCAATTGAAATAGAGAGTTGTGCCATCGCTAGGGCACCATTATAATTTCCGTCTTCTAGTAATAATAATGCGTAGATTGCTTCACGTAATCCGCCTCGATTTCGAGCAAATGCAAATGAATTGGATCTTTTATCTTGATGTTGAGCAGCTATTATTCTTTCGGTGACTTGTTGAATTTCAAAGTCTAAATCTGAGAGAATATTGCATCCACCAGGAATTACACAAGTTACGTCATGTTTAAACATATAGCGATGCAGTTTACTGCGAACAGTATTTAAAAGTTTAAAGCGAATATTGTCAGGACTAAAATCATTGTCTTTCCATTGCTTTACTGAAGGTGAATACTCTTTTTCAATGGCATTAAAGATCAATTTTTTCCAGATAACTAGGTACGCGTTGTATGCTTTTTTATTAAGCACGTTTTCGCAAAGTGCCAAAGGGTTTGTATGAGTTTCACCGTATTTAAATTTTACGGCTTCTTTAACGCAGCTATGCTCAGGGAGTTCTGATTCTAGGAGTGAGATAACCTCTGCAATGCAATAGGGGTTTTCATTTTGTAATAGTTCTGTGATAAATTCAGTAGTGATGGCATTTGATGTGGTATAGAGCTTGCAAAGTAAAAATTGATCTCGTTTGGGGTTAAGAGGAGAAATGTTCATAGACTGCGTAGCTGAGGCATGCTCTGTCTCTTTTAGCTGAGCAACTTCTTTTTCACAGGATTCAATTTGGAGAATGTTTTTAGAAAACTGAGCACGTTTTAGTTTTGCATAGAGGACTGATTGTAAAGGATATCTATCGTTAATTTGGTCTAAACACAAAAATGCAGAGTCTCTATATTGATCGATTAAGAAATCTGCAAGGCACAGCCACAAATCTGCAATATGATTTCGCCATTGAGCATGTACCCCTATTGATTGTAATGTGTTTAAATATTCATGCAAAATTTTCTCTGATAGTGGATGTATAAATACATAAGTCACGTATCTTATAAATGTTCCAAGTGAATGCCCCCGGCTTTCAAACGCGCATGCAGTTTCCAGTAATTTTGGCAATTCATTTTGACTTGTTTTATGATTTATTAAAATGCTATGCGCTGTGATAAAATCATCCATCTTAACGTCTTCAGAAGGTTCATCAGAAAATTTTGATAATGTGCTACTTAAATCAGAAGTGGAAGATGTAAGTTTGTGTTCAACATAACACCCGATTTGTTCTTTAAAGGACTTTGATTGAGATGTAAAATATTCTGCTCGTGTAGTATGGATTTGAACTTCAATTGCTATTAATTCTTGTTGTTTCCTTACATTTCCTCCAATATATCTCAAATAATTGCTAGAATTAATTTGATCTAAGTAAGAAAGAGATTCTAAAGCAGCTGAGGCCCACAATGACCAGTCATGTTCAGATTTTTGCACTAATAAAGATTTAGTGGAGCTCGCACAGCTGCTAAGATATTTCAATATAAAGTCTTTAGTTTTCTCATAAAATCCGAGTTCTTCATGGGTGGTATCGGGATCGGCTTCTAATTGACTATATTTATTAGTTAAAATGCTAATTAATTTTACTAGTTCCTCAAGTTTTGAGCAATAGGATCCGGGTCCATCAAAACAAGCTGAGATTTGCGATCTAATGCTATTGATGTAATGCCAAATTTGTTGAATCTTAGAAGGAAAATTAGAAAAAACGAAGTCAGGGTTAGATACTTTACCACAAGGAAGTGTTAATAATCTACGCTCTAGTTGGCACAGCTCGTCTACATAATAAACGCGGTCGTATAATGCTATTTTAAGTGCGAGCTTGTAGGTATTTTTTTTTAATAAATCGGTTTGCTGTTTTATATTGGTAATCAAGAAGGCTTCAAGAGAGTTTCTTTTTTGTTCTATATTCAAAGAACGATCAGATAAAATTTCTCGTATTCTATACGATGTTTTACTTTCATTTGTAATGGTTTGATTTTTCACTTCAACATTGTTGTTGATTAGCATTATTTTTTCTTCGGGATCTAATTCCTCATTCGCTAAGAGTTGATTTACTTTTCTCCATAAGAGTGTTGACTGTAGAAATAGTTCTTTATCTTTTATTGTATCGTAGAAATTTTGAATTTCTTTAATACGTTCATTGATCTCGGTGAGTCTATCATCATTTTCAAACGATGGATCAGATAAAATAGACTTAATTTTTTTCAATATGCCCAATACTTCGAAGTCTTGGTTATTAATTGGGAAAATTTTGGACAGATGGTCAAGTAACTCTTCGATGTTCACGGTTATCCCTCTTTGCTTTATACAGTCCGATGCCTGGACACTATTTTGCCAACTTAACATATTTCTCAATCTCTATCAATGACAGCCTATCACGGTTAAGAATATTGGATGTTTTGCTCAGTCAAAGCCCTGTATTCAGGGGTGTTGATTCTAAAACCCCCTCTTCGCGCAAGGGAAATCTTCTAACTCTCTGAATGCAAATGATTTTCCTTGGCCGTGAACAGTTGTATCATTGACTACTACATTGCAATCCAATGTAACAGCCTATATAGTTGGCTTCAGTAGCCTGTATAAGATTACATAGACTTACTATAAGGAGTTTCTGAGTGCAGGGATCTATGCAACGCCAATCTTGTCATAGAAGACGCTCATTCTTATTGGCTGTAAGAATTCTGAGCGTAATTTCGATTATTATGTTAATGAGTTGTGTGTATTCACCAAAGATTGGTAACCACGTAGTGAAAGATAAAGTCAAAGTAGCCAAACTACATGTTCAACTCGGTCTTGCCTTACTCGAAAACAACAATGTGAGCCTGGCTAAACAAAAATTCCTGCAAGCAAAATACGAAGCTCCAAAAGAACCCTCTGTTTGGTATGGTATGGGATATTTTCTTGAGCGGACGGGTGATGTCAAAACTGCTGAGCAGCATTACCGCAAAGCAATTGATTTGCATTCCACTGAAGGAGCCGCACGAAATAACTACGCTACCTTTTTATGTAGGCAAGGAAGATATCAAGAAGCGTTTAATGAATTTAATAAGGCTGTGGAAGATTCGAATTATTTACAGAGTGCACAGGCTTTTTTAAACGCTAGTATCTGTGCTTCGAAAATTCCTGATAAACAGCTTGCAGAAGCTTATTTAAAAAAAGCATTAGAAAAAGATTCTAGTCTTAAAAATTCTGAAAACAAAAAATACTGGAAATCCGCATGAAAAAGGGAAGTAGGCGAGTATTAGTTGCAGATCCCAGAGAGCTAGAAATTGCACGAGAACATTATGCTGATTATTTTGCTCACAAGATTAGTGATTTAAGAAGGTTTCTTACGGATCTTGGTTCAGACAATATTACTGAAGAAGCTATAGTCAGTTGGCTAACAGAGAATAAAATTACAGATTGTGGCCTGAAAACATTGCTTCTCCAAGAAGTTAAAGCAGCAGACATCCTTGAGAAGCTCATTAAAGAACAACCCGAAATCCCCAAAGGCCCTAGTAAGCTTATACGATGTAGAAGAATAATTAATATCAGATATAAAGTTGAATTGGTTGAGCAATATAAACAGCTTATTGAGGCAACTTTCCCTGCGGATCTAGAAAAAGATGAAGCTGAATTAAATGAAAGTAGGATTGAGGATGTTGTTCGCAGAGGGCTTTGGATTAATGGCAAGAAAATTCATTTTAATTCACCAGGCCGAGTGCTTGTTCTACATGATATTCTTGCAAAAGCATTAAGTGCTATAGGTTTGGAAAGTCACACTGCGATTTCATTTCTTAATATTCACATTAGCCGTTGTTGTGAAAAAGCAAGCAAGTATTTTTCGGATATGATTGATGATTTAAAGTTACTGCTAGGTCATGACGTCGATAAATGTATTTCTGCATACTTGGAATATGATCGTACAAATGACATTATAATGCTCTATATTGTGCAATCTTATAGGGATATATACAAATTAGATGAAGAAAAAAGGCCGGTTGATTATAGCGGAGATCATACGCAAGATAATAATTCACCTATCATTGCTCAATCTACAGTTACATTTCATATAACACAAAACCAATCACGCCAATGTCAATTAGAATTTATTGAAGGCTTTCTTGAATTTTATGATAGTAATAAGGAAGCTATTTTTGTCGATCGTCTTGCTCGCCGTTGTTCAGAAAATCTTCTTATTGATGAAACAAAAAGACCTCTTTTAGGTAAAATTCCAGATCAAAACGATGCAATCATTATTGATAACTTTGTCAGCGATTGTTTAGCAGATTCAGATATTGATGAAATAATTAGGAAGCTTGTAGAATCGGATTCCGCTCTAAAAATATTTCTTGTTGCCAAAAAAAATGAAAATGTTTTGCTAGAGGTTCTTCAAAATTACACTTTATTAAAGTGCATCTGTTCCGATAAAAATCATAGGCAATATCTTGAGCTGCTAAAATTTTCGCATTGTCGAAATTCTCTGATTAGGACGGAAATTTCATTGCTGATCAATCTAATTGAGTTGATCAATGAAGAAAAACTCGATCTATTCAAAGATGACATGATAAAAGATTATTTTTGCAGCGAATATCGATATAAACTCCAATATATAAATAAGGATGCACAGAAAGTCACAGATAAAAATGTCATCCTTATTAAAAAAAATAAATCTACTTTACGATATTCTCTTATTGCAACTAGTGGTGAGCACTCTGGAGCATGTATTTCGGGTACCATACCTGTGAAGTCTACCCGAGGTATTTTTGCTGTTGAAGATTCTCTAGATGATGAAAAAATAAAACCGCTTTTACCGAGAGTATTGAAGCTTGCGGCCCAAAAAGGTCATATTCGCGTAGAGAATCCGTTGTATATCATAGCCGCTTTACATACACGCACAGTTTCCAAAATACCAGGCTTAGTACGGCTCGTGCAGGATGATAATATTCGCGCGCAGCTCCCAATTCAGTGGATAATAGACCTTGCTTTAGAATCAGGGGAAATCGCAAGTTGGTTAGTAAAAAGTGGGGCTATATTAAATTCTGAAGTTAATTCTTTGGAATTATGCAAACTATTAAGACATCAACCTCATCTTTGGAATGAGATCCAATCCGCACCTGAGCAAAACACATTTTTGTTGCTAAGACAACGAGTGGGTGTTGAGAATTTTGTCTATCTATTATTCGAAAATACAGAGCCTAAATCCTTGGAATGCGCTAAAAAGGCTTTATGTAAAGATCCTGAGCTATTCGAACAATTGTGTTCTTTGAAAGACTCATTTCCGAATGAATTACTCAGGTATTTTTACGGATCACAGTTAGAATATCGAATTGCGTGGGAAAACCAATTTAAAGCCTGTGAAAACTATTTATTGTTCCATTCCGATGCCTCAGTGATAGAAGGGTATTATAGACATGTTTTTAGGAGATTGGATCCTGTAGGTTTTTGTAACGTATTCGAAACAGTTTTTGTGAAAAAAGATTTACTCAATGGATCTGAGACGAGCGTAAAATATGCAAAAAAAGTGTGGGTAAGACTGCTTGAGTCCAGATGTAAAAAAAATTGGGTTCCTAGTTATTTGTATGATTCACAAGCAAAAGTAAAAGCTGTAATTGAATGCATATCAGAAGAGCCACGATTAATTTGTCTTTTTAAAGCAGAGTCTATGATTGCAAAGTGTCTCAATATTGAAGACAGGCACAATATTCTAGCCTTTATAAAATTACATATAGATAATTATCACAAAATCGAATTTTATGATGTACAATGGGTGATTTTGGCGTTAGGAATGCTTTCTGCGGCTGAATTGGAAGGGTTTTCTCGTGACGCAGCAAACTGTAGATTTTTCATTAATCTGCTAATCAAAAATTTTGATGCCATCAATATCTTAATTGATGCTAATATTACTGTTGATAGTGAAACTATATCTAATATAATAAAACACGCCTATCCACAGTTGCTTTTATTGTTAATAATAACAATTTCTTCAAAAGAAACGCTACTTCAAGAACAATTGCTGCGCATTAAAAACGTTCTTAAACTTGCTAAGAATGAAGAATATTCTGAATTCTTCCAACAAAAAAATCTTACGGAATCTTTTCAGGAAACATTTAGACAAAAACAAAAAATAAAGAAAAGATTAGAGTATGTCAGATATCTTAGGGCAAGATTACTTAGTCATCGTGAGTCATTAGTGGCACTTTTGGTGGCGGATGATTGCCCCGAAATAGATTTGGCTTGTTTATTAATATTAGAGCCTGGAATTTTTGCAAATATGGGTGAATATAGTTCGCATCAAAAGTGTAAACAAAAAATATTAAATGTTCATGAGTTGGTTCGAGCAATAAATGAGTTCGCAGTAATAGATTTTTCTCATGATGATGGGTTAAATTTTGGTGCGCTTGATAATTGTATCAGCACTCTCAAATCACGACAAGATAATGAAAAGCTACGTTGTCTACTCAGCTACATATTACTCAGCGCGTTTAAAAATAATGATTTTGCTTCGATGATAATCAGCTCACCGTCATTAATGATGCTGCTAATAGAGGAGGCTGATTTATTTTTATTAGCAAAATTCGTTTGTTTGTTTGGAAAACTGAATGATTTTTCTGCTTCATGGCTCCCATTTTTTTGCCGTTTAGCGAATCAACCAGAAATATATAGGATTTTTGGTTCTCTTATTCAGTTTCACTTTCAAGGTGCTGGAAAAGATAGAAATCATTTAGTTAAAGTTTCTTCGGAACAAGGTTATTTTAAAGCGCAAGATTACATGAAGTTACTCCTACATGAATATCAACAAAAAGGATCTAAATGGTACCGTGAATGGCTTTTGCGGTCAGAATGGTTGGACAGAATGGTTGCAGATGTAATTCCTGAGGACTTAGGTATAGTCCTTATTGAAGAAATAAAAATACGTAACAGCTCAACATCAAAATCTTTTTCTGCAATTGAAAGATGTTTAAGAAGTGAACCCGTTCTCAAGTCTATATTACAACACACTGGTAGATGTTGTTTATTAGAACTATTGCAAAGTGATTCGACATTTTCTACAGCTATAATTGAGAATTGTAGATCCATAATAATGCAAAGTGTGGAATCAGATTTAAGAAAACAATTGATTAAGTTGGCTACTATTGAGCAGTTGATTTATCTTATCGGAAATGGGTTTGACTATCCTGAAGCCGTTCGATCTTGTATGCTGGCTTTATGTGGGATCATTGATCTGAATCAAGGTCAAGAAACGATAACCCTAAAACCTGCTGTTCTATTGAATTTGTTAATGATTTCAGAAAGGATAAATTTCAGTAGAAATATAGACTCAGAGTGGGGCGGACTTCTTTCAAATGATCACTTGGTGTGTGGGCATCTTCTCAATAAAAATAATTCTCAAACCCTGGTTGTTAAATCTGCCACACTTTTGTTGCGTTACTTCGCTAATTCTAGAGCATTGATTATACGTTGTTTAGAACAATATGAAATTTCATTGGAAGCATTGGTATTTTCTGATCTAGATATAGCGGTTGATTTTATATTGACGGAATATTGTGTTAAAGATTTACGCGAAAGAATCGATGATCAATATACAAAAAAGACCAAAGAGTATAGGACATTGATTACTAGATATCTTGCTCAATGCGAACTTGTTGATGTTGCTGAGGAAGATTCAGATAAACTTATTAAGAGAATGAAGAAACAGTTCTCTGAAAAGAAAGAGCAATTAAAAAATGAAATCCGTGAGCTTGTTTCTAATAAAAAGGAGTTTGCTAAAATCATTTGTCGATTATTTATAGAGTGTAATGAGATGCAACTTAAGAGACTTTCTATCCGAAGCTATGTTCAACTCTTCATTCATAATATCGATAAATATATATTGGATTATAAAGCTAAACATTGTGTGGTCGTGCCGAGACTAACTGCCGCTCTAATTTATCTTTCTGAGCGTAATCGTGGCGATGTTTTGAGCGAGTTGTCGCGTAATCGATTTCTTCTTGATTTAATAGTGTCTTCACCTACGGCGCTGTGTTTACTTGTCAGCTCACCTTTGTATAGACAGAATGAAGAATTACAAAACTTGATCAGTAATCCTCAGAGATCGTATAAAGAGGGTTCTGAAAATTCACCTTTACCTTTGCAAGAACGTACGACTGAGCAGACACATTCAGATTCCTTCGCAAGTGTAAGCTCACACGTATCCGCAATGGTCATTGCTCGTGAGCAAGATGGATTAAATTTGAAAAAATCAAGACAAAATCGGCATTCGGAAGAAGATGAGCATTCGGAAGAAGATGAGCATTCGTCGCAACACTCAGCTAGTCATTAGTGTGCCTGATAAGACTCTTGCTCGCGCTCTTCATGGCCAAGTAATGCTGACGTTTCATTATTTGCGTTTTGTTCGAGACTAACTTTTAATTGATTTAATGCAATTTTACAATTTTCAGGCAGCCCTGGATATCGTATCGGATCTCCGATATTACTGAGGATTTCTATCGTTTTTGAGATATTAAAACCAGTTGCTTTATTTTTATTGCCCTTTTCATTGAAGAAGCTCTTTTTTAAATGTATAGGCACGATAAGATTATTAAATTCTTTGCGTAGCTTTCTTAATGATTCTTTCCCTTGCTCTGACACCTCTTCAATTTCTTGGTCTTGACAGCAACTAAAGCAAGCATAGGGATGTGGAAGGTACTGGCTAATTATTACTAGTGCTTCTTTGGGCGCATAGTTAAGACTATTTTTCAGTTTCTCTTGCATTTCATTCTCCTTATTTTCTAAAGATTAATATAACCACAATCGCAGCATCTCCCGGTTAAGGATTTTGGATGTTTTGCTCACTCAATGCCCTACATTCAGGGCTGTTGATTCTAAAACCGGGAGATGCTTCCTTTAATCTATTTAAGGGAGAGAATCACGATTCTCTCCCCTAAAACCCCTCATCGCGAAAGGAAAATCTTCTAACACTTTGAGTGCAAATGATTTCCCTTAGCCGGGAACTGCTGCCACATTCAATAATCATTTCTATAGTACAAACTAGTATTGTAAAGTCAACTGTTTTCATAGAAGAACACATGTAGAGTCATCAGAAGCAGCTTTATTGTCAGACCATAGCTGCTTTGTGTAGGCGATAAAATTTGTTTTTTCCCCTTTTAAACAGTCTGCTTGTTCAGGAAATAATTCAGTAAAGGCAGCTTTAAGTAGAGAATTGCCTTCGAAGAGCTCACCCAGAAACTGGTCTGCAAGATCTGGGTTTTGTTGTGCAAGAGATTCATAGAAACTAGACATTTTATCTAGCATGGTTTTGGTGTTCTCTTTGAAATGTCTAACATATTCGGCTTCTATCGCCTGCTTTTGCCCTGATACCTGAGTGACTTGGTAGAATAATGCTAGTATTAATACCGAGTAATCGACTCTTAAATTTCGGTGGTGAGAATCACACAAATTACTATTGATTATTCGAAGTAATTTTTCATCACTAGACTTTTTTAAAGAGGTATAACGTGGCGTGCCAAGTGTGCTGACGATGTGTAATGATAATTCCTCAAGCAAATTATCTGGCCAGTGGACTCTAAAGACACGATGAAGTAGTTCTCGTCGCAAACTAAACGCAGGTGAAGATGCATCAGCTACGTTTAAAACGCTTTTATGCGAATCTAGTCCTGTAGATTTAGCAGAAAAACCGCGAGGAGAATGCGGAGCTGGCATGGGCGCCATATGCCCCATTAGCAAAAATAAAACCTCTGGTTTTCGAGAGAGATGTTTGACTGCAAGTACTCGGTTAATTAATACACCACCACAATCATCTAATGATCTGAGCAATAGAGCTTTTCCATAAAATTCATTGATCAGACTGTCTTTAAATTCTTCTGTAAATCCTGCTTTCTTATGATCCCAATAATACTGTCTGATTAAGAATTCTAAAGTGGCATCAAGTTGTGGACGTATTGGTGAATCTACTTGATAAGGGACTGTAGTTACCTGGCTCCATTGTAGTAGTTGTTCTTCTAAACAAATAGTTTGAGCGCGATCTCCGAAGGGTTTCATCATTGCTTCCAAAACTACTGCGCCACCCATAGCAGTGATATATCGCAGTGGATTAGTGCTCTTTGATTGATTTGATAGCAGAATACAAAAGAGCTTTGTTTCTAGATTTATTATTGATGTAAGACAAGCGTTTATAAGCATTGGATGAAGGGTGTAAACGCATAGCATTAAACCTGTGTTGCCGCGATGATCTTCAATCTTAAAAATGTCAGTATATTCTCCAAAAACGGTACCCATTCGACGCATCATTAAACATACGTTTTCAGGCAGCTCTGAGTTAGGGATTTCTTCTCGTGGAATCATTTGAGAAAGAAAATTTTGAGATTCGACGAGAGTCTTTCGCTTTATTGTTCTATCATCATACGTTGAAGCACACAGACAATGATAAGGAGTGAAGCCATTATCAACCGTTCTGTCTCTAGCCATTTCAACAAGTTTTAGATGTGGTATTTTGTCCATACAAAATTCAAATAAAACAAGATGTAAATAGTGGCAAGCAATATGAAGGCAATTTTCTCCATTCGTGGTTTTGAACTGAAAGAGCTTTTCAATTTGAGCCACTGAAAATTGTTTCAGGATCGTCATTAATTTTCCATCAGGATCATGTTTCGCAATCATACAAAGAAGATTTTCACCTGATTGTGTTTTAATCTCAGTGATTTCATCTAAAGTATTAGTGTTTGAAAGAAGTTTTAAAAACTCTGCAAGTTCAGAATTTTTCAGTTTATCTACAGGGTCAAAAATTACATGACATTCTTTTAGGACTTGAGTATGTTCTTTAGAATTTGTAGTAGCAGGAGAAGATTGTTGAGGCTGTTCATCAGAAGTAATTGATGTCTGATTCGCAGTAGTATCGCCGGATGATTGGACTGCAGCCATCATCTGCAAAAATATGTCATCTGTGTCAGCCACAGTTTCACTGGTTCCTTGTTTCTTGTCTTCATCTCCAGAATGGGGTTCTACAGGTCTGGTTGGTTGATCATCTTCAGATGTTGAATTAGATTTTTCCTCTGCTTGATCCTCAGTTGTTTGGGGCTCAGGCCATTCTTTAAGCTGCTGAACACATTCTGTGTGATCATATTTGTTGGCGATTTCTAAAGGAGAAATTTCATAACCATCAGTTTCCGTATGGCTGACACTCAGCTCATGCAGTTTAATCATGGCTTCTTTCTGTCCATGTTTTGCAGCAAGGAAGAGAGCAGTACGACCTTTTTTATTAGTTTTTTTAGCAAAGGGAGGAGTACGATGTTTTTTCTTAGTTTTATTAGTCGGATTGACCTCTAAGCTCGCATACAGTGTAATTGCTTCAACATCACCAGACATTGCTGCGTGATGAAATAAGGTGTTTCCAATGTCATCAATATAATCTAGGCCAGCACGTTGAAATCGAGTTAAAGTACATTGCTGAGTTTTATCGTTTTCTTGAAGTGCTAATTGTTCATCCATCACCTGTAATACTTCAGTAAAGCCTTTTGAAAAGGCCATTAAATAAGCCGATTTTCCATCATTATTCCTTAACGCAAAGTTAGCACCTCGTTGAAGTAATTCCAGAGCAATTCCGCGTTGATCATATGAGAGGGCAAGGTGTAATGCGGTTTCTCCAACTTCATCGCTAATATCTATCTTATTGGTAATATCTAAGCTTGCTCCATTATTACATAAAGCAATAACGGCTTGATGATGCCCTTCTTTAGTGGCGAGATGTAAAGGTGTAAAACCTGTACCATCTTTTTCATTAACTTTTGATCCTACTGCAATCAAAAGTATAATTGCTCCTGCTTGTCCATTCTCGGCTGCATCGTGAATGGGTAGACGTTTTAGACTGCCTTTATCTTCGGCGCTTTGTTTGTTCAATTCTAATGGTTTTCCGTTAAAATTGATTTCAGCACCTAAATTAATGAGATAATCCATTATTGTCACAAGTCCTAAGCCCGCAGCAGTATGTAAGGGTTTTTTTCCAAAGCCAATTGATTCGTTAACGTTATGTTGAGCTGGTATTAATAATTTAAGCGCTTCTAATCTATTGTGTTCATCTAAGCTATTAAGTTCTGTTATTCTTTGAAGTGCTTCTAATCTTGAATCTTGTTTTATTCTATGAAGCTCTTTATTATCCTTATCTTCGTTTAAAATCTTTTTTTCATCTAATTTCTTAACTAGTTCTAATTTCGTAAGTAATTCTAGGTTCTCTGCTTTTGTTAATGTATTAGTAGTAATAACAAGAAACACGGGGTTAGTGTTTTTAAAAGTTGTTCGTCCTATGGTTCTACGAGTAGATGAGCGCGAAAGTCTTTTTCCTGATGGGTTAACATTATTCCCAGCTTCATTACCTTTATTAAGCTCCGTACCTTCTTCCATAGTATACCTCCTGGCTATTTGTTCCTTTAGCCTAGATTCCAACTGCCGAATCTAGATTTAGGCATTATTCTCACAGGTAATGTGTTCTGAATCAATGGTAACATAGTGATTAGGCTAGCCAACGAAAAAAATATTTGTTACTCTCACAGTAATATTTAATAGGGGTGGCAGTTTAACCTAGATTCAGTGCATTAGGATCTTATAGTAGATTCCAACTGCAGAATCTAGGTTTAAAGTTCTGCTTCCGCCATAACAGGAGGTTATGAATGAAGAGGGCTCAATCGGTTGGAGCAGGATCCACACAGGGTGGTGCGCCCACTCAAGAGGGTGAGCATTCCCCATCAAGTTCCGGATCTGGGGTTAAGAGAGCACTACCTCTCGATTTATCATCTGTTACTAATGGCCAGCTTGGGGAGACGGCGGTTTTCGAAGCGGGCTCAGAATCATCTGGTAGTTCCCCGGAAGTGCAAGATGGGCATGCAACTAGAAAGTCTTCGGGTGGAGAGCATAGTCAGGAAGTAGGACATAGCCCTAGAACTCTAGAAAATATAAAAGCTTTAATAATTACAGCTTGTGAAAATGCTCAATCTGATGAATACAGCACACATTTAGTTGATGTTTATCGTGAGCTTGACATTGAAAGTCCTGATGAAAAAAGCCATTTAGTTACTCAAATTGCAAAAGAACAAAAATCGATCCCAGGTTGTGATTCATTGTTGCACGTTGCTACAGAATTTGGCGCATGGGAAATTGTAGTATTGCTTCTTAAGAATGGTTTTCAATATTTTGTAGACAAAACAAATGATGAGCTAAAAAAGAAGGATCCTGAGTTTTTGCCCCAGACTCCACTAACGTTTGCTGTTAGGCGTAGTATAAAGAAAATCGTATTTGAACTTCTTCCGTTGTCTAAGCACTCTGAAGACAGCTTATGTTCGGCCATTCATTATTACGAAGAAACTCGAAGTGGTATCGAGCCTTTACTACAATTAATGGACCGCCAGGAATTCAAATCATGTCTTCGTCAAATTGGTTTAAAAGAATTTTCTCCTTTAGATCTCTATGCACTTCGAGATAATGCTGTAGATTTTGACGGAATACTTGAGCAGACGGGCGACAATGCAGCGCAGTTACAAGTCTTATTGGACAACTTATCAAAAGAGGAACTTCAGAATTGGCACAGTAATGAAAACATTTCAATAGATAGTCTCCAAAATATTGAGCCACTTAAACAATTTCATAATCAAATATATGCAGATACCTTCTCTCTTGAAGACTTAATTTCTTATTATTATGAGCATAGTAATTTTGCCCGTTTGTCAGACGGACTTTTATCAGAGTTTAGAGATAATCTTTTTACAGTACTTGATAAAGCGTCATTTGCAATCAGACGAGAGATTTTGCTCAAAGAATTGCTTGAGAAATTCAAAAATACACAAACTATCCAAAAGGCTGGTTGGCCTCATAATTTACGGCCTTTGCAAATGTTAAGTGTTTATCGGGATAAAAAATATTTCAAACAAGTTCTTCAATATTTGCCTACAAAAGCGAGGGGTGTACTTCCAGAACAGCGTATAACTGATCAGCACGGTAATAATCTATTACATCTTGCAATCAAAGAGGCAGACCTGACCGATCCTAGAGAACTTGAGTTCGTAAAATATTTACTTCAAGCATTTGAGGAATTATGGAATTGGGTTAATTTTGATGATCAGTCTCCTTTATCAGTAGCTTGTCTAGAAAGAAATGTGGCGTTGATTAAATTAATGGCTGGGCAGAAAAAAGAAAGAGTATTGGATGTCACAAAAACGTACCATAAGGGACAACCCGTACCTAGAGAAGTTGCCGCAGTACTTCCAAAAGAAATAAAGGAGTCACCAGATTTATCAGTGGTTCAAGAGAAGAGAACAGTTGAAGATAAGTTCCAATTACAGCTGAATGGACATCGATTTCCACCGGTTGATAAACAAATGGATAAGAAGTTAGATTCGCAAAAAAAATACATTACCCCGTTGGAAGAAGCTGCAAAGCTAGGTAATGATGATGTGGTAGAATTACTGCTTACATTATGGCCTTTAGAAGCATCGAAATTATTAGAAAAAATAACAAACGAAAATCCCTATCTTATAGCTCTTCAACTTGAGCGCTCAGCTTTGCTTAATGCTATCCCAGATGAGGTCAAGAAAAACCCTTATTTCCCACGCGCTGGAAAACGGTGGGGGCAAGTACAATTTAATATTATTCGATTTATACACGCTTCTGACAAAGATGGTAAAAAGGAAAATACGAGAGAGCTATTTGTGCGCGAGTTGGTTAAGGCAACTCAAAATGAAATTAATCAAGTGTCAGATGCTGAAGTAAAAAGATCTCATTTGCTTATGTTGGATCAATTGCAATCAGATTATCTGCAATTAAGAACGGATGTTTTGGCTAAGATTGTTCCTGAATATACCGATGAAGATATTACACAGATTAATAAAATTTTCTCTCTCGTCAATGAGTTGCGGATACTTGCTTCAGTAGCAAAAATAAAAGGAGTTTCTTCGGACCAGCTTCAGAAAGCTAAAGAGACTTTTGAGCACTGTTGTAATGATAAATTGACTTCCGATGGAGTAACTGCTCGCAATGCGGCAATGTTATGTGCACTTATTGGATTGATTATTGGTGCTCTGGCTGGATTTTTAGCCGGTACACTTGTGACAGGAGGTGGACCTGGAGGTTTTTGGTTGGCGCTGCCATCTGCACAATATGGCGCTGCTGTAGGTGCGAGTGTTGGCTGTGTGGTTGGAGCTGCTGTTGGTGGTATTGGGTGTTATAAATTGAGTGATTTATTCAAGTGGCAGCGTGGTTTATGGTCTGTTAGTGGCGCAGTGAATTCAATTAAGACTAACACTAACACTCAAAATCTCGATGAAAGTACTATACCATTGTTAGAAGTTAAGTAAGGTCTAGTTTAGTTGGTTAATAACCAAAAGAGGGATTATGGAACATAAAGAGAAAGGTCTTGAAGTAGAAGTTCTTGATCATGATGATGCATTGCCTAGCACAGGTGCAGAATCTGTACCCGATGATCTTGATCCAGATAAAAAACAACGACAATTGGTTGATGACTTCATCACAAAATCCTTGGAATTATTAAAGAAATTACTACAGATTCAAAAAATTGTACTCAAAGATACTCCACCAGCTTCAGCACAAAAAATTAATACAATCGACCTTGCAGATCTTGCTTCCTCGTTACTAAAAATCCAATCTCATTTTTTTTCTGATACATTGGGAGGCTCAGATTTACCTGAAAATAAATTATCCGGGCTAGCAAGACTTGAAACTGTTTGTCAGTTTGTAGAAAGGCTAGAATTGATACGTCCTGAGAATCTTAAAGATGAATGTTTGGATGACAGTGAGGGGTTGTTTGGTCGTTTACTTTCAGATAGTAGAATTCTACATAGTAAAATAAAATGTACAATCGATGGCGAAGGGGATAAAAGTGGTCTACCACTAGAGAAATTGATAGGGTATCGTCAAGATCAAGCATGGATTCTTCAAACTAATGGTCAGTATTTATTCGCTCGCGAACAGCCACCTGAATATAATAGTATTAATAAAAATTGTCGAAAGCCCTATGAACCTCAGATTGACGGAATAATGCGAGCCACATTGCGTAGTACAAAGGATGGGCCGAAATTTAAAGATGCCATTGTTGCTGCAACAGAATTGGCAAATAAATTACTTTCGGGGGAAAAAAATGGCGTTAACAGTTCATCACATAATAATGATCTCGAATCGGCTGTTCAATATCAGTGTAAACATTTAGATGTATATACTGTTCTTGCGCTACAGGAACATATTTATAATCTTACAAATATGCAGAAAGATATTTTCAGGATCATATCAGTAATATGTGAATCAATAGGGGCTTCATCTCGTGTTATTCTTCTTAAGTATGTCAACTTGTTTCAAGATGATGAAGCTGAAGGTAATTTTCAAGCTAGGCTGAAAGAAATAAACGATCTTATTGATAAAATAGAGTCAAAATGGATCCAAACGATTTATGAACAGTTAGTAGCGTTATCTTCTGATGTCAGTAAGAAAGATACTGAAACTCTTAAAAAGGGAGCTGAAGATCTTCTGTCAAATGTCACAGCGCTATTTAATACTACTATTGTCATCGAAAGTAAGACTCGAGTTATTAGTTCAATGTATCCAGTTAGTTCCGTAAATTCATTGCATCCAATACTTAAGATATCTAGTGTATTTTATCACACACTCAATAGACTGCATATAGATGTAGAAGAGTTAATGACTCAAACAAGAGATTTCGCTAATTTGTATAATGAGCTTAGAAGAGAATATCAATCTAAATATGGTGAGAATTTATCTCAAGGAAATTCTGAAATTAAGGGAGATGGAAAAAAAGCAGTTGTAGAACAAAATGGAAGTTCTGAAATAAAGAATGGTGGTCAGAGCACTAATGATCAAGGTAGTGTTGAAGTATTATCGCGAGGTTCACATGAGGGTCGACCAAGTTCTACTAGCCCATCGTTTGCTCGTAAACCAGGTTTCTTTCCGAGTACTGGAAGTACTGATGGGAAAGCGCTTCAACCAAGCCCACGTGCAAAAACTTCAAAGACAGGGTCTAGTCCACGATCACAAACGAGCAGTCCGCGTACCCCCATTAGCGGAAGTCCAAGGGTTACTCAAGCCGAAACTACTTCAGGTGAAGTGTTGAGTGATGCGCCTGAAGTCAATGCTACGGCAAATGATGTTGAACGCTCAGAATCCCCAAAATCGGGTACGCCTGCTAAAGGGGGTATCAATCCTCAGTTAAGAGGTGATGGTTCAATACGTCGTAGAGCAATGAGAGCGAGCAGAGGGAAAAGTGGTGTCCCTGATCAGCCTATTACCCCTGAAGAAATTTTAGCTGGATCTAGCACAAATGGCACCACCATTAAATAATGACAGTAATTATTAAAAAACCGAACCTAATTTGAAAATGGGTAGATACAGCGCTAATACAAAAACACCGACAATAGTACCTAATATCAGCATAATTATAGGTTCCATTAATTGGCTAAGATTGTTGATAAAATAATCCAGCTCATCTTCATACAAGTTGGCAATATTATTAAGCATTGATTCCATGGCTCCTGATTGTTCTCCTACGTCGATCATTTGTAATACCGTGTTAGGAAAGATGAGTGTATTTTTAAAGGCATTATGAAGTGATTCACCAATTTTGATTTGTTCTTGAATTTTATGTAGAGCATTTTGGAAAACTAAATTATTAGTGATAGAAGAAGTTAATGCTAAGGCATCAGTCATAGGAATGCCAGCAGCTAAGAGTGTTGCAAGAGTACTCAAGAGATAGACGATAATAGCTTTTTGAAGAAAAGGTCCAAGGATTGGAATCTTTAACAGATTTTGGTCAAAGAGTAGTTTGATAGTTGGGCTGTTTTTTTTTGAATTTTTAAGAATCATAACAATTATAAAGGTCAACATAATAAATATCCACCAAGAATGCTGAGTAAAGATTGAAATTTTTATAATGCAACGAGTTAGGGCGGGTAATTGAGCATTGAATGATGTGAATAATTTATCGAATTCAGGGACAATGAATACTAGTAATACGGCGGAAAGAAAAAATGTAATTCCCAAAATAGCTATAGGATAAATACACGCTTTTTTTATTTTATTTTTGATGGTGTTCGATTTTATAAGGTGAATAGATAATTTAGTTAGCATGATATCCAAAGTTCCTGATTGCTCACCAGCTCTTATTAAGTTACAAAATAAATGATTAAATACAGTGTTGTGTTTTTTGAGGCACTCTGAAAATGAATTCCCTTCTTTGAGGCCTTTTATTATGTTAGAGAGTATTTTTCTGAATAAATTGTTTTCGTGTGCTTTTTCAATCAATTCAATTGCTGTAATTAAAGGTATTCCGGCTAATGTCATTGTGGCTAACTGACGAGCAAATTGAGCGATATCCATAGAATGAATTTTTTTTTCGAAGCGGATTAGTGATTTTTTATGGTTCATAGAATTAGTCAGGGATAATTCGATTTAATTCAGATAAACTCGTGAGGCCAGATCGCACGCATTCCAAGCCTGATTGGCGTAAGTTTGGTATTTTTTCACGATGAGCTTGTTGATTAATTTTGAAAGCAGATTCTTTTTTAGAAATCATTTCTTTCATGTTAGCCGAAGGGAGCAAGACTTCAAAAATGCCCATACGCCCTTGATACCCATTATTACAGTGTGGACAGGTGCCTTCACTTGGTTCATAAATTTTGAGATTTTTAATGGGATTTTTGCAGTAAGGGCATAGACAGCGAACCAGCCGTTGTCCGATGATCAGAGATAGTGAACTTGCAATATTGTATGCAGGTACCCCCATATTAGATAATCGAACAAGACATTCGGACGCACTATTTGTGTGTAATGTCGATAAAACTAGATGTCCCGTTAATGAAGCATTAATTGCAATATCAGCAGTTTCTCTATCTCGTATTTCACCCACCATAATGACATCAGGATCTTGACGTAAAAATGCTCTAAGGGCCGTTGAAAATGTTAATCCTGTTTTGATATTGACTTGCACTTGATTAATACCGGGAAGTTGAATTTCTATGGGATCTTCTACGGAGCAAATATTTTTTTCTTTAGTATTTAATAAACTTAACCCTGAATACAAAGTCATGGTTTTACCACTACCTGTGGGGCCTGTCACTAAAATAAGACCTTGTGTCTGATTTAGTGCTTTTCGATAGAGATCTATTTGTTCGGACGACATTCCCAGTGAATCAATTGATAGAAGCTGTTTGTTGGATTCCAGAAGACGTAATACAATTTTCTCTCCATGCAGAGTTGGACAGGTACTGACTCGAAAATCTACAGACTGAATTGGTGAAAAATAATAGCTAAATCGACCATCTTGTGGTACTCGACGCTCTGAAATATCCAGATTGGATAATATTTTAATTCGAGAAGTAATCATCGGTGCTAATTGAATGGGTGAATGCGAAACAGTAGTGAGTATTCCGTCACAACGAAATCGAATTCTGTAGTTTTCTTTGAAAGGTTCAAAATGAATATCAGATGCATTCTTTGCTATTGCGTCATTTAATAGCTCATTGATAAAGCCAACGATGGGTGCATCTAGAGTTTCAATGTTTAAATTCAATTGGCATAACCTTTGGTGACACCTCCGCCAGAAGCATCCCATGTTATTGCACCATCATTGATGTTAGGTGTGAGTATGTAGGTATCCGTTGAGACAAATCCGTTGGCTGCGACAGGGGTTACGGTAATTTGGCCTTTGGTCACAGACAAAGTGGCGATTCTACCTCGTGATGCAATAATACCTGCAGGGATACCTGCGCTTCCAGCATCGCAGCCTTCTAAAGTTCCAAGTCGATGAAAGCAATCTGCAACGCCGATTGTGTAAGGTCCGGTGGCATGGACAAGTTCGCTGAAATAGGCTTTTCGTGTATAATCGAGATAGGATGGAATGGCGATTGCGGCAATAATTCCAATAATTGCCACTGTAATCATCAGTTCCATTAGCGTGAATCCCAAATTGCGTTTTCCCACAGGAAACTCTCCTTCGTGATATAATTTCTGGTATGCTAGCACTTTTTTATGTGTGATCCATTACCGTAGTTGGAGAATGAAAATTGTTTGATCGAATTAAAATAATTTTAGTAAACACCTCGCATCCAGGAAATATTGGAGCAGCAGCACGTGCCATGAAAAATATGGGGCTGCAAAATTTAGTGCTGGTTCAACCCAAAGAATTTCCTCATGCAGAAGCGACTGCTCGTGCTGCTGGGGCGGATGATCTTTTGGAGCGAGCAGTGGTCGTTGAAAATTTAACGGATGCGATTAGTGATTGTCATTTTGTTATCGGAACGAGTGCGAGATTGCGTTCGGTTGCATGGCCTTTAAATGATCCACGACAATGTGTGGAAAAAATTATTCCTCGTGTGCGTGATCAACAAAAAATAGCCTTTGTTTTTGGTAATGAGCAATCAGGATTATCGAATGAGGAGCTTGCTCTTTGCCATGCTCATTTACACATTCCTTGTGATGAAAATTTTAGTTCTTTAAATGTAGCAGCTGCAGTGCAAATTGTTGCGTATGAATTACGAATCACACTTCAGCAAAAAAATAAAAATGAACTAGAGTATGAAATAGAAAGTCGTCCAGTTACTGCAGATGAAATGGAAAAATTCTTTGTTAGCTTAGAGGGCTGTTTGATTCATCTTGGGTATCTTAATCCAAGTCAACCAAAAAAGTTAATGTTGCGACTTCGACGACTCTTTAATCGTGCGATCATAGAAGAGAATGAAATGAATATTTTAAGAGGTGTCTTAAATTCAATTGTGGATCACACTGTGGAGAAACAATAATGCGTCTTCCGGTGTATCTCGACAATATGGCGACAACGCCAGTAGATCCTCGTGTCACAAAAAAAATGTTAGGTTTTCTTGAGGCGAGTGGACATTTTGGAAATCCAGCATCGACCACGCATAGCTATGGTTGGCAGGCCAGTGAATCTGTTGAAATGGCCCGTGCACAAGTTGCATCTTGTATCGGTGCAAATACCGAAGAAATTATATGGACATCAGGGGCAACAGAAGCGAATAATTTAGCCATTATAGGTGCCGCTCGTTTTTATTCGCGAAAAGGAAAACATATTGTTACGGCTAAAACTGAGCATAAAGCAGTATTAGATCCGTGTCGAGCGCTTACAAAAGAAGGATTTGAAATCACGTATCTAGAACCTGATGCGCAGGGAATCATTCATCCAGAAATACTTGAAAATGCCATTCGCAAAGATACTATTTTAGTTTCTTTAATGCATGTGAATAATGAAATAGGATTAGTACGCGATATTGCGAGCTTTTCTGCAGTTACTAGACCTCGTGGCGTTTTGTTACACACCGATGCTGCGCAAAGCATTGGTAAAGTCAAAGTGGATGTCAATAAAATGGATGTTGATCTGCTCTCGTTATCTGCACATAAAGTGTACGGTCCTAAAGGAATTGGTGCTCTTTACATACGTCGAGAACCGCGTGTACATGTTGAGCCTTTAATTTATGGTGGCGGACATGAGAAAGGATTGCGTTCTGGCACTTTACCTACGCATTTAATTGCTGGGATGGCAGAAGCCTTTATGATTGCAGATGCAGAATTCGATGAAGAAACTCATAGAATTCAATTATTGCGTGATCAATTATGGAATGGAATTGCTCAGATCGAAAATGTTCATCTTCATGGTGATAGATCAAATCGTGTTGCGAATAACCTTAATATAGGATTTGATTATGTTGATGGTGAAGCATTATTAATGGCGTTGCAGGATATTGCTGTTTCTACGGGTTCTGCATGCACCTCTGCATCACTGGAACCCTCTCATGTGTTACTAGCAATGGGAGTTCCGACACTTTTGGCTCATGCTTCGATGCGATTGAGTTTAGGACGTTTTACCACCGCTCAAGAAATTGAGTTTGCTATCGATGTGATACAAAAGGGTGTCGCTCGATTAAGAAATTTATCTCCACTTTGGGAGGAAAGGAAACATGATTAGCTTAAAATCTTACAGCACGCAGCTCGTTCAACATTTCAATAACCCACAAAATGTTGGGCATTTTGATGAAAAAGATCCTCTTGTACATACAGGGCGTGCAGGATGTATTGAGAGTGGAGATTGTGTTCGAATTCAACTGAAAATTCGTGAAGGAAAGATTGAAGATATTTGTTTCAAGGCTCAAGGATCCTGCGCCACGATTGCAGTAGCTTCTTGGGTCACTGAAAAAGTTCGTCATCAATCTGTAGCTGAAATACAAAAACTAACCCCAGAAATCGTTCTCAAAGATCTGCAATTACAGCCAGTAAAGAAACACTGCGTCCTATTAGTTCTCGATGCCCTTCAAAAGGCGTCGCGTCTTGAGTGGCTGAAAGCCTGATAATGAGCTATGTTTAACCCTGGGAAACATAGAAAGGGATTAGCGGTGAGAGTGATTGCTGGGTTAGCGCTAATTGGCGTATTATTTCTGAATGGATGCGAGAAAAAAGCGCAATCTATCGGGGTGCTTGAGCCTCAGCTTGTTAAGGCTATGGCCACTAGTGGTGGCAATGGGATGATGAGTAATGTGTACTCTGCTCGGATTGGGGCGGGTGATGAAGCAAATTTGATGTTTGCTGTTTCAGGAAGAATTACAGATATATTAGTAAAAGAGGGTCAAAGTGTTACTAAAGGCACATTGGTAGCAAAATTAGATCCACGTGATTATCAAAATCGGTACGATGAACTAAAAGCAGTTTATGATCTCAAAAAAACGGATTTGATACGCTATAGCATTCTTTTAAAATCCAACACAGTTTCAAGATCTGAATATGATCAAAAATTCGCTGATTTCAAAGTGGCTGAAGCAAATCTTGATACTGCAAAAAAAGCATTAGAAGATACAGCTATTATTGCACCTTATGATGGTGTGATTGCTAAACGTTTTGTAGAACAATATGAACAGGTTCAAGCAAATCAGCCTGTTATATTGATTCAAAATTTATCTTCACTTGAGGTAATAGCTAATATCCCCGAACAAGATATCTCAAACGGAAGGCATGCTGAATTCACGGAGTTGCCTAATGGGAAAAAAATATTAAAAAATGCTGTCACTATTTCAACATTGCCAGGAAAAACATATGATGCCACATTGAAAGAAATTTCGACTCGCGCAGATCCTAAAACACAAACTTATCAGATTCGATTATTGATAAGTAAAATTGAAAGTAATCGAATTTTACCAGGGATGACCGCCCAGTTGCGTGTTAATTTTAACAAGCCGAATGATAAAACTATCATAGTGCCAATTGATTCAGTTCAAGTAGATGAGTTTGGAAAAAATTTCGTCTGGCTGATTGACTTGAAGTCATTAACTGTCCATAAGAAAATTGTCCAAGTGGGAAGAATAAAAGAAAATTCACTTTTGATTAAAAGTGGATTAGAACCAGGTGAAACAATAGTAATCGCAGGAATGAATAACATTCAAGAAGGGATGAAAGTAAAAATTCTCCAAGATAAGATAGGGAATTAATTTATGCGTATTGCCGATTTAGCAATACAAAATAGAATATCTACACTTTTTTTTATTGTGTTGATAGTAATAGCGGGTACTATTGCTTTTACAAAGTTAGGCCGCTTGGAAGATCCTGAGTTTACCATTAAAGACGCGTTAATTATCACGCCCTATCCTGGGGCAACAGCGATGCAAGTTGAGCAAGAAGTTACGGATCGGATTGAAACTGCAGTTCAGCAACTATCACAACATAAAAGAGTGGAGTCGCTTTCAAAGCCAGGACTTTCGATTGTTACTGCTAAAATAAAAGATAAATATGGAAAAAATAGTTTACCTCAGGTCTGGGATGAATTGCGCAGGAAGATTAATGATGTACAAATAAAATTACCTCCTGGTGCAGGTCCTTCGATTGTGAATGATGATTATGGTGATGTCTATGGTATTTTATTAGCTGTAAATGGTAAGGCGTATAGTTATCAAGAGCTAGAGGATACCACAGATTTTTTACGCCGAGAATTACTGCTGCTAAAGGATGTAGGAAAAGTTGATATATTCGGCATTCAACCTCGGCAAGTGCATGTTGAGATAGATCGTGATCAATTAGCCAATTTGAAAATTAGTCTTACATCTATTTACCGTACATTAGAAAATCAGAATTTGGTTTTACCTTCAGGATCTGTGCAAGTTGGAAATGAATATATTAACATTCGCCCCAGTGGTACTTTTAAATCCATTGAGGAGATAGGTAATATTATAATAGGTGGTGCAGGAACGAGTAAATTAATTTACTTAAAAGATATCTCTACAATAAAACATGCTTATAAAGATCCTCCACAATTTTTAGTTCGACACAATGGAAATCAGTCTTTAGCAATAGGCGTTTCGATAGCATCGGGGGGGAATGTAGTTGAATTAGGTGAGTTAGTTAAGAAAAAGATCGAATCATTAAAAACTCGCATCCCCTTAGGTATTGAACTTTCCGAGATCTCATTTCAACCTGATAGTGTAACTTCATCCATTGATAATTTTATGATCAGTTTGATCGAAGCTCTAATCATCGTTATTGTCGTGTTAATGATTTTTATGGGAGTACGAAGTGGACTATTAATGGGGCTCGTATTATTGATCACTGTTTTAAGTACATTTATTGGTATGAAGATGTGGGGAATTAATTTAGAAAGAATATCTTTGGGTGCGTTGATTATTGCATTAGGAATGCTAGTGGATAATGCGATTGTAGTAACAGACGGAATTTTAGTGCAAATACAACAAGGAGTCGAACGTAACAAAGCGGCGAAGACAGTGGTTTCTCAGGCAGCAATGCCATTACTCGGCGCTACTTTTATAGCAGTTCTTGCATTCGCCGCTATTGGTTTATCTCAAGATAATACTGGAGAATATACACGATCTCTATTCCAAGTTATATTAATTTCGTTAATGCTAAGTTGGGTAATTGCCATTACCATTACACCTCTATTATGTGTTTTAATATTGAAAAAGGAGAAAAAGAAAAAGACCGTATCAAAAGACCCTTATCAAGGAAAATTTTATCTACTTTATAAATCTTTTCTTTCAGCCTGTATGAATTTTCGCTGGTTAACAGTTATTGTTTTAACATTGTTATTGGTAGTTGGAATAGCAGCTTTCAATAAATTAGAAGATAGTTTTTTTCCTGATTCAACGCGGCCTCAATTTATGGTGCATTATTGGTTGCCTGAAGGGACTGATATCAGGAAAACATCCTCTGATGTGGCTGATTTTGAGAAAGCAATATTAAAATTTAAAGGTGTCACGGGAGTTTCAACTTTTATAGGATCAGGTGCTCCACGATTTATTTTGACATATAGCCCCGAAAAAGAAAATTCTAGTTATGGATTAATGTTGGTCGATGTTGATAATTATAAAAATATAGATCCTCTCATGAATAAAATTTCAGAGTACGGAGAGAATCATTTTATTAATGCGATGGTGAAAGCACGGCGATTTATGTTAGGTCCGGGAAAAGAAGATACGATTGAAGTTCGATTTAGTGGTCCTGATCCAACTATATTAAGAGAGTTGAGCACTCAAGCTAAAAAGATTTTTGTTGATGATCGAGGAATTGTAGGAATAAAAGATAATTGGCGAGAGAGAGTGAAGACAATTCGTCCTGTAATTGCAGATTTTTCGGCGCGTGATGCGGGTATAACTAAAGCGGATGTCGATAATAGTCTACAGACAATTTTTGGTGGGCGATCTGTTGGAGTATATAGAGAAAATGACAAGTTATTACCTATCATTTCGCAAGCACCGGAAAATGAACGGTCTGATGCTGCATTTATTCAAGATGTTCAAATTTGGAGTCCAGTTGCGCAATCAACGATTCCTTTAAGACAAATTATCAGTGGTATTGAAACGACCTGGGAAGATGCATCAATTCAACGAAGAGATCGGAAACGAACAATAACAGTGGCAGGATCACAACGCATAGGTAATGCAAGCGTCGCTTTTGAGCGCTTACGTCCTAAAATTGAGGCAATGAAATTACCACCTGGCTATGGATTGGCGTGGGGTGGGCAATATGAAGACTCTAAAGATGCGCAAGTGGCGTTATTTAAAAATATTCCAATAATGATGGTATTGGTCGTATTAATTTTAGTTGTATTATTTAATGCTATTAGACAGCCCTTAATTATTTTGTTGACTGTACCGTTAGCAGTGATCGGTGTTGCAATTGGGTTGGCCTTAACTCAATTGCCTTTTGGATTTATGGCCTTACTGGGATTTTTAAGTTTATCTGGCATGCTCATCAAAAATGCAATTGTATTAATAGATCAGATTGATTTAGAAATTCGAGAGGGTAAAGACCCTTGGAATGCCATTTTGGATTCGAGTGCCGCGAGATTGCGACCGGTAGCGATGGCAGCAGTTACCACCATTCTTGGAATGATCCCTCTATTAACAGATATTTTTTTCGTTGGGATGGCGGTGACGATTATGGCAGGATTGACGTTTGCCACTATTCTAACATTGATTGTAGTGCCAGTTCTCTATGCCTTATTTTTCAGGATTAAACCCGCTTAACTCTCAATTTCCCCTTCCGAAACCCCTAAAAATCCAGTATAATCGCCTATTTATTTGTCACGTAGGAGTTATTATGGCTATTGAGCGAACATTATCAATTATCAAACCAGATGCGGTTGGTAAGAACGTTATTGGTGAGATTTTGAGCCGATTTGAGGCGAATGGGTTACAGATTGTTGGGGCTAAGATGCTGCAGTTATCTAAAGATCAGGCCCAACAATTTTATGCTGTACACAATGAACGCCCATTCTTTAATGATTTGGTTGACTTCATGATCTCAGGCCCTGTGATGGTCCTGGCGCTTGAGGGCGATGACGCAGTATTACGTAATCGTGAGCTAATGGGTGCTACAAATCCTAAAGATGCTGCTCCGGGGACGATCCGAGCTGACTTCGCTGATTCAATAGACGCTAACGCCGTTCATGGCTCTGATAGTCTCGAGAACGCTACTGTTGAAATCAAATTTTTCTTTAACAACGATCTGTTGCCGAGAAATGGCAAAAGTTGAAAATAGCAGTAAAATCAATCTGTTAGACTTTAATCGCCAAGCATTAGGTGAGTATTTTGCTCAAATTGGCGAAAAGCCTTTTCGAGCTCAACAAGTCTTTAAATGGATGCACCAAGTGGGCGAAACGGATTTCGCCGCGATGTCAAATCTCAGCTTAGCTTTGCGAGAACGATTGGCTGAAACAGCAGAAATTCGAGTACCTGAGGTGGTCACTGAACAAAAGTCCAGCGATGGAACGTGCAAATGGCTGCTGCGTCTCGCTGATGGCAATTGTATTGAAACTGTTTATATCCCGAGCCATCGAAATTCTCATTCAGAATCTGAATTTAATGATGAACTTCCCAACCTCACATTGTCGCGCGGCACTCTTTGTGTTTCTTCGCAAGTTGGATGTGCGCTGGATTGCAGTTTTTGTTCTACAGGCAAGCAAGGATTTAGCCGAAATCTTACTGTGGGTGAAATCATTGCTCAGGTGTGGTTCGCGACTCGGTCGTTGGCTAAATCAGGCTCATCGAATGAGCATGCAATCACCAATGTAGTGATGATGGGAATGGGTGAGCCCTTACTTAACTATGAAAACGTTGTGGCAGCGATGGACATTATGATGGATGATCAGGCCTATGGCTTATCGAAATATCGTGTGACCTTGAGTACCTCCGGACTGATACCTGCCATGCGAAAACTAAGAGAAGACAGCCCAGTGTCTTTAGCCGTTTCTTTACACGCGGCCAATGATGAGCTACGCAATATCTTGGTTCCCGTGAATAAAAAATATCATCTTGCTGATTTAATGCAAGCTTGCAAAGATTATTTTATTGGGCAAAATAAGCGTTATGTTACCTTCGAGTATGTTATGCTTGCAGGTGTTAATGATCAGCGAGAGCATGCTCAGCAACTCATTGAACTGGTGAAAGGGGTACCTTGTAAAATTAATTTGATTCCTTTCAATCCATTTCCAAAAACAACGTATGTTTGTTCAAGTGCAAAAGTGATTGATGAATTTCAGAGGATTTTGATGAACGCGGGATTAAATACCATCGTTCGAAGAACACGGGGTGCAGATGTAGATGCTGCTTGTGGACAACTTGTAGGAAAAGTCGAGGATCGAACACAGCGAAGTGCAAAATGGGCTAAGAAAACTATGATGATCCCTATCGTGGTGGAGGAAGCTCAATCTGCGAATTAATTTTTTGATGGAATACTGAGGAGTTTCTTCCTTGAGACGGAACTACTAGCAAATAGATAACTTGGAGAGTGCACATGATTGACAGTGAATCAAACAGCGAAGCAAACCCTGAAGAAGTACCCAGAGAAAAACTGGGAATAACTCTTCAACGAGCTCGAGAGTTTAAAGGACTAAGAACCGAAGATGTAGCGCATCGATTAAATTTAAGTCCGCAACGCATTCATGATATGGAAAATGATGATTACCGTTTTGCTGGTGCTGAAACCTATGCAAAAGGATATTTACGTTCTTACGCGAAATTATTAGGACTTGATCCCGATTTGCTTCTGCGAGAATTTGAGCGCTTAAAATATTCTGACACAATTGAGCGACACGAAACAAAACTACTCATGAGACGTCAATTTTCTTCAGGTGATCGATGGATACGTTGGGTAACCTATAGCATCGGAATGATATTGGTTTTTTTAGTGGCAATTTGGTGGCGTGGTCAACCTAATCATTCTACTACAACAACAGTTGCGACTGATTCTACTGATCAAACAAGTACAGATATTACGGTTCAAACAACACAAAAAACAGAAGCAACGAATAATCAATCTACTGAAGCTCAAACTGATAGCACAACTCTGTTACCTAAATCTGAATCACTACCAAATAGTCTTGAATCTTCATTATCACAAGCAGGACCGCAAGCAAAAGATTCTGATAGTAAAAAATCGAGTACCCCAGAAGCCAATACTGCTACATCGTCTACGACTGCAGATCCAAAATTATCTTCAACTCAAGCTACTACAAAATCTGCTGTTAGTGCACCTGCAAATACAAATGATGACAGTGATGATTCAGATGATAGCGATGATGACGATTCAGATACAAATGCTGATAATTCTACGAGCACTAAAAAACAGAGTTGGTATCAAATTAAACCTTTTAAACCCAAAGTTTTAGTTGGACAGCGAGATCGAGATGAGCGAGCATTACTTCAAGAACTTGAAAAAGTATTTGGTAGAGGATAAAAAACGTGGTAGCTCTCATCCAAGCAATTCGAGGAATGAATGATATTCTACCCTCACAATCACCTTATTGGCAGTATATTGAAAAATTATTAGCTGCTATGATGGAGAGATACACCTATCAAGAAATTCGCTTACCCGTTTTAGAACAAACAATTTTATTTAAGCGAACTATTGGTGAAGTGACAGATATTGTTGAAAAAGAAATGTACACTTTTATTGATCGAAATGAGGATCAATTAAGTTTGCGTCCTGAGGGAACTGCAGGCGCTGTACGAGCGTGCATAGAGCATGGATTATTAAATTCGCAACAACGATTTTGGTATTTAGGCCCAATGTTTAGACGAGAAAGACCACAAAAAGGCCGTTATCGTCAGTTTTTTCAATTCGGTGTTGAATCATTTGGAATGCCTGGTCCTGATATTGATGCTGAACAACTCTTTATGATGGCTCGATTTTGGAAAGAGTTAGGCATTGATGGTCACGTTCGTTTAGAATTAAATTCGTTAGGAACTTTAGAAACGCGACAACGTTATCGTGAAGATCTTGTTCGTTATTTTAGTGAAAATAAAGAATTATTGGATGAAGACTCTCAACGTCGTTTAACAACGAATCCACTTAGAATTCTTGATAGTAAAAATCCTGCGATGAAATCACTCATCTCTAGCGCACCAATTTTACCCGATTATTTAGATGATGAATCAAGAGCACATTTTACAGGACTGCGCGATTTGTTGGATGCAGCGGGATTAAAATATGTTTTGAATCCGTATTTAGTTCGTGGGCTCGATTATTACGGAAAAACAGTTTATGAATGGACAACTGAACAATTAGGAGCTCAAGGTACCCTATGTGCAGGTGGTCGTTATGATTCTTTAGTCGAAACATTAGGCGGAAAAGCGACCCCGGCTGTGGGTTTCGCCATGGGATTGGAAAGGGTCATATTGCTACTAGAATCCATTTATTCCCCCGATGATAAACCCCATGTTTATGTGATTGTTATGGGAGACAATGCAATTCAAGCTGGATTATTATTAAGTGAAAAATTACGTGACCAAATGCCTAATTTACGTTTGATAATGAATTGTGGCGGTGGAAATTTTAAAACTCAATTTAAAAGAGCTGATAAAAGTGATGCAAAAATTGCGTTGATTATTGCAGAAGATGAATTGGCGCGTGGTGTGGTTTCAGTGAAATATTTACGTGAAGAACGTGAGCAAGAAACACATACGCAAGATGAATTACCCGCTTTAATTAAGCGGTCATGTTTTGAGTAATGATTGTTTAGGCAATATTCAGGTCAAATTTAAGAGGAGAATATTTTATGTCAGTGTTAGTGAATGAACAGGAACAGATAGAAGCTATCAAAAATTGGTGGAAAAATTACGGGAAAGTTTCTTTGTTAGTTTTTTTGATCGGAATTAGTGCTTCGTATGGATGGAAAATGTGGCAGCGGTCTCAAGCTGCTTTTAATGAGCAAGCGTCGCTGATTTATGATCAGATGTTATCAAGTTTTAATCAACATAATCAAGATGCGCTAATTGCACAGGCGAATTCGTTGGCAACTGATTACAAAAAAACACCGTATGCAAGTATGGCTGATTTTATGTTGGCTCACCTTGCTGTGGAAAAAGGTGATCTGGATAAAGCGTATAAAGAATTGAACATCATCATGGATAACAGCAAAGATTCTAAAATTCGCCAAATTGCTCGCGTTCGTGCAGCCAGAATTCTGCTCGCAAAACATGAATTGAAAGAAGCGTTGGCTCTTTTAGATAAGGTGGAAGATTCTATTTTTCTTCCGCAAATTAATGAAGTTAAGGGTGATATTTTTGTTGCAATGGGTGATACGACTAAAGCACGTGATTCGTATAAAGCAGCATTGACTGCAACAGAAAAAGGTGAATTTAACCGTACACTGCTTGAGATGAAGTTTGAGCAATTATCTGCTCACGCAAATGCATTAGCTTAGGAGACAAAAAATGCGGATTAAAAGTCGATTAGTAGCGTTAGCATTAATAACGCTAATTTCAGGATGTACAATGGATGATCGTGAAGTTGAACGAGTAGCTCCACTTGCTAAATTTAATTCATCGATGAATCTCGGAGTTGCTTGGAGCTCCTCATCAGGTGGTGGACGCGGAACCAGCGGACATTATTTACGAATGCAGCATGATATTGCACATGAAAAAGTGTATACAGCGAGTTATCAAGGTGTAGTGACTGCGTCGAATGCTAATACGGGAAATATTCTTTGGAAAAAAGAATTAAAACAAAATATTAGTAGCGGAGTTGCTGCTCAAAACAATTTAGTGGTTGTGGGAACAACAAACGGTTCCGTTATTGGATTAAATGCACACGATGGTAATGAAATTTGGCGAGCACAAGTTCCCAGTGAAGTGACAGCAACACCTCGAATCGCGGCTGATAGAGTATTAATTAAAACTGAAAGCGGCGATCTTTTGGCGCTGGATAGTGCAACAGGACATCATCGTTGGTCTTTTCACCAAAATCCTCCCGAATTAATGCTACGTGGAGGCAGTGCACCTACTGTTGTGGGTAATCGTGTTTTAGCAGGATTTTCAGATGGCCAACTCGTTTCGTTAAATTTAGAAAATGGTCGATTGTTGTGGAGTCGTGCTATTGCTTTACCACATGGTGCGAGTGCTGTTGAACGATTAGTGGATATTGGAAGCGAACCCATTGTGCGTGACGGCGTTATTTACGTTGTAACTTATCAAGGTAAATTAGCCGCTCTGCAAATAACTAATGGAAATTTACTTTGGGAACATGAAATGTCTTCTCATGTAGGATTAGCCGTTGATGCGTCGTCCGTGTACGCCGTTGATGAAAATAGTCATGTTTGGGCCTTGGATCGACAAAGCGGCCGTGTTCGTTGGCATCAAGATCAGTTAGAAGGTCGAGGTTTGACACAACCTGTGGCGCATTCTGGAGCGCTAGTTGTTGGAGATAACGAAGGCTATGTTCACTGGTTATCAGCTCAGAACGGTCAGTTTTTAGCTCGTCATTCAGTCGATTCAAAACGATTGTTAGCGACACCACAAGTGTATGGCAATCACATTGTTGTACTTTCTACCAGTGGAAAATTAGTGTCGGTCAACGCAAGATAGCTAGACGGGGGGGGCAGATCTGTCCCCAGCATCTCCCGGTGAAGGATTTTGGGTGTTTAGATCACTCAATGCCCTGTAGTTAAGGGGTGTTGATATTAAAACCGGGAGATGCTTCCTTTAATATATTTAGGGGAGAGAATCACGATTCTCTCCCCTAAAACCCCTCATCGTGAAAGGAAAATCTTCTAACAACTTGAATGGAAATGATTTTCCTTAACCGGGAGATGCTGGATCTGCCCTCTTTTCCTTCATTTCCTTCATTCTGCTGCCTTCATTTATCCCTGATTTTAGGTTATAATAACGCTCTATTTTAAGAGAAAACTATTATGATTCCCGTAATTGCCATCGTAGGGCGTCCCAATGTCGGCAAATCGACTTTATTTAATCGTTTCACTAAGCGACGCGATGCATTGGTTGTTGATCTACCGGGAGTGACTCGTGATCGGCAATATGCTGAAGCAACCTACGAAGATAAAAAATTTATTGTGATTGATACGGGCGGGATTGAAGAAGAAGATCAAGGCATACGCAGTAAAATGATGGAACAATCATGGCAGGCTGTGAACGAAGCTGAGTTGGTGTTGTTCATGGTCGATGGAAAAGAAGGAATTTCTTCCGAAGATAATAAAATTGCAAAGAGACTTCGACAATTAAATAAAAAAACGATATTAATTGTCAATAAAACCGATGGTCGTGACCCCGAGGTTGCTAAATCGGATTTTTACGAATTAGGTTTTGCTGACATATTTTCTATTGCTGCGAGTCAAAATCGTGGCATTCAAATATTGCTCACCCATGTGGTGTCTGAATTATCTTTTCCTGAAGATATTCTAGAGGTAGACGAAGAGAAAGGAATTCATATTGCGATAGTAGGTCGTCCTAATGTGGGAAAATCTACTTTGGTGAATCGTATTCTAGGTGAAGATCGAGTCGTTGTTTTTGATGAAGCGGGAACGACGCGTGATAGTATTTTTATTCCTATGCAACGGGATAAAAAAAATTATGTGCTTATAGATACAGCCGGAGTACGACGTCGCGCAAAAGTGACAGAAGTAATAGAAAAATATTCCGTTATTAAAAGCTTACAAGCTATCGAATCAGCTCACGTCGTTGTGATGGTTCTCGATGCTCGCGAAGGTGTTATCGATCAAGATTTGCGATTAATAGATTTTATTTTAGAAGCAGGGCGTGCATTAGTCATTGCGATCAACAAATCGGATGGATTATCGGTTGAGCAGCGTAGAATACTTACAAAAGATGAGGATAGAAAATTAGAATTTGTTCATTTTGCTGATATTATGAATATTTCTGCACTTCACGGAACGGGAATTCGAGAATTATTTCGTGCTATCAATACCGCTTTTAAACACGCAATAACTCGCATATCAACCCCGAAACTAACTCGCATTTTAGAGGACATTGTGCGTCAGCATGCGCCACCCATGGTGCGAGGACGACGGATTAAATTGCGTTATGCTCATATGGGTGGAATATGTCCTCCGATTATTGTTATTCACGGGAATCAAACGCCAGATCTACCTGAGTCTTATCAACGGTATTTAATCAGTGCTTATAGAAAAGCACTGGGTATGAAGGGCACTCCAATTCGGCTCGCTCTAAAATCCGGTGAAAATCCCTTTGAAGGTAAGAAAAACCAACTCACTGATCGTCAAGTACGTCGTCGACAGAGGCTGATAAAGAGAGCGAAATAGATTTAGTGTGGTCCAGATTGTGGAGCGGGAGCAGAAATTTTTTGTTTTGCACTTTCAATGTGTTTTTCCATTTCTTTGATCATAGCGTCGGGTGAAAGATCTTTTTTATGGAGTTCATGAAGTCCTTGAGCTTGTTGTTCGAGAGATTCAAACGTTGATTTAAATGATTTGAGTAATCTTGTCGCAGCTAGAACCGAATTTACAGGTATAGTTTCTTGAGCTTGTTCTCTTTTAAATCGAACCATAGGATCACTAGGATCTTTAGTCGACTCTTGATGGGGAATTTTTGGGTCAGAATGTTTTTTATCAAATTCTGCCCTCAAATCAGCCATATGCTTTGCTTTATCTAGGTCACTAAGGTTTGGTTTTGAAGCCGTTAAATCAGTTTCCATTTCAGCCAATACTCGATTTCGATACGCATTAATGACCATTAATGTTTTAAGTTCTAAATCATGTAGACTTCGAGTCGCGAGATAATCAGGCTCAGGCATCGTTTTTTTCTCTGTCTCTGCATGGGTTTGTTGTGCATATGAATTTTCAAGTACCGATTGAATATGAGCGCGTGGAACAGGGGTAAGTAGTGTTTGGATTTCAGCTGAATTGAAATTGTAATTTAATTGTTTTGCTCGGTTGAGTACACTAGTCGTTGCAACAACTTGCAAAAATTTATTAATAGCAGCAATATAACTTCTATTAATGAGAAGCATTCTATTTTGACTTTTTGGTAGAGCTGCTGCAAGTGTTTCTTTTTCATCTTGTAATTGTTTTAATTCATCCTCAGGTGGTATAGATTCAGCAGTAAGTGGCTGAGAATTATCTCCATCTTCAAGATGGTGGTGCTTGCCATGTTTTTTTTCAAATATTTCTTTTTCTAATTTTTGCTCTCTTGCGCTAACTAATAACAACATTTGATGCATTGCAACAAGCTGAAATATTTGATCAAAAATCTGGCGTATGACTAAACCATAAGGACCTTCCAATGCAAGTTTGTAAAGATCGTGATGAAGCGTTGGAAAACTTACAATATCGGCTAGAGTCAAATTCAATGGAATGGGTATATTGGATGAAACTGCTAATGTAATTACCGATGCGAGTTGATTAAAGTTTGGTTTTAATAGATCAAAACTCGTGTGTAAATCTAAATGATTATTTTGCATCCGGTCTTTAAACATAACCAATATCCTGTATTACTATACATAAACCAATTATAGCATATCCAGAATTTGCAATATCAAAGCTAGGCTATTCTGTGGGTGTTAATTCGATTCTGGGGATAATTGCTGATAAAATCGATGAAATTTTTGATTTTGTTTGCTTGGATATAATAAAAACAGAAGAGAGCATTGCGAGAACAGAAAAACTTCCTTTAGCCAATAAAATCTCCCATAGTGACCATTGACTTGAATAAGTGAAAGCAACTAATCCGCAGGCCGGGATAATAAAGAGCATGATCAGAGAAATCATTTGAATTAAAGGCCAATTCATTGCCAGTGTTTTTTTCGATACGGCATAATTCATTAAAAGTTCTACAATAGAAGCGGCAAGTCCTGCAATCGCAACACTCCAAATTCCAAAATGCGGCGCTAATTGAACAGATAAAACAAAGAGAAGTGTTAAACTACAAACCGAAATCCACACGAGTTCATGTACTTTCTTTTTGTTAAATAAAATACTACACACTACAAAAAGACTAATGCCTTGTACCATAAATTTTAATGTGAGCAATATGGTGATTTGCCACGCATCGTGATAAGCATTGCTTGTCAGTAACGTGACAATTTCTGGCGCCCACACAATCATATTTGCACCAGCCAGTGCAATCACTATTATTGATGTTAATGATAATTGACGTACAGCAAAAAACGCTGTGGCGGACTGTTCATTGAATTTAGCGAAGATATGAGGGCGAATTGAAAAGCTTAGCGCATTCACTAACATTAGCATTGCTGAAGCCATGGTAGTTCCAACGGTATAAATTCCAGCGAAAAATTTACCAAGAAGTAGAACAATCAAAAGTCGATCGGCTAAAGTATTGAGAGTTGTAAAACTAAAATGTGGAAGTACTTTAATCGAATAGACTAATACCTCCTTAATTAGCGTTGAATTCATTATCCACTTAAGCTTTTGGAGATTTGTGATAATAAATGCGATAAAGCCAATAATTGGCATAATAGCAAAGGCGAGTAGGGCACCCTTTAACGCCCATCCAAATATGCCAATAAAAATAAGATTCATGACACAATAACTGACTGACATGAGGGTGATCGCAATGGCATAACGGTAGGGTTGATGAATCATTCTTAAAAATTCACTACACATTAAAACAATTCCCATCCCTATGGCATGAGTAATAACTGTCATTATAGTTGTTAAGTTAACGTCGGTAGAATGCCAAGGAATCGGTAAAAAAGATGTAACAAGAAGTAAAATGATTCCAATAAGCACACCTGAGATTAAGCTTAGCCATAATAAGGTCGTCCATAAAACAGCTATTTTTTCAGAATCATTTTTAAAATCACCGCTGAATCGCTGTGCTGCGCCAAGAAGACCTAGATTAAAGAGTGGAGCACACAAAGTCGCGACAGCGATCACAGTCGCGAGTACTCCAAATTGGTTTGGTGTTAAAAAATGCGTTTGAAAAGGGAGTAAAATGATTTGAATTAAGGCCTGCAAAACTATCATGCTGAAATAAATCAATGTGCTGTTAACAATTTGGCGATGCATATTAATTTCCAGCGCTATCTGAAGTCAGTATCGTATTGACGGAACAATCCAATTGTCCATCCGATAATCGAATGCGTAGTGTATCGCCGATTTTTACTCGCTGAGTCGATTTGACGATTTTATTTTGTTGAGTCGCAATCGCATAGCCGCGGCCTAAGGTATTCAACGGGCTCACCGCATTGAGTGCGCGGCTCGTATTTTCTAATTGAAGTAGTTTATTGCTAATTAAATGTTGAATTGAAGTGTGGAAGCGATCAGAAAGTGTTTGACACAAAATTTGTTGAGATTTCAGTGTGTAGGATGGATTTTGTTGTTGCAAACGAGCCTTGATGTGATTAAGAGATTGAATCGATCGGTGAATAATTGTTTGCCATGATGAGAGTAAGCGTTGCTCTAAATGATCACAGTGTTGTGTTCGTTCACGAATAATTTGTCCAGGATGTTTAAGTCGTTTGCGTAAATGCATAACATTTAAATTGGCATGATTTAAAAATGTCCGCCAATTTTGTTGAAGGCGAGCCGCATATTGATCCACTTTGTGTTGCCACTCTTGTCGATCGGGCGATACTAATTCTGCAGCAGCCGTTGGTGTGGCTGCACGATGATCTGCCACATAATCCGCAATCGTGGTATCAATTTCGTGACCCACTGCGCTTACAATGGGTATAGTGCTTTCATATATTGCACGCGCGACAATTTCTTCATTAAAGGACCATAAATCTTCTAGCGAGCCACCCCCGCGTCCAACAATTAAAACATCGCATTTTGCATGCTCATTGGCTTTTTTAATCGCTTGAACAATTTGAGCAGGTGCTTCGTTTCCTTGCACAGCGGTAGGATAAATAATAATAGGAATAGAGGGAAAACGTCGTTTTAATACACTGATAATATCACGAACTGCTGCGCCCGTCGGAGAAGTGACAACACCGATACACGTCGGTAATTTAGGCAAGGATTTTTTATGAGCGCTATCAAATAATCCTTCAGCGAGCAGTTTTTTCTTGAGTGCTTCAAATGCGCGTTGGAGTGCTCCATTTCCTGCTTCTTCTATTTGCTCAACGATTAGCTGAATTTCACCGCGACCTTCATACAAACTTACACGTGCTTGAACGCGAACGAGCATGCCATTTTCAGGTGTAAAAGTGAGGCCACGACTTCGCTGTTTAAACAAGGCGCACCGAACTTGTGCTGTTTCATCTTTGAGCGAAAAATACATGTGTCCAGAACTGGGGCAGGCCAAATTTGAAATCTCGCCTTCGACCCAAATCAGGGAAAATGTTTCTTCTAAAACAACCTTCGCTAAACGATTGAGTGCTGAAACACTGTAAATTTCGATATCCGATTCGGACTCTAGGGATTCAGAAAAACTCATAAAACCAACATTCCTGCAATATAAAAATATCATTCAATCCTAAAGTGGAGAGACTTCATATGTCAACATTATCTGTCAAAATTACTTATCGATACCCATTTGCGTCAGCATATAGGCGTATTTAAAAGCCGCTTCCTTCAAATGATTATATCGTCCCGACGCACCGTCATGTCCTGCAGGATCAATATTAGTTTTTAAAATGAGGATATTGTGGTCAGTGCGCAATGCTCTCATTTTTGCCACATATTTGGCGGGCTCCCAGTACATAACCTGGCTATCATTAAAAGAAGTTTTTACAAGCATGTTAGGGTAGAGTTTAGCTTCGATATTGTCATAGGGAGAATACGAATACATGTATTCAAAGGCTGCTTTTTCCTTCGGATTGCCCCACTCTTCAAATTCTGAAGCCGTTAAGGGTAGTGATTCATCGAGCATTGTATTGATGAAGTCGACAAAGGGAACTTCGAGTATTGCCGCGTGAAAGAGATCTGGACGCATGTTCAGAACAGTCCCCATCAACAAGCCGCCAGCGCTCCCCCCTTCAATAACCAGCCGATCTTTTGAGCCATAGCCTTGTGACAATAAAAATTCGGCGCAAGTGATAAAATCAGTGAAGGTATTTTTTTTGTGCATCATGCGTCCGTCGTCGTGCCACGCTTTGCCTTTTTCTCCTCCACCCCTTATATGTGCAATAGCCACAACCACACCGCGATCGACCATCGAAAATAAGTTTGAGTTAAATTCTATATCGAGAGCAAGACCATAGGATCCATATCCGTAGAGATAAAGCGCCCCTTTATGATTTAATTTTGTCCCTTTAAGATACAGCAATGAAATTGGAATTTTTACTCCATCTTTTGCAGTAGCATTCAGCTGTTCAACGTCATAACGACTTGGATCGTAACCACCGAGAACTTCTTTGCGTTTAAGCAAAGTTGTTTTTCTGGACTTCATGTCAAAATTATAAATAGAGAGTGGTGTGATGAACGATTCATAAACGTAGCGAAATTCTGTGGTGTCATATTCATGATTAATATAACTCGAAACGTCATAAGCGGGCTCAGGGAATTTGAGGCGTTCTGAATGTCCGCTGTGAAGATCTGTGACACGAATTTGTGGTAGACCATTCTCGCGCTCATAGAGAATCGAGTAGTTTTTGAAAAAATCGGTGTCGTCAAGCATAACGTCTTTTCGATGAGGTATGACTTCTTGCCAATTTTGTTTTCGAGGGTCATTAATCGGAGCTTTAACGAGTCGGAAGTTGCGACCGGTATCATTAACACGAATATAGAAAAAATCTCCATTATGATCTGGATAGTATTCAATATTATCCTGGCGCGGTGCTATAACTTTCCAGTTTGCTGTCGGTTGATCGGCAGGAATATAGCGAGCCTCGGAAGTTGTATGGCTGGCGGATATGAGAAATAGATAAGCTTTGCTTCTGGATTTGCCCAGGCCGATATAAAAACGATCATCAGTCTCTTCATAAATGAGATCATCTGGGCCGCTCGTTCCTACTAAGTGTCTATAAAGACGGTATTGTCGTTTCGCCGCATCTTCAACGGTGTAGAAAAGGGTCTTGTTGTCATTCGCCCAGGCTACTGATCCCACGTTTATGGCCTGATCGGGTAGTAATTTTCCAGTACTCAAGTCTTTGAGATGAAGCACATATTGGCGATAACCTGTCTTATCTGTTGAATAGGCAAGAAGGTTACCATTTGGGCTGACGTCATAAGTGCCCAGTGACATGAAGGCTTGTCCCTTTGCCAATTCATTCACATCAAGTACGACTTCTTCCACAGCTCCCTTAGTTCGTTTTTTACGATAGTAAATCGGGTATTGTTTGCCCTTTTTGGACTTGGAATAATAAAGATAATTACCTTCAGCGTAAGGCACATTAGTGTCAGTTTCTTTGATGCGTTTTAGCATTTCATTGTAGAGTTGTCTTTGAAAGGGTTGGGTGGGCTCCATCACTGCGTCGGTATAAGTGTTTTCGGCTTCTAGATAAGCTTTTACTTCGGGATTTTGTTTATCGCGCATCCAAAAATAATTATCGACTAACTTGTGATCGTTGATCTCGGTAATTTTAGGAATTTTTTTTGCGATGGGTGGTTTTGTGAGTGTTGTCATATCTGCTGCCTCAAGTTGTAAGATTGAGGTTGTCAACAAGACGCTGAGACAAAAAGTTTTTGTAAATTGCCATTTCATTGGCTTCTCCAATTTTAGGAATGTGAATAATGGTACCAGTATACCCAAAAAGTAAACTATTAACTTATAAGCTACAGCGTGTCCCGCTATTTCCGCTATCTGGTCCTTATGATACTCGTTGATAGAGCCAAACACAGTTTAAATGACTCTATCAAAGGTAATTGAGAGCCAGCCTCAATCAAAATACACTGCTTTTGGCCCTGATGGGGCATTCATGTAGGGCCAAATGAGTCGTTGAGCTGTTATTAGGATTATGATGGCTAACAGCTCATATTTTGACAAACACTATTTTATGGAGTATACTCCAACAATATTAATGATTTTATGGAGTACACTCCAAATGGTGCCTTTTTTACAAGAAACGTTTAAGCGCTTGCTGGCAGAAGTCCAGGTTGAATCCCATCGCTATTTATATGATCAATTCCATATCAATAGTCGACTTACGGGTATTGTCGGGCCTCGCGGAGTAGGGAAGACGACACTGATGTTGCAATTTATTAAAGAAAAACTACCGTCGAACGCAAAGGCGATGTATGTATCTGCGGATAATATTTATTTTAGCGATCATACCTTATTAGGTTTTGTCGACGATCTCTATCAATTGGAAGGGATCGATCATTTTTTTATCGATGAAGTACATAAATATCCGAACTGGAATCAAGAACTTAAAAATATCTATGATTCATTCCCCAGTGTTAAAGTGATTTTCTCGGGTAGTTCTAGCATAGACTTGGTGAAAGGCAGTTATGATTTATCACGGCGCGGTAAAATATTTAAAATGCATGGCTTGTCTTTTAGGGAATATTTGGGATTTGTAACGCAAAAAAAATACCCGATCATTAGCTATGAAAATATTATCAAAAATCCCGACGATATTTGCAATTCACTAGCACAAGTTACACAAATAAAAGGTCATTTTAAAGATTTTCTCTTAACGGGATATTACCCATTTTTATTTGAGGACGCCGATGATTTTTACGAAAAGTTAATTAGCATTATTGATAAATCAATCTATGAAGATATCGCAAAATTTTATAATCTGAAGACACCTAATTTAATATATTTTAAGCGGATATTGAATTTCTTAGCCAGCATCCCACCTGGCGAAATCAATATCAATAATTTGGCAAAGAATTTGCAAATTGATCACAAAACGACTGAGCATTACTTAATCATATTATCCGAAGCTGGTCTTGTGCGTTTTGTGACAGCGCCAGATGGTGGTAATCGTGGATTACAAAAACCCTTAAAAATATTTATCAATAACACCACATTACTTAGTGCACTGAATCATTATTTAGGGGAGGTCTTATCAATTGGCACAGTCAGGGAATTATTCTTTCTGCAATCCTTAATGAATGCTGAATATGATGTATTCTACAGCACAATTGGTGACTACACTGTTGGAGAAGATTTTTTTGAGATCGGCGGCAAAAATAAAAAACAACAACAACTCAAGCAGGCCAAACGGGGATATTTAGTCAAAGATGATATTTTATATCCAGGGCACATGGAAATACCCCTTTATTTATTTGGTTTTCTCTACTGAGAGATTTCCAGGATGTACTGATTCCTTTGTGGGCTCTTAATTCTTACGTTTAAGCAAGTATAGCCAATTTTAATTGCACCACTTAGTGGTGCGTTGTCAACAGTGGTCGATTAAGAGCATTATTTTTATAGCTGGATAAAAGAGAAAATACTCGTGTTTATATCGAGCTCCACGTTGTTGAGTAGAGGCTCAAGATGGTAATAAAGAGTGTTCAAGATTAGCTTGGTAGGCTCTAAGATATAGATATTTCATCCCAAATTGTAGGCATGGTTTTTGATGAAAAAAAAATGATATCGTCCACATCCTTTGAGTTTCGCCATTTTTTTACACAATCTAATATATTTTTCTTAGATATATTAAATGCTTCACTATGATTCTCAGAATAGATTCCAATATAGATACGTTTAAACTTCTTATTTTTGAAAACTCTTCTCCAAATGTGTATATCAACAAAATCGTTCTCATTGTGGGCGTCAATTAATTGACACCCATAGATTACAATATTTTGACCTTTTAATTGACCGAATCTATTATAGATATCCGTGAGATACATCGATCCCGCGATATATTTTTCCTTAAACTCACTCAACCCTTCAAATACTATCGTAGGTCTGATTTCATTAATATTGTATTTTTTTATTATATTCTTGAAAGTTTTAATGATGTCTTGTAAGCTAAATATACTATTTTTATTGCCGTACTTTCGTATTTTTAATGTATGTGTTGCTATGTCATATATATGAATAGCTCCGTGCAAATAGTGAACATTAATATGATTATTTTTAGGTCCAAATAATACATACAAATCCTCAGTTAAATTAATTTTATCCATGGCCTCACAATCAAAACCTTTATTTGATTTAGGGTCTAAAGAAAATGCGTCAACGAAATGATGGTTCTCACTGAATTCATGTAGAAAAATATCATTGGATTGTTGTAAAACCCAGTATAGGACGAGGTCATAATTCGTAGTATATATCTGAGATATGATACAGTGCTCGGTGTTTTTATTAAACGAGATTAAATTCCTTGCACAATTCAATATTTTAGTTTCGTGATCACCCCCTAATCTTTTCGGGTGGTTTTGATCAAAAGCAGTTAAAAATTCTTTATACAAAATAGCCTTGTGTTCATTGATTTTATTCATTATGGTATCGATATCTTTTATTTTGAAATAGAATTCATTGAGAGCTTGAAGTGAGTTAATTGCGTAGATATAATATAAAAGAATTTCTTCTATATTATCGGTTTGTGTGGTTATCAAAAAATCAGCCAATTCTGGGGATTCTAGCCTTATTTCATCACTAATTTTTCCTTTAATAAGCGAATATGTAAATTTATTATCAAATCCTGAGCTGAAGCCATTGCCAAGAAATAAAACGCATTTTTCTGGGTGTTTTCTGAGGTCGTTCAGGACTTCTGAAAAATTACTCAATATTCTATTTGTCATTTAACGCTACTCATAAAAAAGAATTTTTCCTATTGTTTAATCTAGTTAAGTATTTCTCTACATAAGCATAGGGTTCCTGTTCATCTATCACTCCGTATATTGAACCGATTTACCATATAGTACAGTATAGCACATCTCATCATATTGAAAGTGTGATCTTTAAGGTTATATAGAGATACTTTATTAGGACTAAGTTCATAGTGTATTTAATTCTTCTTGGTGTGCTAACAAATCAAGTTTCAAAATTCATGAAGAATTACATGATATGATTTGAAAGATAGGCTTAGGTGAAAAACACTATAAACCAGAATGGTTCGATAATTAGAATCGAGTGAAATTAGTATGTAATTCTATGAGCTGGAAGTAAAGAGGGAAATAAAAATTATGGTTTGGATTCCATTAATTCATTTGGTATTTGTATTGAGTCGTAATTATTTAATTCTTTAGACTTTCCATATGTCCTAACGATTATTTTGTTGTCGAATGTAGTAAAAGAATCGTTGGGCATTAATTCAAAGTTAATGCTTTTTCTATTGTTTGATGCGTTTTTAGCTAATGTCCATTCTCCATTGCCTGAGTAAACCTCAATATCATTTTCATGGAAGTGATCAGAAAAGGTGGGGGTATTTTTTTTATCAGTGATGCTTAGGTTGAGTCGAAGAGGTTTATTGAGTTTAACCATGACTGGTTTGTCCTGAACAATGTATAAATTGGATTGTCCGTGTTTTGTCGTCCCATTCAGCATTGTGACGGCTACGTTTAGAACATACAGTCCACTTTCAGTTGGGGGTATTGTAATAGTTGGTTCAAGTCCTTCAACTTCGTAACTGTTATGCCCTTTCGTTAGTGTCCATTTAACAGTGGCTATTTCGTTATTTGATGAATTGTCATGACTCTCAAAACCTAACCTAAGTTGCGTTCCGGGTAGGAAATAGGTGATTGGAGTTATGGAATTAATCTTAATTAACTTAACTTGGTAAAATGGCATAATGTCATAATAACTAAGAATCGACCAGATAATAGCGATAAAACCTGATAATCTAATTGGCCAATCAAATATAGCAGTCAAGGTATCTTTACATCTCATATACTATCCGATGTTGGGTGATTGTTAATTATAGTCGCCATCGATAGATTATACAATCTATCTAAATCACTTCACTTTAGTGATATTCAAGTAAGAGAGTAATAATTCAAGGACTTTGTAAGGGCATTATTTTCTATATGGATATTAGTGATCTCTGCTATAATATATATCAAATGTTGAGTAGTGCAAAAGTTGCAAAGGAGAAAATATCATGGATAAACAGTTTGCTGTTTACACAGTTGAATGGCGTCGAACTTGTCCCAATTATAATGGCGTCGAACTTGTCCCAATTATAATGGTGTCGAAAAAAAGTTCGATTCTGAATCAGAAGCAATACGGTACATAAAAGATCATAGTCCTAAAATTCCAGGACAATATGTGCTTGTGGATTTTGGTCAACCGGATAATCAGGTAGGAAAAGCAATTGATATCAAGTTCTAATATACACTGATATTACAATAGGTTTTTATTAAATGATAGATTATAAATCATGTCATTAATAAGTCGGCCCTTGATTAAACGTTAAAAAATGTTAGTTATACCGATTTCCATTTTATATAATTTTTTGTTGGAGTAAGTACATGGCTTCAATTAATGATGAATTAGGGTTCACGGATAGCTTGGGTGATGAGGTAGAATTTAGCATATGGGCATCTAAAATGCTGCGGGACGAGGATGGTGGGAGATGGGAATCATTTCTAAATGATTCAAAAATCAAAAAAGCAATTTCGATAGAGCAAAATAATAATAGGCCATCTTCTGAAACTAAGCTTATTAAAGCCGCTTTATTTGAAGTTAGGATTGCATATACACTGTCACAACTCAATTTACCGATTCAATATGAGTATTCTGCTAATATGGGCAACACAAAAGTTGATTTCATGCTAAGTAATACTAACAACTGGTTAATTGAACTCACCAGTCTTCGGGAGGGTGAAGAAGTAAAAAAAGCAACTCATAAACAGGGCGATACATATACATTTTTATCAATGTCTTCACCAGATAAGAATTCACCTGAAGTTGTAGATATTATCAGAGCGCAAAGAGCCGTATGCTCCAAGGTTTGTGATAAAAATGGAAATCCTATTAAATTTCCAGAATGTATGTCAAATCAATATCACATAATAATTATTGACATGCGCTCTTTTAGTTGGGGAGCCCCCGATGTTTGGGACTTTGTAAATATTGCTTATGGGAGTAAATGTTTACTTGATGTTGATAAAGGATTTCTTTGTAGGACGTGGATAGAAAATAATAAGAAAGAATGGATAAAAGGAATTTTTGACAAAAATCACCCTGATGAAAAATGTAAATTTATTCGAGAACGTATTCATGCAGTAGGATTCATTGCAGAAAAAGTATATAACAAGCAAGAAATTTTTAAAGAGTTGAAGATATTTTGGAATCCACACCTATTTGATTCAAAGGAAACATTTCGTTCCATTTTGCCCGCCGGATTAAAAAATTGTGATGTTATTTAGTGGCAAAGTACTAGGTTTTGAAAAGGTGGCTTTTCCAAACAACTAATAACACAAGTAGAGCAGCCAATAGCTACCATTGCAATACCCCTAAAATGCTACTATAACATCATACCATAGTAGATATTAGGAGAACGTACCTATGACAGCACATAATTTCAATTTACGTGGAATACCAGATCCTGTATTTACCCTGTTAAAAAAAGAATCGACTAAACAAAAAATTAGTATTAATACTTTAATTACAAGGCTGATTGAGCAATCATTAGGATATACTTACAAAGTTAAGCGAGCAACGTATCATGATCTAGACAGTTTAGCGGGAACATGGTCAAAGAAAGACGCCACTGTATTCAAGAAATACACTGCGTTTTTAGAAAAAATTGATAACGAACTTTGGTCATGACCCCATTCCACTAAATGGGTTATATTTAGTGGCATTTTAACCTGATTTATGCGATACTATTAAGTTATAGGAAGGGGTCAGATCTTTGCTTGATGCATACTTAGCTTCCGTATGCATCAAGCAAAGATCTGACCCCTTTCCAAATCAATTGAATTTGTGGGGGTACCGATGCGAATTTTAGAACAGGCCTTAACCTTTGACGATGTGTTGCTGGTGCCTGGGCATTCGACGGTGCTGCCTAAAGACGTAGACCTGAGCACTCGATTGACCACAGGAATTTCCCTGAATATCCCTATCGTTTCAGCAGCTATGGATACCGTGACTGAGGCAAAGCTGGCCATTGCCATCGCTCAAGAAGGTGGGATTGGTATTCTGCATAAGAGCATGTCCATCGAGCAGCAAGCTCAAGAAGTCCGTCGAGTGAAGAAATTTGAAAGTGGCATTGTCAAAGATCCTATCACCGTATCACCGAATACCACAGTCCAAGAATTATTAGAATTGACGCGTGCGTATAATATTTCAGGAATGCCGGTTGTTGATGGCGACAAATTAGTCGGAATTATTACCAATCGAGATGTGCGTTTTGCAACCGATTTATCACAGCCCGTTTCATCATTGATGACTCATAAATCAAAACTCGTCACTGTTCAAGAAGGCGCAAGTCGCGAAGAAATTATTCATTTATTACATAAACATCGCATTGAAAAAATATCTGATTGTGAAAGGTGACTTTCAATTAGGCGGAATGATCACTGTTAAAGATATTATAAAAGCAAAAGAAAAACCGCTATGCCTGTAAAGATGAAGCAGGACGTTTACGAGTGGGCGCGGCTGTTGGAACTCGAAAAGAGACTGACGAACGCGTAGCTGCATTAATAGAAGCAGGTGTGGATGTGATTGTTGTTGATACTGCACATGGACATTCACAAGGTGTTATTAGATCGCGTTACGTGGATTAAAAAACATTATCCTGATATTCAAGTGATTGGTGGAAATATTGCAACTGCAGAAGCGGCTATAGCAATGAAAAAAGCAGGAGCAGATGCTGTTAAAGTAGGCATTGGTCCAGGATCAATTTGTACCACACGAATTATTGCGGGCGTTGGTGTGCCACAAATCACTGCTGATCGCCAATGTTGCCGAAGCGTTAAAACGCTCGGGTTTACCTGTTATTGCCGATGGTGGAATTCGTTATTCGGGTGATATTAGCAAAGCGATTGCAGCCGGTGCTCACTGTGTGATGATTGGAAGTTTGTTTGCAGGGACTGAAGAAGCGCCGGGCGAAGTAGTACTGTTTCAGGGTCGATCGTATAAATCCTATCGTGGAATGGGTTCAGTCGGTGCGATGACAGGTCGATTTGGTTCTAGTGATCGCTATTTCCAAGACAGTGAAATCGAAATGGAAAAATTAGTGCCTGAAGGAATTGAAGGGCGCGTTGCGTATAAAGGAACTTTAGTTGCAGTCACACATCAATTAGTGGGTGGACTTCGTGCTAGCATGGGATATACGGGTTGTCATAATATTGAAGAAATGCGCACTAAATCTCAATTTGTTCGAATTACAACAGCTGGTATGCGAGAAAGTCATGTGCATGATGTCGTCATCACAAAAGAACCTCCCAATTATTCTATCGATAACTAAATAGGAAATAAGAATCGTGGAATTTGATATTCATAATGAAAGACTTTTAATTCTTGATTTTGGTTCACAATATACACAATTAATTGCGCGACGAGTGCGAGAAATTGGAGTGTATTGTGAAATTCATGCCCTTTGATGTTGATCCTAAAATAATAGAACAGTTTCGACCGAATGGAATTATTTTATCGGGTGGTCCTGAAACGGTTCTTGAAGAAACCACACCACGTGCTCCTGAATGTGTTTTTGAATTAGGCGTTCCTGTTTTGGGAATTTGCTATGGCATGCAGACGATGGCAGCACAATTGGGCGGTGAAGTTGAATCGCCTGCGCATCGAGAATTTGGCTATGCACAAGTTCGAACTCGTAAAGAATCCGTTTTGCTTTCTGGAATCGAAGATCAAATCCAAGAAAATGATGCTTTATTAGATGTGTGGATGAGTCATGGCGATCGCGTGAATGTAACTACCACCAGGATTCATTACCATTGCAGAAACATCTTCATTGTCCAATTACAGCGATGGAAGATTCAGAGCGCCATTTTTATGGAATACAATTTCATCCAGAGGTCACTCATACTCGACAAGGCCAACGAATTTTAACGCGTTTTGTGCGAGAAATTTGCGGTTGTGAAGCACTATGGACAGCCTCTCACATTATTGCTGATAGTATTGAACGCATTCAAAAACAAGTGGGTTCAGATCAAGTCATTTTAGGATTATCGGGTGGGGTTGATTCTTCAGTGGTTGCTGCATTATTGCATCATGCGATTGGTAAGCAACTAACCTGCGTTTTTGTTGATACTGGACTGCTTCGATTGCACGAAGGTGATCAAGTAATGTCAGTCATGCAAAATCATTTTGGTATTAAAGTGATTCGAGTGAATGCAGAAGAACAATTTTTATCTCAACTAATAGGGCATGATGATCCTGAAATTAAACGGAAAATTATCGGAAAAGAATTTATTAAAATATTTGAAAGTGAAGCCTCAAAAATTGCCGATGCAAAATGGCTTGCGCAAGGGACTATTTATCCTGATGTGATTGAATCTGCAGGTAGCAAAACAGGTAAATCACATGTCATTAAATCACATCACAATGTGGGTGGGTTGCCTGATAATATGTCCTTAAGTCTAATTGAACCTTTGCGTGAATTATTTAAAGATGAAGTTCGAAAATTAGGATTAGAGTTAGGATTGCCTTATGAAATGGTTTATAGACATCCATTTCCAGGCCCAGGTTTAGGGGTTCGTATTCTGGGCGAAGTAAAAAAAGAATTTGCAGACTTACTGCGCAAAGCCGATGCTATTTTTATCGAAGAACTTCATCGAGCCGATTATTATCATAAAGTCAGTCAGGCATTTGCAGTTTTTTTACCTGTACGTTCAGTCGGTGTTATGGGTGATGCGCGACGTTATGATTATGTAATTGCACTGCGTGCAGTAGAAACGGTGGATTTTATGACGGCTCATTGGGCTCAGTTGCCTTATGATTTGTTAGATAAAGTAGCTCAACGAATTATCAATGAGACGAAGGGCATATCGCGAGTGGTCTACGATATTTCAGGAAAGCCACCTGCGACCATCGAGTGGGAATAAATAATGTATCATTGTGAGAATGTCTGTGATCATGCAGAAAATGATGATGACATAGCTAGTGTCAGTACTACTCAGTCAATAGATGAAAAATTTATGGCATGTGCAATGGAATTAGCGCATCAAGCGAGTGCAAGCAATGAAGTTCCTGTTGGCGCTGTCTTAGTGAAAGAAAATCAAATTATCGGTGAAGGATTTAATCAGCCAATTTCACTGTCTGATCCAACCGCCCATGCAGAAATTATCGCTCTTCGTTCTGCAGCCAACTCAATCGGTAATTATCGATTGGTGAATACGACTTTATATGTCACGTTAGAACCTTGTGCGATGTGTGTTGGAGCAATGATTCATGCACGTATTCAACGATTAGTTTTTGCTGCGCCTGACCCCAAGACAGGCGCTGTCTGTTCTGTAATGAATCTTCTGGATTCACCCATATTCAACCATAAGATCCAATTGTCCCAAGGCCCTTATGCTGAGGACAGTGCCAAGCTTCTGCAGGCTTTCTTCCATGAGAGGCGTTAAGTAAATCTTATTTGGTCACTAAATAATAGAATCGCCTAAAAAGTTCTCAAAATATTCTCATATGGCCAAGCAATTTCTCTAAATAGTCTATAATTAGAGATAGGAGTTAATTTATGAGGTGATATATGAGAAAAGGTAATAAAGAAAATCAACAAAGGTCTGTTGATAGTGACGTTACTAAAGGAATAGAAGACCTTGAAAAGAGTGTTAACGAAATGATGAGCTATCTTCAAGGTAATAGTGATGACACTGCAAAAGAATTATTTGAAGAGCTCCAGATTGATAAATTGACACTAGAGGCGATTAAAGAGCTTGAAGGTGACATTAAATTGGACCTTTATAGAGAACTCAAAGATTCTGTGCAAGGGAAACTAAAGAAATACAATGAGAATCTCAAGCGATTCGATTCCAATCTAGAAGGCAAAATAGGTGAGCTAGAAAATACGATTGCTGACCTCACGAAAAAGCTTGAGCAAGTTGATGATAAAAACGCAAAAAATCTCCTTAAAGAGCTAGAACGATTCGGGGCTAAGATTAAAGAAATAAAAAGCAAAAAATTAGATGCTAAAGTAATTGATGAACTTGATCGTCAAATTTCCATATTTCAACCAAGAGTTGAGTCTTTTCTTAAAAAAAATGCTGAAGTTGTTCCACAAACGGCTCAACAAAAATATGATGCTAAGATTACAACAATAGAATATTACCTTAGAAGTATTCTTCAAAATTATAATAACCAGAACGTTGCGAAAAATGATCCAAGAATGATTACATACATAAAAATGAAAGATAATTTTGATATGTTAAAAAAGCAACATAAGCGTGGAGACGCTCTCAATAAATTTGAAGCTCTAGAGGAAGGGCTGAAGTTAATTGCCCAAGACATTCGTAGCCCGGGTATATTAAAACAGCAGGTCGGAAATAAAACAGAAGGTGGTTCTGAAAAAACTTTGAATAAAATACCAGCATCTAAATTATCTGCAGACGCTCGCCTCGCTTTTAATTCACTTACTACCTTTGCAAATAAAAAACATTTAGTAATAGATAAGGACGCGCTTCATTTACGCAGAAAAATTAATGAAATTCGTAGATGTATTGAAAGTAATGCAACAGGAAAAAAAGAACCTACAGGTGATATTAAAACAGCTCTTGGTGAATTAAAGGAGTTAGAGAATCGCCTTATTAAAGCTGAAAAAACAGTGATACTGTTTAAAAAGGTAGCTCAGAATAAAGTATTAAAACAAATGGAAAAAATAGTAACGAAGCAAAAAGCTGTTTTTGAAAATGCGATAAGTAATAGGGCGGCACCTATTTCGCCTCCGGTACCGCCTAGACCAACAAAAAAATAGTACTAAATCAATCTATTAAGAAATTGGTCGGGGTGACACGATTTGAACGTGCGACCCCTGCGTCCCGAACGCAGTGCTCTACCAGGCTGAGCTACACCCCGACAAGTAAAAATGTTATTATTGTAGTTGTTTCTAAAATTGTCTTTGTATCGCAAATTTCGCTAAATTTTCTAACCCTTCTCGATATGGCGACGGTGATAAATCATCGAGATTTTCTATCGCTTGTTCTGCGAGTTGTTTTGCGCGATCAAGTGTATATTCTACGGCATTGGTACGTTTGATAGTAGCCAGAATCGCAGAGAGGTTATCTCTGTTGCTGTTTTCTATAGCATGACGAATACACGCTGCGTCTGCAGGACTTGAGTTTTGTAGAGCGTAAATGAGCGGAAGCGTTGTTTTTCCTTCTGCAAGATCATCACCGGTGTTTTTACCAAGCTCGGTGCTATCGCCAACATAATCCAGGGCATCATCAATGAGTTGAAAAGCAACGCCTAAATCCAGCGCAAAACGCCCTAGGGACTCTCGATGCGTTACAGATGCCTGACAAATGGCGGCAGTCATTTCGGCCGCACCTTGAAATAGACGAGCGGTTTTGTCGAGAATAACATCGAAATATTGTGTTTCGGTAATATCAGCATTATTGCGGTTGACTAATTGTTTTACTTCACCTTCAGTAATGTTGTTCGTTGTGCGTGCGAGAATATCAATAGCTTCAAAATTTCTGAGTTGAGAGATGAGTTGAAAGGTTCGAGTGGTTAGAAAATCTCCGACTAAAATACTTGTGGAATTGCCCCAAATATCATTTGCGGTTCGATCACCACGACGCATATTAGAATTATCAATGACGTCATCATGTAGTAGGGTCGCTGTATGAATAAATTCCATAATCGCAGCAATTTTAATATGATCGTTGCCATGATAATTCAATGCGTTTGCAACCAAGAGAACAAGAAGAGGTCGTAATCGTTTGCCACCACTATTGATAATGTGTTTGCACACTTGCCCGATGAGAGGGACATTGGAGGCCAGTTGATCGTGTATCAGTTGATCAACGGAATTAAAATCTTGAGCCACGAGTGCTTTGATCGACTTAATGTCGATGAGCTGATTAGCTGGTGTTTTCACTGTCATTGTGTGTCACTCGATTATTCATGCCGTATCCGGGCTAGATTAGGGGGAGTTGAGATGGCTGTCAAGGCATCTAACCTGCCACTTATGGGCTTCATCTGCTAGAATAGTATAATGAAACCTTCAATACACTATCATCAATTGATCGAACAGCGCTATATAGAGGCGGATGAGCAGCAAATGAAATTGCTGCCGTTGCTCGATGCACTTTATACGGAACTATGTTCTCAAAACCAGCTTGGTGTGAAAGTACCTCGTAAAATTCGTCAATTTTTCGGCTGTGGACGTCCACCCAAAGGTCTGTATGTTTGGGGTGGGGTAGGGACTGGAAAAAGTTTTTTAATCGATAATTTTTTCAATTGCTTACCTTTTACCGACAAGCTGCGTATGCATTTTCACAATTTCATGGACAGTGTGCATTTTGAACTCACGGAATATCAGGGCACTGCGGATCCTTTAACGCAAGTCGCCAAAGATTTTGCACGGCGCACTCGGATTTTATGTCTTGATGAATTAATGGTTAATGATATTGCTGATGCAATGATTCTCGGAGAATTATTTAAAAAACTCATCGCTCACGAAGTGTGTTTGGTTTTCACGAGCAACATTGAACCCTCGCGTTTATATGAAAAAGGTTTACAGCGTCAACGGTTTTTGCCTGCTATTAAACTTATTGAAGAACATTCTCATATCATTAAATTAGACGGTGGATTTGATTATCGTGAACGAAATAGTGGTCATGCTCAGCATTATTTACAACCCCTAAATGAAAACACAGATGCTAAAATGCGAGAGTATTTTTTACAGTACAGCAAGGGTCAAGAAATTAGCGCCGGTGAAATTGAAATTCATGATCGTCATATTAAATTTATCGGGCGTGCTCACGATATTATTTGGTTTAATTTTAGTAAGATTTGCACTGTGCCTCGTTCACAAAAAGATTATTTAGCCATTGCTAAAGATTTTAAAACGGTGATGATTAGTGATGTTGTCGCTATGAAACCTCATGAAACAACGGTGGTTCAAGATTTTATTAGTTTAATTGATGTTTTATATGATCACAAAGTTCGGGTCATTGTTAGTGCTCAAGTTGGTATCGATCAACTTTATCCCCATGGCCGATTAGTGTTTCCTTTTATGCGTACAATGTCGCGATTGATGGAAATGCAGGGATTGGATTGGGCTGTTTCTAGTGTTGTTTCAGAGAAATTGTGAAGCTCTCTCCAAAATCCGGAGCGATAAATGCGTCGGCGGGGATGTTATATTTCTTCTTTGCCGCTTCTAAATCAATGACGGGTTGCTCACAGGATTCATCACTCAGCTCGAATGTTTTAAAGTGTATACCGATACTTTTGATTGATTTGAGATCCAGATGGGCTAACACAGCTTCTTCAGGGTTGATGTGCATGGCATTCATAAACCATCGGGGACAATAGGCACCGATAGGTAGTAGTGACAAATTCATTGCGCCAAATCGTTCATGGATAGTTTTAAAATGTGGAGCATATCCAGTGTCACCAGCGAAGAAAAGATTTGAATTTTCAATTTGTAGAACATAGCCCCCCCATAGCGTTGTATCGTGATCTAACAGTCCTCTTCTCGACGTATGTTGTGCAGGAACAAAAGTGATAACGGTATTGGCGATTTGAAGGGGTTGCCACCAATCCAGCGATTTAATATTTTCAGTGATGCCAAATGATATTAAATGAACGTCATTACCCAAGCCCACTAAGAAGAGAGGTCTGTGGTCATGAAAAAGTTTTATGAGAGTGCGCCGATCCATGTGGTCATAATGATCGTGCGAGATGATCACCACGTCTATTGGTGGAAGTTTATCATACGCAATGCCAGGTTCGTGAACGCGATAAGGACCGATCCAATTGAAGGGACTTGCGCGATCGCTGTAGTGCGGATCTGTGAGAATATTAATTTTACCTGTTTGAATAAGACAGCTACTGTGATTGATAAAAGTTACTATGCACTGACCCTCAGCAGGACTCGGTAAGATAGGATTTGAAGCGTGAATGAGCTCAGTTGGCCAAGCCGAACGCTTACGCGTCAGCAACCATTTAATAACGGCCCACGGAGTTTGTGAACGCACCCTTGTCTCATTATAAAATCGTCTGCCATCAAAATGATTACTCTTGGGGCCAGCATATCGTCTGTATGTTTTATATCTGATTAACAGCATACTGAGTGTTAGAAGAAATAGGCCAAGAATAACGAAGGTCATTTTGCTAGGTTTCCGATTTATTTGAAGAATGTGAACATACCCTGGATATTGATTCTACCACAGCTATGGCTGCTATAAATACTGCGATTGTAAATGAGTCTTTCGGTCTCAATTTTTATGAGCCAAATCGGACTGGAAAGAATGGCTTGACGGGAGGGTGGGAATCCCTTATGCTCTCCAGCTTTGTCGAATTTCTCGGAGAAATACAATGTACGCGGTTATTGCTAGCGGTGGAAAACAGTATAGAGTCAGTGAGGGCCAAGTGCTCAAGCTGGAGACTTTGCCCAGTGAAGTAGGGGGCAAGGTAGAGTTTGATCATGTCATGTTGATTGCTGACGGGGCTGATATCAACGTGGGTGCTCCTTACATCGATGGTGCCAAGGTGGCAGGTGAGGTTGTTGAGCACGGTCGTGGTGATAAGATCAGAATCATTAAGTTTAGACGTCGAAAGCACCATATGAAGAAGATGGGGCATCGTCAGAATTACACTGCAGTGAAGATCACTCAAATTGGAGTGGGTGGATCCGCTAAGAAAGCAACGGCCAAGAAAAAGGTCGCTGATGCTGCATCAACTGAGGAGTAAATAAATGGCTCATAAGAAGGCGGGTGGTAGCGTCAAAAACGGACGCGATTCGAAACCGAAGTACCTCGGGGTTAAGAAATTTGGTGGTGAAGAAGTCATCGCTGGTAATATTATTGTTCGTCAGCGTGGGACTCAGTTTCATGCAGGATTGAACGTTGGATTAGGTCGAGATCATACATTATTTTCTTTGATCGATGGTGTTGTGAAATTTCGTAAGAGAGGACAGCGTCAATTTGTTGATGTTCTTGGTGGTGAGGCAGCTGCTTAAAAAGCCTAAAGTATTTTTTAAAGCCTCGACAATGTTCGGGGCTTTTTTTTTGAAGTAGATTGATCAGTATGAAATTTGTAGATGAAGTAACAATTTGGGTTGACGCCGGAAATGGTGGTAATGGTTGCTGTAGTTTTAGGCGCGAAAAATTTATTCCGCGTGGAGGGCCTGATGGAGGCGATGGCGGAGATGGTGGAAGTATTTTTCTAGTTGCGAATCCCAATTTAAATACATTAGTTGATTTTCGTCATAAGCGTCATTATCGAGCTCAACGAGGTGATGATGGCGCGGGTGAATTACGCCGAGGAAAAAGTGGTGAGGATTTAATTGTTTATGTGCCTCCGGGAACATTAATTTATGATGCGGAAACCTTGGAATTAATTGGAGATTTAAATCAGCCGAATGCGCAAATATGTGTAGCAAAAGGCGGATTTCATGGGCTAGGAAATGCTCGTTATAAAAGTAGTGTGAATCGAGCGCCGCGACAAACTTCTCAAGGAACTTTGGGTGAGAAGAGAATGTTGCGTTTAGAATTACGAGTTTTAGCTGATGTTGGATTGTTAGGTTTGCCTAATGCAGGGAAATCTACATTTATTCGTGCAGTTTCTGCAGCGAAACCGAAAGTAGCGGATTATCCATTTACAACTTTACATCCGAATTTAGGTGTGGTGAGTGTTGAGATGGGGAAAAGTTTTGTTATTGCAGATATTCCTGGGTTAGTCGAAGGTGCAGCAGAGGGCATCGGATTAGGGATTACTTTTTTGCGTCATCTTGCGCGTACAAAAGTATTGTTACATATTGTTGATGTGATGCCTGTGGATGGAAGTGATCCAGTAGAAGCTGTAAAAATCATTTGGAATGAGTTGAAACACTATGATGAGCAGTTGATGCAAAAGCCCCTGTGGTTGGTGTTAAATAAAGTGGATTTAATTCCGCAAGAAGAACGAGAGTCGCATTGTAAATCTATTTTAAAAAGATTGAAATGGAAAGGACCTGTTTATCAAATCTCTGCATTGAGTAAAATGGGAACGCGAGAAATGTGCTATGATTTACAGCATTTTTTGGATGAGCATCAGGTCGAATTAGAGTAGGAAGAGGTCCAACGGGAAGGAGAGAATGTTAACTTCTCTCCTCCTATTTCTCCCCATTGAAAATCTATTAGCCACCATGTTGAGTGTGACTGTGATCATCGGCATGATGGGTGTTGTGATCTACATTGTGTGTAGAAAGCACAGCTATATCATGACTGCTGAGCGTATTCACTGAATTTCCAGCATTGTTTTTGTTTTCGTCGGTTGGTTTTTCGTTGAGTAATTTGTTCAACGAATGAGTGTCATCCGAAACGAGAACATCGTCAGCATTAAGGCTCGTTTTTTCAGCGTTTGATAAATCACTATTACTGATAGTGTTTTTATCATCAGGATTTTGATCATTGGTGTTGTTCACCAAATCACCGGGTTTATCATCCTGATTATTCGCATTCACAGCAGATTTATTTTCACTTTCAAGTTGCGTTGTGCTCGTGTGTGCGTGAGAAGTGCTACTGTCATGTGATTCAGTTGAATGTGTGCTGTCATGATCATTAACTTCCGCTGAATTACTTTTTTCACTAATCGTGATGATTTTTTCAGAGGTATTATCCGCACGAGTTGTTGTGAAATCACTGTGATTATCAGTGTGACCAGATTTAGATAAATCGAGCAGGTCGTGTTCAATCAAATTAAATGAGAGCGTTCCACTGTCATTCGTATTAATTGAATTGTGGTGATCACTTTTATCTGAATGATCATGATCATCTGATTCATGAGAATGATCGAGATGTGCGATCGTTTGCTCATGAGCGTTTGATGATTGAGCTGAAACGACAGCCATGCTGATAGTTATGCTGCCTGTGCCAGAGGAATCAGCAGATTTACTATGATCTGTCGGTTTTGACGCACCGCAATTGTCGTCATCGTCATCATCGCCGTGATCATCATCGTCGTCATCATCGTCATCATCGTCATCATCGCCGTGATCATCATCGTCGTCGTCATCGTCATCGTCATCATCGTCGTCATCATCATCGTCGTCGTCGTCGTCATCGTCATCATCGTCGTCATCATCATCGTCGTCGTCATCGTCATCATCGCCGTGATCATCATCGTCGTCGTCATCGTCATCATCGCCGTGATCATCATCGTCGTCGTCATCGTCATCATCGCCATGATCATCATCGTCGTCGTCATCGTCATCATCGCCGTGATCATCGTCGTCGTCGTCATCGTCATCATCGCCCTGATCATCATCGTCGTCGTCACCACGCCGAGTTCTTACGCCGACATCGTCATCTTCAAGATCATTAGTTGCTTCTAAAGAGGTATCATCATCTTCATGAGCAGTATCAAATCCGGGGGTTATTGCCGCAGCAAGAAAATTTGGATCAATGCCGTCCGATGTGCTCTGAAAGTCATTATTTTGTTGAACCGAATGTTCGTTTTCAAAATGCTGAGTAATTTCATCGGCAGTAATGTGACCAGTGTCACGATCACCATATTGTAATGTATCTCTGAAATCATCATGATTTTTGTCCGCGATAGATTCTTCGTATCGCATATGATGATCAAGATTTTTATCAGTCAGTGTAATAATTTCATCAACACCTGTTGATGTAGTAATGTAGTGAGGATTTACTACGATGGCAGTATTGCCTTCGTGAGTCCATGGAAATTCTTTTTCAGAAGTTTCTTCATGATTTTTTTCATTTTCATGATGATGTTTAGAATTAAAACTTTCTGTGATAATTTGTTCATTATTTTCATGTGAGTTTTCATTTGTCTGATTATTTTTAGATGGATTTTCTTCCGCGGTATTTTTATTTTCTTGATTTTTTTCAGTGTTAAGATCTTTTGCAATAATAACTTTGGAATTAGCATTAATATTTGCATCGGTAGTAGAAACATTTATGGTGTTTTCAGCATATAAATTGGGAGTGCTAGAGTTGTGGGAGTGAGGTTCAGTATTGCCAAGATCAGCCGAATCAGAATCTGAATGAAGAGCAGTAGATAATTCTTTAGCGATAGCTTTTGTTAACATTTGGTCGTAGACATCTTCAGGAATGTTGAGGGATTGTCCATTGTTTGTTAATACAACCATGGAACTACCTTCGCGAGATTCAATTTGATCATCAGCGTAGATGGGTGAACCTACAGATAATTGTCTGGTATCACCATGAGTATCAGTTGCAAATAAATTATCACCATGAATTTCTTTGACGATTCCAATTTTGGAATGCTGAGCACTCGAATCCGTTCTTGACATCGCATTGACTCCCTATCAATTACTTAGTCTATGTATGAACCTAGATTCTGCAGTTGGAATCTAGATTGAAACATCATTCATAAGTCAGCTAGGTGCTTTTCATCCGTGAAATATCCACTTAGCTCAGATATCAGTATAGGACAGGTTTGAAAGATTACAAGGAAGGGTATTTGTGAGGGTGTGAACCTATTAGTGTCGTACAGACATTGGGTGAAATAGACTTATGATAGAAAAGGTATGAACTTTCAGTCTAAAGTAGGAGTAACAGGGCCTTAAACGAGCATAATACTATTATGCTATTAAAGCCTTAATCCGTGCATTTAAGCGGCTTTTCAGGCGAGCAGCTTTATTTTCATGGAAGTGTTTTTTGTTAACCATTTTGTCAATGACTGGGACAGCAGTTTTAAAGGCTGCTTTAGCATCGTCAAGATTGCCAGATTTGATTGCAAGAATAACTTTCTTGATGATAGTACGTACGAGTGAACGATGTGAAACATTACGTTGACGTCGTGACTCGCCTTGAATAGCTCGTTTTTTTGCTTGTGCTGTATTAGCCACAGTTGCAATCTCCAAATAGGTTAAAAGACTGCTAAATATGACGGTTTGGATGGTGTTTGTCAATACCTGGTCGCATACTTGTCGCATACCATTGACCGACTCATTAAAATAGTTCACGATTGCCTGTCATCGTCACTTTTCCGGGTAAAGAGCACTCATGGCCAAAGGTTTATTAAGATCCACAACCGTTTTTTCTGCAATGACCTTTATTTCAAGGGTCTTGGGGTTTGTACGGGATATGGTATTTGCCTATTTTTTTGGGGCTGTGGGCGGTTTTGACGCCTTTGTTTTGGCCTTTAAAATCCCTAATTTTATGCGGGGTTTATTTGCTGAAGGGGCTTTTTCGCAGGCTTTTGTGCCGGTACTTTCTGAATATCATACTCAACGTAGCGAAGCTGAGGTCAAAGATTTTATTGATCAAATGGCTGGGACGTTGGCGGTTTTATTATTAGTCACAACGCTTATTTTAGAGCTGGCAACACCCGTTTTGGTGACGTTGTTCGCCCCTGGTTTTGTGAAAGATCCCGTTCGATTTGCGTTAGCCAGTGATATGTTGCGAGTGACTTTCCCTTATTTATTCTTGATTTCCTTAACGGCCTTTTGTGGCTCAGTGTTGAATAGTGTAGGCCGGTTTGCAGCTCCTGCGTTTAACCCTGTGTTGCTGAATGTCGCCTTGATAGGCGCGGCAGTCGTGGCCTCGGCGTGGTTCCAAGTGCCCGTCAAGTCTTTGGCTTGGGGTGTGTTTTTCGGTGGAGTCATTCAATTGCTGTTTTTAATCCCATTTTTATGGCGAAAGGGATTACTACCTCATCCTCGGTGGGGCTGGCGAGATAGTGGAGTTCGACGAGTATTGAAGTTAATGGTACCCGCATTGTTTGGGGTGTCTGTGGCTCAAATTGGTTTGTTGATGGATACGCTTTTTGCGTCTTTTTTACCTCAGGGTAGTATCGCTTGGTTATATTATTCTCAGCAACTGACATTCTTTCCGTTAGGGGTGTTTGGGGTGGCTTTGGCGACGGTCGTTTTGCCCCATTTATCCCGATCTCATGCAAAGAAATCGAAAGAAGAATTTGATAACGCGCTAGATTGGGCGTTGCGTTGTGTATTAGTGATTGCATTACCGTCGGCGGTTGGGTTGATTATATTATCAGGGCCTTTGATAGCGACACTCTTTGATTCGGGGGGTGTGTTTGGTGCGCACGATGTGATGATGGCGCGATTAAGCTTAATTGCTTTTTCGATTGGAGTGCCGGGCTTTATGCTCGTTAAAGTGCTTGCGTCAGGATTTTATTCCCGTCAAAACATCAAAACCCCAGTGCGTATAGGGGTAATTGCCTTGACGACGAATATCATTCTGAATTGTTTGCTATTTTGGCCGCTAAAACATGCAGGCATTGCCTTAGCGACAGCTTTATCGTCAACACTAAATGCAGTGATGTTGTTTTATGCATTACACTCGCTTGGACATTTTACATTAAGACCCGGTTGGAAATCGTATTTATTCCAATTAGTTTTTGCGAATTCGATATTAATCATGATGTTATTAATATTTGTTCCAGGAATTCCTGAATGGTTACATATGGGTAAATTAGTTCGAGTTGTTCATTTGACAGCCTGGGTGAGTTTAAGTGTCGCAGTGTATTTGCTGTGTTTATTTTTGTCGGGTTTGCGCCTGCGAGATTTTAGAGTGAGTGAATCCTTACCTGGTGCGGTGGAGCGCACATAATGGAATTGATTCGTGGGTGGCACAATATAAGAGAGAAACATCGAGGTTGCGTGCTCACATTAGGAAATTTTGATGGCGTGCATAAAGGGCACCAAGCTTTGTTACAACGGCTATTATCAGCGAGTCAAAAAAATAATTCTCCTTCTCTAGTCTTGATTTTTGAACCCCAACCTAACGAGTTTTTTCATCGCGATAAAAAAATAGGAAGATTAATGAGGTTGCGTGAAAAAATTCAAGCATTGCTTGAAGTTGGCGTTGATCGGGTTTTGGTCGGAAAATTCAATAATGCATTTGCTCATGTCAGTGCAGAAAATTTTGTGGCTGACTATTTGGTGGGAAAACTGGGCGTTAAACATATTATTGTGGGTGATGATTTACGCTTTGGATTTGAACGACGGGGTGATTTCAATTTATTGGTTGCTCTGGGTGAGCAATACGGATTTACCGTTGAAAAAATGCCCACCTTTGAAATTGAAGGTGAACGAATTAGTAGTACCTTAGTTCGTCAGGCGTTGATTGATGGGGATATGGCGCGAGCGCGTGAATTGCTAGGACATGGTTATGCATTTTCTGGTCGGGTCGCGCATGGTGATAAGATTGGTCGAACAATTGGATTTCCCACAGCGAATATTCATCTACATCGATTATATACGCCTATCGAAGGCGTTTTTGCTGTACTTGTTTATGGGTTGGGTCCGCATCCTATTAAGGGCGCTGCAAATGTGGGGAGCCGACCAACCGTTGGTGGAAAGAAGATTGTATTGGAAGTATATCTTTTTGATTTTAATCAAGATATTTATGGGCGGCACGTAGACGTCGAGTTTGTGCAAAAAATACGCGATGAAGAAAAATTTGAAACGGTTGAAGCGATGCGGGTGCAAATTGAGAAAGATGTGGAGACTATCAGGAAGGGGTCTTGAGAAGGTGTCAGATCTAAGATTAAAGAATCTCAAGAGTATTCTTGAGGTTCTTTAATCTTAGATCTGACACCTTCACGTGATTATGTAAACCGTATTTCTAAGTTGAGCATGTTCACACGATATTGAGGATTAAATTGAATAGTGTTGTTGTTAATAAATGTACCTTGTGCCCAGTATCGATTATTGAACAGAAACATATAATGATAGGTTATGGCTGTTTCAATATGATCAGACCAGGAGTAGGCAATACCGACAATTGCTTGAGCTGCAGGTACGAAGGTTTTTTTGGTGAATCTAAATGATGACGCGGGATCAACACCTAAAGGAGGCAGTGATTCTGTATCAGCGGAGGTATTAAAGTTGAGATATGCTCCACCAACTCCAAGACCTAATGTCCACATCCAACCTGAAGTATAGTAACGGTCATACAGGATATTGCCCATTAATGATATTGCGCTGGTACCACCATTGGCGGCGATGTCTGCATTGAGAGATGATGGGATAGTTCCAGCTACTGCATAAGTAAAATTCGATATGGTTTCTGATTTGTTAAAACGATAAGCCAGCTCAGCTTCAAATCGCCATCGATAAATACGATAGCCTGAGGTTAGCATAAGATCATAACCTTGTTTTGATCTAATACTCATATCAGGGAAATCGACAACGAGGTCAGGCATTGTGGTATCGGGAATAAGCTGAACACCCATATCGTTGGTGCCAATGTAGTTAAGCCCTACTGCTATACCCGTATACCCACCTTGAACGGCATATTCTGAAGGTATTTCAACCACAGAGGATTCATAGCTCGTAATTGGGATGGCAGCTTGTGCGGAAATGCAAATTCCAGAAAGAGCGACGATCGACAGTAAATTCCGTTTCATAAGTGATCCCACATAGTTGATTGAAGGAGAACCTCAATGGGGGCATTGTAACAAACTGTTATAGAGAAGCAAAGCACAAGCAGAAAAATGGCCATTGACATTTTCAGTATTTAGAATGATGCTTTGAGACGCTAACATTTAACTAATTGAACTAAGAGGTGCCAAAATGCAACAATTTCCCGAAAGAGCCAAAATATCTGATGATGCCAAACTGAGAGTGGGCGTAGTTTCAGAACAACGTGAAGTTGAAGAAAAATTAGCCGCTGGCAAGGCGATCTTCGCAGTTCCTTCTTTGTTAACACCTATGTTTATAAGTCCGAAGCATGTTATTTATGATGAGAAAGATTCACTCTATAAGCTGAATACAACTGATAAATCAGTAATTCCTGACGGCTTAATTCCTGAATCAAAATTGCAAGATCCGGCTCAATTATCTACAGTTTTGGGTCGTGTTCTATCGGTGCGTAATATGCTCGCGCGAGGCATTGAGATCACAATTCTTCATGCTCAAAAAGAGCGACCAAAAGCTGATAATAAACCGGGCCATGTTGATGCTGCTGAAATTCATCTGCTCACTCAACAATATAAAAATTTACATCTGAAGCTGATCGATGAAAAGCTTTACGAAGAATTTAAAACGCGAGTTTGCGCAGCTACGTATTGGTATGATGACAAAGGAGTGGATGCCTATGTTGGAATAGATGCTAGCCAAATCAATAGTGCGACTGCAAATCATGACTGGGGCGTAAAAAGAGATCATGCAATGATTGATAAATTGGAAGCATTGAATGAATTATTAATACAATGTCATCTTGAGCCGATGTCTTCTAAATCTTTAACAAATGCATTTTAGACTGGATCATGCTGTATTTTCAGCGCTTAGGTATTTCTTGCTAGTATTATTGATACAATATTGCGGTTTTATTGGCTAGGTTTATATATTATTTTTGAGAGAGTGTGTTCAATAGAGTCAGCAAAGGATAATGCAGCAATTTGTTCGCTGCGTGGCGGTTGTTGTTGAAAAAACTGTTCACCGCCTTGCTGAGCTGTACGAAATAAATTACGAAATTCTTTTAAAATATCTTTTGCTGAATCAGGTTGCAGATTATTAATGAGTTTTCTCGTTGCAAGAAGTATTGTATTAATAGAATCCAATGTCGTTTTGTCATCATTCTTTGAAATGATTTCATGTAAATTCTGTTTAAAATCTTCGAGTGCTGCTGTTAGTTCTTCGATAACGATTGTATTATCAGTATCCTCAGAAAATGGCAGTGTCATTGGAATTTGTAATTGTTGTATATTTCTTTGTATTGTCGATTTTTCACTATAAGCACTTTTTAGACTTTGAAGCAATTCAAGTTTTTTTTCTTCAAATTGTGATCTGAGATTGCCGGATGGAGGAGTTTTTCCTTCTGGGACTTTATGAACAGTTGGTGTTCTGGGATTCAGGGCAAGATCTTCGTAGAAAATACAGGTCTCAAGTTTATTAGGGTACGCAGAACTTTCAGCTATAGTAGATTTGGAGTCTATAAGAGTCAAAACTTTATCTACTTCTAATATCTCAGCTAAAGATTGTGAGGAAGAGAATACTTTCCCCTCACACAAATCTTGAAACGCAAAAAATTGTAACGTTGTGCCATCAGGAACTCCCCGAAGCAACATCAAAATTAATGCAGCGTTTTTTTGTTTGTCTTCGAATGGTTGATCACCTTGAATCATCATAGCGATCTCGAGTGAGAGCTCCGCAGGTGCTTGAGGTTGCAAAGAAATATAAAAATCTAAACATTGGAGTATTTTACCTGTACGAACTAAGAACATCCCTTTTGCAAGATTAAAATGACTTTGTAAATCGCTGGAATAAGCAGAATCTAGAGCAGCATGTTTCTTAACAATTTTTTCTGCTTTGTCGAGAAAATCAGAGATTTCATTGAGTTTAGTATCATCAAAATCATTTTTTTTGATCATCTCATAGGCAGAATAGATTGTAATCATCGCTACATTATAATCACGATTTCTCTGTAGCAAACTTTCCAGCTCGTTCATTAATTCAGGATTAAACTGTATGTTTTCATGTCCATGTCCACCAGCTTGTATTATTCTAGAGGGTTCCAAGTGTAAATACTGAATTGTTATATTAGTAGTGAGAGCCTGAATTAATGCGCTAATACCATTATCAGTGATTGGGTTCCAACTGAGATCTAGATTTCTTAGCGTAGAATCTTTTGCGAGAATTTGGGCAATAGTTTTTATCCCTTGGTCATCTATTCTGTTTGTGTTGAGATCCAGTTGATCTAGTCCTCGTGCAATTGTAGCCCGTACCAATGCTACGGCTCCTGCATTACCAATTTCATTATAACTGAGTTTCATTTTTTTTAAGTTTTTGTGGGATGAGAAAGCATGAGCAAGTTCAGTCGCGCCAACATCACCTATTTCGTTAAATTCAAGATTAAGTTCTATCAGATCAGATCCTAAAGTGAGGCCTTGTGCTATCGTGATAGCAGCGTCATCTTGGATGTGGTTATGTTGCACATCAACAACTCTCAAATGTGGGTTGGCTTTAAGGAGATCACCAAGCGCTTGTGTTGCTTCGTTTTGAATAGCAAGGTCAGGCGGTTCTGTTTGTCTAATTACATTGCGAAGTTCTAAAAATGTTATTGCTTGATTTCGATTCAGTGCATTTGAGAGGAGACGGATATTCGCCGGGGATATTGGAACTTTATCTAGAGTCAGACACTCTAAACTACGATTGGTTTCGAGTGATTGAACTAACAGGCGGCATGGAGAATCACTCAAAGAGCACTCCTGAAGATCTAGAATTTTCAGAGAACGACTGTTTTTAATCGTTTCACAGAGCGGTTCCATAAAATCATCAAGCCATCGATCATATTGGATAGATACTGATTCTATACCTTGATTAGAAGCTATAGCTTTGAGTAATTCGCTGCCAACTTCAGGTGAAAATCCTGTTATGAGTTGAACAGACGTCAGAGATTTGTTTGTCGCGATAGCTTTTGATAATGCTTTGATAGCAAAATTCGTGAAGGGTACGTTGAATAGAGAAAATGCGCGCAATGTTGTACTGGTGGCAATGACTGAACATACGTCACTAACAGTCTCTTCATTTAGAACTTTATGCATAAGTAGGAGTCTGGAATTACCTTCTCTCACAGGCTCAAGGGTTTTACGCAACACTTCGATAGTCGATTCATTTGTTTGGTCAAAAGTTTGGTTTCGAAGGATGAGGTTGTCAAATGTTTCAAATAAATCTTCTCTAATTTTGTCCTTATCGAGCGATAAATCAGTGAGAGTTTCGTTCAAATTGAGAGTGTTGATTAAAGCAGAGGTACTTTCCATACCAAAAGTATTTTCATGCAACGAAAGATATTTTAATTTTTTGTTGGATTCAAGGGTTTTTGCTAAGGCTAGTGCACCGCGATCATCAATTAAATTAGTGTTTAGATAAAGTTCTTTAAGGGTGCTAAAATGAGTTTCGGCGAGGGCAAGAGCTCCTTCACCGCCGATTCGGTTTTCGCTAAGATCTAAAATTTCCAGCGTCTGATTTTGAGACAAAGCATTTGTTAGAATTTTAAGTACTGGATCGTTGATTTGGCAATTGCAGACTAGTAGATCTGTGAGAGTGCTGTTTGTTGTAAGGAGATGAGCAAGGGCTTTTGCGCTTTCTTCGCTGATGATAATGTTGCTCAGATCGAGTCTTTTAAGGGTCTGATTGTTGGCAAGAACCTGAGTTAAAGAAATAATATCTTGTTCACTCAGAACATGATCACTTAAGTCGAGTTCGGTAGCGCCATTTTGGAGTATTTCCAGTGTTTGCTGGTGTTCATAGTGTTGTTGCACTTTGATATCCTTCGCTTTAAGGCAATCGTAAATTCTATATATAATTATAGCTTATTATACTCTTGTTTTCATATGGGCACATTAGACTGTTCCGTGAGCTATGAAGCTTCTGATAATGACTACCTTAAGAATGCACTCTACGTCGTGCTAATTTTTCGAGCAAGGGCACTGTTTGATCCCAGGAGAGGCACGCATCGGTGATACTTTGTCCGTACGTTAGAGGTTGAGTGGAGGATAATGATTGACGCCCCGCGTGAAGATGGCTTTCTAACATAATGCCTTTGATGTTTTGATTTCCATGTTTAATTTGTTCGCAAAGATTTTCTAAAACATCGGCTTGTGCGAGATGATTTTTTTGGCTGTTGTCGTGACTACAATCCACCATTAAATACGGCGGTAGTTGATGTTGAATAAGATTCGCAGTAATTTCATTTAAACTTTTTTCATCGTAATTGGGTTTGTCTTTTCCGCCACGTAAAATAATATGACCGTAAGGGTTGCCTTGAGTTTCGATGATGGCAGGATTTCCGTGGCGAGTAATGCCGAGAAAATGATGTTGATGCCGCGCTACGATCACCGCATCAATGGCAATTTGTACATCACCTGAAGTGCCATTTTTAAATCCGATGGGCATAGGAAGACCTGAAGCGAGCTCGCGATGCATTTGACTTTCTGTTGTGCGAGCACCAATCGCTCCCCATGAAATGAGATCGATGAGATAAGTGGGTGTGATGGTGTCTACAAATTCAGTAGCTGTTGGTAATCCCAGTGAATTAATATCCAGCAATAATTTTCTCGCTAGTCGTAATCCGGTGTTAATATCAAAACTATTATTTAATTTAGGATCATTGATTAAACCTTTCCATCCTAAGGAGGTGCGAGGTTTTTCAAAATAAACCCGCATAATAATAAATAATTCGTTTGAAAGATCTTGTGCGAGTTTTGCCAATTTTTGTGCGTATTCTAGCGCTGCTTCAGGATCATGAATGGAGCAAGGGCCTACAACAACTAATAATCGAGGATCTTGATTGAGCATGATTTTTTGAGCAATTTGACGAGCAGACTTAACAGTATTTTCTGCGAACGAAGTGCAAGGTAGTTCTTCTAATAAAATAATAGGTGATATGAGCGGACGTAATTCCTTGATACGTGATTCTGAATAGAGGGTGTCTTTTTCGATTGTCATTTAGTTACTCATTGTATGACAAGATTTTTACTGCGAATTTTTGTATAATCCTGTAAACGTTGCTTGAGAAATGACTTTTCCGTACAACAAATTCACTAAATCATATTGATGCAGTTGTTCAATTTTTTTAATGTTAAGTTGAGTATTTAATGCATACAGAGTGAATATATATCGGTGCGTGCCAGTTCCACTCGGAGGACAGGGTCCAAAATAAATATTTTTTTCCATACCATTTAAACCAAATACTATTTGTGAAGAAGTAGAGGGTGTAAATCCTGTTTCTAGTGATTTAATTTTAGGATCGTTAATGTAAACAACCCAGTGTACAAACCCTGCAGAGTGGGGTGCATCAGGATCGTGTAAAAATAAGAGAAATGATCTTGTGTTGTGAGGAACATCTGTCCAAGTTAATTCTGGAGAAATATTGTCACCGCCTTGGTTGGGGCACAAATAATTTGTCCCTACAAAACCAAATTCGTGCCAAGAATCGCTGGATAAAGTCAGCGCCATTAGAGGCGAGCAGAATGTGATAATCACAATACACAAAAGCTTTTTTAACATGACATGTCCTTACATTACTGAATATTGGTAGGTGATGATACCAAGTGTTGGGGGGCAAGTCTAAGATTGCTACCTTCTAGGTTAAGAAGGTAGCAATCTTAGACTTGACCCCCGCCCTGCCACCCTCTACCCTCAACCTAGCCCTTAGAGTATACTGCTATTTTTGGCTATTTGAGACCCATTATGAGTAAGTACAAAGATTCGCTGAATCTACCCACGACTGATTTCCCAATGAAGGCAAGCTTGCCTGAACGTGAGCCCGTGATGCTTCAACACTGGCAAGACATGCATCTCTATGAACTGATTCAAAAACAGACGAAAGGGCGTGAACGCTTTATTTTACATGATGGGCCACCGTATGCGAATGGACATATTCATATTGGTCATGCTGTTAATAAGACATTGAAAGATATCGTCGTGAAATCGAAACTTTTGAGCGGATTTGCTTCTCCCTATGTTCCTGGATGGGATTGCCATGGGTTACCCATTGAATTGAATGTTGAGAAAAAAATTGGGAAGGTAGGGGTTAATGTAAAACCTCATGATTTTCGCGAGCAATGTAGAGCCTATGCTAATTCTCAAATTGATATTCAGCGTGAAGAATTTAAACGATTAGGTGTTTTTGGAGATTGGGATCATCCTTATACAACGATGGATCATTCTGCGGAAGCGACTACGATTCGAGCGTTGGGAAAAATTATTGAGAATGGACATTTAACGCATGGTCGTAAACCAGTCTACTGGTGTGTTGATTGTGGATCTGCATTAGCAGAAGCTGAAGTTGAATATCAAGATAAAGTTTCTCACGCAATTGATGTAGGATTTTCTGTTTTAGATCCTGCTTCACTTTTATCTCGACTAGGGCTATCGCTTGATACGGCATCTGAAATTTTTGTTCCAATTTGGACGACAACACCATGGACATTACCAGCGAACGAAGCGGTTGCATTGAATCCCAAGCATTCTTATGTATTAGTTGAAGCGACGATTGATCATTCAAAAAAATATTTTATAGTCGCTGAAGAATTATTATCGTCTATTATGTCACGTTATAATTCTGATCATTTTCACGTGTTGGCTAATGCCTCTGGAGAGAAATTTGAACATTTATTATTGCAACATCCATTCTTACCTAGAGAAGTGCCTATCGTTTTAGGTGATCATGTTACTTTAGAAGCAGGAACTGGAGCAGTGCACACAGCACCTGCACATGGTCAAGAAGATTATATTGTTGGATCTCATTATCATTTACCCATGCATAATCCTGTCGATAATCGTGGGTGTTTTCATGACGATGTTCCGCATTTTGCAGGAATGCACGTTTTTAAAGCGAATGAAAATATTATTGATTTATTACGTAGAAATGGAGTGCTTTTTCATGAAGCATCAATCACGCACAGTTATCCACATTGTTGGCGACATAAAACACCATTGATTTATCGCGCGACGCCGCAATGGTTTGTAAGCATGGATAAAAAAGGATTGCGTGATCAGGTTCTTGAAGAAATTAAGAATGTGTCTTGGATTCCAGGTTGGGGCGAAGCACGAATGACCGACATGATTGCGAAACGTCCTGATTGGTGTATATCTCGTCAGCGAGTTTGGGGTACACCGATGCCGCTTTTTGTGCATAAAACAACCAATGAATTGCATCCTGATACGTTGTTATTAATCGAAGAAGTCGCAAAATCTGTTGAACAAGTAGGAGTCGGAGCTTGGACCGATTTAGATATTAAAGAATTGCTCGGTGAAGATGCAGAGAATTATGAAAAAGTGACTGACACTCTTGATGTGTGGTTTGACTCAGGTGTGACGCATGCCAGTGTATTGGCAGCTCGACCTGAATTAGGGCGACCCGCTAATATTTATCTTGAAGGATCTGATCAGCATCGCGGTTGGTTCCAAACATCCTTACTCACTTCTGTCGCAATGTATGGTATTGCACCTTATCGCGAAGTATTAACGCATGGTTTTACAGTCGACGCACAAGGTCGAAAAATGTCTAAATCGATCGGGAATGTTATTGCGCCGGAACAAGTCATTAAAAAATTAGGTGCGGATGTTTTACGACTTTGGGTTGCGACGACAGATTATCGTGGAGAGATGTCTGTTTCCGATGAAATTTTAACGCGAACCAGTGATGCGTACCGTCGTATTCGAAATACTGCTCGTTTTTTACTCTCGAATTTATATGATTTTAAACCTGACATGCTACTTTCATCAGATGCCATGTTAAAATTAGATCGTTGGGCGGTTGAGTGTGCAAGGCGAACTCAAGTTGAAATCATTAATGATTACCGTGAATATCAGTTTCATTTAGTCGTAAAAAAAATACATCATTTTTGTTCAATCGAAATGGGTGGCTTTTATCTTGATGTATTAAAAGATCGATTATATACCACGCGTGAAAATAGTATTGCTAGACGATCAGCTCAAACAGCGATGTATCACATTGTTCACGCATTAGCGTGTTGGTTAGCGCCGATTATTAGTTTCACAGCAGAAGAAATTTGGCAAAATATTCCGCGCGAACAAAGTGATTCTATATTTTTAAGCACTTGGTATGAAGGATTATTTTGGATCCCTGAAGAAGAGTTTAATGCTTGGGAAACTATCGTTATTGCGCGTGAAGCTGTCAACAAAGAATTAGAAAACTGCAGAAATGCAGGGAAAATTGGTTCTGGCTTGGAAGCAGAAGTCACATTATATTGCGAGGGTGATTTTGCCGAAAAATTAAAACACCTCGGTGATGAATTACGGTTTGCGACTATTACGTCTTCTGCAGGTGTTGCAGATTTAAAAGATAAAGATGGCCAAGCTGTTTCTACTGAAGTAGAAAATTTATGGTTAGATGTGCAAGCATCCTCTTTCCAAAAATGCGATCGTTGCTGGCACCGAAGATCCGACGTCGGCTCACACAAAGACCACCCGGAACTTTGTGCTCGCTGCGTCACTAACGTTGACGGCAACGGCGAAGTTAGAGAGTTCGTCTAGCGACGGCGTCGCGAAGGTGGCGAAGGGCGAAGGTGTCGTATCTTGAGTTGTTAGAGGTTTTGTTTGGAATTAATATTTTCCAAGTCTAGGATGTTTTAAATTGGAGTTAGATTGATGAAAAGTAGTAATAGTTCTTCAAGAACCGCACTTGTGTGGATATGGATTTCCCTGTTAGTAATTTTGCTCGACCAATACAGTAAATATTGGATCAGTAATACTATTCAGCTACATGACTCCTATGATTTGATACCCTATTTACGATTATTTTTAGATCATAACACTGGGGCTGCCTTTAGTATGTTGGCGCAGTATCCCCATTTAGCATTGTATTTATTTAGTAGTTTTTCTGCGTTAGTCGTGATGGGTTTATTATTTTGGTTGTTTACTTTACAATCGAGTAGTCGATGGGTCGCGGTAAGTATCTCTCTTATTTTGGGTGGTGCAATTGGAAACTTAATTGATCGAGTGCGATTTGGGTATGTGATCGATTTTATTGATGTGTATGTTAATCAATGGCATTGGCCAATTTTTAATATTGCAGATAGTGCTGTCTGTGTTGGTGCTGTTATGCTTGTTATTGATATTATTTGGTTAAGTCGGAATAGAGTGAAATCATGAAAAAAATTATTTTAGCGAACCCTCGTGGATTTTGTGCCGGTGTTGATAGAGCAATTGATATTGTTGACCGAGCTCTCGATTTATTAGGCGCGCCTATTTACGTTCGGCATGAAGTTGTTCACAATCGCCACGTTGTCGAAAATCTTCGCTCACGTGGTGCAGTTTTTACCGATGATCTTAGAGAAATTCCAGAAGGTTCAACGGTAATTTTTAGTGCGCACGGAGTTTCGCAAGCTGTTCGTGATGAAGCAAAAGAACGACAGTTTAAAGTCTTTGATGCAACCTGTCCGCTGGTAACAAAAGTTCACATTGAAGTAGCGCGTTTTAGCAAGCGTGGACAAGAATGTATTTTAATTGGACATGCTGGCCATCCTGAAGTCGAAGGGACGATGGGGCAATATGACAATCCAGAAGGCGGAATGTACCTCATTGAAAACGAACATGATGTAGAAAATTTAACAGTAAAAGATCCGGAGAATTTAGCCTTTGTCACACAAACAACGTTATCTGTTGATGATACACAAAAAATAATTGCCGCGTTGCAAAAACGTTTTCCAAAATTACAAGCACCAAAACGAGAAGATATTTGTTATGCTACACAAAATCGTCAAGATGCTGTAAAAGAACTCGCGGAAAAAGTAGACATTGTTCTAGTGGTGGGTTCAGCGACAAGTTCGAATTCAAATCGTTTGCGTGAACTGGCTGAACGATTAGGAACACCTGCTTATTTAATTGATGATGCGACTTGTTTGAAAGAAGAGTGGTTCAAAGATAAAAATACTATTGGTATTACCGCCGGTGCTTCCGCGCCAGAAATTCTAGTACAAAATGTGGTCACAAAATTAAAAGAGTGGGGGGCTGATTTAGTGAATGAACTGGCAGGTCGCGAAGAAACTATTACCTTTGCTTTGCCCAAAGAACTTCGAGAGATTGAATAATACTAATAAGAAAACGGCCATTGGACTTATTCTGATCTTAGTGGAAAATATTTGACAAAATACGCGTTTTAGTGGAAAATATATTACATTATTCCATGGTTGGAGAGAGTTAGTGGAAGATTTATTCGCTGGTGGATGGCCTGAGGTTGTTTTTAGCTCCTCGGACACAAAGACTACGGCAAGGATACACAGGGCTATAAAAGCTGGAGTGCTTCGAAAGCTTGCACCGCGAATCTATACCTCTAATTTGAAGGATAAGCCTGTTGATATTATCAAAAGGAATCGTTATCTCATTATCAGTCATTTATTTCCTGAGGGAGTAATCAGTCATCGCAGCGCGCTGGAAGGGGGAGTTTCACCTGCTGGTTTTATCGTACTGTCTTATAAATATACGAAAAAAATAACGTTACCAGGATTAATTATTCGATTGATCGAAGGTCCAGGGCCTCAACCTGGAGATACACCTTTTATGGAAAGATTATTTTTGGCTTCTCGCCCAAGGGCGCTACTCGAGAATTTAGAGCCTAGTCGTGGCAAAATGGCTAAGTCATTAGGTAAAAAATATATAGAATCTCATCTCGATAAGTTGGCTCGTATTCACGGTGATGATGAATTGAATCAATTACGTGATCAAGCAAGACGACTTTATCCTGCTCTAGGATTAACTAAAGAGTTTAAATTACTCGATAGTATAATCGGCACTTTATTGGGGACTCAATATGCAAAACTTAGCGCTCCTGATGCTAAAGCACGAGCTGCTGGTAAAGCTTATGATACAGATAGAGTTGAATTATTTTCGATTCTTTGTGAGTCATTGGTTCGAAGTATTTTTCCTAAAAAAATTTTTCATCATAAAGAGCAACAATGGAATAACAACTTAGCTTTTTTTGAAGCTTATTTCTCAAACTATATCGAAGGAACGGAGTTCCCAGTGGATGAAGCTAAAGAAATAGTTTTTGAGCAAAAAATTATCAAAGAACGACCTGAAGATTCGCACGATATATTGGGTACGTATCAAATAGTTTCAAGTATTACAGAAATGAAAACAACTCCAAAAACAGTCAAAGAATTGATTAAGCTATTACAGTCTAGGCACTATACCCTCATGTCAGTACGAAAGGACCGAGTGCCTGGAAAATTTAAAGAGACAGCTAATAGAGCAGGAAGTACCCATTTTGTGAATCCGGAGTTGGTAACTGGTACACTTGAAAAAGCTTTCGAGTTTTATCACTCTCTTGATACAGGCTTGCCAAGAGCTATCTATATCATGTTCGTCGTTTCCGAAGTCCACCCTTTTGTCGATGGTAACGGCAGGATTTCAAGAATCATGATGAATTCAGAGCTTGTCAACAACAACGAATGCCGCATCATTATCCCTACTGTCTTTCGAGAAGATTATCTTTTGGCACTACGTAGATTGAGCCGTAGCAAAGACCCTGAAGCCTATATTAAAATGCTTTGTCGTGCTCAAGAATTTACTGCAAGTATCAATTTTCAGAAATATGATCTTGCACTTGCTCAACTCGAGAAATCCAATGCCTTTAAAGAACCTTCCGAAGGAAAGTTGATTTATTAAAGCTTAAAAATCCTTCAAGTATAATCAGATTAGAAGGGGCAAGGTGGGAGCTCCAAATGTTGTTGTGTTTTCAGAATACATTACACTTAGATTTGAGCACTGGACTTTCTGAAAACACTGCGTTAATAGAAAAGTGTTCGGTTATAGTGGATCACTATGCATTCGGTTAATATTTCCAGTATTCCTCTTTGTGAAATAATAATTTGATACAATATTACAGATAATTTTGGAACGATTTAATATGGATTTTGCAAAACCTATCACAACTCAAGACTCGACGCCAAGATCCTTTTAAAGTAGAATGAAATTTCATTTAAGAGAAAATCAGGTGTAATCATTGAAACAAAAAACTATTGATCAAAGCCCACCAGGTATTTTGACGCAGCAGCAATTTTATGCACAGTTTAAGACGGAAGAGTTTTGGTTAGCCATGTTGACCGAAGCTGTTGAGAACTGTTTACAAGCGATTAAGCAAGGTAAGCCTCCGGCTGATTGTTTTAGCAGAATTATTAGGCTACAAGAATCTGTTTTCTGCTGTTTAATTTCACCACTTTTTTATGCTGATACTCTTTTAGATCTGAAAAAAACAATTGTGAATGGGTTATTTGGTTCGAAATCTTCGTATTATCAAAAACTTTTTGAGGCAATGGAAGAGATAATTATTGATTTTTGTGAGAAGTATTCTCAATGGTATCATTTGTTTACTTTGCCCTCAAAGAAGATAAAAAATACTCCTAAGCCAATCGAATATTCTGAGGCAGAAGTCCAATTAGAAAAAAGTGAATCACGATCATCTTCTACTCTTGGTTCACTTATCGGTAGCCTTGGCGCTGTGGCAATTGTGGCCAATCAATTTGCAGTGGTTTCAGCTGACAATCTTCAAGAAGATGCTGAAGTAGATAGGTCATTTGATGAACAAGAAACTAATCTTTATTTCCCTGCGGAAAGTGCTCTGCCTCCACCCACTAATATCGACGAAAATACTTTACCAAATCAGCTTGCTATTTTAGGTGCCCAACGTCAATTAGAAAAATCTCATGATAATCATGAGATTCCTGTTGAAGCTAATGCTGTAATAAAACCCAAAAAAGTACGTTCGGTTTTTAAAAAGTCACAATATGACCCTCGTCATCCAGAATTTCTTCGTGCAGTTTGTAATGAAGTGATAAAAAACTATGTCAAATTTGATTTAAATACAGTTGAATCACTGCCGATAAATTCACTGGCTAAAGCAATTATCACACATGGATTTTCACCCACTAATAATTATCGTTCTAGGAGTAATTTAGCCTGGTATCCTGTACCACGCGATGGTAGTGATCCAAACATTGTTACTCTTTGGAGCCAGTTGAGGCAACACAGCCAAAATTCTCCTGAAATAGATAAACTCTATGCAGAATTTTTAGCGGGGAACAATGATTGCTTCCTCACTGTATCAATGCGATATGGAGATATTCGTTCTTACAAGAATGGAATGGAAACACAGATCTCCTATGCAACGGTTTGGGCATTATTAGCATTTCGTTCGGGGGATGTTGCCGCGGCGAGCTATTTAGGTGAAAGCCTCTCAAAATTGAAAGAAACTGACTATATATTTCCCCCTGAAATTTCGGGAATTATTCTCGATACTCACGCGTCTATCGAAAAGCATATCGATGGCTATCCTGACTTCGACAATGCACCCAATTTACCTTTTATCTATTTAACACAGCTACAACATGAAGCTGTGTGTTTTGCTGCTTATCATAAAAACCCAATGGCATCTGCATTCTTGGGAGTTTACATGTCATCAGCTGAATCTAGAGTTGATCTATCGTATCTCAGAAGAGCCCAAGCTTATTTTGCTCAGGCTCTTTGTCAGAGCGAAGAATCATTTATGGCCTATTCTAATATCATTATGTCGACGGAGAACTTATTAACAGTACTTGCGCAGTCTCTGACAGAAAATGAGTCATTAGACTCGAAGGGTTATCAGGCGATTGTCTCCGAGATAGAACAAAATCACATACTTCTGGAAATTCTTATTCGTGTTGCTCGTAAGCAAATGGCTTTGCAAAAAGCTAAAATGAAAGTGGGTGAATATTTTCATGATATGGTGATCTTAGAAGCTAGGCTAGAGCAGGTTACTAAGACCCTCGAAACTATTGATCGCAAGACTTTGCAAAAAAAGCCTATGGACAGTGACAACAATTATGGTTCCCTACTTTTCCGTTGGATCTATTTCTATTTACTACTCATCGGAATAATGTACTATGCGATCAATCGCATGATGGTACCTGTTGAAAAAGACACTCCAAAAAATGTTAACAAAGAGCCTAAGAGAAAATTTTTTTATAAGGATCACGATAAGACATCAAAAGACCCAATGCCAAGATCTGGCTCAAGAGTGCACACAATCAAGAAAAAATGAGAGTAGTATCTTGTGAAAACCAAGTAAGGCTGAAATATTATGTTGCACATAATCGATTCGAATTTCAAAATCGGTGAGACTGCTATGAAATCCACCCATAGCTCTTTGTGGATTTGGTAAATAAAGTGCAGACTCAGGATAAAATTGAGTTTGTAGTTGGAATTGAATGCCGGATTGGATGGCATTAAAAATTGTGCGAGCTTCTTCTGCCGTTCCAAAATCTTTGGTGAGTTGATAACTTGCACAAAGTCCTTCCATACGAGTAGCTCCAGGCGTTGATCGAGGTGGATTATAATAGCTACCGATCCAATCAAGATAGGGTGACTGAGTGCGCTGATGTTTAAGTATTATGCCTGTGATTTTTTTTGCATGAGTAAGAATTTCAGCATGAGCTTCCAGTCGATGAATTTCGTTAAGCGCATAGAGTAACCAATGATCATGATTTAATTTTTCATCCGGTAAATCTTTATCTCTGATGTTAATTAAAAATAATGCGCCGTCAACGGCAGCTTTGAGCCAACGTGGATTCGGATCGATCTGGTATAAGCGTGACAAAGCAAAAAGAGCTTCGCCGGGATAATATTCTGAAGCAAAATCAGGATCAAGGGCACCATTATAAGTTTGTTTGTGAATGGTAAACTTCCCTTGATGATCTTGAGTATTCACAATCCATGCTCCAAGCATTTGCAAAATCGGTAAGTAATGATTTTCTTGAGTAAGATGAATATATTTTGCTAAAGCGAGAGCAGCTAGGCCATTTCCACCTAATTTGACATCATTATTTTCTACAACCACTAAGGTGTTTTCGCCATTTACAGTGGTTTCTTTCATTTGATTAATCAAAAAACGAAGTCCACGTTGAATGGCTGCAAGTAGAGCATCGTCACGTCTGAGTTCATACACTTCAAGCATACTGTATAGCGTTCCCCCGTGGCGTAAAATATTATATTTTTTATCATCTTCGTCTGTTTTAGGGAGGTAGCTGTAGGAAAATCGTCCATTTAGATCAATCGATCGGATGAGATAATCAGCCGCTAAATCAACCGCATTTAAAATATTTTCTTTGGATAGCGAACTTGTTTTACGATGTCCTCTATACAAGGGTGTTATAGTCTTGCCATCAAAAAATAAACTTTCAGATTTAAATTCATATAACGTGATATTTTCAAGATCAGTTAATTTTTGAAAACGATCAGTCAAATAAGGATTAGAGGAGATATAGCGTGAAATATTACGTTTATGGAGAAGGCTCCCACTCGTGACTAAAGTATACGTTGTTAATTGTTCAGGCAAAAATGCCATATCGATGTCTTTAGTAAAGGCAATACCACACAGTGATCGTTCAAAATCAAGAGGTTTTTTGATATCTAACTGATGATGAACGCTAGATTCAGTGACTATGTCTAGCTTAATCCAAATTGGTTCGTAATATTCTTTGAAAAGTGCCGGGAGTCTGTTCATTGCCTGTTCGAGCGCACTCACTAACCCTAATCCTCTCCCCAATGCAACTTGAGCTTTTGTGAATCCATTTGATAGTGAAAGAAAAACTATTCGGGGAGAATTATCGATAATGATGTTATTGGATAAATTATTTTTGTTGATAGGTCTACGCTCACGTAGAGCCTGATAAATTTCTTGCATCAATTGATTTTTATCATCTTCATTGATTGTTAGATCGGAGAAGGGAGAATCAAACCAAATTGAAGGCTGATAAGATTGAGCATCTTCCCATCTTTCTAATAGGGCTTGTGCTAATTTTTGTCCATGTGGCTCTATGTGATTAGAATATAAAGATTGTTCTTCGGGATTGAGATCGAGCATATTATTGAATTGAATGAAGATCATTGGAGAACCTGGCTTGCAATTGATTTCTGTGATGTGAATTTTTTGCTCGGTATCTAAGATGATATCATAAGCCATTTCAAGAACTTTATTGGGATAGAAAGCATCGAGAAAAGATGTCAGTCTCAAAATAGTATCGAATAATCGTTTCTTAAAATCGGTAGGATTGAGTTTTTCACTGAGAATGTTTAAGAGTTTGTCTAATTCAATGCAAGTGCCTCCTTGAGAGACATTGGATAAATCACTTTCTTTAGCGCCCAAACGAACTTCAGTGATAATCTTCCAATCTGGTTTTTTTCCAATGACAACAAGACGAATATCAAAGGTTGATGCATCGATTCTTTGGGTAATTATACCCCCTTGTATAATGTAGGGTTCATTGTTAATAATAATTTTAGCTTTTTCATGAGCGTTAGATAAAGAATCAAAATTTAAATTCTTTTTTTGGTCTAGATTATAATGTTTGAGAGAGTAACCATGGTTTGATCTTTTAATAACGATAATACCGATTCCGCTATTTCCAAATTGAGGCTTTAAAAAAATCGTTGAATGCTTTTGAAGAAAACGCTCGAGTTGTCCGGATCTACCATTATAAAGTTCAGTGTAAATACCGAGATCGGGATCGAATTCAGCGAGTGTTTTATACGATAATAATTTATCTTTAGCCAAATTCATGTAGGCCTGATTAGGGTAAACTTCACGATCATTTTTTTCTGCCCAGTCGCAAAATTGATTATAATTTAAAGGATTTTGGTGAATATGAATTTTGGGGCCCAAAAACCAATCGTAATTTACTTTAGGTACAGGCAGTGTTTTTTGAACAAACTGATTATTCTCGAGTATATACCCCGGAACGGTTCCTGTTTCTGGGTCAACGTGGTTAAACGCATAAATAAAAAGGTCAAAGCCTTTTTCTTTTAAAGCTTTGCTCATTGAAACACCTCTGAACATCCATTTTTTAGCTTTCATTCCTGGAGTAATTCCATTACGAGTATTACAGATATAACCAATAATCTTATTATTAGAAACAGGGGCTAGCGTTCGTTTTGTATTAATCGGTAATTCCAGGTAAAATCCATGTTCATCTTTATTTCTAGGCAAACTATGTAAATATGTATTTTGTGAGGTATTTTTCTCTGACAGAAGTTGACAAATTTCATTAAATTGCAATTCAGTTACAAATGAAGGTTGATAATGAGTTTGTTTATTATCAGTGATGATAGGGTATAGTTTGCATGAAAGAGTAATTTCATTATTTTCAGATCGAACAATTAATTTAGCAATGAGGCCGTAAGGTGGCGCATTATAATGGGCATATCGCCCTGGTGAGTTAAACATAAAGTTACCAATGCTATAGACAACCCATTGATTACCATGATTTTCGATTTCTTGGAACATGTGCGCGCCGTGCCCCAGAATTAAATCTGCACCATTTTCGATGAGAATTCTTGCTTCTTTAATTTGTGTAGGTGATTTCCATTCGTAATTATATCCCCAGTGTGGAAATACAATTACAAAACAATCGGGATTAAAAGCTTTGATTGCTCGAATGCTTTTTATCAGCGAATCAAGGTTTAAGGCATTGACACCTCCCTTATTTCCCTCGGCGTAGGCTTGATAATCTTTACGAAAGCTCGGTGATTCTTGAAATGCACCAATAAGTGCGCAAGAAAAACTTTGTCCCGCAATATCCATGTCAATCATAAAGGGTTCACTGGCTTCCTGTTGATTTCTACCTCCGCCAAAATAATGAAGCTTTTCTTTTTCTAAAATATCCAAGGTTTGTAAAAAACCGTCGTTTCCGTAATCAAAGGTGTGATTATTCGCAAGACTAACCACATGAATATTATGTTGAAGAAGATGAGCAGGCGCTTTTTCAATATCACTCCAATGTATATAAGATTTATTATTGACATAAGGTGATGTTTTAATATTCGTAATGGGTGTTTCTAAATTGGCAACAACTACATCTGCGCTAGTGAGTATCGATTTCATTTTTGTGAGGGGATAATCGTAGCCTTGAGATTTTAGTATATTTTCTTTGCCAGTTTCTTCAAGTCGTTGTTGATAATTTTCCCCAAAACTGGTGTCTCCTACAAAGAGTATTTCAAGAGATGTTTTGCCTTTTGGAGCGGTTAATTTAATTTTTCGCTGAGCTTCTGATACTGCAGCCTCATCCTGGGCGACTGGGTAATCCTTTACGAGAGTCATGTTTGCTAATCCTTTATCTGTCAATGCCGAATTATAGATGATAGGGGCCTACTGAGCCAATCTTTGGCCTCATTGTCACTGTAAGGTGGTCCTTGATGTTGTTGAGAATCATTCTCAACAACATTGACACTAGAGGCATGAATAGGTGATAATATCTTCAATAGAAGTTTTATGGAATCGCAATGCTGACTATTAGAGACCTACATGTTGGAGATGAGGCTAAAATCACGGGTTTTAGTCAGTGCGACCCTCATTATCGTCAAAAATTGCTAGCCATGGGGCTACTTCCTGGCTCAGTCATCAAACTCACCTGCATTGCTCCCCTTGGGGATCCTGTTCAAGTAGTCATTCGAGGTTCAGTGCTGAGCTTACGTAAGGCTGAGGCTTCAGTGCTTAAATTAGAGAAGATTGCGTCATGAGGCCTATCACAGTCGCCTTAATCGGGAATCCTAATTGTGGAAAATCAACTGTATTTAATGCTCTTACTGGCGGTCGTTCGCATGTGGGCAATTGGCCAGGGGTAACAGTAGAGCGAAAAAGTGGTGCATTTTGTGAAAATGGAACACCAGTTGAAGTCCTCGATTTACCCGGGATCTATAATTTAACGGCAGTTTCTGCTGATCGTGCTATCGATGAAAAAATTGCGTGTGATGTCATTGCCCGAGGGCGAGTGGATGTTGTTATTAATGTAATTGATATTATGAATTTGCAGCGGCATCTTTATTTGACATCTCAATTAATTGCCATGGAAGTGCCAGTTATTTTAGCTGTGAATAGAGTGGATGTCCTGAAAAAAAATAAGCATCAGTGTGATTTTCACAAACTTGCTGATCTAACAGGTTGTGTTGTAGTTCCGCTATGCGCTGTAAAAGAACAGGGGATTACTGAATTAAAAAAAGCGATTATTCAAGTTTTAACATTGAATGAAAAAATTCAAACAGGTCTTACATTTCCTCAAAGTATAGAAGAAGGTGTCGCATCACTTGAAAAATTACCTGGACTTGAGAAACGATGGCAAGCATTACAACTACTGAGCGGAGATGCTCAAGAGTTATTAATATTTAAAGATCACCAAGAACAAATTGCTGAAACTGCAAAAAAAATAGAGCAGCAAAGCGGCGAAGAGGTGGATATATTAATAGCGGGTACACGTTTTAGTTGGGCTGCGGATATAGAAAAACAGGTAATTACGAAACAGGATGAGAAGAAAGCACATCCTTATAGTCGATTAGATCGGTGGGTTCTGCATCGATTTCTTGGTATTCCAATATTTCTTGCAGCGATGTATTTCATGTTTTTATTCGCGATAAACTTAGGTGGTGCTTTCCAAGATTTTTTTGATAAATCTTCAGAAGCTATTTTCGTGACAGGTGCTACTCAGTTATTAAATCTAATCAATACACCGGAGTGGGTGATCGCAATCATAGCGAATGGTGCTGGCCGAGGTATTAATACGACGTTGACATTTATTCCAGTGATTGGTGCTATGTTTTTCTTTTTGGCTTTATTAGAAGGCACTGGATATATGACACGTGCCGCTTTTGTTGTCGATCGATTGATGCGCGTTATGGGTCTTCCTGGAAAATCCTTTGTTCCAATGATCGTAGGATTTGGATGTAATGTGCCTGGTATAATGGCGTCACGCACAATCGATAATCAAAGAGATAGAATTCTCACAATAATGATGAGTCCTTTTATGTCCTGCGGAGCGCGATTAGCAATTTTTGCGTTATTTACAGCGGCGTTTTTTCCTGTGGGTGGTCAAAATATTGTATTTGCATTGTATTTAATTGGCATTTTCATGGCGGTTTTAACAGGTTTGGCATTACGTAAAACCTTGTTGAAAGGTAAGTCTGAACCGCTTGTGATGGAAATGCCCTCTTACCATTGGCCCTCTCTTAAATCTTTACTGCGTCCAACAGTGCATCATTTGAAGAATTTTTTAATTAGAGCAGGAAAGGTCATCATTCCAGTGTGCATGATTTTAGGTGCATTAAATTCCTTTTCACTAAGTTCGCCGAAAACACCAACTGCTCATCACACTGTACTAGCTTCAATTGGACAATCTATTACCCCCATATTTCACCCGATGGGAATTACCGATGACAATTGGCCTGCAACAGTTGGATTATTAACTGGTGTATTGTCTAAAGAAGTTGTAGTAGGTACTTTGAACACGCTGTATTCTCAAGAAGGGTCTATCATTACAGAAAAAAAATCTGTTACTGAGGGATTGATAGCGGCAGTAATTTCAGTTCCTGAAAATCTCAGTGAACTTACACAAAGTTTTACGAACCCAATATTAGCGAGTGCTCCGATACAAGAATCACAATCCTCTATATACGGTGTGATGTATGCACGTTTTGGTGGGTCAATAGCCGCATTTAGTTATTTATTATTTGTTTTATTATATGTGCCCTGTATTTCTGCGACTGCAGCGATGGTGCGTGAATTAAACAGACGTTGGGCTATATTTTCAGCGTTTTGGACAACAGGCGTTGCCTATGGAGCAGCCGTGATATTTTATCAATTTGCAACAATCACTCAGCATTTTACATCTTCATTAACTTGGATAGGATGCATCACTCTGATTTTTGTTTTTGTACTTATATTAATGAAACGATTCGCTCTAAATCGAACAGAATTAATTAATGTAAAAGTAGGAGCATTATCATGATGCTTTTACAGCAAGTTAAACAATATTTAATACAACGACGCATCGTTAGTTTGATGGATTTAAAGCAAGAATTTAAATCTGATTCCGATGTATTAAGAGATATGCTTCAACTCTGGATTGCGAAAGGTAAAGTACGATGCTTACAAAAAACTTCGGCATGCGGTACGCGATGTACCCGATGCGATCCTCTTTTCACAGAATTGTACGAATGGGTAACCACTGATAAAACCCAGCATGAAGTTATAATTCAGGGCCCAAAAATATCGAACAGTGCTAAACCACTTAGTCAGTAGTTATGGTGCTAAAAGAATCTGATCAACTTTTGCAGCGCAAATAAAATCGTTTTCAGTTAAATCTTTCATAGAATGCGTAGAATATTTAACTTGGCAATGATTATATCCCACTACTAAGTCAGGATGATGATTTTCATGATGGGCCATCCATGCGATAGCATTCACGAATGCCATCGTTTCATAGTAGTTTTTAAATTTAAAATCCTTTGAAATTTGAGTATAATCATCGTTAACGATCCAAGAAGGATCAATTTGTTTTAACAGTTCGTTTTTTTCTGCCTCTGTTAAAGGTTTAACCCCACCTTCGCAGGCTAGACAACGTTTAGCAAGTAGTCCATTCATCTTTGGATGCTCCTCTATCAGTTTCAATTAAAGTTAATTCGCCTAATGATTTTGCTTGATCTATAGCACCATTAATATCTTGATTTAAGAGATTAAAGAGTTGATCGAAGTTATCTAAAACAAAGTATACACCCTGAATTTGATCCACTCTATAGGGAGTACGTAAAACTTCAACAAGATTGAAGGGCTTTCTTACGGGAACTTCGCTTTCAACAGCGTAAATAGTTTCATTTTTGGATGATAGTATTCCACCGCCATAACATCGAGGACCGAGATCTGTTTTAATTAATCCGAATTCAACAGTAAACCAAAATAATCGTGCAAGGTATTTTCGATTGTCAGAATTTGATTTCAAAGCTAACTTTCCGTAAGCCTCCATAAAATCAGCAAAGGGCCGATGTGTGATCATAGGGCAGTGACCAAAAAACTCGTGGAAAATATCAGGTTTTTGGAGATAATCGAGATCTTCCGGTGTTCTGATGAAAGTTGCTGCTGGAAATTTTTTGGTTGCTAATAAATCAAAAAATTGTTCGGGAGTAATCATTGCAGGTACTGGAACGACAGACCAACCTGTGGAGTGTTTAAAAGCCTCTGTCATTTCAGATAATTGAGGTACATGATTTGGAGACATGCCTAGCAGAGCTATGCCCTCAATATACTCCTGACAGGCACGGTTTTTAACAATTTCTACTTGGCGGTTGTATAAGGTATTCCAAGTCTGATTTTCAATATCAGACCAATCGATTTTGCCTGAATGATCAGGCTGTTTTGAAACATAGTGACTCATATTGCACCTTTAAGCTTAGGTTTCGAAGAGTAGTTATAGAGATAATAGAGTAGTTATAGAGATAATATAGTAGAAAAAAATAGATATGGCCTAGCGGCCATAATAGGTGCTGGTATAAGTCTTCAAGAGTTTTGTGAATATCTGTTTCATAGGATACATTTTGCATGATTTATTCCTGAAGTCAAGTGTAGATGCCTACCCTGGATATCGCATAAAAAATCTATGGCAAGCACAGTATTATTTTAGCTTTTTTAGGTATTAAAATGATTGCATTCGGGTAAATACCATGGTATGATGCCAATTTTATAGCAAATATACGAACTTTAGGCTTTTCATGGGGACTCATTGTGTTAAAGAAAAAAGTATTGTGAGGTAGATGATGAAGTTGGTTGGAGAAAGAAAGCCTAATGAAAAAAATGAGGTATCTGAGGAAGATCCTAAAACTGCTTTGGCACAGGCGATTTATCAAGGTCAGATTGAGTATGTAAAGCAGGCCTTAGTTCAGAATCCGGAACTTTTGGATCTGCCAGAATTTTCAAGTAATGACAATTTCCGTGATCATGTTTTTACTCATAAAGTTTCATATCCATTTATAGCATTGGTAAAATGTCTTCTTCGTCATCAATCAAAATCTAAAGAATATCAAGATCTATTTAATTTTTTAGTCGGAAAAATGCCTCTAAAAATATTAGAGTGTTTTTCTGGTAAAAATAATCTTTTTATTAAATTAATGTATTCTTCCTATTTAGATCAAAATAAAATAAAAGAAATGATCATAACTTTAGCAGCGATACCCGGTTTCGCACAGATTATGAATACCCCTGATCATGAGGGTCAAATGGCACTTTCTGCTGCCATAGACAATCGAAATTTTGAAGTAGAAATTGTAATTGCAATTATAAAGTGTGGGGCTAATCCATTGCTTTTGGATAATTACGGCCAAAATGCTCTACATTGCTTCGCTATTAGAGATAATGCCTATCAGGGGAAATTGTTTCCGGTACTAAAACCATTATTTGAAAATACTGATGCTATAAATCAAATTTCACGCGGTGGGAAAAGTCCTTTACATGCGTTATTGAGGAGGAGTGTGTATCTTAAATGGTTTAGTTTAGTGGACAGTAGTTATACGAAAGACCAATTATTATCGGGGACTATGTCATGCAATAGAGTTCTAGTTCGTGAACTATTGGAAATGGGAGCAGATCCCAATTATTTACAGCATGGTATTTCTGTTTTACATCTAGCAGCTGCAGCCGGTGATTGTGACTTAGTGCAGCTTTTTCTTTCATATAAAGCAGATGTATCTTTGTTATCATCGCTCGGATTAACCGCAATAGACTTCTTACCCGATGTGACTGAAAAAAATCAACAACGAGTCCAAGAATCTCGAGCATTATTAATTTCTGCTGGAGCAAAAGAATTAGATGAAGTAGATAAATTTCCGGATAATAGTCGCTTAGATGCAGCAGTTGAATTAATTAGCCGAGATAAACTGAAAGGACGATTTAGTTATTTATCTGAGGCTAAACAAAAACATTTTGCGCTTGCTTCTCAACAGATAAAATCAAGTTTTGATAAAAGAGCGGTTAAAACCATCCATACTACTAGAGAAGAAAGTGAGCAAGTTGTTCAAAATCATCAAAATGATCACTTTGTTATTGCTGAACCTCTTGAAGAAAATGAAGTCCGAGTTACAGTTATGAAAGATATTGAGGATGATGAGCATGATAGTTTGCGAAGACTCAAAAAACCTTTTAGTTCTTTTATTTATCGAAAAAAAATTGGGTGGGAATTTCTTCAAATGAAGATGAGGCCGGAGTTATTAGATGGTTATTTATCTCAATTTAACACAGTTCAAATCACCCTGGCGGGTGATACGCCATTAAGCTTTGTCGATCTTAGAGACGCTGATGATTATACATTTATTGTTAACACTGTTTTATCGAGGCCTCAACGTCTCGCTGAGTTATTGGAAGGAGAGCCATTATTTTTTACCGAAACACCCTTTGTCAGTTGTTGTTTATTAAATAAAGCCACTCGTGGATTTGCTGGTGGGCACCAAAATAATATTTTATTTCCTGTTTATATGGCATTGGAAGTGAAACCTGATGCAATTCAATATATGGGTCCTACTGATGTGGGCTCACCTTATTGTTGTCCAGCTGAGTCTAAACTCAAATATTTAAATCATGTTTCATCAACTAGAGAGCAAATGGATATACTAGAAGCTTTGCATCAACGTGAGTTAATGGATGGTGCAAATAACCTTCTAGATAGCCGATTTCCATCCAGTCCATTTTTTACTGAAGCCAGTGTTCAGCATCATCAGGCTTACAGCAAGTCACGCTATAAATTCTCAGGTTCAACTCCTTTTTTCACCGTTGAAGGTTTAAATCGTACTACCTGTAAACCTACTTTACATGAAGCAGCGTATTCTGAATTAATTGTTGAAACTAATGCTATGGCTCCTGGTAACATCAAAGGACGATTATTATTAGTTGAGCAACATTTTATTGATGAATTTAATGAACGCTTTCCATCACTTCTTCCGGAATATAAATTAAAAGCTCGTGCAAGTTTAGAAATGTTAATAAAAGTTTGTAATGCGTCAGGTGGTCGATGGAAATTAGCTGTCATAAAGACGGATGTCAAGGCATTTGAATTAAAATTGCCAGTAACACAACAGATTGAAAATCTTAGAAAAGAAAAAGCTGAACAATTATATATAGTTAAAAAATTACGATTAGGAATACGTCGGCTTGAACAGGCTGGTTTGCCTCATCCGGCTCCTCAGGAGGTTGCTGAGGAAGAAGCGAAACTAGTGGCAATATTACAAAGACAAGAATATCTTGAAAAAATATCGGCTAAAGAAAGTGATTATATAAAACTAAATATCTAAAAAAAAGCGGCACGATATCCAGGTTAAGGCACCACAGTTTTATGCTGACTTACAGATTCGCCATCGTTATCTCGTAATTGTAAGAAGATTAGACTAGAGATGATAGTCACAATTCCAATTACGAAAAATGCTTGATGGATTCCATGCATAAGCTCGATCGATGAGAATTGAAATCTATTTGGAATAAATGCAGCTGTTACTAGTGACGCAATTGCAACACCGAAGCTCATTGACATTTGTTGCATAGTACTTGCGATGGTGCTGGCATTGCTGGTTTCAGTATCTATAATATCCGCAAAAACAAGTGTATTCATGCTGGTATATTGCAATGATGTGAGAAACCCGAAACAAAACATGATAACGACTATTTCCCAGATGGGCGTCGTAGAAGTAAAATTTGTGAACAGCATAATGATGATACCGATCAGTGCAGTGTTAAGAATTAAAACGCTTCTATACCCAAATCGAGTTAAAATAGCGGGTGTTATAAATTTCAAGCTAATGGCTGCAACAGCTTGAGGAATCATTAATAATCCAGATTGTATGGGTGTAAATCCTAATCCAACTTGGTATAGCAGTGGAAAAAGGAAGGGAATGCCACCTATACCTAATCGTGTAAAGTAACTCCCGAATACGGCAATTCTAAATGTGCGTATACGAAATAATTTTAACCTTAGTAGGGGACGTCGAATTCGAGTGGCATGAAATCCATAGCCTGTTAGTAACATAGCTGTTATCAATAGAAGGCCCATAATTTCTCCAGAGCTCATCGTGTGTTCACCAAATACTTCGAGTATGTAGGAGAGTAATGCAATTCCAGAGCTAAATTGCAATAATCCACTGATATCCAGTGGTGGGCTATCTTTGATTTTATAATCGGGTAAATGTTTATAGACTAAATACAACCCAACTAACCCTATGGGGATGTTAATAAAAAAAATCATGCTCCAATGAAAATAATGTACAATAAATCCGCCAGCAAGGGGACCTATCATCGGACCAATTAATCCTGGAATTGCTACGAAACTCATTGCTTTAATTAATTCTGAGCGTGCGAAACTTCTTGCAATTGTGATGCGTCCGACGGGCAGCATCATGGCTCCGCCGCATCCTTGTAAAATTCTACAAGCTACTAGAACATGAATATTATTAGAAATACCACAGAGAAATGAGCCAAGGATGAAAATACCTATTGCTGAAGCAAAAACGCGACGAGTACCAAATTTATCGGCAACCCAGCCACTTAATGGAATAAAAATAGCTAAACTTAAGGTGTAACTCGCTAGAACCGCTTTCATACTCAAAGGCACTACATCGAGTGACTTGGCAATAGACGGGACAGCAGTATTGAGAATCGTGATATCAAGGGTTTCCATGAAAAAGGCGACTGCGACCAGCCATGGTAATAATTGTTTTCGAAATTCGTCCGTCATACTCTTGATAAATCCATTTGCTTGAATAATTAGACTACTAAGGGTAGTTTAGCACAAAATAGAAAGATGCGTGTCTGTGAGTTATAATCAACTTATTTACGAAAAGGATTAACTGATGAGCAATTTACCAGCCTGTCCAACATGCCATTGCGAATATACATACCAGCAAGGTGCGGTATTGGTTTGTCCGGAATGCTCATATGAGTGGACTAGTGAGTTAACTGATAATCATGCGGATGATTTGCGCATCATTAAGGACGCAAATGGCAATATCCTGCAAGATGGTGATACCGTTTCCGTAATCAAAGATTTGAAGGTAAAGGGTTCATCATCAGTCGTCAAAGTGGGAACAAAAGTTAAAAATATTCGCCTGGTGGGAGGTGATCATGATATCGATTGTAAAATTGAAGGGATTGGTCCAATGAAGCTCAAATCTCAGTTTGTCAAAAAAGTATAACTAAGATCAGCGGTTCCCATTTAACCGGGAGCTCCTGAGAACAGAACCTGAACTAAATTGTAATAATCCACTGAGATCTAAGGGGGGATTATCTTTTGTGCGATAGTTAGGCAGATAACGATACACAAAATATAATCCCAACCATCCAATTGGAATATTAATACCTTTGGTAGATCCATTTGCGTGTATCATAAGACTATAGGGAATAGTTTAGCATAAAATAGAAAGGAGGATGGTATTGAAACCAGCCTCCTTGTTGAGCTCTATTATCTTGGATATAAGATAGCAGAGTTGTTGTCGAAGTTTTGTTCTATCAAATCGTAGCTGTTATCTCGTGGTATTAAACGAAATTGAGCTTGGTTTGTTTTTAGAACATCACAAATTGCGAGGCCTACATGGTCATCAAGATACTCGCGCCCAGCTTTAGCTCTTTGTTTAGCATCGAAAGAATAATATCCATAATCAAGGCTCAAACCGGTAGTAAGACTTTTCGCGGTGTCTAGGTTACCACTTTGATACTCTTTAATGGCTTCATTACTCTTTACAACTGCTAAAACTAAGTGAAGATCATTATAAATATCTTTTAGGTATGCTGATGCATCAATGTATTTATCTCGCAGAGATTTAAAAATATCATTGATATTTTTAGTGGCAGCTTGAATAAGGGATAAGTCATTTTTTCCAGTTATGACAAATTGCCCATAATACGCTGCAGCGAGATTATACTTTAACAACAGCTTGAGTGCGAATTTATATTTAGTAAATTCGCTATCTCGTCCCGTCAGAAATCCGACTAATTTGTGTTTATTGAAGCTATCTACTTCACGTAAACCCGCATTAGCGGCAGCTATAGCTTCCTGATAATTCTTGTTTTTGCAAGAATTTGCACAAGAATCTATTGCTCGCTTCAGTGCTTGAATATCGTGATGTTTTGCATAAGTTTTTGCTACTGACAGACTTGTTGTTAACAGTAACTGAACTGCAATACCAACAAGACCACCGACAGCAATACTACCATTAACAGCAGAACCTACTTGAGAAACAAATTCTGCAACATTGTGAACATTTTCGAGAACATCTTTCTGGTTTCGTTTTCTCTTTGCAAGTGATAGATCATTTACTCTGCTAACAATCCTAGAGAAGTCATTGCTATCACATACTGGAATACGAACTTGAAAGTCGTCTAAAGAAATTTGCTGTAATACTAATTTAGAATTCATGGCTGATACCTCCACGTTGATTTACCAAGTGCCGATGCAAGTGCAGCGATCACGGTTCAACAGTAAGAAGTTCAGAGATTACTTAAAATTCGCAAAACAACGTAAAGTAATGCTTTATTAATATAAATTATATAGGTACAATTGCGTAATCGAGGAGAGAGACAAAATTTACGTACGTAAAGTTATCTATATTAGGAAGCAATTTGTGATGCCAAGAAATTAATAATCAATTTGCAGCGTTAAAGGCAAATAGATTATTATATTTGTATAAATATTTGGCTAATGGTGAAATTCAGACTACGTAATTTTACGGATAGTTAAAATAATATAGCTATGGTAGGTTAACACAGTGTCTAAATTATAAAGCGTTAAGGAGAGTCATAATGAGCAAAGTTTTAAAGGTTGAGGCTGGTACTTTGAAGAGGACTTGTTTTATTAATAATGCACACAATCTTTTGAGCTCCCTACAAAAAGCAGAATTCCAACATTTACGTTTGGAATTCGAACAAATACTTGATGATTATTTAGAAAAATCAACGCTACTCAGTGATGAAGAAATGCCTGGACTAATTAACAATACAGCAGTGAATATAAAAGTGATTTTAAGAAAAGCAGCAACCTTAACAAGGTTTCGGGACAGTTGGGAAAATGACATCACTAATGATAAGAACTAAAAAATGTAGCGCAGTTCCTGTTAAAATCGGGAACTGTCTTTTTATTTTTAGGTTGTTACTAACGACTCGTTGAGTTGATTGCGAAGTGAAGAAATAATATGCGCATTGATCTTTGACATCAATTCTATTTTTGTTCGTGAATTAAAGCGTTTTTTAAGTTTATCAAGATAAACTTCTACAGTGCGCTGAGATAGATTTAGTTCATTTGCACTTTGCTTTGCCGATAATCCATCATGAAGTAACAATAAACACTGTGCCTCACGTCGAGTCATTTCTAAATCTTCACCATCAAAAATGACTGAGTAAATTTTATTCTTATGAGGATTTTCTTTGTCTTGAAGTTCTCGGTTTCTATTGAATAGTTCGTGAAATAATTCTAGTGTTTCTTCAGTCAGTAGATGATTGGAAAAATCAATGAAGGTTATTGAGCTGTTTTTATGCAGTGCTTTTATAATAAGTTTAGCATCCTGACTAGATATTTTATATTGTTTGTGTAGTACTGCGTGAGCTTTTAAATTGATTTTTCTAATATAGAGTTTTTTATTAGCTCGACTAAATGTATCAAGATTTTTTTACTATATCGCTGATCTGGAACGTCAAATCTCTGTATACTCGGATGAGATTTTAAGGACTTTAATAAAAAACAAAATTGTGCAGATGTTAGTTGAAAAATGGCTTTTCCACAGAGTATTAATTCTTGTATGTCATGTGTGGCTAACAAAAAATCAGCTTCAGAAAAATTAATGATTGACCACATTATTTTAATTAATATATGGGAGTGACTCCGAATTGGTTTGTAGATTGCGACTGGCGCCATATTTGAGTAACAACTCAGCAATGTTTTTGTTTTTATGTATTCTTGCGCAGAAAAGTGGGCTATATCCGTAGTCATTAAAAGTGTCATATTGTACATGATCGGAATATTTTTTAAGCAGATATTCGACCATATGATAATGACCAGTGACTATTGCGGAATTTAATGGAGAAGACTCGTGTGAGTCCAAGTCTTTTAAATGACGTACTTTATCACTTACCGAAGGTAGGTGCTTCATTATTGCCTCAAAGGCATTAATTGCTCCAGATTGAACGGCTAAGCCTAAAGGCGTGTAACCATAATAATTGC
>CAVRXV010000016.1:0-15974 GCA_963725255.1 uncultured Gammaproteobacteria bacterium | reverse complement strand
TAGCGGACTGTCACAAAAAAAGGAAGGCGCGACGCCGTAGTCAAAGACAAGGTTTCAATCGTCAACTTGACCCTTTTCAGCCCTCTGAGGTACTATTATAATGAGTAAATGATCATAGCCTAAAATAGAAGGTCGAAACCCAATGAAATTATCTAAAATATTTAATATTGTTCTTCTGGCAATATTTTTCACAATCACTGTTTTTGGCCAGGAAGTTGAAGATAATGATCTTCACTTAAATGGTTATGCGCCGATGACAGGGAGTCAAGAAAATTATCCTACATTGAAGGCAGCAGAAAATTTTACTGTATTAGATTTTGCTCGTTATCAATTAACGGTCAACGAAGCTCGTGCTTTGATACGGAAATTAATTGATTATTTAAAACCATACAAAAATCTCGATGCAAACGCTCGAATGGAATTACTGGCAAAACAATTAATTGATATCCCTTTTATTGAGAGTGGTGCGATGGGAGAAGGCGATTGGCAGTCTGGATCGGATGTTTATCAGCCGGGCGCTGTTCACGTAAAGCAAGATCCCGTTTATCGTATGGACGGCCTTAATTGCCAAACATTTGTTCAAAATGCTATGGCGTTGTTTTATTCTTTCACACTCGATGAATTCGATCGCAATATTTTAAAGATAAATTATGGTTCGGCAGGAAATCCTCATGGTGAATGGGTTCATTATTTTAATAGAAATAATTTTATTGATGGAGATTGGAATCCTGTGAATCAAAAAAATGGATTTCTGCAAGATGTAACATCTCAAAGTGATTTTGGTTCTGTAGTTGAAACAACCATCGCAAATATCACTCGAAATAATTGGTTTTTACGTCAAAAAGAAAATTTGCACGCAACGGTACGTGTGTTAAATCATGGTGATGGATTCAGTATGGCGCAGCGATATGCTACAGTTTATTCAGGGCTTGATTTTCAAGGTTTTAATTCAGAAATTGTCGCTACATCTTATGTTCCCAAGACTGTTTTAGCTATAAAACAATCAAATGGAAAATATAGTCCAAATAAGTTTCTGATCGATAAAGTACCAACGCCATCAATTATTGAAATTGTTAGAGATGCTGGGTTGTGGACAGTAGATAACAAAAATATTAAGGATGCTACTGGGTCTGAGTTAAGTATTTCGCATATGGGTATTCTGTATCAAAAACAGTTTAAAAACGGCGATGTGATTTATAATCGATTAACATGTAATAACGATAGTAAGAACGTAAAAAAATGTATTGTTACCCCAATAATATGTGCTGAGAAAGTATGCAAAGAATTAATGTTTTTGCACGCATCCAATGCATGGCCTAACGGATATTATTGGTATAAAAAATCCAACAATCAATATGCTTGTACCGCTTCACTCCCGAAAAATGTTACTCATTATACTTCTTGTAATCGAGTTCAGGAACAACCCTTGTTTGATTATCTAACCGATTATCAATATGGATCGTATCGCAATATGGATAATCAATCTATTTTAGGGATACACATTGAGAAGCTCTTATAAGGCGTTGCCGTAGTTAGACTAGCGTATCAATTTGATAGTCAGAGGATATTCCCAAACTTCTCCTTGACTGGCTTTGATGCCACCAACAATGGGAAAAATGATACTTAAGGCACCGAGAATCGCAAATCCTATGAGACCAATAACAAAGAATACTAATACCGCACAGATTGCAGCATAGATAATTAGGCTGATTATCCAATTGACAACAATTTTTCCGTGAACATCAACGAAAGGATATTGATCTTTTTTAATCTGCCATAAAATGATTGGCAAAAGTAGCCCAGCAAGGGGCACAAGATAGCCTGCAAACAAGGAGAAATGCACAAACATTGCCCACTGATTGGCGTCTTTATTCCCACTAATTGGTCTGGATGACTGAGTGTCCCATGGATTATTCATTTCAAAGCCCCTTTTATATAAGTAGATTGAGATAGGATAAGATTTCGTGGTTTGTATGTAAAGGGGATGTACGATTCTGAGTTGTCTAGTCTAAGATGACTTCATCTGTGGGTTGGTCTTAGACCAGGCAACTTAGCGAGTTTTACTATTCACTTTTCAATGTCAGGTATAACCGGTGTCGATGGTCGGATAATAAGGCACAGCCATCATTATACGGTGATTTATGATCAACAGAATCAGTATTATAGCAACATTCCATGAATCTATAGTTTATTTTCGAATATTATTTTGGCTATTTGAGCGATGACTTGTTCTTTGTCGGACAGAGAGGTTGAGGTGCTTTTAACGAAAATAGCTAGGATTATAGAGTCAGATTTTTTAGAAGAATATATGATGCCGGCATCGTTAGTAATGCCAAACATAGATCCAGTTTTGTGAGCGACTTTAATGTTGGGTGGTAGTAGACCTCTGATTCGTGCTGGACCAGTTTGGCAACGCTGCATAAATTGTAACATCATTGAAGAATATTTTTGAGGAAACAATTTGTTGGACTGAATTGAGTACAATAAATCTACAATAGCTTTTGGCGTTGCAGTGTCTCTATAATCGAGAAGATAATCTTCTTCAGCCTTTTTTTTAGACTCTGGATCGAGAGCATTTTCCCATTGTTGAAATTGTTCAAGTGTACATTGTTCGTTGTCAGGTATTGTTTCTAGACCGATTTGGTCTGCAAGACCTCGTAGACATGAGCGACTTACGTCAATATTATTGATTTCTACTTCATGTAGCCAATTTGTGACTGCTTTTGGACCGCCAATTAATCGTAGAATAATGTCATTTGCCGTATTGTCACTAGTTTCCAGCAATAGTTTAATCATATTCTCAAGTGAAATAGTGACGCCTGGAATAGTAAATCGTTTATTAAGTATTCCAGTACCGATTCTTAAATCAGTTGGTTTAATATCTATCATCTGCTCAAGTTGGAGGTCACCTTTTGAAATTAATGAGAGACAATAAGCAGCAATAGGAATTTTATCTATGCTGGCCATTGGAAAATAGTCATCGCAGTTCTGAGAAAAAAATGACGCCGTTTTATGGTCAACCGCATAAATACCAATAAGACCATCAAAGGTTTGTGCAATGTTGGTAATTTGTGAATGCCAATTTATCGATGAATTTCCACTTGTCGAGATTTCATCGGTCACCGCTTTATCTTTAGCTGTTAAATCTCTATTTTCGTAATGTTTAGTCGATGATGGCATTTCAAGTACTCGTATTTTATACTTTTTTCATTATATATCAAAATTTGGTTGAGGTCGAGACATGGCGCGAGGCTATAGATCAATAGATTTTCACTTCGTTTGTGTTTTCTGGTTTGATATGTGACAATATCAATTTAATAATTCAATTCTAGGGTAAAATATGAAAGCACAGTCAAGTTTTCACGCTGATTCTGATTTTTTTGCTCTTTACGAAAGCTTAAAAAAAGAGGGAAAATGGCGGGAGATAATCAAGTTTGGAATAGCCGCGTTAGAAACTAAAAAATTAAACAATGAGCAAGCTACATTAGTTAATTGTAGAATGGCAAGCTGCTATTTTTATCTAGGTGACCATGAAGCTGCTTTAAAGGCCGCAAAAAATGCATCTGAGCAGGCTCAGCTGGCAGAACATCACGGTCTTATTGCTCGAAGTTACTATTTAATTTCTGCAGCCTATCGCGCACTTGCACAGAAAAGAACTGATCCTACTTTCTCTCAGTTAGCGTTAGACTATATCGATAAAGCAATTTTAACTTTAAATAGTTGTGAGGTAGGAAAATCTATACAAGCAAAAGTTTATTATAATGCGGGCGCTCTTCATCATGATGTTTTTAACGATATTGAAAAAGCAGATACATATTATAATATGGCATTAGCACTTCTTGAAAAGGGTAGTGATGATTTTAATCGAACAATGCTTCGTCATATTCGTTGTTTAATTGAGCTTAATCAACTTGCTGAGACGAAAGTAGAGGCAGCCAAATTAGATGTACCTCTTGATACAAAAACAGGTGTTCACTATATGATTATGATGGTTAAGCTAAACATGAAAGAACAATACTATTCAGAGGCCATGCTACTTCTGGAAAATGCTCAAAAGGTTGCTGAAGAAAAATCAATGCTACAAGAAGTTCAAATCTTAACGAATCTATTAGAAACGATTAAGTCAAAACAACCACAGATCAGAAAAGTATGATAATTGCCAATCAATGAACTGGGAGTTATGGCGGCTGTAACATCATGAGGTGTATGTTATTTATGCCGTAGAGTAAATGTTATTAATCAATTTTTTTAAGCCAACTTTCTAGCTCTTTAAACTCTTCGTTATTCAATTCTTTGAGTGGCTTATTAAAATATTTAGTGATGGAATATTTTAGTTTTTCACTGCAAGCATTCAATGTGTTATCATAAAAATCTTTTTGCTTTGTTGGTTGTATGATGGCTAATTCAGCACCATTCTCTATCGCTTTTGAGATTATGTTATTAACATGTGTATCTTTGAATCCGTAGCCTACAATCACAATACGTAATTTTGGAATTTCAGATAGTTTTTCAAATAAGGAGAAATTGGCTCTAAGGACGTTATAGGCATGAATTTTTCTCTCTTTTTTTACTCCCGAGATTAGGACATTTTTGCCCTCGCTATGGCTCCAATTAGCTGAACCGTGTAGTTTAATGTAATTTGTCTGGCCTATTTTTAGAATATTCTCACGACTGTATTTTATTACCTGCTGGAAGTTTTCAAAATTATAATCACGTTGGCGTTGTATGCAAAAGTTACCATTCCATTTTGATCCCACTACATCAGCCATGAAATAATTTGTAAAAGGGAAATTGAGGCCGATGGTTTTTTCAATAGTTTCCTTAGGTTGGCCCGGTTTATTTTCGATATTTCCTTCTGACATTAGCAAATGAAATCTTTCAACTGCAAGATCTTGATTTAATGTCACAATAAAATTGTATTTATCTCTAGACTGTAAGAGTTTTAAAAGCCTGTGATGACTGTTTTCTGATATTCCAGAAGTTATTTCCTTGTCAATTTTTTTGAATATCTCACTCAGCGCGTTTTCAAAGATTTTTGCATACTTACCTGTAGCTTTGTCGAACGCAAGCTCATAATCAAATTTATTATCGCCTACTATTTTTCGTAAATCTTTTGGCATATCTTCAATGTTAAAAATTTTTGGTGCTAATTCCTCAGCTAAGTAAGCTCCAAGATCCTTTGAAAAACCAGCGCCTGTAATCAAAATGCATTTGTTTGTATTTTCATAAAAATCAGAAGGAATGTCAATTAATAGAATATCTTTATTCATGGTTTACCTCTTAAGTCAAGTAATTAAAGTTTTAAGATTATATTAAAATATAACGCGCCGCTATTCCCCATTGATGAAAAATAAAATCTGCTACTATGTTTTAATAAATTATGAAAATCTTTATTAAATGTCGTGCATCATGACAGCAGATATCAGTGATTCAATTGAAATCTTTTACAGAACAGAAATTACTAATCATATGTTAAGTTGAGAACTATGCTGTTTATTTTAATAATAAAAGGATTATTTTCTTCGAGCCCCATAAGATTTTGAAACTCTGAATATTTAAATTTTAAGTGATTATATAATCTAGCGATTACTATATCATAATATTTATGCGTAGATATATTGTCAGGATCTATATGATCATCGATAAAATCTGTATAAAATTTGAGGATTAATAGTCGATGTTTTGTTTCGGGGGGTTTAGTAGGATCATCTGGTAGTTGAAATCTATATTTTACGTTTACACACATGTCTATATGTGTATCAATTTCAGGTTTAATGTTATTAGGAAAGATGTCATTAATTTTACGTAGTACTTTTGTTTCAATAATTTCATGATAATTGCTTTTCATAGTGTGTCCCCTAAAGGTTGATTAAAAATATGAAAAAGATCTTTCGATTGCTAATGTTGTGACAGGAAATGGAAAATTAAATTTTGTATATGATGATAATAGGATAAGGTAACCTCCTACTATACTTTAATTATAGTACAAATACATGGACTTGTCAAGCGAAATGCATTATTTATTAATAATATATTGATATTATTTAGTATATCCAATTTAAAATACGCTGACATGCGGAGAATGCTGGTTATAATCTCCGCATATCATGCGGAGAATAAACTTGCCAATGCGGAGAATGGGGGCTATAATCTCCGCATAAAGTGCGGAGATTGCTATGTATATTTATCAGAAGTCTGAATGGCCTAATTTTACCTGGAACAGAGAGCTTGTTCAGCAAGAGTTGTCGCCTGTGATATTTAAGGTTGGACGGCTTTATGGAAGGATGGAAGGGCTAGGATTTCAATTGCAAGATCAAGCAATATTACAAATCATGACGAGTGATGTAATCAAAACCAGTGAAATAGAGGGCGAAAACCTAGATCAAACCGAAGTACGTTCATCAATCGCTCGCCATCTCGGTATTGATGTAGCTGGATTATTACCTGCAGATCGACGAGTGGACGGCATTGTTGAAATGCTGCTAGATGCTACACGCAATTTTAATCAACCGCTTACCGAGCAACGATTATTTCAGTGGCACAGAGGTCTTTTCCCAACGGGTTTAAGTGGATTAATGTTAGTCAATCAAGGAATGTGGCGCACTGATAGTGGTGGTCCGATGCAAGTAGTTTCTGGTAGTTATGGTAGAACCAAAGTGCATTTTGAGGCACCTTCTGCTTCGAAGTTGTCTAAAGAAATAAATCAATTTTTGAAGTGGTTCAATCAAACAGAATCGGAATTGAGTTTATTCATTAAAGCAGCTATTGCTCATTTGTGGTTTGTTACTTTACATCCATTTGATGATGGTAATGGTCGAATTTCACGAGCAATCGCTGACATGATGCTAGCGCGTGCAGACAACCAGCCGAATCGATTTTATAGCATGTCTACACAAATTTGTCGTGATCGTAAAAATTACTATCTTGAATTAGAATCTGCGCAAAAAGGATCAATGGATATTACTCGTTGGATTTTATGGTTTTTGAAATCCTTATCTCAAGCGATAGAATTGTCAGATTCAATTTTGGAATTTGTATTGAATAAAGCAAAATTTTGGGAACAAAATACGAATAAAAAATTCAATCAAAGACAAATTACTATGCTCAATATTCTATTTGATGGTATTAAAGGCAAATTAACTTCAAGTAAGTGGGCGAAAATGATGAAGTGTTCGCAAGATACGGCGACAAGGGATATTCACGAATTAATTGAGCAAGGTGTTTTAGTGAAAAGTGCCGAAGGAGGCCGAAGCACAAGTTATTTGCTAAAAGATTTCCCAATAAATCAGATTGAATAACTTACACTCACGGCGTCGCGTCTTGAGTTGTGAGAGCTTTGAGGAAATCAAAACTAATTTTGTGTAAATTTATTTTTGGGATAACGAAAATTAAATGTAATGCAAACTCTCACGGATCAATATCTTTAAGGCCCTATCTGAGCACAGATAAAAAACTAGCAGAAAAGTCTATAATTTAATAATGTTTTATTATTGATTTTACAAAACCCCTCACAGCTCAAGACGCGACGCCGTAAAAGTATATTCTTAAAATGTGATTGGCAGCTATAGGATAGGTTTTCGTGGTTTGTATGTAAAGGGGATGTAAGGGTCTATAATTTACTTTATGCCGTAGATAGGATCAATTTGCGATAATTGCCAGCCAAAAGCTGTGTTGGGCTCCCGAGTAAAATAGGGTTGTTAATTGGACCATGACCAATATTGCTAATTTGGAAAACTGGGCAGTTGCATTGTTGAGCGAAGTCATGGATTATTTTTGCTACAAGAAATCGACCATCTGGTTCGCCTTTGTCGATGACGTCACCGAATAAAATAGCTTTAATATTTTGCAGAATGCCTGCTTGCTTTAGGTGATTCAATGTTCTATCCACTCGGTACGCACGTTCATTGGTTTCTTCTATGAATAAGATTTTGTTTTCGGCTTCTATTTGCCATGGGGTTCCAAGGGTTGTAGCGATCATAGTTAAATTACCACCAATGAGTGGAGCTTCAATGAGAATGTTTTTCTTAGCAAGCTCATTTAATGGTTTTATGTTTTCATATGTCTGTCCATCATTATGATGAAAGATAAATTTTCTCAACATTTCAATTGAATCTTTAGATATTTTATTTAAGGAGGCTTGATATCCTGATGGGCCGTGAATAGTTTTCCAGCCCCATTTTACTTGTAAAAAGATATGTAATGCAGTGATATCGCTAAATCCTATGAATATTTTTGATTGGTTAGGTGGTTTAATTTGATTAAGTAGAGGGATAATTCTGGTTGTTCCAAAACCACCTAACAAACACCATACGGCTTTAGAAGTTTGATTAGTTAAGGCATTACATAAGTGGGCAAAACGCTTTTCATCTGTATTTGCATAAAGCACATGATGGCCAAATAAATCATTAGGAGTTTGTGAACGTAACCCCCATGAGTTCAATAATTTTTCTAATTTTATTACGACACTTGGATGACATTTTGAGGCTGGGGCCACTATATCGACAGTATCGCCTGGATTTAAACTACACCAGTCTGTTGGTTTTTTCTCGCTCATCATATTAAATCCTGTTTTAGTTGAAAGAGCGCTATCATAAAAGGTTGCAATAATTGTCGCATCCCGTAAAATATCCGGGATATTTTATTGATAAAATGTAAAAATATTGATATAATTCGCAATTTGTCAGGGGGGATAATGATGGTAATCCAGAATTATAATATGTCAGTAAGCAAAGAATGGTGTGTGTATCGATATGCTAATGGCATCAAACTTTTGCAACCCGATGAAGAACATTATTCAGAAAGTCTCTCGTTGGAAAGAATTTTGCAAGCAGATTTTCCTGTCTATTTAGAGGACACCAATCATTTCTCAATTCAAAGTAATGAAGCTACAGCACAAGCGTGTGGATTTGAATCACTCAATGATTTTATTGGCAAGTGTCCATTTCGAAATTTTCGTGAAAACACAATTTATGAAAAATTACAAAACCACCGCAATGTGATTAACAACAATATATTGATGATCGCAGAAGAATCAGCTCTGCTTGATGATGGTCAAATTCTCAGTACTTTGTCGATACGAATGCCATGGTATAGTGTTGAAAATAAAATTATAGGTTTATTTGGTTGTTCAATTGTACTTGGTGTCAATTCTTTGGCGGATTCATTAAAAAATATAGCATGCTTCGGATTGTTGAACGGTACCAATTATTCAAAGCAAATTCGACCCAATATTGGATCAGTTATAGATACAATTTATTTCTCAAGACGTGAACTAGACTGTTTAGAATTAACTATCAAAGGAAAACCCGCCAAACAAGTCGCTTACGACCTTAAACTATCCCAACGCACTGTGGAAGAATATTTGGATAACATAAAAGCAAAAATGAAAGTTACTTCCAAAGCGGCGATGATAGAGAAATGTATAGAATTACTCTATGAACGACGCCGTTGATAGTTATTCGGCACCAAAATATATGGCAGTTGCAATTACGGCGGCTGTGGTGGCTGCTATAAGAATATTTTTAGTGCTGAAAAATGAATGTTGGTTTTTTATCGGCGGTGCAAGTTGTTGTTGAGATGAGGTGTGTTCTCCTGTGAAAGAGCCTTCTTGCGAATCGGAAGATCTGTTTGACTTAGTTTCTTCTTCCGGCTTTTTTAAGGGATAAAGATGTTCATCTCTGTGGTCAGTATTTGAAGAAGTTGCTTGCTTTGAAGCATCATCAGATTGAAAAAATCTGAGTGCAGGACTAGGTTGAGAAATTATTGTAGGATTTTGGGGGGTGTCTTTTGGAGTTGCTGTTTCTTCTACAGATAAGGATATTGGTTGTATTGGATCATCTGCAGGTGGCTCAGCTTTAGCTTTATTCTTGGAGGGTTGAGTAGGTATTTTTAGTTTTTGGGAAGGTTTCAATTTTAAACTAATTCTCGCTAATCCATCTTTTGCCATAGCTGTGACGATTTCATATGCATCCATAGGACCTCGTCTGAAATATCCGAGTAATTTAGGTTGTTCTTCTAGCTCAATAGCTTTTCTATAGAATTCGAGAATCGTTTCATCTGAAGGGCAATTAAGTTTTCTTTCTTCTAGTAGTTTTGCTTTATGATAATAAGCAGGAGGGTAGCCTAACTGAATAGCTATATCCAATAATTCGGTTACTCTTTGTGTCGATTTTGCGCAACCTTCGCCTCTTAGATAATATGTTGAAAGCATAGTCATGGCTATAGGATCTTTTAACTGAACACACTCTTCAAGGATCTGAATGACTTGTGGAATGGATTTTTTAATTTTTAATAGACTATCACCTCGTTGAAGAAAATAGATAATACGTCTCTTTGAATAAGGACATTTTTGAACAGCCATGCTCTTGATAATTTCATAGGCTCTCATTTTTTCATCAGATTTTCCATGCAATAGTATAACATCTAACACAATAAATTGAGAACGATAGTCTAATAATTTTAACCCTGAATCAGTAGTTCGTTTGAAAACGGGTAAAACGTCTTCATAGCGAATTGTGTCTATATTTAGTAATGCAAGATCACCATGTTTATTCACTTCTAGTTGCCGTTGATCGAAAATATTTCCCGCTTTAGCGGAAGATTTTAGTGATATGTTTGATTCAGAATTATTTTTAGATCTTGCTAAATAAGCATTTGCCTGTGCAGATCCATTTTGAGCAGCGAGCTGAATCCACCCCAGTCCCTCTGCTGCTAATTGTACAGCTAATTTAATCATTTGATCAAAGTCTTTAACATTGTTAGGCGGTTGACGACTATTAAGTAGGCCAATGCCATAGCAAAATTGCGCATCACAATCACCACCATGTGCTGCAAGACCGAGATAATGCATTGCTAACTTATCATTTCGCTCGACACCTTGCCCCAAATGGTAACAAACCCCAGTATTATATTGAGCCAACACATCACCAAGATCAGCAGCTCTTTTATAAAGCTCAAATGATTCTCTGAATTTATGTTCCTCTCGAAAAATTGTAGCGATAAATCGCATTGCATCAGTTGAGCCAAGCTTAATGGCTTCATGATATAAGCGTAACCCTTCAATTTTGTTTTGCTGTATGTTACAAAACCCTTCGTAATACCAACTAGCTAATGATACTGTTGCTTCTGGAATTCCGGCAATATGAGCTTTTTGAACCCATTCAAGTGCTTTAGAATCACTTTGTTTGACGCCAACTCCATGAAAAAAACAACGTCCAAGGTGTTGCATTCCAATTGCTGAACCAGCTTCTGCAGCTTTTCGATAGTATGCAACTGCACGAGGAATATCTTGATTTACTTCGCACTGCCCCTTCTCGAGAAATTCACCAAACAATACCATGAAAAATGGGTGACCAGATTCAGCTTCTTGTTCGATGTATTTCATTCTCGGTTTAAAAATAATATCAATGACTTTATCTAAAGTTAAATCTGGTTGAGATTGTGTTCCTGTTGTGTGTAAATATAAAATATAATGACCATCCCGAGCTTCACATTTTTTGACGCGATTATTGAAGCTTGATTCGCTTAGATATGTAGGGAATTCTTGAAAAAGCGTACCGCGTTCACCCCGAGCATTGACATGGTTGCCTCGTCCAGTGACAACTCTTAGTTCTTGGACTCCAAGATCCCGTGAGAGTTGCAAATTATAATCTAAAGCGCGTTTAGCTTCTTCTACTGAACAGCCGTGAAAATCTATCATCAGGGTTTTATTAGCACGATTTAGTGGTGCCGCTCGTGTTTGTTTAGCTTCCAACCTGAAAATCTCCTATCTTTAGACTAAAAATTATAATCCTATCACAACTCAAGACGCGACGCCGTAAAAGTATACTGCAGTATCACCAAAGTTGGTAATATCCAGAGTAAGTGAAAGGTAGAGATTCCAAGCAGGGTAAGTGGTAAAAACAGGCGCAAATAATGAGCTAGTACGAAAGCGAGTACTAATGTGAGAATTAGAAATAGTCCGCAAATGAGCCAATATAAATGCTCGCAGCGATGTTCTTTTGGGTTAGATAGCAGAGCTCTCACGCCATGGGTTTTGATCCAGCGATAGGCGTTTAATCGTAGATGGGGATCACGGCAGATATCTTTTAAAATGTAATAGCCGTCGGTTTCTTGTAGGGGATTTAAATTTTTAAAGACACTGTAATAAAGCAGTAAAGATAGTAATAATAAAAATAGATTTAAAGTGGGTGATGATACAGTGCAGGCAATTATAGAAAAGACCCCCGCTAGAACGAAATCCATATAAGGACCAGCTAAACTGACAATTATTCGAGATCGTGGATTGGATAGCCACATATCTGACGTATCTACAAAAGCGGTAATGCCGAGCCAGTAAAAAATAATGCCGGCGCGATTTACGTCATGATTAAAGTATTTTGTGGTGTATCCGTGAGCTAGTTCGTGAGGAATTGTAGAGAGAATATTAGTAGTGAGTAGGGCAAGAATAAATAGAAAGACGTGTGTTAAATGAATGGAATTTGTATTTAGGGTGTGTAAATGATATCCAAAAAAAATCACACCGAGTAGTGAAGTTAAAGCAAGCGTGATTTGGCCCAGTTTTGTATAAAATAGATGCACACTCTGTTGATAGGTTGAAGCAAGTTTGCTGTCAATATTGTAAAAAATATGTTGCAAGTATCGCCATTGATGAAGTTTTTCTTTAAACCTTTGAAATTTGCTTAGTGGTTCATGAGCATGGTTCTGTTCTGGCATGTGTATGTCAGGAAGTATCACAAAACCGGCATCAGCTAGGTTTAGAATTGTGTCTGCCACGGCAAGAGGTGCAAATATTTGTCGTTCGTTGTAGAGCAGAGTGGTGAGATCTTGCAAATTATTGTGACCATCTATATTTTGCCACACAAACCAACTTTCCTCAGACAATTGATAATATTGACCATGACGTTTGTCTTTTAGAATTGTGATTGGTTGGCCTTCGTCACCTTGACGATGAAAATGTTCAATGTTTTGCGCGCGAATTGGACAGCAACGTTCTATGATTAATCCGATAATGGATTCAGCCGTATTTTTATGTTTCATTAATTCATGTAATTGTTCACGCTTTAAAATAAGAAGTTTACCTGGTTCAGACATGCGTGCAGAGGAATAACGTTTAGCGCTAGTGAAAAGAACACTCTCACCTATCAATCTCCAAGGATGATGTTCAGCTAAAATCTTTTCACTGCCGTCGTTTTCCACATTATAAATTTCGACTGCACCTGAACAGATGAGATAACATTGATCCGCTTCCTCACCTTTTTGAAATATCACAGTTCCTTTAGGTACCAGTATTTCTTGAATATCATGAGCTAGTTTCTCAACATTATCAGAGGGCAAATCTGAAAAGGGTTCTGCTTGCTTTATAAAAAACATTCGCAACATTTTATCTGACGCTTCTTTTCTTGTTGCAAGAAATTCGGGATGTTTCTTTAAGAAATAATTAAATATATCGATAGTCCAACCTATCAAAACCACATCAGTTATGCTGGTCAATGTCGCTGTGCGCAGACCCGTTTGGCTAAAAAAACCTTCGTTAGTAAGTCCAATAGCATCTCCTGGGTGAAGAACACACTGAGGAATATTGTCAGATTGATTGACTATCAAATCAAGTTCAATGTCACCTTGGGCGATCAAAAAACAGAATCAACAATTTCACCTTCAGTAATAATTGTTTCATCGGGATGATAAGATTTTTCGAAACTGAGTTCTGCGAGTTCTTCAATTTCTGCTTCGTTCAACGGATTAAAGTAAGGGTGATGTCGAATTAATTCTTTACGCTTTGATAATTCGATCATCTATTTATCTCAGGTTATAATTATGGCTCGATTGTTTTAGCTAGCTTACGACAATCGAGCCATACATTAATTAACGATTACCATTTACCAGAGTCGTCACCCTTATTCATTTTTTTAGAGTCATCACTCTTATTCATTTTTTGAGGTGAGTTGCTTTGGCTTGTCGAGATATCTTTAGTGTTAATTCCCAACGCACCGAGCACTTTGGTATTGAAGAGTTTTTCCAGATTTTTATCATCACCGAAGGCTTTCAAGTTACCTTGGCGTAGACTGGTTTCCTGCTGCTGGTTCAGACTGATATTCTGAGCCTTTACTGCTTTGTAAAAACCTTCTGGGTCTTTGTTGATACGTTGACTTAATGCTTGTCTTAAAGTTGCCATGATTAATTCTCCTTAACTTATTGAAATATTGCTTGAAGGCCAGAGTTGTAAACCAACTTGTCTCCAAACTCCTAGATGCAGTTTAAGTATAGTACAGATTCTGAAGACGTTATCGCTAGTTATTTGTATAAATAAGTATATTTTAGATAAATATTGATATATTACAGCGCTATTGTTTTTCTAACCCACAAGCTAAGTTGGAGAAAGCGCTGCTACTGTTTGAATTTCCTGCAATTGCGGTACCTACGGTTGATAACGTGACCGTCCTTCAAGCTCTTCATCCTCTTCATCAAATTCTTCTTCGTCATCATCACCAGAACTGTCAAATATTAACTCAGGGTTTCTCTCTTTAAGCCAGTGACGATATTCAGATTCAGTAATTTCTATTTTAGGTAAAGCGTTGTATATCCCGAGTTCTAGATTAGTTAAATCACCTTTTGGTAAGTATAGCTGACTCAGTGTACCATCTGCAGATAATGAATAGACTGGGGTAGAATTGGAGCCCGCTTTAGGATTTATATAACAGGTAGCATATGCTGCATCATGTTCCTTAGTTATGTAAGAAAAATCGTAAATAATGATGTGAGTGGCCTCAGCTGAAAATCCATGCATCTGAGCCAAACAATACATCAGTTTATGTCGAAATTCTTGATCTTCAATTTGGTAATTTGTATTGTTAAATGAAAATGATATTTTTCGCTCAGCGGCTTTATGTGTAGGTTGTTCCTCTCTAATCTGCTTTTTATCGGAAATGAAAATCTGATCTAGAAGTGTATCGAGATTAGTATAGGGTGCATCGACATCACGCGCCTTAAGCAGATCGAGAATTTCTTCAGATTTTTCATTTCGACAAACTGTAGAATATCGATGCGCCCCTTCTTGTCCACCACTTAACCGTACAAATGCGCTTTCCATGATGAGATTGGCTAAATTATTCCAATTCTGTTGAGTGAATTCGGTTGGATTGCAATGCATTCGAGGTAGGCGGATTCCACCGAGCATAAATGTGTCAGCAGCGAGACAACGATCTTTAAAATCTTCGATAGGCAAAACTTCTGCTTGATAACATTGAGCAGGTGTTTTTCCCGCTGAGTTTTTTACACAAAGGAGCCGAGTAACGCCTTCTTCACCTTGTTGTGCTCTCACATGATCAATAATAACTTTAATAAGGTCGTTACGACGGAAAAAAGCGAGCAAATGTAGGACTGTGTTACCTGCAATCGTTTTAACCAATAAACTCTCGAGATCATAATAAGGCACAAGTTGCTTTGCAAAATTAAGGCTATGATTTTTAACTGCCATTAATAGAGGAGTATTACAGACGTTTTCAGCTTTGCTTTGTTGTCTTAGTAGAGGTTGAAGATTTGAATCCTCACGCATTTTTGTAAATAATTTTTCTACAAATAAAGGGCTATTGTGTATACCCCTGTAAAGGTCGGAGGTATTGCAATGGTAAAAATCATGATCCTTTGGTTGGTCGCTTGGTTAGAGAGGCTCGTGATAGCGTGAGACAGCCCACAAAAAAGCGGTATTTTTGAACATCGGAGAAAAACATATAATCAATGCGCGGATCATTCAAAACCAGATCAATGAATTGCTGACATTCTTGAGAATTATCGATCCTTTCTGCGAGTAGAAAAAGAATGGTTGGTTCAAAAGCATCATTTCTTGAGAAAGAGGTTGAATTAGGATTTCTTACACAGGGCCAAAGTGAAATCAAGAGGTTCCAGTCAATTTGTCCAGCATTCTTATTGAGTTCTTGTTTGAATCGCTCTTCTTCAGTAGTTAATTTTTGCATGAT
>CAVRXV010000015.1:0-7963 GCA_963725255.1 uncultured Gammaproteobacteria bacterium | reverse complement strand
CAACGCCTGACTGCTGAAGACATGCCTTTACATGTATTTTCAATGCAGTAGCTCCAGTACTGTCCGAGGCCACTGTGCGATTGGCGTTGACGAACAATAAAACGGCGGGCACGCTCCACGGTGTCTTCTGTTGGCTCTTTTGCTAGTTCAAATTCCGACCTCGCATACAGTGTATGATCGAGAGAAACCTGCAGACGCCGAAACAATGCTGGATCACGCAATACTTGAAACAAGTTCACGAGACCGCCATCAATATCATTATAGACCTCGACCTTTGAGGGCTTCTTTGCCAACAACACTGCAGCACTGCCACCAAAGGGTTCGCAGTATGCTTGATGTGGCGGAAACTGAGCAATAATTTTTGAAGCCAACTTAGATTTTCCACCGAACCAGGTAAGAGGGGGTTGTACGCTCATATTCATATTTGTTGTCCAAATGAAGGTTGTATTAACCAATTAAATTTTTCTATTCATGCCTCATTGTTTTTCTATTGAGCGCCAAAGTTTGTATTGCTTTTGCTTGAGCATTCAGTATTTCCATTTCTTCTTGAGGCGTGACACATTGACTGCATATTCCCTTAAATTTATTATAAGCCTCGATTGCTCCCGTGATCGGTGATGTTATAGTTGTTACATTTTTTCCACATCGAGGACACTTTATTATTTTAAATTTCGATTTCTTTTTCAGCATAGATTTCTCCAATTTTATCAAAATAAAGTATGGAAAGCAGAAATAAAACGACTTAATGGAACTATTTTTACCCCGTTCGTTTCTAGCAACAGTGGGAAATAAAAGCCCAAAAGCCCTAAGTTAACATTTGTTATAACAGCCCAAAACATCGTTGGACTTAGTATATTTTTTTTAGATTCAATAACCATTCGTATTAGTTCTATTGTTGATATTGGTATCGCAATCCAGATTACAGCTCGAGTTAAATACATAAATGATGACATCAAACCTGAAAAAAAGTCTCCCGGGCTGGCAGTTAAAATCCATAACACTATAAAAAGTGTGGGATATATGATTAACATGCCAACAAAAGGAAAACAGATAAAGGCTAAAAGTAAAGAACCACAAAAATCAGGTTTTTCTGCGATTTCATTTTTTATGTTATTAACCATATAAAAACTCCTTTTTTTGTAAATTAACGATTATTACTTTTATAAATCGCCGAATTTAATACATTCTTTTTCAATTAGGTAAATCAACATTTGAGAACGCGCATTGACTTCGTAATCAGCATAGATGGACTTTACCGTGTTGCCGTATCTGCAATTCCACATATTTTTATTTTTTATTCCACAATAAAGGATTGGCTTAATTATATTAACATTTGCTGGTAGTAAATTGCCTAATTCAGCCACTGTATACGCAGAACATACATTTATTTGATTACCGATATCTTTGTTATCAGCATAATGTATTTTCCAAGAACCGTTTTGATGCACCCAGTAAAATAAGCTTTGCTGCGGAACTCTTAGTTCTTTCAACTTCAAAGAAATCTCGATACTAGTGAGCTGGTTTTCTAGCTTCATGAGTATTACCTGCAAAATGTCTATCATCCACTTTACTTTTACTTCTCGTGGGTATGTATATGTCTACCACGTGTAAAGCAGAATTTTAGAAAACATCCCCTCCTTTCGTAAAATGGAAAGTACCGTCAGTAAAAGGCCAGTATGAACTCTCGCTCTTAACCAGGGGCTGGGTGATATACCTATTGTTTAAAACATAGCGGTTGCCTATATCCAATTGATAGGCAAAGAGGTGGATAGTTCCTGGTCCACCTATTGAGCCAGCACCATCGTTGGCAACCCGCTCTTCAAATTCAATCCCGATTAAATAGTTTTCGAGAGCTAAATCACCATCTGCTAGCCTGATTTCTGCTTCATCGTCGTATTTCTTGAGGATTTTTTGCAATTCTTTATTGGTCATTTTTAACTCCTGTTATCCCGGTCAAGGTGATATGATCTATGGAATTTATATTATATTAACATCTATTATAGCTTTTTAACATCCTGTTACAAGTTATTTTTGCAATTTTAGATGTTTATTTATAATATTGAATGTTAAAAAACATCTTTTGGAGATTAGATAACACTATTATGAAGACAACCTCAGATAAAAAATATTGGACGAAAATAGTTTCAAAAATACTCAAGACTGAATTAGCCAAGCGTGGTATGGACTATGCAGAATTGGTAGAAAAATTATCTTACTTAAATGTCCATATTAAGGTCGAAGATTTGCGGGCACGCATTTCCAGGGGAACTTTTGGTACTACCTTATTTATTCAATGCCTAAGAGCAATCGGGGTTAAAAATCTCCAGCTTGACGATAGTTTTTTTGAAACCCATAAAAATGACCAAGAAGCGATCAAAAAAACTAAACAATGAGCCAGCGGTTTTATCTGCATAAGTTTAAATCGCCCTAAGCCGAGATAAACTTCAAAACCTTGGCGAGATTATCTTTCTACGGCTGTCAATTTTTAGTCTCGCGCATAGGTAATGCGCGAGATTAAAAATTACTCATGCTTGGAGAATGCTTCGGGCAGAAGCGTTCGACGTTTGTTTTATCTCTTTATCTTTTTTCATGATTCATGACCGCGTCACTGCTCGCACGAGCGCAGCTTGTCGGCAGTGACGCGGTCATCCGCGTCTTTTTTTTAAATATAAATCTTTGAAAATAAATAATCTTTTTCTACTACCGTCACTCAAAGAGGAGGACGGTAACATTTTTACCCGTTTTACCCGGCAAAATTAGGATATTTATTGACGAATTTTTTTAGATGATTTATCATTCTGAATGTAAGTCAATGCTCTGAAAGACTTTAAATCGGAGTAAGCCCAAGCCCCACACGTGTGAATACTTGGACGCAATCGTAAGTGGTTGTGCGTGTGATACTCAGTGGAAACACTGAGGATTATATTAAGAACTTTTCTTAAACGATTCCAATCTAGGTTGGAATTAGTCATTTTCTATTCATGGAATTTTGGGCCTTTGCTAAAGTTCTTCAATCTTATTATTTTTCATGACTCAATCGTCATATTTTTAGTCATTTGCACGAAATACTGTCATAACGTCAAACAACATATTGCAACGACAAATTTATCTATTGAATTCTCGAAAAAACTACTCATCTCATAACGAATATCGAAATAGGTCCAAAACGACAATAAGTAATCATTTTTTATTTTAATGTTTTGACAATTTGATACCTCGATGTAGCTAACAACTAATAAAATGACAACAGAAATTACAATTTATTTTTAATATTTTATTAATGAAATAACACACTTAAAGGAGAGATATTTACTAAAAAAATTCATTCACCAGTAATAAACGTAGAAAGTAAACAATGTCTATATAACGAAAAGATATAATTTATGACCGGGCAATAAAAATGAACATTTTTAACTATGTATAAATATAATTTTTTATTTTAATCAAAGGGGAATTAACTATGTCAGTCAAGCAGGAAGAAACTATTGAAAAGAATGAAGATATTCAACTAAAACAGCATTTTATCAGTGATGATAATTTTCAATTATTAAGGCAATGTCAACAATCCATTTATGAAGCAACGGAGGTATCACCAGCAATCAGAAAAATCGTTAATGAACTCATCAATACAGAAAATTTGGAAAAAGTAAAAGCGAAATTTATCAAGAATTGGAGTTAATTTTGAATATTTTCTTTAACTTTACGTATCTCAACCTTGTCTCGTAACAGCTTCAAGCTGTAGTCTGCTGCTCAACGGCACACAGACTGAGACTTAACACTAATAGCCAAGTCCGTTTAGAGATACGAGAGCACAGGGGAGTTTAAACAGAAATGAGCGTTAAATCGAAATTAAAATATTCCATAAAGAATATATTATTAAATGATAATTCAGGTTCTTTTGCATCTCAGCATGATAGAAACACTATGTCAATGCGTATTGCGGATGATCTTATTGATCTGGGATATAAATTACCAGTAATCCATAATTTAAAACAAAAACATGTTATTGCTATTGTTGAATACTGGAAGCAAAAAAATCTTAGCAATGCTACTATAAAAAATAGGGTATCTGTTATCAGACATTTGTCTGCGCTGATGAATAAGCCACAAATTGTTCCTTCTAATCAGGATTTAAAAATAGGCGCAAGAAACTACGTCAGTTTAAAAAATAGAGCATTATACAACCCTGATTTTTCAAAAATCAGTAATCCCCACTTACGGATATCATTAGAGTTACAACGTGTCTTTGGTTTGAGGCGAGAAGAATCTTTAAAAATAAAACCACATCTTGCCGATAAAGGTGATAAGTTAGAATTAATGCCATCTTGGTGTAAAGGTGGTCGAGGACGTTTTATTCCCATTCGTACTGAGGAACAACGCTACTGGCTAGAAAAGGCCAAAGAACTTGTGGAAAAAGCTGGATACTCACTCATACCACAAGAAAAAGATTATATTCAACATCGTTATTTATATGATAAACAAGTCGAACGTTCTGATTTACGTAATGTACACGGCGTCCGTCATGCCTATGCTCAACAACGTTACAAAGAATTAACGGGTTGGGAAGCGCCCATTAATGGTGGGCCAAAATCATCAGAATTATTGCCTCAACAGAAAAAAGTCGATTATCATGCACGTATGACATTAACGGAAGAATTGGGGCATAGTCGAGAACAAATTACTGTTAACTACTTAGGTCGCTGAATAAAACATTTTGATTTAATATAAAGTCAATACAGTAATTTTCCCGATTTACTTTGTAAATATCTTTCTAATATAATTTACTTAAATCAACCGATAAGGAAAAAACATGAGTAGTATAGAGTATCTTATTAAATCCATCATCCGTCGCAACACACATACCCTGAAAGAATGTCTATTAAAAGGAACAGATCCTAATGGAGCTGAAGATGAAGATGGAATAACACCTTTACATTACGCTGTTTTGTATCGATCTTATGATGCAACGCAGTTATTATTAGCTGCTGGAGCTGACCCACTGATTACGAATATCGAAGGACTTACACCTATCGATTTGGCCCGTGACAACAATGATGAAAAGCTGCTATTGCTGTTAAGCACAGTATCTGCGAAAAACGCTATTATATAAAGAATAAAACACTTATTTCATTCTCCCTGTTTGTTAGTCTACAATAACCGCCGCATAAAGCCAGCCTTCCTCGTTCGGGCATACGTGGTATCCGAGACCCATTTTTCATCGGGGATACAGGCTGTAAACTCCTGCTGCGGTAAATTAGGCACTGCAACCACACGTTCATCTTGCCGTGTGGTCGTCTTAAATAAACGACGCATCTTCGCTTTTAAACCCGCTTTTTTCATTAACCTCGCCACACGAGGACGACTACCGGAATTCCCTTTCTCCTTTAATTTGGCATGAATCCTCGGGCTATTTTTATAGGAATCGCGTTAATCGTTGAGGCCATTAGTTATTTTGATAAGCCTTTTTTATACTACATTGGAATATTTGCTATTCTTTGGGTTATATTATTTGGCCTTATTTGTATAGTAAGGATATTATTTCGTAATGAGGCGTGATGTTGATATAAGTTGAAAACTTCCTTAGATACTACAAGCTCCTATGTTTGTTGCATGACCAAAGAAATATTGTAAAATGAGGCGGGTAGATAACCCCCCTCTACATTTTAAGGATGATTGATTAAATAATGAACAGGGACTTTCATGAGAGCAATAGCTTTTTTTATTTTGTTGGCGGTTTTAGGTATTTGGTCAGTTGCTTGCTTAGCGTTTGACAATAGCATCACTCTTTATAAAAACTTGGCGGCAAAATCTGTCCTAGGGATGCCTACACAACTCTATATCGAAGGGAAAAGTCCCATACCGATCAAATGCGATTACTTAGATCCGCCAAAAATAATTCAAACATATTTACGTGGTGAAGGCATTCGCGTCCCTTTTGTGATGGCAACAGGGTACTATTACAATGCAATCAGCGCCAATATCACCAACATCATAACTTGTACTGCAAATCAATCCATTACAAAACTTTCTGCTATGACGACCGGAAACACTGTTACCACAGCCAATACTAAGACGGGAGCCAATGAAGTTGTGCCTGGTAAAGCGTTTACCCTGATTAAAGGTGATTCATTAACGATAGTCATGGGGAAAGCGGGAAAACCTAGTCCTGAGCGCCCTACGAGAGAAAGCCATGAAGCTTATCTTTCAAGTATATCCAATCAAGCTTTCAAGGAAGGGCTTTTAGGTATGAACGATATCCGGTATTTCTGTAATGAACAGGCCGTACAAACCATGCGTAGCTTTTTTGTTTGGCTGAGTACGGAAAAGGATAAATCTCCCCGTGATTTTAATGGTGAGGAGTTTGATAAACGTTGGAATCAAATCAACAAACTATTGGATGGTAATACGGAATGCAAAAATCCAGGAAATATGGCTCTATAACCCTCATTGTATTGGTATTAGTCGTTGGTGTGGCAATGGCTAGGTTCGGCAGAATCTATTGGCATGGACGTGAGGCACGACAGATCCATCGTGAGATGGATGCTGTTTTCAGTACCCAGGTAAAACCCTTATTACCAGAAGCGATTCATACTTTGGCGGTTAATCAGAATGATTGGCACTACTGCACCATTATTGGTTTGCCCTCTATCCGCGAAAATAATCCGCAAGCACTTGCCGCGCATGTTGCCTATTATCAGTGGGGTTATAAATACTGTAAAAATTGGTGGACATGGGGTGAGAGCAAATGCAGTCATTTGGAAAATTTAGGCCATGACGTTCCTTATCAAGATATCTTAGATAAGGATCTCGATCTTTGTCTGCTTGCAGCAAAGACAAAAAACGAATATAAACAATATACGCTGAGTGATGCACAAGAAAAAATCCTGATGAGAGCAACCTATGATCGTCTGCATGTGGTTTTTCCAGAATATAACGCTGCCAGAGGAAAAGTGGCATTACTTTTATGCACAGAGCTAAAAGCAAAACAGCAAAAAATTCAGCTAAATAAGGCATTTTACCAGGAAAAGCAAGCAGCCATCGCACAACAAGCAAAAGTACGCCAGCAATTGTTTGCGCTATTAAGAAAAGGGCAAAATCAATTTGGTGAGGATGTCGCTCCTGTCATCGGATCTTTTTTTATATCTGAGTCTACGATGATGGCGCATGTAAGTGATGTGAATAATAAATTTTGCCAGACCTATACAACAGGTTTTGACAAAAAGATTCAGCAGCAGTTAGAACGAAGCAGAGCATCAGCATAAATTGCTTGATCCTAATATGATGATGACGGCAGAGCTTATAGCTTGGATTTTGGTATTTCATCAGACTCGCTAGTTTCAGTTTTTGACATATTCTGTTGAGATAAAAATCGCATAATTTCTGCGTGGGGAATATTAAAAAACGTGGATTGCGCTTGTTTGGATTTAAAATGACGGTTTATAAATCCTTTCCATTGAAGCTCTATGTTTTGTCGTTCAGTTTTGATGTTTTTTCTTACTTTATAACCACGAAAAGCCGCTTGTATTTTAGTGGCAGCCTCGTTTATTTTTTCTGGAGAATGAGCCACAACAACAAGACGGGCATCTGATAATATTTTTTTAAGTATCATGTTGTTTTGTTTAAGCTGCAATGCACTAGGTTCGACCCAATGAGTTTGTTTTAAAACTTCACTCAGCATTTGAAAAATATCAGCAATTTTTTTCTTTTCCGCTGTTGACAAATCCTTGTCAATCGCCATAATGTCTTTTAGAGTTTCATATAATTTTACTTCAAGTTGCTGCTGTTTCATTTTTCTGGCTGAGAACAATCTATTCTCTAATCTATCCATTAATACGGCAAGCTCTTGTTCACCGCCACTGCAAGTAATACGCACAAAACCACGCTCTTTATCAACCCCAAAATAAGAAAGCGGTGCTATCATAATGCCGTCATTAAATAATAAAGAATAGGTGATGTCTTCGTC
>CAVRXV010000014.1:0-12507 GCA_963725255.1 uncultured Gammaproteobacteria bacterium | reverse complement strand
TTGGCTGAAATGGTTTTGGATCAGAAGGCTTTGGTAAATTAATTGGAATGGTAGCAAGCTCGTGAAGCGGAATACCACATTTATTGAGCAACATATCTTGGCAAGTAAATAGTTCCGGTAATACGATAGCACTGCAAAGAGCTTAGTTACCATTTCACCTGTCGATTCCATATTACACCTCTAACTGTTGTTCTTATACTACTATTATAGCGTAATAATGGCATGTTTTCCTGCGTCAAAGAGAACTGAATCTAGACTAATTTATTAGATGACCTAATGTGAGGAGGAGTCTTAATGAAATATTACATAAATGGAGTTGAATATTCTTAGTAAGGGGACTATGTGAGAATAGGTCCTTCATTTGACGGCAGTTATGTTCTGATAAGGCAATGTGCAAATTGCTTCATATATTCTAAATTATCTATTGAATTGTATTTTCTGGATAGGATTCGGCTTGTTCAAGTAGAAATTTCATAATGGGTATATGGAAGTCATCAGGGATGAAAATACCATCATTAAGTAATTCTATACGTAATTCAGGGTCTGTGATTGCATCCCAGAGAAGTTTGACAGTGGAGAGGGGAGCTTTCATAACAGCAATTTTAAAATAACGTTTCCAAACTTCATTGGAAATAACAATTTCTTTTGATTGACTGAGTTCGATCAGACATTTAATTAATTCATCTCTTGTGTCAAACAGAAAATTTGTCAGCAATATTATCGAAAATTTTGCAATTATGTTTAATGAGAAGCTCTAGATTAGCTTGAACTGATCGCGATTTTTTCCAGCAAGCTAGTAATCCATCATGATTGTTAGATCGAGCAAAAATTGGAAAAAGTTCATCGTCTGTAAAGTAGGTATTTTATCAGTTAAATTCTGATCGGTAATACATTGCTGAATAAATTGTTTGATTTCTGGTTTTGATGTAGTCTTGCTATTGCAACGGCATAATAGTTATTATCAGAAATCAGCTCTTCTCTTTGGCCGAGGCTGTCGCAAATCTCCCATATTTTTTGAGCATATGCGAGATTTCCATACATGAGAGATATCGAAAAGACCATACTAACTTCTGATTTTATCCCTTTCATCACGAAAACATTTTTGAAAGGACTTTGTAATGTTCACCAAGAAACTCTGTGAACCCATAATATGGCACAATACCAATCTCTTATATTTGGGTGGTCTTGATTTAATTGAGTAAGATAGTATTTTCTAATAGATTCACCGATATTGATGCGATGATTGGCATCTAATACTAGCTGATTTGTGTTTAATTTTACAGGATCGCTATCAGTGAGCATTCTGGAAAGTTGCTCCCTAAATTCATATCGTAATTCAAGCTCTTCAAGAATGCGTTCCATAGGAGTTGTGTCCCAGTTACCGTCCAAGATTCTTTTTATCTCAGCCTTGAGAGCTTCTTCACTTAATGAACGAGTGAGAAATTGGCGATACTTTTGCTCCAATTCTCTGGAAATGGCAGCCATATTATTAACCAATAAGCTTGCGTCGTCTTGTGGTATAACTTGTTGTTGAGCTTGCATTTTTTCCTCGCTGGTGGAGACTAAGAAATTCATTGTATTGTAGCATAAGCCAGGAGGAAATGCCAGAAAAATCAGCTTGTTACCCTCTCTTTTATTTTTCCGGAGGCACATAGCCCGCTGGTTTTTCGGACCCGCCTTTGAATAAAAATTTCACCATTTCACTTTTTAAAAATTCTTTAGCTGATGCGTCGGTGAGGACGAGGCGATTTTCGTTGATTAGCATGGTTTGATGATTTAACCAAAGTTGCCAAGCTTCGGCGCTGATGTGGTCGTAGATTTCTTGGCCGATTTCTCCAGGGTAGGGAGGGTGAGTGAGGCCGTGAGCTTCTTTTTGCAATTTCAGACAAAATATTTTGCGGGTCATAGTGGTGTCCTTAAGGTGATGAAAAAGTTTCGGTAAGTTTTTGCAATAACTGTTTAACGGGTGCTGCGAGTCCTAATTCAATAGGTCCGTTTGCATCTATCCAGCAGTAGGGGTCGTTCTCCTTGATTTGAGTTGGCCACCGTTGAACGTTTAGTATAACGGGATTGATATCAAGGTGAAAGTGGCTAAAAGTATGTCGAGTAACGGGTAATGTTTTAATAGATTTAATTTTGCAAGAGTATAGTCGTTCACAATGTTCTTTAGCTTGAGTGTTTTGTTCGCATTCCGGTAGGCTCCATAAACCACCCCAAATTCCGCTTTGAGGTCTATTTTCTAATAGAACTTTATTATTGTGTATGATAATTAAAAATTGTTTGACTCGAACAGGGAGTGTTTTACGCGGTTTTTTTCCAGGATAACCTTGAGGATTTTTTGCAGCAAACGCTTGGCAGAAATTTTGCAGTGGGCAAATTGAGCAAGAAGGTTTTGTTCGAGTGCAAAGCAGAGCGCCTAAATCCATCATCGCTTGGGTGTAATCACGACAGCGTTTTTGAGGAGTGTAATGTTCAGCAATATCCCAGAGTTTTTTTGCAACGGATAAATCACCAGGCCAACCCGGAACGGCAAAAACGCGGCTCAAAACTCGTTTTACATTTCCATCTAATATCGGAGCATAAATATCGTGAGAAATGCTCAATATTGCGCCTGCGGTAGATCGTCCAATGCCAGACAATTGTGAAAGGTCTTCAACATTTTTTGGAAATTCGCCATTAAATTGATCTACAACTAAATTGGCCGTTTTATGCAAATTTCTCGCGCGAGCGTAGTAACCGAGACCTGTCCACAAATGAAGTACTTCATCTAATTTTGCTTTGGCTAAATCATGGACTTGCGGAAATTTTTGCATAAAACGATTAAAGTAAGGAATTACAGTATTAACTTGCGTTTGTTGCAACATAATTTCAGACACCCATACCCGGTAGGGTGTAATATTTTGTTGCCACGGTAAATCTTTTCGACCTTCTTGATCGAACCACTTTAATACGCGATTCTGAAATTGTAATGAGTTAATTGTGTTATCCATGTTTTACGGTTCTAAAAGTTTGTTAATGACGTTGCCGAGATTTTCATCGACATGTTTTAGAAGTTCTTTTTTAACGGCTGTTTTTGCAACGGCTTTTGCACCTTCTACTGCCAATATCTTCAGAACACCACCAAGATCTACCGATACACAAGGACTTTGTAGAGTACATCCTACTGTTGTAGGGATATCATAGTTCGACAAATCGGCGTCAATTTTCGTCCCGCTAATTTCAGTGTTGATGGGGTGTGGTTGCAATAAACGACAGGTAAGTTTGTAATTGATATTAGAGCTGAGCAAATTGTAGTTACCTTTCGCTTGTATTTTTAAAGTAGGTGTCAAAAGTTCTAAGTCTGGGTTAGAGCAATTGCCTTGACTAAAAGAAGCGGTGCCTGTGAGATGCGTGAACGGTGTGTTACCTCGATCGGAAGTTTGGTTATTCTGTTTAGAGATTTTTGATATCGCTTGTTCAACTTTATAATCAATATCAGTTCCGTAAACTGCACCATTACTGATATTAAATGTAATAGCGCCTGAGAGTGATTGTTTTATTGCACTGCTTGATTTTCCGGAAGCATTTATATCAACATTTAGGGTTGCAATACCATTGAGTTTAGAAGAACCTGTCAATGTTCGTAGCATTTGTTCTGCAGAAACTCCAGACATTCTTTGTCTAATAGTAAATGAAGGCGCACTGCCAGCAAAATTAATGCTAATTAAACCGTTTGTACTTCCACCAAAAATACCTGCCGAAAAATTCTGCAAGTCGAGTCTTTTCGATGCGTATTTCAGATTTGTTTTCAGATGTGAAAACTGATAGACATCATAAGTTAGGTGTCCCAGTTCAATGGTGCCGTCGATCACGAGTGAGCCTGAAGAATTTTTTTCCGCAGCATTATTTTCGTCAGATTTTGACGAGCTACCCCCGGGTAAATAATTTTCAAGAACGAGTTGATCTGAAGTTAAAGTGAATCCAAGATGTGAAGGTGATGTAGAATAATCTAATTGACCGCTTAGAGAGTGACCATCAACATTACCATGAATTGCTTTTAATGTTACTTTTTGAGAGTTTATTTGCAGATCGGCTGTAAACGAGACATTAGAGAGTGAATTTGAATTACCTAATTGGAATGATTTGTTCGATGAAGCCAACAAGCGTTTTAAATTAAAAGAATTACTCGCAATGTGTCCGTAAAAACCAAAATTATTTGAACTATAATTGCCTGATAAATCACCTTGAATTTTTAGATCACCCATTTCCATATTGAGTGGTAAAAAATTTATTACAGATGAGTTCAGATCAGCTTGAATATTACCCTTTATTGCGATTTCAGGTGACTTTTCAGGTTTTAAGCGTATATCACTATTTTTAAGAGATAATTTTGAATTGGTTGATTCATAATTAGCAACAGTTTTTACGTTAACTGTGGTTTTGGACTTTGTATCACTGATAAAAGTAAAACTTCCGTTTAAAGGGAAAGAATGACTGGATGATAAATTATCAGCAGTGATATTAACGTTCTCAAGAGAATAATGTTGCTGAGTTTTGGCATCTGAATAATTAATAGTGGTATGGCTCAGTGATAATGCGGCAATATTAAATTGCATGGATTCTTGTGTATTCAATTTTTCTGTTGAGCCAGATTTCTTTTCTTCATCACTACTAAAATTCCAATTGGTTTGGCCTTGAGCATTTTTTTGCAAATTAATGATGGCATCGCTCAATGACGCGCGATTGACAGCAAGTTGTCGATGTAACAATGGAGCAAGTTCTGCTGATATCGTTAATTTGTGTGCAAAAAGAAAAGTGTCATCTTTAAATCCAGCTGGATTACTCAAGCTGACATCATCAACAGTAATTCCCAATCTTGGCCAGAATGATGCGTGTAGCGAACCTTTGATAAGCAGATCACGACCCGTGGAAGTTTTAACATACTGACTAATTTGGTTTTTCATCATATTGCTATTAACCATCGTTGAAAATAAAACCGCTACTGTGATGGCAACTAAGAGCAATAAGCTCATTAATCCTACAACTAATTTAAGCACTGCTTTCATAAATAAGATCCTTCTTTTCGCTACATTGGAGCGGATGATGGGAATCGAACCCATGTGATAACCATTGAATTACACCCGCTTGACCATTATCCTCTTCTAACATTATAGACTTTGAATGGTGTTTACGTCTAACAAACTTGAGAGCCAGTACCGTGATTGAGCAACAGCCTGATAAAACCACTCTTCGAACTATTCGTAGCTTTGTGCGTCGCGAAGGGCGAATGACGCCTCGTCAAAAGCAGGCTTTGGAATCTCTTTGGCCGAGATATGGAGTCGATGTTCCGCTGGGAGAGCTTGATTTTGCGGCCCTATTTGGACGAGAGGCCCCCGTGGTTGTTGAAATTGGGTTTGGAATGGGGCAGTCATTGCTGACGCTGGCAAAGCAAAATCCTCAGAATAATTATCTCGGTATTGAGGTCCACAAACCAGGCGTAGGAGCGTTATTAGCTGATTTGGCTGAACACGGCGTCAGTAATGTACGTATAATGATGTTTGATGCAAAAGAGGTGTTGGAGAAACACATACCTTCAGCATCCTTGGCTGGGGTTTTGTTGTTTTTTCCAGATCCTTGGCCCAAATTACGCCATCACAAACGTCGTTTAGTTCAGCCTGATTTTGTAAATTGTGTGGCCAGTAAGTTGGTAAGAGGTGGTTACTTTCACATGGCTACAGATTGGGAAAATTATGCCGAGCACATGATGCAGGTTGCATCAAACTGTCATCAGCTTGATAATGAGGGGGGAGTTGGTCAATTTATCCCTCGACCTGACAGTCGGCCGGTCACAAAATTTGAACGGCGCGGGCAAAAGTTGGGGCATGGAGTGTGGGATTTATTGTTACTTAATCATTGAAAGGAGTCTCTGATGCGTTATTTTCTCATTCTATTATTTCTATTTCCAATGTTCGCTTCTGCACAAACTTCGAGTGTTGCTGAAGGATATGATTGGTTAGCGAAGCAGTGCAACGATTTGGATTGTATTCAAGCTAATATGGATATGATTGATTCTCAAATTGCTACGCTCGTAACAAAGCGATTAGCATTTATAAAACGAGGTGCGCAAATAAAAAATACGAATGTTCTAGCCCCTAAAACGGTAGGTTACGGAAACATTTCTCAGCGTGCTGGAGAACAAGCGAAAGCAATGGGAAGTTCTGCTTCAACAATGGGCGGTGTTTTTGACGCGATTCAAAAACAATCTGAAGATTACGAAAAACAATATTTAAAACCAGTCGAAAAACCGAAGACACCTGAATCACAATGAGTTTTAATTACGATACATTGTTACCTCAAGTGATTCAAATTGCATTTTCTGCGGGTGATGCCATTTTAAAAATTTATCAGCAAGAATCGTATGATATTCAAACGAAGAGTGACGCATCACCCATTACACAAGCAGATATTTTGGCTCACGAGGTTATCGAGGAAGGTTTATCCACATTAACCCCAGATATTCCACTTATTTCTGAGGAAGGATTTTGTCCTTCGTTGCAGGAACGAAAAAGCTGGCCACTTTTTTGGCTAGTGGATCCGTTGGATGGAACCAAAGAGTTTATTGCTCACACCGATGAATTTTCTGTGAACATTGCATTGATTCAAAATCATGAACCGATTTTAGGCGTGATCGTTTCTCCTTGTCGTCAGTCAGCGTATTATGCGAGTGTTGGATCGGGTGCTTTTGTTTGTGATGCAAAAGGCGTTTTGAAATCGTTGAAGACGCGAAAGTGGTTCCCGAATCATCCGCTAACTCTCGCAGCCAGTCGGCGTCATAACTCTGAACGAATGGCAGAGCTAATGAGCCAGATTGGTGATTATTCGGTGCTGACAATGGGTAGTTCCTTAAAATTTTGCGCAATTGCAGAGCAAAAAGCTGATTTGTATCCTCGTCTGGGCCCAACCAGTGAGTGGGATACTGCCGCAGGGCAATGTATACTTACGGAAGCGGGTGGGGCAGTTGTAGATTTGCAGGGACTTGCATTACGTTACAACACCAAGGAAGATATGGTCAATCCGGGCTTTTTTGCAACCGGCGATTTAGAGAGTTTGTTAAAATATCTTCATATTCTTAAGGGGAAATTATGAAACATGTACGAGTAGCGATCACAGGTGCTGGTGGTCAAATTTGTTATGCGTTGTTATTCAGAATTGCAAATGGCGATATGTTTGGTCAAGACACCACAGTCGATTTGCATTTAATTGAATTGCCGGCATCAATAGCTGCGTTACGTGGTATTGTGATGGAATTGGAAGATTGTGCATTTCCTCTTTTGAAAAATGTTGTTTGTACCACCGATTTAAACGAAGGAATGCGCGATGTCAATTGGGCAATTTTAGTCGGCGCTGTACCTCGCAAAGCGGGTATGGAGCGCGGTGATTTGCTAGGAATAAACGGCAAAATTTTTACAGGACAAGGTCAAGCGATTAATAATAATGCTGCAGATGATGTACGAATATTAGTGGTAGGAAATCCTTGTAATACGAATTGTTTAATTGCCATGCACAATGCGCCTGATGTTCCTCGAGATCGATTTTATGCGATGACCATGCTCGATGAAAATCGTGCGCGTGCTCAACTTGCAATTAAAGCCAATGTACCTATCACGGCTGTCACAAAAATGAATATCTGGGGAAATCATTCTGCAACTCAATATCCTGATTTTTATCACGCCTATATTAATGGAAAATCGGTGAATGAAGTCATCTCCGATGAAAATTGGTTGAAAAATGATTTTATCAGCACAGTTCAAAAACGAGGCGCTGCTGTGATTGAAGCACGAGGTGCTTCTTCTGCTGCTTCGGCTTCGAACGGAATTATTGATAGCGTATTCAATTTAGTACATGACACACCTTCCAATGAATCATTTTCTATGGCGCTAGCTTCTCAGGGGCATTATGATGTTGAAGAGGGATTAATTTATTCTTTCCCATGCCGAACGGTGGGTGGAAAATTAGAAGTGATCGATGGCATTCAGCATAATGATTTTGCTCAAACAAAATTGTTAGCAACGCTTAACGAATTACGTAGTGAGAGAGATACGGTCAAAGAATTGGGATTAATTTCTGATTAGGTTAATCTTAAGTGTAAATAAAGTTGGGGAGCAACGCCCTTTGAATGGTGATTTTGGACTTTGTAAAAAAATTATCATCAATTAACAGGAAAGAGTTACCCGCTTTAGCGGGAACTCCTGGATAAAGTATGGAATTATTGACGTTTAAAATTATTTGTGCAGTTGCACTTTTTTTCGCTGCAATTATTGCAGGCATTATTCCATTGTTGGTGGGGGATCGTCATCCTCGCGCCCTCTGTTTATTTGAAGCAGTTGCCGCGGGTGTTTTTTTGGGCGCTGCATTATTTCACATGTTACCGGCCGCGCAACTTTCATTTAAAGCGCAAAATTTAGCTTCGTATCCGTACGCTATTTTGTTTTGTGTGGTGGGTTTTTTATTTTTACTGCTCATCGAACGTGTGGTGAATTCTCATGCAGATCGGATGCACGCACATCGTTTAACCGCTTTATTACTGTTGGTGATGTTATCGTTGCATTCACTAATCGAAGGTGCGGCATTGGGAATCAACAGTTTGTTTAATAACGCTTTAGTGATTTTTATCGCGATTATGGCTCATAAAAGTACAGCCGCTTTTGCATTGGGTGTGACGATTGTAAGAGGTTATTCTTCGTATGTTAGAGCGACGATGATGTTGATTGGGTTTTCCTTAATGTCGCCTGTAGGCGTTATTTTAGCAGCTTTAGTCAGTAGTTTTTTACAGAGCGGGACGGGCACTCTTGCTGAGGCTGTATTCAATGCCTTTGCTGCCGGATCTTTCCTCTACATTGGGACCCTCAATGTGATCGACAACCACTTTCATCCAAAACCTCTCCTAGACCGTTTTGCAGAGCTTGTAGCTCTGATCATGGGCATTGGATCTATGGGGGTTGTGGCCATCTGGGTGTGAAGAGGAAGGGGTCAAGTCTCAAATTGACGAATTAGGGTGAAGAGCGTGCCACTCTTTACCCTAATTCGTCAATTTGAGACTTGACCCCTTTATTGGTAGAATGGCCGTAGATTCAACTAAGGTAATCCCATGAATATGACACATCTTGATTTTGAAAAGCCTATTGCAGAGCTCGAAGCCAAAATTGACGAATTACGTCGAGTAGGTACCGATACTGAGCTCAACTTAATCGAAGAAATTGATAAGCTCGATGCTAAAAGTCGCGATCTTACAAAATCGATTTTTAGCTCACTGACTTCTCAGCAAGTGGTTAAAATGGCTCGACATCCATTAAGACCCTATACGCTCGATTATATCGAACGCATTTTTACCGATTTTGACGAACTTCACGGCGATCGCCATTTTTCTAATGGTGCGGTGATTGTTGGCGGCATTGCGCGATTTAATGATCAACCAGTCATGATTATAGGCCAACAAAAAGGTCGTACAACCAAAGAAAAAGTACAACGAAATTTTGGAATGCCTAGACCTGAAGATTTTCGAAAAGCGTTACGTTTAATGCAATTAGCAGAGCGATTTCAATTGCCCATTTTTACTTTTATTGATACACCGGGTGCTTATCCTGGTATCGATGCAGAAGAACGAAATCAAAGTGAAGCGATTGCACGAAATTTATTTGAAATGTCTTCATTACGAACGCCTATTATTTGTACGGTGATTGGAGAAGGTAGTTCGGGTGGTGCTTTGGCAATTGGTGTGGGCGATCGAGTTATTATGTTGCAGTACAGTATTTACGCGGTTATTTCACCTGAAGGGTGTGCTTCAATTTTATGGAAGAGCGCTGATAAAGCCGATGAAGCCGCTGAAGCGATGGGAGTAACACCGGATCGATTATTCAAACTCGGACTCATCGACGAAATTGTGCCTGAGCCACTCGGTGGTGCACACCGTGACATGGATGCCATGTCTGAAACACTTAAAACTGTATTAGCGCGTCAATTAAAACAACTGCAATCGATGTCTATTGAAAAATTAGTTGAGCAGCGTTATCAACGATTAATGGCAGTGGGTCGTTCCGGAAAATAGTATGAACGATGTTGTAAAGATTGTTGATGGTGTCATTAAAAAATTCTTTGCAAAATGTGAAGAGCAAAAAAAAATCTGGGTGGCGTATAGTGGCGGAGTTGATTCGCATGTGTTACTGCATGCTTTAGCTCAACATAAAAATGTTTCACATGACATTAGCGCAATTCATATTCATCATGGATTACAGACACAAGCAGATGCATGGCGTGAGCATTGTATTCAACAAGCTCAAATTCTTGATGTTTCTCTAGAAATTAAACACGTCAACGCAAAACCAGCAAAAGGGCAAAGCCCTGAGGCTGCTGCTCGAGAAGCGAGATATACTGCATTTTCAGAGATAATTCAGGCAGGTGATGTGTTAATCACTGCGCACAATCAAAACGATCAAGCGGAAACAATATTTTTACAATTAATTCGAGGGGCTGGTGTCAAAGGATTAGCTGCGATGCCCCTGAAAGCCGATTTTCATCAAGGGATTTTATTCAGGCCTTTTCTAGAAATTTCTCGTGCGACGATTGTAAATTACGCTCATCATTTTCATTTGAAATGGATTGAAGATCCTAGCAATGAAAATATCCATTTTGATCGTAATTTTCTGCGTCAAACGACTTTTCCTTTGTTAGCTGATCGCTGGCCCAGTATTGAAAAAACATTATCACGAAGTGCGGAACATTGTGCGAGTGCGAGTGATATGCTTGATGAATTAGCGCGCGAAGATTTAGATGTTTTGATTGATAACAAAAAGCACGCTATAAATATTGAAAAATTATTGAACCTATCTATTCAACGACAAAAAAATGTGTTGCGTTTTTGGATTGAAAAGCAAAAATTACCTTTGCCTTCAACGGTGCATTTAGAATCTTTATTGCGTGAAGGGGTGCATGCGGCGGATGATAAAATTCCTTGTGTGCAATGGCCTGGTACAGAAGTGCGGCGATTTAAAGGGTATTTATTTGCGATGGCGCCACTGTCGGAATTTGATTCTAGTGTAGAAATCGTTTGGGATAGGCAGGCGCCATTAAAATTGTCTGCTGATTTAGGTGTGATTGAATTAAATGATGACCGAATGAGAGGCCAATCATTATCGTCTATTGAAGGGCCAGTAGTGATTTGTTTTAGACAAGGCGGTGAAGTGATAAAACTTCCAGGACGTGAAGGCAGACATGAATTGAAAAAATTATTTCAAGAATGGAGTGTTTTGCCGTGGCGCCGAGATCGAGTGCCGCTGATTTATTCTGGTGATGAATTGATTGCGGTGCTAATTTCGTCTCACGATCAAATCAACGTGAGTGATTAGCCTGGGTGTTGCATTACCAAACTAGTGCTAAGTTAAATAATACAGAATCCCCAGGTTAGTTAAAAATCGTAAACTTCTGCTGTGTCATCATCGACTAATTCGACCCTCTGGCCCATTGGCGCTGTGCGAGCTTGTCTATTTTTCGTTACAAAATCATTAAACGCCGTATCCATCGCTGGATCTCCAGTTTCGAATCTTTGCCACGTTGTTGAGGCTGCGCTATGAGCAGTATTTGCTGTTCCAAATCCACGCTGTTTCTTCTGGACAACTTTATCTGCGCCTGGCGAAGGATCAGGAATTGGTTGCCATGTTTGAGTTCTAGGGTCAGGAGTCTCAGATAATTCAACATGTCCAGTTTCTGAATAATGTCTAGAGAATCGGGTTGTTGTAGATTTCGAACCAAAAATTAATGCAGCTATTAGCCCTCTATCATGCCAAGCTGCCCATCGATCACTCAGCGTGTCCGCGATATAGCACGAGGGTACTGCAATTAACGCAGCAAAAAATCCTATGGTAGCCGCCCCAGCGATGGAGACAAGTCCAGCAGACGACAGTGTGAGACCGAACAATCCAGCCAGTGCAGTGATGTAAGGTACAAAGAAAGTACCAATCGAGGCGCTTAGGCCTAAAAATGTTCCGCTGTACGCAGTTAAGATAGACGCAATAAGAGGAATGTGAGTAACAACAGTGATTGCCCCCAACACGGAAGGAAATAGCGCGACGACGCCGGTAATCACGAATGGTAATGCAATTGCCCATATCATGGCTGCAATGGCTAGAATATGTAGCGCGAAAATAAAAGCAATCAATGTACTAACAGAACTAAAATAATTATAAACTGCTCGTGTCGATGAAAGTGGGGCTAAAGCAATTTGAGCGATCAGATCCAAGAAAAAAGAGGTTACTGCTAATGATATATATTGGGCGATGAATTCAATGTCGACCAGACCGCCGGCGGCGTATTTGAAATCCCACGGATCGGCGTCGCCCTTCTCCTTGGCGATTGCGGTACGCATCTCGATCACATCCGCGCCGATCAATCGCGGCCCGCGTTTGCGGCAGAGGACGTCGTGGATCGCTGCTTCGACGCGCGCAGCGAACGCTGGAGAGGCAGAGACCACACGCG
>CAVRXV010000013.1:0-71787 GCA_963725255.1 uncultured Gammaproteobacteria bacterium | reverse complement strand
AATTCATTGCTGATGCGATTAGCTAAATCAAACAAAACATCTCGTTTAGGCAGATATATTTTACAGAATTCAACTGTATCTTTGCTATTTACAGCCGCCCAAGCGATAGAATTATTTGATTATGATAGAGTATATCTTCAGGACTCTTTATTCAATAATAAACATCTCATGGATAAATTATCATCAGCACAATTATTTCACGTTGTTATAAAATGCACTAATACTGATGATCGTAGATTTTTAGCAGTCAAAGGTCGTCTCGCTAAGTTTACGAATAGCGATATTATTCAATTGTCTAAAAGAATGTTCTGTGAAGAGTCTGATAAAGACAATCTACCACTTTGTCAATATTTGCTTGAATCACTACCAGCAGAAATCAATAGGCGTGTTTCCTTAGGATCTTCTAATGCTCAGCGCCTATCTACAGAACAATTATATGAGTTGAGCTGTATTCACCCACACTTTGGGTGCCATATTCTTGATCATCATGGAGATAACTTTAATGGTCATGAGATTGGGGCATTGTATCTACATTATAAATCCTACGATAAACATACCGCTATTCTTGTTGGCATTAAAAAACAGCAAGATAAACGTATAGAAAAAATCACTCAACCCGCACGAAAAAATGTTGCTCCAGAACAGATAGTTTCTTCACTGCCAGCAGTCACTACTTCAAGCTTTGCGCCAGCACCCGAAGATCCTATTGAAGCAAAATCAACGGTAGAAAGCGCGGCGTTTGTTGGGGAAGGTGGTGAGTCTTGGATTTATTTTATTATTCAGTTGCTCTGCATAATTTGCGCTGTATTTGGGCTCCTTTTAGCGATTAGTGGATTAGGCTCTGCACTTGGTGTCGGCATTATGGTGCAGGCAACAGAATTTTTGTTTGCTTTATTACCTATCAATACTGCAATGGCGGCAGGTATACTTGGGTTTAGTGTTTATTTCGCAGCTGCTATGGGTTGGTTAATTACCGATTTTATACAACAGTCCTACTTAAAAAAGGCTTGTAATCCCCCTGATGATAGATTGAATATTAAAACTAATTTTTCTCAATTCACGACTTTCAATATAAATTATCAAGATAAACCCAAATTGAAACAAACACCCACTAATGAGCTTGGTACAATTAAAGCTTCAGTGGGCGAGTCTGCTGAATACGATACAAAGCTAAAAATCTAATGCTAATAGCGCTCCTCTCAATTAGTGCTTATAAGAAAACTTCTATATTAGAATCATTTTATAAGGGATGGGGAATGACCACCTTCATTTTGATCTATAGAATGCGGATTAGCAGTCACGGGCTCTGGCTGGATCAGCTTCTTTCCCACCTGCTTGGTCTTCTTGAGCATTTACATCGGGTGCAGGAGGTACCTCTCCATTATCTTGAACTGGCTCATGTTGATTGTCGAGGTCTCCTTGGTCCCCCCGTTTTTGCCCTAGTACCTCTTGTCCTGCGGCACGCTGGGCTAACCTCTCGGCATTTTGTGCGGCGTTGTCAGCTCCTGCAACAGCTTGTTCCTGGTGACCAAGCAAAGCGTCGACTCTAGCGGAGAGATTGTTATATTTTTTTTCAAGTTCCTTAACGTCTAGCTTGAGTTGTTTATTCTCAGACTCAACGGCCTCTATACTTTTTACCTGAGCCTCGATTTTCTGATCCTTAAGTGCATTCTCTGCCTCCAATTGCTTATGCTTCGAGGAATGTTCCTTAACCTCCTCTTTTATCTTTGTAATATCACCGGTGTTAATTTCTGTGTTTACTTTAAGAGCTTTTGTATCGTCTTTCATCTCTTTTATTTGTTCTTTTTTCGATTGATAGCCAGATGGGATCTCAGACAATATTTTATGTATCTTTAAATAGCATTGTGTAGCTATGGGAATTCTATAAGTAATCCCGAACCCTACTATGGGAACTAAAAGTTCTTGGGTGAGCTTTTTGGCTCTTCTTTAAAATCTCTGGGTCACTTTGTTCCCCATTTGGCGAAGACGCTAGCTTTTCAGGTACTCCAGGCCTTAACTCCACTCTTTCAAAGTGATTACGATTGATAAACAATAATTGTGCGCTATCCGTTGCATTCGGAGGAGAATATTCCGGGTGGTGTCTATGGGGAATCATTTTTCCATCACCCCCTATTTCATAAAGGCGTAAATGGACACCACGTATATGTGCTAATGCATACAAAATTAGGGGATGGCACCACCCACCGTCAATTTTTTTATCCTTTACATCATAATCAATATAAGCGCTGATTAGGTTTAGATCGTCGGCCTGCTGTTTAAGGGCATCCTCGTACTGTTGCAAATTAGTCTCTTGTCGACGAAGAGCAGAATAATAATTTTCAGAAACCATTTTTGCACCTTCGTAACCCTCCAAAGAGAGGACAAAAGCTTCATTCGTCAAAAGAGTTTCTTCAACCACAGTCTTAATAATATCACGTATCGCATCGATATGATCGTATAAAAACTGATATGCCTGTTTGCGGTCAATGCCAAAGGCTGTATAACCACAATCACCGTTCGGATCAACGGTATGCCTTATGTATACCTCTTCCTGAAGCATTATTAGAATATTGTCATTTTGTTTTTTATTAAAAGTCAGTTTGTTATTCACAGGCTCTGCAGAAAAGCTAGTGGCATTTTGATATGTGTCAAAGGCGTCCTTTATTTTCCTAAGAAATTCTTTTCCAATAGGGCGATAGCCAAAACGTTCCCCTTCTGTTTTTGTCCATTCTTTAGATTCTTTTGTTGTTTCTCCTGATTTTTTGAATTCGAGATCGAATCTTAATATACAATTATTTGTACCATAACATTGAAATCCTCGTCGACGAATAATGTTAATGGCCCATTCAGTTTCAACCTGTTCTTCAAGTGAGCGATCACAGAAAACTTCTTTATAGGGTAGTATTGCTTTTGATCGTTCCTGAAGCATTGTAGGGCTAATTGAAAAATTATTTGCTACTTGGTTTTCTGTAGTAGATCCAGTGAAAATAACAATTGGTGAAATTTCTTCTTTTTTTATTTTCAAAACTTCATGGCAATCGGGTTCTTTAGCTATTAACCAATGTGAAAAGTCGTCAGTGAAAGTCGAACAATTAGTGTCGGTATTAGGGTCTAGTGAAAACGAGCTAAAACATTGATCAAGAAAGTTTGCTAAAAGAATCACCTCCAAAGGATCGGAGAGTTTGCTAAAAGTATCCGAAAAATCATGAGCAAAGTTTGCCGCCGTTCTATTAACAGACAGTACAATTGAAAGTACTTTCAATTTCTGTGACAATAATCGAATTTCTTTTTGATTTTCTGGCGTATAAAGTCGTCTAATATGTAAATAGAGATCTATTATTGCCTTAGGTATTCCATTCATTATTCCGTACTCATGGCAATATTCCGCAAGTATTTCTTTTGTTTCTCCATATAGTTCGTAAAGTTCAGCAATTGTTTCAAGTGCTTGAGGTGCAAGAGCAAACTTTTCAAAACCCTCGGCTAAATAGTGAGCACTCTCTTGTAGCGCATGAACTAGTGCAATCGATGCAAACGGCCATACTACAAACGTCCCTACTGTGCCCGTAATGGTGGCAATTGCCGCTATCCCGTGAAGAGCGTGCTTTGCAAACGTTAAGAAGGATAGGTTTCCTGAGTGCGGATCCTCAAATTTCGTTTGGATCCCGAAGGTGGTATTCTTTAATTGCATTAGGTGCCGCTTAAATACCCGCCTAAAAATTTCTTTTTGAGATAGCGTTATAGGTCCAAGGACTTTCAGTATGGCATTTAGTTCTTCCACGCTAAACTCAAGGAGTAGCCTTACAGCGGGCTTATGGTGCTTGTACCGATCTTTATAAAGGTTCGGTAATTTCGAATTTATTTCTTTTGTAGTAATAGTGCGATTGCGTGAAAGATCGAGCTCGATAACATGTGAATTGACGGTGAGCATGCTAACAAGCGTTTTAAAATCTTTATCATTCAGTCCGCACTCAGATAATGTCAGTTTTTGAAGCGTACTATTTTTTTCTAAAGACTTTGCGAGTACTTGTACACCAGAACTCGAATAAAATGTTCCCCCACCTAGCTTTGGATTATTCGAAAGATCTAGTACAGCTAAAGAGAGATGCCCACCATTAAAGCATTCACTTAATTTACTAGCAAAGCGGTAACCTAAAGAATTATTTGAAAGAGACAGAAGAAATCTTATTTGTGATGTTGATCGCCATGTGACATCAGATCCATGAGTTGTCTGAGAATCTGATTTTGCTATGTGGCTTTTAGTTACTTGCGATGGTGGAGGGGCAAATAGATGAGAATATTGACCAAATTGCTGGATCAACAGTGATCCTTCATCATCTGTTAAATCAAGATTGGTTAATTCAATTAATAAGCAACCTTGAATATTAGTGGTGGTTACTGCTGCTAAGGTGGTTGGTCTGGTATAATGGAGCGATAGTGCAACGAGTAGTAGCTTCATATTTTCTTCTAATTTCTCAACACCCTTTGTTTTTTTCAAAGTTTCAATTGTAGATTGCAATACACCTGAGAAAACCCGATTTTTTCGTGCTGATTGTAGTAAGAATTCTATAGAGGCTACTTCATGGCTTATTAATTCAGGATGGTTCATTATTTTGGGTGTAATATCGACGTGACAACCATTCTTATGATCTATATCACGTCGGATATCATTAATCGTTTTTACGAGTACATCTAGTAATAGTCCAATGTCGAGTTGATTAATTTTGGAAATTAACATTTGGATTTGAGCTGTATTACATCCACTCGTCTTAATTAGAGCCGATTTCAAAAGAATTTGAAAATATTCGGGATCAACTAAGGTTTCATATTGATTTAACCATGTAAGTAAAGCACAATAATCCATTGAGGCGGACGTGAGATAGAGTTTTTGGTATAATGAAACAATTGCTTGCCGTTGATGGTCTAAAAAGTGATTATAGCAATACTCAAAAATGTTCATGCTAATAAAAATTTTTCTTTGTCCGCATTCTAATGATAAATACAAAGCTTTACTATTTTGTTCCAATGCCCAGGGGAAAGCATTGCTGTGACTCCATTCGAGTAGGGAGTCAATTACCTGAGTTGATTCGAGTTTAGAACGTTGCGCTAAGTCAACTTCTTCATCGGCTAACAATTCATTGATATCATCATCACCAGGTTTGCGTTGGACTATTAGACTAAAAATATCCCTGTAGAGTGACTGTAATTCAACAAGCTGACGTTGTTGTAAATGAGATTTGATAGTGCCGTAAGATTGAGTGAGCCGCTTTAGCGTTTCATAATTTTGGGCTTTTGTTGCTTGAAGGGCGCAGAACTTAAATTGTTCCCAGATTTCTGCAGGACATTGTTGGGCAAAATAGACGATGTGAGAATTAAAAAGTGCCACTTCCGCACTGTCTATCGACGGGTCGGATAATCGAGTGAGATAGTGTAGCAGTACAGAATGCCCATTAGGGTCAACCTTGCTGGATAGTATACCCGCTTCCTTGAACTGTTTAAGCTTAGTATCATCCCTGTTTTCAATGGCTTGAATGACATCACTGAATTTAGCTGTGCATTTTGTAGCTATCTTAGCAAACATTTTTTGACCTCCAATGATGACGGGTTAAGAATGCCAAAAAGTCTGAAGAATATTTACATTGTTGCATTGATTGTATGACGCAAATATGGCAAGTGTCTCAAAGGCTTGTAAGATATCCGCTATTGATGAACTCGTAAAGTCAGTAGAGAAATAGCTCAAACCTCTGTAATTTGAGGTTATCAAAATTATTTTTTGTTGAAATAAGCTTGGGCAGATGAGTGGTTATTTAATTTTTGTTGAAATATGCATTCAAAATAGGGGGAAAATGTTATATGATAAAGTTTTAAATGATTGCACGAGCCGCTTATGATGATAAAAGGGGACTTTCCTCGTGAAAAAAATTTCCCGGCCAACAACGAACACAGAAATCACAACAATTGCAGAGAGCTCAACAGCAACGTGTTTTGCTTTCATCGCAGTTTCGACCGAAGCAACCTAATCAACAACGACCAGCGCAATCTGGTCAGCAATTGATAACTCAGAGAACTCAACAACAATCTCAGCAACGAAACCAACAGCAAGCTCAACAGCGCACACAGCAGCAGGCAGCTCAGCAAAGGGCGCAACAGCAGGCCCAACAACGAGCACAGCAACTAGCAGCTCAGCAAAGAGCGCAACAGCAGGCGGCTCAGCAAAGAGCGCAGCAACAAGCACAGCAGAGATCAGCCTACCAAAAGAAATAATTCAATAAATTTTCTGGATGACTAATTACGAGCGAGCCTACGTTTCATCTATTACTTACTCAAGTTTGAGAGTGAGATTGCTCTTAGATGTTAATAAGGCATCACTATTGCTGTCACCTTGAGGACGAGTCTGGTCAGGAGAGCGGGGTCGGTAGAGAGTGGGGCTGGCAGTGGGGGAGAGGGGGTGTTGCCAGAAAGATTTGAGGGTGCGGCGTAGAGTGTGGGCTTCTTTTTCGGAGAGGCCTTTGATCAAGATGACATTGTCATCACAGGTGACTGATTGGGTGTTGCGTTCAATTTTGTCTTGAATTTCTGTTTTTTCGAAGAAGGCGCTGAGTAGATCAAATAACGTAGTGCCTGTTGGTTTGCTAGCGCAGACATTTTCGTACCAAGCTTTGTTGCTGCTGAGGTCGATGTCGAGAGAGGATCGTTCGATGGGCTCTGGTGCTGTTATTTTTACAATAATTTCGCCTTCTGTGAGGATGGTAATGTCGAAGTTTTCTGGATGTTCATGTTGAAGCTGCAAATCAAGAATGTGAAATTTATTACGTTGCATTTCCAGTGTGGTATTTTGGCTGTCATTTTTTTTGAGTGTAACGATATCATTTTGACAACACATGATAGGTTGTTTAACAACGGACGAATCGCATAAATAGCGACTGGTTGGAATTAATGTTCTGTCATTTTGTGTGCCTAGAGTGGTAATTAATATTTCTTCGCCAGTTGATTGAACTGAGAATACATTGCTAATAGTATCAGGGGTGATCGAAAAATCTCTATTGAGAATAGTGATTTCGCAGGTTTCGATATTGATAATAGATAATGAGTTTTGAGTGATCGATTTTTGAAAAGGTCCCAAGCCAACGACTTTTTTGTGGGTGGATTCACCATTGCAGACTAGAATTTCTTTTTTGTTGAGAAAACGGAGTGGTTTAATCAATTGAGTGTTAAAATGCTGGCTATAAATTGTAATGCCAGTGTGATGATTCATTATTGATAATTTTGATCCTGATTTTTCTATAGAACAAAATGCAACAAGGTTGTCAGGTCCGATAATAATAGGATGTAAGATAGGTGATGCAGTGATTTTGTATTTGACAGTCCATTGATCATGACGCTTGGTAATGATGTAGATTTGATCGGAATGTAGAGCAAATGTGTTGTGAGTGAGAGCAAGAACATCGTCGCAGAAAGATTTTATTTGGGGAATGTTGAGTACGATAGAATTTTGAGAAATGGTATCAAGAAGTAGTAATTTATTACCGCGATCTGAGAGTAATATTGTACCTTCAGGCAGCATAGTACTGCTGATGATGTCACATTTCATATCAAGGCTAATTAGCTTTCCAGTGAATTCATCCTTCCGACGATCAGCGAGTGTGCCAAATGTTTCGTAATCTTTTATGTTTGTTCGTTCAGGTGTTCTGATTCCATATAAAGTTGAGGATTGTCCACGAGCAGTTGTGACTTTTCTTTGACCGATGGCAAAAATGTTACCACTCGGTAGTTCTTCCACTGCAGCAACAGTGGCCAACCCGATATCCCATTCATAGGCACTGCCTTGAGTTCGTTTTTCTCTTTTTGGCCCAGGTTCTAAAATACGTGGAAGAGGATTCAACCCGAATATAAATTGAAATTTTGCTATTTGAGAGAGTCGAATAGTACATAAAAAATTGACTTCAGTAATCATTACCTTAGTGTTGGGTAGTTTTAACCATAGTAAGATTTGGCGAAGATGATGATCTTCAATTAACTTAGGCAGAATTAATTTCCCATTTTGTACCATAGCTTCAAATGTGTTTTGGCAAAAGCGATTTTGCATCAGTGCGAATGAAATAAAAGCTCGTGGATTGAAGGGGTTTGTATTTTCATGGTTAATTTTTTGGAGGAAAGGGGAGGCTTCTAGGATAGCCTCGATACACTCAGGATTTAGTAATTTACAATTTTGAAATAGAAAAACATTAAGAGGGCGCTCATCCTCTAGCGAGCACACTAATGAATTTTCCTTTGTATAGGTAAATGAAACATCTTCTAGTTTTTCATTATTACTGACATCGAGATGTGTAAGTTGAGAATCCAAAAGCTGGCACGTTTTATATTGCTTACACTCTCTTATTTCTAAGTGAGTTAAGGAGGCTAGTTTCTTGCTATCATAAGTGAAGTGGGTTATATCAGCATTGATTATGAGCACTTTCTTGACTTCAGGAGAATAATCTTCGAGAAGTTTAAATACAGAATGCCCGAGTGCGTTCTTTAGACCATTACAGTTTTTTAATTCGAGTATTTCTAATTTCGGCGAATTTTGAAGGAACTTTGTTAGATCGTCCCAAGTTAGGTCTTCACATAAATTGAGGCAAAGCTCTGCAAGCTGGAATTTACATTTAATTTGAATTTCGTGAAGAGCGGCTAGCATTAATCGGTTGCTTTTTTTATTATCACCCCATTGAATACATCGAATAAAGTTTTCAAATTGTTTTCGTGTTCTGAATGTTTCTGCAGTGGGTATTTTACTAATATCAATTTTATGAATAACTGCAAAGACCTCCGTTGCTGTCTTCTTGGATTGATAATAGACCTCTATAAGGGTTTCAATGGAGTTACAAAACTGACCTCCTCTAAATTTTGTAGAGAGATTTTGCGATGTGCAATCTACAACATCCTTTTGTGTGGAAAGAGTTCTCTGGTTCCCATCATTAATGAGTAAATACTTTTGGCATGCAGTCAAATCAGGATTCTGTTTTGTTTTTGAGTTATATTGATGAAAAAGTTCAGGGCACGTATATCGAAATAAACTAGTCGGATAAATTTCCGAACGTGACTTCAAGTAGAGGAATTTTGCAATTTTGACATATAATTCGTAGAGCTCAGAGAAAGTTCGCATTTCGAGTGGGCAGTCAATTAAAGTAAACTGTTCGGCTTGATCCTTAATAATGCCAAAAACTGTGCTTCTCTTTTTCTTCTGTACCTTTGTTTTTTCTGATTGTCGACTTTCTGTATTATCGAGTTGTTCGATGGCTTTTCTTAATGATGAAGGTAAAGGGTCTTTCTTGTCTCGTTCGATCATTTCAGCTGTAGTGAAAGTGACGCCTTTGCATAAAGAGTCACGCGGAAATAGTTTTAGCAGAGATTGTTCTTCTGTCATGGCTTCGTGAAATATCTCATCAAAGAAAAGTCCTGCGTTTTCTCTAATGAGTATTTCAGCATCCACTTCATTGAGAGCCACATCAGGTAGTCGTTTACCATTTGCACAAATAATAGTCATGATTGCGTCTGGATCAAGCGGGATTTTTTCAAAGGCTTCTGTGAGATAAAAAATATCTTTATTAAGAATTTTTTTCTCCTTGCCGTCCCAATAAAGTCTGGGAACTATAGCTCTGTCAGGATCAATATTGACAAGGTATTTACCACTTTGTTGTTCGGGCACTTTATATTGATCCGCGTGACCATCTTCTTGTGAAGTGAGAATCGATATTGTGGCTTGTAGGCTGAAAATACGTCTATCTAAACATTGCAGTAGGTCCTTAATTTTATCGGAATTGGCTTCAACCTGTTTAAATGATTCCCCAATAACCGTATTAACAACAAGCAATGGAAATGTTTTTTTACCATCGAGGGTGTTCGATCTCCAAAGTTCGGAGTGTGTGCCTGGGCACCCTAATCTTTCGTTGATCAATTCTACGATACGTTGTACTAAAGGAAATTCAGGGAAAAATTTGACATGAAGCAGGAATGGGTGAACCTCTTTACGGGCAGCTAACATGAAGAGCGTTTTGTATTCCATTTGCTTTTTTTCTACAAGATGCTCGTGAGAAAGTTTTTTAGCTTTAAGGTATTGATAAAGCTGATCCAAATTAAAGGGTACATTTCCTTTTAAAGAACCTTGTTTTAGGTTCCCATCCGGATCTAGAACGCAGTATTCCCCTTCTTTAGATAAATAGATTTGGTTTGGTTTCGCATTATTGGGGTCTTTATCGGCTAAGGAGGACCATAAACAAAATTCATAAGACTCTTTTGAAAGTGGGATCACAATATGCGCACCACTTCGAAGACTATTTATTCGCTTGATTTCACCGTTTTCTTCGAATATTTGACTCCAAACCGACGGAAGAAAATACCTTTTGTCGTGTCTTGCTCCTTGCATAACGCAATGAGCAGGATGTTCTTCGTCTGGGTGAGCAGTCGAGAATTCGTTGATGGCGTAAGTCACCGCGAATCTAGGATGATTTTTGAGAAGTTCAACGCATTCTTTAAATTTATTGTGATTTCTATAAGACTCTGCGAATTGCAGAGTTGCTTCCATATCAACGAATTCAGTCGCGCCATTTTTAAGGAGGGCCAGAACCGCAGCAGGATTATTACTATCAATGGCAAAATCAATAGGCGTTCCAACGAGGTGTTTTGGACGGGCAGTGTGTTCAAAGGATTGCTTTTTTTGAAAGGCTGTGGGCTGATTAAGATTTGTTCGATGATCTTTCATTATTTTTAAAACATCAAAACAAAATTCTGTATTATTAGGGTCTGCATTATCGATGAAATGCATTAACGGTGTCCGATGTTCTTTGTCAGACTGTTCGGGGTCACATTTAGCAGATAAGCAGAATGTCAGAGTATCGATGATAGTTTGAGTAGGCTTATTTCTATGACTTCGTAGTAGTGTATGTAACGTGGCTTCTCCTAACGCATTTAATTTATTAAGATTCACATTATTTTTAATAAAGAGTTTCATAACCCCAGGCAAAGCTGATTGGGCAGCTAGCAAAAGTAATCGCTCACACTGTTCTTCTGTAAAGCATTTTAATTTCACAAAAGGAAATTCCAGACCAATTCTATTGAGGTAATGGAGTAGCTTATCAATTTTACCAGTTTCATAATATTTTTTATTGAAATCAATATGCTGAATGAATAATTTAATGGCCTCTTCAATGATCAAGGATGCATTTTCAATGTGTTCACCCGCTTTGTGATGATGTTTTTCGAGTAAGTCGTGAAGAGAAATATTGTTTAGTTCAGGAATTTTACATTCTGTTCTTAAGGTTTCCATGCTCGGTAATGGATTTTCGTCTGGGGTTTCAGCAGAATTTTGCTTTTCAAGCAGAATATTATACTGTGTAAGTGGATCCATATACTCAGGGTTGAATTTATCACCCATCTTTTCTTTTACTAAAGCGGTAATTTGCGCACCAAGAAAAGCGTGTTCGAAACTAGGGGCTTGTTTTGATGCGATAACATGGAGAGCATTAAGTAGACCCGTGAATGGATTTTCATGGTTGAGTTTTGGAAAACACACTCTTTCATAATAAGCGGCGATTGCCGGACGAACAATTCGTAGTCCTTGTTGGTGTGTGAGAGATGGGTCGGCAATCATCGCACTTTCTAGATTTTCATAGGAATCCAACATGCTTGGCAATCGGTCTGGTGTTAGAGTTTGTGGAATTCGTAGAGAAGTATCTGGGTTATGAAGTATTCTTTTTCGATTTAAGAATACAGCACTGACATTATTTTCATTTTGGCTGATTGGATCAGTTTTTTCTATAACATCTTTTTTAGTGATCAATTGCTTTTTAATATTCTGCCGTTTTTCTTGGTCAAATTCGTACAATAAGTGACACCAATCTAAAACATAATCGAGAGGTGTGTGTGATAAAAACTCATCTCTAAAGTCTGTATCAATAGGTTCCTTGAACCCTGGCATGAGATAAAGTATGCATTTGGTGGTTGGGTAATGAACTGTACTGCCGTCCTTTTCATTGATTTGGCAGGTGACTGGATTTTCCAGTGCATTATCTGCATCAAATATGCAAATGAAACGTACTGGTTCGCCTTTTACTTTAAATCGAGTAATAAATCGAAGATTAACGGCAGTAAGATCGGATGGATCTATAGGCATGTTCGCAACGCAGAAGCGAGAGTAAAATGGCTTGTTGATTTGTAAGAAAATATTCTGAAGCCCGTGATAGGCTCTTTCAGGTGTGTAGTTTTCAATTAACTCATGAAGAATTGCGGGAAATCTCGATAGTCCCCCTGCGAGTGAATTTTGAAATAAAACTGGTTTTTCAAGTATAAAATTGAGAAATGTGTCAGGGAAGGTTTTAATGAGTAAATGCAGCGCATTTTCATTCTCACTCAATAGTGTAAACCAAGCCGGTTTATTACCAGCATGAAGTTTTTTCAATACTTCAGAATCTGCAGTTAAAATATCTGAAAATAAAGTGGGTTTTTTAGTGAGAGCATTCTGGACTAGTTCTGATTGCTGAAAAAGCTTAATAAATGCATCGGGAAAAGCGCCAGAGTATAGAAGTAGAGGAGCCGGCCAATTTTTAAAGTCTAAAAGAGGTCTTGAGGCTGATTTAGATTCTAATATTAATGTTTTATCTTGAATGTAAACTTCTTCAAGTGCTGTGAGATAAGAGATGAGTTCAGCTTGATCAATATACGTTTTCCATGAATATAAAGTGCGTAATGCTTGAAGTACGAGATGGAAGTCTCCTCCGTCGAATCGATAGCCGATTTGTACCATTCTTTCTTGTTTTTTTTGATGAAGATAATCGACAACGAGTGGATCTAGTGCAGGATTTTGAGCTTCTATCTGATCAAGTGGAGCATGTAGAATTTTAATTGACTCAGAAGGGGCTGAAATTAATATTGGTTTTTCTTCTTCTAAAAATGGGATAGGACAATGTAGTTGATACCATGAGCCAACTGATTTTTCTGCTTCGGGCTCATTAAAATCTTTCCCGGTAGGATTTGCCTTCATCACCAAATCGTCAAGTATACATACAGCGCGCGTGCCCTCAACTATTTGCCTAACGGTGACACCTTTTTTATTACGACAAAGAATTGCCAGAGATTTTTCACCTGAAGTTGAGAAGGAACCTTTATTAAGTTCACAAACATCGAAACTATCACCAAAGATATAAGCTTCTTCTGTTGCAATAAGCGCTAGACGTTCTTGTGAGGATTGAGCATTAATGATTAGTTCACGACCATCAGTGTAGTAGTCGCACAATTGTTTGAGCGGATTATAAATTCGTTGAAGATCTTTTTTTTCACCTTCATCATCAAACTTAAATTCTCCCAGAAGATTTTGTAAAATATAAATGAGTTCATTTAAAGATTTTAGCAACGGGTGACTTTGAGTAATTGTTGGATCGGTGGCGAGTTGTTGAAGCATGGTATCGGTGAATAAATCACAAATTGGTACTATGGCTACGGATGGGTGTCTAATTTCTTTGTCGGCTAACTCTGTGTTAACAATAGAATTTTTATTATGCTCATAGGGAAGTAAAGATTCCAACTCTCTCATGGCTTGAGTATTTAAACCCAATTCTTTTAAATCGTAGAGTGCAGCAAGAATCTCTGCTCTTGCTTTGATGCAAATAGCGGGTTTTCCCTGTAATGATTTCATTCGCTGATGTAGCAGGCTACGTGCTGTGTACACGCGATCCAGCAGATTCAGTGATTTTTTAGGTTGGATTACTTGTGCTTCAGATTTTTCTTCTGGCTGAGTATTTTTACGCGGAGACAGCCCGCTAAAAAGGCTTTGTCTTGGAGAGGTTACTTTAGAATTGCGTGGTGAAGTTGTAGAATTTGCATCTGATGGAGTCGCTTTATCAGATTTTCCGCTAGCTGTGTTTCTACGAGGTGAAAGCCATCCTTTTTTCATATATCATCCTTGAATACTTGGTTCCGCAATTTACATTATTCACCCAGCCTGGACAAAATTTGAACGTTTAAGCCATTCTAGCCAAGGTGGTGTTGCCGTAAACTATAACGGATTTTTGGCTAAGATCAATCCCTTCCGGCTTTTTTGCGTTCGTGTTCTTTGAGGAATCTTTTGCGTAGTCGAATACTTTGAGGAGTCACTTCTACAAGTTCGTCGTCGTTGATGTATTCAAGCGCTTGTTCGAGCGTGAGGCGCAGTGGAGGAGTAAGCATAATGTTTTCGTCAGTGCCAGAGGCGCGAACGTTGGTGAGTTGTTTAGGTCTGATAACGTTAACAACAAGGTCGTTAGAACGATTGTGAAATCCAACAATCATGCCTTCGTAAACTTCTGTTTGTGGACCAATGCAAAGTTTTCCACGCTCTTCGAGATTCCAAAGTGAGTAACCTGTCGCTTTGCCTGCTGCATTTGAAATTAATGCGCCACTACGTCTAGCGCCAATTTCTTGTTCGACGACAGGACCGAAGTGATCGAAAACGTGATACATCAATCCGGTTCCAGATGTTTGTGTGAGAAAATCTGTATGAAAACCGATGAGCCCTCGTGTTGGCATGATGTAATCTAATCGAATGCGACCTTTTCCATCAGGTACCATATTTTTAATTTTACCTTTTCTTTCAGCCAAAGCTTCCATGATGGTGCCTTGATGTTGTTCTTCAATATCAACAGTGACAGATTCATAAGGTTCTCTGCGTTCACCATTCAATTTCTTTCATGATTACTTGCGGACGAGAAACGGCTAATTCATAACCTTCGCGACGCATGGTTTCAATTAAAATAGAAAGATGCAATTCACCGCGTCCCGACACATTTAAATTTATCCGGATCTTCGGTGTCTTCTACTCGAAGAGCAACGTTATGAATTAATTCTTGTTCAAGTCGTTCGCGAATTTGTCGACTGGTGACATATTTTCCATCGCGACCAGCAAAAGGCGAATGTATTCACTTGGAAAGTCATCGTCACAGTGGGTTCATCAACATCGAGTGGCGGTCAGTGCTTCTACATTTGCAGGATCGCAAAGTGTATCGGAAATACGTAAATTTTCGATGCCAGTGATAGCAACGATATCGCCTGCACTCGCTTCATCTTCAGGTTTTCGTTCTAGACCTAAATAACCCAAATACTTGTAATATTTTTCCGCTTCGAATTTTGCCATCGCGATCAATAATCGTAGACATTCATATTGGGGCGAACTTTTCCGCGCTTAATACGACCAATACCGATAGCGCCCACATAACTGGAATAATCGAGCTGAGCTGATTTGCATTTGAAAAGGACCGTCAAGATCCACTTTCGGAGGTGACACTGAATCAACAATTGTTTGAAATAATGGTGTCATATCAGTTGCAAGATTTTCTATATCGAGGCTGGCATATCCTCTTAATGCAGAGGCGTATACAACAGGGAAATCGAGCTGTTCATCTGTTGCACCTAAATTAACAAATAAATCAAATACTTGATCAACAACCCAATCAGGTCTTGCGCCGGGACGATCAACTTTATTGATACGACAATGGGATTTAATCCATGTTGGAAAGCTTTTTGTGTAACAAAACGTGTTTGTGGCATAGGGCCATCGACTGCATCGACGAGTAATAATACAGAATCCACCATCGATAAAATGCGTTCAACTTCTCCACCGAAATCGGCGTGACCGGGAGTATCAACAATATTAATTCGATAATCACTCCATCGAATCGCCGTGTTTTTCGCTAAAATCGTGATGCCGCGTTCTTGTTCCAATACATTGGAATCCATCACGCGTTCAACTACCGCTTTTTGTTGTGAAAAAGTGCCGGATTGTTGTAGTAATTTGTCGACGAGAGTGGTTTTGCCATGGTCAATGTGTGCGATGATGGCAATATTACGTAATTGTTCTGTCATTAAAAGTCTCTTTACTTTGCTCAACTTGGAGGGGCCCGCAGGCCTTCGATAGGGACCGGCAAAAGTACCCTATTTGAGCTATAATTACCAGTGTAAAGTGTGATTAGTGTTTAAAAGCTGTTTTTAGTGAGAACAAATCGAGCGCAAAAGCTTGAAAAGCTCGAAAGATGAGGCATCTATGAGTAGCGTAATAGAACCATGGTACGATATTGTGCGTGAAGCTGAAACGACGTCAGGGTTGTCAGTGAGTGAAGAATTAGAGCAATATCTGGTGAACTTACTTCTACGTTATATGGACAAACCTGAGATCACGGATTCGGTTTTAAGCTTAGAATTTCTCCTTGCTGAACAACAACTTTCCTTCAATGGCTACAACGAGCTTCGTAAAGTTGGCGACGAATGTTTGTTGTATTCAGGATTGTTTCCTGAGCGCGCACAACGTCGACGTATGCGAGTGAGTTATTTCGTAGAATTAGGGCAACTTTCCTATCAGTCCGCAGCGAAGAAAGCGGGAAACGAAGTAGAATTAGCCGCATTATTTGAGCATTTAAGTCAACGGTTTGTTCGATTGATGGATATTTTGCAAAGCATGCGATCGTTGCCGGGGTCTGATCATCAGTTGTCGTTGTTGTTAGCAGTCGATTTGTGGCAAGACACGGGCAGTGAAATTGCACGCAGGATCATTGCTGAGCATACCGATGGATTTCTAGTCAATGTTGTAAAATAAAGATAATCTTCGTATTCTATCTAGGCTAGTCAAATCGGAAGCATAGGATACTTTTAATGACGAAAAAAACACCATGGGTTGTTGAAATCCCTTATCGAGAACCGTTAGAAATATTTTCACTTTTTGCAGAAAAACCCGGTGCAATGTTTCTTGACAGTGCAAAAAAATCTAAAGATTTAGGTCGTTATAGTTATATCGCTGCTGAGCCTTTTTTAACATTGCAGAGTAAAAATGGGCAGATCAAATTAAATGACCTTGCGACAGAAGGAAATCCTTGGGAAATTTTACAATTATTATTATCATTATTTAAAACGGATCCTATTCCTGGAATTCCTTTATTGCAAGGAGGGGTTGTAGGTTATTTTTCGTATGATGCTAGTCGGCATTTAGAAAAATTGCCAGATAATACCCTCGATGACTATTTATTTCCTGATATGATGCTTGGTTTTTATGATGTAATTCTGAGCTTCGATCATGAATTAAAAAAAGCATGGATTATTTCTACAGGCTTTCCAGAATTTATTCTTGAACGTCGTCTTCAACGTGCTGAGGAGCAATTGAAATGCTGGCAACAGCGATTAAAAGCAGTTTCAGAATTAGATGAAATTTCAGATCATTTTTGCCCACCTGATTCTATTATCAGTAATTTCAATCGAGAGGAATATGAACAGGCTGTCAGTTCTGTGATTGAGTCAATATTGTCTGGCGATATTTTTGAAGCGAATATTTCACAACGATTTTCAGCATCTTTGCCAAAAAGTTTAAGTGCATTCGAATTATATCGACGTTTACGAGCGCGAAATGCGGTTCCATTTGCAGCTTATTTAAATTTTGGGGATACAATTCTTGCTTCGGCTTCGCCAGAACGATTTTTACATTTAGGCGATCGAGAAGTTGAAACGCGACCGATAAAAGGGACATCACCACGTTTTCAAGACGCAAAACAAGACGAAGCTAGTGCAAAAGCCTTGCAAATGAGCGAAAAAGATCGTGCTGAAAATATAATGATTGTTGATTTAATGCGCAACGATCTTTCTCGTGTGTGCGAAGACCATTCTGTAAAAGTTCCGCAATTATGTGGTTTAGAATCTTTTGCTACCGTGCATCATTTAGTATCAGTGGTGAAAGCAACATTATTGCCCGATTATGATGCTGTAGATTTATTGCGAGCCACATTTCCAGGTGGCTCTATTACGGGTGCTCCTAAAGTGCGAGCGATGGAAATTATTGATGAAATAGAATCTCATCGACGCGGTCCGTATTGTGGAAGTGTCGGTTTTATCAGTTTTAGTGGTGACATGGATACATCAATTACCATACGAACATTTGCTATAAAAAATCATCAATTATCTTTTCATGTGGGTGGTGCAATTGTAGCAGATTCTGATCCGGCACAAGAATATCAAGAAACTCTGGATAAAGCGGCTGGAATGCTTGCTGCATTAATCAGAGAACCAGAGCTGCAGGAAAAATAAAATGATTATTTTAATCGATAATTATGATTCGTTTGTCTACAACTTAGCACGCTATGTGGGTGAGTTGGGTTATCAACGTCAAGTTTTTCGCCATGATGCAATTAGCGTGTCTGAGGTGAGTGCACTCAATCCGTCCCATATTATTATTTCACCAGGACCTGGTGGACCTAAAGATGCCGGTATATCGTTGGAAATCATTCGTCAATTATCTGACCGAATACCCATTTTAGGCGTTTGTTTAGGTCATCAAGCGATTGGAGAGGCTTTTGGTGGACGTGTTGTGCGAGGTCGGTATCCTATGCACGGTAAATCAAGTATTATCACGCATAACGATACTGGGATTTTTGCTGGTTTGGTGAATCCGATCAAGGTCGGGCGTTATCATTCGTTAATTGTAGAATCAGAGACTTTGCCAGAGAGCTTGATGGTCACGGCGTGGAGTGAGCAAGGTGAGATCATGGGATTACAGCATCGTCATTTGCCGGTGTTTGGTGTACAATTCCATCCTGAGTCTGTGTTAACGGAATGTGGCTATGAATTATTGCAGCAGTTTTTAGGATCATATACTGACAAGGAGTAACAAATGCATAATTTAATTCGGAAAATTTCGCTCCTCATTTTCATTTGTTTTTTGAGTAGTTCAGTTTGCGCAAAAACGCAGTGGCGACAATTAGCTCCTGGATTATGGTATACACAGCTCGTAACTCCAACACTCACCAGCACAGGAATATTGCACGCTTTTAGAGTGGATTTAAATTATTTTCGTTTTTCATTAGCCCTGGCTAAAGAATATGAAGGCCAATTTTCTTCTGCACAAAATTTGACCATGGCTAGCAAAGGTATTCTGGGAATAAATGGCGGTTTTTTTTCACCGGATATGACAAGTTTAGGTTTGCGCATCAGTGATGGTGAATTATTGAGTCGTTTTAAACATTCACCGTGGTGGGGCGTTTTTTTAATTCAAAATAATCACGCAAAAATTTTATCCGCAAGCCAATATCATCCTGAAAATGATGTTGATTTTGCAGTGCAGAGTGGACCACGATTATTAGTGAACGGAGAAATTCCAAAGCTTCGTCCTGGTGTTGCCAATCGTTCTGCGTTAGGCATTCGACGCAATGGTCAAGTAGTGGTTGTGGCAACGCAAAATTTGTATTTATCAACGATGGAATTGGCAGAAATTTTGCAAAAATCCGAACCTGAAAATGGTTTGGCGTGTTGGCAAGCGATTAATTTAGATGGCGGTTCTTCCACTCAATTGTATGCGAGATTAAATGATTTTGTGCTATCAGTACCGAGTTTTATGCCAGTCGCTGATGTCGTTGTTGTAGTGCCACGTGCAGCCTCTACCGGTTAAAGAGTTAATGCTCTCTTGTCGCAGTAAATTTTACTTGAGGCCAACGTTCCATCGCTAAATTTAAATTTACTTGCGTAGGCGCGAGATAGCAGAGTTGGTTTGAGCTATCAATGGCCAAGTGAGTCTGTTCTTTCTTTTCGAGTTCTTTTAACATTTTTGCATCATCACAAACGACCCATCGGGCACAATTGATGTTGACGGGTTCATATTTACAATCAACGTGGTATTCGTGCTTTAATCGATACGCCACAACTTCAAATTGAAGGGTTCCAATAGCGCCTAAAATTAAATCGTTGCTGCTGAGTGGACGAAAAAGTTGTGTAGCGCCTTCTTCGGATAATTCAATTAATCCTTTTAAAAGCGACTTTTGCTTGAGCGGGTCTTTCAACACGATTCGTTTAAACAATTCGGGTGCAAAATTTGGAATACCCGTAAATTTTAACTGATCGCCCACCGTAAAAGTATCGCCAATTTGAATTGTTCCGTGATTATGTAAACCTAAAATATCTCCAGGATAAGCATGTTCAAGATTTTCGCGTTGGCCAGCCATAAAAGTTACGGCGTTGTTAATTTGAATTTCTTTATTGATACGCCAATGTTTTACTTTCATACCGCGTAGATATTCACCCGAGCAAATGCGTAAAAAAGCGATGCGATCGCGATGATTAGGATCCATGTTTGCTTGAATTTTAAAAACAAATCCTGAGAACATTTGATCTTCGGGTTTTACTATACGCTGTTGGGTTTCTCGTGGTTGAGGTGCAGGCGCAAATTTAATGAAGTCAGCGAGCAATTCGCTGATGCCAAAATTGTTGACCGCTGAACCAAAATACACGGGTGTTTGTTGGCCTGCTCGATATTTTTCAATGTCAAATGGATTGCTGGCTCCTTGAATAAGCTCTAATTCTTGGCGTAATTCACCGATGGAATCTTCTAAAACTGAATTTAATTCTGGATTATTTAGACCTTCAATGATGGTCGCTTGTTGAGTTTTTAAATTTTGTCCGTGTTGGTATAGATAAATTTTATCCTCGTAAAGATTGTAAATACCTTTAAATCGTTGCCCCATTCCAATAGGCCATGTGATGGGTGCGCATTGGATGTTGAGAATAGTTTCAATTTCATCGAGTAATTCAATAGGTGATCGTCCTTCACGATCCAATTTATTGATGAAGGTCATGATGGGTGTGTGACGCAACCGGCAGACTTCCATTAATTTTATGGTGCGAGCTTCCACACCTTTTGCAGCATCGATAACCATCAACGCAGAGTCCACGGCAGTGAGGGTACGATAGGTATCTTCGGAGAAGTCTGCGTGTCCGGGTGTGTCCAGTAGGTTGATGATGTGGTCGCGAAACGGAAATTGCATGACCGAAGTCGTCACAGAGATCCCGCGTTCTTTTTCCATGGCCATCCAATCGGAAGTGGCATGTCGGGATGCTTTGCGGCCTTTAACGGTACCGGCTAACTGGATCGCGCCCCCGAAAAGCAACAGTTTTTCGGTGAGGGTCGTTTTTCCCGCATCAGGATGCGAAATGATGGCAAACGTCCGTCGTTTGGCTATTTCGTGGGTGGACATAAGAATACCTGTTAAAAAATTAACTAATCAGCTACTAGAGACAAACGCTCATATTTTGCCAATCTCGCGTGAAAAATGGGATTAAAAATGCTCATTTACATAAGTAGACTCCGCTTTTTAATCCCATTTTTGACGCGATCTTGCCTAAAATCTGAGCGTTTTACTATTTTCAAACTTCAGGCTAAGTAGTTACTCAAAAACTTGGTTGAGTATAGCAACGTTTTGGATCTATTTCACGCTTCATCTTAGGCTGGCTTGAGGGTATAATGCCCCCTTTTGAACTAATAAGGTGGAAACGATGTTTGAAGGCGTATCAGCGGGCGATAACACCCCCGAAAATGTAAATGTTATTATCGAAATTCCTGCTCAAAGCAATCCGGTAAAATATGAAGTTGATAAAGAATTCGGCGTGATGAAGGTTGATCGATTTATGGCGACGTCGATGGTGTATCCTTGTAATTATGGTTATGTTCCTAGAACGTTGTGTGACGATGGTGACCCATTGGATGTTTTAGTTGTGACTCCTTATCCCTTAGAATTTGCATGCGTGATTTCTTGTCGTGTTATTGGTGTGTTGAGAATGACCGATGAAAAAGGGGGGGACAGTAAAATTTTAGCAGTCCCTTCAACAAAATTAACGCCGATTTATCACACAGTGCGTGATTATAATGATTTACCTGAATTAATGATTCATTCTATTGCACATTTTTTCGCACACTATAAAGATCTTGAAGATGGAAAATGGGTGAATATTGATGGATGGTTTGGTGTTGAAGAAGCGAAAAAAGAAGTTTTGGATAGTATCCGTCTTTACGAGACTGCACAAAAGTAGAGCATAAGGGGTCAAGACTTGACCCCATCAAACACAAACCACAATGATTTAAGGGGTTTATCAATGTTTATGTTTACATCAATTCCCGATCGTGAAATGTTACGTCAAGCCATTACCGATGCGTATCGACGTGATGAAAATGAGTCCATCAATTATTTATTGCAGCACGCGACATTTTCTTCAGAAGATCTTCAAACTATTGAAAAAAATGCGCGCGAATTGGTGAAGCAAGTTCGTGGTGAACGATTAGGTAAAGGTGGAATTGATGCATTTCTATATCAATATCATTTATCAAGCGAAGAAGGCATTGCGCTTATGTGTTTGGCAGAAGCGTTGTTGCGAATTCCTGATAAGGACACCATCGATCTTTTACTTCGTGATAAATTAACGACACCAGATTGGCAAACCAGTTTAGGGAAAAGTGATTCGTTGTTTGTTAATGCGGCGACATGGGGATTAATGTTAACGGGCCGTGTGTTATCCGAAAATACGAGTACGAATCATTTTACACGTGTTTTCAAAGGATTAGTTGAGCGAACGGGTGAGCCTGTTATTCGTAAAGCCGTTGGCGAAGCCATGCGAATATTAGGCAAACAATTTATTGTAGGACGAGATATTACAGAAGCGCTGAAAAGAGCACAAAAACCAGAAAAAATGGGCTATCGATTTTCGTACGATATGTTAGGAGAAGCAGCACGAACTTCAGAAGATGCTGAGCGGTATTTTCAAGCCTATAAAAATGCTATCGATGCAATAGGTCAATCATCTGCGGGACGAGGTCCGATTGAAGGGTCGGGAATTTCTATTAAATTATCAGCGTTATATCCACGCTACGAAGTGGGGCGATGGACTGAATCAGTGGATTTTTTAAGCGATCGATTATTAAAATTAGCTCAGCAAGCAAAACAGTACAACATCGGATTAACGGTTGATGCAGAAGAGGCCGATCGTTTGGAAATGTCTTTAGATATTATTGAACGCGTATTGCGCGATAATTCTTTAACAGGTTGGAATGGTTTTGGTTTAGCTGTGCAAGCGTATCAAAAACGTGCCCTTTATGTAATTGATTGGTTGGTAACGACAGCTCGTGATGCAAATCGAAAAATAATGGTGCGTTTGGTGAAAGGAGCATATTGGGATACAGAAATAAAAGATAGTCAAGTCAGAGGCTTATCAAATTATCCTGTTTACACACGTAAAGTTTCAACGGATGTTTCCTATATTGTCTGTGCGAAAAAATTAGCCGCTGCAGGCGATGTAATATTCCCACAATTTGCAACTCACAACGCACAATCTGTTTCAGTGATTATGTCACTGATGCAAAATCGGACAGATTATGAATTTCAATGTTTACAAGGTATGGGTCGTGCGTTATACGATTCTGTTGTTGTGCCTGGAAAATATCAACGCCCGTGTCGCATTTATGCGCCCGTTGGATCACACGAAGATTTATTACCCTATCTTGTTCGACGTTTATTGGAAAATGGGGCGAACACATCGTTTGTCAATCGTATTGTCGATGAAGCATCTCCCATTGATGATTTAGTCGCTGATCCTATTGCGAAATTAGTGTCTTTAGAAGTGAAACCGCATTCAAAAATTCCATTACCTAAAAATATTTACGGTGCGTCACGACAAAATTCAGCCGGAATTGATTTTTCCGATGTGAATGAAGCCAAAAAACTCAAAGATCAATTGGAAAAATTCAGTCATCAACAATGGTCAGCATCGCCAACGTTAAAACGAGAAGATAAAGAACGCGTCAGTAAAAAAGTGACGGAGCCCCGTCAACGAAATAATGTGGTGGGAGAAGTGATAGAAGGAACGGCAGCTGATGCTGATTTAATGTTGGCACTTGCAAGAACGGGATACGAAAAATGGCATCGTTGGCCCGTGACAAAGCGCGCAAATTGTTTGCGATTAGCCGCTGATTTATTTGAAAAAAATTCAGCCGAATTAATGGCGATTGTGATTCGTGAAGCAGGAAAAACAATTCCGGATGCGGTTTCTGAAGTGCGAGAAGCGGTGGATTTTTGTCGGTATTATGCGGATCAAGCTGAAAAAGTTTTAACACCACAGGAACTTGTAGGGCCTACTGGAGAATTTAATTCGCTGAAATTAGTAGGGCGCGGTGTTGTTGCGTGCATCAGTCCGTGGAATTTTCCGCTCGCAATTTTTACAGGACAAGTGGTTGCTTCTTTAGCGGCGGGAAATGCAGTGATTGCGAAACCGGCGGCGCAAACGCCATTAATTGGTGCGCGTGCTGTTGAATTGTTGCATGAAGCAGGCGTGCCTACCGATGTATTACAATTTTTGCCAGGGCGCGGTAGTGTGATTGGCGATAAATTAGTGGGTGATCATCGAGTGGATGCTATTTTATTTACCGGCTCGACCGAAACAGCGCGTCATATTAATCAAACGCTCGCTGCACGATCAGGCGCTTTAGTGCCGTTCATTGCAGAAACGGGCGGACAAAATGCGATGATTGCCGATTCTTCCGCGTTGCCCGAACAATTAGTCATCGATGTGATCAACTCTGCTTTTTATAGTGCAGGGCAGCGGTGTTCGTGTTTACGTGTTTTATTTGTGCAACAGGATATCGCTGATAAAGTCATTACAATATTAAAAGGTGCCATGGCTCAACTCAGATTGGGTGATCCAGGATTTTTGCATAATGATATTGGTCCTGTGATTGATGAGAGCTCTAGAAACACATTAATTGAGCACACAAAATTTTTAGATCAAATTGGAAAATTAATTCATCGCGTTGAGTTGAGTGAAGGGTGCGAGCAGGGAACATTTTTTGCGCCGTGTGCGTATGAAATTGATCGCATTGATCAACTAGAGCGCGAAGTGTTCGGACCCATTTTGCATGTTATTCGTTTTCGCGCCAACGAGTTAGAATCGATTATTAATTCGATTAATAAAACCGGTTACGGATTAACTTTAGGAGTACACACTCGCATCGACAGCACCGCAGAATTTATTCATGAACGCACATGTGCAGGAAATACTTATATTAATAGAAATATGATTGGCGCTGTGGTGGGTGTACAACCGTTTGGTGGTGAAGGATTATCAGGAACCGGTCCTAAAGCGGGTGGGCCACATTATTTACCGCGTCTTTGTGTTGAAAGAACGCTATCAATTAATACGGCGGCGACCGGAGGTAATGCGACGTTGCTTTCTCTGGGTGATTGATGTCATTTAGAAATAGAGACAAACGTCCATATTTTGCCCATCTCGCGTGAAAAAAATATTTTTAAATCCTCATTTACATGATAAGTAAACTCCGGTTTAAAAATATTTTTTTGACGTGACCTGGCCTAAAATCTGAACGTTTTTATTCTTGGGTTAGTCTAATTTATAGATATACTAGTAGTACTAAGATAAAATCCAAATTGTTTTTGCTCAAAATTACCACTGATTTTCGAAAACATCTAACAACTCAAGACGCGACGCCGTTTAAGAGCTTGGCGGCATCTTTGGCGAAGTAGGTGATGATGATATCGGCACCGGCGCGTTTGATGGCGGTGAGGATTTCCATCATGACGCGTTTTTCGTCGAGCCAGCCTTTTTCGCCGGCGGCTTTGATCATGGCGTATTCGCCGCTGACTTGGTAGGCAGCCATGGGAAGCTCGGGGAAGCGTTGTTTGACGCGCCAGATCACGTCTAAATAAGCGTGAGCGGGTTTGACCATGAGAATGTCGGCACCTTCGCTGACATCGATAGAGCATTCGCGGATGGCTTCATTGGCATTGCCAGCATCCATTTGATAAGTTTGTCGGTTGCCAAATTTGGGCGTGCCTAATGTGGCTTCACGAAAAGGTCCGTACAATGAAGAGGCGTATTTAACCGCATAGCTCATGACGGGGATGTGAGAGAAGCCTTCCTTGTCGAGGGCAGTTCGTACAGCAGTCACCATACCATCAACCATCCCGCTGGGTGCGATCACATCAGCACCGGCTCTTGCTAAGCTTACGGCTTGTTTGCCTAGCAATGGTAGAGTGGCATCTGCATCAAGATCACGTTGCCCATTGATTTCATTCATTACACCACAGTGGCCGTGTTCCATATATTCACAAAAGCATAGATCAACCATCACTAATAAATCAGGTGCGAGTGATTTTATTTTTCGAATCGCTTCTTGAACAACGCCGTCCTCTTCCCACGAACTTGTGCCGTGTTCATCTTTATATTCAGGAACACCAAATAACAAAACCGCAGGAATTTTCAGATCGACTATTTCTTTGATTTCAGAATCTAATTGATCAACAGATTGCTGGCAACATCCAGGCATAGAGACGAGGTGATTTTTAAAATCCTCACCATGATGAATAAACAGCGGATAAACCAGATCGTTACACGTCAGTTGCGTTTCTCGGACTAAAGCACGCATACCTGCATGGTTTCGAAGGCGTTGCATTCGTGATAAAGGGAAGGGGGGATGTAGCGCTGACATATTGTACCTCGAGTTTTTAAGTTATAGAAACGATAGGGATTTGGTCTGTAATTGTCAAATGAAAAGTTTCACCTTGAGTAACAGACATGAAAGCTAGTGTTAATATTAGATCTGATCCCTTTTCTATGAGTAAATTATTAGAACTTGATAGTGAAAATTGAAAAGATCTAACAACTAAAGATACGACACCGTTTGACACCGTTTAACCGTTTAAAGGCAAAAAAAATGGCGCAGAGGATATTATCCGTCTGCGCCATTCCAAGAAATTCGAGCTTAAGAAACTCGAATGTTAGAAGCCTCTACCGGTGCTTCGTGCAACTGGAACTGGGAACTCGAGAGTATGCAAAGGTTCTTTATAAGTATTAAACTTACCATCACGTGTCTCTTTCTGCGTAGCAGCAAGTAGCTGCTCTGATTCAACAGATCCGTAATATGTTTTCTCAAAGGCATTAGCGATTTCAGTAACTTTCTCAGAAGGAAGTAACTGTAGGAACGTTGTCTGAACTGAGATGGTTACATCGGCAACAGCACGTGAAGCTGCTTCAACGAGAGTCCAGCTAGCTTTCCAACGAGTCCACGCATTGCTCAGACCATTAGCGCTCGCGGTTGCGATAGCCGCTACAGGCGCAGCTATAACTGCCCAGATTACAGCAACTGCTAATGTTTGCGCAGAAACAGCAACACCAAACGCAGTTGAGATAGCTGTTGCCGCAGCGCTGAACGCAGCTGGCAATGTACCCGCAACGATTGTAGCAGAACCGCTCACTACTTGAAGAGTGCTAGCAACGATAGGCAATTGAGAAATGCTGGTTACGATCGGAGTTAATGCTGGGAACACAATAAGCGCTTTAGCAAACAGTACTGGGAAAGTAAGAGCCCATATAACAGCAGTTAAAGCAATGCTTGATAGTGCGCCTAGGGTCGCAAATACGATACCGAATCGTGAATTCAAAGCAAGACCGTATTTCCACGCGTCTCTTGCGCTCTGTTGAGGAGAGGTTCCCGCCGTACCCACTAATGCCCATAGTCTAGCAACATGATGGACAGCAAAGCTCACGATTAGAAGAACAGCTTGCTTAGCTCCAGGAATGATTTTACCTTTTAATGGAACATCAGCGTAATGGATATCGAGGAGGGCAGAAGCCGATTCACCATAAAACCAACCAGAATATTGCAACAGTGATTGAGGTAAAACTTCAGTCACTTGTCTAACAAGGTTGATTGCAGCTTTGACGGGGAATGTAACAAGATAATACGCAGCAATTACAAATTTCACTGGTAGCAGAAGGGTATTCCACAATCTTTTGCCTTCGAAGGTGTAGTTGTAAGGATTTACCATCCAAAAACTGGTCTCTGAAAGCTTATTACCTTTGGAGTTGCGATTGTAAAGACTTTCCCAGCCACCAAAGAGGTCTCTTACGAATTGCCGGCCATCGTAAACAGCTAAGGTATCTACGCTATCAACACGAGTTGGAAAGCCCATGAAGGTAGCTACAGTATGCCAAAAATTAGAATCTTTGAAATAGAATTTCTGACCATGAGAAGTGGTAATAACGGTTGAGGTTGAATCATAACCATGAAAACCGACAGCTTTCCAGAAAGCGCCTTTAACGATGCTCCATTTGCTTTCCAGACTAACGTAAGGAAGAACTTCACGTACATCTGAATTAACCTTCGCTTCTTCAGGTTTAAGTGCTTTAGCAGCCGCTAGGAGCGGAGCTTTTGTTGGATCATCTTTATGTATACCTTCAATTGCTGTATAAATAGCCTTTAGTTTTGCATCAAAATTGAGATGTTTACCGTTTAGTGCTTGTCTAACATAATATAAAGCATCAGCATGCTCATTTGCTGGCAATTCATTAATTGCAAGAATTTCGATGAAAGCCTTATATTTTGGATTTGCTTTAGCAATAGCATCAAGTAGAGATTTTTTTGCAGCTTCATTTCGAATATTAAGCGCACGAAGAAAAATACCTTCTAAGCCAGTGGTTAATTCGTATAGCGAAGGCTCTCTTGGATCTACCGCAACTTCACCCGCTTTAGGAGCTTCCACTACAGGTAGAAGATTCAGCAAGCTATGCTGTATTTCTTCAATTACTGGGGTGTCAGCTTCAAAATCAAATGCTACTGCAGGATTAACTACTTTGTTAATAGCTTTAAGAGCTGCATTGATTTTTGCTGTGTCAGCGTTTTCTTTGCGCTCTGCCGCCAATTGTTCTTGCACAGCACGAACATTCTTCATATTCTTTTTTGCGCCGGCTGTAACAGAAGGGTGAATAAAAAATGGCTTAAGCCATGCTGTCCAACTTAGTCTATCGACCAAGGGGGTTACTATAGGTTCTCTCATTATCGTCTCCAGTGTGGTTGAAAATAAAAGGAGCCAGTTTACCCCGAATTTCATTAAATGTAAACCCTTAATTCAACATGTAGCGTACTTTTGTCTTGCTATAGCACAAGTCCTTGATTTTTCGAAAGAGGGTGTCCCTTCTTTCTTCTAACCGGATTATGGTACTATCACCCCATGAAGACCAAATCAAAAATTCTCTACTGCTGCCGCGAATGCGGAGCCACAGCCCCTAAATGGGCGGGACAGTGCGCGGATTGTGGGGCGTGGAATACGCTCACAGAAGAAATTGTGCAAAAAGCGCCGCCTCAAGAAGGTCGCTTTGCAGGTTATGCGGATGCGGCCGGATCGCGAGTCACGTCAATTTCAGAGGTGGATTTTGACGAATTAGTACGCGTGCCGACGGGGCTGGCCGAATTGGATTTGGTGCTGGGCGGTGGATTGGTGCCGGGATCGGTCATATTAATTGGTGGAGATCCGGGCATTGGAAAATCCACGGTATTATTGCAAACGTTATGTAATTTAGCTGAACAATACCCCGCTTTATATGTCACCGGTGAAGAATCGTTGCAACAAGTGTCTATGCGCGCAAGACGCTTAAAATTACCCGATAAAAGTCTAAAATTACTCACTGAAACCAATGTCGAACGCATGATTGCCATCGCACGCACAGAAAAACCGCAAATTATGGTGGTGGATTCTATACAGACTGTTTATACGGAATTACTCTCATCCGCACCGGGCGGTGTAGGCCAAGTGCGAGAATGTGCAGCCCAATTGGTGCGTTTTGCAAAACAAACAGGGACGGCTTTATTTTTAGTGGGACATGTCACTAAAGAAGGTGCGTTAGCGGGACCTCGAGTTTTAGAGCACATGGTTGATACCGTGCTGTATTTTGAGGGTGACCAAGATAGTCGTTATCGAATGATCCGCGCCGTAAAAAATCGTTTTGGTGCAGTGAATGAGCTGGGTGTTTTTGCGATGACGGATAAAGGATTGCGCCAGGTGAACAATCCTTCGGCGATTTTTTTATCACGCTACGATGAGCCGATTTCAGGTAGTAGTGTGATGGTGACCTGGGAAGGTTGTAGGCCTTTATTAGTCGAAGTACAAGCGTTAGTCGCTGAAACTCATCTAGGAAATCCTCGACGCGTTTGCGTGGGATTGGATCAAAATCGTTTGGCGATGTTGCTTGCGGTTTTGCATCGACATGGGGGTGTTGTCACTTATGATCAAGATGTGTTTATTAATGTGGTCGGTGGTGTGCGTGTGAGCGAGACTGGCGCTGATTTAGCCTGCCTTTTAGCCGTATTATCCAGTTTGCGTAATCGACCCCTGCCCATGGATATGATTGTATTTGGCGAAGTAGGATTATCGGGTGAAATTCGGCCAGTGCAAAGCGGCCAAGAACGTTTACGAGAAGCCCACAAACACGGATTTAAAAGTGCGATTGTGCCTCTGGCGAATGCGCCCAAAAAAGAAATTCCCGGCATGAAAGTGATTGCCGTGAAAAAATTGTCTGAGGCGCTGGAGGCTATCTAAGAAAACAACGATATGGACACAGGATGCTCCACCCTCTCAGGGTTGACGTTAACCTCTAAAGGATCGCAGACACCTTCACTTCTCCAGCTTCCTGTGTTGAATGCATTGTTCTTAGATCTGACACCTTAAAAAAAATGGCGCAGAGGATGTTGTCCGTCTGCGCCATTGATAATATTCGGGTTACTCAAAGCAAACGAATATTACATGCTTACCATTCATTAAGATGATCGTAAGCCGGTGGCGATTCTGCTCCCGCTCCCCATGTTGGTTCGCTGGTAACCGCGAAGGATGGTCTCTTCTCTGGATCTTGCGCGTAATAGGGCTTAGATTCAGTGAACTTATCAATATCGAGACCAGATTTCATAGCTGCAGCAGCCAGCGGGATGCTTTCCTCAGCTAACGTTGTAGCTGCGTAAGACGGAATCAATTCATTAACATCGATGCTCATTACTCTATTTAATACAGAAGTAACTGCCAACACTAAGAGTGAATCATGCTCATCTTCAGTGAGCAGTAATGGAGAATCTGCTTTCCATTGAGTCCAAACATATCTGAAATAATCAGCAACTAGCGCAGTGAGCGTACCTACATAGGCTGCAATAAAGGCAACGGTAGCAGTCACTGCCAAGGTTGTTGCAGTAACCGTAACACCCAACGCCATTGAGATTGCCGTAGAAGCAAGACTGAACGCAGCGGGTAAGGTCCCTGCAACAAGGATAGCAGTGCCATTAACCATTTTGAGAGCTGCGACAACAACAGGCAATTGTGAAATGCTTGTTACAATCGGAACTAATGCAGGGATCAGAACCATTGCTTCGCTTAATGCGGCTGGGAAGAACAGTGTCCACAGAACAGCGCTTAGAGTAAGGCTGATGGCAAATCCGAGCAAAGCAAACACATAGCCGACCCGTGAATTCAGTGCACGGCCATAATTCCAGGCTTCAGTTGCGCTTTTCACCGGTGAGGTGAAGGCAGTACCGACGAGTAGCCAGAGTCGAGCGACGTGGTGGATAGCAAAGCTCACGAGGAAAGTTGGTAGGCCAATAAAGGTCCCGATCAATAATTTTATAAGACTTGATTCATCCTCGTAGTAAATAGCAGGAAATCCAGAAGCTGACCAGCCGTACCAAGCTCCCGAATATTGCAAGAGCACTTCAGGTAGGAACTCTATGACCAATTTCACCGCATTGCGTGCTAAATTAAATCCCCAAATGGTAAGATTGACGGCAGCGATTGCAAATTTAACACCCGTGAGCAGGAGAAAGAGATTCCACGCTCTTTTACCTTGAATATTGTAGTTGTAAGGGTTAAGCCACCAGATGATAGTTTTGGAAAGTTTCGCTTGAGACCATGGATTATAAAGACTATCCCAGCCACCAAATAAATTTCTGATCACTTCTCGGAGTGTCAGATTAGCCTTACCATTATGAAGGCGATTAGGTGCTCCAATGAGGGTCCAAAACATCAAAGAGAAAGGAATGTGCGGGAATTGTCTTTCTTTCATCGAGTTATGGTAAGCGTTGTCAAAACTTGCGGCATTACCTTGCGCATCAGTAAGCTCACAGGTGGCCGTTTCATAACCAACGATCCCAAAGGTCTTTAAGAAAGCGCCTTGGAAGATGTGGCTTGGGTGAACATAGGGTTCAACTTGTGGTTCGACAGGAGTCTGTGTCTGAACTGGAGGACGTGGATTAAGCGCTGAGATTATATTAAGGAGTTCGGCTTTTTTGGGGTGATTTTTAGGCAAATCTTCGCTAATTTGATACCAAATGCCGTCTGTCTTTCGCCTAAAACTATCACTGAACTGTAAACTAGAATTAATTTGCTCAGTTAAGGTAGGCACGCCATTTTCTGGGGCTTCAGCGTAAGCAATTAGATTAAGAATGGCATCGTATTGGGGTGACACACCTTTGAATTTGGCAAGCAGTTGATTACTAAGATCTTTATCTGCTTTTTCAGTATAAGATAACGATAGGCACACTTGATGAAAAATTGCGTCCAAATTTGGGGAGGGGGATTTTACAATCTCTTTAATTTGTTTAATTACTTGACTTTCTAAAGCCTTATTAATTGAATGTACAAAAATTCTAATGGCATCAATAGCAATTGATGCCCTTTGTTGCTCGAGTATTCGTAGATTCTCTTCTTCTATGCGTTTACGTGCCGAATGTACTTCTATCATATTCTTAGCTGCACCGGCAGTCACAGAAGGATGGATGAAAAACGGCTTTAACCAGGCCAACCAGCCTAAGTTTACTGTTAAATGTGATACAATGGGCGTTGCATTATGTTCCGCACGTCTTGTCTGTTTCATTATCGTCTCCAGTGTGATTGTAAATAATAGACGGCAGTTTACCCTAAATTTCAATAAAAGTGAAGGATGAAGGTGTCAGAAGGGTGAAGGTGTCAGATCTAAGAACAATGCATTCCACACAGGGAGCAGTAGGATGTGATGAGAAAATTAGGAAGCAAGTTAAAGAAGCAGATCTTTGCTTGAGGCATTCTTAGGAATGCATTGTTCTTAGATCTGACACCTTCACCTCCAGATTCACATGACCCCGTAAAAAAAATCTGCTATCTTTGGTCCTGATTCTGATTAGGACACGAAGTGAGGACGACATTATGTTTGCGGATGATTTAAAAATTGAAGGATTTGATAGCGAATTATGGGACGCGATTGAAGCGGAAGCGCATCGTCAAGAAATGCACATTGAATTAATTGCGTCGGAAAATTATGTCAGTCCGCGAGTGTTGGAAGCGCAAGGCTCTTTGTTAACCAATAAATATGCGGAAGGCTATCCTGGAAAACGTTATTACGGTGGTTGTGAATTTGTCGATATTGCAGAACAACTGGCCATTGATCGCGCGAAAAAATTATTTGGTGCTGATTATGTAAATGTTCAACCGCATTCAGGATCTCAGGCAAATTTTGCTGTTTATCTGGCGTTATTAAATCCGGGTGATACTGTGTTAGGTATGGGATTAAATGATGGTGGACATTTAACGCACGGATCTAAAGTAAATTTTTCTGGATTAATTTATAACGCGGTAACATACGGCGTTAATAAAGAAACCGGATTAATTGATTACGATGAAGTTGAACGATTAGCGCTCGAACACAAACCTAAAATGCTCATGACAGGATTTTCAGCGTATTCTCGTGTTGTAGATTGGCAACGATTTCGAGAAATCGCTGATAAAGTTGGCGCTTATATGGTCGCTGATATTGCTCACGTTGCAGGATTAATTGCAACGGGACTTTATCCTTCGCCCGTTCAAATCGCTGATGTCACCACAACCACAACTCACAAAACATTACGCGGTCCTCGCAGCGGATTAATTTTAGCCAAAAGTAATCCTGATTTAGAAAAACGCTTAAATTCTGCGATTTTTCCAGGTTCACAAGGTGGGCCATTAATGCATGTGATTGCTGCAAAAGCGGTTGCATTTAAAGAAGCGATGGAGCCTGAATTTAAAAATTATCAACAACAAGTCATTACGAATGCACGTGCAATGGCACAGGTTTTTTCTGAGATTGGATTTAAAGTGGTTTCGGGCGGTACTGATAATCATATGTTTTTATTAGATCTCACCGATAAAAATATTACCGGTAAAGATGCAGAAATCGCTTTAGGGCAAGCTCAAATCACGTTGAATAAAAATACAGTGCCCGGTGAACAACGCTCTCCATTTATTACTAGTGGATTACGAATAGGAACGCCTGCGATTACGACGCGCGGATTTAAAGAAGCGGAAGTTAAAACAGTGGCTCATTGGATTGGCGAAATTTTGGCGGATTTTGAAAATACGCAATTACGATTGGATATTCAGGAAAGAGTGTGTGATTTGTGTACACAATTTCCGGTGTATGATTAGGAAGACCCATTTATGCATTGTCCTTTTTGTCGAGTAGATGATACGAAAGTGATTGATTCACGTCTTGTAGGGGGCGGTAATCAAGTGCGTCGTCGACGTGAATGCAATGAATGTCGTGAACGCTTTACGACCTTCGAGATGCCCGAGTTATTAATGCCTTATGTGATTAAACGAGATGGCTCGCGAAATCCTTTTGATGTCGATAAAATGCGTCAAGGAATGTTGCGATCATTAGAAAAACGACCGGTGAGTGTTGAGGCGTTTGATGCGGCGGTGAATGCAATTTTACGTCGTTTACGAGAAACGGGCGAACGAGAAGTGCATTCGTCTATGATCGGTGAATTAGTGATGGAAGAATTACGAAAATTGGATCAAGTGGCCTATGTGAGATATGCTTCTGTTTATCGTAGTTTTGAAGACGTTAACGCATTTCGCGAAGAAATTTTACGATTAGAATCGAGTGAAGAAACTGATGAAGAAATTCCGGCCTAAAGAGCGTCGTCGAGCGCGTGAACTTGCTATGCAAGCTATTTATCAATGGCAAATGACAGAAGAATCTCCGTTGGAAATTGAAGTTCAATTTCACCAAAATAATAATATGAGCAAAGTGGATGTCGAGTATTTTGCAGCAATTTTACGCGGCGTGACTCAAAAAACACAAGACATTGATCATTTAATATTATCTGCTGCCAATCGCCCATTAAAAGATTTAAATCCTGTGGAATTAGCGCTGTTGCGCGTTGCTGTTTATGAATTTTTATGTGAAAAAGATGTGCCGTATAAAGTGGTGATTAACGAAGCGCTTGAGATGGCGAAAAAATTTGGTGCGATAGAAGGTTTTAAATATGTTAATGGGGTTTTAGATACGATTGCGCAGCATGTTTTTTTAGGTAAGGAATTGCCAGAGCGTTAAATAAGGTGTCAAGTCTCAAATTGACGATCTGACAGTGCCAATTATATGGCGCCACTGTTTAACCTGCCAGATCGTCAATTTGAGACTTGACACCCTATTATGACACCCTATTAAGGAATGTAAGATGACAAGAGCTGAAATCTACCGCAAAGTTTGGACGGATCCTCGCTATTTTATTTGCTATGGCTTGGGAACGGGTCTGCTTCCAAAAATGCCAGGCACTTGGGGAACGGCAATGGCTATTCCCGTTTATTGTGTGTTAGCAAAGCTTCCGATCATTCCTTATCTACTCTGTATCGTGTTATTGGGGCTTTATGCTATTAGTGCGTGCGAGCAGTTGTCTAAAGAAATTGGGATTCATGATGATCCGGGTATGAACATTGATGAGTTCATTGGCTACCTTATCACGATGATTGGGATGCCAGTGACAGGTTGGGCAATTATATTAGGATTCGCGTATTTCCGCTTGTTTGATATTTGGAAGCCCTGGCCTATTCGATGGTTCGATAAGAACGTTGGCGGTGGATTTGGTATGATTTTAGATGATGTCATCGCGGGTGCTGCGGCGTTGATTGCTTTGCATCTGACAGGTTGGATGGGCACCATCATTCTTCCAAAGATTTAACAAAGCACATAAGTTTTATTTCGTAACCCATTGATATTTAAAAATTATTTAAAATCTCAGTTTTTTGGGCGCTTAATTATTCACATAACCTGTGGATAACTTTGTGGATAAGGCTTCAATAATAGGTCTATCTATTTGATCTTAGAGGAAGTTTATTAGATTGGTTAGAGATTTATCAGGTTGATTAAATTCTTTTATTATCAATAGGTTGCAATGTTTGTTGCATCTAATTATTGAGGTATTGAGGTTAGGTTATTCAAATTCGCGGATCATTGTGTATAACTCAATGATTTTTTGAGAGAGATTAAGGTGTCAGATCTAAGATTGATGGGTTCTCAAGTCTTAAGAACCCATCAATCTTAGATCTGACACCTTCACTTACAAGAATTTGGGATATTTGCTGACGAAGATAAGCAGCATTAGCCCGATGCACCGTAATTTTTTAATCAAAAAATCGTAAATCAAGGCATTGGCTTGACATTTTGGAATGAAGATGTTAGGATTTAGCTGTAGTTATTCTTCTAGGCTACACCGTAATGGGGCGGGGCCACGGAAGGTCTTAAGACGGCTTAAATGATATTAAGCGTTCTTAGAGTTTTCAGCTTGCTCAGTTTTCATGTCCATACCACAACACTGCGGTGACTTAATTTTTCCGCACCCGTTAGGGCATTTTGCCACCTGGATAATTGTTCCGTCTTCTTTAGTGATTTTGTCAGGTACAAGCTCGGCATTGCATTTCGCGCAGGTCATACCTTTAACGGCCATACCGCATTTTTCACACTGATATTGCATAACACGTTCCTTATGATAAGTTGATCTCAAGTTAGGTCAAGCCCTACTATTATAGAATAAAACTGTAGAAAAAACATCCGAAATATGATATAAAGGTCTTATAATTAGACGACTAATGAGATTACAACCGAGATTACAACCGAGATTAGAACCGAGATTAGAACCGAGATTAGAACCGAGATTAGAACCGTGCAGAAATTTCGAAACAACATCTCCGCCCTACTGCCTAATTTTATAAGCGAAGCTATCCCAGCTTTGGGCACAACGGTTAGAAAACATCAGAGCAAAATCATTGAAGCGGCAATTCAATCGGTAGTATCCGGAGCCTCCTGGATCGAAGCTGAAGAAAAACTCAAAAGTAGATATGCAAATTCTCCGGAGTTGGTTGATAACCACTATGGCTTGATATTAGAGGGTTTTTTTCTACAAGCTAAAATAATGCTTGAACCTGGCATCAAATGCGTTCATTTCAATTTTGCTACGGAAAATATTACGAATGCTTTTTTGAGTTTTTTAGCGTATTTTCTTCCTATACAAGAAGACATTTATCCTCGTCAAGAAGGTAAAAGTATTACATTAACGTCAGAACAATTTCATTTTTGCAATATTTATTATAATAGCCTTCGTGAAGATGGGTTATCATCGATGATTGCAGATCATTATTTATTAAAGTCCTTGAGATCGGATGAATTTGATTATAGCCTTAGATTCATTAAGGGAATTATACCTGGTGAAAATGGCTCGCGTCGTCAAAATTTGCGGCCACGTAATCGAGGTTCTCATACAGTAACGCATGAGAAGATAATCGTAGAAAGGTTTAGTAAAACTCCGATGTACTCAGCCGAAGAAAAACAAGGGTATTCACAAATACAGTCCGCGACACTAATTGATAAAAAATTGAGAAGTTCAGTTTTTGGTGCGTTTAAACAACGAACTAATAAATTATATGGACTAATGACTCATTGTGACGATGCTCTAATGAATCGGTTACTCACTCGAGATAGGGGTACGGTAAGTAGACCTTTTGATGTAAATCTTAATCATCAAGATACACAAGATATAGTGGTTGTTTCAGAGGCATGGCGAAACGATGGGGGTATTTACTCGCCAAAAAATTTAGAAGAATTTAAAAAACAAAATCTTTATCTTCGAGAAAAGATGGGTGGCACAAATGAAGTTTTAGCGCGATTACGCTACAATCCCTATCGAACAGTGGTTTGTATTTGTGCAGATACTCCGGAAGCACGATGGTTAGCTTATGATTTTGCCCAAGAATTATTACAAGAATTTATTCGTTATGCAAAAGCGAAGAACATTCGCGTAAATCCACATTTCAAAATTCCAATACTATTTTATATGCCGGATAATAAAGCTAATGAGCATCGAGTCTATCGCTATACAGAATCAATGCGATTGAAAGACATTGATCAAGCGAATAACATTTATCAAGAAGAAATATTGCGAAGAATGAGATTTCAAAGTTCAAATTACGAATTTCTGCTTGGCGTGCCTGATATTACCATCGATCTATTGTTGCAGCCAGGTAGTAACAAAGATTCATGCTTAGCTCTGGAGATGATTAATCGCGGTTATATCAGAATGTTTATGCGGTTGTTACGGCAAAATAGTCTTGCTAATGGTTTATTCGATGAATTATTAAAGAGAAAATTGATTAAACAAAATGATTCTATTATTGCTCACTTATTTGAGATGGATGAATTTGATATTGCTCGAGAATTGATTCTAAAGACGAATTCAGATTTTGGTTATTTACGTTTCCGAGGGGAGGTCTACTTCACTCACTTGTTAACCTATGGAACACCTCGACAACTGCATGAATTACAAAGACCTTATATTTCACTGGGTCTTCTTTTGCGTGCTACAGTCACGCGTGGCTTTTGGAATACCCTAACATTATACGTTAAAGAATATCCTACTGAAGAGACAAAAAAAGTGTTAGGAACTTTATTGAAAAGCTTTTACTTTCACGATCGATATTATTCTCAAGCTCGATTTTTGGTAAAATTAGGCGCTGATGCGTCGGTGTGTGATGTGCGTGGAGAGTCATTGATCGTAACTGCAGCGAGTTATAATGGTTGGCGTATGGTGTCTTTATTTTCTCAAAAAAATACTGACTTGGAAGATAATGCGCAATATGGAGTGGCTCTAATTTATGCACTTGCTGATAAGCAAATGGAGATCGTCTCTAGATTATTAACAGCCGGTGCAAAACCTCCTGCCAAGTCGCCTCCTTATGTGTGGAGAGATGCTGATTCTATAATAGAGGTAATCGAGCTTGTCTCTCGACATGATCTAAAAGAAAGGCTATTGCCGTTTTTTAATGGTTGTACAATTTATTGGCATCAATTTGAAACTTGGTTTATAGAGTGTTGTGCAAAAAAATATTATCACTGTATAGAGTATGTTTTGAGGATAGGCCTAAATCCTCGATATATCATTATGAATAATTCGAATGTGATTTCAGGCTTAATTATTGATGAGGAATTTAACATTACAAATAAACTGATTGAAGTGAGTAAAAAAGATATATTCACTTTGAAATACGGAGAAGCCTTGCTAGTGGATCATATTATTGCTGCGGGCAAATACAGGCAGTTTGAATATTGTGGTGTTGAAAGAATGTTAATTCATATGGCTAAAAATAGGAATTGGCACAGATTAATCCATTGGCTAGGTGCCGTTAAAGTAACGCAAGGACTTGATGAGAGTTTATTAAATAAAATTGTGCAGGCTTTGCGTGAACAAATTAGTAGTTGGAACAATTCCGATTGGGTATCTCTGCGTGAATTAGTTGAGAAATATAGTCAAGATTTCAATCCTGTATTATTAAGAAAAGTACTCGTTTTTTCCCTTGATAAAAAGCAATTATTATTTGCGCATTATTTATTATTAAAGGGTGCTGAATGGTCTGTCATTAAACGATGTGAATTTCCTATTTTGCATGCGGCTCAAATGGGGCTTTGGGATATAGTGCGAGAGTTGGCTCAAGATGGAATCGTTGAGGATGCAACAGTAGAGTATAGTAACGTTTTGTCACTTGTGATATCTAGTCAACAAACTGACATCGCGAGAATGTTATTAGATCGAGGAATAAAACTAATATGGGAATGTGAAGGTCATTTTTATCCTTTACCTTCTGATAAATTTTATCAGCTCATTGATATATGCAGTACCTTATCATCTAAAGAATTTAATGCGCTTTACTTTCAGTATTTGTATCAATCTGTTGCTGAGATGTTAGTATCGTGGCCTCGTGTTAATTCTGACGGTAACAATGAGGTTAGTAAACAATTTGGGATTACATTTTTTGCGCGTGAGATGCCTGATAAAGAATTTGTTGCTCGTGAAGACTATTTATCAAAAGTTAAGTCGAAGAATGTGACAGGCTGTCATTCAGAAGAAACTGTCGATGATGGTCAGAACTTGAAGAGCCAAGCACTTGTTCACTGACATAAGAAGCTCCTTTTATGAGTAGGAGAGCGGGGTCAGGTCCTCCTATCTCATCATTGTATATCAGAAATCTGTTATTGTGCTTCGCAGTAGATCCTTTGATGCAAAATCCAGGCTAGGATTGAGATATTTGATTAAATATGATATAAAGGTTGAGATCATTATAAGAGAGTTAAGACGTGCAGAAATTACAAAGTAAAATCGGAAATTTGTGGCAGAATTTGTTACCGAAGCTTATAAGGCAGAAAACTCTATGTGTTGAAGCGAAGCAAGAACTTGAAGATATTAGACATATCAAGCTTTGGAAAATCATTGAAGAGACGATTGCTACAGTAGGCTCTTGTGAGGCGGAATATCAAAATAATCACGCTGCTTGGTTAGGCGTTGAAGAAAAACTCAAAAGTAGAGTCGCCGAGTTTCCTGAGTTAGCTGATAATCTTTTTGGCTCAGTGTTACACACCTTTATTTTACAAGCGAACATCAAACCACGGCATGACATTGATTTGGTTGAAGTTTGTTTTTCAAATAATCAAGTGGCTAAAGTTTTTGTTAGTTTTTTATGGCATTTCTTACCCATTCTAGAAGAAACCTACCCCCATCATGACGGCCAAGTCATCACTTTAACATCACAGCAATTTCATTTCTGCACTCTTTATTTGAGTTCTAATTATGCTGGTGAATTAGCAGAAATAATTGCTGATCATTACTTGTTGAAATCATTACGCTCTGATGAATTTGATTATAGCCATCGATTTATTATGGGAATAATTCCTGATCAAAAAGGAACGCGCCGCCAAAATTTACGACCTTATACAAGGCATACTCACACAGTAACGCATGAGAAAAAAATAGTAGCAAGACTCGATAAAAAGCCGATGTATTCCGAACAGGAAAAACAGGGCTTTTCTCAGATTCAATCCACGACGTTTATTGATACAAAAATGAGAAGTGCTGTGTTTGGGGCATTCAAACAACGAACTAACAAACTTTACGGTGTGTTTACGCATTGTAGTGATGCTTTAATGAATCGTCTCTTAACTCGAGATAATGGAACAGTAGGTCGGCCTTTTGATTTATCTCTTGAAAATATTGACATTGACAAAATCTCAGAACAGTGGAAAGAAAATGACATCATTTATTCTCCTAATACTTTAGATGAATTTAAAAAACAGAATCTAAAGCGTCGTGAAATGTATGGTGGAACCAACGAAGTTTTAACGCGATTACGCTATAACCCCTATCGTACGGTTGTTTGTATTTGTGCCAATACACTGGAAGCGCGATTACTAGCTTATGATTTTTCAGAAGAATTACTGTTGGAATTCTCTCGTTACGCCAAAGCAAACAATATTAAGCTCAATCCTCGGTTCAAAATCCCCATCGTATTTTATTTGCCTTATGAGCGGGATGTAAAAGGCAAAGCAAAACAACATCGAGTTTCTTTTTATACTGAATCTATGCGACTTGGCGATTTGGCGCAGGCTAGCCAGCTCTATGATAATTCAGAATTGAGAAGAGATAAATTTGCACAATCTGATTACGAGATCCTTTTAGGACAGCCAAAAATCACTTTAAAAATTCTAATGCAGCCAGGCACTGTCTATAAATCTTCCTTAGCTATTGATATGATTGATCGTGGTTATGTCAGGATGCTGATGCGATTGTTAAGATCTAATAATCTTAGAGAAACTTTATTCAATGAATTATTAAAACAAAAATTGATTAAGCAAAATGATCCCATTATAAGTCATTTTGTCGAAGTCGAAGCTTTTGATATTGCGAGCAAATTGCTACGAGAAACAAATTCTGATATTGAGCAGTTATCTTTTCGTAATGGTAAACTAGTTGATCATATATTTTCTAATGGAACACCTCGTCAAGTTAACTATTTGTGTACTGTATTAAAGGAAAGATCTGAGAATGCGGTAGAAGAAATTCTACTTAGAATGGTTAAAAAAAGTTGTTGGCACACCATTAGGTTATATCTAAAAGAATATCCCGTGCAAGATAAAAAAGTCTTGGGAAGACTTTTAAGTGAGGATTCTTGGAGAAAGACACCGTGTGATACTAAATTTTTGCTTCAACGAGGTGCTGATGTAACAGGAGTTAATCATTTAAAACGAACACCTATAGTTACTGCCGCACAATGTAAAAATTGGGAACAGGTGTCATTAATATGTGATCATCATACTGATTCTGATGGCACGGCACAGTTTGGTGTGGCGCTTGTTTTAGCTCTTAGCGAAAAGAAAATGGATCTTGTGGATAAGTTATTGAAAGCAGGCGCAAAACCTCCGCAGGATTTTTATATGGGCGATACTAAAAAGTTAAAAAAACTGATTTCTTTTGTGGCGACACACGCTAAGAAAGAAACGTTTACTCCCTTTATAAGGGGCTTAAAAATATTTTGGCATGATTTCAAAGAATTATTTTTGGATTGCTGCAGAACTAAGAATTATAGTATCCCAGAGTTTCTATTGACACTTGATATTAAGATGTATTCGGATTGTCTTCCACAAAATGATCCGCTTATGTCAAGTCTTATTATTGATGAGCAATTTAAGATTGCTGACAAGCTGATTGAAGCAACTAGATCTGATAAATTTCAGTTATATGTCGATAGAACTCTTTTGGCTGATCATATTATTGAAAAAGGTACTTTAAGCCAATTTAATTATATGGGCCAAGAAAAAATGTTTACTAGAGTGGTGCAAAAGATAATAATTCAAAACCGAGATTGGGAAAGGCTGCATTATTGGTTGGGTCTCGTTGAGGCATCGCAAGGACTTGATGAAAAATTGTTTACGCACATAGTGAACAGTTTGTGTGCTTCCAGAGTACACTGGCTGATACCTGATTGGGTGGCTATGCGCAGTTTTGTTGAACAGTATTTACGTTATTTCAACTCGGAATTATTAGGTAAGGTACTCGTTATTGCATTTAATGATTCTCAATTTTTGTTTTCGAATTATTTATTAGAAAAAGGAGCTGATAAATCAGCAATTAAAGAATTCAGATTCCCTATTGAATGTGCCGCTGAGCATAAAAGATGGGATTTTGTCCTTGAGTTATGTCAAAAAAGTCCTGGAGAAGATGAGGGTCTAATTTATGGTGAGGTATTGAAGGCGGCATTGGGATGTCGAGAAACAGAAGTTGCCAGAAAGCTATTAGACCAAGGTGCGATACCTTCATGGAAGATTCACGGGGTTGCTTATCCTCTGGCAACGGCTCGATTTTATCAGTTGATCAATGAAATAGGCAATCTGCCGGATAGTGAGTTGGATGATGCTATCTATGATTGTTATTTTCAATGTATCTGTGAGATGTTGTTAACATTGCCTGAAGTGTCATCATGGCAGCTAATGTGGGAGGTGTATTTTGGAAGACCCTTTGCCATTGAAATGATTGAAAATGGTCATTCTACGACATTAATCACTCTATTATCAAAGCATGAATTATATACAACGAATGTCATTCGTTCTGCAAGCATTAGAAATTATCTTAAAAAGAACAATTCATTTATTTCTGAATGTATTTGCGCTAATGCATTTAGACTAGTGGATAAAATTATTCTAGCAACCAAAACAGATAAAAGACATTTACAATTGGGTGGGTCTAGCTTGATGGATCATTTAGCGTTCAATGGTAATCTCGATCAGCGGATTTATATGGGTTTAGAGCTGATAATGTTCAGAATTATTTTGAGTGGTGATTGGGAAAGAATACGTCAGGGTTTTAGTGAAATTCAAACATTAAATATAAATAAGCGTGATTTGTTTGTGGGATTGATAGATGAAGTGCGCAACCAAGCTCTTCTAAGAAAAAAAATGAATTGGACTATTGTTCAAAATATTGTTGAGCAATACTCAGAATATTTTGATGCGGCTCTATTGGGAAGATTGCTACTTGTAGCCTTTGAGGATCAGCATACTCATGTGGGTCAATCGTTATTGAAAAAAATGTTTCTTTTATCCAGCAATGAAACAGAAATCGACGAAGTGGTCAAAATTTTGGTGTCCAAACAATTTATTAAGTCTAATGATCATTTTATCGCTGAATGTATTTGTGAAAATCTTTTGGTATTGGCTGATAAGCTTATTAATACAACTTTTACACGTAAAAATAAATTGCAATATAAAGGATATGGTTTGGCAGATCACTTGGTATATCATGGCACATTCGAACAATGGACTTTTTTTGGAATTGAGGCAATTGTATTTGAAATAGCTCGGAAAAACTATTGGGATTGGGCAATGGGTGAGATAGATAGAAATAGAAGCCTTTTTGGCTGCGTTTTTCTAGGGGAATTATTCTATGAGGCCTGCAAACAATATCAACATCAAATGGCGAAGCGTTTATTAAGCTATGGCGCAGATATGACGTCACCGATCGATTCTAAGCCTCCTTTGGTTTATCTTGTGGATGAACAACGTTGGGATTTTGTCGATTTATTTTGTGAGTACCCATCCGATGAAAAAGATGATGCTGAGTATGGCTATGCAGTGGTTCAAGCCTTAAGAAATAATAAAGTTCAGCTCGCTAGAACATTATTTAGTCTAGGCGCGATTCATGTCGATCGTTCAAGAATATCCTGTTTATTGGAGTCCGCTGTGTTTTATGCGGTAAAGCTTGAGCTAATTGATTGGATTCCTCAGTTAATTCAATATCAATTAGAGCGAGATGAAAAATTTGGTTGGGCAATAAAGGTAAATAAATTTTCCGCTAGACAATTTCAACTTCGCCCATTTTCTTTCCATCAGATTTTATTGGCTCGAGATTTTGCCGAATTCAAAGATAATCCAGAGGTGATGAGTTATTTTGAAGAATTTAACAGTCTTGATTTCTCACCTGGATGTAGTCTTACGCCGTGGTATTGTGATGAATGGGATTACGAAAGAGTATTAACCGCTCAATTTTTTATTGAAGCCTTAGCCATGAATGAAGTTCCGTTTGCAGCGCATCGTCTAATAAAGTACGCGCAAAAATATAAACTAATTTCAACAGGTGAGAGCAGTGTGCCTGCTGTATTAAGTAAAATTGCTTCCCATTGCTTTTATGCTATCAAAACTTATAACTCTAATATCAGAGAAATTATTTATCATAATCTTCGTCGAATTCTGGAACAGGAAATACAGTGTGGTAATATCCCTGCAAGTGAAAATGCATTTCATGGAAATTTGACTTTCTTTCCAGATAAATCGAGTGATAAATTGTTTGTTGCTCGCATATTAAGTACAATCAATGTCAATGAAATTAACAGTTATGCTGAGTATCTAAAACGGTCGGTTGTTCAGCGAGTAGAAGTGCTTGAAGATGATCACAAAACTTCGCCCGCCGTGCTTGTATACGGTTAAGGGTTAAGTGGGGGTAGGCTAATCTGTCATCGCGAGCGAAGCGTGGCGATCCAGAAAAAAGTCTGGATCGCCACGCTTCGCTCGCGATGACTAGATGAGGTTGGTATGTATCAAGCAAAGATCTGACCCCTTCCCCCCAGCAATCTTAGGCTTGACCCCTGGTTCTCGGCTCTGGTAAGATCTACCCCTTTGACGATTAAAGAGACCGGACATGCAAACTGATATTCATCCTACGTATAACGAGATTAAAGTAAACTGTAGCTGTGGTGTTAATTTCACTACGCATTCAACTCGACCTGGCGATTTGCATATTGAAATATGCTCAGAATGCCATCCTTTCTATACAGGCAAGCAAAAGCTGATAGATACTGCGGGTCGTGTGGATCGCTTTAAGCAGAAGTACGCGAGAAAGCAGGAAAGTAAGGAATAATTTTCTGATTTTGAGGACCTACCTACCCTCATTAAAAGCAGCTCTGGCCATTGGCTAGAGCTGCTTTTTTTTTGGAGGGGTCAAGTCTAAGATTGCTACATTCTCAGACTAAGAATGTAACAATCGAGAATCATGGACTAGCTCTGAGAATGTAGCAATCTTAGACTTGACCCCTTTTATCGATAGCCTCAACGTTGCGTTCTGTGGGTCCTGTATACAACTGACGAGGACGACCCAGACGTCTATCAGGGTCGCTGATCATTTCATGCCAATGCGAGATCCAGCCTACAGTTCTAGCGATGGCGAACATCACAGTGAACATGGTGCTTGGAATGCCAATCGCGCTGAGGGTGATTCCTGAGTAATAATCGACGTTTGGATAGAGTTTTTTCTCTACAAAATACTCGTCTTCGAGAGCAATCTTTTCGAGTTTCATCGCAAGTTTAAACAAAGGATCGTCACGACGACCCGTCGCTTCCAACACTTCGTAACAGGTTTGTTGCATCACTTTCGCTCGAGGATCGTAGTTTTTATAAACGCGGTGACCAAATCCCATTAAACGGAAAGGGTCGTTTTTATCTTTTGAGCGTTTGAGGTATTCATTGATGTGTGATTCGTCACCAATTTCGTGGAGCATATTTAAGCAGGCTTCATTCGCACCGCCGTGAGCGCGCCCCCAAAGCGCAGCAATTCCCGCTGAAATACAGGCAAATGGATTGGCGCCTGTTGATCCTGCAAGACGAACTGTAGAAGTTGAAGCATTTTGTTCGTGATCGGCGTGCAACGTGAAAATGCGATCAATGGCTCGAACTAAAACCGGATTCGGTGTGGATTTTTGTGTAGGCACGCTGAACATCATGTTAAGAAAATTCTCGGCATACGACATATCATTTTCAGGATAAACAAATGGATCTCCAATAGAATATTTATAGCACATTGCTGCAATGGTAGGCACTTTTGCGATGATGCGGAAGGCGGATTTCATTCGGTGCTCAGGATTATCGATATCCAATGAATCATGATAAAAAGCAGAAAGTGCACCGATCACGCCGACCATCACGGCCATTGGGTGAGCGTCGCGTCTAAAGCCGTTTAGGAAACCATGTATTTGTTCGTGAACCATGGTATGGGCATTAATTCGTTGCACAAAATCTTGGTGCTGTGATTGGGTCGGCAATTCTCCGAATAACAGTAAGTGGCACACTTCCATATAATCGCATTGTTCTGACAGTTGATCGATGGGGTAGCCACGATAAAGAAGAACGCCAGCATCGCCGTCAATGAAAGTGATTTTTGATTCACAAGAGGCTGTGGACATATAGCCAGGATCAAATGTGAAAATATTGTTTTTTGCGAGCGAGTGTATATCGATAACATCAGGGCCCAATGTTCCATGACGTATGGGTAAATCAAGCGTTTGATTATTAAATGTTAACTTACAACTATCCATGGAGGCTCCTAAAGCATTTAATCAGATAACAGTATAGCACGGTCGCACGCATTGTCGCGTGAGAGTGGTGATGGGGTCAAGTCTTGAAACATGAATTAAGCAGTCAAAGATCAGTAAAACTATTGATTACACTCTGAGAGTTATTGCTTAATTCATGTTTCAAGACTTGACCCCCTCCTGACCCAAGTTTAGTTATCCCCTGTTTTTTTGAGTCTCGTGTGATATGATTCAAAGGAAATCGTCATTGATATCACAACAGGGAATGATTATGCTCAAACACTCACGACCCGTGAATTTGAATTTGTTGACAATCAAACAGCCTATAACGGCTGTGTTATCCATATTACATCGTATTACAGGCATTTTGCTTTTTTTATCTTTACCTCTGATTCTATGGTCTTTAGGACTGACTTTGTCTGATGAGGCCGGTTTTAATACAATCGCTAGTTATTTAGCTGAACCGTCTGGTAAGTTGATCGCATTAGCCCTGTGGCTCTTCATAGCTTTTCATTTGTGTGCGGGTATTCGGCATATTGTCATGGATATGGGATATGGTGAATCATTACGAGCTGCACGAATGAGCGCGATGATTGTGATGCTGTTGACAGGAGTATTGGTTGTTCTAGGAGGGATTTGGTTATGGTAGATAATGTGACCAGTCTAAGTCGAAATGGCGTCCGCGATTGGATTATTCAGCGTGTCACTGCCGTTGTTATGGCACTCTATAGTGTTGTGATTTTGGCCTATGTTTTGTCGGTAGAGCACTTGAGCTATCACTTTTGGCACGATGTTTACCATAATACCGCGGTTCGGGTGTTGAGCGTTTTGGTGGTGTTGAGTTTAGTTTTTCATGCCTGGGTAGGCATGTGGACGATTTATACCGATTATATTAAGGTGGTTTGGTTACGTTTAATTTTACAGATCTCTACTATACTGGGATTGATGGGAATCGTGGTGTGGAGCGTTTTGATACTATGGTCGTAGCGCTGTTTTATCAATGGGAGAGTTAATGAGCATGCCTATTTCTGAACAATATTTTGATGCAGTCATCGTAGGTGGTGGTGGTGCTGGTTTGCGCGCATCACTTCAATTGGCGCAATCCGGATTAAAAGTTGCCTGCATATCTAAAGTATTTCCAACGCGTTCTCATACTGTTTCTGCTCAAGGTGGAATTAATGCCGCATTAGGAAATACTGATGGAAAAGATGATTGGCGTTGGCATATGTTTGATACCGTTAAAGGTTCGGATTATTTAGGTGATCAAGATGCGTATTGAATATATGTGTAAACATGCGCCTGCTACAGTATTATGAATTAGAACATATGGGATTGCCTTTTTCACGCATGAAGAATGGCAAAATTTATCAACGCGCTTTTGGTGGGCAAACATTAAATTTTGGTGGTGAACAAGCGCATCGAACTTGTGCCGCTGCAGATCGAACCGGACATGCATTATTGCATACGTTGTATCAAAAAAATGTTGAAGCATAAAACAACTTTTTTTAATGAATGGTATGCCATTGATTTAGTTAAATCAAAAACTGGCGGTGTTGCTGGTGTTATTGCATTGTGTATTGAAACCGGTGAAATGGTTTTTTTACGTTCACGCGCAACAGTGTTAGCAACGGGTGGTGCAGGACAGAATTTTTCATAGTCACCACCAATGCGTATATTAATACGGGCGATGGATTAGGCATGGTTTTGCGGGCTGGATTTCCCCTTACAAGATATGGAAATGTGGCAATTTCATCCGACGGGAATTGCGGGTGTCGGTGTATTAATTACAGAAGGTTCTCGTGGTGAAGGTGGCTATCTAATTAATAAAAATGGTGAACGTTTTATGGAACGTTATGCACCTCATCTAAAAGATTTAGCCTGTACGTGATGTGGTTTCTCGCGCATCGATGATAGAAATTCGTGAAGGTCGTGGTTGTGGTCCGAATGGCGATTATGTGTTGTTAAAATTAGATCATTTAGGAGCTGAAGTTATTAAAAACGCGTTACCTGGAATTAGTGAATTAGCAAAAACATTTGCGGATGTTGATCCTATTAAAGAACCAATTCCTGTGGTTCCAACCTGTCATTATATGATGGGTGGAATTCCGACCAATATTCATGGACAAGCATTGACTGTGAATGAAAAAGGCGAAGATCAAATTATTGACGGATTATATGCAGCTGGCGAATGTGCTTGTGTTTCTGTGCATGGCGCGAATCGTTTAGGTGGAAATTCTTTGTTAGATTTTGTTGTGTTTGGTCGAGCGGTTGGATTATTTTTAGAAAAATCCTTACGTGAAAAAGAAGAGGCTCCGGCTGTTGATCAAGAAGATATTGATAAAGCACTTTCTCGAATTCAGCGATGGGAAAATTCTAATTCAGGTGAAGATGTTCCAGCGTTACGTTTAGATTTGCAAAGCGTTATGCAAGAAGATTTTGGTGTATTTCGAGATGGGCCATCAATGGAAGTGGGTTGGGACGATTAGAAGCCGTTCAAAAAAGAATTGCTCAAGCTCATTTAAAAGATAAAAGTAAAGTTTTTAATACGGCACGAATTGAAGCATTAGAGTTAGATAATTTAATGGAAGTTGCAAAAGCATCCGCTGTTTTAGCGACAAAACGACAAGAAAGTCGTGGTGCGCATTCACGATTGGATTTTCCTAAACGTGATGATAAAAATTGGCAGAAACATTCCATTATTTTTGAAGATGGTCGACTGGCCTATCGATCGGTAAATATGAGTCCTAAAGAAGTTGAACCCATTCCTTTGAGTGAGAGTGAGTAAAGATGATTTTTTCAATTTATCGTTTTAATCCTGAAACCGATTCGAAACCTAGAATGCAAGATTACGAACTCGATCTTAGCACGGTGCGTGGCAAGATGTTGTTGGATGCTATTGAAGCATTAAAAACACAAGATCCTACGTTAGGTGTTCGTCGCTCTTGTGGTGAAGGTGTTTGTGGATCAGATGGCATGAATATTAATGGAAAAAATGGATTGGCTTGTATTACGCCGCTGCATGAATTACCTAATAAAGTAGTGCTCAGACCTTTGCCGGGATTACCTATTATTCGAGATTTAATTGTCGATATGACACAGTTTTATAAACAATATGAACGCGCAAAACCGTATTTACAAAATGATGAACAACCACCGAGCGCTGAACGTTTGCAATCTACAGAAGATCGCGAAAAATTAGATGGATTGTACGAATGTATTTTGTGTGCCTGTTGCTCTAGTGCGTGTCCTTCGTGGTGGTGGAATCCTGATAAATTTATGGGGCCTGCTGCTTTATTATGGGCCTATCGTTTTATTATAGATACGCGTGATAATCAAACGGAAAATCGATTGGCTGCACTGCAGGATGCGTTTAGTTTATTTCGTTGTCGAACAATTATGAATTGTACGACAGTGTGTCCTAAAGGATTAAATCCTGCGAAAGCAATTGGTGAGATACGCAAAGAAATTTTAGATGAGGCTGTTTAATAAGGTTAGCGGTACCCGTTAATGCGGGAACTCCTAAAGAAAGGTTATGACAATGCAAAAAAAATCGATGCAAGAATTTTATAATACATCGTATTTATCCGGTGGTAGTGCTGCTTATGTTGAAGGTTTATACGAAAATTTTCTTAAAAATCCTCAGTCGGTGAGTCAGGAATGGCGAGATTATTTTTCTCAATTACCTAAAGTGAAAGGGGCTGATGGTTCTGATATTTCTCACGATGATATTAGACAATATTTTGCTGAGATTGTGCGCAAGCCTAAAAAAGCGATGATGATTTCTGCCGATGTGCATGAGGAGCGTAAACAACGTTGTGTTGATCAATTGATCAATGCGTATCAAGTGCACGGGCATTTAGCGGCGCAATTTGATGCTTTAGATTCACCTCGTCCAGAAGTTAAAGATTTACAATTAGCATCCCATGGATTATCCGATGCTGATTTGAAAAAAACATTTTCTGCGCCGGAATTAATGGGCGCTCCTCAATCGACGCTTGCAGATATTTTTGCTCGATTGAAAGCGACTTATTGTGGTTCTATTGGTGCTGAATTTATGTACATCACTGATCCCGATGAATTTGCGTGGGTAAAATATCGTTTTGAATCATACGGAAGTTCGTATCAATTACCGAATGAAACTAAAATAAAAATTCTGAAAGAATTAACTGCGGCCGATGGATTAGAAAAATATTTAGGATCTAAATATCCGGGTCAAAAACGTTTTTCATTAGAAGGTGGAGATAGTTTTATTCCCTTTATTCAAGCGGTGGTTGAACGAATCTGGAACGCATCAGATCGAAGAAGTTGTATTTGGCATGGCACATCGTGGTCGATTGAATATGTTAGTGAATGTGATGGGGCAATCACCTGAAGAATTATTTCAAGAATTTGAAGGCACGCGAGAATTATGGATTAACCTCTGGCGATGTTAAATATCACCTAGGTTTTCTTCCGATATTGAAACGCTATCGGGTCGATGCTGTACATTTATCGTTAGCATTTAATCCTTCTCATTTGGAATGATTTCTGCAGTGGTTTTAGGTTCAGTTCGTGCACGTCAAGATCGACATCATGATGGAGCAGGTTCTAAAGCGTATGGCAGTTTTAGTGCACGGTGATGCAGCAGTTTCGGGGCAGGGTGTTGTGATGGAAACATTTAATATGTCACAAACTCGTGCTTACTGTACTCGGTGGATCTGTGCATATTGTGATTAATAATCAAGTTGGATTTACCACGAGTTATCCATGCGATGCGCGCTCCAGTATATATTGCACTGATATTGCTAAAATGATTGATGCACCTGTTTTTCATGTGAATGGAGATGATCCTGAAGCAGTCGTATTTCTTGCAAAATTAGCAGTTGATTATCGACATACAATTTAAAAAAGATATTGTGTTGATTTTGTTTGTTATCGTCGTCATGGTCATAACGAAGCGGATGAACCGAGTGCATCTCAACCATTAATGTATAAAAAAATTAAATCACATCTAACACCGCGTGAATTATATGCTCAAAAATTAGTGGCTGCAGGGATTGTGAATCAAGCTGATGTAGACAAAATGGTGGATGATTATCGTGATGCTTTAGATAAAGGTGAGATAGTTGCACGAACGACGACAGGTGCAGGTCATAAATTAGCCAAAGCATTTGTGCCCTATTTAGGCGAAGAATGGCAAAAAACGGTTGATACTACTGCCACGGAAGCTACGATAAAAAAACTCGGCAAAATTATTATACACTTTGCCCGAGAATTTTAATGTGCAACGTCAAGTGGGCATTTAATGGTTAATTCCCGATTAAAAATGGCTGAAGGTGAATTACCGTGTGATTGGGGATTTGCTGAAATTTAGCGTATGCAACTCTAGTTCACGAAGGTTATAGTGTGCGAATGTCTGGTCAAGATTGCGGTCGTGGCACATTTGCGCATCGGCATGCAGTTTTGCATGATCAAGAAACAGGCGATGTTTTTGTTCCTTTGCACATTTAAATTCTGAAACAAGCACATTTTCAAATTTATGATTCATTATTATCTGAATTAGCCGTGCTGGGTTTTGAATATGGTTATGCAATGGCCGCGCCAAAAGGACTAGTGCTTTGGGAAGCACAATTTGGTGATTTTGCCAATGGCGCACAAGTGGTTATCGATCAATTTATCAGTTCTGCTTGGCAAAAATGGAAACGATTATGTGGTTTAGTGATGTTATTACCACATGGTTATGAAGGAATGGGGCCAGAACATTCTTCTGCACGATTAGAACGTTATTTGCAATTGTGTGCGGAAGATAATATGCAAGTATGTGTGCCCACTACACCTGCACAAATATTTCATTTGTTACGTCGTCAAATGATTCGCCCATTTCGCAAACCATTAATTGTGATGACACCGAAAAGTTTATTGCGTCATAAATTAGCGGTTTCATTCGTTGAGTGAATTAACCAAAGGAGATTTTAATTTAGTCATTCCTGAAATTGATGATATTGATCCGCGAAAAGTACGTAAAGTGATTTTTTGTTGTGGTAAAGTCTATTATGATTTATTGGACAGAACGGCGTGAACGACAGATTAACAGATGTTGCGATTATTCGTGTCGAACAATTTATCCATTTCCGTATGATGAATTTAAAACGGATTATCGCGCAATATGAAAAAACACAGATTTTGTGTGGTGTCAGGAAGAGCCAAAAAATCAAGGTGCTTGGTTTATCACACGACACCGTTTAGTGAATTGTTTAACAGAGAATCAAAAACTAAGCTATGCAGGAAGAGCTGCTTCTGCTGCGCCTGCCGCGGGTTATCCTGCGCTGCATAAACAGCAGCAAGTTGATTTGGTCGATGAGCATTAAATCTGTAATTTAAGGAAAATTCATGAGTCATTGAAATTAAAGTACCTGTGTTACCAGAATCAGTAGCCGATGCAGTTGTCGCAAATGGTATAAAAAACCAGGTGATGCTGTTAAACGTGATGAAAATTTAGTCGATCTTGAAACGGATAAAGTGATGTTGGAAGTTCCGGCAGTAGCAGATGGAGTACTGGGTGAAATTATAAAACATGAAGGTGACATTGTAAAAGCCGAAGAAATATTGGGACGAATTTCTAAGGGGAAGGAAAAGTGGCTGCGAGTGCGCCAGCATCTGCGCCAGCTGAATCTGCGCCTGCACCTGCATTAAAATCTGCCGCAGCTGAGCAGCCTAAAGTTACTGCTCCGAGTGCTGAAAAAGCCTCTTCTGGCGCAGAAGCGATTATGGCTGAGTTAAGTCCTTCATTGCGTCGAATGATTGCTGATCAAAATTTGATGTCAGTAAAATTAAAGGCACTGGAAAAGGTGGTCGTATTATTAAAGAAGATGTTGAAAAATTCTTACAAGCACCAACATCTGTTGCTGAATCTGTCGTTGCAGGTGATCGAACAGAAAAACGTGTTCCGATGTCACGTTTGCGTGCAAAAATTGCAGAACGATTAGTGGCTGCACAACATAATGCAGCGATGTTGACGACGTTCAATGAAATCAATATGCAAACGATGATTGATTTACGTTCAAATTATAAAGAGCAATTTGAAAAAACACATGGCGTGAGTTTAGGCTTTATGTCATTTTTTGTGAAAGCCGCTATTGAAGCTTAAAACGATTCCCTGCTGTTAATGCATCAATCGATGGAAATGATGTTATTTATCATGGATATTTTGATATTGGTATTGCTGTTTCAACGCCGCGTGGTTTAGTCGTTCCGGTGTTACGTGATGCGGATCAACTGAATATGGCCGATATTGAAAAAGCAATTGATGATTATGCTGTGCGAGCTAGTGATGGAAAATTAGAACTTGAAGAAATAACGGGCGGTACATTTACTATTACTAATGGCGGTGTTTTTGGCTCAATGCTATCAACGCCTATTTTGAATCCACCTCAAAGCGCAATTTTAGGGATGCATAATATTATCGAACGCCCTGTGGTGGAAAATGGTCAAATTGTCATTCGACCAATGATGTATGTTGCATTATCCTATGATCATCGCATTATTGATGGTCGTGAATCAGTGGGTTTTTTAGTGACGATTAAAGAAATGCTCGAAGATCCTTCTCGATTATTACTAGACATTTAAGAGGCGACAATGAATTTACATGAATATCAAGCCAAATAATTATTTGCAAAATATGGTTTACCTGTTCCCCATGGTCATGTCGTATGGAATGTTGAAGAAGCAGTGAGTGCCGCGGAAACACTCGGCGGTGAACGCTGGGTGGTTAAAGCGCAAGTGCATGCCGGTGGGCGAGGAAAAGCAGGCGGTGTGCGTTTAGTCAAAGGAAAAACAGAATTAATTGATGCCGTTAAAGAGTTAATTGGTACTCGTCTTGGTTACCTATCAAACCGATGCACACGGTCAGCCTGTTAATCAAGTTTTAATTGAAGAATTAAGTAATATTGATCGCGAACTTTATTTAGGCGCGGTGATTGATCGTGCACGCCAACGCGTTGTCTTTATGGCTATCAACTGAAGGCGGCGTGGAAATTGAAAAAGTTGCGGATGATACGCCAGAAAAAATTCTTACAATTACTGTTGATCCATTGTTGGGAATCTTGCCTTATCAAGCACGTGAATTTGGATTTAAATTAGGTTTAAATCCTGAACAAATGAAACAATTAGGCGTAATTTTAACGGGTTTATATCGTTTGTTGATTGATCATGATTTAGTCTTATTAGAAATCAATCCATTAATAGTGACCAAAGCAAGGTAATTTAGTTTGTTTAGATGGTAAAATTAATGTGGATGACAATGCGCTGTATCGTCAGGCAGAAATTCGACGAAATGCGTGATACTTCGCAAGAAGATGAACGCGAAAATCGTGCTGCACAATGGGAATTAAATTATATTGCATTAGATGGCGATATTGGTTGCATGGTTAATGGTGCAGGATTAGCGATGGCCACGATGGATTTAATTAAATTATCACGGCGGCAATCCAGCGAACTTCTTGGATGTTGGTGGCGGTGCGACTAAAGAACGTGTCACCGAAGCATTTAAAATTATTTTTTCGGATAATAAAGTCAAAGGCGTTTTAGTGAATATTTTTGGTGGAATTGTTCGTTGTGATTTAATCGCAGACGGCATTATTGGTGCTGTTGCAGAAGTTGGCATTAGATGTACCCGTTGTTGTTCGTTTAGAAGGCAATAATGCTGAATTAGGTGCTAAAAAATTAGAAGAAAGTGGTTTAAATATTATTCCGGCAACGAGTTTTACTGATGCCGCTCAAGAAATTGTTGCACTAGTGAAAGGTGGGAAAAACGCATGAGTATATTTATTAACAAAAATACAAAAGTTATTTGCCAAGGTTTTACCGGAAAACAAGGGACTTTTCATTCTGAACAAGCGATTGCTTATGGCACAAAAATGGTTGGTGGTGTTACGCCGGGTAAAGGTGGCCAGAACATTTAATTTACCGGTATTTGATACGGTGCGTGATGCGGTGGAAAAAACCGGCGCTGATGCTAGTGTGATTTATGTTCCAGCACCTTTTTGCAAAGATTCAATTATTGAAGCTGTTGAAGCAGGAATTAAATTTATCGTGTGCATTACCGAAGGAATTCCTGTTTTAGATATGTTGCTAGTAAAGCGTGCGTTGATCAATACGATGTTCGCTTAATTGGCCCCAATTGTCCCGGTGTTATTACGCCCGGCGAATGTAAAATTGGCATTATGCCAGGTAGTATTCATTTACCAGGAAAAGTCGGTATTGTTTCTCGTTCAGGAACGTTGACTTATGAAGCCGTTAAACAAACAACCGATTTAGGATTTGGTCAAAGTACTTGTGTTGGAATTGGTGGTGATCCTATTCCTGGTACGAACTTTATCGATGTGCTCGCCGTATTTGAATCCGATCCACAAACCGAAGCAATCATTATGGTCGGTGAAATTGGTGGTACTGCTGAAGAAGAAGCCGCTGAATTTATTAAATCCTACGTTTCAAAACCTGTGGTCTCTTATATTGCCGGTGTGACGGCTCCTGCAGGCAAACGCATGGGCCATGCTGGTGCAATTATTGCCGGAGGTAAAGGTACGGCCGCTGAAAAATTCGCCGCCCTCGAAGCCGCCGGTGTCGCGATCGTTAAATCTCCTGCTGATATGGGCAAGCGACTCGCTGAAGTGACCGGCTGGTAAGTTTCGGCGTCGCGTCTTGAGTTGTGATAGGTTTTTGAAAATCAGTGCTCTATTTGTGTGAAAAACCATAGAGTATTATTCTTGATTTAGCATATTTGGATAATCAGTCAATGGCAAAAGCTATCATCATTGGAGCATCATCTGGTATCGGACAAGCGCTTGCGACATTATTTTCAGAAAAGGGTTATGAGGTTGGTTTAGTCGCGCGCAGAATTGAATTACTTCATGAGTTACAAAAAAAATTGACATCAAAAACGTATGTAAAACAAGTTGATATTACAAATACATCATTCGCAATTACTGAGGTTCAATCGCTTATTCAAGAAATGGGAAGCGTCGATCTTATTATTATAAATTCCGGCGTTTTCTACCATAACCCAGAAATTAGTTGGTATAAAGATGAAGAAACAATTAAAGTCAACGTATTAGGATTTTCTGCGATGGCACACGTTGCTTTAACATATTTTCTCAAAAAAGGTAGTGGGCATCTTGTTGGCATTTCATCTGTAAGTGCTTTGCGAGGAGAAAGTTATACTCCAGCTTACAGTGCTTCGAAAGCTTTTGTTTCAAATTTTCTTGAAGGTATTCGCTATAGAATGAATCAAGAGAAAAAGCGCATTAACATAACAGATATTCAACCTGGCTGGGTTGACACAGAAATGGCAAATGGAGAAAAGACGTTTTGGATGGCTTCCACAAAAGAAGCTGCATTACAGATTTTTTCTGCGATTAACAAAAAACATTCTCAAGCATACGTAACATCAAGATGGCGATTTTATGCGTGGTTCGCAAAGTTAGCACCACAATGGCTTTATGATGTTATATTCAAATAATAAAAGATTACGTATTTATTGATGTTTAGAATATTAGATATTAGCGTCGCATCTTGCGTTATGATAGGTTTTTGAAAACCTATCACAACTCAAGATGCGATAATTTCACTGCCGGATTGGCTGAGTAATTATTTGCTTGAATGTTCTCGTTTTGAGCTCCATAATAGGGCATATTAGGTACGTAATTAGGAGGCCCTATCATGCATAATGATTTATCCATGTTCGAAGAACATCAAATTCGACGCATATATGACGAAGAAACTGAAAGTTGGCTTTTTTCCGTTATTGATATTGTCAAAGTTTTGACTACGCAAGCAGATTATCAAACCGCAAGAAAGTATTGGAATAAACTCAAGGAGCGATTACTAAAGGAAGGAAATGAGTCGGTGACAAATTGTCACCAACTGAAATTAGAGGCTCGAGATGGTAAAAAATACCTAACAGATGTCGCTTTTGTTTTGATATGACCCCGTTTTTCAAAAACCCCTCACAACTCAAGACGCGACGCCAAAAGATCTCCCATTTCGTCAGTTGAAACTAACGTTGTGCCGGGTGAGTAAATATCGTTTGTCCGATACCCTTCCATCAGTGTATTCGCAACAGCTTGTTTTATTTTTGATGCAATCTCGGGTCTTTTGCATGAGTATTCGAACATCATGGCTATACTTAAAATTAAACCAATTGGGTTTGCGATGTTGCGATTGGCAATATCGGGTGCGCTGCCATGGATAGGTTCGTAGAGGGCGTGTTTCTTTCCTAAAGATGCTGATGGAAGTAATCCGAGTGAGCCTGATAATACGGCGGCTTCATCAGACAATATATCACCAAACATGTTAGGCATTAATAGTACGTCGAATTCAGCAGGGCGACGAATAATTTGCATGGCTGCATTGTCTACATACAGGTGATTTAATTGCACTTCAGGATAAAATTTGTGTACCTCTTCGACTGTTTTTCGCCATAAGACCATCGTCTCAAGGACATTTGCTTTATCGATGGAGCACACTTTTTTTCGTCGAGTGAGTGCAATTTGAAAGGCAGAGTGTGCAACTCGAGTTATTTCGTCTATAGTGTAGGTCATTGTATTCCAGGCATGCGTGTTTTCAATGCCTCGTGGCTCTCCAAAATAAAGATCCCCAGTGAGTTCGCGCACAATAATAAAATCGACATCAGTTAATAATTCTTTTTTTAAAGGTGAGAAATCCATAAGTGATGGCCATATTTCTAGCGGTCTTAAATTTGCGAATAAAGAAAGGTCTTTTCGAATTGCCAGCAAACCACCTTCAGGACGTTCAGCTAAAGGTAATGATTCCCATTTTGGTCCACCAACAGCACCGAGCAATACTGCAGTGGTATTTTTAGCTATTTCTGCAGTGCTATTTGGATAGGGTGTACCAAGTTTATCAATGGCTGCACCACCAATCGTTGCTTCTTCATAAGTGATTATATCCTTAAAAAGGCTTAGAATTTTTTTGCCTTGTTCCATAATTTCTGGACCGATACCATCCCCAGCAAGTAATAGAATATGTTGCATTATTTAATCTCCTAACTTCGAATAAATTGGTCATATCATCGCCGTATCACTCACAATCACCAGATTCCAACCATGGAAAGGCTGTAAAATGTCGTTGTTCAAATTGAGAAATTTCTTTTTTGAAATGCATTATTTTCTCGATATCATCTAAGCCTTTGATTAAAATTTCTTTTCGATTTGAATCGATCTTAAATGTAATTATAACTGAGCCACATTTAATGGTTTGATTAGGTAAATCAATTCTAACTTCATCATCTTGATCTAGAATGCTATCAATAACACGTTGCTCTAATATTATAGGTAAAATACCATTTTTAAAGCAGTTATTATAGAATATATCCGCATAGCTTGGTGCAATAATAACGCTGATACCGAAATCAAGTAGTGCCCAAGGTGCATGTTCTCGACTTGATCCACAGCCGAAATTTTCTCCGGCTATCAAAATCTTTGTGTCGGGTTGTCTATTTAAAATAAAATCACGGATGATATTACCATTTAAATCATAGCGTAATTCTGCAAAAAGATATTGTCCTAGTCCTGTGCGTTTAATTGTTTTTAAATATTGTTTAGGAATCAACATGTCGGTGTCGATATTAGCGATCGGAATATAGGCCGGGTGACTGGTAATCTTTTCAAAAGGTCTCATCAATATTCTCTCTTAAATAAATTCGCGTACGTCAGTTGTATAACCAGTAATGGCTGCACAAGCTGCCATTGCTGGGCTCATTAAATGTGTGCGACCACCCCGACCTTGTCGACCTTCAAAATTACGATTAGAAGTTGCTGCACAACGCTCTTCAGGATTTAAGCGATCGGCATTCATCGCTAAACACATTGAGCATCCAGGTTGGCGCCATTCAAATCCAGCTTCACTAAAAATGCGGTCTAAGCCTTCTTGTTCTGCAGCTGCTTTTACCAGACCCGATCCAGGAACAACCATAGCTCGTTTCACAGTATTAGATACGCGGCGACCTTTAATAATTTGTGCCGCTGCGCGTAAATCTTCTATGCGGGCATTAGTACAAGATCCGATAAATACTTGATCAATTTTCAGTCCTTGAAGTGGTGTGCCGGGTTTTAATCCCATATAGTCTAGCGCACGTTGAGTTGAAGTTTGTTTTACAAGATCCGGATTTCCAGCATCATCACAAATCATCTTTGGATCAGGTACACAATCGGTGATGGCGCCACCCATTTCTGGATTAGTACCCCATGTAATATGCGGTTCAATATTTTCAGCCTGCAGTTTAATTTCATAATCAAAATGTGCATTATTATCAGAGTATAAATTCTGCCAGTATTCGATTGCTTGATTCCAATATTTTCCTTTAGGTGACATTGGTCGGCTTTGTAGATAATCAAAAGTCATTTGGTCTGGAGCAATCATACCTGCGCGAGCTCCGGCTTCTATACTCATATTGCATAATGTCATGCGTCCTTCCATTGACAATGCAGTAATTGTGGGGCCAGCATATTCAATAACATGACCTGTTCCACCTGCAATTCCGATTCTTGCTATTATATATAAAATTAAATCTTTAGCCGATATTCCGTTTGCAAAAGAGCCCTCAATCCAAATGCGCATATTTTTGGATTTTCTAGTCATTAATGTTTGAGTAGCTAAAACTTGTTCAATTTCACTCGTTCCGATTCCAAAGGCAAGCGCTCCAAATGCACCGTGTGTTGATGTGTGACTATCCCCACAAACTAACGTTATTCCCGGAATTGTAAAACCTTGTTCTGGACCGATGATATGAACGATACCTTGACGTTGATCTCCTAAACCAAAGTATCGCAAAGAATATTTTTTACAATTTTCTTCAAGTGCTGCGACTTGAATTCTTGATTCAGGGTCGCTAATTCCTTTCTCCTGATTGATTGTAGGAACATTATGATCAGCTGTTGCTAATATACTTTTTGGATTATGCAATGTACGATTTGAAATTTTTAAGCCTTCAAATGCTTGAGGACTTGTGACTTCATGTATCATTTGTTTATCAATATAGAGTAAAACTGTACCATCATCAAAACGTTTGATGACATGTTGATCAAATACTTTATCGTAAAGTGTTTTAGCCATTGTGTTCTCCATTCACTAACTGAGAATAAGCATGCTGCAGTTTTATAGTGATTGGACCCGTGTTAAAATGCGTTCGATCAATTTTTATCACGGGTTGTACTTCTACAGCAGTTCCTGTCAGAAATATTTCATCCGCTTCCATTAAGTCATTGGGTAAGATATATTTCTCTATTACAGTTATATTGAATGATTTCGCAAGTTCTATGATTGTTTGACGGGTAATGCCATTTAAAAAGCAATCAGGAGTAGGGGTATACAGAATGTTATTTTTCACCATGAAAATATTAGCTCCAGTACATTCAGCCACATAGCCGCGGTAGTCCAACATCAATGCATCATGATACCCCTGTTTCTCCGCTTTATTTTTACTCATCGTACCTGTGATATATTGGCCATTGGCTTTTGCGAATACGGGTGACATATCGGGAGCAGGGCGAATCCAATCTGACCACGTTAATTTCAGTCCGGTAACACCAGGAGTAAAATAACTTTGCCACTCCCATGCTGCAATAGCGACATGCACAGTATTATTATAGGAAGCTACACTCAGCGATTCAGCACCATGCCAGGCAATGGGTCTTACATAAGCGTTTTTAAATTGATTTCGAATTAATACTTGATCTGCTGCATGATCTAATTCCTTAACAGAATAAGGAATATTAAATCCTAACATGGAAGCAGAATCGTGCAATCGCTGATGATGTTCAGTTTTTTTGAATATCTGACCATTATAAGCTCGTTCACCTTCAAACACTCCACTACCATAGTGTAATGTGTGGCTCAAGATGTGAATTCGTGCATCTTGCGAATCAATTATTTCACCATCCAACCATATTGCACCGCAACGTTCATCTAATGTTTTGTTCATGATCATATACCTTTTAAATTAATGATATTATGTCTTGTTTATTAACTATTTTTTGTTTATCGCAAAGAGCTTTAAATTTTGAAAATAATACTTGTATAGCAGGTTCGTCCAGGTCAAAACCCCATTCGATTGTTTTATTTTTTAACGCAGCGCGACCAGAATGTTTTCCTAATACAATTTCAGTTTGGCTGAAACCAACTGATTGAGGTGTGATAATTTCATAGGTATGGCGGTTTTTTAACATTCCATCTTGGTGAATACCCGATTCGTGTGCAAAAGCATTTTCCCCTACAATAGCCTTATTCTTCTGTACTGTGAATCCAGTAATATCAGAAACGTATTGAGAAATGGGCCCAATTTTTTTAGTGTCGATAGTCGTATGACAATTATAAATATCGCTTCTTGTCTTAATTGCCATGACGACTTCTTCCAATGCAGCATTGCCTGCACGTTCACCGATACCATTAATTGTGCATTCTATTTGTTGTGCTCCGGCCAACACACCAGCCAAAGAATTAGCAGTTGCCAACCCCAAATCGTTATGACAATGTACGGAAAACTGTACACTAGGAAATGCTTTACACAAATTTGTGATTAAATCACGATATTCATTTGGCATCGAATAACCTACAGTGTCGGGGATATTAATTGTAGTAGCTCCGGCATCAATGGCAGTTTTAACGGCTTGCATCAAGAAAAAACGATCACTACGTGTCGCATCCATCGCTGACCATTCCACATCATCACAAAATGTTTTAGCATAACGAACAGTATCATTAATAATTTCCAGAACGCGATCGTAAGTCATTCTAAATTGATGTTCGATATGGATAGCACTTGTTGAAATAAAAGTGTGTATTCGTGGTTTTTTAGCCTTTGCTAATGCACGTGCGGCAGCATCGATATCAGATTTGATCCCTCGTGCTAAACTACATACAGTAGCAGATTCAACTACTTCACATACAGCCTTGATACAATCTTCATCTCCCTGAGAAGCAGCAGCAAATCCTGCTTCAATAACATTCACTCCCATTCCGTCAAGCATTAGTGCAATTGATATTTTTTCTTCTTTTGACATTGTAGCGCCAGGTGATTGTTCACCATCTCGTAAAGTTGTATCAAAAATGATAACATCTTTTGACATAACACATCTCCCCAAAGTTATAATTTATAAATTTAATCAACAGTTTTATTGTACTGAACTTGCAGAGACGAATGATTGCGAATGTGGTTCGAATTTTTTATTTTTTAGAATTATATGCCTCGATGTTGATTATTTCAGACTAAAAATTTCAATATCGATTTATTTATATATTTTAAATTTCTGATACTTCACGAGTGGAGGAGTATGTAATTAGAATAGTAAGGTAGTTTTCGGCTTATCTGAGTATCTTATATTATTAAATACTGTAATATAAATATCTAATTATAGTATTATTGGTAATTAGTTACGCAACTTCTCGATTGATCTATTGAATAAATTCCAATGATGTGCTAATTATTAAATTATTCTGCTACATATCGTATAAAATATGAGGAAATATGCCATGGATCGTACTGATAAGAGAATTATAGAGCTTTTGCAATCCAATAGCCAGATTACCAATCAAGAATTGGCTGATCAGGTATCATTATCGCCTTCTCCGTGTTTACGACGAGTTAATCATTTGGAAGAGGAGGGCTATATTAATAAATATGTTGCGATATTAGATCCAGAAAAAATAGGCTTGACGTTAACGATTATTATTTTGGTGGGTTTATCTCATCATGATCCAAAAACCATGAGCAATTTTGAAAAAAAAATAGATGATTGTTCTGAAGTAATGCAATGTTATCTAATTGCTGGTCAATCAGCTGATTATATGTTGCGAGTGGTAGTTCCAAGTTTAATTGAATATCAACATTTTTTGTTAAATAAACTGACTCAAATTGATGGAGTGACGAGTGTTCACTCTAGTTTTGTAATTAAAAATATTATTGAAAAAACTGAATTGCCTCTTAAATTTATGGAGTAATGATTTTATGATTTTGGCGTCGCGTCTTGGATTTTGGCGTCGCGTCTTGAGTTGTGATAGGTTTTTGAAAAACGCTACTGAATATATGTAAAAAACAATAGAATATTGTTCGAAATTACATTTATTAAAAAAAGTTGACTAAGTGACAATCCTGATATTTGTTTTCATTAAGATAAAATAACTTTAATGTCATTTTTGTTTTGAAATGACACCGTTTTTTTGAAAACCTATCACAACTCAAGACGCGACGCCGTAATTAGGAAAGATAATAATTCAATGTTTCCTTGAGCGCAGTTTGCATATCAATTTTCGGGGTCCAGGCAAGTTTTTGTTTGGCATTGTGGATGGCGGGAACGCGGGCGGTGACGTCTTGGTAGCCGGCGCCATAGTGCTCGGTGGCAGAGATAGAGGTGATTTTAACTTGCTCGGCTTTGGTTTGGTATTTTGGATATTGTTTGGCTAGAGAGAGAATATTGTCTGCAAGTTCTGCAATTGAAAAGTCGTTGTTGGGATTGCCGATGTTGAAAATTTCATTGTCAGCGCAGCCATTTTTATTTTCAATGATTGTCATGAGTGCATCAATTCCATCATCGATGTAAGTAAAGCAACGACGTTGTTGGCCGCCATCAACGAGTTCAATATTTTCGCCTCGTACAATTTGACTTAAGAATTTTGATACGACGCGAGATTGGTTGGCATTTTTTTCGAAGACATTATCAAGTCGTGGGCCGATCCAATTGAATGGTCTAAAGAGCGTGTAGGGCAGGCCGTGGTGTTTTCCGTACGCATAAATAATGCGATCGAGCATTTGTTTTGAGCACGAATAAATCCAACGTTCTTTGTGAATAGGCCCTAATACAAAATGTGTATTCTGTTCATCAAATTCTGAATCGGTTGCCATTCCATATACTTCAGAGGTAGAGGGGAAAATAAGGCGTGTTTTATGTGTTAAACAGCGTTTAACAATATCGAGGTTGGCTTCAAAATCAAGTTCAAATACTCGGATTGGGTTTTGAACGTAAACCAGTGGGTTAGCGATAGCGGCGAGTGGTAATACCACGTCAGCAATTGGGATATGATGCTCAAGCCAATCATGCGATTTTGTTATATCACCTAAAGTGAAGTGAAATCGTTCATGTTTGATTAATTCATTTAAATTGTGATCAGCGATGTCGAGCGCATAAATATGCCAGTCAGTATTTTCAATAATTCTATGCGCAAGGTGGCTACCAATAAATCCGTTACATCCTAAGATTACTATATTACGCGTCATGTGTGATTGTTTCCTGTTGTGATTGTTGGGCATTTTCTGGAAAGGGATTAAGTTCTGATTTGATAACAAAACGCGGGCGTTTTAAAACTTCTTGATAGATGCGTCCAATATATTCTCCGAGAATTCCGAGCCCAAGTAAGATTAATCCTGCGAGGAAAAAGAGAATTGCGAATAAAGTAAACATTCCTTCGGCTTCGGGACCGATTATAATTCTTCGCATAAACATATAAAATACTAATAACCCACTTCCTGCTGAAACTAAAATACCAATCAGGGTAAAAACTTGCAGAGGAACTAAGGAAAATCCAGTAATTAAATCGAAATTATATCGAATTAATTTATACAAGTTATAACTTGTGGTTCCTTCTTGGCGAGCTTCGTGTGAAACACCGACTTCTGCAGGATTGTACGCAAAGGTAAGAGCAAGTGCTGGGATAAAAGTAGAACACTCACCACTGGCTACCATAACATCCACAATATTGCGACGATAAGCTCGCAACATACAGCCTTCATCTTTCATTGGAATTCTTGGTGTAATTTTTGCTCTGATGATGTTGTGGCATTTTGACAAAAACTTTCGCCAGATGCGGTCTTGGCGATCTTGGCGATATCCACCCACCACATCGTGCCCTTCTTCCATTTTTGAAACTAATTTAGGAATATCTTCGGGTGGGTTTTGCAAATCTGCATCCATTGTAACGATAATTTCGCCGCGGACGCGTTCTAATCCTGCCATAATGGCCATGTGTTGCCCGTAATTTCCATTAAAATGAATAATACGAATTTGATGAGGACGACGGAGTCGCATTTCATTTAAAACTTCTTCAGTTTTATCTTTGCTACCATCATTAATTAAAAGAATCTCAAAAGGCTTTCCTATTTTTTCCATGACGGGAATTAAACGTTTATAGAGTGATTCAAGTACTTCTTGTTCATTGTGAACAGGAATTACAATACTGATGTAAGGTAAACTCATATTGTCTCCAGAGTTTTAAGGTTTGAGTAATCGAGAATTTTGGCGATTGTGTGAATTACACGGTTTTGTTCTTCGTCAGTCATCGTTGGAAATAACGGTAAACTGACAATACGATTAGCGACATCTTCAGCAAAAGGAAAATCTCCTTCTTTAAATCCAAACGTATTTTTGTAATAAGGATGTAAGTGTATTGCAGTATAATGCAATCCGGTTCCAATATTTTCATCTTTCATGCGTTGCATAAAGGTATCACGATCCATGCCAGCAGCTTCAGGATTAATGAGGGGTGCAAATAAATGCCACGCATGACGATGGTCGTAGGATGGGAGTTGGGGTAATTGCCATTGTGGCCATTTTGAAAAAGCTTTTATATATCTCTGTGCAAGAGTCGTTCTTCTTTCAATAAAATGTTCCAGTGATTTGAGTTGATGTAATCCAAGTGCAGCCTGTAAATCCATCATATTATATTTAAATCCTGGTGCAATCACTTCATAATGTTGAGTGCCTTTTTTAGTGAAGCGATCGAATGCGGGCTTGCTAATTCCATGAAATCGTAGACAACTGATGCGTTCTGCCCATTCTGAATTTCGACAAGTGACAAGACCTCCTTCGCCAGTTGTCATATTTTTATTAGGATGAAAACTAAATACTTGTAGATGACCAAAACTTCCTAGTGGTTTTCCTTTATAATGCGCTCCGATTGCATGCGCACAATCTTCAATCACAGTGAGTTGATGTTTTTCGGCAATGGCATAAAGCGCATCACAATCAACAGGCAATCCAGTAAAATGAACAGGAACAATTCCACGAGTGCGAGGAGTGATTGCATTTTCAATTTTTGTAATATCAATATTATATGTGTGTGGATCTATGTCAACGAGCACTGGTTTTCCACCCGCATGCACGATGGTATTTAAAGTTGCAACAAAAGTGAAAGGTGTTGTGATCACTTCATCACCGGGTCGTAAATTTAAACACAGTAATGCAAGGTGTAATCCTGCGGTGCCTGAATTAAGACAAAGTGCGTGTGGTGTGTTTAAATATGCCGCGAGATCTTGCTCAAATTGTTGTGTTCGTGGGCCTGTGGTAATCCAACCTGATTTTAAACACGCTACTACTTCATCAATAGTTTCTTGATCGATAGACGGTTTTGCAAACGGTAAAAAATCTTCACTCATTGTTAACTCCTTGCGACCATAAATACGCCCATCAAAATAATGAAAATCCCACCGATACGTAATGCAGAAAGGGGTTCGTTAAATAATAAATAAGCGGCAAATGCATTGATAATATAACCAAGGCTTACCATCGGATAAGCGAGGCTCACATCAACGCGCGAAAGTACCATCATCCATACTAATACACTGATAACATAAGCAGTGAGTCCGAGCAAAATAGGAATATTACTGGCGACTTGTAATCCAATAGGTAATGCGTTGCTTAAATGAAATTCAAATTCTCCAATTCGAGTCATTCCTGCTTTAAGAAGTAATTGTGCAGCTGCATTCAGTAATACACCGATCATGATCAGAGAAAATACAGTTAGTTTCAACTTATCAACTCCTCGTTAGTGAATCTGTTGAGTGAGTATTCAGCTGAACATTGCTCACAAGAACATTATTTTTGTTATGCGCTATCTCGTATAATTGTCCAGCATGATCTTTCAACACACTATAATACTCAGTCAAACTCATTATCATAAACTGTCGCGTGGGCTTTGACCAGCTTGACCAAAATTCTTTATCTTTCATCCAAATTCCTTGAAGATCCGTGTGCTCAAGCCCAAACCAAATCTCACCATAGAAATCGACCATGATGACGCGGCGGCCTAAGTAAACCGGTAAATCCTGGAAATAGTTGTGATATGAGTAAACGGTGTCATTTTTAGTCAGTAAGGGCTTTAGAGCAACAGCTAAGTTTTTTATAGAGCGTGTGTCAGTAGGAGGGTAGCTAAAATTAAAAGACATGAAAAACAAGCTCGTTGAAAGGCTTAAAGTGATTAATGTTGTGAGCCAAGTGCTTTTCCAGGCTGTGAGAAGAGTAACAATAATGCTGAATACCAGTAATCCAGATGTGACATAAAGGCTGGGATGAGAAAAATCGAGCGCAAAACTGCCGATGATTAATGTGGCGATGGAAAGTAAAACGGTGATTGCAAGGCTTGCACGAACTCCCCAATGCTTTGGATTCTCCAAACTCCAATCAACGTAATGTCCTAGTATCATACTTAAAGGAAAATAAATGGGCAGAACATACGGAATCAATTGTGATTTTGAAATCCAGAAAAAAAGAAAAATCAGTCCTGCCCACACAAGTAAGAATAATGAAGTTTTACATAGTTGACGAAACATGTGTGAAATCGCTGGAAAAATTAACCCAGTCCAAGGAAACATTCCACCCAGTAGCACAGCAGGAAGAAACCAAAATGATTGTGAACGTTTTTCAGCATGGGTTAAATAGCGTAAAAATTGTTGATCAATAAAATAATATTTAAAAAACTCAGGATTTTTGAGTTGAACTAGAATGTGCCAAGGTGCCGTGATGAGTATTAATAATAGAAAACCACTAGGAATACAGTATGTTTTAATTTCTCGCCACTGAGACGTAAATAATATCCACGTGAAAATAATCATGCAAGGAAAAATAATTCCGATGAGGCCTTTAGTCAGCGTAGCTAGCGCAGCAAAAAAATACATGGCCCACATGTAGCGATTACGTGGGGGTCCTGCAGGATGCTGATTGCCTAATATAAAGCAGCAAAATGTCGCTGCGAGGAACACAGCTAAACTCATATCCAAAGTCACCATGTGAGCCATGGTAGAGTAGAGTCCGAACGTTCCTAGCAACATCGCAGATAAAAGACCCGTTCGGCGCGAGTATAATTTTCTTGCTGTGAAATAAACTAGTAAAACTCCGAATAATCCCATCAGAGCATTGGGTATTCGTATAGACCATTCGTTGATTTCGAAAGCGTGATAACTCGCCGCTTGCATCCAGTAGAATAGAGGCGGTTTTTCGAAGTATTTCACGCCGTTAATGCGTGGAGTGGTGTAATCACCTGTGCTGACCATTTCACGCGGTATTTCGGCGTATCGACCTTCATCAGGGACTGTCAGCGGTCGACTTCCCAGAAAGGCCCCAAACAGGACTGCGAAGGCCAATGTGAGTACCAGGATGTCTTGCCACCATGTTTTTCGCGATGCTGTGAGGCTAAGACCTAGAGAATCAGGCTGATTGAGAGGAGTGGCTTTACTGAGCATATCTTGTTTTACCGTACTATCGAGTAGGTAGTGATTCTAGCGGTTGTTGGCTCTGGCAGCAACTAGGGGCATCCTAAAGGTACTGGTTTTCAGTACTAAAGATATCTTTACAACTACAGATTATTAGCTGTGGAATAGTCCAGGTTGTTGTAAATACTAAGTTCAAGAGAAAATATCTCGTAAAGTTTGACAAATATTGAAATATCTGCTATATTTAGCTCAGATTAAGAGAGCGAATCCACGTTATAGAGGTATTTATGATAATAAGTTTTTCACTTGAAAACTGGATGTCATTCCGTGATAGAGTCACCTTTTCAATGCTTGCTAGCAAAGAAAAACAACACAGTGAACGTACTGGCGCTGTTTCAGCGTACAAATCAAAAATTCTTCCAATAGCTGCAATTTATGGCGGTAATGCATCTGGTAAATCAAATTTTGTTAAAGCCTTGAGTTTTGTAAAAAAAATGGTAGTTCGAGGTACTCAACCCGATAGTTTGATCTCGGTAGATCTTTTCCGATTGGATGATAGCACTGCTAAACAGCCAGCTCGTTTTGTATTGGAACTACTTATTCATGAGAAAATGTATGAATATAGTTTCGCTGTAACTCAAAAGGCAGTTATCGAAGAAAAATTAATTGAAATTAAACCGTCGAGTGAAAAAATTTTATTTCACCGGATCAATGGTAAATCAAATTTACATAAGTCCTTATGTAAAGATCAAGTATTAGAAATTGTATTTAGAGGCACTCGTGATAACCAGCTATTTATCAATAATTCCGTATCACAAAATGTTGAAACCTTTAGACCTATCTACAACTGGTTCAAAGATGTTTTGGTTCTTATTACACCTGACTCACGATATGAGTTTGATGAATATCCTGATGAAGATCATCCATTTTTTTCGAGTATGAGTGAAATTCTACCATTGTTGGATACCGGAATAGTGCGATTAGGCAGTGAGTCAATGCATATTGATAAAATTCCAATTTCTGAAGTTACCAAATTGAGACTCCGAGAATATCTTAAAGAAGGCATGATAGTCTTTCTAAATGATGGTTTTATTATTACAAGAAAAAAAGGGGAGCTCATCGGTAAAAAATTAAATACCTATCACAAAAAATCAGATGGGGCTGAAGTTCAGTTCGAGGTGCTAGATGAATCAGATGGCACACAAAGAATTATTGATTTATTACCGGCATTTCTGGAGCTATCGGGACCGAGTATAGAAAAAGTATATGTCATCGATGAAATTGACCGGAGTCTACATACATTATTAACTCGAAAACTTCTTGAATCATATTTAGCTCGATGCACAAATGAAACACGTACTCAATTGATGTTTACTACACATGATGTACTATTGATGGATCAACATCTATTTCGACGAGATGAAATGTGGGTTACCGAAAGAGAAAATTCAGGAAATACGAAACTATATTCATTCAGTGAATACAAAGATGTGCGTTATGACAAAGACATTCGAAAAAGCTATCTTCAGGGTAGATTAGGTGGGATACCTAATTTATTGCTACACGGAGCTCTTAAAGGTAAATAAAAAGTTGTAGAAATCGACAATATGACCAGTTTCATGTTTTTTGATCTAAGAAGAAAAAAGTTGGATTAATTTCTTAATAAGAGAGACTTTTGTTTCCCTCTAAGTAAAATTAATCTTAAAAAGTTGATTCAAGATGGGAACAATGATTATGTCAGAACGAATTAAAAGCAGATTTAAACGGCAAATCGGACAGCGTCGGTACAAGAAAATGTACATTATATCAACAGAGGGCACACGAACTGAGCCAGCTTACTTTCAATTGTTTAATAACAACATATCTGTAATATGTGTGAAATGTTTAAAGGGAAATGATAAAAGCTCACCAATATCTGTTTTGAAAAGAATGAAGAAATATTTGCAAGAAGAAGGATTGAAATCAAGTGATGAAGCCTGGTTGGTAATGGATAAAGATCAATGGACGGAATCTCAATTAATTGAACTGTATCATTGGTCAGAAGAGAAGAAAAACTACGGGTTAGCAGTTAGTAATCCTAATTTTGAATTTTGGTTGTTGCTTCATTTCGAAGGTGGTGCTCAAATTACTGCAAATCAATGTTTAAAACGGTTAAGGCGCTATTTGCCTGAGTTTGATAAAAATCTCGATATACGAACAGTAACATCTAAAATGATAATCCTG
>CAVRXV010000012.1:0-98757 GCA_963725255.1 uncultured Gammaproteobacteria bacterium | reverse complement strand
CTATGTCAGTTGGAACGGCTCTCGCCTGATCCCGGCAAGGACGTGACTTCCGGGCGTCGTGTTCTGGGACTTCCTGACCTATCTCATCGAGGGCATGGTTTTTCTCATCACCGGCCTGCAGGCGCGCGCGGTTATAGCCGGCATTCACCATTACATGATCGCCCAACTGGCTTTTGCTGCTGCTCTTGTCTGCGCGGTCGTCATCGCAGCCCGCTTCGTGTGGATGTTTCCCGGGACTTATCTGCCGCGCTGGATCGTCCCCGCGATCCGCCGCAAAGATCCTTCGCCGCCGTGGCAACACCCGTTCCTGTTGGCGTTCACCGGCATCCGCGGCATTGTCTCCCTGGCCGCCGCCCTCGCTATCCCCTTCACCGTGGCGGACGGAAGTCCATTTCCAGACCGTGATCTGATCCGACTTCTACCTTCAGCGTTCTGTTCGTGACCCTGGTCGGCATAGGGCTGACCTTGCCCGCGGTGGCGTGGGGGCTCGGTCTCGCCAACGCCGGCCGCCGCGTGGCAGGCCGAGCGGGAGGAGGAGTACAAGGCTCGCAGGCGCGCCATCGTGGTGGCTGATCGACCAGATCGACGCGCTCGCACACAGCCGCAAGCTTCCGCAGGCCGTCGTCGAGCCGATGCGCGTCCACCATCGCAACCGGCTTGAGGACATCGAACGTCACAATGACGGCAACGAGCGTGACAAAGAAGCTCGCCGAACTCAGCGACGAACACAGCACCTGCAAGCTGAACTGACCACCAGCCACATTCTTATGAGAACGAATAAACGGCCGTGTCGGCGACCGGTTCATACCCGATCGCCTGATAGATGTGATTGGAGGTCGGGTTGGCAATTTCCGTATATAGAAAACAGAACCTGCGACCGCCATCCAGGAGCTTCTGACTGAGCGCAGCTACGCACGCGCCGGCGAATCCTTTGCGCCGATACTCCGGCGGCGTGTAGACCCAAGCCACCCGATACCATTTGGCGTTCGTCCCGTGAATCCCGCCATCGAAACCGTCACTGACGATCCGTCGAGTTCCCACAAAACCAGCTGTCCCGGTTGGCGGATTGCTTGTTCGGCGACTTTCTCCGCTTCTGCAGGATTCAGGCCCTCTGCGTCTACTGAAAAAGCGGCCCGCCATTTGAGCAGCAATGCCTCATCGGATTTGCCGGGTTCGCGCAGACGCCCGGGTCGCGCTTCTTTTCTGACTCGACTCAACTGATAGATCCGCGAAGCCATCTGTTGGCGGACCGTGCACCCGGAGAGTTCTGACCACTTCTCCGCGAACTTCCGGGCAATTTCAGCGGAACCGTTGACGCCCGGCAGCGACACGCCGCTTGCATGGAGTTCGCGAGCTATCGCGTCGATCGTGGAATCATCCGCCGTCCACGAAAGCACCAGGTTATGCGGCGGCGTCATCAGGGCAACTGCCGTAACTTCGCCGCGCTCTTCGGCCAACGCCATAAGTGGCGGCGCCAGCCCCCATCGCTCGCCTGCTCGAAGCCCTCGAGAAGCCCGAGGATCAAGCAGTGCTCGGCCTCGCGACGTAGGAGAAACGGCTGAACGCGTTCAAGAAATTGCCCGGCATCCGAAAAGAAGTTTACTGTGCTAGGCAAAGACACGGCTATGAACTGTAATTCTCGACGACTCTAATTCTATCAAGGAGCCGACACTCTTGTCTGCTTGACGAGGGAGAGGGTTTAGCGAATAAGCAACTTCAGGAGAAGAAAATTAAAATGGCTATGGCGTTGTATGGAAAAAATACACATTATACTCGGATAATACCTATCGACGACATTTCATCAGCACTGCTAAAAAAGCACAATATAATCCAAAACGCGCAGAAGAACTGCTAGACGAAATGTTGTTACAGCTGCCTAAGGTCGTTGAAAAAGTTTCAAAAAAATTACAGAGCGACTTTCCATCAGAAGTATCAGATCCTATTTCTCAGGCATGTCTCAAATCTAAAGAACGATTTTCTGTACATACTGAGGGGGGTATTGGTGTTGCGTCTTAAGTTGTAAAGGTTGATTTATATGCGGGATATTGTATGCTTAACAACTATAGCATGCATTTAATGTTCTACTACATATGAGGTCCCCATGTCGACAGAAGATAACCAATTTAATTTTTTCTCAAAGGACATGTCAATTAATGACAATATGAAAATAGAAGCTTTTTATAGAAACGCTTCAGAAGGTTACTAATGAGATCGATATTAAATACAGCCATGATGCTATTTAATTGGGTTATGGGGTTAAACACTTTGGCAATCGGGTTAACGACCGCGGTCATGAGTAATTACGTTGCAACTAAACTGCTATCTTTTAATGCAAAATGGGTATTTATATCTCTCATCGCACTTTACACTATTGGCGCATCATTGGCATATGCTTCAGGTTACTTGGAGAAAAAACGTTTTCTTCAAAGAGGAGAAATTATTGAGAAAAGATTTGATGAGTTTAAAGATAACAAAATAACAGCAAAAACTTTTATAGATCATTATTATCAACATAAGATATGTCTAGATAAAATAGTCCCTATTCTTGAGTATTCAAGTTCTCGGTTGCGTTATTATCGGATTCATTGCTTCCGTATTTATTTTATTATTTTTCATGTGATGACATGAATAAAGATCCTGTTTCCCTATACTACAAATTCTGATTTGAGGAAAGAATATCAATAAGGAGCCTCATTATTGACAGACTAAATAGCTGTTAAAACATTAGACATTCAAGTACTAACAGAGAATGATCTCTGCGTCCAGCACTCCCAACGATTTCCGAAGTTCTGAGTCGGTATTTGCAATTATAAAAAATGTTTTGATGGAGTGGAGAGTAACCTACAATCATTAGAGTTGGTGCTAAAAAAGCAGCTACTCACAACTTTAGTTAGCCATAGAAATGTATCATCGCCTTATCCTATAGTGTTTGCATCGCGTACTGTACATGGTGATGCGCTGGGTATAGCAGAATCTTTAGCCTTTACATCCTTAAAGCTAGGGCGGGATATTCAAATTGCTTTTGTAAATGATGAAAATGTCGGTGATTTTCAGCGATTTTTAGAGGATGCTGATTTGGTGAATAAGGTCGAAATTCGTACCCTTGCAAGTTTAAGCTATGCATCGATTCGACATAAATCAATACAACAATATTTAGAAACTGTGTTATCAGCTAGTAAACTAAAATCTCTTTCAAGCACAATAAATTTCCCGAAAAATTTTCAGATAGATCAATGTGGGGCTCTTGAGGGAGTAGAGCAAATTGATTATTCATCATGGTATAAATGAACGAATTTGGCATAATTTAATATCGATCTTGCAATACCTATCACAACTCAAGACGCGACGCCATTTTAAAGCACCGAGTATTTACGGCATCTGTATATAGAGCTAAACTTACCTGTGGAACCTCACACCGTAACAAGGGAAAACTAGGCATCAAAATGACAACGCAACAGCCCTTCAAGCGTATCGCCCTCATCGGCAGACAACGCATCGAAGGCATTAGTGAAACACTGGAATCTATCATTCGTTTTTTAGAAAAACACGGCTTCACAGTGGTGTTAGAAAGTTTAACGGCTGCACTATTGCCAGATAGTCCTTTACCTAATGTCCATAAAGAACAACTCAATGATGTCGCAGATTTAATTATTGTGGTGGGTGGAGATGGAAGCTTATTAGGTGCTGCGAGAATAGGGGCCGATCAAAATTTGCCCGTGTTGGGTATCAATCGAGGTACTTTGGGTTTCTTAACTGATATAGCACCCGATGACTTAAATCAGGTACTCGAAGTACTTTCAGGCCAATATTTCTCAGAAGATCGATTTCTACTTCAAGCTAAAGTACAACACGATAGCCAACACGAAGGCGCCATGATCGCAGTGAATGATTTTGTGTTGCTACCCGGCGATAAAGCTCAAATGATCACATTTGATCTGTACATCAATGATTATTTCGCCTACAACTTACGTGCAGATGGTTTGATTGTTGCAACCCCAACTGGATCTACAGCATACGCATTATCCGGAGGCGGACCCATATTACATCCTAGTTTAGATGCCATCGTGCTCGTACCACTCTGTCCACACACACTCAGTAGTCGACCGATTGTTGTGAAAAGTGATAGCAATATTCGAATTCATATTAGCGACAGCAATTATACTATTCCTCAAATCAGTCATGATGGTCAGCGACGAATTCCTGTTCCGATCGGTGCTGATATTAGTGTCACTCGTCACTCAAAAACGTTCACACTGATTCATCCAAAAAATTACAATTATTTTTACACGTTAAGCACAAAACTACATTGGAAAGGCTAATGTTAAATCATATCGATATTAAAAATTTTGTACTGATTGATCACCTCTCCTTGGATCTAAATTCAGGTCTCACAGTTATTACCGGAGAAACGGGTGCTGGAAAATCTATTATTCTCGATGCAATCGAACTTGCATTAGGACAACGTGCTGAAAATATGATTGTACGTCAAGGCACTGATCAATGTGAAATTACACTCCTATTTTCTGTGAATAAAAATTCACCTGCGTATGAGTGGTTAAATTCTCATGACTTAACGAGTGACGATGAATGTATTATTCGTCGCGTTATAACAAGTGATGGCCGATCACGTGCCAGCATCAACACTGTGAATTGTCCTTTACAACAAATTAAAGAGCTTGCTAATTTATTGATCAACATTCACGGCCAACATCAACACCAAGCTTTACTTAAGCGTCAATATCAACGACAACTCTTAGATAACTACGCGAATCACCCTGCTCTACTCGATCAAGTTTCTACATTCTACCAAGCGTGGCGAAAAACCTACGATGAACTAACAAACATTCGCGACAACCAACAAGATCACACTTCAGAAATTACCTTGCTCAACGAGCATATTACTGAATTAGAAGACTGTGATTTAACAGCAGATACTTACGAAGTATTAGATCTAGAACAACGTCAGCTTGCTGCTGTAGATTCGCAATTAATTCATCTGAATCAAGCTCATCAATTATTGAGTCAACTTGATGAAGAAAATTTGCTCGATAAATTGTATGTCATCGAACATGAATTGCAGGAACAAAAAAAATTACTACCTCAGTTGGATAATTTATTAGGAATGCTAAACAATGCTTCCATGCTATTGCACGAAACAAATTCTGAGTTGGAACGATTATTATCTTCATTAGAACCTGATCCAGAAAAACTCTCTCAAATAGAAAAACGCTTAGAAAAGATTCATCATCTTGCTCGAAAACACCGTATTAAACCGAATGAATTACACACACTTCAAAGCACCTTACAAGAACGTCTTCACTCATTAATACATTCTGAAGCTCGAATTGCAGAACTCACAGCACAATTGGAAACTCTAAACACAAATTATCAACGTGCTGCTCAACAATTAAGCCAAAGTCGTATTAAAGCGGCCCTTAAACTCAGTAAAGTCATTTCCACACAAATGCAAGAATTAAGCCTAGGTGGTGGAGCATTCAAAATTGAAATTCACGCCGAACAAAATAGCCAACCTCGATTAGAAGGTCTTGATGATATCGAATTTTTAGTTTGCACCAATCCAAGCCAACCACTGAGTCCGTTATCAAAAGTCGCTTCGGGTGGCGAGCTATCGAGAATTAGTTTATCGATTCATGTTGCGACCGGACAAAAAATGACTATTCCTACACAGATTTTCGACGAAGTCGATGTTGGTATTGGCGGTCCTACCGCCTCCATTGTTGGCAAACTACTTCGTCAACTCGGAACTCAATCACAAATCTTATGCATCACTCACTTGGCACAAGTGGCTGCAAATGGTCATCATCATTTATACGTGAGCAAAAATAGTGATAAAAAATCTGCAACAACCAATATCACTCCCTTGAATCGCGAAGAAAGAGCTCAAGAACTTGCCAGAATGCTGGGGGATTTAACGGTTACTTCGAACGCTATTGCGCATGCAAAAAATTTATTAACGAATGCAGAAACTATTTAGTTCTTTCTCTGCACTTTTTACAGACTCCGTAAATTACTAATTCGTGATCAGTCATCAAAAAGCCAGCTTTCTCAGCGATTTCCGATTGTTTTTTTTCTATTCCTTCGTCAACAAATTCGACAACAAAATCACACTCTACACAAACAAGATGGTCGTGATGCTCACCTTGATCTAATTCAAATACTGCATGATCGCTTTCAAAATTATGTCGCTGAACCAAACCTGCAGTTTCAAATTGCGTCAACACTCGATAAACTGTTGCCAATCCCACATCTTCACCACTTTCCAATAAGGCCTTATAAACATCTTCAGCACTCATATGGCGACGTTCTGCATTTTGCAAAATCTCTAAAATCCTGATGCGAGGGACAGTCACTTTCAACCCTGCATTCTGCAGCTCATGCTTTTTTTTAGGCGATTCCACACAGCATCTCCCGGTTAAGAATTTAACTCTAGTTGAAAAATTATCATTGACTGGTATGCTACTCACTTTGTTGGTAGAATACAATCCAACGAAATTACCATTGTTAAGAGGATATACAACAATGCAAACATTGAGGAAACTGACATATTCAATAGCCTTTATGGCTTTATCACTGTGCCTAACAAGCTGTGAACATATCCCTATTGGATACGATGTCCCCGTTGATCAAGGAAATATTATACATCCAGACAGTGTCAGCCAACTCAGATTAGGCATGACTCGCGAACAAGTCACCGACATCATGGGTGAGCCAGTCGTTGTTAATACTTTTGACACTCGGTGTTGGCATTATGTTTACACCAGCGTTAGTCGCAAAAAACATTTCGAAAAGAAAAATCTTACTCTCGTTTTTGAACACGATAGACTTGTCAAAATAGCGCACTAAATCATATTAATTTATTTTTTAGATTTTTCTTTGCTGCGCGCAATCGCCTTGCGACTTTTGGGTCTATAGTGAGTGGGCGATAAATTTCGATTCGATCACCTTCATTGATGACAGTATCGAGGGTGCATTTCTTACCAAAAATGCCCACTACAAGTTGATCTAATTTAAGCTCAGAAAAACGTTCTAAAATATTTGAATTTTGGATGACGTATAGTACGGTACTATTCTTCGGAGCTGCCACTGATATTAGAAATTGTTCTTGTGGATTTGCATAACAAATCTCAACTTGAATCAAATCAGACATAAATTTCTTCTGCACGTTTTGTAAACGCATCAACTAATGAGTTGGCAACTTGATGGAAAAACGGACCAAAAGCCAAGCTCAGCAATTTGTTTGAAAATTCAAATTCTAAATCCAAAACTACGACACATCCGCCATTCTCATTGTGATCAAATCGCCAGAAACCTTCTAAATGTTTAAACGGACCATCAACTAATCGCAGCTCAATCATTTTATCTTTTTGCAAACGATTACAGGTCGTAAAAGATTTCTCAAAACCTCCACCTGAAAAATGAAGTTTTGCTCTGATTTCATCTTCATTTTCACTCAATAATTCACTACGCTGACACCACGGAACAAATTCCGAATATCGTTTAATATCATTAACCAACGCATACATTTGCGCGGGCGTATAGGGCACAACTTTGGATTTTTTAACATCTGGCATAGTTTAAGCACCATCTCTACTGTGGAGTGTCATTGTAACGGATTTATTGATATAATAACACTTTTAGACCGCGCAAGAGCACTTTGAAATGACCAAAAAAGCGAAACAGCCCGACAATGGCATTGCAAGCAATAGAAAAGCCTTACATGACTACTTTATTGAAGAGCAATACGAAGCAGGCATTGTACTCGAAGGCTGGGAAGTTAAAAGCCTCCGAGCGGGTCGTTCTCAGCTCAAAGAAAGCTACGTCCTCCTTAAAAATGGCGAGGCCTTCATCGTAGGCATGCATATCAGTCCTTTGCTGAGCGCTTCCACACATGTGAACCCAGACCCAACTCGCACCCGAAAGCTCCTCCTACACCGCTCCGAGCTCAATAAATTGATTGGAGCTGTTGAACGCAAAGGCTACACGGCCGTTCCACTTTCCATGTACTGGATAAAGCAACGCGTTAAAATTAAAATTGCTCTAGCCCATGGTAAAAAACAACACGATAAACGACAAACTGAGAAAGAGCGCGATTGGGATCGAGAAAAACTACAAGCTATGCGGCATAAAAATCGTTAAGACTTATCAAACTATCAACGTGGGAGGTACACAATGGTTACAAAAGAGGCTCTAAAACCCGAAGAATCAGAACTCGGCAAGAAATCTTCTTACGATACAACCTACGATCCCAGCAAATTATTTCCTATCCCGAGGAAAAGAAATCGTGATTCTATAGGAATCAATTCTGATCATTTGCCATTCTACGGATTCGACTTTTGGAATCATTATGAAGTGTCGTGGTTAAACGATAAAGGAAAGCCTGTTGTTGCATTAGCTGAAATTATCTACGATTGTAATTCAAAAAATATTATCGAATCAAAATCAATGAAATTATATTTTAACTCATTCAACAACACTCGATTTAAAGACGCAGAAACAGTGGAAAACACCATCAGAAATGATATTGAATCACGAATTGATGGTGGCTCTGTTACTGTTCGCATTGGCCCCATTTCAAAGCATTCCGAAAAAATGGAAGGCATTTGGCTAGACGAGCTCGACGTTGAATGTTCCGTTTATCATAATGATCCTTCTTATTTAACAACGGAAGAAACAGAAATTGAAGAAACGCTGTGTTCGGATTTGTTAAAATCAAATTGTCTAGTCACTAATCAACCCGACTGGTGCAGCATTCAAATTAAATATAAAGGCAAAAAAATAAATCATGAAGGTTTGCTTCGATATATTGTTTCATTTAGAAACGATAACGAATTTCATGAACAATGCGTCGAGAAAATATTCACTCAAATTATGGAAAATTGCAAACCTAAGGAACTGACTGTTTATGGTCGCTCTACTCGACGCGGCGGTTTGGATATTAATTCAATTCGTTCAACAATAAAAATCGATCCTAAATTGATTAGTAACACCAAATTGAGTAGACAATAATCGATTAATTTACAGGCTAAGGATAGCGTTATGAATATACTCGTTACTGGAGCTTCGGGCTTTATCGCAGCTCAAATAGTATCATCACTCATCACAGCAGGGCATCATGTGACTTGCTGTGTTCGTAACACCCACTACGCTCAAAGAATATTTCCAAATTCAACAATATTGTCGTGTGATTTTATCAATGACACCTCACCTGACTACTGGATTCCCAGACTCAAACACATTGATATTGTCATTAATTGCGTGGGTATTCTTTATCATCCAAATAAAAAAGTAATTTGGGCTGTGCACAATGATACCCCTAAAGCTTTGTTTGACGCGTGTGTGCAAGTTGGCATAAAAAAAATTATTCATATTTCTGCTCTTGCTGTAGACAAAACAACTGTAGAGTATGCAAAAAGCAAAAAAGCAGCCGATGATTATTTACTTACCCTACCTATTAAATCGGTGATATTGCGCCCTTCTTTTGTTTATGGCAGAGGTTCGTATGGTGGTAGTTCTTTGTTTAGAGGGCTTGCTGGCCTACCTTGGTTTATACCTGTTCCAGGAAACGGGCAACAAGAATTTCAACCCATTCACAGTGAAGACCTCGCAAAGGCGGTACTGCGTTTGATCGAAATCCCCCTAAGTGAAAGCATTATTTTAAATGCCGTTGGACCCAATCGAGTACCCCTTAAAGAAGTACTCACTACACTTCGCAGTTGGTTGGGATTTTCAAAAGCCAAATTACTCTTTATTCCTTTTGCAATCATTCGCTACACTTCTCGTATTGGTGATTTAATCCCGTATTCTTCCATGAATTCATCATCGATCAAAATGCTGGCGCAAAATAATATTTCAACGGATGAAGACACTCGAGAATTTCATCAAAAAATTGGCTTTGTGCCTAGAGATTTTTATACGGGCGTTTTCAGTCAACCCAGCACAGTACAAGATCATTGGCATGCTCGATTATTTTTTCTCAAACCAGCGTTGCAATTTAGTATTGCATTTTTGTGGATATTCACAGCGCTTTGCAGTGCATTCTTCTATCCTAAAGCGAATTCTTATCATTTATTGGGTCAAGTCGGAATCCCCGAACAATGGCAATCAATATTTCTCTATGGTGCTAGTTTAATCGACGGCTTACTTGGCATTTCGATGCTATTTTGGTTTCAGCTTAAAAAAGTCTGTGTGTTACAGATAAGCTTTATCATTTTTTACACGCTAATCATCTCATTTATTTTACCTCATCTTTGGCTCGAACCTTTTGCACCCATTGTTAAAAATATTCCGTTAATCGTTGCTACCCTTGTTTTTCTTGCCATGGAGTCTGATCGATAATGCTTTACCTCTGGCTTAAATTTATCCACGTTGTCAGCTCAACCATTTTATTTGGAACTGGCATTGGCACAGCGTGTAATCTTTTTTTAGCTCATAAAACAAAAGATGTTGCCATTATTTCAGCCACAACACGCTATGTCGTCGCTGCCGATTGGGTCTTTACAGGGTCATCAGGATTCGTACAAGCCTTAACGGGCCTTTGGATGGTTTTTTTAGCAGGCTACCCTTTAAGCTCATTTTGGATTTTAGGATCGATCATCGGTTACCTTATTGCTGCTTTTTGCTGGTTTCCTGTCGTTTACTTCCAAATCAGAATGCGGGATCTCGCTCTAAAGGCTCACAAAACTCATAAACCACTTCCTCCTTTATTTTATTGGTACTATCGCCGTTGGTTATGGCTGGGATGGCCTGCTTTTATTAGCCTGATCGTTGTTTTTTATCTAATGACCAATAAACCCTCGTTTTAACTAGCCGTTCTCTCCTACTATGGAGAGAGTTAATAATCCTAGACACATTCATGCGAATTTGTTTAAATAATCGTAACTTTTGGCATCGATCCTGAGGTATGTAATAAGGGGAAGAAGCTATGATAGGCAAAAGTTCCGACGCTGCTAATATGGCGAAATTTGTTGCGATACCAGAAGGTCCCGAAGGAAAAAATTTTCTACCTATCGATGCTGATACTTCTAATATTATTCTAGGCTTGTTGAGCCCAAGAGACTTAAAAACAGTGGCAGGTGTCAGCCGTTACGCCTATTTCCTCTCGGCTGACATTAGGATCCGACGCTTTAAGGCTAGTCGTTCTGAGAGTCCGTGGTGGCGATGTCTTCGGGCTTTGGCTGAAGATATTCCCGGTGAGGGAGAACGGAGCTTTGCTCAGGCCGTTTGTTCGGCATATGGACCTAATATGCCATCACCTCTGGCGAAGCTCCTGCAAGATTATAATTGTCTCAGTAGATTTACGAACCAAACACGCCCTAAAATGCTTGGTACCGTAGAGCTCATGGAGGCTCATTTTATCCTTGTCCGAGGTGGAGCTGGTAACTTATTATCACTGATTGATGCTAACAATAGCATGACATATGACGGCTGTACTTGTCTGAGTGACTGTATTGACTCAATCAACACGCAACGGCGAATAGCGTTTTGTCACAGTTATGATACTCTTGACTATTATATGTCTGCATTTCTACTCTATCTGGCTATACAGGTTACTCCTGAGGAAGGTCGTTTGGATATGCTGCTGCAATCGCCATTATCTTGTGCATTGTGGGCAGCCAGTATAAAAGAATTAGAGTCTGCTTTTTCAATTTTTTCCTCTCTACTTGAATCTGCGATTCGGCTTTGTGCTTTGCATGATAGATCAGAGAAAGACAACGTAACTCTCAGAAAGATTGAATTACTTTTAGACTCTATTACAGAAGATAAGCTATCTGAGTTCATTGATTCCCTGGGCCCTGTAGTAGGTTGGGTAAAACGAAACAATGCTTCTATCATTCGTCTCATGCTTCAGAATGTCCAGGTGATTAAGAAGCTTAAGAAACCGCACATCATGCAGTTACTCATGAAAATATCTGATAATGAACAGGGTAATGTTATTAACAATTATCCATTACTCCACCATGTTCTCACTCTGGATATACTAGAAGAATGGTTGAAAAATGACCCATGCTCATCTGTGGCAACGAAGACTGTTTTTACCCACCCAGCACTGCTTGCTAAATTAAGTCATGCCAACATTGTACATTTCTCGTTCTACCTTATGCCCGAATGTTTTGCTGCAGTACTGGAAAGTCCAGCATTTAAAGCCTTGCTTGAAAGTGATCAAAATTGCCAAGAGTTATTAATGAACTTATGTGCAGTTAAAGGTCAATGTGATATGGCCAGATGGATCGCTAAAAATGATGTGACTTCATTAAGATTCACGGCCGATCAAGTGATGCAATTAATCAGATCTATTGGGCGCACTCGGCAGCCATTTTCCACTAATATCGCCGTGTGTCAAAAATTGAGTAATGAGCAACTCTTAGAAGCTGCTTGTCTCGATCCCAATAGTTTTTTTCTGAGGGGTCTTGATAGGCTTGAAAATTATACTGCTGTTGAGCTTATTCAATTTTCTGAAATATATTTAAGGCCAAAAAATCTTTCATTTTCAGAAGATATCACAAGATCTTTATTGGAAAGATTGCCAGCAGTATTAAATAGATGTGCTGAAGATGAGGGGAAAAGCCTCAGTAGTTCACAATGGCTTATAATGATGAGTCTTCACCTTAATCTCGGACTATTTATTGCTAAGCATCATCTTCCTTGCTTGTCCAATGATGATTTGTCCAAGGCTAAAGAAATATTCGGTGATTGCCTGGACTTTGTCGATGCAGTTTCAGATGCATTAATGATGCGTGATGGCACTTATATATGTAAATGAAAATGGATGTGCAAATTTAATCGCGAACCAAAGCGCTGAATAAAACTCACCGGATCTAATTTGGCATCATCCGTAATTCCATCACAGGATTTTTTTAGTTGCTTTTCAATTTCATTGATGAAGATCCTCAAGACCTGACTTGCCAACAGTGCCTCTTTTGTGAGGTGATAACGTAGCCATTTTGGAACTGTCAGTACCCATTGTCGCAACGGTAATTTGGGTAGCACCTCCTCGATTAGTTTTATTAGTATTAGCATCCTTCTATTATTGAGTATATTACTTATTTCAATCATTTTTTGCACCCACGGATACTGTTTTAAATCAGTTGAGTGCCCATATTTATACGGCGATGTGGAAGCAGGTTCCAGATCGCCGTATCTTTCCTCCCCAGGGATAGCCCCTAAAAAAGGCGGTTTATCAATGGCTATTCCTTGAATAAAAGCTATAATTTCAGTGTTGGGGTACTATTAGAGCAGAAGCGAGGAAGAGAGAAAGTGATGAGAGCATGGAATTTCTCAAAATGTGTATGGGCGCTTGTTTGCCTAGTGCTTCTTTCGAGCTGTAATTGGAATGACAACCAACTGAACGGCTATGTTGAAGGACAACTAACCTACTTATCATCCCCTACCGATGGACGCTTAGATCAATTGAGCGTCGGTCGTGGAATGCAAGTTAAAAAGGGCGATCTTTTATTTTCACTCGAGTCATTGCCTGAATCCGCTGAATTAAATTCAGCAAGCGCCATTATCAATCAAGCCAACGCAAATTTAAAAGACCTTCTGTACGGAAAACGCCCACCGGAAATAGAAGCAGTCGAGTCACAAATAAAGGAAGTAAAAGCAAGAATTGCATTTTTAAGCAAAGAACAACAACGCTATAAAATTCTCGTTGAAAAATCTGCTGTAGAACGCGAACGATATGATCAAACAGTACAAGACCTTGAAGTAGCTAATGCTCAACTCAAACAAATGGAAGCCAATTTAAGTACTGCAAAATTACCCGCACGAACTGATGCTATTAAATCAGCCGAAGCGACTCTATCATCTACACAAGCTCAATACGACAAAGCCAACTGGGCGCTCTCTGAAAAAACAGTGTACGCTCATGATGATGCAGAAGTATTCGATACTTATTACAAAGTTGGAGAACGAGTACCTGCTAATCGTCCTATTTTATCCTTACTTTTACCTCGCGATATTATAGCAGTATTTTTTGTACCAGAAACTCAATTGGCGAATATTCATCTGAAGCAAAAAATTAGTATTAATTGTGATAGTTGTAATACTCCTTATGTAGGCATCATTCGATTTATTTCCCCACAAGCGGAATATACTCCACCGGTTATTTATAGTAATACTGCTCGTAGCAAGTTGGTCTACCGAGTTGAAGCCAATATCCTCTTCGAAAATAGACGTTGGCCAAATCCAGGACAACCAATTGATATTTCCCTGCAGAGCACTGACAAATGAGTACTTCATTTGTAGTAAACGTAAAAGATCTACACAAAAACTTTGATACAATCAAAGCCGTAAATGGTGTCTCTCTTCAAGTTAAAGAAGGTGAAATTTTTGGGTTTTTAGGCCCCAATGGCGGAGGGAAAACAACTACTTTTCGAATGATTTGTGGATTACTAACACCAGACAGCGGATCAGGCACGTGTCTTGGTTACGATATAATAACTCAGGCCAGAGAAATAAAATCACAAATTGGCTATATGACACAAAAATTCAGTCTTTACGAAGAGTTATCTATTTATGAAAATTTCGAATTTATCGCACGCATGTACAATCTAGGTGATCGTGAAAACAGAGTTCAAGAAGCGCTCCAATTTTTTGGGTTGCCTATTACTCAAAAAGATCGACTGGCAGGAACACTATCCGGTGGATGGAAACAACGACTTTCACTCGCCGCAGCAGTATTACACCAACCCAAACTTCTTTTATTAGATGAACCTACTGCAGGTGTAGATCCTAAGGCACGAAGAGAATTCTGGGATGAAATTCACCGTCTTTCTCAAAAGGGTATTACAACCTTAGTCAGCACACATTATATGGACGAAGCCGCACGTTGTCATCGTCTTGCCTATATTTCCAAAGGCCAAATACAAACTTATGGAACAATTGACGAAATTATTGAAGAATCACAACTCAAAACCTGGCAAGTACAAGGTCCTGACTTAGATGACCTTGCAGATAAACTTAGAAAAGAAGAATTTATTGATCAAGTGACAAACTTTGGTCAATCAATACACGTAGGAACGACTAAAATCGAATCTATCAAAAATATACTCAAAAAATATGATCATCCGCCTTATACTTGGATACAAGTCACACCGACGATTGAAGATATATTCATTAAATTCACCCCCCAAACCTATGGGGACTAAAAATGAATAATATTTTCTACTGGCCAAGATTTGTTGCAATGTTCTATAAAGAATTCACGCAAATGCGAAGAGACCGCGTTACTTTTGCAATGTTAATTGGCATCCCAATTATTCAACTGACACTTTTTGGTTTTGCAATCAACACAAATCCGAAACATTTACCGACTGCTGTCGTCAATGGAGATATTAGTCCTTTCACTCGAACTTTTGTTGCAGCGTTGCAAAATTCTGAATACTTCTATGTCATTGATAATAATGCATCAGAAAAAAAGAGCGATGAAATGTTAGCTCGTGGAGACGTCAATTTCGTCGTACAATTTCCACCGAATTTTTCACGAGATCTGGTGAGAGGAAATCAACCTGAAGTACTTATTACTGTTGATGCGACTGATCCAATCGCTTCAGTCAATGCGATTACCTCCATAAGCAATTTAACGCGAAACGTTTTCAATTATGATCTACAACATGGCCTCTCTTATTTACTGCCCAGTAATGCACCCGCGAATGTCATTATTCATGCAAAATATAATCCTGAAGCGATTACACAATATAATATTGTCCCCGCCTTAATGGGTGTTGTGCTCACAATGACATTAGTTATGATCACTGCTCTCGCTATCACTCGAGAACGTGAAAAAGGCACCTATGAAACTTTACTCTCAACTCCCGTGACGCCATTGGAAGTTATGGCAGGAAAAGTACTACCCTATATTATAGTAGGCTATATCCAAATGCTGCTCATTGTAATAGCCTCTCATACCATTTTTAAAATTCCTTTCGAAGGCAGTTTGCCTTTATTACTGATAGCAACACTCCCTTTTATTGCAGCAAATTTATCTGTTGGAATCACAATATCCACTTTTGCTACTAACCAACTTCAAGCTGTTCAAATGAATATCTTTTTCTTTTTACCGTCTATTTTGCTATCCGGATTTATGTTTCCTGTTGCAGGTATGCCCTATGCAGTACAGTGGATTTCTTCATTATTACCGCTCACACATTATTTAATTATTGTCAGAGGAATTATTTTAAAGGGCAATTCTTTCCTATTAATTTGGCCTCAAATTGTCGATATTCTGCTATTCACGGTGATAGTAATCTTAATGGGCATGAAACGATTTAGACGAACTCTCGATTAATCTTACGGCGTCGCGTCTTGAGTTGTTATAGGTTTTGGTAATTCGATCTAAAATTTAAGCAATAGCGTTTAACATTAAATAATTAAATAGTAAATATTTGTTTTGATAAAAGGTGTATTATGCAGCCCGTACTCATTGAAGAAATTGTTGATTTGCGAGACCACCCCGAGTCATCGAAGATGATGGAACCGGTAAGCTCGGTTACGATCGGCGATCTACACGGAAACTCATTGAAGTTACTATATTTTCTTATACGTGAAGGTGCGCTGTCCTTAGCTGATCCAAATCAATACGCCGAGTTTGTTGAGATTTATTGCAAAAGTATTGATGAGATTACGATTCAAGACATCAAAGCCATGCGTTCAATTGTGAAAAAGAGTTCAGTAAATAATGCGATTAAAGTTTGTTTAATTGGCGATGAATTTGCTGATCGTGGCAGCAATGACTACTTCACTCTTTTGCTCCTACAACGATTACATGAAGGTCATGTTAAATTGGAAATCAATACCTCTAATCATGGATTAGAATTCATTTATGCGTATGAATCAGGGGATTTCCTTAACAGCGAATCATTTGAGATCATGCCTTTTCAATCGGGGTCAATCTATGCATTGAGAAATCTTATCGCGCGCTTCCCTGATCTTAGTCTTCTCGATGACGTCTCCGCATTTGTCGACAATATCTATAAAAGTACTCTCAGATTAATTTCCTATGATGCAGATCTCCAAAACAAAAGGATTTTTATCAGAACACATGCCCCATGTGATTTACATCTAATCCAGGATGCAGTAATTTATTTCAACAACGATTATAACGATAATTCATTGCCGGACTTGATGAATTCGATCGATTCGATACAACTCAAAATCTCTGAATACATCGCTGAATCGTGTGTTTCAATCTTGTTAGGAAGAGATCCTTTACGATTATTTTTATGGAATAGAAATACAGAATTGACTTTAGATCCATCAATGCCTATAGGAATTTCCAGGCAAGAAAAGCTTTATGACTATACAATACACTATATTCATGGACACACGCCCGGTATAACAAATCATTATGTATCCAATTTAGATACCATGCTCGGTAAATGCCACGGTAGTTCATCAAGCTTTCAATCGGTACCTCAAATAACAGAATTTAATCACGTAGGTGTATATAAAGTTTTACGTTTAGTTGAAGAATCGGCCCACTCCCACGCATGAGAATAATTTGCTGGTGTATTAGCAATGCCCTGGTCATTATTCGTGATTCGCGAATTGCGAATAGAATATTGGCAAAATCAGCTACTATTTATTGCTTAAATCATACTTTTGTTTCATTGTTTGCAGTCCACTTAGAATGGGCTCAGCAATATGAGATGGAAAATCAGTTGGTAAATTTGAACGGATCTGATTAATGACATCATCGATTGATACAAATATATCATCGATTATTTTCTGCATTTCAATAATAGGAAAATGACATTTTTCAGCTGTTGCTAACCAGTGTCTTAACTGGATTTCATGCCAGCGATAGTGACGATTTTTGCCATGTACTGCCATAGCTAAAACCAGTTTTTTCTCTTCTAATTGACGTTGTTTCATAAGCGGATAGGCAGAAATCACATCATAAATAGGAGTCAATTGATATCGTCCTTTAGCTTTAATGAACACACTGAAATTTTTTGCGTGTCCATCGGGCGCTGCGAGCAGCCAAAATAAAAATACGGTTTTCATGAAGTTATGCCGATCCATTATGGCGTTGTCTGAGCCTTGCAGTTTTTTCATAATCTGTATAATTCCTGGCCCTCCTTCATAACGCTCATATTTTAATCCCGGCGAAAAGCCAAGGACTTGACACATATCCTCTTGCGGAAGGCGAATTAACTGTGTTCCATCTGCGTTCCATTTTCGATCAAAACGTTCAACAACCAATGTTTTGACATCATCAAACATCGTAATGGTTGCATGACAAACGGGTAAATTGAAATATGATATAATCTTCAAGCAAAGCCATTCATTTTCAACGCTTTCGCTTAGGTCGATGTTGTATTCTTTAATGAGACCGATCGGTTGTTTAATGATATGCGTAGTTGGCGTACCACCTTTAGGGCGCAACCATTTATTTTTATACCACAACAGAGCTGTCTTTTCTTGTGCGCCCGCCAATGATATACGGAAATCAATTTCAGGGACCATACCAAGGGGTTCTGTTCGATAATTCTTTAATAATTTGGCAATTGAAATATCATCTATAGGATCAGCTTGAATTCCCTGAAATACTTCAGGTATTTCCTCTCTTAAAAATTGCAACGCACCAACACAATCAGCCCCAATATGATACAGTAAATCGAAACTTCTTTTCGAATCAGCACCGAATTCTTTTTGAATCCGATCCAGGATCTTGTCATTATCGGGTAATAAATTATCGAAGAAATGACTCACTACATCACCAGAATAAGTTTTCTCACGCATAGGCATTGACAAACTAATCGGCCGGGCATTTTCACGTTCTAACCAAGAGAGATGGTATTGGAATTCTAAATCGCGTGATGATTTACGCACTAATTTCCCTACAAGCATATTATTCATGTAGACGTATAACTGAGTTTTTTTTGATCTTCTCATCACCATTTGTCCTGACTGAGATTGTCAATCGCGGGTTTTGTGCGAACGACCATCTCGAGATCTAGGGCAGCAAGCATCCGGAATAAGGTATCTATCCGAGTACCCGGCGCACCCTGTTCCAGCGTCGATACTGTCCTTTGAGTAAGGTTGAAAGGCTGTCCAGCCTCTGTTTGATTAAGACCTCTTAGTTCACGAGCTCGTCTCAAAGCCTCGCCAAGAGCTTCAGAAGTTGTTACTAGCTGTTCCATAATGTTGATCCTTAGATATATTGACATTAAATATATATCAGTAAAGACATAATGTCAATATATATCGATACAAGCATAAAATGATTTTATATGCTTACAGACATAATCTCATTAAGTAGTGGCTATAAAGGAACTTCATCAAAAAGACAGAACCTCTCACAACTCAAGACGCGACGCCTTATCTTCCTTTAATCAGGACGAATTATTTAGGTTAATAAGTGCCATTAAATTTTCTTTAGCAGTATGAATATATTTTAATAAATTATCATGGAGATCTTGTACTGTTTCTAATTTAAATTCAATTTTTTCACCTAATTTAATTTCACCCATTAGATTATTAAGAATCTTAATATCACATTGCCTTACAAAGTCTGTAGTCATTTTCGAATGACTATGCTGAACACAGTTTCTAAGAGTTTTGTGAGTTTTTATACTATTAAATATTTTACTATCATCGATCTTTAAGGCTTTATTTATAAATGTTAATTTTTCTAAAAATGTATCTCTCAAAAATGATTTGTACATATCGCTAAGAAAATCTAATATAACAACTCTCCTCTTTTCAAAATCCAGCATATTTTTAAATGCATCTTCTCTGTCGATATCTTTTAATTTAACACTCATACTGTTTATCTTAATATTTATATTATAGTTAACATATTTTTCGTCTACCAGAACGATGAATAATTTTCCCAAATAATCTTCAAAATGCACCAGTATATTTGAATGCGCTGCATTTAAGAGGGATCGTTTAATATCAATTATAGCGTCTTCATTACTATTTGATAAATATTTAATATGATAATTTAATTTATCTACGTCGTTTTCTAAATTTTTTTCGATATCTTTTGTCACACTATAAATATTAGGGGTAAGCATTCTGTTGTGATTCTGCTCAGATAAACACCCAAAAATCAGTGGGACTCTACTTGCGATAAATGATATTCCGTTATTCGATTGCTTAACATGCCAAACAAAATTTCCCATTGTATCACCTTCATCCCATAAAAAAGGCGGCAACCAAAATATTCCTAATTCACCATCACCCTGCCAACCTTTATTGCGAAATAATTTTTTAATTTCTTCAATTTTTTTGTCATCCATCTCTTGATATCTATCTTTCATTTCTTTGACTGGTCTGATAAAGTCTGAAATATCAATAAACTGATATTCATAAATATACATAATTGCCCTCCATTGCATTACTGCGTATAGCACCCCTGAAAAACAAATTGGGGGTGGGGTCAAGTCTTGAATTGCGAATCACCCACCCAAAATAAACTATTCAACACAAAACATTGTGACTACAAGAAATACACAATTAAAGATCCACGCACAATCAAATAGGCAGCTCCCGCTGAGTTCTATTTTCTAGTGTGTTTTCGACTCACCATTTTGGCTAATTCGCTGATAAAAGTAACATCATGCAATAACTCTGATTTTAGCACTTCAATATCCTCATGACCTGACCCATGCCTTTTTTCGATTAACTGTCGTAGCGCATGATTAATTTGTGTCTGATATGGAAATGCACCCGGATGCTTGGCCTCAGATTTAAAATAATCAATGATATCCTTATCCAGCGAGATCGTAATACGCACTTTATTTGTAGACGTTTCTTCGGCTTGCAGTGCTGATAAAACGCCACGACGTTTCACCTTAAGCTTTTTCAAATCATATGCCTTTTTCATAATCTTTCACCTCCTGCTTCGTTGCCAATCTAGCTGAAATTAAGCGTATCGCTTTCTCTCTTATTGTATAAGACACAAGCAGGTGATCGCCTCTTCAAAGGTCACACCATGTTTTTTCGCATTTATCCTAGCTTTTGTTTCGTGCTATTCGAATTCCATACTATATGTATAGCATATGCATGTCATACATACAATCCCTTTTTTACGAAAGTGGTAGGTCTAACATTGAAACTAGCTCTTTGCCATTCCAGGAATAATAAAAGTGATGATCTTCTTGGCAATTTGATAAGGTGTTAAGATGAAATATTGCTGCATAATCACCATGATTTTCGCATCTTACGCTGCTGTAAGTTATACCGGAAACGTCTTTGCTTCTTAATTGGTTTGCAAAACGTTTCGATTGCGTGTAATCATTTAGATCATAGACGCCAGCATATTTTTTTGTTGACCTGTAATATCATGTAACTGTGCATTAAGTTTCTCTTTCAGGACTCGCATATGAAGCTCAATGGGATCCATCACTAAAACGACTACCCTCAGGTTTCAAATGCGTAATAACTGCCATGATGTAGGAGCTACCAGGACCAGTGACTTTTTGTTCAGGAGAGACTAATTTAATCTCACCATTGCTGTCACGTAATCGATCATTTGTCTTTTTTTCAATTTCATAGATTGCCTCATAATCCGTCGGATCTGCAAAACGTTCAAATAAATCAATGTTTGGATATGAAAAAAATACCCGTAGCTTGAGTTGTGGGACGTTTGGGAAAATCGGTATAAAAATTAAATAGAAAATAATTATATTGGTAAAAATTGTGACTATTTAAATAGCTAAATTTCATTTTGAGATTATGAAAACCATGATTTTTTTACGAAGTAATTTCATCAAAAAGACAAAACCTATCACAACTCAAGACGCGACGCCGTTATCAAGACGCGACGCCATTATCTTTCAGTCGATTATCTTTATTTAAATCGAACAAATAGAGTTTGCAAGGAATTGTTCCATTTAAAAATGAATAACTTTTATGTGAACGTAAACCTATTGATCGGGCAAGCAGTGGATCTGAAGTAAAAATTGCGGCTTTCCAATCAAGCGCATGTCGACTGAGCGCTACTCCTAATTCCTGATAGAGTGGAATGAGATCTGCGGATTCTTCTAATCTTTCTCCGTAAGGTGGATTTGCAATAATCAATCCTGTTTTTCCTTTACATTCTGCTGGTAATTCAAATTCATGGAGCGATTTATGTTGAAGTTGGATCATGCCTGAAAATCCTGCAGCGTGAATATTTCGCTCGGCAATTTTTAAGACGTCTTGATCTTTATCAAATCCAATAAAAAGAGACATTGGCTCTTCCATCGCTCGCTCATGTCTAAGGAGCGCTTCTTTTTGTAGCTTTTTCCATAATTCTGAATCGTGCCCTTGCCAATTGATAAAACCATAATCAAAACGATCCAGTCCAGGCGCTTTATCAGTTGCGATCATAGCTGCTTCAATTAAAAATGTGCCTGAGCCACATACAGGATCAATGAGTGGTTGGCAATTTTTTGACATTGCAGGCCAACCTGCTCGCATTAATAATGCACACGCAAGATTTTCTTTGATTGGTGCTTCGCCACCTTTTTTGCGATACCCTCGTTGATGAAGGCTGTGCCCACTTAAATCATAATACACAGACAGCACGCCATGACGCAATCGCGCATGCACACGACAGTCAGGATTTTTTGTATCAATATCACAACGACGTTGTAATGTTTTTCTTAAGTTATCAACGATAGCGTCTTTAATTAACTGTGCACCAAAAACGGTATTTCGAATAAAATCTGAATGACCTGAAAAGCTAATCATCAATGTGCTGTCTAATTTAAAAAGTTTAGACCAATCATATCGTGAACATAAATCATAACAGTCTTGTGTGTTATATACAGGGCCCTTAATGAGGGGCAGATATACACGATTGGCTAATCGTGACCACATACATATTTGATACATGTTTTCAAGTGATACTTCACAAAATACGCCACCTACTGTTTCCTTACAGGAAGTAGCCCCTAATTGAGTTATTTCTTCGAGTAATAAACCTTCGATGCCTTTGGGGCAAGTAACGAAAAGTGAGTTTGAAAAGTTCATTTTTTAAAATTCTGTAATTGTTTCATAAGAGCCTGAATTAAATCAGGATCCGCTTCTCGCATTAAGACACCTAAATATTGTGCTTGTCTTCGTAAAGCGCCATTGGAGTTCAATTTTTTGTATGTTAATACTGCAGTATATAATTCTTCTGGCAAGTTGAGTCGCTCAATCTGTTTTTCAGAGAGCTTTGCAATTGACAATGCTAATTTTTGAAGTGCCTCCACCTCACGTTTTTTTGCTGATCTACTTTCTCGTTCCACAACAATCTCCTCTCAATACCCTAATCTTACTTTGTTCCGCAAGGATTGACAAATATCAAATATGACCAAAGCATTCAAAATCCCTAGCCGTGAGATGCTTGTAAAACTCAGACCATTTGATGATAATAGCTGTTTCCTGGACTTGGATTAGCGACTAATATGCCCACTATCGAAAATAATGTCCCACTAAGAGACCATCACACGTTTGCCACCGATGCTAAGGCCCGCTATGCAGCTCCAATCGTGCACATCAACGATCTCACGGCATTGCGAGAAACCCAGATGTGGCAGGATAATCCATTACTCATCTTAGGAGCAGGAAGTAATACTCTTTTCCAACAAGATTTTTCAGGCCTCATACTTTTCAACGGGATTCAAGGCATAGAGATAGTAAAAGAGTCATCGGATCATATTTGGTTAAAGGTAGGTGCCGGAGAAAATTGGCACGAGTTAGTGCAGTTTTGCATCGCCCATGAATATGCTGGAATAGAAAATCTTTCGTTAATTCCTGGAACTGTAGGCGCAGCACCCATTCAAAATATCGGAGCGTACGGCGTAGAATTTGAATCAGTATTTGTAGAGCTAACAGCCTTTGATCTCAAGTCGGGAAAAACAACTCGATTTGATCATGCGGATTGTGATTTTGGGTATCGTTTGAGTATATTCAAATCAGAATGTGCCCATCAATTTTGCATTACCGATGTGACATTACGTCTCAATAAAAAACCCCTATTTCATTTGGATTACGGTCAAATTCGTGATGTGCTTAAAGAAATGGGTGTCACAACACCGTCTATTAAAACTATCAGTGAAGCCGTAATCAACATTCGCCGAAGTAAATTACCAGATCCATCTCAATTACCCAATGCAGGTAGCTTTTTCAAAAACCCCATTATTACTCAAGAACTTTTCGAGTCACTACTCAAAAAATTTCCAGATATTAAATTTTATCCTGAAAAAAACAATATGAAAAAAATTCCCGCAGCTTGGTTAATCGAGCAATGTGGATGGCGCGGAAAACGTTTGGGTCGTGTTGGCGTTCATGAAAATCAAGCGCTGGTTATTATTAATTATGATCATGGTTCGGGTGACGATATTTGTAATTTAGCGAAGGCAATTCAAACAGATGTCAAAGAGAAATTCTCAATAGAATTAACCCCGGAAGTGTGTATTCTATAGTTATAGCAATTCCCAGCATTCCTTTCGCGATGAGGGGTTTTAGGGGAGAGAATCGTGATTCTCTCCACTAATTATATAAAAGGAAGCATCTCACGGTTTAAAAATCAACAACAATTAATAGAGGGCATTGAGTGACTAAAACATACAAAATCCTTAACCGGGAGATGCTGTTCACACTCGACGCACATGCACAACAGATTTTAACTTTCGAATGTTTCGAATGACATTCGCTAAATGGGCCCTATCGTCAACAATGAGAGTAAAAGAAACGGTATAGCGATGATCGTCGCGTTCGTGAACATGAATATCATCAATATTTGCGGCGGCCGCAGAAACTGCATTTGCCATTTCCCCTAACACTCCTCGTCGATTAATTACATCTACTTCAATGAGTGTAGTAAATTCACCTTTAATATGAGGCTCCCAGCGAAGTGGCAAGCACACGTCAGAATCTAAGCGTAATTTTGCAATGTGATGACAAAATTCACTGTGTACAATCACACCCTGACCTGAACTAATGATTCCTACAATAGGATCACCTGGGAGAGGATAACAACATTCTGCCATTTGTATCACTAAACCCTCAGTTCCATGTATCATTAATGGCGCAGTTGATTTATCTGGAGCATTTTTTTCTGGTGAATGCACCATCAGTGCATCTGCTAATCGATGAGCCACCAACATGGGAACACGATTTCCCATTCCAATTTCAGCATAGAGATCTTCTCGGGTTTCCAATTTTGTTTCAGCTAATAGAGCATCAAATTTTTCTGCGGGAACTTTCTTGGAAGAAAGTGAAAAACTCGCTAATGCTTTATCAAGCAATCGTTTACCCAACGAAACCGATTCAGCGCGTTTTTGCATTTTTAAATAATTACGAAGACTAGATCGTGCTTTTCCTGTCACAATAAAATCAAGCCAATTAGGATTAGGTCTTGCTGATCGTGATGTGATTATTTCTATTGTTTGTCCATTCGATAATCGTTTTGATAAGGGTGCTAATTGTCTGTCGATTTTTGCGGCCACACAAAAGTTTCCAATATCGGTGTGAATGGCGTACGCAAAATCCACGGGCGTAGCACCCGCTGGAAGCTGAATAATATTTCCATTTGGCGTAAAAACATAAACTTCGTCGGGGAATAAATCTACTTTTGCATTTTCAATAAATTCTTCTGAGCTACCTGTTCGTTGTTGCATATCCAATAAATTTTTAAGCCACTGCTGTTCTTTCATTTCAGTCATTTCAGGTGATTGCGCACCAGATTTGTACAACCAATGAGCCGCAATTCCATTATTAGCTTGTTCATCCATTTCAAAAGTTCGAATTTGAACTTCGATAGGTACACCATAAGGCCCTACTAATGTGGTGTGAATTGATTGATATCCGTTGGCTTTTGGCAGAGAAATATAATCTTTAAATCGTCCAGGTACTGGCTTATAAAGACTGTGCATTATTCCTAATACTCGGTAACACATATCCTGTGTTGTTACAATAACTCGAAAACCATAGACATCCATGATCTCATCAAACGCTAAACTTTTTCTGATCATTTTTTTATAGATACCAAACAAATGTTTTTCACGTCCTTTTATTTCATATTTATCAACCACGCTATTGTACATCCCATTTTTAATGGATTTGAAAATCACATCAAAAATTTCTTGCCGATTTCCGGTTGCTTTATCAACAGCTTTTTGCAAAATTCTAAAACGACGAGGGTAACTCGCCTTAAACCCTAAATCTTCAAGCTCTAAATAAAAACTATGCATACCGAGTCGATTAGCAATTGGAGCGTAAATTTCAAGGGTTTCTTTTGCAATACGGCGACGTTTTGGAATAGGTAATGAATCAATCGTGCGCATATTATGTAAACGATCGGCGAGTTTCACGATGATCACTCGAATATCTTTAGACATCGCCAATACCATTTTACTAAAATTTTCAGCCTGGGCTTCGGTACGACTTTTGAATTCTATTTTACTAAGTTTGGTGACACCCTCTACGATATCTGCAACAGTATCGCCAAATTGTCTTGCCACTTCCGCTTTAGTAATATGGGTATCTTCAACCACATCATGCAATAAACCCGCAATAATGCTTTCTTTATCCATGCGGATTTCAGCTAAGATGGTCGCTACAGCGATTGGATGGGTAATATAGGGTTCGCCAGTATATCGTCGCTGCCCAACGTGGGCATCATTGGCTAAATGGTAGGCTCTGTGAACTTCATCAATCTGGTCTTTAGAAAGGTAATCCAGTTTGCGAACCAGTTGTTTAATGACTCGCACTCTCTTTATCCTCCCCTGAACCGATCAGCTTACTGTTGGTCTTCAGTTCCAGCGAACAAATCGAATTCTTCTTTCGCCGCTTTAGTCCGACTGAAATCGGTATAACCTGCTTCTATTTCACGCAATGCCACAACGGTGGGCTTATCGTTTTCCCAGGCTACATGAGGTTCCATGACCCCTCTTTCTAACTGACGTGCTCTCGTCGCAGCTAACAGCACTAATTCAAAACGATTATCAACGTGTTTTAAACAATCTTGTACGGTCACTCGCGCCATGATTAACTCCAAAAAAGACTAATAGTAAGCAGAATTGCTATATAATGATCTGTTTTAGCAGAAAATCACGGGTATTACAAGTGCAGCATCCCCCGGTTAAGGGTCTTTGATATTTTTCTAACTCAAGAGGCCTTGCAAAAGCCGATGATGGACCTGAGATATAGATAAGAAATTCAAACGCACTTTTTTCGAAATAAGTGGCTTTTTTTCGATCATCGCCGCCGTGACAAATACCTCACCGCCAAATCCCATCAAAACCTGAACTTCAAACCCTCTATTTTTTTATTTTAATTTTATTAAATACAGTCGCATTTTCTCAACTCACTTTTCTGCAGACGAAATTCACTTTTGACCTCTTTTTCACCAACTTACAGTTTGGTCATATTCATACTCAGGCTCTTGATAACCATCAATTTCATTTTCGACTTGAACCTCTTCCGGTGGTGCCCTTGCACGCTGCATTTTTAGCGCTTCAACGTCTTCTCTTAGGTGAGTTAATATTTTTGTGATGCTGATCGCGTCTTTAATAAAGGCAACTAACTTTATCTGTGCACCACAGCCCTCGCATTTTAATGGATCAACCTCGTACACCTTCGCTATTAATCTCGCCCAGGTTTTTGAGCCCGTTTTCGCTTGTGGCTTCACTATCAGCTTGCTGGCGTATGCTTCGATTTTAAGATCGTTTTGTAATGCCATATTCTCTGCGGTATCTGGCCTATAATAACGATTAGCAAACTGGGTCACCTTCACGCGTTGTTTTGAATTCGGTGCCAAAACCCGATGATAGTGATGTCGATGTCGGTGTGGTGGTGGGGGAATCTATTGACAATTGTGATTTTATGTCGTATAATTACATATATCTTCACCAAAAGGTAGTGTTATGCAGGAGTTTAATGATCAGCCAGCATCAACAAGTGGCGCTGACCTTTCGACTATTCATCTTGAACCAGGATACGAAAAAGCTTGGCTTGTCGATGAAAACACGTTGTTGTTACAGGCAAAACAAAGAGCCGTGATCTATGACATTGCTACAAAGAAAGTGAAGCATATCCTTAAAGATGTCATCACCCCAATCGCTGATTATTTAATGCACTCTCAAGAGGTTTTGCTCACCAGAAATCGACTAGGGACAGTGCAGATTTGGAAGATCTCTGCAGCTGTAGACTCTAGTCAAGATTTACCGTGTCAAGTGGTTGATGTCTCTCGATTTAAACTTTTGAGTCTGTCAAAACACTCAGATAATCACTTTATTGCCACTGATATTCTTAATAATCTCAGTATATGGTGTGTTGACACTCAAGAAAAAATCTTCGAGTATAAATTCCCTTTTAATATTATCCATGTCAGGACGTTAGATAGTAATACTTTAATGTTGATTGGTATGGATGCTACCTGCTATAAGAAACTGAAATTTACGATTGATGAACAACGATCTGAATTATTATGGGAAACAAATGTTAATGGCATTGTGAGTAACCTTGAAAATCTTCGTACAATAGAAGAAACAAATGACAGCATGACCATCGTTCGCAAAAAAGTCTATCCTAGTGAAGATCCGGATCATATCCTATGGTTAGAGCGAAAGAGTAAAGAAGGCGAGAGGCCATTGCTTCGTGTAAAGCCAGAACAAGATGTGCATGATGAGGTGGGTGATCAAGCCGAGTGTTCGGTCACAATTTCTAGAGACATGCCGCGTGCTTGTTTCTTTTTTCCACGGAAGAATGTCGCGTATATTAAGCAGTTGCATATCAATGATACATCGTTATCAATTAGCCTTTGATAATTTTTTCGCACGCAATTATTATATTACTTGTTGTTGCAGACGCCTGCTTAACATGAACCGATCATGGTCGCGTTGAAAGACGTTGGCATGGCCACGGTATTTAATTAAATTCCATAGCGTAAATTAATTATGTGTTGGTTTTTTGCGCGAATCCTCATGTTGATCAGGAGCTGGTTTAGGACTTTTCGGCGCTTGATTGCCTTTTGTCCATTGGAGATTGGGTCCTTTTCCTGGATTAGGTAAGATATCTAGCATAGTTGACAAGCTTTCCTGAACCGACTTTATTTGTTGTGTAGAACCAGCATTGATTAACGTCATTGCAGAATGCGATAGTGCAGTTGAATCAACATTAGTCATGGTCTTGTTAGATGCCTTGCATGCTTCAACTATGCCATTTGCGACGATGTTAACAGTTTCTAAATAGATAGTTCCTATTTCTCTAACCCATCCTGTGACAGAGTGGTCTTGAGCTATTTCTCGTGCAGATGAATACGCACTGTATAGCCCGACGAAAGCTTTCGTTGCTTCCTTTTTGGCGTCGTTAAGTGCTTCAGCTGGTGATTCGCTTGTTGTCGCTTTTGCAAGTTTTTCAGTTGCAATTTGGACTTTTCGTGCTTCATTTTTTGCGATGGTTGTGATGTGCTGTCTCATGAATAACATTGCCTGGTCAGGTTCTCCGGCAGGCTCAACACTTGTCGCTGTTTGTTTTTCAACTGCGGTAGGTTTTTTAGGTGAAAGCTTTTGCTCGAAAGTGAGCGTCGACTCGTTATTATGTTCTAGTGGGACAAGTCGATCGCTCAGTTCAGCCATCAGTTGTTGTCCAACTTGATTTACCAAGTTACAATTGACAGCCATTTCTTGGTGAGCTGATTTTAATGCTTGGCGGATGTCCTTATCTAGGACCATTTTAGCTAAGCCTGTCAGGTCTATATCTTGCTCATAGTTGTTTATGTTTTCTAGAAATGCTTTTATCGTAGGTTGCATATCTGCACTGCAATTATTGTAGACAAAGTCTTGATAGTTTTCATACAGCTTCACTTTGTGCATCAGGCCTCGTAAAATACGACTTTATCCAGCTTGGAAATGGCTTCTGAAAGTGATTGGTCACCTGTAACGCCAATAAATTTGTCGGATGCTTGCAGAAGCGCAACCATTATCTTGTGGGGTACTTTTTCCATATAATATACGCGATAGACCTTTTCTTTTTCTTGGCCTTCACGTTGAGAAATGGTTTCGTGCTCGTCAGTATCCATGTTAACAAACTCAATTTTGCTATAGCCTTTTGCCATAATTGTGTCTTTTATTTTTTGTAGCGCATCATATTTCTTATCCCTATCGCCAATGCATAAAACATCGACATGGTCATTTTGTTTTTCTTCTGAAAGCGATAGCACGATCTCAAGGTATCGTTTGGTGGAGTTGTTTTTATAGTTACTGCTGTACTCTAGATAAAAATCTTTAGGAAGTTTATCTCCTATTTTTGATCCATGAATTATTTCCCATATTGACGATTCTCTTTTTTCGGATGCTGGGTCCGCTTCACTGCTAATTGTAGATTGAGTGATGTCATTTGAAATCAACAGTCCGGCATTACCCGCTCTGCTTGATAGACCAGTTCTTTGCATTTTTGGCTCTGTTTTGGTGTTTTCGAAAAATTGGGCGTGCAATCCTACCGCCCCAGCACCTTCACTATTGTATTCGGGGATGTAGAGTGTTCGGTTTTCGAGACCGCTTTGATGAAGGTTGCCTCGACTATCTAGTGCAGCATACCCATTCATACCAAACATGTCTTTGCCATCCCAGTCAAATTTTTCTTTGGAGGTGAAGCTTGGTGCGACAATCATGTAGTCAATTTCGAATTTTGCGCTTGAGTCTTGAGTTTTCTCGTAGATATCGTGTGGTGTGGCAACCGGTATCTTGAACTCTTCCATGAGACCGAGTCTCTCATATCATTGATTGATTCCGGTAAGGCTACGATCGATACATTGGCATCAAGTTCATTCTGGCGAAAATACCTATTAAGTTCAAATGCGAACTTTTGAGCGAATAATAAGTCGCCAAAACCTCCATTCTGTAAGCATAATATTACGATATTCATCGATAGTCCTAAATAACCACTTGTGAGTCAGGAGTTCTATAGATCACCTATTTGATCTCAAAACCCACGCCAATTTGCACTAATCCCTATGCTACCGTCGTCTTCTGTGGCTATTTCTGCTTAAAATTAACACTTGCATAAAAGTGTCACTTTTTCGCAGACTTGATACTAGTATAGCACATTTTGATAGTTGTCAGGTTGACATCACCAATATTGAGTAAAAGACCGCCTTGCTTCGAACCACTGGTTTTACTGTTGAATTCATAGTTGGCTAACCCAGCGTGATGGATTTCGAAAGTGCGCCACCTACTCCGGACAGTCATAGATAAGAAATTCAAACGCACTTTTTTCGAAATGAGTGGCTTTTTTTCGATCATCGCCGCCGTGACAAATACCTCACCGCTAAATCCCATCAAAACCTGAACTTCAAACCCTCTATTGGTGTTGCTTTCACCCCGCGGGTGAAGTTTTTTCTTGGTAGATTTAATTGAAGGAAAGGGCTCTTCAACTATTTTGATGGTAGATCACGGTGGTCAATAACTAACTCAAGAGGCCTTGTAAAAGCCGATAATGAACCTGGGATTGAACTCTATACGACATTCGCGCGGCACGAATAACCGTTGTTAAATCACGGACGGCATGCTGGAAATACTGATTCACAACAACATAGTCAAATTCGTGACAATGTGACATTTCTATTTTTGCCTCTGCAAGTCGACGTGCAATGACTTCGGGTTCATCCTGATTTCGACGAGTCAATCGTTCCTTCAAAGCGTCGATAGAAGGAGGAAGAATGAATATGCTCACAACATTTTTATGAAGCTCTTTAATTTGTTGCGCACCTTGCCAATCGATTTCAAGAATGACATCAGTTCCCGCTGCCAATTGTTCTTCCACCCAACCAGCAGAAGTTCCATAGTGATAACCAAAAACTTCGGCATGCTCAAGAAATGCTTGATTTTCAACCATACGCAAAAAAGCTTCTTCGTCCACAAAATGATAATTCACACCATCCTCTTCACGAGAACGTTGCGGACGAGTTGTATGAGATACCGACACACGAATATTAGGAATTCGACGAGTAATGGCTCGAACTAAAGTCGTTTTTCCAGCCCCTGAAGGTGCTGCTATGATAAACAAAGTTCCGATCGTCATACGTGATCCTTTGTCAGTTTTACACTATTCTATATTCTGCACTTGTTCGCGCATCTGTTCAATCAACACTTTAAGCTCAACCGCTGTCATCGTTACGCGTGTATCTGATGCCTTTGACCCCAGTGTATTTGCTTCGCGATTTAATTCTTGCATCAGAAAATCTAATCGACGTCCCATTGAATTTTTCTGAGTTAAACTCCGCCTCACTTCAACAACATGCGTTTCTAATCTATCAAGCTCTTCCTCTACATCGGCTTTTTGCGCTAAATAAACTAATTCATGCTCAAAACGATCTTGATCATATTCAACTTTTAAATCACTTAATTTTGCGAGCAATTGTTCACGTTGCGTCTTTAATAATTCTGGCAAAATACTGCGCAATGATTTGACTTGTTCTGCAACCGCCGATAATCGAGAAGAAATTATTTCGCTGGTCGCATTTCCTTCACGAATTCGCATTTCAACCATCGAATCTAATGCTCTTTTTAATAATGCTAATACCGCTTGATGAACGGGAGACATATCAGGAGATTGCTCTTCAAGTACACCTGGCCACGATAATAATCGCGTCGCATCACAATGAATTGCTCTACCAATTTCCGATTCTAATCCGCTCATAGCAGTGCGAAGTTGTAACAACATTCGACTTATTCAAATTTAAGTGTCCCGACATCGATGCACTAGCAACGTATTTTAATGTCACATCCACTTTTCCGCGTGATAAAAATTTACTAATCATTTCACGAACTTGCTGCTCTAACTCTTTTAATGTATCGGGTAACCTTACATTAATTTCAAGATAGCGATGATTTACGCTGCGCAATTCCCATACTGCCGAACCCCAGTCGCCTGTGTCCTGCATTCGTGAGAAGGCTGTCATACTACTGATCATATTTTCCTCTCGAGTCCTTTTCCATGAATATTTCAACAAAGTAATAGCGGCATTACACTATCATAATCAATTTGTATTGGCTATAATGATCACAGAAATACTGGCATTTCTAGTAATGCGGGAAAATCTTATCTATTATGTGATGATGATATTAGTGAATTAAACAAAATTAACTGAGGAGAAACTCCATGAGACCCAGTCAACGCCAACCTAATGAAATGCGTCAAATCCGAATAACTCGAGATTTTACTATCCACGCTGAAGGCTCAGCGCTGGTAGAATTTGGTGAAACCAAAGTCATTTGTACGGCAAGCGTTGCTCAAGGCGTTCCTCGCTTTTTACGAGATAACAACAAAGGTTGGGTAACTGCAGAATACGGCATGCTCCCTCGTGCAACTCATGAACGTACCCAACGTGAAGCCACTCGTGGGAATCAAGGGGGCCGCACCTTTGAAATTCAACGCCTCATTGGTCGATCTTTGAGAGCCATGATCAACCCTGAAGCCATTCGCGATTATACCATTACAATCGACTGCGACGTCATTCAAGCCGATGGCGGTACACGCACTGCTGCAATTACAGGCGCATGTGTTGCACTCATTGACGCAGTTCGTTACATGCAACAGAAAAGAATGATAACAAAAGACCCGATTCGTGGGCTTGTAAGCGCTGTTTCTGTCGGCATTTTCAACAACGTCCCTGTTTTGGATCTTGATTACAAAGAAGATTCCAAGGCGGAAGTCGATATGAATATCGTGATGACTGATCGTGGAGAATTTATTGAAGTCCAAGGTACTGGTGAACAAAGAGCTTTTTCTCAGCAAGAACTAAATCAATTACTCGATTTGGGCAATCATGGAATTCAGCAGCTGTTTAAATTGCAAAAAGAAGCTTTAGGCTGGGTCACTGAAGCTGCATAATCGTGATTAACGTCAGCGAAAATTAATTCGCGAGCTGTTGCGATTTTTTGCTTATGAAATAAAAAACATTTTTCCTATGGCTCAACCAAAAGAAACTACCCATTGAAAGTCCACGGAATCCAAAAAAGCTTAGCAATGCAATCCAGAGCCCAATATTACCAAAGTTATTCAATGACCACCAAACAATGAGAAAACCAGAAAAAGAAAAGAACATCGTGTTCCGCATTTCTCTAAATTTTGTTGCCCCAATAAAAACCCCATCAAAGAAAAATGATGCCATAGAAATTAAAGGAAGAAATATAATGAAAATTAACTGATGTTTTGCAATTTGTCGAACCTCGGGAAACGAGGTCATTAGATTAATTAGCTGATGTCCAAATAAGAAATAAATAATGGAAAAACTGAACCCGATCACTAAAGCCCATCGACCCGCATCAAAAATCGCTTGATTTGATGCTGCATAATCGCCACGGCCGACATTATTGCCCACAAGCACTTCTGCTACATTGGCAAAACCGTCCTGAGCAAAACTGGTCAACGTCATAAAACTCATTAAAACTGTATTAGCTGCTAAATAGACAGATCCTAATTTTAAACTTTGAAGCGTGAAAAAACTGTACGTACTAATTAGAAAAAGAGTTCTAAGAAAAATATTACTGTTAATAAATGTAATTTTACGAAAAAAATCAAAATTAAAACGCCAACTTTGCAGATGTATAGCCCCAGATAATCGCTTATACAAATAAGCAATTCCGACTATAGCTCCAGTATACTGGGCAATGATATCCGCAATTGCAAGCCCTCTAATAGAGAGATGATATACCAGAGCCAACTCAATCCCTAAAATAACGGCAAGACCATTCACAATGAGCATTAGTAGAAGTGGCATTCGCACCATCTGCAATCCGATAAACGCACCGACTAAAACATAATTTGTTAAAGTTGCTGGTGCAGCAAAAACACGTAAAGAATAATATTGTAATGCCGCTGCTTTAACTGCACTATCACCATGAATTAACCCGAACGCTAAATCTCCAATGGGATTTTTGAATAATATAATAAGGGCGCCTATGCCTAAAGATAATATTAAACTGTGGGCAATCGTCTGCCACGTATTTTCTTCTCCACCTTTTCCGTAGGCCTGTGCCACTAATCCTGTTGTTCCCATCCTTAAAAACGCAAAGCCTAAAAATAATAAATTAAAGACCATAACGCCTAAACCAATCGCAGCCACAGTAGCATGATTGTGGAGATGACCGGCAATGTAGGTATTAGTAAACCCCAATAAGGGAATGGTCAAATTGGATAATATAAGGGGTGCCGCTAACTTCGCTATACCAAAGTTCAATTTTTTCATTAAATACTCATCATTTTATTCGAAAATTCATAACTAATATTGGTTTCATTCGTATTATTATAGCATGATTTGACCTCAAGACCAATAAGTTTATCAGTGCAACACCAGTTCCCAGCTGAGAGAAATCATTTGCATTCAAGCTGTTAGAAGATTTTCCCTTCTCAATGAGGGGTTTTAAAATAGGCAGCTATGAATACAGGACATTGATTGACCAAAGTCAGTGTAATTTTTTTCCATTGCTCACTTTAGGATCAACGGTTGCTAAACAAATACCACCGTTTTCATCTGAAAATCCGACAAGTAGAAACTGTGAAACAAATCCGGCGATATTTTTTTCACCTAAATTAACGCAACCCACAATCTGTCGCCCCATTAATTTTTCAGGTGTGTAGTGAGCCGTCACTTGTGCAGAGGTTTGCAAAACGCCTATTTCTGGGCCAAAGTCTGCCCATACTTTGTATGCAGGTTTCTTTGCACGAGGAAACTCTTCAACTTTAACAATCGTACCAGAACGTAATTCAACACGTTCGAATTCGTCATAAGTAATTTCAGCCATTCTATACACTCCCTTCCTATTCAATTCATTAATGAGAATACTAATTGACTTCAAATGAAGATTCATCTGATGAACTAATATTTTTTCCATATATATCATCATCCGATGTGCAAGTCATTAACTGGCCCGGTGTTTTGTGAACAGTCAATGCTTGAAGTATCCTTCGTAAAGTTTCAGGTGAAATAAATTCAGAGCTCAGTTGAGTTTCATTGATAGGCTCAACCGAAATTTGATCAACAATCTCAAGGCATTTTTTGAAAGCATTATACGCCCTAAATGTAATTTCTATACAACATTCAGATTTATCATGAGACAAGTGCCCACCATATTTCCGTTCATCACCATCAGCCATTATCTTTAAAAGAATATCATATAGAAGATTACTATCCTCCAGATTTTCTAAATAAATTTCAACTCCTGAAACTAGGTGTTTTTTAATATGTTTAATTTTAGAATTCGCAAAATTGGTCAGTTTTAAGAAGGCAGTTAGATTAAACTGAAAACCATCTTGAATTTGTTTAGTGAAAAAAGCAGATTTTGGAAATTGTTGCATGGGGTTGACATCCTTTAAGATCTCTTTAGATTTTTCTGGAGACGTAGTCAATATTGGGGTTTCTTCTCGTTTTGAAATGGTCAACACGGTTAAGGGTTCAATCAGCTGCAGTTTATCAATATAGCTATTCAATGAACGAATGTGGTCATTAATTGTAACGACCGACTCACCTAATCTGAGCTCTACAATGATCAAACTATCTAGACATCTTATCAGAGCGGTTAAACGTTTTGCAGACATAGGCAAGGAAACGCTATGAAAAAAGCCGACTCTATCAAAGGGATCAGAATTAAAACCATCTATATGTACTTTCACATTATCGACCAATCTTAATTTTGCTCTATAATAATATTCACACGCCTCTCTCAATCTATTTTTGTTATCATAATATTTTGCAATACACAATTCTAACTCAGCAGAAGGCAATCTTAAACTACCACGTACATCCTCTCTCTGATTCATTTCTTCGCGATCAAAGTCAGTAATAAGATTTCTTGCTAAATCTACATCACTATCTTTCCAGAATTTTAAATCATGCCTCAACAAAGAATTCATTGCGAATAAATAAGGATAGCTTAGAGACAATTTGTGTCTCTTTAACTCTTGGACTTTTGATAAGGCCGCATCAATATTCTGCTGATAACTACCCATCTCTTTAAAATGATACCATCGAAAGTCGAAGTCAATATTATGTAAAAATACTTCATCTCTCTTTGTTTTCGGCTCCCCCAATACCGCCATTAATTGCAAGACTTGCTCAAGGGATATATCGGGTGTCAGATAGATAAAGAGATTATCGAATTTTCCCCGTATTCCACTTATCTCATTATATTCCTGACCCAGAATTTTATAACTTGGCAAGTTAAATTGTCTAAATATTTTAACCATTTTAAGATAGATATAAAGCATTCTAGGTGAGCCGATTGGATACTGCAACCAAATGACGGGCATAAACTCTTCGACTTCGTGTAAAAAACCATGCTCTCGTTTACGAATATCATCTGTAGAGACTGTTTCAGTAGAAATTTCAAACTGCGTCGTTGATTCGTCCTCAGATTTTTTTTCTGAATCTTTTAGCACTGAAACAGTGGATGATTCATGATTCTTTTGTTTTACAGCAAATTGTGCCTGATCAAACTCTTGTAAAAGTGGATGATCTGGATCCATTTTTTTTAATTCTTGAATTAAAATATGACTTTGTATTGAACGAATTTCTTCCCGAAGCTGCTGATCATCTCCTGTATACCTTTGTCGCTTTCTTAAAAAAACGATCAGATCTGCAGGATTGTGATAATTTTCTTTGATAGCATTTACTTCATCGAGAAAGTCTTTCTTATCATCGTTAAGAGAGAATTTTTTTGGCATTAGAATAAAGGCAAGCGCTTGTATTCTTTGAGCCTTATCATAGTCTTCTTCTAAATCACCCAAAGCAATTTTCAGATAGCCTTCAATACTAACCCGATTTCCGGCTGTTATAGTATCGCCCCCTTCTAGCTGAGGTTTTATATGTTCAGAAGATTCTTTGCTTAATTTCATTGTTTTTTACCTAATTAAGGTGATTATTATACGCATTAACTAGCAATTGTCAATACAATACGAAAATGCTACTAGAAGTTGCTAGCGCATCTAAGATGATGGCCCTACTGACTCAATAACTACCGATCCTTTAACAATGTTCATTGACAGTGAACAATATCATGCAATAATGTTCATTATGAATGAACAAGCTAACATCTTAAACTAGGTTAGGCTAATACCCTGGTCAGATAAAATTAACTTAACCTGGATATTGCAATGAAGTTTTATTTTGTTTTAATAGGAGATAAGGAATGGCTAAAGCAAAATTTGTCTATGATGTTTATATTGCCACTTCACCAGAAAAAATATGGAATGCGATTGTAAATCCAGAAATCACTCGTCAATACTGGGGACATGAAAATATTTCTGACTGGAAAAAAGGATCGAGCTGGGAACATCGACGTGCTGATGGCTCTGACAAAGTTGTAGTTGTTGGAAAAATTATTGAAGTAACCCCATCTAAACAATTGGTTCTATCATGGATGTTACCTCAAGATATCAATGACATATCTAAACACACCCAAGTTAACATTGAAATTGAGCCTATAGAATCAATGTCTCGCGTGACAGTCTCTCATAATCAAATGGAAGAAAATTCTGATATGTATCGCAGTATTTCTGCAGGGTGGCCACGTGTTCTCTCAAGCATGAAGACGCTTTTAGAAACTGGAAAACCTCTTGATACATGGGCCGGAATTCAACACAAAAAATAGAATAATAAACTGTGTCATTTAATTAGTTGCTTTTACTTTTTCACCGTAAAAGTATTCCCAAACTAAAAGAATAAGAATAATCGTGATTAATTTTGTGCCCGTCATAAAACTTATCGTGACCCAATTCAGATTTTCATTCATATAAAGAAAAATAAGGCTATCGATAGGTGTACTTAATGTAGCAGCCCAAAATAATCTATCAACTAAAGGCAATCTTAAATAGGAAAATATAAATAAATCAACTAACTCACCACCAAGAAAAGCAAAAGTACTTGCATACGGAACATCAGCCACTAGATGACTGAGAAAACCTGCAAATATCATCAGCACTACTATCCAGTGACCCACTTCTCGTTGAGAAAAATTACGAAATAAATAGACAGCGCCAACTACAGCATCAAAAGGTGAAAATATTTCTTCAAGAAAAGAAAATCTGGGACTAATTTCAAACATTTTACTTAGCAACACTATAAGTGCTAAGTAAGCAATTGTCGACTTGTACTGTACAATGTATTTGCGCAGCATGATACTACTCCTATACATCTCTACATGATTTTATTATAGCATAATTCTTGAAAAAATTACGGGTAGGAAAAACAATAGCGAACAAATAATATTATAATAATAGGGCTTTTAATTCTCTCATATTCAAAAATAGCATGAAAAACGATGGTTTACTCTAAAAACTCAGCGTAAGTGTATCGTAATTTCACGAAATACTTGCGTAGACAAGAAAGGTCAAGGTAGAAAAAGCGTATATATAACATTTTTACGTGCTATTATTCATTAATACCATGACATTTTTTAAACTTTTTGCCGCTATGGCAAGGGCATGGATCATTTCGACTACTTTTCTCTACTTTACCATCAACATAAAACCATTTCCCGTCGATCTTTAAAAATTCACTGAGTTCTTGGATAACTGAACATTTTTCTTGATATTGATGCAGTGCTCTAAATTCAACAAAAGCATGATTAGGATTTTTTTTATCCTTAATATGTCGCAGTACTTCAAGACCTAACAATTGATGTGATTTTTGTTGCGTATCGGATTCTTTTTCTAAAAATCCTTGCGCCGCTTTTCCCTGCATTGTATTTTTTATATAGGTTAAATTATTCAACGCATAAGCAGAATACCTGGATCGCATTAATTCTTCAGCGTTTTGTGGAAATTTCAAACCATGATGAAATATCCCACAACAAGATCCGTATGATTTTCCCGAGCCACAGGGACAGACTCTAGAATCATTTTCTTTCAAATCGTTAATACTCATTAATACTCTCAAAGTAATCAACTTTGCTGTAAATGAACCAATAAAGGCCCAATCGGGCTATAAGCTTGAGCGAGATAATAATCATTCTCATCTTAAAGGTTAAGATGGTCACTTGTCTAGTTAATTGCCGAAGAGTACAATTAAGACTGTATTCAAATTAGGGGGTTCTAATGCAATTGATTAAATCTTTTCAGATTCTTACACTGGCTTCACTAAGTCTTTTCAGCATTTCATGTCTCGCCGACACTCACACCATTGTGAGCATTAAAAAAATTACTATTATTAATGGCGCTGATGCAGAAGGATTTAAAAAAGTATTTGGCGAAGCTTCTATTTCCAACGCTGAGTTCAGCATACGATGTGGAAAGCAATCCTGCGAAATAACAGCTTCTCGTTCTGGATTTTCCGGTGATCTCGCAAAACAATTACTCAAAGGACGCAAAGAAGCTGTCTTTGTAAGTGAAAATGAAAAATTCAAACTACAATGTGGAATTACTAATGTTCCGTTTTGCAATGTAATCCAACGAGATGGAATATTGAGATAGTGTAGTTAAATTAGGAACCATAAGATGGGCAAATACATCTTATCAATTGATCAAGGCACCACATCAACGCGCGCCATACTCTTTGATTCCCATGGAATTCCAATTGCTAGACATGAAATTGAACTAAAACAAATTTATCCTGCTAATGGATGGGTCGAACACGATCCCAACGAAATTTGGGAGGCCACATTAAAATGTGGCCAAGCAATGACAAAACTCATTCCTGCAAACCAGATCGCTGCTATTGGAATTACGAATCAACGCGAAACAACTGTTCTTTGGGATCGTCACACAGGAACACCCTTACATAACGCCATTGTTTGGCAAGATCGTCGTACTGCCGATCGATGCCGCGAACTTAAAGAAGCGGGTTACGAAAAAATCATTTCTAATGAAACGGGATTATTATTAGATCCGTATTTTTCTGCGACAAAAGCAGAATGGTTGTTCGATCATATTCCGGGATCACGTGCACGTGCAGAAAAAGGAGAGCTTGCATCAGGGACTATAGATTCTTATTTAATTTGTAAATTAACGGGTGGAAAAATTCATGCGACAGATGTTACGAATGCTTCACGAACAATGTTAATGAATTTACATTCTCTAAAATGGAGTGAATCGCTCCTAAAATTATTTAACATTCCAGCACAATGTCTTCCTGAAATTCGTGAAAGCGCTGATAATTTTGGAGAAACACTTCCGAGTTATTTTGGTGAATCTATTCCTATTCGAGGCGTTGCAGGAGATCAACAATCTGCTTTATTCGGACAAACGTGTTTCAATGCGGGAGATGTAAAATCTACCTATGGTACAGGATGTTTTATGTTAGTGAACACAGGTTCTTCAATCTCAACTTCAAAAAATAAATTATTATCAACCTGCGCGTATAGTATTAACAATCAGAAAACCTACGCGATTGAAGGCAGTATTTTTATTGCTGGTGCAGTCGTTCAATGGTTGCGTGATGCATTAGGACTTATTCATACCGCCTCTGAAATTGAAGCTTTAGCAACCACAGCAAAGCCCATTGAAGGACTGTATTTTGTTCCTGCCTTTACAGGATTAGGCGCACCCTATTGGGACCCGAATGCGCGCGGCGCTATTTTAGGACTCACTCGTGATACAGGCACAGCCGAAATTGCCAAAGCGGCACTCGATTCCGTTTGCTTTCAAACGCGAGATTTACTCAACGCAATAGCGCGAGACATGCATGATGCCAACTTAGGACATCCACGACGAATAAAAGTCGACGGTGGCATGGTAAAAAACAACTGGTTTTGTCAACGCTTAGCCGACCTTACTGGATTAACCGTTGAGAGGCCAAAGTTCACAGAAACCACTGCCATGGGCGTTGCTTATCTTGCTGGATTATCAACCGGAGTATTCAAAAATCTTTCTTCACTCACCGATATTTGGACTTTAGACCGTCGGTTTGAACCTGCACTCTCTCAAAATCAGCGAGACTCACTGTATGAAGGTTGGCAAAAAGCGATTAATAAAATTTCTACTGATTAACACCTTTATAATACCGAAAGCTTATAATAGGCTATAATCTCAGGATAGATCTTTTACATGGATGTAACAATGCGACCGAGTGAAAAAGCGTCAAGTGAAAATGTACCTTTTCTAAGCCTTGCGGCGCTGGGCATAGTGTTTGGGGATATTGGAACCAGTCCTCTTTATACCTTTCAAACAATATTAAGTAGAACTTCTCATTCTCCAGATTCCAGTACCATTTTGGGAACTCTATCTTTAATAATCTGGACATTATTCGTAATCACTACCATTAAATATGTTTTATTTGCGCTGCGATTCGACAATGATGGTGAAGGCGGAATTATGGCGCTCTTGTCATTATTAGGTACGAAAAAAATACAACGTCCTGCCATCATTGCAGTGGGACTTTTTGGTGCCGCATTAATTTACGGTGACGGCGCAATTACTCCCGCTATTTCTGTTCTTTCTGCGCTGGAAGGTTTGAATATGGTAACCACAAGTTTCAAACCGTACATTGTTCCCGCATCGGTATTAATTTTAGTACTGCTTTTTTTAATTCAATCTAAAGGCACTGCACGAATCGGAAAACTGTTTGGTCCTGTAATGTTAATTTGGTTTATCATCATCGCGGTCCTTGGAATTCGTGGAATTTTACAACATCCCAGTGTGATTACTGCACTGAATCCATATTATGCATTCAGTTATCTTCTGAGTAATGGGCTTTCTGGATTTTTTTTACTCGGTGGTGTTTTTCTCTGCGTCACGGGTGCAGAAGCCTTATATGCAGACATGGGACATTTTGGAAGAACACCGATTAAATATGCTTGGTTTTCAATCGTATTTCCCAGTTTAATTTTGAACTATGCTGGACAAGCGGGAACCGTGCTTGACGGTGCTTCAACTGAAAGCAATATTTTTTATAGCCTTTGCCCAGAGTCGTTATTAATTCCCATGGTAATTCTTGCCACTATCGCAACTATCATTGCAAGCCAAGCCATTATCACTGGGGCATTTTCAATGACTCGTCAGGCCATTTTACTAGGCTGGTTACCACGCATGTGGATTAAACATACTTCATCAATGGGGTATGGACAAATCTATATTGGTGCAATTAACTTTTTACTGATGTTCTTCACAATCGGATTAACCATTGGATTTGGCAAATCAACAAATTTAGCTTCTGCATATGGTATAGCAGTCTCTATGACGATGCTGATGACCACTGCCCTTCTTTTCATCGCAATGCGCGATATTTGGAAATGGAATTTATTTATTGCAGGCGGTATCACATTTATTTTCTTCACGATTGACAGTGCATTCTGTATTGCCAATCTTGCAAAAATTAAAGAGGGTGGTTATATCCCTTTAATGATAGCCATTTTTGTTTACTCAATTATGTGGATTTGGCACCGAGGTGCTCGCGCTGTTTCAGAACAATTACAACAGAAACTGATACCAATACCTGATTTTCTATCATCGCTTGAAGCCAGACATGTCCCTCGAGTTCCGGGTATGGCAGTCTTTTTAACACGATCAATAAAAGACACACCACCTGTGATGGTATGGCATCTTAGACAAAATCGCTCTCTCCATGAAGAAGTTTTTATTTTACATACCAAAATATTACAAATTCCATGGGTAAAATCTTCCGACCGAATTTCAATCAAAGAAATTTCAAAAAATTGTTGGCGCGCTGAAGTGCGATATGGATTCATGGAAAGTCCAGACATTCCTGCATTATTAAAAGATTGTGAAGTATTAGGATATAAAATTAATACTGATGATGTGACATATTATGTTGGACGTGACTCAATTATGAATCGAACTGATGGAAAAGGGTTACCGCCGTGGCAAGAAGAAGTATACGATATACTTGAACGAAACCAAGCTCATCTGAAAGATTATTTCTGCTTACCCAGCGATCAAGTCGTCGAAATTGGGCGACAAGTATCAATATAGGTCAGTCAGCATGTAATTCACTAAAATCTATGTTAAAAAGCCTTCTGATGGTGTATAATGCCCAAGAATCACAAATTTTACACTCTTTAGGTAGCGATAATGGCTCAAAAACTCAATTCAATAACAAAGACACATGCCTGGCTTATGATTGCACTATCGGCTGCATTATACGGATTTATGGGGTATCTCGGCACTTACATCATCAACGACAATATGTCTATCTCATGTATGCTTTTTTGGCGATTTTTAATTGCCGGCCTGTGGATGATGATTTTCGTCACCAAAGATATTGTCCGCCGTGAAAATATTTCTTTCGATCCTAAAATCATAATTATTATGTTTTTACTCAGTGCAGCAGGCTACTCTGGATCGAGCGGATTTTATTTCGTTTCCAGTCAATCAATTGGAACTGGACTTGCCATGGTCATATTCTTTTCTTATCCCATTGCAATCGCCTTATATTCTTGGATTGTACACCGACATAAAATGAGCATTCTAACTTTTTTGACACTCTTGCTCATGTTTGTTGGATTAATTTTACTGCACGATTTTTCCGGTCACACACTGAGTCTGAATGGATTATTCATGGGAATTCTGGCTGCTCTAAGTTATGCACTATACATTATTGGCAGCAAAAAATTCGCCACCGCTGATATAAATTCAAACTTACTCACGATGATTGTATGCTTTGGAAGCGCGTCCTTATTTTTAATTTTATCGCTGACAACAAATAGCTTCATACTTCCACAAAGTGGCGGGGCATGGGCATCACTGCTTGCACTGGGTATTTTAGTAACGGCCTTACCTATTCAATTAATGATGACTGGATTACAACATATGAGCGCAACAAGGGCTTCGATAATTTCAGTATTAGAACCGCTCGTCACGGTGATTGTTGGAATTATTTTACTCAATGAATCCGTCACCATGTTGCAATTTATCGGCGGTTTTCTAATCATGGCTAGCGCAATCTTCGTGCAATTTCAAATTGCGTAAAAACCCTTAATTTGGAGTAATCATGAACCGAACTTTCCCTAATCTACACGTCATTAACCACCCACTCATTCAACATAAGTTGACGCTGATGAGGATGGAAGAAACGAAATCAGGGCAATTTCGCCAATTACTCCGAGAAATCACTTTTTTGATGGGCTACGAATTAACTAAAGATTTCCCTACTAAAGCTGTCACGATCAAAACTCCTATTACTGAAACATCGGGTCTTGTCTTTGATGATCATGATGTTTCAATTATACCTATTTTAAGAGCGGGCCTCGGCATGGCTGATGCACTCAGAGAACTTATGCCTACAGCGAATGAAGGCCACATTGGACTATACCGTGATCCGATATCACATCACCCATCGAATATTTTGTCAAACTTCCTACAAATAAAAATCAAATGTTTATTGTTCTCGATCCCATGTTAGCAACTGGCCACTCTGCTGTACGAGCCATTGAGATTTTATTAGAGCAAGGAATCGATCGTAAAAATATCCGCTTTTTAGCACTTATTGCAGTTCCTGAAGGCATAACAGTATTTAACTCACTGTTTAGTGACATTCCTATTTATGTGGCTGCATTAGATGAATATTTAAATGATGATGCGTACATGGTACCTGGATTAGGGGACGCTGGTGATCGATTATTCGGGACTAAATAATTTAGACATTTAAATCATAATCAATAATCAGTGGCGCGTGATCAGAAAATTTCTGATCTTTGTAAATACTGACATTTTGAATTTTCTTTTTTAATTCGGGGCTAACGATTTGATAATCGATACGCCATCCTACATTTTTTGCATACGCTTGTCCGCGATGAGACCACCAGGTGTATTGATCAGGCTCTTGATTGAGCACTCTAAAAGCATCCACAAAACCAATATCATCAAATAATTTATCTAACCAGGCTCTCTCTTCAGGTAAAAAACCCGAATTTTTTTGATTGGTTTTCCAATTTTTGAGATCGATCTCTTTGTGTGCAATATTCCAATCGCCACATAAAATATAATGACGACCATCATGACGCTGCTTACGTAATACCTTTTCATATTGATCTAAAAAATGATACTTGATATCTTGCCGACCTTCACCGCTGGTCCCTGAGGGTAAATACAATGATGCAATACTTAATTGTCCAAAATCGAGCTGAATATAGCGCCCTTCTCTATCTGAAATATCCCAACCCAGTTGAGTAATAACGCGATCAGGTTTCTTTTTAGAATATATACCGACACCACTATAGCCTTTTTTTTCAGCATCCACGAAATAATGATGATAACCTTCTGGATAAAAATGTTGATCCTTCAAATGATTCATATGAGCTCTGACTTCTTGAACGCATATAACATCCGGTTGTTCCGCCAGCAGCCATTCAAAAAAACCTTTTCTTTGAGCAGATCGAATGCCATTTAAATTAGCTGAAACAACTTTTAACATCATATTCCCTCACTATATCCCGATATCAAAACGGTAATTTCAAATTAGAATCCAACGAATGAAGCCATTGCCTGAATTTCAATTTTACGTTTTCTAATGCGATTTCATCATCAGCTTCAAATCTAAAAACGATCGAAGGTGTAGTATTCGATGCGCGTACCAACCCCCATGAATCTGAAAAATCCACTCTGATTCCATCGATAGTGCAAATTTTCGCATTCGGAAAATGAGCAGATTCCGCGAGTTTATCCATAAAAAGAAATTTACGTTCATCGTCAATTTTTAATTGCAATTCAGGTGTCGATAAACTATCTGGCAATGCAGAAAAAATTTCATCAACAGAAAGTTTGTCATGACTTATAATTTCTAATAAACGAACAGCAGCATACAAGGCATCATCAAAACCAAACCAACGTTCTTTGAAAAATATATGCCCACTCATTTCTCCAGCCAATAAAGCGCCCGTTTCGAGCATTTTGCTTTTAATATACGAATGCCCTGTTTTCCACATCAGGGGCATACCACCCGCAGCTTCGATCACATCGCCTAAATGACGCGAACATTTAACATCATAAATAATTGATGCTCCTGCATTTCGAGATAAAATATCTTGAGAAAATAGCATTAATTGCCGATCAGGCCAGATTATTTTTCCTTTTGCAGTCACAACGCCTAATCGATCACCATCACCATCAAAGGCCAATCCTAGATCAGCACCTGTCTCTTCTACTTTTGCTATTAAATCACCTAAATTTTCAGGGCGTGAAGGATCTGGGTGGTGATTGGGAAAATCACCATCGACGTCACAAAATAATTCATGAACAGTACAACCTAATCGACGAAACAGAGAGGGTGCAACAGAACCAGTCACACCATTTCCAGAATCAATCACGATATTGAGTGGCCTGTCTAATTTAATTTTATCCACAATAAATGTTTGATAATTTTCCACTGCATTTGAAACAAAATGAGACGGAATATTATTATTCTCAATAGAAACACCGTTAATAATTCGCTGTCGTAGGGCACTGATTGCTTCACCAAACAGAGTCTTTCTTCCTAATACAATTTTCAAACCATTATACTGACTGGGATTATGACTACCTGTTACCATCACACCAGAAGTAATTTTTTCATCATTATGCAGAAAAAAATACAAAACAGGAGTGGGCACTTGCAATAAATCTACCGCGGTGACTCCAGCGTGAGTTAATCCTGTTTGTAATGCTTGAGATAATTCTGGAGAAGAATGACGACCATCACGACCCACAGCGACAAAATTTTCACCGCGCGATTTCGCTTCAGCACCAATTGCTAATCCAATAGTATAAACAATATTTGGTGTGAGATTTTCATTAACAATTCCTCGAATATCGTACGCTCGAAAAATGGTTTCTGGAATGTCTTTGACAATTTGATATTGCTGCAATTTATCGTTTTCCTGTAGATCCAAATCCACCTTCTCCCCTATCGCTATTTGTAAATTCATCGACAACATCAAATGTCACTCGACTCACTGGCATGACAACCAATTGTGCGATACGTTCAGCAGGTTGAATTGTGTAGGATTTATCACTGCGATTCCAACATGAAAGCATCAGAGGGCCTTGATAATCCGAATCAATTAATCCTACTAAATTGCCCAACACTACGCCGTGTTTATGGCCCAATCCTGATCGTGGCAGTATAGTCGCCGCATACCCGGGATCATTAATGTGGATTGCCAAACCAGTAGGAATTAACTTCACTTCACCCGGTGCAATTTCTAAAGGCTCATCAAGACAAGCTCTCAAATCTAATCCAGCAGATCCTGTCGTTGCATATTCTGGCAATGGAAATTGTTCAGTACCAATACGATCGTCGAGAATTTTCAATTGAACGGTTTTTTGCATCATCACTCCTCACAATCTTTCTTAAGCCTGCATGAAACATAATTTAACAATGTACTGATTTGGCTCCCTTAAATCAAGAATAACTGCTATTTCCTCTCTCGATACGGTATTGACGATGTTAAATAGAAAATGGAATATGCAGAAATGAAAATCTCAGATATACCTCTCAATGAACGTCCTCGCGAACGTTTAATCGCCTATGGCGCTGAAGCTCTAACCGATGCTGAATTGCTTGCCATTTTTTTACGCACGGGTCGCAGAGGCACCTCATCCATTGCACTCGCCCATGAATTGCTCGAACAATTCGGTGGACTTAACAACTTACTCAACGCAGATTTTAACACGTTACGTAAAACCTCTGGCCTTGGTAGTGCAAAATTTTGTCAACTTCGCGCCGGGCTTGAACTTACTCTCCGTTACCTGCAAGAGCCACTGCAACGCGGCCCCACACTTTCAACGACAATCGCCACCAAACAATTTCTGATCAGAAAAATGCGTCACCTCAAACATGAAACCTTCGCTGTTTTATTCCTTGATAGCCACAATCGATTAATTGCCTATGAAGAATTGTTTCATGGAACCGTTAATTCAGCCACCATACATCTACGTATAATCATCGAGAGAGCACTCGCTCATCCTACAGTGGGTCTAATTTTTGCACACAATCATCCTTCTGGTGACCCATGCCCCAGTCTAGCTGACAAAAATTTAACTCGGGAATTTATTAAGGCGCTATCACCACTTGATTTAGTCGTGAAAGATCACATTATCATCGGGAATTGCAATGCAATCTCATTTGCAGAAGAAGGGCTGATCTGACCTATAGGTTTAATTACTTGAATATCATCAATATTGGAAAAAATGCGCTTCTTCAGATCGAGAAGCGCTTACTGATTAGTGAAAACTGCTGAAGAGAAATTACTTAATCTTGTCTTCTTTATATTCGACATGCTTACGAACTACTGGATCATATTTTTTCAACGAAATTTTTTCAGGCTTGGTGCGCTTGTTTTTTGTAGTGGTGTAATAATGACCAGTTCCAGCTGTAGAAACTAATTTAATTTTTTCACGATTAGCTGCCATTCTTTAATCCTCTTAATATTTACTTACGACTCTCAAGATCTTTGAGAACCGCTTCGATCCCTTTTTTGTCGATAGTACGTATCGCTTTAGTAGAAACACGCAGTGTGATCCACTTCTTCAAACTATCGACCCAAAAACGTCGCGTTTGCAAATTCGGTAAAAAACGTCTTTTCGTTTTTCGATTTGAGTGCGAAACATTATGCCCAGACATGGGTTTCTTGCCCGTCACTATACATACTTTTGCCATGATTATCTCCAACACAAAGAACAGCGATTTATAGCAGAGTTTAAACCAGCAATCAAGCTTATTCTCGCCACTTCCTAATTTAGCAACTATTCACCACATAATGGATTTTAGCCATTCGCCACCTTTATTAGAATGGCTATCTAAATCATCTCAATTTAGCTTGTTACTGTCCGTTAGACTTCACACGCACACGTTGCTGTTGCAAGGTATAAGTCTTCAGGAGCGCTACGAATTCTTTCAAAGCCTGAATCCCAGTGGCTTCAGCCTCGTGGCACCAATTTTGCAAGCGTTCCAACATCTCTACCTGGTTCGCCGTTGTACGATGCCAAATGTCTTGAAGCTCGTTACGCAAATCATAAATTGTTTTTAACGTTGAGCCTTGAGCCAAAATCTCTTGTAATTGAGCCTGTTCTGCAGGATTTCTCTGTGCTTCGTCTTTGTTCAATAATCGACGCGCGCCACGTAAAAGCCCTTGCTGAGGTTTAGAAGCCCGTTGTTTTAGGTCACGTATCACTGGTCTAAAAACTCTACGCCAGTATTGATCGAGTACTTGAAAGCGATTTCCTAACAAAGCACCCAGTGTATCGCTATCTACGACATTCTTTTTAGGATCAGAGATGATTTTGGGTATAGACCGATGCACTTTTGCTAATCCTAGGATTTCGAATAACCGAATATAGAACCAACCAATATCAAACTCATACCATTTAACGGAGAGTTTAGCTGAGGTACCAAAGGCATGGTGGTTATTGTGTAGCTCTTCTCCACCAGCAATTATTCCCCACGGCACAATATTTGTCGAAGCATCAGGACTTCCAAAATTTCGGTAGCCCCACCAGTGCCCAATACCATTGATCACTCCAGCTGCCCAGAATGGAATCCAAAGCATTTGAACAACCCACATAATCAACGCAGGCCAACCAAATATCATCAGTTCCAGAATTAATAGCGTAATAACACCTGTAAGTGGACGAGGAGCATAAAGCTTTCTTTCAAGCCAATCTTCGGGCGTTCCACGACCAAATCGTTCCAACGTCTCTTTCACTTTACTTTCATTACGATACAACAAAACACCGCCAAAAAATACTTTGGGCAATCCCATAACAACCGGACTGTGTGGATCGTCTTCCGTTTCCACAAAGGTGTGATGTTTACGGTGGATTGCTACCCAAGCGCGCGTACTCATACTAGTCGATAACCACAGCCACATTCTAAAAAAGTGTGATAAAGCGGGATGCAAATCCAAAGCTCGATGTGCCTGACAGCGATGCAAATAAATTGTCACGCCTAATACAGTGATATGAGTTAGGATAAGTGTAACAATTACATTACCCCAAAATGATAGTGAAACTAAGCTATGTATCATGGTACGTCTCCGTTTAGATAACGAGTCATTGTACCGCGTCAGGGATAAAAAAGATACTGCGAGTCTGGATTTTGCATAAACAATGGTAATCCGAATTTTGAGTAATCAAGAACCAGATTTACCTTTTATCAAGCTATTATACTTCTCTAGCAATTTCTCAGGGCTTTCCTGAAATTCAGGATTAATGGGAATGCAATCAACAGGACAAACTTGCTGACATTGAGGCTCATCAAAATGACCAACACATTCAGTGCACTTATTAGGGTCAATCTCATAGATCTGCGCACCTTGATAAATAGCCTCATTAGGGCATTCAGGCTCGCACACATCACAATTGATACACTCATCTGTGATCATCAAGGCCATTAACTACCCCCAAACCCATTCAGCACTTTTACGACATATTCCGGAACAAATGACGACAAATCGCCACCATTTCTTGCAATCTCGCGCACTAATTGTGAAGAAATAAATGCATATTGAGGATCTGTAGGGATAAAAATCGTCTCGATTTCGGGACTCATCGTTCTGTTCATTGTCGCCATCTGCAATTCATAATCAATATCCGACGCCGATCGAAATCCGCGTAGTATCAGCCTAGCGCTCTGTTGTTTAGCAAAATCAACTGCCAATCCTGAAAATGTTGTGACCTTTACATTATGAAGGCCTTTTACAGCCTGCTGAACCAACTCCAAACGCTGGGATTCACTCAATAATGGTTGCTTCAACTGGTTAATTCCCATACCTACGATCACTTGCCCAAAATGCTTTGACGCGCGGGTAATGATATCGACATGTCCCAACGTAATGGGATCAAAAGTACCGGTATAAACGACCACGGAATTCATCATGATACCTCGTCTTTCAACAGCGGGACCCCCGCTTATACTAAAATTCCTGTCATTTCAGGACCCAACTCTTTCATCAATGAGACCAATTTCGTGCCATCGGGCAATATCAGCTCTGGAGCAATTTCTAACAAAGGCTGCACCACAAATATCCGCTGCTTTAAACCTGGATGCGGCACTTTTAGACGCTCCGATGAAATTTCTTCATGTCCATATAATAGCATATCAAGATCCAATGTTCGCGGACCCCAGTAAATGATACGCTCCCGATGATGGCATTGCTCGATATTTTGTAGCTCATCCATCAGTTCTTCGGGGTGTAATTTTGTCGATAATTGAACCACCGCATTAATATAATCCGGTTGATCTTGTGGCCCCATAGGCGGATTCAGGTATAACTTAGATTTTGCCACTAACTGAGTCTTAGGGAGCTCAGCAAGCTCATCAAATGCTCGTAGAACCTGCTGGAACGGATCCGAAAGATTACTAGACAATCCAATATAGGCGATAACCTCAGACATAAAATCCTCTTAACTTTTCACCACAGGATGGAAACGTTTTAGCCATTCTAGCCAACGTGGTGAATGGTTACAAATCCTCTTCAATACTCAAAAATAATATTTATCTTTTTGAAGGTGACCGTCGTCGTCGTGGAGACCCTCGTCTTTTTGAACCTTGCATTGACTGAAGTTCATTCATTAAATTTTCTTGCGCTTCCTCATCAACCTGCTGAAAATGAGTCCACCAATCAACCAATGATTGAACTGATTCTCCCACTCGACCACGCAACAATAAAAAATCGTATCCTGCTCGAAAATGCTGATGATGAAAAGCCCTTAAAATACGCATTTTTCGCGTTTGAACTAAAAGATTTTGCAACATCCAAATATCTCGTAATGTTGTTGTAGTACGTCGTGGTGAAGCAATTCGAGATAATTGTTCCTTGATCACATCGTTTTGAGCTAATTGATTTGCCACGTAAAGATTATGACCCTCTTGTTCGTAAAATTGTCGGCGCTCTTGCAAAGGATGCCATAACAAAACGGCTAACATAAATGCTGGATTAATTGTTTTTCCTGCTGCAATCCTGGCATCAGTTTCTTGCAATGCAACTTCGATAAATTTTAAAACCGAATCACCATTAGATCCTTTCAAACAACGATGAGTATGAGGAAAAATATATTCAAATAATCCGTACTGCATCAATAATTCAAACGTTTGAACAGAAAAGCCGCTTACAATTAATTTGATAAATTCATCATACATTCTGGCGGGGGGAACATGCGACAGTAAATCTGATAACTTTCGAATAGGTGCCGCAGAATGTTGGTCAATCGTGAAACCCAATTTTGCAGCAAAACGAATTGCTCGCAACATGCGAACAGGATCTTCTCGATAACGCTGCTCTGGATCACCAATTACGCGAATTTTTTTATTTTCTAAATCTTGCATACCATGGCAAAAATCTATTACGGAAGAATCTTCTACCCCATAAAATAAAGCATTTACTGTAAAATCGCGTCTAAACGCATCCTCTTCCATCGTACCATAAACATTATCGTGTTCTAAAATGCCCGCGGGGGTACGAGATGGTTTTTTCTTCGATTTTTGTGCTACAAAATTTTCTTTTTCAAAATCTTCTGAAACAATATCTTCATTTTCTTCAATTCTATCTAAATTATTTTCCAATTCCTCGTCAGGAACATTTCCGCCCTTTCCTCTAAACGTTGCAACTTCAACAATTTCTCTACCATATCGAATATGCACCAATCGAAAACGACGACCAATAATTCGACTGTTACTGAACAAACGACGAATCTGTTCGGGCGATGCATTTGTTGCAACATCAAAATCTTTGGGTTTTCGATCTAACAATAAATCACGAACGCCACCACCAACGAGATAAGCAGAAAAGCCAGCATCGTTTAGACGATGCAATACTTTTAAAGACGCGGAACTAATATTGTTTTGTGAAATGTTGTGAGATGCACTCGGAATAATCTCAGCATTTGCCGATATACTCGTGGATGATTCTGCCCGTCGAGGCTTACTGACGCGGGACTTAATTGTGTTCCAAACTTTCTTCATTCGCTACAACGTTCATAAAAGGCTAGGATAATACCCATTTTGCACAGATAGTGAAAGGGGGCAGATCCCTCCCCTATCCCCAACGACACTAATTGCATATAATGAATGAACGCTCCCTTCGTCTAGCGGTTAGGACGTCGCCCTCTCACGGCGCAAACAGGGGTTCGATTCCCCTAGGGAGCACACAGTGAAACGGAGCTCAATATGCCTCAATCAAATAACGGAAAAGTTACTCTACTCGGGTACGCCTGCGATCTAGGCACGTCTCAAGCAGGCACCGAGAAAGGTCCCGAACAGATTATTAACTCTGGGTCTATGCATCGGCTCAACCATTTAATCAGTGATTATGAATGTTTTTACCCAACAGGACGCGCTCATGGTATAGAGGCACTCCCTTTTTTACACGACATCAACGTACGAATGGCAACGGCTACTGAAAAATTATCGCGTGCTGACAAACATTTTGTCACATTGGGCGGTGACCACAGCTCAGCCATCGGAACTTGGAGTGGTGCTTCTACAGGAATAGCAAAACGCGGAGATTTGGGGTTAATTTGGGTCGATGCACACATGGATAGCCACACACCTGAAACAACGCCTTCAGAAAACATTCACGGCATGCCACTCGCTACGCTACTAGGTTATGGTGATCCTTCACTCACCTCAGTGCGAACATCAACACCTAAAATTAAACCAGAACATCTTTGTCTCATCGGCGTACGTTCCTATGAGGCTGAAGAAAAAAAATTACTCGAACATCTCAACGTCCGCATTTTTTACATGGAAGAAATAAATGAACGTGGAATCGAAATTGTTTTAAGCGAAGCGCTGACTATTGCCACAACAGGAACTGCAGGATTCGGAATTAGTTTTGATCTTGATGCGATCGATCCAATTGAAGCACCCGGCGTAGGAACTCCTGCACCTAACGGATTATCATCGAAACAACTGTTTAACGCAATGAAATTATGGAATAACCATCCACTTTTAGTTGGACTTGAAATTGCAGAATTTAATCCTTCACTCGATAAAAATCATCAAACAGAAGAAATTATTTTTGATCTTATTGAAACACTATTTTAAGGAGAAGCGAATTATGACCACAAACGAAACGATAAATAGAGAAAAGCATTACGGTGCTAATTATTATAAACCACTACCTGTCGTTATCACAAAAGGAAAAGGTATTCATGTGTGGGATGAAGAGGGAAAACAATACATCGATTGTATGAGTGCTTATTCCGCATTATCACATGGTCATTGCCATCCAAAATTAGTTGCAAAAATTCAACAGCAAGTGGAACAATTAACGCTCACTTCACGCGCTTTTTATTCACCCACTTTAGGAAAATTTTTGCAGAGGGCCTGCGAACTTACAAACTATTTTGGAGGTTGCCCGCTTAATTCAGGCGCAGAAGCCGTCGAAGTTGCAATTAAAGCAGTACGAAAATGGGCCTATACTGTTAAAGGTGTTCCTGACAATAAAGCTGAAATCATTGTGTGCAACAATAATTTTCACGGCCGAACTACCACCATCATTAGTTTTTCTTCCGAACCACAATATTACGAAAACTTTGGCCCACTCACTCCAGGATTTAAATTAATTCCTTATGGCGATACAAAATCACTGGAAAAAGCGATTAATAAAAATACGGCGGCTTTTCTCGTAGAACCCATTCAAGGCGAAGCAGGAATTATTGTCCCACCTGAAGGCTATCTCGCAGAATGCGCAAAAATTTGTGGCGAAAATAACGTGCTCATGATTTGCGACGAAATTCAAACGGGACTTGGACGCACCGGTAAATTGCTAGCGTGTCAGCACGAGAATGTTCAACCTGATGGAATACTTTTGGGCAAAGCACTCGGAGGCGGAATGTTGCCTGTCTCATTATTTTTAGCAAACAAAAATATTCTTGATGTTTTTAAACCAGGCGATCATGGCAGTACTTTTGGGGGCAACGAACTCTCAGCCAACATTGGTCTAACAGCGCTGAATATTATTGTAGAAGAAAAATTTTCTGAGAATGCAGCAGCAATGGGCGATCGATTACAGCAACATTTAAAGCAAATCAAATCTCCAATCATTAAAGACATTCGCGGCAAAGGATTGCTTATCGGCATTGAAATTGATCCAAAATATCATGCAGCACGCGATGTCTGCCTCGCGCTCTTGGAAAATGGGCTCCTCAGCAAAGAAACCCATGAAACAGTGGTTCGACTCGCGCCACCCCTGATCATCACTGCCGATCAAATTGATGAAATAGCCCAGATCATGCAAAAAACGATTACCCAGCTCACCTCGTAGAAGGAATGGACAATTTCCTACAAACTTATGAGCTAAGTCCGACAGCCTTCGCCCATAAAACTTGGTAAAATCAAACCGTTAGGGGAATTGTATCGTGAGCCTAAGAGGAACACCTGGGATATTTGGCAGCATAAAGAGTTGCTTAAAGCACAATACTGGTGCAGTATCCGTCATTCCTCAGTAGAAACTGAAAAATAACACGGGGATAATATATGTTTGCTGATTTACCACAGCCATTGCAGGAAAAAGTTAGAGAATACCTGGTCGAAAATAACTTCCCAGCAGCCAAAACTCTCTATGATGAATATCACCGTCAACAAACCGATCAGCAGCAGCCCAACCCCAATCAATCTCCCGATATTACGGCGTCGCGTCTTGAGTTGTGAGAGGTTTTGGTAAATCGATATCAAAATTAAATAATAATATTTAAAGTTAACTAGTTAAATGGTAAGTATCTCCTTATTATCTATCACTCGATGCACTCCACTTGACTCAGTGAGGCTAGATGTTAAGATCACATATCATGACAACTGGCAGAACTTCTATGGCAAAATCAGATAAACCTTTTAAATTCGAAGATGCACTCGACGAGCTGAACCAACTGGTCACCAAAATGGAATCAGGCGACGTCAGTCTTGAAGATTCTCTCAAACATTTTGAACGAGGCATTCAACTGACTCGTCAATGTCAACAAGCCTTACAAGAAGCCGAACAAAAAATTAGTGTACTCACCGAAAAAAATGGTAAAGAATCTTTAGAACCGTACGAACAAAAAAATGACGATTGATGACATCCATGCCGCATACTAATTTTAGTCAAAATCGAATCGAACGGATCAATCAACGACTTGATGAAATTCTGCCTTCTGCCGATGAAAATCCACATCAACTACATCGTGCAATGCGATACGCAACACAATTGGGTGGCAAACGCATTCGTCCGCTTCTCGTTTATGCAACAGGCGATGGATTAAACGCTCCTCTCACACAACTCGATCGTGCTGCGTGCGCAGTAGAATTAATTCACGCTTACTCACTGGTACACGATGATCTTCCCGCTATGGATAATGACGATATGCGACGTGGCCAACCCAGTTGTCACAAAGCCTTCGATGAAGCTACAGCAATTTTAGTCGGTGATGCGTTGCAAAGTTTAGCCTTTGAAATTCTGAGCGAAGGTGATGGACCACATCAATTAAAAATGATTCAAGTTTTAGCAAAAGCTTCCGGATCTCGTGGCATGGCAGGCGGACAAAGTTTAGATTTAATTGCGATAAATAAAAAATTATCTCACGATGAAATAAAAAAAATTCACCAATTAAAAACCGGCGCTTTAATTGTAGCGAGCATTCAGTTGGGAGCACTCTCTTCACCTGAATGTGATCCATCATTATTTAATCAACTCTCCGAATTTGCAGAACATCTAGGATTAGCGTATCAGATTCAGGATGATATCTTTGACTATCGTGAAGAAAATCTGGACACGATTCAACCTTGCTTCGTTTCCTCACTTGGCCTTGAAAAAGCTCATCAGTTACTCAAAGAAATTAATGTAAAAATCCAAGATACTTTATCTAATCTCATCCCTTCCATGCCTGAATTAGAAGCGATCTACCTCAGCGTTGCGAATCGACAAAACTAAAGAAAATGGCGTCGCCATTTCTCTAATCACCCGAAAAATATTTTTCTAACGCGACTCTCCAGGGCAAAATTAATACATGTTCGAATTTCTTCATATATTCATCATTGCTGATACAAATTGCCTCACAGCCTGATATATCTTTAGTAATAGTTATGAAGGATGAAATATTTTCAACGAAAGACTTCTTCATCAGTGCTTTTTATTTCGATGCACAATAATGGTTTGCCTGGTCGTTCTACAATTAAGTCAATTTCAACACCCTCTTGCGTACGGAGATATGAAAATTTATATTGCAATCTATGATAACTACTCAGTCGCACACATTCCAAAATAATAAAATGTTCAAACGCGTTACCAAAAGCATTAGTTTTTCTTTTCCAACTTTACATATGTTAAAAATGCCAGTGCCCGCGTGACACCGGTATCAAAAAGATAAAATTTCGGCTGATGGCTTAGTCGCTTTCGAAATGAGGCATGATAGGGCTCAAGAAAAAATCCAATTAGTGTGTCTTCTAATATTGAATAATATGATTTGATCGTTTTATCTGACACACCAACATCACGTGCAATATTCGAAAAATTAATTAACTGTCCATTACACTGAGCAGCCACTTCTAAAAATCGTCGAAAGGGATCGAGATCTCTGATAAAATGTTCATTCCAGATTTCTTCTTTTAAATAAGTGTGCGCATAAGCGTATAAAAATTCCTTTTTCATCTCATCAATGTCCAGAGTAAAAATCTCTGGTAACGTTCCCCAATGCAGCGCATGATCTAAATTAAAAGTGTCACCCAATTCAATATGTGTTAATGGATACATATGATAAACAAAGGCTCTACCGGCCAATAGATTGGCGCCACCTTGTTTGAGCTTTCGAGCACTTGAGCCCGTCATGACAAAGCACTTTTTGGTGTCGCTCATCAGATCGTGTACAACATCCAACAATTTCGGGTTTTTTTGCACCTCATCAATAATAACGTGTGTTGTTGTTTCAGGCAGTGCTTTGACAATGTCATATAGCGCATCAGGATTACGCGCAAATCGAGCCTCCGTCTTTTTTTTGAGCAAATCGATGATGATGCTGGAATCTGCATATACTTCTTTCACTAACGTTGATTTACCGGAATTGCGTGCGCCAAATAAGAACAAACTATGTTCTTTGGGCAATGTCAGTAATCTTGGGAAATTCTTTATCATCAAGTCAACTCCGATTTTGTCGTGCATTTTCGAAGTATAGACTCTAAATTGCAGGGCTGTCAATGTATATCATTCAATTTAGAACCAAAACTCCGGGATTGTCGTACAATTTCGGAGTCCTACTACGATAACGTTTAAACAATGAGGTAAAATTACAGGCTAAGGTGACTATTTTCCTATGAATCCCACTACTAAGCAATATACGTAGTACAACCTTAAAATCGCCGGCGTCGCGTCTTGAGTTGTGAAGGGTTTTACAAATTCCGTATCAAAAATAAATAAAATGAAATAGGGAAAAGAATCGTGACGCCACTTCCCTTTCCCCCTTATAAATCGGTCGATATTGATGTAATTGAGTCACGGATTGATTCAATCAGTCAGTCAATTACACAATCGATATGAATCATTGAGTCAATGACCCAAGACTGAAGAAGATTGTTAATTGATCAATGAATTCTGACCTGGCCCCCATGCAAGGTATCTAAAAGCGTTGAGAATTATGGTTAATTATGATATAAATTGCATGATCAATATTAAGATTACGGGGACTAGACTAAAGCATGCAAGGTAACCGAACCAGAGATACAGCATTCTACTCACCAGAAGACTTACAAAGACTATGGGAAGAATGCCTGCGCGCAAATATTTCACAAGCAGGGGAAATTGTTCGCATAGAATTTAATAATGAGAAAATTAGACAAGAGATTTCTGATTTACTGTACGCTATTTTACCCCTAAGAGGGGGCACGTACCCGAAGGAAGATAATAACTCAATCCTCATAACAGAGGACCAATATTATTTTCTCCAAATTTACGCAATGCAACAGTCTGGGAAAATTTCAGGAGAAATTTTAGGTGATCAGTATTTACTAAAAACGTTAAGAGATGATGACAAGGATTTTAGTCAGGCATTTATTTCAGGAATCATTCCAGGTCCTAATGGTGCACGATATCAAAATTTACGACCTGCTAAACAAAGTTTATTTACGTTTTCAGCTCAAGGCCCTCTCATTTCAAGACTCAATAAAGAACCAAGACACCCTGAGAAAAAGCAAGGTTTTTCTCAAATTCAATCCTGTACTTTGATTGATAAAGACGTGTGGAGTACTCCATTCGGTTTTTCAAAAGCCCGAAATGAGAAATTGTACGGATTTATGACTCATATGAAGGACACTTTGATACGTGGTTACCTCGTTAAAGATTCTGGCACTGTCGCACGACCGTTTGATTTTCCATCGATCGATGAAGCAAAAAAAAGCAGGTGGTATCATAAAAACAAAGTTGACAATAAAGATTCCGACCAAATAGAAAAGAAAAAATCACCCGAGACATTATATTATCCTGCTCAAAAATTTGAAGAATTTAAAGAGCATAATCGCATCCTTAGAATGAGCCCCGATAATACAAACGAGATATTAGCTCGCTTACGTTTTAACCCTCATAGAAGCATAGTCGCTATCTGCGCAGAGACATTAGAAGCTCGACTGCTCGCTTACAAATTTGCTGATAATTTATTAGAAGAATTCCGCCGTTATGCGAAACAAAATGGATTGAATCTAAACCCCAATTACAGAATACCGATCATCATTTATTTACCTAAAAAAGGAATTTCTGCAAACCCAGAGTTCCTATTTTATACGACGGACATGAGGAAGAGAGATACGTTCGAGGCTGATGAAATCTACCGCGACACAGACCGTAGGTTACAAAAATTTTTCGGTAATGAAACAGTCCACGGCGTAGAGTCTTCATGCAACTATGATCTTCTACTCGGATTAAAAAATCTCTCTGACGAACATTTTAACATTTCAGGTTCTTCCTCTGTCGTTCTCCATATGTTTGAAGATGGATACATTAAACGAGCCATACGATTATTGGGACCTTTTCAAGCTGGAAACGAAAATAATCGTTGCTATAGAGTTATCAATAAACTTCTTGAAAACAGGCATCTTGATATAGCAGAAACTACTTTTTTGATAGTAGCAGAAGAATTTGATATCGCTGCCTTTGTTTTACAAAAAACCAAATTAAATAAATTAGATTTAAAACTTGGATATAATACTCTTTTGATTGACCATTTGATCAAAAGAGGAAATCCCAGACATTTCAAATTTATGGGTCTTGAGGACATGTTGAAAAAAGCAGTCGATGCTGAAGCCTGGCTCCCCATTAAACTGTGTATTAAAGAATTTCCACAAGAGACCAGACCTTTACTTGGGTATTTATTATTCAAAGCTTGCCAACAGAAACGCGCGGTTGAAGTTAATTTTTTATTATATCGAAATGCCGATAAAACCTTTACGGTCAATGGACAAACACCTATCGTTTGTTCTACTGAACTTCAAGACTGGAGCACATTGGCAATATTCGCACGATATTCTACTGATGTTGAAGATCACGCACATTACGGCTTAGCGCTTTTAGAAGCCCTGCGACACCGACATAGAGGTTTAGCGAAATTGCTTTTAATTGCGGGGGCTAAAACCACTTGGCGCAAAAGCAAAGAAGGGTATGAGTTGGAATCTGCTTTATTTTTTGCTTTACTCGACGAGTGTGATGAATTATCGGAAACAGTATATAATCACGAGTATCTTTCGAAGCCATGTGATAAAAGCACATTCTCGCAATTGTGTCTTATAAGGGATTTAGCTCAATTCAAAAAACAAGCTGACACCGAAAAACTATTAAGAAAAAAACACCCTGATCTCTTTTCATCAAACCCCTACTACAATGAGTTTGAACGCTGCGTATTAGTTTTCGAAGCATTAGCAGTCGGAGATATCGCTTTTGCGTTACGACGAATGGCGCTCTATCTATGCTCGAAAAGCTCTAATCAAAATACAGTCACCTCTGAACAATTTTACGAATGCATACAAATTCTTAATCGAAATTTCGCTTCAGCTATAGAAGTCATAAATAAGCGTCTACATAAGAAAATCGTCGAAAATATCACTCTTCTTACACTGCGGTTCCAAAATTTGACACTAGTTCACACAATTGTTACATTATTTTCGCAGTTAATAGATCTTAAAAACCCTGAGATAGATAAGAATGCTTATTACTCTGGCACTTTTGATGTTCTACATGATGACCACTCTTTTCTTAATAGACTAATGAGCGGGAGCTTTGATAAACCTACATCAGAGTTCGATATTGAAATGATTATTTTTAATACGCTTATACTCAATATTGACCAGAACAATTTTACATTTGTTCAAAAAGTAGTTTCATCATGCTTCACTAATCCTACCTCTCATGAGCGATGGCAAGCATTGATACTGAAAGCACTGGATGAACCCACTCAGCATAACATTTCTGATATATACAAATTACATGGTTTACTTTATTGCACCCAAACTGAACCCTTTCGATGCTTACATTTTATTTTCAAGAATGGCTACAATCAAAATTTAGATAGCACAATTACTGCCTTTCTTGATGAAATCATTCAACGAGATAATTACCAATTTAATTTTCAAGCAGTTCTTCTGAACTTATGGTTTTATCACCCTTATTACTCTAATAGTCTAGTTACGATGTTATTGAGTCGGTTGGGAGCTAATTATGTCTTTCATCTAACTTTGTTAATTTTAAAAGATATTTTGGACTATAATGTTTTAGCATTAAAACAACATCAAACAATAATTTCCATCGGGAAAATGCGATATTGGAACTTGATGCTTAATTTTAGAGGAAATGGCTGCGATGGTGATGATTATGACTGGCTTTGTGAAAAAATGGACGGCAGGCCCAGAACTATTAAAGAAAAAATCAACTCCTATCAAGACATCATGAATATTCTTAATCAATACACTAGAAATGATATGGATCCATTACTCGACGAGACAATCAGAACATTCGATTCTGTACTAAAAATCTTCAATCAAATTATTGCTAACTCTAAAAGTCCACGGTTATTTTCTGAACACTCATCAAATGCGGACTTTAATAGAAAAGTCTTTGAATACTTAAGCTGTGTTAGAGACATCATCCAAGCATACGAACTCTCTGCATCTCAAAAAACTGATCCCATGCCTAATCAAGCTAACCCACCACGCTACACTCTCCCTACGAACTGAATCCCCCTACCACTTCATATAATAAGGTAAGGAAGAGCTCGGCCTAACTCATCGAGTTATTTCTCGGTGTTCAATGTTTTATGAGGCAAACTTTCGATGCGTGAAGCCTGACTTACAACCATATAATTGAGTTTGCGTTGTAGTTCAGAAATTGTATTAGAACCACCGTAGGTGAGGCCAGAACGTAATCCACCAACAATATCCGCAATAATGGCATCTTCATCTTCGCGATAAGGAACTTCGGTGGCAACTCCTTCAGCTGTTTTCCAATCATTCATTTCACCCATAAAATCTTCTTGAGCTTCTCGCGAAGCCATTCCTCGATATTGTTTTACTTTTTTGCCATCGGGTTTTTGAATAACTTCACCAGGTGTTGGGCGAGTCCCTGCAAAAAGCCCTCCTAACATCACAAAATCGGCACCAAAAGCCAATGCCTTTACAATATCACCAGCTGCTCGAATTCCACCATCTGCAACAATCGACCGATCTGTACGAGCACAATCTTGAATACAAGAAAGCATGGGCACACCAAAGCCTGTTTTAATGCGAGTAGAACATACTGAACCACCGCCTATACCCACCTTAATCAAATCCGCACCACAAGAGGCTAAATAATCAGCACCTGCATAGGTAGCCACATTACCAGCCATCAAACATCCATTAGGCAACAAGCTGCGTAAATTCTTCAAGGTTTGTCCCACATATTTTGCGTGAGCATGTGCAACGTCAATACAAAAATACTCTGCACCCGCATCTCTTAACGCCGCAGCACGATCTAAATCCGCCTTTGTACAACCAATAGAAACAAAGGTCGGAAATTCGCAGGCCTTAAAAACTTTAATGTTCTCATCGACAGACATGAATCGATGCAAAGCTCCCATGCCACCTTTAGACCCCATAAAATTTGCCATTTTATCTTCGGTGACAGTGTCCATATTGGAGGTGATCACAGGCAATTTGAGTGTGAGCTTTCCGGTTCGATCTCGCATTGAAATATCAACTAAACGTCGAGATTCATAGTGGTTGTAAGCAGGAATTAAAAGAACATCATCAAAGGTGATGGCAGAGTGTTGTATCATGGTAGTTACCTTGTTCCTAAAAAATCCAATTATAAAGAAATACACTGTCTTTATCTAGGCTAGATTGACCCTCGCTTTGGACATGATCCAAAACTTGCAAGATTCGCCCTAAAAGTGGATTATACGGCCATGAACGACAATAATGCACTGTATCCGATATTATCGCGGGTGGACACGCCCCACGATTTACGTGCTCTGCCAGTGGAGGATCTTCCCGCTCTGGCGGATGAACTGCGTTTGTACCTCATTAACTCGCTTAATCAATGCGGGGGGCATTTCGCGGGAAGTCTCGGAACAGTCGAACTCACCATTGCACTGCATTATGTGTTTAACACTCCCGATGACAAATTGGTCTGGGATGTTGGTCACCAGGCGTACGGACATAAAGTGCTCACAGGGCGTCGTGATCGTCTTAACACGATCAAACAATACCAAGGCCTCTCCCCTTTCCCTAAACGTTCAGAAAGCGAATATGACACGTTCGGCGTAGGGCATTCCAGCACATCAATTAGTGCTGCATTAGGAATGGCGATTGCTTCAAAAATTTTCGGCAACTCCAATCAGGGCATTGCTATTATCGGTGATGGCGGCCTGACCGGCGGCATGGCTTTCGAAGCACTGAATCATGCGGGTAGTTTAGACGCTAATTTATTGATCATTCTCAACGACAACGACATGTCCATTTCTCATAATGTTGGCGCACTCACAAATTATCTGACTCGAATTTTAACCGGAAAAACATACACTTCGTTGAGAGAAAACAGTAAAAAAGTACTGAATATGATGCCGCCAATGAAAACATTAGTGAAACGCACTGAAACACATTTAAAAGGTATGATAACGCCAGGTACTTTATTTGAAGAATTAGGCATTCACTATTTTGGCCCTATTGATGGACATGATTTAGATAGTTTAATTCCTACGTTACGAAATTTGCACGAACTGACTGGACCTCGTTTGTTGCATGTTGTCACAACAAAAGGAAAAGGATACGACGCAGCAGAAGCAGACCCTATAAAATATCATGCTGTAAAACCTGGTTTTCACAAAACTGAAACTAAAACTGATGACCAATTAAAAGAATCCACATTGTCATCTGAGAAAAATGCTGAAGAAAAACAGGATGTCACAATTAATTTTTCTTCAGCAATTCCCGTTGAAAATCTGACTAATAAACGTTTCTCCTATTCAGATATTTTCGGACAATTTTTATGTGACGTTGCACATGATGATAAACGCTTGTATGCCATCACACCGGCAATGAGAGAAGGCTCAGGCATGGTTGAATTTCATCAACGTTTTCCTGAGCAATATTGCGACGTAGGAATTGCTGAACAACATTCAGTTACACTCGCAGCGGGTTTAGCGTGTGAAGGATTAAAACCGGTCGTTGCGATTTATTCCACTTTTTTACAACGAGCTTATGATCAATTAATTCATGATGTGGCGCTGCAAAATTTAGATGTGACATTCGCAATTGATCGTGCAGGATTAGTGGGTCCCGATGGCCCTACTCATGCCGGCAGTTTTGATTTAAGTTATTTACGGTGCATTCCCAATATGATCATTATGGCACCTAGCAACGAAAATGAATGCCGTCAAATGCTATACACTGCTTATCAATATCCTGGCCCCGCAGCTGTGCGTTATCCTCGCGGCAGTGGCACCGGAGCACCCATCCAATTTACCATGACTATGTTAGAAGTAGGCAAATCAGAAACGCTTTTACACGGTGAAAAAATTGCGATACTGGCATTTGGCAGCATGGTAACGCCTACTCTCGCTGCAGGAAAAGAACTCAACGCTACGGTAGTGAATATGCGTTTTATAAAACCCCTTGATGAAGAAACCATTCTCCAAATCGCCAAAACGCATTCTTTAATTGTAACCGTCGAAGAAAATGCCATTATGGGTGGCGCAGGCAGTGCAATCAATGAATTTCTCGTTGCGCAAAATATGAAAAATTCCATCTTAAATTTAGGATTACCCGATACATTCATCGAACACGGCGATCCCGATCTTCTTCTCGCCAATTGCGGATTAAATACAGCAGGTATTTTGAGCGCTATACAGGAAAAAGAAAAAGCAACTGCGCCCATTCTTTAAGGATATCTTAAGAATCAGCTTGTATAATATTATCTTTTATACATGAGCAGCGAGAGGTATTTATGCAAAAATCGAATGATGAATTATATTTAAGCGATGAGGAACAAGGACCGAGAAAAATGAGCATCAGTGCAGAATCAAATTTTTCTGGATATAATTTTCCCTATATGGCTGACGAAGAATCAACACGTTCAGATAGCCCGACGAGTGTTCTTGCACTCCCCGAAAGCCCACCAGCCACTAAAAAATCAGATAAAACTAAGTTAAATCACAGCTCAGCATTCTTCAATTCTAAAAAGCGTGACAACGCAGAACATGTTGAAAAGGCTGAAGTAAAGCCTGCAATGGTAGCCGAAAATTCAGAAACTGAACAGCAACCTACTAAAGATAAAGGACGTAAAAAACTGAGGCAGGCCCTTTCAGGTTCTCAAGAGTCATTTGCATCAGTATCGACATTAGAAGATTTAGGCAGCTTTCATCTTTAAGAAATAGTACGGTATTTTTTTACGGGTGCAGTTTTGCTATAACTGCACCATGTTAAATCCTATTTTAAAATCTTTATTCAACAGTATATTCCCGAACCATTGTTTGCTGTGCAACAAAAAAAGCGACACAGGAAGAGATATTTGTGAGCAGTGTTGGGCTACTTTACCTTGGTTATTGTCGAGTTGTTATCAATGTGCGAAACCACTTGATATTGCACACAATGAGCCATTGTATTGTGGAGAATGCCTCAAGTGCCATCCGAGTTTTAATGCCACTCTTGCCCCTTTAATATATCAAGGGGAAATTATCAGTTTGATTACAAAAATGAAGTTCTATAATAATCTTTCTGCCACACGTTTATTCGCTGAGTTAATTGCTGAACGAGTGATTGCTCAGCATTCTTCGTATGACTTACCGACACTGCTGATTCCTGTTCCACTTCATCCAAAACGTTTACGTCAGCGGGGTTATAATCAAGCCACTTTGATTGCAAAACATATTTCTAATCTCACTCAAATACCGATGAACATAAACCTGTGCAAACGGATCCGTTATACGACCCCTCAAAGCAAAACTTCTGCCGAATTTCGAAAGTCTAATATCGTCGATGCTTTCAGCATCAACAAACCGATTGAAGCTCAACATGTTGCGATCATTGATGACGTGATGACCACAGGAGCGACAGTAGGCGGCCTGAGTCACCTTTTTAAGGCGAATGGGGTAGAAAGGGTCAGTATTTGGTGCGCAGCAAGAGTTTAGTAGACTTGACCACTCAGCCCCAACAGGCAAATTCAGCGGGTTTTACCCCAAAAATATAGCAAATTTGCTTGACTGGGCGAGGAACAGAAGGTACTATCTATGATACTAGAAAATATACAGACTATGTAATACGTAAAATATGAGGTTTTTAATGATGTTTAAAACAACAGAATATTCGAGTGCTTTTTTTGATAGTAAAAAATCTAATGCTGAGTTAAAAAAAGAGTACGATCAAAAACTTGCTGCGTTTCAAAGTTTGGTCGCTAAAGTAGCTCCTGAAAATAATACGGGACCTAATACTGCCCCGCTTACTTCTGGTCTTTACAGAGTAAATCCAGTCACAAGCCAGTGGGAATCGGTAGAGGAAAGAAATGATCGCGAATTTAAAGCATCTAAAGCATTACTAAAGCTATTCAATGAACAACACGCTTTAGTAGATGATGAAAATCAATTTAGTAAATTTAATGAAGGTCTCACATCGAAAGTTAGCGACATACTCGTTGAACATCAATTACAATCCCCCAATCCAACTCTAGAAACAGCAAACCAAGAACTTTTACGAGCTCTTCGTCAATTATCACAAAAACTCAAAATGCCAAATAACATTACCCGCAAAAATTCACTCGTTGCAATCGAAGTGATGGATCTTGTTACACGCGCACTTAATGCGCATTTAGGAACTAATAAAGCTGATGATCCCAAACCATTTTCAAAAAATGAAATTATTCTTAAACTCGCAGAACTAGGAAAATTATTAGAGAATGATGGAATAAATGGCACGTTCTTTATTGTTTTAGGGACACTATTAGCAGTTGCCGGTCTTACCCTGTTAGGCGGACTCATTGTTTGTACTGCAGTGCCTAGTTTTGGTTTAACTGTGTGCACAATGGTTGGTGTAACCTTATCAACAAACACTGTTGGAGCAGTTTACAGTGCGGGTCTTGTTGGACTTTGTCTTGGTGTTTTAACCTCTATAGGCGGATATTTGATACCAGATATTACTAAATCGCCCTACGCTAATCCAGAAGCCGCAAAAGCGATCTTGGATGTTTCAAAAGCATGGGACTTAGAACCTGCACATTGTACATCGCCATCTATTACGGGCTAATACATTAGCCTGATTTGTACAGTTCTTTTGAAAATGTGAGGTGGGGGTCAATTCTCCATTTGATGATTTCAGAGAAATAAAGGTGTCTGACACCTTCCTTTAGTCGCAAGCCCGCCCCTTTCCTCTACTTTGAATTGAGCAATTTTTCCATTGATGACAAAGGTACACTAATTTCCCCATTTTGTTTCCGTTGAATACGCACTCCCCATGCATGTCCGTAAATAATTTCGTAGGTTCCTGGATAAGCATTTTCATTTTTCATTTCTTCATAAGCAGCAAGCATTTTATTCCATTGGTTTTTTCCCATTAGTCCTCGACGACGATCACAATGAGCATTGGTTGTCCCCGTATCACGCAGATCCTGAAATAATTGCTGCACACTTTTATAATTAACAGTCAGTGTTTGCACATCCACAACGGGATCCACAAATCCTGTCTGTAACATTAAATCACCCACATCGTGCATATCGGGAAAATCATGGACATGAGGATAATTATCAACCTGTAAAAAAGCCTCTCTACATTCTTTTAGTGTATCAACACCCATTGATGTCAGTAACAAAACACCTTTAGGATCTAATACTCGCGCAATTTCTTGCAATAATTTTTGCGGTTCATTCACCCAATGAAATAATAAATTACAGACAATGAGCTGCTGAGAATGATCTGGTAATGGCAAAACACTATTTTTAGAAGAAAAATATGAAGGAATATCAACAGAAATAATTTTAGTTTGAGGATAAAGCCGTTGCAATAATTCCTCTCCATATTTTGTCGCGGCACCTAAATTAAGCACATTTTCAGGCCTAATCAACATATATTCTAATCGTTCAATCAAACGATTAAAAATTTCACGCTGCACGATCGCAGCTTGATCATTGGTTTTTCTTGCATATTTCTGATGCTTGAGTACTAGCGCTTGATCTAATGTCATTTTACACACCATAATATAATAATAAGTAATTTAACCATTAATAGTGTTAACATAACCTTGATTACTATACTTTAAAATACGCTCATCCCGAGTAAGTAAGGTCAAGTTCATCACACGTGCTGTTGCAACAATAATTCTATCTGCAGGGTCTTTGTGAAAATGATCAGGCATTTTTACACTATCCATGACTATCTCAGGAGACAATGAAGCTAAACTAATTCCTGGAGCACTTAGAGCTCTGTGAAGCCATTCATCAATAGGACAACCCAGTGATATCCGTTTGTTATGTTCCAACATGGCAATTTCCCACATCGATATTGCTGACACATAAATTGTGTGATTTTTAGATGCCTTTTTAATTGATGTAATCGCAGACTTTTTTAAATGTTTATCACCCAGCACTAACCATAGCCAAATATGCGTATCTAATAAAAGATTATTCATTCGCTTCCCACTCATCTTTTATTGGAGATATAATATCTCCATGAATGGTTGCCGTATTTGCCAAACAACCAAATATCTCGGCAGTTTCACTCTCAGGCACCGGTATAATCATAGCAATCGGTTTACCATGTTTTGTAATAACATACTCTATATGTTTATCATGCACTTGATCCATTACCTTTAAGCAGGTTGCTTTGAATTCCGTTGCAGAAATCTCATGGGCTGTATTTAACATCATAATCTCCAAAAGTGGTCACCTAATATGGTCATATTATAGTTTATCCCCAGAAGAAAAGCAATATCTTAGGAGAGCCATTCAATCAACATTTTTTGACTGTATACAAGATCTAACAAGAAAGTAATCTGTATTTTATTTGTACATAAACTGAATTTTTGAGTTCGCATGATATTAGCTAAATCGCGTTTGAATTGTATGCCCTAGCACAATAGGTCGCAAGCGATGCTTTTCCATTCATCGTTACTTTAATTTGTAATGATAATTAAATTTTCATTACAAATCGGTCACTGTACCTTCAAAAACTTCCGCTGCTAACATTATTGTTTCACCCAGCGTTGGATGAGGATGAATAGTGAGCGCAATATCTTCAGCATCACAACCCATTTCAATTGCAAGGGCAATTTCACAAATCAAATCACCTGCATTGGTACCTGTAATTCCACCACCCAAAATACGTTTTGTATCTGGATCAAATAATAATTTAGTGAGTCCTTCGCTACGTCCCATACTGAGTGAACGACCATTCGCGAGCCAAGGGAATACACCTTTACCATATTTAATCCCTTTTGCTTTTGCTTCAGTTTCTGTTAATCCTGCCCACGCCACTTCAGGATCAGTGTAAGCAACAGAAGGAATACATTTTGGATCGAAAATATGTTTTTTGCCGGCAATGACTTCAGCAGCAAGATGTCCTTCGGGCACTGCTTTATGTGCAAGCATAGGATTGCCGACGATATCACCGATGGCAAAAATATTGGCAACATTAGTACGTTGCTGATTATCGACCGTGATAAATCCTCGCTGATCAACAGAAACACCTGCTTTTTCCAATGATAATTGATCACTATTAGGACGACGCCCAACAGATTGTAAAATATAATCAAATTTTTGTGGACCAGACGGTGCATTTTTACCTTCAAATGTGACATACAATCCGTCTTTTTTGGCTTCAACTGCAGTTACTTTGGTTTCGAGCATTATGCTCTTAAAGCGTTTTTCCATGCGTTTATGTAACGGAGCAACAAGATCTTTATCTGCACCGGGCATTAATTGATCCATGAATTCAACGACATGAACTTCCGCACCCAATGCCTCATACACCGTACCCATTTCTAATCCGATAATTCCACCACCCAAAACTAATAACTTGCAATTCAATTCAGGTAATTCAAGCGCACCAGTAGAATCAATAATTCGCTGATCTTGGGGCATAAAGGGTAAATTAATGGGTCGTGAACCTGCTGCAATAATGCATTGTGAAAATTTTACAATTGATTTTTCTGAACCTTTAACTACTTCAATTTCAGTGGGACTAATAAATTTACCCGTCCCTTGAACAACAGTGACTTTTCGTTTTTTAGCGAGCATATCAAGTCCGCCGGTTAATCGCTTAACAACACTGTTTTTCCAGGCTCTTAATTTGTCAGCATCAATTTTTGGCCTACCAAAATCAATTCCATGCGCAGCCATTTCTTGCGTTTCTGTTAATACTTTTGCGATATGCAGATAGGCTTTCGAAGGTATACAACCAACATTTAAACAAACACCACCTAATGCTTCACCATCATCGATCATGACAACAGTTTTTCCAGATTTTTCTTCTTTAAATAAATCTGCAGCACGATAGGCAGCTGAATAACCTCCCGGTCCAGCACCTAATACAACGAGATCAGCATTTATTGTGTTACTTGCAGGCATGTTTTTACTCCCAATTTTGTTCAGACAAACGATTCACTACATCAACCATAAATCGCGCTCCATCAGCACCATCAATGACACGATGATCATAAGATAAAGATAATGGCAACATCAGACGAGGCACAAATTCACCATTTTCATAAACGGGCTTCATCGACGAACGTGAAACTCCTAAAATTGCAACATCAGGTGCTTTTACTATTGGCGTAAATGCAGTACCTCCGATGCCACCTAAACTTGAAATCGTAAAACAACTTCCTGCCATTTCCACAGGCGTTAATCCTTTTTCTCTCGCTTTTGCACTGATTTTTGCGAGTTCATCCGCTAAAGTAAAAACATCTTTTTGATCAACATCACGAATCACTGGAACGACTAATCCATTAGGTGTATCGACGGCAATTCCCAAATGAAAATATTTTTTCATCACTAAGTTTTCACCCGACTCATCAAGTGAACTGTTAAAAGTCGGATACGCTTTTAAACTTGCGACTACCGCTTTCATAACATAAACAAGCGGCGTTAATTTTACGCCTTTTTCAGTAGCTTTTGCTGCTTGTTCTTTTCGCAATTTTTCTAATGCCGTAATGTCGGCTTCACCAAATTGTGTCACGTGCGGAATAGTTACCCAAGATCGATGTACATTTGCGCCCGTTAATTTTTTAATCTTATTCAGTGGCTGAATTTCTATCGCACCAAATTTTGCAAAATCCACTTTTTGTGCAGGAATTAAATCGAGTCCAATGCCACCACGTGGTTTTGCCAATTCACCTCGCACAAAGGCTTGCACATCTTCTTTAAGAATACGTGATTTTGCACCAGATCCTTTTACTAAACGTAAATCTACACCAAATTCGCGAGCGATCCTTCGAACACTAGGACTTGCATGAACATTAGCACCGGGTGGTGTAACAGGCAAAATGCCTCGAGCAGAAACCGGGATTGGAGAAATGGCGGGTGCCGATTTAGGAATATTTTCAGAAGATTGCTGTGCTGAACTCTGAACAACTGATTCTTTTTTAGCAGGTGCTCCTTCAGATACAGCCAAAACAACTGCAATAGGATCACCTTCTGAAACTTTCGCTCCAACATTCACCAAAATTTCAGTCACTTTTCCTGAAAAAGGCGAGGGAATATCCATCGTCGCTTTTTCACCTTCCAAAGTAATTAAAGGGTCTTCTTTTATTACTTCACTGCCTACAGCGACATGAATTTGAATCACATTGACATTCGATGCACCACCAATATCAGGGACTACTACTGTTTGCGGAGATGCTTTTTTTTCTTCTGATTCATTTGATACAGTTGATTCCGTTTCGCTTACTTCAATTGTTGCAACTAAATTTCCTTCACTGAGTTTGTCACCCACCTTCACTTGCACACTGACAATTTTTCCAGCAAAAGGCGATGGAATTTCCATCGTGGCTTTATCACCTTCAAGCGTAATTAATGCATCTTCTTTCGCGACAACATCACCCGGTTTCACAGAAACTTCAATGACGTCAACATTTGTTGCGCCACCAATATCGGGTATGGTTATTTCCTTTATCATTAAGCTTACTCCACCCTTCCGATTACATTGTTACTGGATTCTGTTTGGCGGGATCAACACCCCACTTCGTCATCGCACGCTGCACTGTGGCAACATCAATTTTACCTTCGCGACATAACGCGCTCATTGCTGTTGCCGCGATCGCTTTTGCATCGACTTCAAAGAAATGACGGAGATTGACACGTGTATCACTTCGACCATAACCATCGGTACCCAATACCGTATAATCAAATGGCACAAATGCACGAATTTGATCTACAAAACTACGCACATAATCTGTAGCAGCTATTACGGGTCCAGGATGAGCCATCAATGTTTTTGTTACAAAACTTAAAGCTGGTTCTTTTTCAGGATGCAGTCGATTTTCACGTTCATGATGCAATGCTTCTCGCGCAAGTTCTGTAAAACTGGTGACACTCCATACATTCGCGTCAATATTTTCTTCACTGAGTAATTTTGCAGCTTCTTCTGCCTCACGCAAAATCGCGCCACACGATAATAAATTCACTTGATGAGATTTATTTCCACTCGCCGCACGTAATAAATACAGACCTTTGATAATGTCTTCTTCAACTCCTGCTGGCATAGCAGGATGCGCATAATTTTCATTCATTACAGTGATGTAGTAAAAAACATCTTCTTGTTCATGACCATTCGTCGCATTCCATCATGAATAATAACGGCTAATTCATAGGCATACGTCGGATCATAAGCTAACACAATTCGGAATAGTCGCAGACATCACATGACTATGACCATCTTGATGTTGCAAACCTTCTCCTGCTAATGTTGTGCGACCAGCGGTTGCTCCCATCAAAAATCCTCGAGCACGCATATCGCCAGCGGCCCAAGCTAAATCCACCAACCCGCTGAAAACCAAACATGGAATAATAAATATAAAAAGGAATCATCGGGAACATTATTGGTACTATACGAAGTCGCAGCAGCCATCCATGTGCACATCGCTCCTGCTTCACTAATACCTTCTTGCAAATATTGCCCGTCTTTTTTCTTCTCGATAATACATCACTTGATCTGTATCAACGGGTTCATATAATTGACCTACTCGGAGAATAAATTCCAATTTGTCGAAATAATCCTTCCATACCAAAAGTGCGAGATTCATCAGGAACAATAGGCACAATATGTTGTCCAATATTTTTTTCTTTAAGTAACATACTCAAAATACGCACAAATGCCATCGTCGTTGAAATTTCACGATCCCCTGACTTTTAATAAAGCTTAAAAGCTTTTCAAGTGCAGGCACTTCTAATGATTTGGACATTCTTGTAGATCGAGCGGTAAATATCCACCCAATTCTTTTCGACGTTGTTGTAAATATTGCATTTCTGGCGCATCATCATGCGGTCGATAAAAGGATAATTTAGCGACTTCTTCTTCTGATAATGGGAATTTTAAATCGATCGCGGAAATGCTATTAAATCTTCTGTCGTCATTTTTTTTTGTTGATGAGTTATATTTAATCCTTCACCGGCGGCTCCCATACCATAACCTTTAACAGTTTTGGCTAAAATAACAGTGGCTTGCCTTGATGAGTCACTGCCGCATGATAAGCGGCATATACTTTTTGTAGAATCATGACCACCGCGATTTAAATGCCATATCTCTTCATCCGTCATATCGGCAACCATCGCTTTTAATTCTGGAGTATTTGCCAAAAAAATGTTCGCGGAAATAAGCACCATCTTTAGCTTTATAATTTTGATATTCACCATCGACACATTCTCCATGCGTTGCTCTAATATACCTTGAGTATCTTTGGCAAATAATGCATCCCAACGACTTCCCCAAATCACTTTAATGACATTCCAACCCGCACCGCGAAAAACACCTTCAAATTCTTGAATTATTTTGCCATTGCCTCGCACAGGACCATCAAGACGTTGCAAATTACAATTAATGACAAAAATAAGATTATCTAATTTTTCACGCGCAGCAATGGATAATGCACCCATTGATTCCGGCTCATCCATTTCACCATCGCCGCAAAAAACCCATACATTGACGATTTTTATTGTCTACCAAACCACGATTGCCTAAGATAATTTAAAAAACGCGCTTGATAAATTGCCTGAAGTGGGCCGAGTCCCATAGAAACTGTAGGAAATTGCCAAAAATTCGGCATCAACCAGGGATGGGGATAAGACGAAAGACCTTTCCCTGCAACTTCTTGTCGAAACTGATCTAATTGTTCAGCACTAATACGACCTTCTAAATAGGCACGCGCATAAATACCAGGAGAAGAATGACCTTGAATAAACAGTAGATCGCCTAAAAAATCAGACTGCCGACCACGGAAAAAATGATTGAAACCCACTTCATATAAGGTTGATGCAGAGGCATACGTTGCGATATGACCACCCAGCTCAGAAGCTCGCTTACCTCCACGAAGTACTATGGCTTTTGCATTCCAGCGAATCAGTGCTTGTAGACGCTCAGCTAACACCCCATCATCAGGCAGTTTCACTTCATCTGACACTCTGATTGAGTTCACATAAGGCGTATTAATAGCGCCTTGTCCTGCTGTTAAATTCACTTGTGAGGCCAATAAACTCACTAAGAAGCGCGCACGTTCAGCGCCTTCCACTCTCATCACGGACGCCAATGCTTCAAGCCAATCTTGCGTTTCTAAGGGATCATTATCAACCATCATGGGTGAATCAGTCATAGTCTAAACACTCTTCATTCTTTGAAAAGGGGTTATAATACTGATATTTGGGGGAACATGAAAGAGGAAGAGGTTAATGGGTTAGGGGGTCAGATCTTTGCTTGATGCCTACTCAAACCTTGAGTATACATCAAGCAAAGATCTGACCCCCTAACCACTAACCAACCAATGCCCCCTAACCACACCCCCTAGTTAGGAAATAATTGACAAATCCTATTGCAAAATTCACTAAAATATGCTATAATTTTGCCATTAGTGTGATAAACCACTGTACTGATGGGCCTGCGATAGAACCGACTTTCTCGAGATGAATGGGGGATATATAAAATGTTTGGTTACAAAGCTGAAGACATTAAACTCATAGGTGAACAAGCAAAAAAACATAAAGCTAATATCGAGAATTTAGCTGCGAAGGCTAAACAACTTGATGATATGATTAAGACTCTTCCTAACAATTGCCCTTATCTACAGCAAGCTCAAGCAGTTTTTGCTGAGGTGAATCATCTTAGACCCGAACAAGGCGATATGGATTACGATTCTTCTTTCGCTAATTTAAACTTTATCTTGGATAAAACTCTGGAATTAATTAATCCAGATACACATAAAGATAGACGTTTAGCAATTATAAAAGACCTCGATGATTTTGCTGCGAAGCTCAAGAGCGAAGGAAACACCTCCATTCTACGCGGTGTTGTACTGGGTATTGTTGCCGTGGTTGCTTTAGCATTAATCGCATTAATAATTTATGCGATCCCTATTATTGGACTAACATTTGGAGGAATTATTGCATTTCCTTTGATCGTTATTCCTGCTGCTGCAGCCCTTATACTTAGTTTTGTATCCGGTTACTTTTCTTTTAGTAATATTGCATCTGGCTTAAATTCCACTGGCTTAGCCAATAGTGTTCAAAGCCTTACCAACGAAGTGAATAACCAAACCTTACAAATCTCTTCTGGAAGCCCATCGTTGATTCTAAACTCTCCACTAGATGGTCAATCAACAACGAAATCTACAACTTCAGATCCAGTAAGTAGCACGCATCTAACGTTCTTCCCTTCTGAGCAAAGTTCAACTTCTCCGATTCAGAACATACGAAATAGCAACCTTACCAACCAAACGCAAGATGCTCTATCCACAATCCAACAACTTCGAAATAGTGATCAGCTTACAACTGAGCAAGATGAAGCGCTAAGCACCATTCTCGACTTAATGCAGGAAAATAATGCTGATGTACTGTCAGCGATAGAGATTGTAAAAGTGCTACATGAAAACAATACAGGCGTGGTAAAATTTCTGGAATCATTAACACCGCCCACGTCTGCTACAAAATCTGAACCTCGTCAATAAGCAAAGGGGTCAGATCTAAGTGTGACGTATTCTTTAAAATAAAGAACCCATCAAACTTAGATCTGACCCCCTCCGATTCTTAACCGGGAGATGCTGTTAGATCAAACTGATCAAAGTCAGAACCGCAATCGCGACTATCCAAACAATTTCAGCTTTGAAAACAATATCCAAAATACTTTTGTTTTCTTCCACAGTTGCTTTACCCGCGTTTTCAATATCTGCGTTAGCCGCTGCTAAACCTAAAGTGACAGGCAATTTCTCTTCGAGATCTAAACCGCCTACCAAGTTTTTCATCAATTGATTTAATGCTGCACCAAAATTACCAACAGCACCAAAGCTCAATCCAAGTAATCGAACAGGTACCCAATCCATAATACCTTGCACTACTTTTGCAGCCTCTAAATAATCAGCAGCATCTGAACCAGGTTTTGCTCCCTCATGAGTTAGTCGGTGCACTAAAAAGTAAACGACTACACCAAATACCCCAAAAAGCATATACCAAAATAAAACACTGAAGACATGATGTAATGATATAAGCACAACTTTAGAAGTAACCGCTCTTGCTTGTGCAGTGGCAGAAACCGGATTAGATTCCATTTTTATCGGCATTGAATCCTTTAATAAGTCTTTTAATTCTTCATCAGATGATTTTCCTTTTTCTGCTTTTGTACCACTCATATAGGTTGAAAGTTGTTTTGAAATATCACGTGCATCAAGGCAGAAAAATACAACAGCAACTCCAATGATTAATCCAAAAATAAGATTACCACCCAACATTGCATTAAGAATCCAAACTAAAACAGCAACAGGTAATACAATGATTGCTAACCCAACGTAACCCTTCATCAAGGATTGACCCAACGTTTTCTGTATTAAAGCACGATAGGGTTTAAACCAGTCCAACTCTGATAAAGAAAAACGAATATTGAGAAATCTTTGTATTCCTATACAAATTAAGACAATTAACAGTTTCATAATGTCATTCCCTTGTTAATAACCCTCGATAACGAAGCCAATCAAATGATGGCCCCGGATCCGTTTTGCGAGCCGGCGCAATATCTGAATGCCCCACTATCCTTTGGGGTGTGATCCCTGGATAACACTGCATCAAACAGCGAGTAACATCTACTAACTGCTGATACTGTTCACTAGTATAGGCTAAATTATCAGTTCCTTCCAGTTCTATACCAATTGAGAAATCATTACAGCGTGTTCGCCCAGCAAAATTTGACTCCCCAGCATGCCATGCTCTTCGATGAAAAGGCACAAATTGTATGATTTTTCCTGTTCGACGGATAAAGAGATGCGAAGATACTTTAAGATTTTTGATACTTTCAAAGTAAGGATGAGCAGAATGATCAAGGCTATTACAAAAAAACTCTATTACCGAATCAGAGCTGAAATCAGCAGGCGGCAAACTAATATTATGTACCACCAATAGATTTATATCACTGTCGGCTGGCCGATCATCACAATTTGGTGATGGATGATAATCAATATACTGTAATAATCCATTTTCAATGCTATGAATCGACATTCACTAATCTCGTCTCATAAGATCCGTTGTACCCATCGGAGTTGGATACCGCAGCACAATAAAATAAGATGAAACAACAAAAGTAAACATTGTCGCCGCTTGTATAAGATTAGAAGCTGATTGACCAATGATTTCTGAGCTTAATGCCAAATAACCAACCAATAATGAAAACTCACTGGACTGGCCTAATCTAACACCTACTTCCCACGCTACCTGATTTGTTTCACTCACTGATCCCAACAATAATCGATAGGTTATAGGCTTTAATATCAGCAACAACACTGCCAAAAGAGCCGCTGGAATATAAATCATTTTTACAAAATCTAGATTGAAACTTGCACCCACAGAAAAAAAGAACATCACCAAGAAAAAATCACGTAATGGCTTCAAACTTTCAGCAATATATTGAGAAATAGGACTTGATGCGATAGATACACCTGCGATAAATGCACCAATTTCATAGGATAATCCGATCATATTGGCAAGTTCAGCCATACCCAAACACCACGCAAGTGATACTAAAAACATATACTCACGAATACGATCAAATTTTGCAAATAATCTAATTAGAATGAAACGTTCAAAAAGAAACCCAAATATAACAAACGCAGGCAAAGCCATTGCGGTGAGTGTTAAATCTTGCCATCTAAATGCACCTACGCTCGCTGCATGCATCAACAATAACACCATGATTGCAATCAAATCTTGCATCAACAGCACACTAATCATCACCTCACCGGTATGTTGATGATGGAGCACCGTTGTCGGTAATAATTTGAGTCCTATAATAGTACTCGAGAACATCATTGATAAACCGATGACAATACTCTCAATCATGTTGTAGCCAAATAATCGCCCCACAGCATAGCCAATGGCTAGAAAAACAACTGAGCTCACTAAGGATACCCACAGGGTTTTTTTCAACATATGGTAAAGATTTTGAGGTTGTAGATGAAGACCCAACAAAAACATCAAAAAGACAATACCAACTTCTCCAACTTTTTGAACAGCCTCATTATCACCTACCGGACTCAACCCCCAAGCTCCAAGTCCCCAAGGACCTAATAAGACACCTAACAACATATAAGCAACTAACAAAGATTGTCGCGTAAATAATGCAACTGTAGAAAGCACTGCAGCACCTGCAAAAATGAAAAACAGTGTTAGTACAATTTCGTTAGCGGCCATGTTGAATCACTCTCTAAAATAGAGAAGCAGTATAAATCAGTTTCGAACATCTATCCAGCTTCTATCACTTTACATATAATCGACTATAATAAATTTATCTCTTGTTTATGCAATATTCAGACTAGTAAATATCATCAAGGCCAAAAAGTGACTGAAGACTATGACATCGTCGTTATCGGTGGCGGCATTAACGGTACAGCGATCGCTGCTGACGCTGCAGGACGTGGTTTAAGCGTTTTATTATGTGAAGCGAATGATCTTGCTTGCGGAACTTCATCCGCCAGTAGCAAATTAATTCATGGTGGCTTGCGCTATCTTGAACAATTCCAATTTCAATTAGTGTATGAAGCATTAAATGAAAGAGAAATCCTCCTAAAAAAAGCACCTCATAATATAAGACCGATGCACTTTGTTATGCCAAATGATGCTTCCATTCGATCACCTTGGCTCATTCGTCTAGGATTATTTTTATATGATCACTTAGGTTCTCGACGAAAATTGCCTGGATCAAATACGATCAAATTGAATGAATTTGATGGCGGGGCTCTGTTCAAAAACGAGTTTACCACTGGATTCGGGTATTCAGATTGCTGGACTGATGATGCACGTCTTGTGGTTCTCAACGCAATATGCGCACATGAAAAAGGCGCCATCATAAAAACACGCACGATATTTAGCTCAGGAATCCAAGAAAAAGACCGTTGGAAGATAACATTAACCAACATTGATACGAACGTCGATCAAATCATTACAAGCAAAGCAATCGTTAATGCAGCAGGGCCATGGGCTGATGAAATCTTAAATAATTCACTCGCGATTACCCAAGAACGTCATATTACTTGGGCAAAAGGTAGCCATATCATTGTTCCTCAAATCAGCTCTACACAAAATGCTTTCATACTTCAAAACACTGATAAACGAGTTATCTTTATCATCCCCTATCTCAATCAATATAGTTTAATAGGCACAACTGACGTCGAATATCACGGTGACCTCAGAAATGTTCAAATCGATGATTTTGAAATTTCATATCTATTAAACAGTGTAAATCGCTATCTTAAAACACCTCTGCACACAACAGACATCATACATTCATATGCAGGAGTGCGGGCTTTAGCGGCCAAAAACAACAATAATTTGGCTACTTTGACTCGAAATTTCATCCTCGAAATCAGCGATAATTTCGGTAGTTTACCGATTCTCTCCGTATTCGGAGGGAAAATCACAACTCATAGAGTATTAGCAGAACAAGCTTTGAACAAACTCAAAAAATACTTTCCATGGATAAAAAAACCATGGACCGCAAATTTTCCATTGCCCGGTGGTGATATCCCAAATAATGACTTCGAAAACTTTATTCAAGACCTCTATGAAGAGTATTCTCACTTCGATCGAAATCTCATTTTGCGATATGCCCATCAATTTGGCACTCGAATTCATTTATTACTGAAAAACACAAATAACCCTATAATTCTAGGGGAAAACCATGGGTTCGACCTCTATCATATTGAAGTGGATTACCTTGTTAAATATGAATGGGCAAGAACAGCGGAAGACATTTTATGGCGAAGAACGAAGTTAGGATATCGCTTTCCAAAGGATAAAATTTACCCCTTAGAAAATGCTATAAAACGAATTATTCAGTCATAACTGATTACGATTTAATACGAACTACTGAAAAAATATTTGACAAGTTGATATTTTTATTCTATTTTTACATCGTTGACTAACATTTGTTAGTTGCTTAACTTTAATTGATTGCAATTTTCAAGGAGATTTGAAATGCCTAGAGGAAGAAAACCTGGTCGAAAGAAGATGACTAGTTCATCTGCAGGTAAAGGATCGGTTTCTAGCAAAGCGTTAGAGAAAAAACTAGCTGCTGCTGCGAAGAAACTTGCAAAAGCTAAGGCTGTTGCCAAAGCTAAGATAGCGGCTGCAAAAGAAGCTGCTAAGAAGAAAGCAAATGAACGCATCGCTAAACTCAAAGCTGCTAAGAAAGCAAAGGCTGCGAAAAAAGCGACTGCTAAGAAAGCGAAAGCCGCTAAAAAAGTGACTGCTAAGAAGCCTAAGAAAGCTAAGAAAGTGACTGCTAAGAAGCCTAAAAAAGCTAAGAAAGTTAGCAAGGCTAAAAAAGCTGGAAAACCTGCTGCTAAGAAGCGAGGTCGTAAAGCTAAACGTGCTCCAGTTGCTGCGAAAAAAGCAGTTAAAAAAGCTGGAAGAAAACCTGCTAAGAAAGTAGCTGCTAAAAAACCAGCTAAAAAAGCAGGCAAACGTGGCCGTCCACGTAAAGCTAAGTAATCTTTTAGCTCTGATAAAGACCGCCGACCATGAGTCGGCGGTTTTGTTTTTGGGAATTGAAATCTCTAGAGTAGATCTTTAACTGGCAACTATTGATTTACATCAACTGAAAGCGCTTTTTGAATCAACTCTTCAAATGCCACACTCGACAATGCACCAGCCTCTCCGTAGATTAGCGTGTTCTCTTTTAGAATCATTAAAAACGGGATTGAACGAATATCAAACTCTTGAGCTAATTCGCTTTGCTCTTCTACATTCACTGAACCAAACACTATCTCGGGATGTCGTTGCGCTTGCTCTGTAAATATAGGGCTGAAATTCTTACACGGACCACACCACTCCGCCCAAAAGTCCAATATGATTAATTTATTCTGTGAAACTAATTGATCAAAATTCTGACCAGTAACTTCAACGACAGATGACATAAATTCTCCTTAATATTCAGGCTTCAGACTAGGGCCGCACGAATTCGTTCATAAATCTCATCTATAGAACCAATACCAGAAACAGCATGATAATGAGGACCATCACTATTTGTTTGCGCTAACGATTGATAGAAGTTAATGAGCGGCTTCGTTTGGTCATGATACACCTTTAATCGATTACGAACCGTCTCTTCTTTATCATCATCTCGCTGAATTAACGGTTCACCAGTAACATCATCGATATTAGGTATTTTCGGAGGATTATAGTCGATATGATAAACTCTCCCTGAACTCTGATGTACACGACGACCGCTCAATCGATGCACGATTTCTTCATCATCTACCGCAATCTCAACAACATAATCAATTTTGATTCCTGCATCAAGCAACGCTTTGGCTTGATCGAGAGTGCGCGGAAATCCATCGAGAATAAATCCGTTTTGACAATCGGGTTGTTTTAATCGTTCTTTCACGAGATCTATAATAAGATCATCGGCCACTAATTCTCCTGCAGCCATCACAGCTTTTACTTTGTGACCTAACTGGGCCAATGTAGAATTTGATTCTGGATTTTCGCTCGCTTTCACAGCTGCACGCAGCATATCTCCGGAAGAAACTTGCACAATGTGGTAGTGCTTACACAGCTTTTGCGCTTGTGTGCCCTTACCTGATCCTGGAGCGCCAAGTAAAATAATTCGTTTCACCATATTTTGATTGCTCACTTATTTCAATTGAATATCCGGATCAGACGCCTTTGAATGGAATGAATCCTACAATGACTAGACACGTAGCTGCAATGAACTGAGTAATAACTAGCGCCAAAGAAGTCTCATGATGATTACGACGATAATCTCCAAACTTCACGAAGCATGATAATAGTAAACAAACGCCCGCGATGATACTTATAGCTCTAACAATAGATATAATTCCGGTAAGAGGCCCCAGTAAATTATCAGCTATTTCACCATAACTAGGACCAAGCCGTCCCGCCGCAAAAACACTCTCATTACAGCAAGAAAACCATAACCAGGTAATAAAATAATAAGCTCTTTTCATATTTCAAAAAACCGTGTGATTTAGCAACAAATTTAGATTATAGTGATTCCACTGGCAGAAACAAGTGGAAAAGGACTATGATCGGACGTATTCACGAACCAACTGGGGCGGAACACAATCTGCTGAAATCCAACACACCATTCGACGAGTACATCGATGAGGCTCGAAAGCTAATCGCCCAGCATCGAGCGGATTTAGACACCGACCAAGCATCAAAGATAATCGAAGCCAATGCTCCTTTCGAATGGCGACCATATCCTAGTGAGCGCTACGAACGTGGAATATTATTAGTTCATGGACTCTACGATAGTCCTTTCAGTGTTCGTGATATCGGGGCACACTTTCTTAAGCAAGGCTACTTAGTACGCGCCGTTTTATTACCTGGACACGGCACCGTCCCCGGCGATTTGTTAACCATTCATCGTAAAGATTGGCTTGATACTGTCGCAAACGCAATTACTTCAACCTCTCAAATTGTTGACGATTTTTATATCGTCGGCTATTCAATGGGTGGCGCTTTAAGTTTATTATTACATCAACTGGCAAAAAATTGTCGCGCAATGATTCTTATCGCACCAGGATTAAAACCGCGAAACCGCAAAGCTCAATTCTTAAAAATAATACGTCTTTTTACTTGGATTTCACAGAAAGCCAAATGGTATCAAATTTCGAATCAAATCAACTATACTAAATATAATTCGCATTCTTATAATCCGTCTTACCAAGCCTCTGAAATTATGAAAGCTGCTTCAAAAATTAAAATTAATATTCCACTCTTTTTTGTTGCCTCAGAAGACGATGAAACAATCGATACTGATTTCGTTATAGACTATTTTAAACAACAATCTAATCCACACAATACCATGATTAATTACTGCAAAAATCCTTCTAACGAAGATTCAAAAAAAATAGAACAGCGCACAAGCGTTTATCCCGAACGAAATATCATTGATTTCTCACATACCTGCCTGGCCATTTCACCCAGCAACCCCTACCTCGGTGAACACGGTAAATTACTGGATTTTTCTCATTACCATAATGAACAAAACCAAGAAAAAAAAGTGGTTCGCATTGGCGCTGTCACAGCGAACAATTTAATGCACTATACGATGCAACGTCTCAGCTACAATCCCGATTTTGATTACATGGTTGAACGATTCAGCGCTTTCATTGAGAATATAAGGGGTCAGATCTAAGAATGACGCATACTCTGTTTGGGATTAAACGTGTTTATCTCTTATCACAAAGCATGCGTCATTCTTAGATCTGACCCCCTATCCCTGCAGCCTCACAGGAAAAATCACCATTTAGCTACTATAATTAAGCTGTATAGCAGGATTCTATGATTAATCCTAGAATCTGCAATTTGAATCTAGGATAATAATGGGGTTCATGGGGAAATTACATGGTCAGTTTTAAAAGACTTCGCGACCTGAAAAAAGTCTCGTTTATAAGACATCTTATTACTTTACCTTATCATATGTTGAGCTCTGTGAGCACAGGACTATATGCTGGTCAAATCGCTGTTCGTCTAGCAGGCTTAGCGACAGCCGTTGCCATTGGTACTACCACTGCACTGACAACAACAGGCTCGCTAATTGTCAGTGTTGTAGGCGGAATCGTCGGTCTGGTCGCCATTACTGTCGGAATTATGGGTTTAGCCAGTGAACATTCAAGTAATACGGAAAAACTTAAAGACATCATTGGCTCAGAGAGCGAAACGGGCAAAGATCATCAGTTAAAATTAGAAGTCGCTAAGCTCTTATCAAATGAAAATAAGATTGACCAAAACAAATTCGGCGAGCTTTTATTTGTGCTACAGGGTATTGAAGGTGAGAATATCACTGAAAAGCTCTGCAACCTCTTTGACATTGAATATAATCGATCAATGGACAGCATGAGTGGTAACTTCCAAGTTCCAAAAGGTATCCCAACACCACAACAGCTGCTTGGCGTTAAAATAATAGAACTTAGAACAGGAAATAAAACAGATTGGGGAAATATACCCGATACGCTAGTTAACAATATTAACAGAACTAATACCCTTTATAAAAACCACATCGATAAAGTAAAAATAGATTTAGCCTCCATTTTAATTCGTAGGCGTGTAGATGATGAAGGCAAAACAAAATTCGAATACAAAAAAGCAACCATCACAGAATTTATAGAAACCATTAGCCAACTGCCCGGAGATAATCTTAAAGAAAAACTAGCCTGTCTGTACGGAATTGACCCCAAATACAGCACAAACATGAATGAACTCATCGAAAAAATCAAAGAAAAAGAACTACCACTTATTGGAGAAGAGACGCAATTTAATAATATTCGCCACCTATATCGGGTCGTTAAGAAAATAGCCGAAGATCAATATTACTCAATTTTATTGCGAAAAAGCCAAGGTGTTAGTCGAGAAGATCCTGCAATGAAAAAATTGACGGAACAATTCAAAAAAACTTTATCACTCATTAATGGCGACGACTATGATCATAAATTAGACTCCATTTTTGATATAGGCCCTTTTGAAAGATCAACGACTGAATTCAAAAAAAGAACTTTGATCAATAAAGAAACAAAAGATGCTTTAGAAAATGATCCTGAATTAATGTCCAAACTGTTAAAAGCAAAAAAAGAGTTTGATTACGACCATTCAACCGTATTTTTTAGACCGTTTACTTATATGCAAGATCTCTTTTACGCCTTCTCAGGTAGCTTAACGGGATTTGGTATCGTCACGGGTATTGCTGCATTTGTGGGAGTTGGTATTGCTACGTCGGGAGCTGGATTAATTATTCTCATCGCGGCAATCGCAAGTGCAGTGGTAGGTTTTACAATAGCCTATTTAGTTCAACGATATACAAGAAATTACTCGAAAAGTTTCATCAAAGAAACGAAGGAAACGACTAATCTTCTTCAAAATGCAACAGTCAAAGCAAAAGAACTTAACAATGAATTAGAAAATAGACCTGCTCCTCAATCCGACCTACCACAGCCTCAACCAGTACCAACTGAAAGTCTTCGACATCGTCCTCAATTTCAATTGGAAAGAGAGAACATATCTCAACGAGAACGAATAGAACAATTAGAAAACGAAATTAGAGCCTTAAAAAGCACTACTCCAACCCCTAAACTAGAATCTCAAGAAGTCTCGCATAACCGTCAAAATACAGCAGGTCTCTTCTCTTCACCAAAAGAGTCAGCTCCTGCAGATCTGACTACAGCATCACAACTAGGGGAAAAAACCGAAAAAGAACAAATTAAAAAGGATGCGGATAATTTATCCGCAGAAGAAAAAACAGGGGAAAAAAGACCTGCCGATAGAAATCCTGAATCACCGACACTACCGATTCCAAAACATGGTAGACGCAATGACGAAAGTAATGAGACATAAAATGAGTCTTCTGATTGCTCTCAACTTGACATGCTATATTCTTCATCTAAACTCTTACCAATCTATTACCTTTTTTAGTAGCAAGCAATAGGACCAACATCATGAGCGAATCCAATCCACCCCTGAAAGGCCCCGATAATATTACTCCACTGGATCAGTGGAATGCCCACACTGTTCACCAGAAAATTCTAGAAGCACTCGAAGATTACGAATACGGCCGAATATCTGAAGAAGAATTAACAGAATTTTTACTTGAGCTCAATAAAAAAGATGAAGATCATTTTATCGATAAAATTGACAGTTACAATGAAGAACTACGCGAACGTCTTAAAAAAATTGACATAGCTAAGAAAGCGCTGGAAGCATCAGGAATTGTTGCAGTCGCTACATCTCAGATTGATCAGATACCTGAATTAGAAAAAAATAAAAAATTAGCCCTTAATCAATCATTAAATAATACAGTGACTACCATCAAAGATCCTTCCAATCCTCAACAAGTTCAAACTGGAATAGAAAAAGCGGTCATTATACTCGAATCAGGGCAAAAACAACTGGGTAAAGACGCTGCAAACAAATTTCAAAATCATATTAATGCGCTCAAAGAAATTACGATGGGATTAAAAACGGATTATCTTGCCTCCACGCGACTATCCATAGGTACCGGCACTGTATTACAAGGGCCACTCGGTGAACTGATGGGTTTAGGATTTACCAAATTGAAAGTTGATGCCAACAGTGATGGCACTAAATATATCTCCGGCTTCATCACAAACGCCCGGCACGAACTCGCCAGTGCAATAAAAGCCACTGCCGACTACGCGAAAAACAGCCCCCATCCAACCCCAAAAGATTAACAGTTTTTCTCATCAATCCTCTTCAACAAGATCATCCCGAAATCCCCCCAAATAAGCCTCTCCGCCCTATTCGCAACGAATTTTATACGACCTGCTATAATTGCAGTATGAACTAGTATTGAGGAGTAATAAATGCGTAAATTCAGAAAAAATACAACCGGTCGGCTCGTAATTAGCTTAGAAGATGGCCCAATTACTTTAAGTGATAAATTTAGAGAAGATTGGCGCTGGGCTAGTGGAGATAATCAGAAAAGCATCACAACAGAGAAAGGAGTGAGAATCATTGTACAAGGAAAAACAACAACAGACGGTTCAAATACGAATTTATATGTCACTTTTGAAAAAGAGAAAGGATTCACTAGATCAGACCTTGATGATGCCATAGCATTCATTAGAGGTTCAGGTGCAAAAGCAAAAAAAGTAGATACACCGCCCAGTGGTTTTATCCATGATCATATAGATGACATTCTAATCAAAGGAAAAGCAATCCAAGCCTCTGCCAATAATACACCAGCAGAAGAGCCAAAGGCTACCACAAAGAAACGCAGTTTTCCTTTTAGTTTAAAACGAACACCCAAAAAGTCGAAACTTGATGAGAGCCTAAGGCAAGTATTAATCGAAAGAAAAGAAAAACGTCAACGCAATGATTTAATATCTGGCATTAATACTATGCTATCTGAATTAGAAAACCTCTCCAAAAAAGCCCCACCTCAATACAAGAATAAATTAGATAAAATCAACGACGATGCCTACAAAGCAACATACAATAAATTCAACATGAGCGTAGATGAATTGGCAGATTTAAATCGTTCTCTAGCAGCTACACTAACCGAAACTGTTAAAGAATTAAGAAATCCAGCTGATAACAATGATCGACGATCTAGCCAATCAAATGAAAGACGGGACTCTACCTTTGCTCATGATTATTCACAAAGCGACTATGATTCTGATTTATTTGAACACGTCTTGCAAGAAGCAACAGAACATCATAAAACAAAAGAACCACCGATGTTTAAAAGACACACTCTCGAAGTAAAAAAGGAAGAATTCCAAGACCGAATTGACAAAATGAAAATGGCTGCACAAGGGAATGAAAAGCTATTGGACAAGATTAATATATACGAGAAATTCCTAGAAAAGAGCGATATTTTAAGCAAACCAGGATCTACGTCAATTGTCAGCGCAGATTTAACAAAATTAGAAAAACAAGTCCAGCAAGCTTTAAGTATAAAAGGAAAACAAGCCCCTGCACCACCCAGTAAATAATAACATGGCCACACGAATTATTTATCAATCAAGCTTTCTATACAAGTCAGGCAAAATTCGCACCTGATCAATCATATTCGATTCGATCTTGATTACTTCAATGGGATACCCAGCAATTCGCAAACACAAACAAGTTTCTGGAATAATTTCCAATTGTTCTACTATCAGCCCACTGATAGTTTTAGGACCTTCCACAGGCAAGCTCCAACCAAAACTACGATTCAACTCTCGAATATTCGCACCACCATCAATAATAAAACTACCGTCTTTTTGTGGCCAAACTTCCGGAATCGTCTTGGCAAAATCTGTTGTAAATTCCCCAACAATTTCTTCTAAAATATCTTCGAGTGTAGCCAAACCTAAAATATCACCGTATTCATCAACCACTAATCCAATGCGACATTTTTGCTTTCTAAAGCTCACTAATAAATTAATCAGTGGTGTTGCTTCTGGGATAAAATAAATTTCTTCAGCAACTTGCGCTAATGTCTCTACACTGATAGTTTCTTTTGCGAATAAATGAAGTGCTTTACGCACGTGCAAAAGCCCTAAGGAATTATCAATAGAATCTTTATACAAAACCAAACGCGTATGCTCGCTCGACTCTAATTGTTTGAGAATCACTTCCCAAGGTTGGTCTAAATCAATGCCTACAATTTCGTTACGAGGCACCATAATATCTTCAACAGTCACATCACCCAAATCAAGTATCCCCAACAGCATTCCTTGATAATCATGCGCAGATTTTCCAATAGCTTCCCCAATTAATGTACGCAACTCTTCGTGCGTTAAATTTTCAATGGCTTTACCTTTTACTGTAATATTAAATAATCCTAGCGTCGCATTAGCGATTGTATTCGCCCCCCAAACAATAGGATAAAGCGCTGTTAACAACCATTTCAACAGCAATGAGATTCGATACGAGACTAACTCAGGACGAAGTGCCGCCAACGTTTTCGGCATGACTTCGCCATAAATCAAAATAACAAAAGAAATTATCAAACCACCAATAGCAACGCCAATATCACCAAAATAACTCACTGCTATTACCGCAGCGATGGAAGAAATAAAAACATTGGTGAATGTAGCGCCAATCAGTATCACGCCCAATAAACGATCTGGCCGTTTTAATAAATTAAAAATGCGCTGCGAAACTAAGTCTCCAGCAACAGCGCGATGTCTTAATCGATAACGATTAATCGACATCATGCTGGTTTCTGCCGCAGAAAAAAATGCAGCTAACATCAGCAAAAAAACTAAGATAACGAAATACCAAAACATTAATGAGAATTTCCATATAAATTAAAAACTGAACCTCAGAATCGAGATAAATAAGCACCAAAATACAACAACAATACTAGTCCAATACCCATCGCGGTACAATATAGGGCTTTTTTTCCACGCCACCCTAGAAATTTTCGTCCTAATATTAAAATTACAAATATCAACCAAGATACACAGGCTAAAACTGTTTTAGAATAAAAGTGGGACCATGCGTCTTCGTGATAATAATAAAAGCTACTGATGAGTAAGGAAGTCAGCAGTAAAAATCCTCCCCAAATCATTTGAAATAATAATGCTTCCATTCTTTCTAAAGGGGGTAATTTATCAAGCCAATTGATCTGCGTTTTTTGATGTAATTGTCGATCTTGCAGAGCAAGCAATAGCGCTTGTATTCCAGCAAAGGCAAAAACAGCTGTTGTAAGGACCGCTAAAAAAATATGCAAAAGCCCAGTAGGCATAGCCTCTCCACTCAGGATTGTCACCACTATTCGAATGATATAGTATAACTTGATTACTCGAGATACGGAACCCAATTTATGTTTGAAAGCTTATCCTCACGTTTGAATAAAACGATTAAAAACCTCACCGGTCGAGGCCGTCTGACCGAATCCAATATCCAAGAAACCCTTGACGAGGTCCGTAAAGCGCTCATAGATGCCGACGTCGCTCTGCCCGTTGTAACTCGCTTCATTGATGACGTTCGGGGTAAAGCTCTGGGCCAAGATGTACTGGAAAGCTTAAAACCGGGTGATCTGCTCGTTAAAATAGTGTATGACGAGCTGGTCGATGTTATGGGCCAAATGAATGCCTCTCTGAACCTTGCAGCGACGCCTCCTGCAGTCATACTGATGGCGGGGCTACAAGGCTCTGGTAAGACCACAACGGCTGCAAAACTAGCCAAACTACTCAAAGACCATCATCAAAAGAAAGTCCTGTTGACCAGTGCGGACATTTACAGACCAGCTGCTATCGAACAATTAAAGACTCTGGCCAACAGCATCGGCGCCCTCTACTTTCCTAGCTCCAGCGATCAAAAGCCTGTCACAATCGCCCAAAATGCGATAGCAGAGGCCAAACGCAGTGCTGCCGATGTCGTAATAATCGATACTGCTGGCCGACTTCACATCGATGCTGAAATGATGGCAGAAATTAAGGCAATCCATGCAGCGGCTAAACCTGTTGAAACCTTATTTGTCGTTGACAGTATGACGGGGCAAGATGCAGCCAATACTGCCAAAGCCTTCAATGATGCCTTACCTCTAACCGGTATCATTTTAACCAAAACGGATGGTGACTCACGCGGCGGGGCCGCACTATCCGTGCGCAGCATTACAGGCAAGCCCATCAAATTCATTGGTATCGGTGAAAAAATTGATGCGCTCGAGGCCTTTCACCCAGACCGGATTGCCTCACGAATCCTCGGCATGGGCGATATTCTCTCGCTCGTCGAAGAAGCTCATCGTAAAATTGATCAAAAAGAAGTAGAGAAAGTCGCCAAGAAAATTAAAAAAGGCCACGGCTTTGATCTTGAAGATTTCGCCAACCAACTTCGTGAAATGCGCAAAATGGGTGGCATCACCTCACTCCTCGCTAAACTACCCGGCATGGCGAACGTGAATGCGGCCAAAAGTGCAATTGATGATAAATCTTTCATCAAAATGGAAGCCATCATTAATTCCATGACCAAAAAAGAACGACGTTTCCCAGCGATCATCAAAGGTTCTCACAAACGCCGTATTGCCCAAGGCTCCGGCACCGAAGTTCCCGACATTAATCGCCTCCTCAAAAAGCACATGGAAATGCAAAGAATGATGAAAAAACTTAAAGGCGGTGGAATGTCTCAGATGATGCGTCGAATGCAGGGCATGATGCCTCCTCGTTAACGGTGGCGTCGAAGATTAATTTTTTATCTGACACCGTAGCACCGTTGTATTTCGGTTCAATATATGATATTCTGTGAGAATACTAGCAGATTTACATATCATTCACCTATTAATGTCTAAATTTTTATTATGTCTGAATTTTATTAATATAACTGGAGTCGAAATATGAAACTACGTGTTGACGGCTGGTACGCCGTAGAAAACTTATTATCACCTGCAATTTCTGATGAATTCACAAAGGCAGTACTCAATACAGATGAAAAAACTTTAATACGACTCTTTCGGGCCAGTGATCTTATCAACATGCGTTTTAAATACAACACTGGGCACGAAACCAAGGTTTTTACGCCTCTAGAATTCGCTGCAATAAAAGGCACAGGCGATATACTGCAATTAATGATCGGATTAGGAGCCTCTGTTAATCCGAATTTTGAGGGTGAGAAAAAGAGCGGACCCCTCCGAGCTGCCTTAGATGCGTCAAGAAGTGACAATGTACAGATATTATTAGCCAATGGTGCTGAATGTTCGTCGGGTGAAGATAGTGTGCTGCTCGAAAGTACTCAGGTGGAATGCTTTCAACTTCTCTTTGCCTTTATTGACAAGCAACAACAACTGCATCATCACCCTTTAGTCGATGTAGCAAAGATTAAGATTGCCAGAGATAAAATTGATAGCTTTAAAATTATCTTAGATAAAATAACCGATGATAAAGAGCTAAATGCTTTACTTAAAGTTGCAGTAGACCATGATGAGGCTGCTGCCTGTGAATTACTATTACAAAAAATTACTCAGCTGGATAATGAAGATCTACTGTTCTATGCCGTTGAAAAACGAGCCGTCAACTCTATAGCTGTTTTGTGTCGTTCGAAACATATCGATGTTAATAAACGCACGGATAAAACACTATACTGTGTTAATAGAATTTCATTTCAGACTTCTCTATCTGCTTTGTTTTTTGCAATTCACATTGGATATTACAAAGAGGCAATTCAAATATGCAACAGCGCTTCTGATTCAGTTAACGTTAATGAAGTCAATGAAAAAATCGGCACTCCTTTGTTACTTGTACTGGATAAAGTTTGCAGAATGAGGGCGGATATGTTCACAGCTCTGATAAGTATTAGAGATGTCGATGTCACTTTATGTGATAATGAGGGTAATTCACCGCTTAATGCTGCTATTTCAGCATGTGATCTTGCAGCTGTACAAGTACTACTGCCAAGAATTGATGGGGAAGTCTATTTTAATCCTGACCTCATGGAAGCCGCGGTTAATCAATCCAAACCTGAATCACAGATTCTAAAGGAAGTTCTAAAGCACCCAAAAGCGAATGTCAGCAAGCGATTCGAAAACAAAACCTTACTCAATTTCGCCGTACTAGCTAAAAGCATAGAACTAGTAATGCAACTACTATCTCGTGATGATATTGATGTAAACCATAATCTAGCCTGTATGACACAGGTATTTAAGGATAATCCATCTATATTAATGGCATTTTTATTACATGATGACATAAATATGAGTTTTTTTATTTCCAAAGAGCTAGAATCTATTGCCTCACACGGAGAAGAGGTTCGATGGATACTACAATCACGAAATCTACTTAACGAAGCGGTTGCTACGTTTAATGGGGATGCAAATAAATTCAAACAGCTAATCATACAGTCTTATAAAAAATGTTCACTGGTTACCTATAATCGCGTGATTAACATGATTAAAGGATATAAAACACAGAAAGAATCCTCAGCTGTTTCGCTGCAATTTCGTGTCTTGACAAATGTTTTAATGAATTTCCCCATTCGCGATCAGCAATACACTGAGATCTCAGCCAAACTTGGCGAATTTCTTTCTGCTTTTCCAGACCAAAAAGATTTTGATCACCAAGATGAGTTAGCCGTTTTATTTCTACTGAACTCTCAGAATGAAACAAACCCCATGCTCATCAGCAGTTTATTTAAACTGGCCGGCGTTACAGATATGGCTGCTGGAAAAAGCACTATAAACGAACTGTTATCCGATTCAACAACCCGACCTTTAATTCTAAAAGCCTTGGCAACAGCTAATTATCACCGCGCGCTTTTTCTCGATTCAAAGCCAACCATGTGCGAAAAATTTATTGAGGTGTATTACGAAGAAAATCCCAATTCACTATCATTAATGTGGGATATCACTCGCTGGTATGCATCTGAGCATACTCTGGGTAGCGAATCAGCAGAACAGGAAATTGCTAATATCATCAACTTATATGAACAGTTTATCGCCAAGCAAAAAGCAGCCGTGACAACCAAGTCAGCTACCAGTTCACCGAAGGTTGCTGAATTAGTAGGACGAAGTTTATCCGCCGACGTATTAGCATCTGGAGAAATAGCTTCACCTTCTACTCGATTCACCACGAGTGAATCAAGCGACGGATCCAGTGTGACTTACGAAGTAGTAACATCATTCGTGATTCAGTCACCTTAATAATGGGAAAAGGGTCAAGCCTAAAATTGCTATCTTCTTGGATAGAGTATGTAGAGATCTTAGACTTCCCCCCCCTTTCCTTCATTGTTGCTATCAAATTATTTCTCAGATTGACATTATCGAGGTGAAATTGTTATAAGTAATTATGTACAGAACTCAAGGAGAGTCTTATGAGATTGAGTGCAGAAACAATTCGTCAGCTTATGGAAGAAAGTGATTTAATTGACCCGACTGATCCTGAACAATTACTCGAGGCGGTTTTAAAATTACTCTATCCCGTTATTGAACAAGAAACACCTGCAACTCCTATTTTAGGCGATATTGATAACGACTCAATCGATGAAATTCAAGAACGTCAACAACAATATCAACTTGATCTGCATGTTCTAGGGTTACTGAAAAAATCCTGGGATATGTTATCATTAGCAATTGCTTACACTGACAACCCAGAAATTAGAGCCATTTGTCGGCGTGAGCAAGCATTATTGATTTATCGCTTGCTAAAGAACAAATCGCCTTTATTTTCGCTAACCGACAAAATGCATCGAGTAATAAAAAAAATCATTGGAATAGATCGCTATACGAAAATACATGCTGAACGATTATTAGCTTCTGCGGCTGATAATGGCGATATGATTGCACATTTTTGCAGAATACGGCGCTTACTTCTTCTGGCAGAAAATACAAAACCCCTGCAGCCTGTCGCGGATACCGATATGGCTCAAAAAATACGTCAATGCTTTCATAGTTGGATTAATTCGAACCTTGAGATTAAACGACAACTGGATCAATTTAGTTCTAATCTCAGTAAAGTAACGCGAGGCGCTAAACCTGAATATTTACGTTGCTGTAAAATTATTAATTAGAGAATTCAGCAGTATTGATCTCTTCACTTTATTGACTGCGCCTGCGCAATTACCGTTGTTGACGTTTTTAAAATCTAACATGCCAAAACTCTACGAGATTGATCGTGCATTCTCTGCTAATTGGAACGAAATTGCGTTAATTCCTGTTGCCACTAAAACAAAAGCGATCAGAATGAGACTTTTTGGCGATGATTTTCCACTTGATCGTAGTCAAAGCACACCTCGACCAGCAACGTTGTCTCGATTCTTTTTAGCTAAAAAGCGCTCGGACCCCATAGCGCGCTTAGTTGATCCTGAGACAAACAAACGAGCGAGAGATCCGCGTGATTGCATTCTTGAAACACCCGATATCAATTCAAGTGAAGAAAATAAAGGCAAAGTGCATCGGGTATGATTTAACTAAAGGGTCAAGCATTGCCACATCTTTTACGATAATTTCCATTTCGCGTAATTTTTTTACATGACGCAACTATGCGGGGACGAGAGCCCAATTTTTTTACAAACCATTGATTTTCATCGAAATTATCTTTACACGAAATACTCAAAATCCACCAATCAAGGCGAAAAGGCTTAAGATATTTTTTTCTGAGACATATTCTTTAATTTCACGTCACTAATAATTTCAAATATTTCAAGATTGACACTACAAAGCATACTACCGTGCAAACTATTTCATATTAATACGAAATCGGTTTTATTGATATTCGATGTACTATTCGGGCTCATTACTAGGAAATACCATCGTGCTTAAATCTATTTACATTGCAGCCTTAATATTCATCACGCCTATAGTGGCCATTGCAACCACTGAAGTACGGAAAATTACACCTCCAAACCTAGAAGCAAATCACCTAGGGCAAAAAATATTATGTCACCGACCAATGAGACATGGCTCACCGAATATGAGTGTCGAACAAATAGATGGCAAAGTCATTGCGCATAATTATGGCCATGGCGGTAGCGGTTGGACTTTAGCACCTGGCTCTGCTTCCTATGTCAATCACTTACTGTTAAATCACAAAAATGCAAAAGAGCTTAGGAGAGATACACCGATTACAATAATTGGTGCTGGTACTTTAGGATTATTCACTGCTTATGATTTAGAGAAAAAAGGATTTAAACATATCACTATAATTGCAGAGAGATTTGACAATTTAACATCGCACAATGCGGGTGGTTTAATTGCTCCTGTATCCATGGACAATGATCCAGAAATGCAAAAAATCATTGATCAAATTGGTATTGATGCCTACAAGTTTTATGCTTCAATTGCCACAAAAAAGAATAAAGATTTTAAAGAGGGTGCAGTAATTGTACCGACCTATTTTGAAAATCGTTCGGACTCCGGTCTGGAGCCTTATGTTGGTAAAGTAATGCAACCTGCGAAAAATGTCATTCTTGATTTTGGCAATGGTACAACGCGAAATATGGTGTCATACGACGACGGAATTTTTGTTGATACTGCTAAGATGATGATAGGACTTCATCATTACTTGGAGAAAAAAAGAGTTATTTTTATTCAGAAAAAAATTCAATCTTTTTCTGAAATTGATAGTACCTTTATAATAAATTGCAGCGGGCTGGGTTCGAGCGTGCTCAATAAAGATGCTGAAGTTGTACCCGTTCAAGGTCACTTAATAATGCTGAAAAATCAAAACCCACAAGATTTGCAACACATGATATTGGTATACTTCGACGAAGATTATACAAAATCAGGCCAAAAAGTGAAACGCTCATTCTATATTTTCCCAAAGCACTTATCCAATACTGGTAGCAATGATGTAGGTGTAATTGGCGGCACTTTTATTGAGGGCGCAAGCAACTCAACGCCTAACGAAGAGGAATTTGATATTCTCCTTCAAGGCGCTAAGAAGTTCTATGGTATTAAATAAAGAAAGAGGTCAAGTCATGAACGCTATGCTAAAAATGAAGAAAATAAATATCAAGGCTGGGGAAGCCTATATTCGGAATTCCCAAAGTCGCACCAAGTGTTGTAGACTCGCCCAACTGTCGTTAGCCAACATAGAATTCCAAATACAAGAGCAATATTATTAAAATAATTAGGGCAGATGCAAATTAAAATGAGCATCACTGCGGTTTCTGTTCCTTCACAAATTCCACCTAAATAATAAAATGATTTTTGACCGCGACATATCGTACTCATTCGGCGTTTTGCAGCAATAATAGCATAGCCGAGGAAGGAAGAAATTGGACCTATGAAGCTAAAAATGAGAAACGCGACATATATTAGATTATTTGGATTCGCAAATCCAAAAGCAAAGATCACACCTGAGTAAATAATAAAATCACAAACAATATCGAGAAAACCACCAAAGTCACTTAAATTACCATGGCGTGCAACAGCACCATCAATGCCATCAAAAAGACGATTTAAACAAATGAATATGACAGCAATGTTGTATAGCTTAATGCAAATCATAGCAATTGCGATAAGACCAAAGAAGAATCCGATTAAGGTTATCACATGAGCTGCAACACCATAAACAGCGATTCTCTTACCAATAAAATTGAGAGGAGGATCAATCCACGGCCTAACGAATGAATCTAGCATCACCCCCCCTCTGAATAAATTCAAGACTACAAACTGATTATCCATATCCTGTTCTTTATTTTATCAATAACAAAATTAGCCATTTTTTTCAAGTAAAACCAAAATACTACTATACTATTAATTAGTGGTTTTATTGATCACGAATTATTGTGAAATTCTCAAAAGTCTTCACAACTCAAGACGCG
>CAVRXV010000011.1:0-227347 GCA_963725255.1 uncultured Gammaproteobacteria bacterium | reverse complement strand
CCCCGTCAGGTTCGAAGGCGGTATGGATGAGGTTCATAGACTCTCTCCCGCGGCTTGTGTGATATGCAATCATATCCCGCCGCAGGGTGGCCAAACCAGCAGGCGGCGGTTGCGGCGACGAAGTCGCTTGCCTATCTCCCATGCTGTAATGCACCATGATTGGAGAGAACTTTCGTTAGTGCCGGCCCCCGTGCCGGTTCTTTTCGGTGGGCCATGCGCAACCGCGAGCCGATTATTATCGCCAATTCGATCGGAGGCTGCACGCTCGTGAAATCCACCCGCCGCCGGCACGCATCGCGCGCTGCTTGCTCATGGATCGCCGTGTTCCTGCTCTGTTGCCTGCCGTTGATGCCGGTCGCAGTGCGCGGCGACGACAGCGCGCCGTTAAACCTGATAAACGCGACCGAGTACGACAACGGCAGCGCCTTGACACTGCATAGCGGAGAGGGCCTGAGCGTCTCGCTCGCGATCACGACGGGTACCGGATATGGCTGGCAAGTCGTGCATATCGACCGCAAGGTGCTGCGGCAAGACAATCCGCCAACTCTGGTCCAAAGCGCTCATCCGATACCGGGCGCGACGGCCACCCAGGTATTCCGTTTCATGGTTGCGGGTCTCGGCAAAACCCAACTGGAGCTCGACTATATCCGGCCGTGGGAAAAGGGCGTGGCGCCAGCGCGAACCTTTCGCGTCGAAGTTACCGTCAGCTGACTACGCGAAGCTCCGGATGGGCGTGATGGAAACTCTCTCCCCCTGCGGTGAAAGAAACTGTCGATAACGCCGGATCCACTTCTAATTTAGTAGCGCGGCGGGCGTCCCCGCCCGCCTTTCCGCTTCCCTCGCTCGCGTCTATGGCGGGCGCGGACGCCCGCCGCACTGAAGAATTGCTAGCGCAAATGGGTTTTGGTCATTTGCGAGACTCTCATCCAAAGGGAGAGCGTACAACAAACAGCTTCGCGACAGATTCTCAGCCCTCTCCCTTTATGTGTGTATTTGTACTGGCCACATGGTGGACGGTCCAAACAGTGTGTAAGGGAGTGGGGGGAGGCTGCTGGAGTCGCTGTTACATCGAGTTCAAAAGCCGGCGGTTTTTGCCCGCCGATCCAGCAGCGACAGCACCTTGTCGCGATCCGCCGACGGCATCGCGAACACCGCGCAGCCGATACCCATTTTTTCGTATGCGTCCAACTGCGCGCGATCGTTGGGTGCGAACAAAGCGGTTATCGGGAAGTTCTTGGGATCGCGGCCGGCTTGTTCCAGTTCGCGGTGCAGCTCTTGCACCGACGCGCTCAGTTGATCGACCAGCACCGCGCTGGGCATCCATCCGTCGCAGTGGCGGGCGGCGTATTTGATCGCGATGGATCCATTGCCGCCCATCTGGATTGGAACATGGGGCTTCTGCAACGGCTTGGGATTGCACCAGATGGGATCGAAATTGACGAATTCGCCGTGGTACTCGGGTTTTTCCTGGGTCCAGATCGCCTTCATCGCGGCGACCTTCTCGCGCATCACCTTGCGGCGATTCTTCCACGCGACGCCGTGGTTCTCCATCTCCTCGGCGTTCCATCCCGAACCGATACCGAGGACGATCCGTCCGCCCGAAAGCCGGTCCAAAGTCGCCAATTCCTTGGCCAGCACGATCGGATCGCGTTCCACCACCAGGCAAATGCTGGACCCGATGGTAATTTTGCGCGTGGCGGAAGCGGCAAACGCCATCCCGGTAATCAGCTCATAACCGTCGATATACTCGCGTGGCAGTTCATTTCCGAGCGGATACGGCGAGCGGCGCGAAGTGGGAATATGCGTATGCTCGGGCAGCCACAACGAGTCGTAACCGCGCTCCTCGACCGCCCGCGCCATTTCATCGACCCGGATCGAGTAATCGGTGGGAAAGTAAACGACGCCGTATTTCATCTCAAAACCTTTCAGCGCAGAGAATTAAACGTTTTAGTTCGGCAACCATGCCAGTGCCCGGATTTCGCCAAACTCGCGGCGCAGCTTGGTCCATGAGTCGCCGGCGTCGGTGCTAAGGTACAGATAGCCGTGCAAGCTGTTGGCCGCAATGATATTGGGATTGGCGCGGTTGGTCGCAAACCAGTAAATCGTTGAGTTGGGCTCCACCGGCAGCGCCAGCTTCTCCCAGGTCTTGCCGCCGTCCCTGGAGCGATGAATCGCGCCGCGCTTGCCGGGGATGAAGTCGCCGTTGGCGATGAAGATGGTATCGGGATCGTCGGGCTTGAGCGCGACCCCGCGGCAATAGGAAATTTCGTCGCGCTCGGCAAATTTTGGAAAGCCGTGCAATGACCAACTCTCGCCGTCGTCGAGGCTGCTCCAGATTCCATCGGGGGTGGTGGCAAGCAGTTTGACTGGATCGCCCAGACTCAGCGCGAGGCCATGCATGTCCTGATTGATGACCTTGCTGCCCAGGGGTGGCAGATGCGTCCAGCTATCGCCGCCGTCGCGGCTGCGGAATACCCCGTCGATTTCGACGGTCATCCCGCCCTAGCTTTAAGGATGTAAAGGCTAAAGATTCTGCTATACCCAGCGCATCACCATGTACAGTACGCGATGCAAACACTATAGGATAAGGCGATGATACATTTCTATGGCTAACTAAAGTTGTGAGTAGCTGCTTTTTTAGCACCAACTCTAATGATTGTAGGTTACTCTCCACTCCATCAAAACATTTTTTATAATTGCAAATACCGACTCAGAACTTCGGAAATCGTTGGGAGTGCTGGACGCAGAGATCATTCGCTGTTAGTACTTGAATGTCTAATGTTTTAACAGCTATTTAGTTTGTCAATAATTGGCTCCTTATTGATATTCTTTCCTCAAATCAGAATTTGTACTATAGGGAAACAGGATCTTTATTCATGTCATCACATGAAAAATAATAAAATAAATACGGAAGCAATGAATCCGATAATAACGCAACCGAGACTTGAATACTCAAGAATAGGGACTATTTTATCTAGACATATCTTATGTTGATAATAATGATCTATAAAAGTTTTTGCTGTTATTTTGTTATCTTTAAACTCATCAAATCTTTTCTCAATAATTTCTCCTCTTTGAAGAAAACGTTTTTTCTCCAAGTAACCTGAAGCATATGCCAATGATGCGCCAATAGTGTAAAGTGCGATGAAGATATAAATACCCATTTTGCATTAAAAGATAGCAGTTTAGTTGCAACGTAATTACTCATGACCGCGGTCGTTAACCCGATTGCCAAAGTGTTTAACCCCATAACCCAATTAAATAGCATCATGGCTGTATTTAATATGATCTCATTGTAACCTTCTGAAGCGTTTCTATAAAAAGCTTCTATTTTCATATTGTCATTAATTGACATGTCCTTTGAGAAAAAATTAAATTGGTTATCTTCTGTCGACATGGGGACCTCATATGTAGTAGAACATTAAATGCATGCTATAGTTGTTAAGCATACAATATCCCGCATATAAATCAACCTTTACAACTTAAGACGCAACACCAATACCCCCCTCAGTATGTACAGAAAATCGTTCTTTAGATTTGAGCATGCCAGAGAAAATAGGATCTGATACTTCTGATGGAAAGTCGCTCTGTAATTTTTTTGAAACTTTTTCAACGACCTTAGGCAGCTGTAACAACATTTCGTCTAGCAGTTCTTCTGCGCGTTTTGGATTATATTGTGCTTTTTTAGCAGTGCTGATGAAATGTCGTCGATAGGTATTATACCAAGTATAATGTGTATTTTTTCCATACAACGCCATAGCCATTTTAATTTTCTTCTCCTGAAGTTGCTTATTCGCTAAAAGTGGATAGGCTGACATGATATCGTATAAAGGTGTTAACTGATATTGTCCACCTGGTTTAATAAACACACTGAAATTTTTTGCGTGTCCATCGATAGCAGCAAGCAACCAAAACAGAATTTGGGCACGAAAGAAATTATCACGGTCGACAGAGGCCACCTCAGAATCTAATAATAAATTCATAATCTCTTTAATGCCGGGACCACCATCACCTTGGTATTTTAAATTAGCCGATCTACCTAATGCTTGGCAGATATCTTCTTGAGGTAATCTCATAATCCATTTTGCATCGGATGAGAGTTCTCGATCAAATCGCTCTACTACAAGCACCTTTACGTCTTCAAAATATTCAATTGAGCAAGGCGCTGTCTGCAGTCCGAATTCATTGGCAATTTGAGAACAAAGCCATTCATTTTCACAGCTCATCGATAAATCGATTTGCTCATGCGGTGTCATACCAACAGGTAGTTTAAATATATGTGTTGTTGGTGTGGTTCCTGACGGGCGGCACCATTGATTTTGATGAAATAAAAATGCCGATTTTTCTTGAGCTCCGGCAATCGAGATTCTAAAATCATCATCTTTTCCCTTCATGCCCAGTGGCGCATTGCGATAGTTTTTGAGTAACGCGGCAATTTTTTTAGCATCAATCGGTTCAGCGCTAATATTTTTAACGTCTTCAATTTCATCTTCCGACAGTTGAATTGCCCCAACACAATCTTTTCCGATACATTTGAGTAAATCAAAAGGCTGATCCGATATCGCCTGAAATCGAGATTGAATGCGAGCTCTTATTTGGGGATTATCCGGTAATAAATTGTCAAAAAAGAAAAAGGTACGTTCGTCATCGTAAATTCGTGATGCTAAGGGTAAAGAGAGTGATATAGGTCGAGTCCCTGCTTGATCCAGCCAGGATTGAGCATATTGGAAACTCATACTCTGCATGCTGGCTCGCTCTAAGTAACCCACTAATATACCATTCATGGATACATTCAGCCTTAATTTTTTTCTAGATTTCACCATTGCTCAGCCCATTGGTTGTCTTTTTCAGGGCTAACACCTTTCTCAACAATATGTAATTGTAGGTTTGCCGCAGAAAGAATCCGGAATAAGGTATCTAACTTTACTCCACCCGGATGATTTTCAAATGTTGAAATTGTTCGCTGTAAAACTAAAGACTTGCTACCGAGCTCTGATTGGCTTAGCTTCTCAGACTTTCTACAATTTCGAACATATTGAGCCAACTCATTAGCATTGTGTATTAGCATACTCAACTCCTTCGCTAAACATGATAGACAAGGCAATTATATGTACTATAATACATAAAGTCAATACTATGTATTATAATACATAAAAGTTGAAATATGTCCTGCAATACATAGAATTCGGATCATAACCATTGAATGATTCTGTTCAATCTGCCCCCTTATTTGTTGACATCCCCTTTAAAAACCGTGATAGCATCCTCAAATTCAAAATGTTAGGATAACCTATTTATAGAGGTTTTATGGCGGAATCAGATATCAACGAGCGGGCTCAGCACATATTAACGATGCTTATCCAGCGATATATTCGTGATGGACAGCCTGTCGGTTCAAAAACAATCGTTGAGGAAGGGCAGGTCGCGCTAAGTTCTGCGAGTGTACGAAATATTATGTCTGACTTAGAGGAAGCGGGGTATATTTGTTCTCCTCACACCTCCGCTGGACGTATGCCAACGGCAAAAGGCTATCGATTTTATGTTGACAGCCTACTCAATGCAGAAATGTCTTCGGTGCGTGATATAGATGAATTACGAAAGCATTTACGTACCGACAATTCTCAACACGATTTGTTGGAATCAGCTTCAGGGTTATTATCATCTTTGACGCATCTTGCAGGCATAGTATCTTTACCCAAACGTGCTCGCAATGTTTTGCGTCATGTAGAATTTTTACCACTTGAAAAAAAGCGCGTGCTGGTCATTTTAGTTTTTAATGAACATGAAGTGCAGAATCGAATTATTCATACCGATCGAGAATATTCTTCGAGTGAATTGCAGCAAGCTGCTAATTATTTAATAGCGCATTATGCTGGTTCTGATTTAGATGAAATACGTCGTTATTTATTGCAGAAAATGCATGATGATCGAAAAAACTTAGAGTATTTTATGGCAGCAGCTCTTGAGGTTGCTGACAAAGCGTTTGAACCAAAATCTAAAAATGATTATGTAATGGCAGGTGAAGCTAATCTTTTTAGTTTTGCTGAAACGGCGAATATCGATCAGTTAAAATCTCTTTTTGAAACGTTCACACAAAAACATGTTGTTTTACATTTGCTCGATCAATGTTTGCTCACTGAGGGTGTGAAAATTTTTATTGGTCAAGAATCGGGTGTTGAAGTGTTTGATGGCTGCAGTTTTGTTGCAGCGCCGTATGTTTTGGAGGATCGGACATTGGGTGTTTTGGGTGTGATTGGCCCGAGTCGGATGAATTATCAACATGTGATTTCGACAGTTGATATCACGGCTAGGTTGTTGAGTGCTGTTCTACGCGACGAAAAAGCCTAAAAAGGTCAATTCTGGCCCTTGAAAAAGACTCTTGCAGACTCTATATAACTTGATAAGCACATCCCGAGAAGGGATGTATTGCCTAAGAATTACTGACTGGAGTGAATGTATGCCAACGAATGAAGATGATACAGATGTAGGGCAGTCCAAGGCGGACTCAATGAATGCTGAGGTTAAACAGGGCAAAAAGTGGCCTACCCCTGAAGAGGTTGACCCAGTTGCTCAGGCTGCAAGCGAGGCACCCACTGCACAAGCCGCAGATTCAAAAGTAGGTGCCGAAGCCCCAGCACTCGAGCATCCATCCTATGAAAGTCTAGAAAACAAATTGACAGAAACTGAGCAAAAGCTTAACGAGTATTGGAATGAAGTCATGCGTTCACGCGCTGAAATGGAGAATACCCGCAAACGTTGTGAAACTGATGTCGTGCAAGCTCGAAAATTTGCTCTCACAAAATTTGCCGGAGATTTATTGCCTATTGTCGATAGTTTGAGTCATGCACTAGCCTGTGAATATGGCGACAATCAGTTTGCTCGCAGTATTCATGAAGGCGTTGAAATGACCATGAATATGTTACTTCAAACTTTCGAGCGTTTTGGAATTAAACAAATCGATCCTGTAGGCGCGATTTTTGATCCTAACCTACATCAAGCCGTCAGCACTGAAGAAGTGCCGGGTATGAAGACCAACACGGTTGTTAGGGTGTTGCAAAAAGGCTATTCGTTGAATGATCGCCTCATAAGACCCGCCATGGTGGTTGTAGCAAAATAGTGCAGATTTTTTTGGGGTGATGACTTGAAAATCAAATCATAAACCCCATTTTAGAGTTATCAGTGATTAATTATTTGGAGATTTTCAGTTATGAGTAGAACGATTGGTATCGATTTAGGTACAACAAATTCATGCTTCGCTATTATGGAAGGTGGTAAGCCTCGCGTTATTGAAAACGCTGAAGGCGCTAGAACAACACCATCAGTTGTTGCTTACACCAATGATGGTGAAATTTTAGTCGGGCAATCTGCTAAAAGGCAAGCGGTTACTAATCCACAAAATACGGTTTATGCTTCAAAACGTCTGATCGGCCGTCGCTTTGAAGACAAAGAAGTTCAACGCGATATTGAAATGGTTCCGTATGAAATTGTCAAAGCCAACAACGGCGATGCTTGGATTAAAGCGGGTGGAAAATCCATGGCTCCGCCAGAAGTTTCTGCACGAGTATTAGCGAAAATTAAAGCCGACGCTGAAGCGTATTTGGGTGAACCTGTGACACAAGCCGTTATTACATGCCCAGCTTACTTCAACGATTCACAACGACAAGCAACAAAAGATGCGGGCAGAATTGCAGGATTAGAAGTTAAACGAATTATTAACGAACCAACCGCTGCTGCATTAGCGTATGGATTGGATAAAAAAGAAGCAGGGCAGAAAGATCGTAAAATTGCCGTATTCGATTTGGGTGGTGGTACGTTTGATATTTCCATCATTGAAATTGCAGCTGTGGAAGGTGAGCAACAATTTGAAGTGCTTTCTACTAATGGTGATACCTTCTTAGGTGGTGAAGATTTTGACTTACGTTTAATTGATTATCTTGCAGGCGAATTTAAAAAAGAACATGGCATTGATTTGCATGAAGATCCTTTAGCGTTACAACGATTAAAAGATGCTGCAGAAAAAGCGAAAATTGAATTGTCATCTTCTCAACAAACTGACGTAAATTTACCTTATATTACAGCCGATGCGACTGGGCCAAAACATCTGAACGTTAAAATTACTCGTGCAAAATTAGAATCCCTCGTAGAAGATTTAATTGATCGTACGGTTGGTCCTTGCAAAACTGCATTGCATGATGCTGGGCTTAAAGTTTCTGATATTCAAGAAGTGATTTTAGTGGGCGGACAAACTCGTATGCCCAAAGTACAAGAAATCGTAAAAGATTTCTTTGGAAAAGAACCACGTCGTGATGTGAATCCAGATGAAGCTGTTGCGGTTGGTGCAGCAATTCAAGGTGCTGTATTGTCTGGTGAAGTGAAAGATATTTTATTGCTTGACGTAACGCCTTTATCGTTAGGTATCGAAACTTTAGGTGGTGTGATGACAAAACTCATCGATAAAAATACCACAATTCCTACTAAAGCTTCTCAAGTATTTTCTACAGCCGAAGATAATCAACGTGCTGTGACAGTTCATGTATTGCAAGGTGAGCGCGAAATGGCATCAGCCAATAAGTCATTAGGTCGTTTTGATTTAGCGAATATTCCTCCTGCGCAACGTGGTGTTCCACAAATTGAAGTGACATTTGATATTGATGCGAACGGTATTTTGCATGTTTCAGCAAAAGACAAAGCGTCAGGAAAAGAACAATCGATTATTATTAAAGCTTCAAGTGGTTTGTCGGAAGAAGAGATTCGACGAATGGTTGAAGATGCCGAACAACATCGTGCAGAAGATGAAGAGTATCATAAATTAGCAGATGCTCGAAATAAAGCGGATAGTTTGATTCACGCAACCAATAAAGCGATGCAAGAATTGGGTGACAAAGTCACTTCCGATGAAAGATCCTCTATTGAATCTGCGATCGCTGATTTGAAAGAAGCGATGAAAGAAGATAATCGATCTGATATTGAATCGAAAACCGAAAAACTTTCATCTGTGTCAGGAGCTATGTCTGAAAGGCTCTATGCTCAAAAACAAGAGCAAAGTCAGGGTGAAAGTGAATCAGGTGGTGAATCTTCGGGTACACAGGAACAGTCTCAGTCTCAATCACAATCTAAAGATGAGAATGTTGTTGATGCTGAGTTTGAAGAAGTAAAAGACGAAGATCGTAAAAAGTAGCGAACTTTTTTAATTGAGCTGCGAAGTAGTTTCTTGCGAAAGTGAGAAACTACTTTTTTGCTATGTGAGGATTCGAAGTTATGTCTGAGAAAAAAGATTATTACGAACTGCTCGGCGTTGCACGAAATGCTTCGGATGCCGAACTAAAAACCGCATATCGTCGATTAGCGATGAAATATCATCCTGATCGAAATCCGGGTGATAAAGAATCAGAAGCAAAATTTAAAGATGCAAAACTGGCTTACGAAGTACTTTCTGATAGTCAAAAACGAGCAGCTTATGACCAATTTGGTCACGCTGGTGTTGATGGCAGTGGAATGGGAGGCGGGGCTGGTGGTTTTAATCCTGGCGATTTAGGCGATATTTTCGGTGATATTTTTGGTGACATCTTTGGTGGAGGGGGAGCTTCATCGCGACAGCGCGCTACTCATGGTCAAGATTTGTTATATCACTTGGAATTATCACTTGAAGAAGCAGTGCACGGAAAAACAGTTGAAATAAAAGTTCCCACTTTGGTGAGTTGTACTTTTTGTAATGGCACAGGTGCGGCGAAAGGGAGTAGTCCTGAAAAATGTACGACCTGTGATGGTCATGGCCAAGTAAGAATGCAGCGTGGATATTTTGCGGTTCAGCAAACTTGTCCAACGTGTCATGGTCGAGGAAAAATGATCAAAAATCCTTGTGATCATTGTTACGGACAGGGACGAATCAAACAACAAAAAACATTATCTGTAAAAGTGCCTGCGGGTGTGAACGAAGGCGATCGAGTTCGATTAGCGGGTGAAGGTGAAGCAGGGCAACAAGGTGCGTCTCCGGGTGATTTATATGTTCAAATTTCAATAAGACAACATGCAATTTTTCAACGTGAAGGGAATGATCTTCACTGTCAAGTTCCTATTAGTTTTGTGATGGCGGCTATCGGTGGTGAAATGGAAATTCCAACGATCGATGGGCGAGTCAAATTAAAAATTCCTGAGGGCACGCAAAGTGGAAAGCAATTTAGATTGCGTGGAAAAGGAGTGCAAGCTTCGCGCACAGGTCGAACGGGTGATTTATTTTGTCACGTGATGGTTGAAACTCCGATTAATCTCACTAAAGAACAAAATCAAATACTCGAACAATTTCGTGATTCTTTAGAAGCAGGTGGTGATCGACATAATCCACAAGCGAAAAGATGGTTCGACGGAGTTCGGAAATTTTTTGAGGGTTTGACTAATTAGTTGAGCAATGTAATGAAATTTAAAAAAACACCCGCTGTATTAGCGCTTTCTGATGGTACACTTTTTTGGGGTACTTCTATTGGAGCTGAAGGATTTTCAGTTGGGGAAGTTGTTTTTAATACGTCTATGACGGGTTATCAAGAAATTATTACAGATCCTTCTTATGCTCGCCAAATTGTTACATTAACATGTCCCCATATTGGTAATGTAGGTGTTAATTCTGAAGATAGTGAATCATCGAAATTATATTTAGCGGGTCTTATTATTCGCGATTTATCTTTAATTCCAAGCAACTGGCGATCAGAGGGTTCTCTCGATGAGTATTTGCGTGAAAACAATATTATTGGAATTTCAGATATTGATACGCGTCAACTTACGCGTATTTTGCGTGATCGTGGTGCGCAACATGGTTGTTTAATGGCAGGAGCTTCAATTAATGAGCAAGAAGCGATTTCTGTCGCACGAGAATTTACGGGTTTAAATGGACTGGATTTGGCAAAGGAAGTCACGACCTCTGAAATTTACGAATGGTGTGAAGGTAGTTGGTTGTGGCCAACAGGTTATCAAAAAAGAGAGAAAACAGATTGTCCTTATCATGTAGTTGTTTATGATTACGGTGTTAAACACACTATATTACGATTACTTGTCGATCAAGGATGTCATTTAATGGTTGTCCCTGCAACGACACCAGCAAAAAAAGTACTAGAATTAAAACCCGATGGAATATTTTTTTCTAACGGTCCTGGTGATCCTGCTGCATGTGATTATGCCATTAACGCAATTCGAGAATTGTTGACGACGAATATTCCCATTTTTGGAATTTGTTTAGGTTTTCAATTATTGGCGCTTGCCTGTGGTGGTAAAACAGAAAAAATGAAATTTGGTCATCACGGTGCTAATCATCCTGTACGCCATCATGGTGATAATTCTGTTGTGATTACAAGTCAAAATCATGGATTTGCAGTATCTGAACGTGATTTACCCTCTGAACTGGAAATTACAGCAACCTCGATGTTTGATGGAACACCGCAAGGACTTCGTCATAAAAAATATCCAGCCTTTGCGTATCAAGGGCATCCAGAAGCTAGTCCTGGTCCGCATGATTTGTGTGCCAGTTTTGCAGAATTTATTGAGTTGATTCGTCATGCCAAAAAGAAATGATCTTAAATCCGTTTTATTATTAGGTGCTGGTCCCATTGTGATTGGACAAGCATGCGAATTTGATTACTCGGGTACTCAAGCGTGTAAAGCACTTCGAGAAGAAGGTTACCGTGTTATTTTAGTGAATTCGAATCCTGCAACGATCATGACTGATCCAGAGATAGCTGATGTTACCTACATTGAACCTATGAATTGGGAAGTGATCGCGAAAATTATTGAAAGAGAAAGACCAGATGCTATTTTACCCACCATGGGTGGTCAAACTGCATTGAATGTTGCATTAGATTTAGCACGAGAAGGCATTTTAGAAAAATTCAATGTAGAAATGATTGGGGCTTCGCGTGATGCGATTGATAAAGCAGAAGATAGAGAGTTATTTCGCGATGCTATGACGAAAATTGGCCTAGAAATGCCGTATTCAAGATTGGCGCATAGTTTAGAAGAAGCACTTGAAATTCTGGACGAAATTGGTTTTCCTATTATTATTCGGCCTTCATTTACGATGGGCGGTTGTGGTGGTGGAATTGCATACAATCGTGAAGAATTTATTGAAATTTGTGAGCGAGGGCTCGATTTATCTCCGACCATCGAATTATTGTTAGATGAATCCATTATCGGATGGAAAGAATATGAAATGGAAGTTGTGCGTGATCATAAAGATAATTGCATTATTATCTGTTCAATTGAAAATTTTGATCCGATGGGAATTCATACGGGTGATTCCATTACGGTTGCACCAGCACAAACATTAACGGATAAAGAATATCAACGAATGCGTGATGCGTCGATTGCAGTATTGCGAGAAATTGGTGTTGATACGGGCGGATCTAATGTTCAATTTGGCGTTGATCCTAAGACTGGTCGAATGGTCGTTATTGAAATGAATCCTCGTGTTTCTCGTTCTTCTGCCTTAGCTTCTAAAGCAACCGGTTTTCCGATTGCAAGAGTTGCCACAAAATTAGCGATTGGATATACCTTAGATGAATTAGCCAATGAAATTACAGGTGGAAAAACTCCCGCTTCATTTGAACCTAGCATTGATTATGTTGTAACAAAAATCCCACGATTTAATTTTGAAAAATTTCCAGTGGTGCTGATGCTCGATTAACGACACAAATGAAATCAGTCGGTGAAGTGATGGCGTTTGGTCGTACTTTCCAAGAATCTTTTCAAAAAGCCATTCGGGGTTTAGAAGTAGGAAAATTCGGATTAGAAAGTGTTGTCGATTTGGCGAATGAAGACTGTAGAGATATTCTCTGCAGAGAAATGCGTAGCGCAAGTTGGGATCGTTTGTGGTATGTCGCTGATGCTTTTCGATTTGGGATGAGTCGAGAAGAAATTAATTTAATTACACACATTGACCTATGGTTTTTAGCGCAAATCGAAGAATTAATTCAATTCGAACACAGTATTTCAAATATGAATTTAGCTGAACTCAATGCCGATACTTTATGGCAAATTAAGCGTAAAGGTTTTGCAGATGCACGTTTGGCCCATTTGATGGGAGTGAGTGAGCAAGAAGTTCGAAAACATCGATTAGCGATGGGAATTACGCCGGTTTATAAACGAGTTGATACCTGCGCTGCAGAATTTTCAACCAATACCGCCTATCTTTATTCAACATACGAGAAAGAGTGTGAATCTCAACCGACTCAACGCGAAAAAATAATGATATTAGGTGGTGGGCCTAATCGAATTGGTCAAGGAATTGAATTTGATTATTGTTGTGTTCATGCTGCATTAGCGATGCGAGAAGCGGGTTATGAAACGATTATGGTCAATTGTAATCCTGAAACAGTTTCAACTGATTATGATATTTCGGATCGTTTATATTTTGAATCATTAACATTGGAAGATGTACTGAATATTGTTGCAATAGAAAAACCAAAAGGAGTAATTGTTCAATTCGGTGGACAAACACCATTGAAATTATCTAAAGCACTAGAAGATGCTGGAGTGCCTATTATTGGAACTACACCAGATGCGATTGATCGCGCAGAAAGTCGCGAACGTTTTGCACAATTAGTTCAAAAATTAGGAATTTTACAACCACCCAATGGAACGGTACGATCTATTGAAGAAGGATTACGATTAGCCAATGTTTTTGCTTATCCTTTAGTTGTACGACCTTCGTATGTGCTTGGTGGACGTGCGATGGAAGTGGTCTATAACGAAAAAGAATTACAGCGTTATATGCACGAGTCTGCTGAAGTGACTCCTGAATCTCCTTTGCTTCTCGATCATTTTGTTGATGACGCGATTGAAGTCGATGTTGATATTGTGTGCGATGGAAAAAATATTTTTCTAGGCGGAATTATGGAACACATCGAACAAGCTGGAATTCATTCTGGTGATTCAGCATGTTGTTTACCACCGCATTCTTTGTCAAATGAAGTACAAGAAAAATTAGTGGAGATAATGAAAAATATTGCTTTTGAATTAGGTGTGGTTGGATTGATGAATGCGCAATTTGCCATTCGAGGTGAAAGTATTTATGTGTTGGAAGTGAATCCAAGAGCATCTCGTACAGTTCCTTTTGTTGCAAAAGCAACGGGCGTTCCCTTAGCAAAAATTGCAGCCAAATGCATGATAGGAATGAGTTTGATTGATCAAGGATTTACTGATGCGATTCGTCCTAGTCATTATTGTGTCAAATTTCCAGTGTTCCCATTTGCGAAATTTCCTGGTGTCGATCCCATGTTGGGTCCTGAAATGAAATCAACAGGTGAAGTGATGGGAATTGGTTCCTCATTTGAAGAAGCCTTTGCAAAAGGTTTGCTTGGTGCTGGCATTACGATGCCAACTCATGGTTTGGCCTTCATCAGCGTGCGCAACGCCGATAAGCCGAGAGCCGTTGATGTCTCTCGATATTTATGCGCGATGGGCTTTGATATTATTGCTACACGCGGAACGGCTGCTGTATTAGCCAAAGCGGGTGTGCCTCATCAAATAGTGAATAAAGTCACCGAGGGCCGTCCTAATATTGTGGATCTGATCAAAAATAATGAAATTGCCATGATCATTAATACGACTGAAGGTCAGCAGGCTTACGGAGATTCGTATACGATTCGAAGTAACGCAGTAGCTCGAAAAGTCTGTTATTTTACGACTTTAGAAGGTGGGAAAGCTGCTTCGGCTTCGCTGCAATATGACCCGCGACAATCGATCACGCGAATACAGGATTTGCATGGTGTTATCCGCGTACTGGATTAATTTTTTTCTATTCAAAACACGCACTGTTTCAGCTAATAACTCGAGAAATAGTCGTCCTCAATGATTAATGGTGTCGGATTAATGAATGGTGTCGTATCTTGAGTTGTTAGATGTTTTGAAAAATCGATGTTATTTCTCAATAAAATAGTGCTTAATAATAGCTTGATATCATTATCTTGATGTTATTGAACACGAAATAAAGTGTAGGCAAAAAGCATTCAGCATGAAATTGGTAAAACTACTGGGTCTTTTCTCTCAATTTGTGTTGAAACAATATTGAATCTGCGAAACAACTAACAACTTGAGATACGACGACACGACCCGCTGCAGCATCAATACCATTTGCTAGAGCTCTGTGTCATGTGGACGAAATGCAAGCTCATGAAACTCCACTCCATTCTGCAATAACTCAACCCGATGATGCAGTATTTAATAAAGTGATAGATATATACCAAAAATATGGGGTGGGACAAGGAAGAACATGCTTTGGAGACTATCCAATTCATACTGCTGCAGCAAAAGGTACTATTAATCGAGTTGTCGCATTACTTATTCGTGGCCTGGGTAGGTTAGACGAGCGTAATGCACAAGGGCAAACGCCACTTCATGTAGCGGTATGCAACCGACGTCTTGATCTTGCTTTAGATCTTATTGATAGAGGTGCGGACTCTTTAGATCCAGATGTAGATGGGCGAAATGCTTTAGATTACGCTGTTTTATTCCACCTTGACGTAGAGCGACTATTAAATAAAATTCCAAAGGATAAATTGGATGAAGCTAAAGTCAAAAAATATGATGAAAAGTTATTATTATTAGCAGCTCGAGATTCAGATGTAGTAACTGTTAGAGTTATTCTGAAGTTCTTCGGAAGAATTCAAGCAGATTTAGATTCGATTCGATCTTCAGGAGAATTCGCGCCTATCCATATAGCTGCTGCTTGTGGTAATCTAGATTATCTTCAAACGTTCGCCAATGCCACTAATTCAAAATTGGTATGTACTTCCGAAGTTAAACAAACACCATTATTACTTGCTGCAGCTGGTAGTCATCTTGCTTGTTTAAAACTACTAGTGGGTCGAGGTGCTAATGTTCGATATACAGATTCGCTTGGTAATAATGTTCTTCACATAATTTTAGAATTTGGAATTAAAAATGGTGGCGTGAAGAAAGACCAAGTATTTTCTAAATCATTTGAAGAAATGCTCAAGCTGGTTCCGGAACTTATTTTTTTAAGAAATCGGGATCAAATACCCCCGTTTAAGCTTTTAGTTGAACTTAAGGATAAAACGCTTCTAAGTGTAGCTGCAGAGCTGATTTTTCAAAAGTGGCCAATTTTACAATTAGCTGCCGTAGGAGATTTGCGAGCCCTCATGCTTAAGCTAAATCAGAACCCTCAATTAGTGACAACTACTGATGACCTGGGAAATACACCGCTTCATGTATTATTTCAATTTTACTTAGTTCTGGGAAAAACACTGGATAGAGAATTCTTTCTAGCATTTGATCAATTGATAAAATTTCTCAATGTAAACCAACCTAATATTTTCACGACACAAAATCAATTAGGTACTACGATTTCCATGTTAGGCGATGGATTATACTATAAATTGAGCGAGAATAAGAAAAAGCCAGTTGCTAAAGATACTATTGCAGATTTCCTACAACAAGTGCCACCTCCACAACCCTTACAAATAGGAGGGCCGAATAATGCCCCTATGCGTTTTTTCTTTCAGAAAATTTCGAAACGTCCACTCAGTCCTTTCGAGAGTAATGTAACTTTCGCTATTGACACTAAAGAAGTATGCCCAGATTTAAATGTTCCATATGTGGATACATCTACTGAGGGATATAATCAGATAATTTCAAATTCAGCTTTAAAAGAAAAGATCGCAGAGCACCATGCAAGAAGAGTCTTATTGCTGTTTCATACATATATTCATCTCTTTGGCGCATCCTTACCAATTATACCATCACGTGAGGATGTAATTATTCAACACGGTATTGGGGCTGCAGGATATCATGCTGCACATAGTGCTTTCCATAATGCATTTGTTCTGAGCTCTACCCAAAGATATTCTGGAAAATTATTTAAAATTGATGGGGTGTACGAACCAAGCTATTTATTTGGGGTTTATAAGTCACGCACATTATTTGATGGCGTTCATCTATTAGATAGTCTAAATGCTACTGTGGCGCTGCCGTCTTATGTGAATAAATTTGATACCGATTTCGTCGAATCACCATATCGACCGTTATCAGAAAAGTTTTTTAGCGATGTCATAGACGGTAGATGTCCCCCTTGGGTAGCTTTAGAACGGTATTTGCTTGCTGTAGCAGGTCAGATTGATGGAGATGAAAAGGACGGTATTGCAACTGCAAGTCGTTCTTCAAATCCTGTGCTAGTTGAACCAGCCAGACGCGAATTATTTAAATGCTTTAGAGACGGTACAATTACTTTGACTTTGGATACTAGACGATGCCCATCTGTATTAAGAAGAGACTATCTCTATGGCCTTTTTGAATTTTCTAATCTCGAACGAGTTTTACTGGAAAGTTTAGCAGAACCAGAGAGAGAAATAATATTTGCTATTAGGTGTCGTTCACTAAAAGCTCAAGCTGTCAACTCAAAGAGTGAGTTTTTTACAGAAATTGTTGATCCGTTTGCTACGCCTCCTCCACCCGCTCCGGTCGTAGATCTTAATTTAGTAGTAGGTAGCTCTCCATCTATCTAGCTGGTGACTACAAAATGTGATAGAAAAAATATTTTTCTTAGCGGAATCATCGAGTATATTGAACAAGCAGGAATTCATTCAGGAGATTCACCGTATTGTTTACCGCCTCATTCATTATCGCGTGAAAATCAAGAATAAAGGTAAATGTCGTCGTATCTTGAGCTGTTAGATTTTTTGAAAATTCGATATTATTTCTCATTAAAATAGCGCTGAATAATAGCTTAATATCATTATCTTGTTATTATTGGACACGATATATAGAATTGGAAAAAATCATTCCACGTTTAAATTGATAAAAACTAATGGATAATTACTGTGTCTAAGTTTCTAAGAGGGAAGAGCTAATATCAACGCTTTTTCATATTGCATCTGTTTAACATAGAGTCTACTTTTATTGACTAAATAATCTGTGTAAACGATTATTATTTATTCGCACTTGTGTTTTTAGTTAGAGTGTTAATAAAAAGAGTTGATAATAGATCTGACTTCTTCGACGCTTCTCTATTTTCAATAGGCAAGAAAACCTGACCAAGTGGCTATATGCTATAATTGGCAAAGGGACTAATTAATTTCAGGAGCTTCCATGGAAAGTTTAAAAGTCACTGAGTACAGCGATCCTTACGAATTTTTAAATGATATCACAATTAAAAATAGATTTAATAAGGAATACAGCTGTGATTGGATTTATCGGGGGCATAGTGATTCTTCTTATCCTCTATTGCCAACTATCGTTAGAAACTTCAAAATAGAAGAGATAGATGGCTATTTGAAAAATATTGTTTTAAAAGATGGGCCAAATTTACTAGAAAATAGAGTCGATACAGTTTTTGATGCATTTCCGGAACGCCATAAAATAAATAAGCAATATCTGCGAAGGCTTAATGACATAATACTTTTGAATATTCTTGAGTCATACATGGTGCAACAATTCCTATTTGAGTCGAATAAAGCGGTTTTAGACGTTCCTTCACTTAATGCTGGAGACTTTAATTTCTGGTATCTTACATCGAACATAGATTTTTACATAAAAAAATATTTGATGGTTGATGAAAGCAGCAAGCTTGTTGATTTGGTAACAAATAAACCAATTAATGAATCTATGAAATTTACTTTACATGAGCAAGACACCGAACGTACTTTCGGCGGTAATTTTTTCAATTACTTCAATTTGTTAAATATCACTGAACATTCACTTTCTAGACATCATGGTGTTCCAGCCAGGTTATTAGATTGGACTAGTGATCCACTAGTTGCCTCGCTATTTGCAACTATTGGACACGACAGACAACAAAAAAAAGATATTTGTGTTTGGCGTTTAAATAAGAGAAATATTTATAATTTTCTGCAAGTACATGACAAAATAATCCAAAAAGGTCTTAAGTTTCTAACCTTGCAAAAAGGTCTCTTCATAGAAATCTCTCACTTTGATGACTATTACCTATTTGAAGGCGAATGGCCGACATTAGAAAAATATATTCTTTACTATTTGAACAGCTTCGATGGGATTTTAGAAAAAATAATCTTAAAGGCTGAACGAGTAGATGATTTGAAAAAATTATTGAACACTATGGAGTATAAAAAGCACATATATATGCCGATTTATGATAATGTTGGGCAATATATAAAACCTGTATTCATGAAATAGCTCAATGATTATTCCTCGAAAGAATCATGATGGGGATTAGGTATACAAATTTGAATCCACCATTACGATAATTTCATCAGTCTTCATCCATATAGATCATAGAATACAAAAATAGGTCAAGTCATAAAAGATCAAACCGATATACTGCAAGATATTGTGCAAGTCTCTTAGGTTCAATCGTTTCAGAGATCGTTCATAATTGCTTGAGACATGCGGTGCCATTATACCCATACAATATATTGACAAATTAGTTCAAAAGGATATAATGTTCTCATTATGACCTCGTAATCTAAAAAATTTTATAGAAGGAGCTCCCCATGGCATCTAAGCGAGAAGTTGTTAAAAATCAAAATACGTTTAAAAACTCCAAATTAACCTTGGGTTTACTCGGCGATATAAAAAATATTATAGATAAATCACGCCAGTCTCTTGCGACTGTGATCAATGCTAGTCTCGTTTTACTATATTGGCAGGTGGGAGATCGTATCCGTCGTGAGATTTTATTAGAAGAAAGAGCTGAATACGGCCGGTCAATTGTCGTGACACTGTCACGACAATTGGCGCTAGAATATGGCAATGGGTTTGCGGATAAAAATTTACATCGAATGATACAGTTTAGCGAACTTTTCCGTGATCAAGAAATTGTCGTTACGCTATCACGACAATTGAGCTGGTCACATTTTCTTGTATTAATACCTATCAAAGATGAGATAAAGCGAGACTTTTATGCTCAGATGTGTCGAATAGAGAAATGGAATGTGCGGATGTTACGAAAGAAAGTAGAGTCGATGCTTTATGAGCGAACAGCACTTTCCAAAAAACCTGATCTAGTAGTACGAGCTGAACTGGATGCATTGCGTACAGGTGATGAGCTTACACCAAATCTTGTTTTCAAGGATCCTTACGTACTAGAATTTCTGAATCTTAATGATCGTTATCTCGAAAAAGATCTTGAAGATGCCATCATGCGTGAAATTGAACAGTTTCTGTTAGAGCTAGGTGGAGGGTTCAGTTTTCTAGCTAGGCAGAAACGCATTACGATAGATGATGAGGATTTTCATATAGACCTTCTCTTTTTTCATCGGGTTCTTAAGAGAATTGTCGTGATTGACCTAAAGTTGGGGGACTTCAAACCCGAACACAAAGGGCAAATGGAGCTTTACCTTCGTTGGCTGGATATATATGAAAGACAGGATGGAGAAGAATCACCAATTGGACTCATTCTTTGTGCAGGCAAGAAAAATGAACAAATTGAATTGTTAGAACTTGATCGTTCTGGGATTCACGTAGCTGAGTATCTTACCGCATTGCCACCCAAAGAAGTGCTAAAGGAAAAGCTCCATAACGCAATCAAGTTTGCTCACTCTCGACTCGCATAATTGGTGTCGTATCTTGAGTTGTTAGTTGTTTAGAACTATCGATGTTATTTCTTAATATCATTATTTTGATATTATTGAACACAATATAAAGCGATGGGAAAAAGTATTTCATATGTAAATTACTAAAAATTACTGGGGCATTTCTCTGAATTTGTGTTGAAACAATATTAAATCTGCAAAATAACTAACAACTTGAGATACGATGTCTTATTGCGGCTTAATAATCGTTCTAAGTTTATCAGAATAAACCTATCGTCTTGTCAAATTTTGAAAATGAGAATATATTACGGCCGAATCAACGATTTTAGTTTAAGTTGTGATTCAACGTTTTCACTATCGTATTACTTAAGGAGAATTTGGATGAAAAAGGCAACTGTTGGAATAGCAGTATTAGTAGCGCTCGGGTTAAGTACCGCAGGATTTGCGGATGTGCAAAAACACCACCCTCATGGGAAAGTGCATGCTCATAAACATTCTAATAACAAATTGGCTGATAATTCAGGTGCACATTCTGCTGCGAATTCTGCTCCAAATGCTGATCTAAATGAAGAACCCAATGCACTCAAGAATAAGCAACAATTTAAAGCTCAAGCAGATAAACAATATCATAATGAGCAGAATCAAGCTCGACAAGACCATCAAAAAGCAGCTCAAAACCAAGGGCAACCTAATGCTGCTCAGCAATCAGCAAACAATGCTGGTGCGACAGGTCCTGCAGGTACCGCGGGTAACCCTGATTACCAAGAAAACGATTAATTTACGTCGTTCGCCCCCTCCCATGAGGGGGCATTCTTTATTTTACAACATGATGATGTCAGGATAATTACCATGAGTCACGATGAACTGGATACAATCGATGTGATTGATGAAGAAGAGTTCATAGAAGAGGGGGCTGCCCAGTCTTCTGATGAACCTGAAAAGACTGTCGTTGCAAAAAAACCTCGGCGAGCCATTCGTCGGCTCATAGAGGATGCCCTCGAAGAACGGCGCCTAAAAGCTGCCCTTAAAGGCTATGAGGATCCTTTGCTGAGCAGCGATCTAGACTAGGAAAAAATGTCCATATATTTCGCCCAACCTGGACAAAATCAGAACGTTTTGGCTTGGATAAAGGGTTGGGGCACTTGGTTGAGCGTTTTTCTCTTGCCAAAGTGGTCCCTTTTCTGACAAAATACGTCCCACTACTAATATCTTATTGAGGTACTACTTATGAGAAAAGGTCCTGAAACAGCACCTAGCTCTGGATTATTCAGACATGTTCAATCTGGTGCGAATTTAGCTTCTAATACTTGGAATCTTATGGCGGCTACAGCTACAGTAGCAGCTCCATTTGCTTTGGTTGCACTGGCGGTCTATGGCGCATTTAATTTATTAACGTTATCAACAGTTTTAACAGTTGTCGCACTGTTTGTTTTCGCAGCTTGGATGATGTCTGGGCCAAGCAGTTCTTCAAAAGTAAATGTGTTTAACATGGATCCAACTTGGTAATTGCTCCAACGTTTGAATATAAATAGTGAGCATTTTTTAATGCAAAAATTACCAATGACCAAGCTCGGTTTCGATAAACTGACCAATGAGCTTGAAGATCTAAAGCGTGTAAAACGCCCTGAAGTTGTGAAAGCGATTTCAGAAGCGCGGGCTCATGGTGATCTCAAAGAAAACGCTGAATATCATGCGGCTAAAGAACAGCAAGGCATGATAGAAGGAAGAATTAAAAAACTCGAATCAGATTTAAGTCATAGCCAAGTTATTGATGTCACTGCATTACCTGTTGATAATCGCGTTGTGTTTGGTTCGACTGTTGAATTAATTAATGTCGATACCGAGCAAAAAGTACGCTATCAAATTGTGGGTGAAGGTGAGGCTGATTTAAAACACGGAAAAATTTCTTATCTTTCTCCTATCGCAAGAGGAATTATTGGCAAACGTGAGGGCACTGAAGTTGAAATTCAGGCGCCAAACGGATTGCTGAATTTCGAAATTCTGAAAGTTCTTTATATTTAAGTCTTGACTCAACCTCTACTTAAGCCACTTTAAAAACGATGGGATTAATTCATCTGGTAATATACGTACCATGTAGAGTGCTATTCCGGTATTCATTAAAGCCAAAGTTAGAAATATTTTCGTTAATGTGAAGTGCAGCTCTAATAAGGCCATAATCATCAATGCTGAAATCACCATAAAAATTGCATTTATAATATTGTTGGCAGCGATGATTCGAGCGCGATGATTTTCCGGAGATCGTACTTGTAACAGAGCGTACAAGGGCACAATATAGATACCGCCAGCAACTGATAGCAACATGATATCAGCAAAAATGCGCCAGCTCGCTGGATTTCGAATAAATTCAGACAAGGTAAATAGTTTGTGTACAGGTAGATGAATGAAATATTGGCTCGCGAAAAATAAATCCGCAATAAATATGCCCATCACAAAAATTGCGAGGGGAATATATTTTGCATTCACTTCGCCGTGCAATAATTTGTTGCATGCCAGAGAACCGATGGCAATACCGATTGAAAAAAAGCACATAAAAATGGCAACGACTTGACTTTCTGCGCCTAAAATATCTTTCGTAAAAGTCGGGAATTGCGACACAAATGTTCCGCCTACTAGCCAAGACCATGAGATGCCCACAATCGCAAGAAAAATTTCACGATGCGTGCTTGCAAATTTGACAATGCGCCAGGTTTCAAGAAGAAAGTTTTTATTAATGATTAATTGAGGATGTGCTCTAGAAGTGGGAGGTACGAAAAGACTGGAGAGCCAACCCGTTATTGCAACAGCGAGCACAATAACTGCAGTTAAATGGGCGCCATACGCAGTTAAAACAACAAAGCCAGATAAAATCGTGCCCATTAAAATTGATATAAATGTGCCTGCTTCAATAAAAGCATTTCCACCAATGAGCTCCTCACTTTGAAGATGATACGGAAGAATGGCATACTTCAGTGGACCAAAAAATGAAGATTGACTCCCCATTAAAAAAAGAGTTGTCATGAGTAAAGGAATGCTGGAATAAATTAGTGCATAAGCTCCAAGAGTCATAAAAATAATATCGGAAAATTTAATGATGCGAATTAATTTTGATTTTTCGAATTTGTCAGCAAGCTGGCCTGCGGTGGCTGAAAAGAGAAAAAAGGGTGTGATGAATAATCCATACGCCAATGTGGCGAGCATTTGATTATGTGCTTCGCTTCCTGCTGAAATTTTATACGTGATCAAAATGACTAACGCCGTTTTAAAAACATTGTCATTAAATGCATTTAAAAATTGGGTCACAAACAACGGCAAGAAGCGTCGAGTTAGCAGTAAGTGGTATTGATTACCGTACATTATTCACTCCATTAAACACCAAAACGTCCAACAGCCGGTTTTGGGTTGGAAGTATGGCTAGTGTGCCACATTTTTAATGTGCAGGGATAGGGGGCAGGAGGGATAGGTGTCAGATCTAAGAATAGAAAGGGAAGGGTTTAACACCTCTCCCTTTCTATTCTTAGATCTGACACCTATCCCTTATCTTGGACTATACTTCCAATATGAAAAACATCAGACCATTTCACGGAAATCTGATCAACGGCATTGTTGATCATGAAGAAGCTCAACGACTTCAGCAGCAGTCCTATTCTATGCCCGCATGGACTTTAACGCCACGACAACTCTGTGATGTGGAATTGTTGTTGAATGGCGGATTCTCACCCTTAAAAGGCTTTATGGCTCAAGAGGATTATGAGCGTGTCGTAAAAGAATTGCACTTGGCTGACGGCACCCTGTGGCCAATTCCTCTTGTTTTGGATGTCACGACTCAATTTGCTGAAAATCTTACGCTGGGCCAGTCTATTGCGCTCTATGATACTGAAGGATTGTTGATCGCCATCTTGGAAGTGACATCACTCTGGGAACCCGACAAAAACCTCGAGGTCGAATCAGTGTACGGAACTTCGGATCTCAAGCATCCGGGGGTACGTTATATTTTCGATCAGACGGGTGACATCTATTTAGGTGGAACGCTTACAGGGGTCAAGCTACCGCCTCGTTACGATTTTTGCACTTTACGGCAAACACCTCATCAACTTCGAGAATTATTTTTGCAGCGTGGTTGGGAGCGCATTATTGCATTTCAAACTCGTAATCCCATGCATCGAGCACATCATGCCTTAACGTTGCGAGCGATGCGTCAGTTTGAAGCGAATTTATTGATACATCCGTCTGATGGTGCTATTGCAGATAATATTCAACATTATGCGCGCGTTCGATGTTATCAATCGTTGATACATCATTATCCAGAACAAACGACGCAGCTTGCGCTATTACCTTTAGCGATGCGAATGGCAGGTCCACGCGAAGCGTTATGGCATGGAATTATTCGACAAAATTACGGATGTACACACATGATTGTAGGACGTGATCATGCTGGACCAACTTTCGGTGAAAATCAAAAAAGTTTTTATGCACCTTATGCTGCGCAAGAATTATTTGCACAACATCAACACGAATTAGATTTAAAAATGATACCCATGCAAGAAATGGTGTACGTGAGTGAACTAGACGAATATATTCCCGTGAATGAAGTGACAGCTGATCAAACAGTTCAAAAAATTTCAGGAACAGAGTTGCGACGTCGATTTGCAGAAGATTTACCCATTCCAGAATGGTTTAGTTTTCCTGATGTTGTTTCGCAATTAAAAGCAGCTTTTCCTCCTAAACATCAGCAAGGATTTACTGTTTTATTAACGGGATTACCGAGCGCAGGAAAAACGACTTTAGCGCATGCATTGCATTGGCGATTAATGGAATTAGGTGGACGACGCGTAAGTGTGCTGGATGGTGATTCCATGCGAAAAATTTTATCGTCCGAATTAGGTTTTTCAAAAACAGATCGTGAAAAGCATATGCTGCGTATGGGATATGTAGCGCGTGAAATTACTAAGCATGGGGGGATTGCTATATTAGCCCTCATTGCGCCATTAAAAAAAATTCGTCGTCAATTGCGCGATATCGTGACGCCATTTGGAGGTTTTATAGAGGTATATTTGAATACTCCTCAAACAATTTGTGAACAACGTGATAGAAAAGGATTATACAAAAAAGCACGCCAAGGATTAATTGAAAATTTTACTGGGGTCAGCAGTGAATATGAAATTCCCGAACTCGCAGAACTTGTTATCGATACCTCAAACGAGGAACCCAATGTAGCTATTCAACAAATTATTTTAAAATTACAGCATCTGGGGTATTTAGGGAGTACGCCTTGATTCTTTTCGAAGTTCAAGGCTGGATTATGTAGGTGTCGAGTGAAGTTTATGATCCAGCGCAACCATGTCGGTGTTTTTGCTGTTTAACGCCATTTTTTTTGCTGTTAATCGAGCGTTGGATTCAAAAAATACATGAGAACTTGCAAATCCTGTCATAGAAAAACCTGCAATTGCTAATCCTGCTATACCTCCTGATAGAATAATTGCAGCGAGTGTAAGTGCAACAACGGACGTTGTAAATGTTAATGCAGCAAGGGCCATTATCGTACGATAGTACAAGTCTGAATATTCAATAGTCAGACTATTGTATCCTTTTACCTCTGTATAGAATTCAGTATTGGACATCACTCGTCCAGGTAGAGTAATAGGGCAAGGAATATAACTAGGCCACACAATACCCATTGCAAGATGATTGGCGCTATAATTAGACAAATTTGGTGCTGGTATTTTGGCAAATTCTGTGAGAAACCACTGTGCTGCAACCGCACAGTTATTACCCAAAATCGAAGAGCTGTCTTTTGTTTTTTCCCAATATGCCTTCCATTCCTTAACAATTTTATTGGGATCAGCATCAATCTCTAAAGTGCAGATCGAGTCGGCCATTTCTATGTTTTGTTTAGCCTTCTCTCCCCATTCGTTTTCAGGTGTCTCCCATCGATTAAGCCCATAATAAGTGTGAGGATTCGTTGATGTATTTTCTAATACAATCTCAATATGGCTAAATATACCGTGGAAATTTAAAACGTGTACCTTTATGGGCACGGAGCTAGTATCTTTATCATGATTATGAATCTCAACCTGTCGTAGCATAATTCTATACCTGTGATCGTTATATTTGAATAGAATTATATTCTTTTAGTATTAAAATAATCTTAAAAACTACAGTTTTGTTATTATATGCCAGATTTTTAAATAAGTTACCTTTGCCACATCTATTGACAAAATGTTTCTCCCTAGTATAATACCCAGAAACTGGGTATTTTTCATGAGATTAGTCAACAAAACAAGATACGCGATTTTGGGGATGCTCCTTGATGGCCCCTGCACAGGATATGAGATCAAGTCTCTTATGGGGAGATCGACAGTTTATTTCTGGCGCGAGTCCGATTCGACGATCTATCCGATGTTGAAAGTTTTGGCAAAGGAAGGAAAAGCGCTATCCAAAATCGTCTATGTTGGAAAGAAAAAGAAAGAGGTCTTTTCGATTACGGAGGCAGGGCGGGCAGAATTTAAGGCTTGGCTCGAAAGTCCGACGGGATCGGAAACCCCGCGCAACGAGTTTCTTCTCAAACTCTTTTTCATCACAGATCGAGAGGAGATGATTCGGTTGTTTCAGGAAAGATTGGAAAAAGCCGAGAAGACTTATGAAGAATACAAGAAAATTGAAGAACGGCTAGAGAACCTGGCTGATTCTCCCCGTAAAGCTATCCGTCTCAAAGCGTTGAGATACGGGATGGCTCACCTTGCATTAGAAATTCAATGGTTAAAAGAAGAAATGTTGTATGATTAAAAAATTTGTTTGTACTTCTAAATGTGGTCTGCCTGTTACTAGAGATTTAGCCAAAATTATTGTTCATGGCGCAAGAGAGCATAATTTAAAAAATATTTGTTTCGAGATTCCTAAAGGCAAATTAGTTGCATTAACAGGCCCTTCAGGATCAGGTAAATCCTCTATTGCAACCGATATCTTACAAAAAGAATGTCTGAGGCAATATTTGGAATCACTTGGCATGACTACGGATCATATAGAAAAGGCAAAAGTAGATCATATCATGGGATTATCTCCTTCAATTGGTGTTTCGCAGCGTGTAACAGATTTTAATCCTCGTTCTACTGTCGGTACAAAAACAGGTATTCTCACAATTCTAAGGAATTTGTTTGCGTCTATTGGACATCAGCCTTGTGCAGGTTGTGGGAAAACCGTCAAACAACCTTTGCAAGATAAAAATAAACTGACAACTGTTGAAATAGATGAAAAAGAAGTTCTTCTTCAAAGAAAAGAAAAAAAAGTTATTTTGATTGTCCGCATTGTGGTCAACAGTTAGAAAAATTGAAAATGACTCATTTTTCATTCAATGCATTATCTGGAGCATGTGAGGCTTGTAAAGGAGTAGGTGAAATCATCGGCGTCGATATACCAAATTTACTTAATGAAGAAAAAACCATTAGAAATGGCGGAGTGAGTTTTTGGGATGAAGCAGTTGCAGAGCATTACGAGGGCGTCATCCAAGCTGCAGCTAAGCATTATAATTTTCCTTTTGACCCAACTATGCCTATACGAAATTACACGAAAGAGCAAAGAAACTTTTTACTCTACGGAATTACTTTTCCAGATTTTGTAAAGGCACACAAGAATATCAAAGAGCCTAAAAAAGTTAGTGAAGGAAATTTTGAAGGCATTGTCCCCTATTTATTGAACCGATATAAGAGTAATCCTACCAAGCTTCCAAATGAGATCAAGAAATATATTATACATGAGCCATGTCCTGAGTGTCACAATACACGTTTAGGAAAAATTGGCAGAGAAGTAACAGTCAGTGGAAAAACTATTATTGATGTGGCCGGGCTTAATCTCTGTGAACTGCTTCAATGGATAAATGCTTTGGATCAGCATGTTTCAGAGGATGAATTGCAGGTTCTTGCAGCTCTTTCAAGCGCATTGAAAGAACGAACATCTAATTTAATAGAAGTTGGTTTAGACTATCTCACTTTGGATCGCACACTTCCTTCGCTATCTGCAGGAGAATCACAAAGACTTAGATTAGCCAGTTGCTTGGTAGTGGACTCACAGGAGTTTTGTATGTTTTAGATGAGCCAACAACAGGTCTACATCCTCATGATACTGCAAAATTATTAAAAACACTCAGGATGATACAAGAAGCTGGCAACACTGTTTTAGTCATTGAGCATGATCTGGATGTGATAAAGAATGCTGATTATATAATCGATGTAGGACCTGGTGGAGGCAGCAAAGGTGGTGAAATTGTGGTTTCTGGCACACCTGCTGAAGTTATGGCTTGTGCGGCATCTATTACCGGCAAATATTTGGCTAGGAAAGCGAGCTATCAAGCTAAATCGCCCACGTCCGCGTGAGAGTAAGACGCTGACTATTCGTGGTGCTTGCGAACATAATCTGAAAAATATTGATGTTAGTATTCCTGTCAACCAGCTTGTTGTGATGACGGGCGTGTCCGGCTCAGGAAAATCAACTTTCTTATTTGGTATCTTAGATAAGGTGGCAAGAAAGCATTTTAATCATGCAAGTGAAGTACCAGGAAAATATGCTTCTGTCCATGGATTAAATCATTTTAATCGAGTGGTAACAGTTGACCAAGTCACGATAAGGAACACACAATCATCCCGCTCCAATGTAGCAACCTACACAAAACTTTTTGATTTGATTCGAGATTTGTTTGCTTCTTTGCCAGAAGCAAAAGCTCGTGGCTTTGGTGCGGATAAGTTTTCTTTCAATACATCCGATGAACGCTGTGAGAACTGTAATGGGGCAGGTGTGGTGGATGTTGACATGACCTTTATGCCTGATATTGAGATGGAGTGTCCTGTCTGCAATGGTATGCGATTCAATGAAGAACTGTTATCAGTGAAATTTCAAGGACATAATATCGTCGAACATTTTAGATATGACCGTAAGCGATGCCATTCCGCTATTTAGTGAGCAACAAAATATTTTTGCACTCTTGGATGTAATGAAGCAAGTTGGTTTGGAATACTTAACGTTAGGGCAGTCTACTTCGACATTGTCAGGAGGGGAAGCGCAACGAATTAAATTGGCAACTGAATTATCCAAGTCTGAAAGGGAATCAACGTTATATTTGTTGGATGAGCCAACAACTGGCTTGCACCCACAGGAAGTAGAAAAGCTGCTTGACATCTTGAGAAAACTGGTATCCAAAGGAAATACGGTGGTAGCAATTGAGCATAATTTAGATGTTATTTGTAAAGCAGATACAATTATCGATTTTGGCCCAGGCGGTGGGATTGCGGGTGGCGAAATTGTTGCAACAGGCACACCTCAAGAAATTGCTGCAAATAAAAATTCGTTAACGGGGCAATGCTTGAAAGCTTACCTCTACGCTTCTTCCGCGTGTCTAGCCGATTGTTGATAACAGTTCTTTAACTCGCGTGTAATCGATTTTCCCTGAACCGAGCAAGGGGATATCATTCACGATAGTGATGTTCCTTGGGATGCTTAATTCGTTAATTTTTTGATCTCTAGCATACTTCACCAATTCTTCACGGGTAGCATTTGGGGATGTTGTCATCAACCAAAGTTGCTCACCTTTTTTGCTGTCGGGCATATTGACCACAGCGTGTTGAAATTCCGGCCATAATGCATTGACATACTCTTCGACCATGGGCAGTGATACCATCTCGCCAGCAATTTTTGCAAAACGTTTTACACGTCCTTGAATGGATAAAAAACCTTCATTATCGATAGATACGATATCGCCGGTGTCGTAGCTACCCTCAATGAGTGGAACAATGACACCGGGATTATCTGAGAGTAAATATCCTTTCATTACATTCGGGCCAGAAACGCTCAAGAGGCCGCCGGTTTCAATTCCAGGAACCGCTTTGAGGGTGTAATGAATTCCTGGCAACAATCTGCCGACTGTGCCTGTGCGACATTGCATGGGTGTGTTGGTAGCAAGCACAGGTGATGTTTCGGTAGCGCCGTAACCATCAAAAATTCTTACACCAAATTTATGTGTCCAGGTGGTCAGTGTTTCCATGCGTAATTTTTCTGCACCTGAAAAAACATAACGGATACTGTAAAAATCATAGGGGTTCGCATGCTTGGCATAGCCAGATAAAAAGGTATCTGTACCAAATAAAATCGTTGAATTTAAACCGTAAACTAATTGCGGAACTATACGATAATGCAGTGGTGAGGGATATAAGAATACTTCTATTCCAGACAGAATAGGCAACAACATTCCTCCAGTCAAACCAAATGCATGGAATACAGGCAGGGCATTAAAAATTTTATCTAATTCGGTAAAATCGACGCAGGCAGTTAACTGAAAACGATTCGCTTGTAGATTTTTGTGCGATAAAATAACACCTTTAGGCGTGCCTTCAGAACCCGAGGTGAATAATATTACGGCTGGAGTATCAGCAATCATGACACCAGTGCTGCGATTAATATAACGATAAGCCAACGAAGGAAAACAAGACATTAATTTACCTGTTAATTTGGCTCGCCAATTTATTTGTGCGCGGAGATCTTCAAGATAGATAATTTTGATATTCGCATTGAGTAATGCTTCAACTATATCGTGCAGTTTTGCTTGCTCAACAAATTTTTTCGATGTGTAAACTATTTTAATTTTCGCGGTTTGACAAGCCAATAGAACGTTCTTTGCCCCTGCTGAAAAATTGAGCATTGCAGGAACTCGATGACAGGCTTGCAGAGCAAAAAATGTAACAGGTGTACTGACTACATTCGGTAACAACAATCCTATATATTCACCCGTTGTTGAATCATGCCTAAGCAATTGAGCTAAAATAAAACTGCGTAGAATGAGCTGCTGATAAGTAACAGGCTGCGTCTCCACGTCCGAAACAATTTTATAATTTTTACCGTGAATATTTTTTGCTTCAATCAAAGAATTAAATAATGTTTTCTCGTAGTCACAACTTTCGAAGACGATATTAGTCAATATATCATAAAGCTGCAAACCAATTTTTTGCCGTCTCTTTCGACCTTTTATTTCTGCAGGGATATCAAGTTTTTGTGGAGGAAAAATTGATATCGTAATCTTGGGGGCAAAGCGGATTGGCATTTTGCCTTTCATTCGAGAAAATGGCGTAGATTGTGCGCCTTGAATGCAAATTGGCAGTAACATCGCATCAGATTTATCGGCAATCAATCCAGGTCCTTCGTGAATCTTCATGAGTGCACCAGTGACAGTAATTCTGCCTTCTGGGAAAATGACACATTTTTTGTCTGCGCGTACTACCTCGATCAACGATTTAATAGCCATTGGGTTTGTTGGATCGACAGGATATGCATCGACTAACCTCAAAAAGAATTTTACCCACCATTTTTTTGCCGTCATGGTATCCACTGCAAAAGTGCATTTATCAGGTAGAAATGCAGCGAAAAGTGCAGCGTCAAGAAACGAAGTATGATTAGCAATAATCACGACTCGCTTGCCTGCAGCGTAGTAATTTTCTAAACCAATCACGTTTACACGGTAAACAGCTGTCAAAATTAAGCGTAATATTGCTTTGAGCAAAAGATCCGGCAATAATTTACATATATAAATAGCAACGAGTGAATTAAGAAGGGCGACTGTCAAAAACACCTCATTTACGGTGAAATGCAGTTTCAACATGATGGCAGTACCAATCGCAGCAATGACCATAAAAAAAGAATTCATCACATTATTGCTAGCTATAATACGTGCTCGATGCTCAGGATTGCTGCGTTCTTGCAAAATTGCGTAGAGTGGAACGGTATAAAGCCCGCCACAGATTGTCAGAAATAATAAATCGATCGAAATGCGCCAACCAGTAAAGGATTGTAAAAATTCTCCAACACTCATCAGCTCATTCGGTGAAAAAGCACTTACGTGATTTGCAGCAAAATACATGTCGATAGCGAAAATACTCATTCCTATAATACTAACTGGCACGTACGTTGCGTTCACTTTTCCTTTCAAAATGCGATTACAGAGCATTGACCCAATAGCAATACCGACTGAAAAGATCGCAATAAACCACGTTACGACATGTTCATCTGAATGCAAACTATCTTTGGCGAATACAGGGAATTCAGATAAAAAAACCGCACCTAACAACCAAAACCATGAAATACCTAAGATGGCTAATGAAATATCCCATCGTGTTCTTGAGTATCGCAAAACCCGGATTGTTTCGCTGATAAAGTTATAATTGATTCGAAGCTTACTGTTTGTAGGAACCGTTTTAGGAATATAAATACTCGAAATAAAACCACTGATGGCAACAAGAATCACAATAGCAGAAATGAGATATACTCCTATCGAAGTTAGAATCAAAATTCCGCCTAAAATTGTACCCAGCAAAATCGAGATAAAAGTTCCTGCTTCGATTAAGCCGTTACCTGCGATTAATTCATCTTCTTTTAATTGCACTGGTAATATGGCATATTTAACGGGGCCAAAAAATGCAGCTTGGATTCCGAGAAGAAACAATACGGACATTAATAATGTTACGCTGTGTGAATACAGTGAAATTGCCGCAAATAACATCACAATAATTTCAATAAATTTTACGATTTGAATTAATTTTGATTTTTCAATTTTATCAGCCAATTGGCCCGCTGTGGCAGAAAATAAGAAGAATGGTAAAATAAATATTCCTGCTGCCGCTGTGACCATCATTTGAGCATTCAAACCGGCGGCTTCGGCAATTTGATACGTAATAAGAATCACCATTGCATTTTTAAAAATATTATCATTAAATGCACCCAGAAACTGGGTGATAAACAAAGGTAAGAATCGTCGCGTTTTTAATAATGAAAATTGGTTGGTTGCCATTGTATATTCCTGTGTTTTCTTTGATTGTATCTTTTCATTTTACCATAATTTTAGGGGTCAGGTCTTCATATATGACAAGCCTATAAATTGTCATTTCTGAGGGCCTGAGCCCCTAAGCTTTCAACCAGTCAACTTTAGTATTTACCAATGTCCATGATGTCCGTGATGACGAAAACCATGGTACCTATGCCGTGGATAATAGTAGTACCCATTACCATTCCAATACGGATAACCATATTGATTCGGATAATAATAGGATGGATAACTAGGGTAATAATACGTGTTATAATACACGGGTGGCCCACCCCAGACACGAATAGTCGCATGCACTCTGGCGTCAGCAACTGTGCACAGTGACATTGCAAGTAAAATACCTGTAATCAAGAAAAGGACTCTACGCATAGTAAACCTCCCTACTTTTAAGGTGCATTTCACCTACTTTTAATTATAGCTCAAAATCCAGAATTAGGTATAATAGAGCACTAAACCAGGGAGTTGCTTATGAGCCGTCTTAAACCAACAAGCATGTTGTTGTCTATGTTGTTAATGTTTTGTTGTGTACCCAGTTTTGCAAATAATTTATCCATAGTGCAGACGGTGGCACAGCCTGGCACTGTTGCTTTAACGTTTGATGATGGACCATCACCGATTTATACTCCTCAAATTTTAGATATTCTGAAAAAAAATAATATTAAGGCGACTTTTTTTGTAGTAGGTCCGTTAGCAAAACAATTTCCACAAATACTTGATCGCATGGTAGCGGAAGGGCATGCGGTAGGGCTTCATGCAATGACTCATCCAAAGTTGACTCGATTAAATGCCTCGGAGCTGAATCATGAAGTTGTTGGTTCACGGGATCTTGTTCAGAGACTCATTGGTAAATCACCTGTTTGTTTGCGGCCACCTTATGGGGTGATGAATAAACATGTCGAAGACTATGCATCCGCTCATCAATTACTGCTAGTGCCCAATGGATTTAATTCTTTAGATCAACAAAAATTAAGTGATGCTAAAATAGCTCAACGAGTTATCGATAATGCTCATACTGGTCAGGTGATTCTATTACATGACGGCTATTCAAATCGTAAAAACACTGTGAACGCTTTGCCAATAATAATTGATGGAATACGTAAAAAAGGCCTTGATTTCAGCGCTATTTGTTTTCCTCAATAATTAAATATATTTAAGGGGTCAAATCTCCATTTGCCTATTTGGCACTTTTGTCTAGGCAAATGGGCAAATGGAGATTTGACCCCTACGTTGGAATTGCAGACTGAATATTAAATTGGTTAACAATATAATTTTTCAGGCTTAATAATAATTCTTGTTGTCTTGCAGTTAATTCAGAATCGGATTGAATGGCACTAATTTCTAGAAGCGCATTGTGAGGTGTCAGTCGATGTTGCCTACGATAATCAATCATGGCTTCTTCGGGGTCTTGTGGATTCACTTTGGCTAGATATTCGCCGTAAATTCGCTGATACTGAGGAGGTAATTTTTCAGGATGCAGACGTCCAATATAACGTATCGCCAATGATTGTAAGCACGGATTATGAAAATCATTGAGCAGTGCAATTTTTCCATCAATATCGCGCGCACGAAATTCAGTGCATAATTGTATTTCGTGAGGAAGTAAAAATCCATTTTGATATAAGGCGGCACTTTCATCTAGATTAGGGATTTTTGGATGGGTGTAGTCACGATGATTGCGTGCAAGTTCGAGCATCAAATCGGGATGTTCAATTAAAAATTGACGGTTTTTTGAAATTTGTTCGAGTCTTTCTGGAGTGAGATAGCGTGTAAATCGTTCTGATGGTGGAAGTAAAATGCCATTTTCTCCGGGTTTTTTATTGATTACCCACGTTTGTTCTTTAATTTCTTCGTTTGTGAGATCAGAGAAATTTAGATGATCTAAACGCAGCCACAGTGTTTGATTTTTGTAATGATTATGACGTCCTAGGGAAATTACATAGGACTGATAATATTGTTTTGCTCCAAAAATCCCATCAATTAAAATGCCTGCTCTGAAACTTTGTTGCTGAATATTAAAAACTACAGGTAGCTTTCCCATTCTTGTTGAGTCTGTTTCTTTGTCAAAATAACCAATAACATAATCCCATATTTCCGAATCCGCTTTAAAATGTTTGGCAATTTCTACAGTGGCGCAGACATCGACCATTGCATCGTGAGCAGGGCCAGCCACAAAATTATTTGCAGCATTGATGTGTTCGAGTTTTAGAGTGGGGACTCCGTTAATGCAAGGCCACTGTATCGATTGATTATTGAATAAAAAATAAAGAGTAGCGATAGGATAAATATCCATGCGCCCACATTGGTTAGCATATTGATGATTATAGGGGGGTAATAAATTGCGATAAAAAGAAAATCGTAAGAATTCGTCGTCAAATCCCAATGTATTATAACCGAGGCTAATAGTTCCGGGAGTGTTCATGAGATCGTGAATTTTTGTTATTGCTTCCGCTTCACTGATGCCATGGTTAAGATCTCCTAATGATAGTCCATGGATTATGATGGCGTGAGGACTAGGTACAACATCAGGATTTAATCGAACGTGAAAGTGATGACGCTCAATTTCATTGAGAGCTTTATCAGTGCGGATAGCAGCGAACTGCAAAACCTGATCGAAGGCTTTGTTTAGACCCGTAGTCTCAATGTCGTAAAATAGATAAGTCCTTTCCATACCGTGTAGTCCCTTGGCAAACCCATCGAGTTTACATAGTATTTTAATTGTTGTCACGCGACATGCGAAATAAAATTGAGATGGCAATTCCAGGCTAAGGAAAATCCTTAACCGGGAGATGCTGATTTGTGATTTATCGTGGAATGAAACCTAGAACATCGTAAACACGATTTAATGTTTTTTGTGCAATTTTGCGCGCTTTTAAGGCAGCCTCATGTAATTGTTGCTGCAATTTTGCCTCATCAGCTCTAATTTGTTGATAACGCGTTTGGATGGGACTGAGGAAATCAACCACCGCATCAGCAACGTCTTGTTTGAATTGCCCGTAACCTTTACCAATGTAGTGCTGTTCTAAAGCGTGAATTGGTTGCTCGGTGATGGCTGATAGGAGTGTCAATAAATTACTGACGCCGGGTTTGTCTTCACCCATTCGGATTTCGCTTCCTGAGTCTGTAACTGCGCGTTTAATTTTTTTCACAATGACATCGGGTGAATCTAATAGCGCAACATAATTTTGTTCGTTGGTATCGGTTTTTGACATTTTTACTGTAGGATCTTGCAGTCCCATTATGCGTCCGCCTGCAGATTTTTTAGGAATATAGGGTTCAGGTACAGTAAAAGTGTCAGGATAAAGATTGTTGAAGCGAATCGCTAAATCACGTGTTAATTCGAGGTGTTGTTTCTGATCGCCTCCAACTGGGACGAGATTAGTGCGATATAAAAGAATATCGGCTGCCATTAATACCGGATAATCAAAAAGACCGGCATTGATATTATCAGCATTTTTTTTGGATTTATCTTTGAATTGTGTCATGCGCTTTAATTCGCCCATGAACGTAAAACAGTTTAAAATCCAGGCTAATTCTGTGTGTTCTGGGACATGAGATTGTGCAATAATCAAACTTTTTTTAGGATCCAAACCGCATGCGATATACAACGAAAGTAATTCATAACATCGCGTACGAAATTCTACAGGATTTTGACGAACAGTCATGGCGTGTAAATCAACCAACGCGAAAATGCAGTCATGCTCATCTTGGCGACCAACCCAATTTTTAATGGCGCCAATATAGTTACCGATCATCAAGTTGCCGGTGGGTTGAATTCCGCTAAAAAGTACAGGTTTTTGTTCCATACCCTCATGTTAAACCATTTTGGGATAGTTTGCACTGGGACGGGTCTTATTATCCTAGATTCAGCATCTTAGGGTCTCTCTCTACGATTTCAACTGCAGAATCTAGGTTTATTAGGCATCAAAAGTTGCAATATCGTACAGATTTGGTACTATATTCTTAACTAAAGAAGTTGAGGAATGTTATGCTCAAACTCAGTAAATTAGCGGATTACGGCCTTATCGTCATGAGCTGTTTGGCTCAAGATACAAGCGGTCATGCAAGTGCTCGGGGTATTTCTGCGCAGGTCAAGGTAGCCCTCCCGACTGTTAGTAAGGTGCTCAAACTGTTGGTAGGCGGTGGGTTGGTAGAATCCTTGCGAGGGGTAAAAGGGGGATATCGATTGGCACGATCAGCCTCTGAGATCACAGTGGTCGACATTATTTTGGCATTGGATGGCCCGATTGGGCTGACTGAATGTAGTGCTATGACAGGGCACTGTGCTCATGAGCCGCTTTGTGCTTTGCGCAGTAATTGGCAATTGGTGAATCGAGCTGTATTGGGTGTGCTCAATAAAATTACGTTAGCTGAAATGTGCAGGCCCTTACCGATGCAACACCCCGTTTTGAAAAATATTGGCGTGGAGGCTTTGGTATGAGTACCGAGAAAAATGCGGTATTAGTAGCCGCAGTACAAAAATCATACGAACATGGTTTTATAACCGATATTGCCTCTGATACTATTCCGCCGGGTTTAAACGAAGAGGTAATTCGACTGATCTCTTCGAAAAAAAATGAACCAGATTTTATGTTGGAATGGCGGTTACAGGCTTATCGTTATTGGTTAACAATGACACCACCAGATTGGGCTTTTGTAAAATTTCCGACTATTGATTTTCAATCGATCGCTTATTATTCAGCACCTAAATCAGATAGTGACAGACCTAAAAGCTTGGATGAAGTTGATCCTAAATTACTTGAAACTTACGAAAAACTTGGGGTCCCATTGCATGAACGAGCTCGTTTAGCAGGTGTGGCCGTAGATGCTGTTTTTGATAGTGTTTCTGTCGCTACAACATTTAAAGAAAAATTGGCAAAAGCGGGTGTAATTTTTTGTTCTTTTTCTGAAGCCGCTAGAGATCATCCTGAGCTTGTAAAAAAATATTTAGGGACAGTAGTTCCTTATCGAGATAATTTTTATGCTGCATTAAATTCTGCGGTTTTTAGTGATGGATCTTTTGTCTATATTCCTAAAGGTGTGCGTTGTCCGATGGAGCTCTCCACTTATTTTCGAATTAATGCGGCAAATACCGGGCAATTTGAACGCACATTAATTATTGCAGAAGAAGGTAGCTATGTGAGCTATTTAGAAGGTTGTACTGCACCGATGCGTGACGAAAATCAGTTACATGCTGCTGTTGTGGAGTTAGTGGCACTGGAAGACGCACAAATAAAATATTCAACGGTACAAAATTGGTATCCTGGTGATGAAAATGGTAAAGGCGGTATCTATAATTTTGTAACTAAACGCGGTGCATGTCGTGGGGCGCGATCAAAAATTTCATGGACTCAAATTGAAACAGGTTCTGCAATCACTTGGAAATATCCCAGTGTTATTTTGCAAGGAGATGATTCAGTTGGTGAGTTTTATTCTGTTGCATTGACGAATCATTATCAACAAGCAGATACTGGCACTAAAATGATTCATATGGGAAAAAATACAAAAAGCACTATAATTTCGAAGGGAATTTCGGCTGGACGTGGCCAAAATGCTTATCGTGGTTTAGTGCGAGTTGCACCTACAGCTCAAAATGCGCGTAATTATACACAATGTGATTCTTTGTTGATTGGTGATAAATGTGGCGCTCATACTTTTCCTTATATTGAAGTCAAAAACAGCTCTGCGCAAGTTGAGCATGAAGCTTCTACATCTCGCATTGGAGAAGATCAGCTTTTTTATTGTCAACAACGTGGGCTGCGAGAAGAAGATGCAATTTCATTGATTGTGAATGGTTTTTGTAAACAAGTATTTAATGAACTCCCACTGGAATTTGCTGTTGAAGCTCAAAAACTGATGGAAGTCAGTTTGGAAGGGGCTGTGGGTTGATATGAGAATTTTATTGATAGAGAGAGAGTAAAGATGCTAAAGATAGAAAATTTACAAGTGAGTGTTAAAGGTAAATCCGTTATTTTGCAAGGTATCGATCTTGAAGTAAAACCTGGAGAAATACATGCGATTATGGGGCCTAACGGCTCAGGAAAAAGTACGCTTGCAAATGTGTTAGCAGGGCGTGACGATTATGATATTACAGCGGGAACCGTCAAATTTGAAGAGGCTGACTTATTAACGCTGTCTCCTGAAGAACGAGCTATTAAAGGTCTATTTTTAGCTTTTCAATATCCAGTTGAGTTGCCAGGCGTGAATAATATGTATTTTTTGAAAAGCGCGCTAAACAGTATTCGACGTGCACGAGGACAATCTGAATACGACGCTATAGATTTCATACAATTTGTTCGAGCAAAATTACAAGACTTGGGAATGGATGAAGCGTTTTTACAACGTGCAGTAAATCACGGATTTTCAGGTGGTGAAAAAAAACGAAATGAAGTTTTACAAATGATGGTACTCGAACCAAAGTTGGCTATTTTGGATGAAACCGATTCTGGATTAGATATTGATGCATTACAAGCTGTCGCCAAAGGTGTTAATAGTCTTCGAGATTCATCTCGATCTTTTATTGTGGTAACGCACTATCAGCGATTGCTTGATTTTATTGTGCCCGATTTTGTACATGTGTTAGCAAATGGCCGGATCATAAAATCGGGTGGTAAAGAACTGGCACTAGAATTAGAAGAAAAAGGTTATGGTTGGTTAGTCGAAGAATCAGTTTAGTGGAGAAAGAGTGTGAATTGGCAAAATAACGATATTGATACACTAACGTCACAATTACCAGGAGTAACCTTGCCCTGGATTAAAGACTTGCGCCAACAACAATGGCAGGCATTTTTACGTCATGGACTTCCAACGAGACAGCATGAAGCGTGGAAATATACTGATATTAGTGCTTTGAACCAATTGCCGCCTCAAAACAATACACACACTCAGTTCACATCAGAGACACTCTCATTTTCACCTACCGATTTGCCAGAGGGGGTTATTGTAAGCGATCTTCGATCAGCGCTCGTAACACATGCTGACTGTGTTAAAAAAGCGTTATCAAAATATCAAACGAGCTCTTTGGGACTTTTGAATTTTAACACAAGTCTTTGGAAAAATGGCGTGTTTATTTTTATTCCTGATGACATCGTAATCGATAAACCGATAATGATTCACTATCACACGAGCGATTCTGGTATTGATATTGAAGTGTTTCGTAATTTAATTTTTTGTGGGAAACGAAGTCGTGTGACGATTATGGAACATTTTAGCAGTGAGAGTGATGCACCGTATTGGCAACAAAGAGTGACTCAAATTGAGCTCGATGAGCAGTCTCAGCTGAATCATATTCAAAGTCAAAATGAAGGCATTAATGCGACGCATATCAGTGATACGCTAGTCGAACAATTAGCTCATTCGGTTTATTGCGGCAATAGTTTCTCTATAGGTGCTAAATTACAGCGGCAAGCATGGCAGGTCAATTTGTTGGGTGAAAAAGCGCGTAGTTCTTGTCGAGGATTGAGTATTGTGAACGGGGCTCAACACAGTGATTATCACGTTACCATGAATCATGAAGCAAGAAGTTGTGTTAGTGAACAACAATTTAAAGCTATTGCAAACGATAAAGCACGTGCGATATACAACGGAAAAGTGATAGTAAAAGCGACAGGCCAACAAGCAGTTGCTCACCAACAAAGCCGTAATTTACTTTTATCATCTAACGCAGAAATTGACACTCGTCCTGAATTAGAAATTTATACCGACGATGTTAAGTGTAGTCACGGAGCTAGCGTGGGCCAGATTGATCCAGGACAACTTTTCTATTTACAATCCAGAGGGATCAGTGTTGAACAAGCTAAAGAAATGTTGTTACACGCATTTGTTAACGATCAACTCGAGGAGTTAACGCCTGATATTGAAGCATTAATTATGCCCATTATCGAAGCTAAATTAGCTACAATAAACGGAGGGCATGGTAAATGAGCACTGTTGCCACTAAAATTAAAGAAAATTCTAGTACTGATTTTGATGTTGATTCTATAAGAAAAGATTTTCCACTGCTTCATCAGAAAATTCATGGACATCCGTTAGTGTATTTTGATAATGCGGCTACCACACAAAAACCGCGTTCAGTCATTCAAATTGAAAAAGACTTTTATGAAACCATCAACGCGAATATTCATAGAGGCATTCATACATTGAGTGATCGAGCTACTCAAGCTTATGAAAATACCCGTGAGAAAGTTAGGCAATTTATCAATGCTAAAAGTGTACGTGAGATTGTATTTGTACGAGGTGCAACTGAGGCGATTAATTTAGTCGCAAGTAGTTTCGGTCAATTGAAAATTTCTCAAGGCGATGAAATTATTATTAGTTCCTTAGAGCATCATGCGAATATTGTGCCATGGCAATTATTATGTGAGCAAAAAGGAGCCACATTAAAGATTATTCCTGTTTTTGAGAATGGCGAATTAGACTTGAATTCCTTTGAGAATTTAATTAACCTTCGTACAAAATTGATCGCTTTAACTCATGTGTCGAATGCGATTGGTACTATTAACCCCATAAAAACTATGATATCGACGGCTCATCGTTTTGGAGTTCCTATTTTAATTGATGGCGCTCAAGCAGTACCTCATGAAAAAATCGATGTACAAGAATTAGACTGTGATTTTTATGTTTTTTCTGGACATAAACTATATGGTCCTACTGGCGTTGGTGTTTTATACGCCAAAGAAAGTTTGTTAAACGCGATGCCACCTTATCAGGGCGGTGGTGAAATGATTCGTGTGGTTACATTTACACATTCAACATACAATGATTTGCCTCATAAATTTGAAGCTGGCACACCTAATATTGCAGGTGTGATAGGACTGGGTGCTGCAATAGATTATTTAAATGCATTGGATCTTTCTTGTGTTAATAAATATGAGCAAGAATTATTAGCCTATGCAACGGAAAAACTCTTGTCGGTTGATGACTTACGAATTATCGGAGAGGCTGAAAATAAAGCACCTGTTATTTCATTTATACTGGGTACTATTCATCCTCATGATATTGGAACAATATTAGATCATCATGGTATTGCCGTTCGTGCTGGACATCACTGTGCAATGCCTTTGATAGAGCGTTTCGGGTTGAGTGCAACAGTGCGAGCTTCGTTTGCATTTTATAATACGTTTTCTGAAATAGACCGATTAATTGAAGGGCTTCATGAAGTTCGGAGGATGTTAGGCTAATGTCAGCGTTACGAGAATTATATCAACAGGTGATTATTGATCACGGTCGCCACCCACGAAATCAAGGTGTTTTGGAAAATGCGACTCATTGTCATGTAGGTTTTAATCCTTTATGTGGTGATAAATTAAATTTAACGGTTAACGTTGTGGATGATGTGATTCAAGAAGCACAATTTGTTGGAAGTGGTTGCGCTATTTCGATTGCGTCAGCTTCTTTGATGACAGAAATGCTTCGAGGAAAAAATGTGGAAGAGGCTCATGAAATATTCCAAAATGTTCACCAGCTTTTAACGGGGCAATGTAACGAACCGGAAAAATTGGGGAAATTATCTGTTTTATCGGGTGTGGCAGAATTTCCTGCTCGCGTTAAATGTGCGACATTAGCCTGGCATACGTTAAATGCCGCATTGTCGCGAGAAAATTCACCGGTATCAACTGAATAGAGAGGTTATTGTGGAAAATGAAATTTTACTCGATCTCACTTCAAAGGCGATTATGCATATTGAGAAGGGGATTAAGAATGGTGGGGCAGGTCAGCATTTTCGATTAACGATCAAACGTACTGGGTGCACGGGTTGGACTTATAAGCCCGAAATTGTAGCTGAACCTCAAATTGGTGATATTGAAGTGCCTTTGAATACATCATTTAAAATTTTTCTGGATCCTGAATGCATTGATGCTATTCGCGGAACAGTAGTCGATATTGAAGAAAAGGGTTTGGGGTTTACTCAAATGGTATTTAATAATCCTAATGTAGAAAGTCTTTGTGGTTGTGGTGAGAGTTTCAATGTCAAATCAAAAGAGTGATCAACCAGAAAATATCATTATTTTGCGTCGCGATGTAGATGCTTTGCTCATCCCATCAGGTGCGCGAATTTTTTTGCAAGCTGGAACCGAAGTCAAAATTACTCAATCTTTAGGTGGCTCGTTTACTGTCAACATCTATGGTAATTTAGCGCGTATAGATGCTAATGATGCGGATGCTTTAGGATTACAACAAGAAACTGAAATTCCAGAATCAATTTTGGAAGAAATGACACTTGAAGAATTAATTTGGAAGCAAATGAAAAAATGCTATGACCCAGAAATTCCCGTTAATATTGTAGATTTAGGTCTTATATATCAGTGCGAAATTCTTCCATTAGGTACTAACGAATTTCATGTTCATATTAAAATGACACTAACCGCGCCGGGTTGTGGAATGGGTCCTACCATTGCAGATGATGTGAAACGTAAAGTTTTAGCGGCTCCACGCGTGAAAACGGTTGAAGTCGAAATGGTTTTTGATCCCCCTTGGAGCCGCGAGAAGATGTCAGATGTCGCGAAACTAGAATTAGGTATGCTTTAGCCATACCTGACGAAATATTGCTGTGGCAAAAATATACGTTGTATTAAAAAATTTCTTTGTTCCATAGTTGTTTTAAAAAGTCTCGCCAAGGTAAGATTGTGATATCAGTTCCATCTTCAATATTTATTTTTCTTGGATATTTGTCAAGGCTAACAACGATGGCTTTTTTTGGTTTGTGTTCTTGTGAAAAGGCAATTAATCCTTTTATTTTATCAGTTTGAACCCTGTCGTTGATTTTCACTTCAATGGCAATTTCGCCGCGGTTCAGGATAAAATCAACTTCTAGTCCTGTTTTTGTTCTCCAGTAATTTATTTGGGTATTGATGTCATTTAATCCAATGTATGCAGTTAATTCCATGAATATATAATGTTCAAATGCGTCACCTGCAGCGATTCCTTTTAATTCATTGATTGGTCGATTTGCAAGATAATTAACAATGGCAATATCAAATAGATAAAATTTTGGCATCGCTGTGATAATGTCACGCGCGACTTTTTTAGTGAATGGCATAATCTCATACCCAATTAACGTATCAATGAGAATTTGAAAATATCCTTTCACGGTACTTGCACTGACGCCGCAATCTCTAGCTATATTAGAATAGTTCACTTGCTGGCCATGTGTATACGAAATTGCATCGAGAAATCGCGAAAAAGCTGGTAAGTTACGAGTCAATCCTTCATCTTGAATTTCTTCTTTTAAATAATTTAAGACATAGGCTTGTATATCTTTGTGTACAGACTGTTTTGAGTAATGAGTTGGAATAAGCCCATGATTTAATGCCCTTAACAAATCAAAATCAGGAATTTCAATAAATGTAAGTGGATAAAAAGTATATCTCCATGCTCGCCCGCCGAGCATATTGGCTGCCCCCCTTTTTAATTTTCGAGCACTTGAACCGCATAAAATAAAATAAGCTTGGGTGTTTTCAATTAACCAATGCACTTCATCTAAAATCATAGGAACTTTTTGTACTTCATCCAAAATAATCGGTAATTTTAATTGTTCTTGACTAAGGGCTAACACCTCCTGGCGTAAGAGATAGGGTGCTTGAATGTAGGTTATCAAGGTATCGGTTTGTAGGAAGTCGTAGTAGCGAGATTCCGGATAGAGCATTTTCAAATAGGTTGATTTACCGGTCTTTCGGGCTCCCCATAAGAATGCAGACTGCCCCTCTGGGAGGTTAAGTTTCAAGTAACGATTAAACATGCATGTAGCTCCTACTATTGTTATATGATAGTCTAATTCCACAACTACGTCAAGGATTAGTGTCACTAATTCTTGACATAGTTGTGGATTTGGATCACTAATTCGTGATTATGATGCTGATTAGTAAGCCATGAAAGGTCAAAAATTGGGATATTTGCTGGTAAAGTCAATATTTATGAAAAAATCACCCAGTAAGAAGGATTTTAGTTATTGAATAATGCTGCGTCGATTTTTTGGTTGTTCCAGAGAGCAAGGATGGTGATGAGTCGGGCTTTGAGTCCATCGTATTGGCGTGCAGGGATGAAACCGGCGGAGATGAGTTCTTGTACGGAACCTGGATAATTGTAGGTTCTGTGCATAATAAATCCATGTGAGGCGCGTGAAGTAATTACCATTTTGTGCTTCAGCGACAATGCGATTCATTTCTTCTAGACATTTTTGTAGCTTCCACATCTGCCTGACAACCAACAAAGTACCCAGTCATTATAAAAAAGCCACAAAAGCAATTGCGTAATTCGCCTGTATTGGCGACATTTTCGGCACGGATCATCCTTTCTGAACGAAATAACCACTTCTTGTTCAGTAGGAACTCCTCTCTTGAACTGCATTCCCTCACCTATCTATAAGCGCCGTAATCCGCAGAAGACAGTCCTCTATCAGGTCGTACAAAACACTTTTTTAGAGTGGTCAGGCAATTATTCTTTAAGGCATGATGAAGAGCTTCCAGAATACGTGGAGCGAGAATTTAAAGGCTATTTTAAATGTGGCATTCTCGCCCACGGTTTCGCTAGAACCTATTGTGCAAACTGCCGTGGTGATTTTATTGTGGCCTTTAGCTGTAAAAAACGTGGAGTTTGTCCCTCCTGCAACACTAAGCACATGATCTTCATCACACTGCATCTTCTCGAGGAGGTTCTCCCCAAATTACCGTTGCGACAATGGGTCTTGTCGGTCCCAAAATGGCTGCGTTATCACCTCAGAAAAGACGCACCGTTAGCGAGTCAGGTATTAAGGATCTTCATCGATGAAATAGAAAAACAACTAAAAAAATACTGCGATGGAATTACTGAAGATGCCAGATTAGGTGCGGTGAGTTTTATTCAGCGCTTTGGTTCGCGATTAAATTTGCACATCCATTTTCATTGTGTGGTGCTTGATGGTGTGTTTTATTCTGATGAGAAAGGCACATTGCAGTTTGCAGATGTTTATAACTTAGGCAAAGAAGATTCAGATCAAGTTGAGGCTCGAGTACGCAAACGAGTATTAAGTTTATTTAAGCGGCGAGCGATATTGACGGAAGAGCAATTTGAAAATATAAAGAGCTGGAAAAGTAATGGCGGGTTTTCAGTTAATGCTGATGTGGCTATCGAAGAGAGCAATCGCCGAGGCGCAGAAAGGTTGATACGCTATTGTTCTAGACCGGCATTTTCGGGTGAGAAATTAACCCTGATTTCCGAGAAAGCAGAATCCGCGGACAGGACACGGCTGCAATATGATGTGAACAAGCCTTCACAAAAAGCGGAGTCCCCGCTGATTCTCACGGCTACAGAGTTGTTCGACAATCTTGCCAAACTTATTCCACCACCGCACCGACATCGCCATCACTACCATGGAGTTTTGGCACCGAATTCAAAACAACGCACTAAGGTAACCCAGTTCGCTAATCAGCATTATAGGCCAGACACCGCAGAGAGTAATGCGTTACTAAACGATCTAATAATCGAGGCAGCCGCCAGCAAGTTGAACCTTCAGTCCCAACCGAAAATAGGCTCAAAAACCTGGGCGAGATTAATAGCGAAGGTGTACGAAGTGGATCCATTAAAGTGTGAGGGTTGTGGTGCACAAATGAAGTTAATTGCCTTTATTAGAGACGCCATCAGCATCACTAAGATATTAACGCACTTAGGAGAAGAAATTGAAGCACCAAAGATGCAGCGTGCAAGGGCACCACCGGAAGAATATCAAATCGAGCAGGAAATCGGCTGTGATCCTGAACTTGAATATGACTACGATCAATCAGTAGGTTGGTGAAAAAGAGGCCAAGAGTGGTTTTCGTCTTTGGGAAAGCGAGTTGATAAAATGAGGCGATATTTCATAGTTTTTAAATTAGAAAACAGAGTGGGAAGTTCTGTTTTTAAGCAGATTTCAGTTGTGAGGTAATTAGGGCGTTGAAGATAATTGAAAAAAAAAGAACCTAATTTTGAAAAAAGTGCGTTTGTATTTCTTATAATTACTTTCTAATTTATTTTATATCTTATTAAACTTTATTGGTAACTTCATGATGAACATCGTCAACATTTAAATGGTACCATGTTTCAAATTTATCAGTAATCCACTTCATGAATTCATCTGTCTCAGTTGATTGCTCAAAACACTGTTCCTGAAGATCCAACCATCTGTTAACAAGTTCATATTGACGCTTGATTAATAATAGCCATAATGCTTTATCTTTGCTTTTTTGTGCCTGACCTTTGTATACATACGGTACAACCGTGTAATTACCAAACATTGATTGTAATGATCTAGAGCTCTTAACTACATCAGCATCTTTCAATGTCATGGCAGCGAGTCCTCCTCCAAATCCATCGTCAAAGTTATATTGGGTTAACACCGTTTTCCAAGACATCCCCCCTATAACTAAATCTAATATCATCTGATGAGTTATGAATGAGGCGGGATTGCGTTCACACTCAATACCAAAAAACAGCGTTGTAAAGTTTATTGCCAGCTTAATCAGGGATTGACGATGCGCTGGAATTAATTGTAACGGTGCTAAAACATCATCTATATTATCTCCTTTGATCATTCTTCTTATAATCTCAGCAAAATGACTATCTTTGAAAATTTGCTGTTCACTACGATTGTTAAATACTTCACCATCTAGAATCATCGTTTTATTTATGCTTTGTCTCAGATCAAAAATTTCCTTATATATAGCCTGATAATTTCCAATCTGGTCTTCTTTATCACGAAAAGACAATACATGGGCCTTATTATCAGCTGTAATTTGTCGCCTAATTAGACCAGCATGTCTGGAATCATACCTATCAAAAAAGAAACTACTATAGCAGCAATCTGTAGGAAGCTGTTGGCAAAATTTTGAGTCTTCAGTGCTTTGAGCCACTTTTCGTTTCTGTGAGCGCATATTAAGACGAATTGTAGAAAAAAATTCGTTTGGGTTATTTATTCGATGAACTGAACTATCAGGTAGGACCATGCGATCAATTCTAAAATAATACTTTTTCTGTATGATATGGAATTCACTTAAAAAAAAGCGTGTGAATATTGTCAAAGGGTCATAGTCAAATTTTGCTTGTTCAATATAATAAAAATGCTTTGCCAGATATTCGCCGATGACATCTACCAGCATATCATCCAGTGATAGATCGTGCACATGCATTATTTGCGCATCTACGTATGCCTTTAATATTCTTCTCCATGTTTCTTCTTTTTTGCATTGCTGCCTGACATTAGTACCTCCACGAAAATTAGGATATATTTCGACGATCAGCTCAGTTACAGGATCATCTTCATAAGGAATATCATGATCATTTTTTGCTGCCCTTAACTTTGTTCCTCTCTCCGGAGAGTTGGGCACAACCGTTTTATCTAACAAACCGTAATTACACATAAGTGAAATAATATCATCAAGTGCAATATTAGCGATTACACTATTGCAACCACCTACATGTTTAGTCCAATCATGCTGGTCTTCTACAAAGTCTCCTCGTTCAATTTCTATGCTTTCAGAAAAATCAGACACTTTTTGAAAGAATACCCTAAATAGTTCTTTGATTTTTTCTGGTAATTGACTGTCCTGGTTGTATCTTAATATGTCTCTCAAATGAACGGCTAATTCCTTAGAGAAAGAAATAAATTCATCACTCAATTTTGCTAATAGCTCATCAACGATTCGATCAAGTGCTTGCTGTTTTAATCTAAAACCAAAAGTTTTTTTCAATAATGACTGTATTGTTAAATAAACCCAATGTTGTAATGTATCCATATTTGGTTTTGATACTTGACTAGTGACTTTTGATCCACTTAAGTATCGTCGTTTCAATTCATAATACTGAGCATTTGCTTTTGAATTATATAATAAACTAACACCAAGCTGATGAAGTATAAATGAGCATCGTAAATGTGTCAGTTCATCGTCGTTAACATCATCCGTGTCTGTAGTATTTAAATCGGATTCATTCCAAAATCTTTCAAAATTACCTAAGTCTGAAAAGCTCTGACGAGATGATTCTGTAGTCTCCTCATCTGAGGAATCATCAGCATTGATATCAAAAGATGCTCTCTCAAATCCTTTTTTCATTTGAAACCCTCTTTAATTACCACATATTTGCAATGGTATACAGTACTAACCAAAAAAAATCAACTAGATAATAATTGCAACCAAGTCTGTCATTGAACCCTAGCATATCTTAGACGTAACTTTATTCCGTATAAGATACCTAAACTCTTAAATTACCCATCTTGTTTACTTGATAGAAGGATGAGTAACTATCTATATATGCTATAATATAAAAGTGTTACTATTTTACTTCAGAGGCAAAGTATGGACCTGTCTATCGTTTTACCTGATGACTTTAAAAAAAATTCAAACACAAGTATATTATTGACTGGAGCAGGGTTTTCAAAAGACCTTGGGGCTCCATTAGCAAACGAAATTGCTACACAAATTTTTAACATGACCAATATATCACAAAATATTAGGAAGCTAATACAAGATAACGATTGCGACTATGAAGCTGCTTTCGATAATGCAACAACACACGAAGATTCGAAATACCTAGAGACAGCAATACTCAATATATTTAAAAATATTGACAAGACTATTTTCTCAAAAATATCCGATGACAACCACCTCAAGCTTTTAAAGTTGTTTCAATCTGAAAATAAATATAATTTTATATTAACACTTAATCAAGATCTCGTGATTGAGAGATACTATATTCTAAAATCCGCGCAAAATCCGAACAACAAACCTCATTCAGATAAAGAAACTATTACAAAATGCTTCGGACTAAATTTCCCCTTCACAAATTACTGCATGGCAGATGTAATTGGATCAAAGTGGGGTGGAAACTACTGTATACAATATCCCAAGGACTACAATTTCGAAAACTTTATTCAAGTCATTAAATACCAAGATGATAATAAACCGATATTATCTCAAACAAACTACATAAAACTACATGGCTCAGCTAACTGGTGTCATAGTGAAGGTAAAGAAGTATTAATCTCTGGAACAAAAAAAACCGGAAAAATAAGCAGCTTTAACGCACTTCAAGCTAATTTCTTATTATTTGAAAAACTATGTGAAATACAAAAATTACGAATTGTAATTGTTGGGTATGGATTCAAAGATAATCATGTCAATAAGCATATATTACGTGCCATTGATAATGGAGCTCAATTAGCTATTATAGATAGTAAAACGCAAACTAACTACTATAACAATGCACAGAAATTCAGTAAAGAAAAATTAAAAAACTCGAACACTATGTACATCCCAAAAAACATTGTCGGTTTAAAAGACGAAGATTTCAAGAATTTGTCAAACTGGCTAACTCAAAAGATACCATAAGCAATGAATCATAGACATAAATCTAGTATATAAAGAACAAGTAAAATAAAGCCCTGAATATCATATAAAATAAGCATTAAAGTTAATTTATTTCCTTTTTCGTTAATTTGACAAGTTTCTGATTGCAGTCTATGATTAATAAAGATACATCGTGGGATTGCTCCAATGAAAATATTTAATCTCTCATTACGGCATTTAAAAATGATCTCCGTTTTTATATGTATACTGCTATTACCATTTTTTCATTGTGGCTGTGCTAGCAGAGAAAATACATATGAAACCACACCAAAACAACAAACAAAGATCGGGACACAGCACAAACAGCATAGTATACTAAAAGCATCTCCTCGAATTCCCCCTATACGTTCTGATAAATAGTGGAGTAGCCTTTATGGAAAACAAGAAAAACGAGAATAATAATCTTTCTGATAGAGAGCTCGATCTTTACAAAATGCAGTATAACGCTCACCTGACAAGATTTATGAATGCGGGTAGCTCATTTGAACAAGCAATACTTACATTATCTGTTGCTTCTTTAGGTTTCATATTTGCATTCATTAAAGTCCATCCAGATTCATCACATTTCTGTTTATTATATTTCACCTGGTTTTTTCTAATTCTATCTATTTCATTATTACTATTTACTTTATTGGTCGACCTAAAAGACACAGAAAATCAATTAAACATACAGTCAAAAGCAATTAAAGAACAACATTTCATTGAAAACAATGACAGTCAGACCGCTTTTTTGCTAATATTCTTGCCTAGAATAGCTTGTGTATCCTATTTTCTAGCGTTACTTACATTTTCGGCTTTTGTTCATTTAACTTTATGAAAAAGAAAGGTGTCAGATCTAAGATTAATCCATAAATGGATTAATCTTAGATCTGACACCTTTCTTTTGTCTCCTAGGGTTTACATGTTAATTATAGCATGTTTCTGTGAAAAATTTATTTGTTAACTGTATGGCTCACAGCCATTAAATAAATAAGGAAAAAACACCGTAAAACATACTATAATCATAGAAGATATTAGCTATTCATTTCTAAACTGTCGGCTAATGTGGCATATAAATTGATTATGAGTTTTTTCTAATTTGCAATAGGAGAAGAATTTGCCAAGTTACGTACCAATTTTAGTCGGTAAAAGCGCCAATGCTTTTAGCAAAGAAAGAGGGCACTGGATTGCTGCAAATATAGAGCAAGACATCGGGTGGCCAGAAAAAAAATCGGTAGTTGAATATCGTGGGGAAAAAATATTATTGCTGCCATCAACAAAATTATTTTATTCCTGCGCGGCGGTCATTACTTCAATAAACAATATGGAACAGTCTAAAAAGCTCTTAAATAATTTCTTTAGCGCACTTGTCTGGCATTACCCTGGAAAACTTCGTGTAGTAGAATGGACCAGGGGTGGGATCATCAATAATCAAATACGCCTTCCTCGTAGTAAAATCCGAGGAACAACAAGCCTGTGTTTTAGACCATCAGAATTATGTAATGTTAAAAATTCCTCAGACCAACTTGCTTTGGCTTTTTACAGGGAAGGGTTGTCAATAAACCATATAGGGTATTCTGTCTTAAGTCTTTATAAAATAATAAATATGAAATATCCGGATGGAAATAAACAAAAAAATTGGATAAGGAGCAATATTCTCTTACTTAACAAAATTGAACACATTAAATACAACCTGAAGGAAATTTCTGAAAATCAAGATGATTTAGCGGAATATATTTATCATGGTTGCCGCTGTGCTGTCGCCCATGCTTCTATGGAGGAGACGACATTTGATCCTGAAAATGATATTGATGAAATACGCTTTTATAAAATTAGGCCTATCGTTATAGAGTTAGTCAAAGTTATCATAGAACGTGAATTTGGAATTAAAACTCTTTCAACAATTTATAAAGAGCATTTATATGAATTAGAAGGTTTTCGTGAAATGTTTGGCTTAAAATTATCATCTGATCTTAAGGCTGGAATAAATATATCCACGTCTGATATTCGATTCAATGCAAAGATAAGCCTAAGGGTGTTGGGCAGACCAAAATATAAAGCATTTGAAAAACTTACTGCTACGATAGTAGCTATTAATAATGGAAAAGTTACTATTAGCCTCACACGGGACAATACAATACAGGTCACTTTGATTTTAGATTTCCCAGCTGAAAAACTAATTTTTGACCCCATGTCTTCACCAATTATTCATGATGATAACACTAAAAATGCTGCCTTGCAGATCATAGACACGTATCGATTTTATGACGCAATTATCTCGAATGGAGTGCTAGAAGTTTGGGATCCAGTTTCTAAATTGTGTTTAGGCAGATTAGATGAATACACACCTATTAATTCTTATCATAATCCTGAGTATGCTCAACAGATGATAACGATGTGGAAGGAAATAGCGAGAAAAAGGTCAGATACGAAATAAGTAAAATATACTAGTCTTATGTTACAAACTCTCCTAGATATGTCCGGAATTACAGAATAGTGTTTAATATCAAATTGATGATTTCAACAGATAACATTTCAATCCTCATTCAAAATTCTTTCTGCAATATCCCATGGAAGGCGTCTTCCACTATTACGCATTCTTTCAATAGATTCTCTTCCAACAGCTCGTGTTATTTTTTGTTTTCTGATCATCTCTTCTATTAACCAAATTGTTCCCTTTATTTCTACTTTTTCTGTCTCTGCTGCTGATCTAAGTGCAGAATCTCCAGTCAATAATGGGCACTTTTCCATTTCAGCTAATGCCAATGCAAAAAGATCATTCCTGCTCGGCTTTTTGTAAGTCTGACTCAGAACCTGAACTCGCTCAACACTCTCAGATGGCAATGTCCGGACTTCTAATCCCAATTCGAGTAAGTGGCTATGTTGTTCTTCCAGCTCTTCATAGTAAAGAATATCAGGCACAGCAAATTTATAATTAAGACTGAACATGGGTGTCACCAAATCACCCGCTTCAACATCTATTAAAATATTGGCATCATTAATCAGTAGCAGCATTGCTGCTCTCCAGAGAGCGAATGCGCCGAAATTTTTGCAAAGATAGATTCATCAATTCTGCTGCCTTTGATTCGCCAATATAATCCTCTGCTAGTGCATGAAATAATAATTGCTCGAAAATATGTCCTTTTTCTGTTGGATACACTTGCCCGGGTTCAGTTATATTCCACCCTAATTTTCGAAATAATTTGAATTGTTTGTTGTGATAGTTTGGTGAAATTATTTTGTTATCTAATGCGCGATATAAAATTGCTGCCATAGACAATCCAAATTCTTCTTTCAATAATCCTAGCTCTTTTAGTTCTATTGCATTTCGATGATTTCCAAGTTCTTGTACCAGAGAAGTTTGTGGAAGTAAGAAAGCTCCTGCAAAACGATGGCAGGCATTTTCTTCGTCTAAATCTTTTGAGAGCCGATCTTTAAGTATTAGGTGCCCAAGTTCATGTGCCAGTGTAAAGCGTTGTCGATCACCAGGCCAATGCCGTCCAACGACAATAATCGGCATGCCATTAACGCTGGCTGCTAGACCATCAAATTTATTATCAGCATCCGCATCTATCATGAAGACTCGTATACCATTGGTCTCAAGCATATCAATTAAATCTGGTATGGGGTCAAGACCGAGTTTCCAAACTTCGCGAACACGCTCAGCAACTAACTCGATTTTATTCATATCAGAAATTAATTTTGGTAGGCCATCAACAGAAGAAAATACTTTGACTGGTGGCTGCGGAAATAATTCTTCTAATTCAATTCGTCTTTCAATATGATCAAGCACTTCATTTTCAATAGCATCAAGTCGCTTTTTAGGTAAGGTGCTATGTTTACGATATTCAATTCCCTCAAGCGCATGTTTTTCCGGTCGGAAAAAGTATTCCGTTCGTACATTAAGTGCACGAGATAGGCGAATAAGGACATCTGATGATGGCATCATACGGCCATCTTCGTACTTTTTAATGGCCGTTTGTGACAAGCCAACAAGCTGAGCTAAAGCTCGGAAACTTAGGCCGGCTGCTTTACGAGCCCGATGTAGTCGAATGCTAAACATGTCCTTAACCTCCCATGCGACAAAACCAACGAAGTTTACAAAATCTGTATTTTATATATCAATTGTAAACCATGGCCCTGATAAAATCAAGCTCCGTGGGCATGACTTCAGTCTCTGATTGCCGCAGAGGCAATTAGGGTAGGGCATGTGACTAATGATGAAAGTCATGTGTTTGGCATTGACTTCATTGCTTCACAAAGCATATTGATCTCTTCTTCAGTATTATAATAATGCACTGAAGCACGAACGATTGCTGGCAAATGCCGTGCCCCAGTTCGCTAATCAGCATTATAGGCCAGACACCGCAGAGAGTAATGCGTTACTAAACGATCTAATAATCGAGGCAGCCGCCAGCAAGTTGAACCTTCAGTCCCAACCGAAAATAGGCTCAAAAACCTGGGCGAGATTAATAGCGAAGGTGTACGAAGTGGATCCATTAAAGTGTGAGGGTTGTGGTGCACAAATGAAGTTAATTGCCTTTATTAGAGACGCCATCAGCATCACTAAGATATTAACGCACTTAGGAGAAGAAATTGAAGCACCAAAGATGCAGCGTGCAAGGGCACCACCGGAAGAATATCAAATCGAGCAGGAAATCGGCTGTGATCCTGAACTTGAATATGACTACGATCAATCAGTAGGTTGGTGAAAAAGAGGCCAAGAGTGGTTTTCGTCTTTGGGAAAGCGAGTTGATAAAATGAGGCGATATTTCATAGTTTTTAAATTAGAAAACAGAGTGGGAAGTTCTGTTTTTAAGCAGATTTCAGTTGTGAGGTAATTAGGGCGTTGAAGATAATTGAAAAAAAAAGAACCTAATTTTGAAAAAAGTGCGTTTGTATTTCTTATAATTCAAGTTGTCTTTTTTAAGTGAATTCTTTAAAAGAAGAGAAGCTTAACTTAAATTTAAATTTATGTTCCCACGTTTCTTTGATGTTATCAGCTTCTTCCAGGTTGATTATCCCTTGGGTAATGAGAGAAGTAATAATGTCTTGCGTTTTGAGTATTTGTATATTTGGAGCCATTATTTTTGCCTGTTTACAGGCGCGCTTATCCTCCATTGCAAGTGAGTAATTTCTCTCTATGGCACAGGCAATGGCTGAGCATTCTCCTGATCCTAAACGGCCAGTTTTAATCAGTTCGTTATATAGTGTAAGTTCATTGGGTCTATCTACGGTAATGACATCGAGTATTTTAGTATCGATTGCGTTATTAAGTACCTTTTGTTGTTCTGAGAATTCATTAGTTATTTCTGAGATAACATGGTTTGTAATGAAAAATGTTCCCTGAAATAATCCTAGTAAATCAAGTCTATTTATATTGATAAAATTTATTAATACTGAAGTATCAGTCATTAAAATTGTTTTATTATCTTTAAGTGACATTTTTTCTATACATCTAAAGTAGCTTGCGCTAATTGATATAAAGTTTTACCTCCTATGCCAATTTGATCTCCTAGCTCTAATATTCTTCCGCGGGAAATTTCTTCTCGTCTATAGGCTTCAATCGCTAAATGCACCAACTCAATACGAAGCTCACGATCCCAAAGTTTTTCATCTTCGTTTGTTTCTAAATCTGAAAACATATTAAGGGCGCAGAGGTAATTTTTTCCATCGTTTTCTTTTTTCAATAGCAGATCACATTCTTGTAGTGATATGCAATTCAAATTTCGTAAACGATAAATGGCGGCTTGATAGCTTGTGCCGAAGTGATGCGCAATGATCGCGGCATCTTGGTAGGTTATTGTTTGCGAGTAGGGAATCGCACGCTCTTTTACAGTAAAAGTGTTTTCACTGGCAACATCGTGGATAATGTGATCGGATCTGCTAGGTTTTCCTTTGTTTAGGCTATATAAAATATTGAAGATTGCTTCTTTGGGCATTAAGAATGCTGCAGCAAATGCATTTGCTCTGATTTCAATCAGTTCAGCGTTGTTGGCTGTGCTCGAAATTCTGACCTGATCAGTCCGATCTAGTAGTGCGTGCGCATATTCGTGTGCATACGAAAAACGCTTGCGTGATTTTACGTGTGCTGCATTGACTAAAATAATTAAGCCCGTTTTATTATGATTTAAAAATAAGCCTGAGATGGTGTTGGGTAAGTTAGCGCTAGAAACCCATATAGATTGTTTGGCAATTAACTCAGCAACGTCGCCAATAGGTTCATTCCCTAAGTTGATGCGTTTACGTTCTTGTTCAGCGACGGACTCTCCTTGCAGTACTGCTTCACCTTTGTGATTAGAGAGAGAAAGTGAATACATCGGCGGGCCCATTCGAGATTCATATTTCAAGAGTTTCTCAAGGTTCGAGCCTTCACGGCAGAGATCAATATAATGATCAATGTGACGTTTAATATCAGGTACATCATTGAGGCTAGGTTCTGCGCGGTATAGCAAGGCCTCAAGAGTATCGTTACTGTCGATATGCTCATCAAGAAAGTAAGGGATAGGTTGTCTATAGAGCTTTGCGAGCTTGGTGAGTTCAAATGTGGACACGGAACGTTTGCCTGCTTCCATTTGCGTGATAGCAGTTCGAGCAACATTGATGGCATGGGCTGCAGCTTGTTGGCTTATGCCAGCTTGTTTTCGTGCGTTTCGTAGGCGTTGTGCTAGTTCTTTCAGATTCATAGTCTCATCCTCTAGGTCTATAGCAAAAGGATACATTATTAAACTGATTTTGTCAATATTTGACCATTTTAGTTCTAAATTAGAACATTTTGCTTTGTAAGTTGATCCCCGTGCAGCAAGAAGATGTCGGATGTTGCAAAGTTAGAATTAGGTATGTTTTGAATTGAAGGTGATTGAAGGGGTCAAGTCTAAATTAATTGATTAATTACTAATTAATCAATTAATTTAGACTTGACCCCTTCAACACTTCAACAATTTCAGAAGCTTTTTTAGAGGCAGAGTATTCAGCACATCGTCTTTTTCTAGCCAGCCTCTACGGGCTTGGCTAACACCAAATTGCATGTTACCGAGTTGGTTTTTACTATGAGAGTCTGTAGATATCACAACTTTTACACCATACTCTTTTGCCATTCGGCAATGTTGATCATCCAAATCCATTCTTGAGGGTTGGGCATTAATTTCTAAATAATGTCCGTGTTTTTTTGCTGCTTTAATGATGGTTTCAAGATCAATGGAATAGGGTTCTCGCTGATTTAGTAATCGACCCGTAGGATGTCCGAAAATACGAAAGTAAGGATTTTCCATCGCTTTGAGCACTCGATTTGTTTGTTCTTTTTCTGAAAGATTAAAGTGAGAGTGGATTGAACAAACTGTAACATCTAGTTGTGCTAAAATATCATCAGATAAATCCAAGCGACCATCTTTTAAAATATCAACTTCAGCGCCTGCCAATATTTTAAACGGTGCAACTTTATCGTTTAGTTTTTGAATTTTTTTGATTTGTTGTAATACACGTTTTTCATCTTGTCCTTTTACCATTTTCAGGTTTTGAGTGTGATCTGTTATCGCTATGAATTCATATCCTAATTTAATAGCGGCTTGAACCATTTCTTCTAAGGTATCTGCCCCGTCAGTTTCAGTGGTGTGGACGTGAAAATCCCCACGAATGTCAGAGAGTTCGATCAGATGGGGCAGTTGATTTTTCTCTGCAGCTTCAAACTCACCTCGATTTTCTCGTAATTCAGGTGGAATAAAGGGGAGTTTAAAGAGTTGGTATATGTCTTGTTCAGTTTTACTAGCCAAGCATTTCTCACCTTCATAAACGCCGTATTCATTAAATTTCCAGCCTTTTTTTACCGCTCTATTGCGTAATTCAATATTGTGAGATTTGGAGCCAGTAAAATAATGCATGGCTGCACCATAATGAATTTTTGGCACTACACGTAAATCGACTTGCAGTCCTGAGGATAAACGCACTGTGGATCGCGTAGTGCCTTGAGAAATAATGTTTTTAACTTTGGGGAAATTTACAAAAGCATTAATGACTTCAGATCCTTTTTTATTTGTCACTAAAATATCTAAATCGCCCACTGTTTCACAACGTCGCCTGTAACTACCCGCAACAGTTACGTCACTGATTCCGGGAATTTCTTTTAGGTAAGTAGTGAGTTCATTGGCAATATCTTCAACATCAGCGAGTAAATATCGTTTTGATGTTTCTTTGATTCGTTTTAATTCGGTCAATATTTTTTCTTCTATTTTTATCCCGAATCTTGGTAGTTGAGAAATTTTGTGTTGTTCTGCGGCTTTTTTTAAATCTTCAAGATTGTTGATATGTAAAATATCGAATAATTTTTTTACGCGTTTTGGACCTAAACCAGGCAAGCGCATCATCTCGATCAAAGCGTGAGGAACCTGTTTTTCTTCTTTTTCTAATGCGGGTAAGTGACCTGTGGTCACGATGGTTTCGATTTTTTTGGCTAGATCCTTTCCGATGCCTGGAAGTTCTGTAAGATCTTCTTTGGCTTTTACTCTTTCAGCGAGACTGTGAGGAGAATCGGCAATATAGCGTGCTGCGTTGCGGTAGGCACGAACTCGAAATGGATTCGCACCTTCAATCTCGAGTAAATCAGCTAATTGATTGAATAAATCAGCGATTTCCTTGTTGTGTACGGTCATCCTATAACCTCGAGCTATAATCAGGATAGGCAGATAGGTGTAAGATCTGACACCTATTTATTCTGTCAAGATTTGACCCCTTTATTCCGTAAACGATTGAGAACCATTGGAATGATTCCGATAGCAATTCCACCGATACCAATGAGCACCGTGATAAAATCGAAAGTTGGAATACTATAGCACGCAATAAATACGAGGAAACTGGCGCTGGCTGCTGGCCATAATAATAAGGTAATAAAGGGCCATATGCCTTTCATTGCATCAGAGCGATAATGCCATGCACATGCAAAACCTGCTAAACCATAATAGAACGCCACTTGAAATCCAATCGCATTGACGGAATCTTTGATAATTAAATTAATCGATGGAAAATAGGATGAAAGAAAAAGTAATGCTAAGCCCAATACAACAATCACGCTCGTTGCAACCCAAGGAGTTCGCCAACTATTGTGTAAAATTGCGTATCGAGGTTGCAAAGCACCGTCTCGAGCTTTTGCATACATTGTGCGTGTAAATTGAAGTATAGATGTTTCGAGAGTGCCTATTGAGCTTAGCATGACTGCGAAAACGGCCAAATAACTCCAAGGATGTGGAAATAATTTCTCAGCTACGGCAAATAAGACATTGGTACTAGATTGTTGAATTTCTGTGTCGCTTAGCACTAGTAAAACTGCAACAACGAATCCTATAAACAATAATAATGATGTAATCATGGCTGCTAAGGCGCCGCGTCCAGAAACATATTCTCCATTTCTCGTTTCTTCGTTGAGATTGAGTGTCACATCCCAGCCCCAGAAGAAGAATAGTGCAATCAGAGCACCACTGGCAAAAACAGTTGGAGTAAATTCACTCAATGAAAACCAACGCCACGTAAATAAGTGTGCGCCTTCGTGACTGTAATGGACAATGGAGGCGATAATTACGGCAACTAAAACGCCGACCTCGATGGTTGTCATTATCACTTGTGTATAACTTGTTGGTTTAATGCCTTTAACGACAATAGCGCTGACGACCAAAAGCCACCCTGCGGCGACAAACGTTACGGCTCCGGGAGCCGTGGCAAATTTGGGAGCAATAAGGATCAGTGTTGCTGTCGCAGCTGGAATTGTACCTGACACCATAAAGACAGTGGAGGCGACAAGAAGTGCCCACCCAGCTAAAAAACCTAAAGTGGGATGAAATACTTTACCAACCCACGCGTAGGAAGCGCCAGCATTAGTAATCATCTTATTTAAATGCATAAAAGCGAACGTAATACCGAGCATGATGAGTCCGCAATAAAATAAACTTCCTGCGGCTAATACGCCTACTGCAGCAATTAAGGTTGCTGTTGTTGCTGTAGCACTAAAAGCAGGTGCTGTTCCAGCAATACCCATTACCATGGACTCACCTAGGCCCAAGGCATCTTTATGTAGTTCAACTTCAGTAGTCACTCGTTTCTCCAGTTACTCAAGTATCAAAGGCCCACCTCTAATTAAATAACATGAGGCGTTGAATTTTACATGAATAATCGGGGTGTGCAATGCTAATTGTGAACTAATGGAGAAGTGATAACTGTGAGCCTTTGTTAAAAGGCTCGCAGAACTGTTTGTTGAATAGCAGCTTTCTCAACTTCATATTGGTGTGTCACACTGACAAGCGTGTGTTTTAAGCTTGGGAAAATAGATGAAAGATAGTGTAACCGAGTACAGTCTTTAGGAATACCGATGATAAATCTGCACCCTCCTTCAACCAGTCTACGCACGAGTGTTGGATTCTCTTCTAAATATCCTGGATAAACTGCCGTAGAATCTTTAACTAATTCGTAGAGTTGGCTTAATAAGCGTGACTCGTCTTTAGTCTTTTCAAAATATTGAGTGAAAAACATCGATTGATTTTCATAAGCTTCTAATGAGCTAGAGGCGCTCTTTAGAAATTTTATATCTTCAGTTATCGCATTATCAATACTTATAGTAAGTTGTTTATAAATTGAAACAAATTGTTCATCTTCACACTGTAGAATATCGAAAGTTTTAAGTTTATGTTGTAATTCTTCTAATGAGATATAAGTTTTTGTAGTCAAAGCTTTTATCTCACGTAAACAAGAAAGTGAGAGTAAATTAAATAAGTCATCTGACAGCCAATAAGATAGCGATGATCCTTGTGCGTCTAGATTTAAATTTTGAGGTAATAAGGCCCGACTATGTTTTAGTAAAGTTGTGATTTTTCTATATTCTTCCTCAATAATTTTTTTATACTGATTATTCAACTCCGTAAGTTGTTTATGCAGAAAACTAGCTTTCTCTAATGGATCCAGTTCATATTTTGGTTGACTTTGTAATATTTGCGTTTTAGGTGAGCTTTCTTTTTGAGGTGAGTTAATTTTGGGCGCGGGTATTGAATCCAGACCTAAAGATTGAGACCAATTGAAAGCTGAAGATTCACCTAATAGTGAATCTGGTTTTCGAGATTGCTTTTTGTTAGGAGATGGTGAGTGTCCACGTGAATATACACTTGAAGGTGAGCTTGGTGAAGCCATTTGGGATTCAAGGCTAAACAATACAGATGGGCGTTTTTTTGAGTTATTTTTCTCGGCTTGAGGTGCTTCTTCTAATGGTTCAGCATCAAATTTTTCTTGGAGATTTTGGGGTGATTTTCGGTTTTTTTTGTGTCGTTCTTCTAATGAGGGTTTAGCAGGAGATTGCCAATAAACAAATCGGTTTGGGGAATCCGATGATTCAGTTTCGTTAATTCGTTTTTTCGGTGAAGGTGTTTTTTCACCTCTAAGTCTAGCTCTTAGACCAATAGTTGTAGGGGGATGTTTTTTACCCTGAAAATACTTCCGTACAGGATTGGTTTCAGCATCAGAACTATTACGGGTTTGTATTACTTGTTGTAAAAATACATCGTGTGAAAAAATTCCATGATCGGGTTGGGCAACAACTTCCGCTTTTAATGCTTGAGCTTGCTGAGCCTCGTCAACAATTCTTTGCATTTGTTCTAGACATTTTTCTAGTTTATCATTGAGGGTGTCCAGATTCTCATTTTTGTCAGATTCTTGCATAATCAGTGCTCTTTTATAAAAAATTAATTTAGGTTTTCTAGTAGGAAAGTTTAAAGGTATTGATTAATGATGTCAATATAAAATTACGTTTTTATCATGTTTTTTGGCAAAAGTTTTTTTGCTTGATTTTTCTTGCCTCGATCTTTAGGATGTCTCCTGAACCCGGATCTAATACATAGGAGTGTGTTATGAGTAATAAAAAACAAGGAGAGGTAGTGGTTTTTCGCCGCGCAGTGTCGAACACAACCTCGATGGAAACTGTTGTTGCACTCGCTCAGCAACGTCAGTCCGCGTTAGGTCATCGTCTTAACGAAATCGGCTCTATTCAACAGCAACTAGAACAATGGGAAAGCGATAAGGCTTTGTTTCCATCTCAGGAAATCACTCCTAAATAGTGAGATCATTACTTATTTGTCACGAAATACGCTATAAAAAAGGCATTTTTTCTGGTATCATTAATATTCCTTAATCTTATAGAGCTATATAAAAAATGAGTCAAGTCGCTAATCCCATTGAAAATGAAATTCTACGAGCATTGTTGATGATCGTTTCACGTCGTCGATCTCAAGGTGAGCTGGAGGTTGATCAAGGGATTATTGTTCACGCATTGAAAGAGGCTGTTCATACTGAAACTGAAAGGGGTGGTGAAACTCAAGAGAGCGCAGGCCAAGATTTAATACCTGAAGATTTGCTTCAATTAGTACTTAAACCTAATTTGCCCGCTGATGTGCTTGAAATGATCGCCAAACTACTCAATAACGATCCCGCTGCGCGTCAAGCGTTAGTGAAAGTATTAACGGCGAGCAGTACCTCGTCGGGTGTGCGAAAGGCGCTAGCAGCGGTTTTAGCGAAGTGCGCAGAGCATGGCTTTAGTAGTGCCCTTGATGTGCTGGAAGAGGCCTTAACTAAGGTGGATATGCCTGAAATTCGCAAACAATTGACAAGTACCGTCGAGATTACGAGTCGATATACGGCGGATACCTTGAGACTAAACCCGAGTCCTTTGCCTACACCAAGCCCCTTCAAAAAATGGGGATAGCTAGTTAAAATCAAGAGTCCTGATATAGGGCATTGGGTGAGCAAAACATCCAAAATCCTCTAACCGGGAGATGGTGGAGATCAAGCCAGAAGATTTTCCTTTCGCGATGAGGGGTTTTAGGGGAGAGAATCGTGATTCTCTCCCCTAAATATATTAAAGAAATCATCTCCCGGTTTTAAAATTAACAGCCCTGATATAGGGCATTGGGTGGGCAAAACATCCAAAATCCTCTAACCGGGAGATGATTTAGGTTTCCAATATAAGAAAGACGGACTATAATGTTATTTTACCTAATGTTATTTGAAAGAGTGGCACGCCAATGAATATGGTTCGAACTTTGATGTTATGGGCAGTGATAGCCCTAATAATGGTAGTGGTATTCAACAATATGAATCCACCCCACACCGCGAATGATAAAATTGCTTATTCCCAATTTTTGAACGCCGTTAATAAAGGTCAGGTCTCTAAGGTGACCATTACCGATGACCGCAGTATTAATGGTACTTACACTGATCACAAAACGTTCAATACGTACATGCCTGTAATTGAAGATCAAACGCTTCTGACAGAATTAGTTAAAAAAGGTGTGGAAGTGAATGGTAAGGCGCCGGCTGAGCGGGGACTGTTTATGCAGTTGTTCGTGAGTCTTTTTCCAACGGTTCTGTTGATTCTTTTTTTAGTCTATATCATGCGTCAGATGCAAGGGGGCGGTGGAAAGGGTGGCCCCATGGCGTTTGGGCGTAGTCGCGCTAGAATGTTGACGGAAGATCAAGTCAAAGTAACTTTTGCCGATGTGGCGGGTGTCGAAGAAGCTAAAGATGAAGTCAAAGAATTAGTCGAATTCTTAAAAGATCCAGGCAAGTTTCAAAAGTTGGGCGGAAAAATACCTTGTGGTGTTTTGCTAGTTGGATCTCCAGGTACAGGTAAAACTCTTCTCGCCAAAGCGGTGGCCGGTGAAGCAAGTGTTCCATTCTTTACGATTTCAGGTTCTGACTTTGTTGAAATGTTTGTTGGTGTCGGTGCGTCTCGCGTGCGCGATATGTTTGATCAAGCAAAAAAACATGCGCCGTGCATTATTTTTATCGATGAAATTGATGCTGTTGGTCGTCATCGTGGCGCAGGTTTAGGTGGTGGTCATGATGAACGTGAACAAACATTAAACCAATTATTGGTTGAGATGGATGGTTTTGAAGGTAAAGAAGGTGTGATTGTAATCGCAGCGACAAACCGTCCTGATGTTTTAGATCCCGCTTTATTACGTCCGGGTCGATTTGATCGTCAAGTCGTTGTGTCCTTACCGGATATTCGTGGTCGTGAGCAAATTTTAAAAGTACATATGAGAAAAGTGCCTCTGAGTGATGACGCAAATGCAACACATAATTGCGCGAGGTACACCAGGATTTTCAGGTGCTGATTTGGCAAATTTAGTAAACGAAGCCGCTTTATTTGCTGCCCGATCTAATAAACGAAAAGTAGGGCAACATGAATTTGAAAAAGCAAAAGATAAAATTATGATGGGCGCTGAACGTCGTTCCATGGTGATGAACGATGAAGAGAAAAAATTAACAGCCTATCATGAAGCAGGACATGCCATTGTTGGTATATTGGTTGAACGGAACATGATCCTGTTTATAAAGTCACGATTATTCCTCGTGGACGTGCTTTGGGTGTCACGATGTTTTTACCAGAGCAAGATCGTTATAGCTATTCCAAACAACGTTTGGAATCGCAAATTGCTGGATTATTTGGCGGTCGTATTGCCGAAGAATTTGATTTTTGGTGAGAAAAATATTACAACCGGAGCATCCAATGATATTGAAAAAGCCACTGAAATTGCGCGTAACATGGTCACCAAGTGGGGACTCTCGGAAAATTTAGGGCCACTCACTTATGGTGAAGAAGAAGGCGAAGTCTTTTTAGGCCGAGAAATGTCACGTCATAAAAATGTTTCTGATACTACTGCTCATGCGATTGATTCTGAAATTAGAATTATTATTGAGCGTAATTATCAATTGGCAGAAAAAATTCTTAATGCAAATATTGATAAATTACATTTGATGGCTGAAGCGTTAATTAAATTTGAAACGATAGGTGAACAACAAATTCAAGATATTATGGCGGGTCGTGATGCAAGGCCACCTGCAGATTGGATTGAGAGTGATTTTACAACACCCACTCAACCTTCTGCGCCAAATGAAAATGAATCAGATAGTTCACAGCCAACAACGGAAGTACGTGCTGATAGTAATCCTGAAGCTGCATCGAGTTAGATGAGTGGGTGCTCAATGACTATGATCATGGGTATTGTCAATATCACGCCAGATTCTTATTCTGATGGTGGTCAGTTTCTGAGTCCAGAAAATGCAATTTCGCATGCATTATCATTATTTAAGGCGGGAGCTTCTATAATTGATTTAGGGCCATCTTCAAGTCATCCTGATTCACCAGTTGCTCCACCGGAAAAAGAAATAGAACATCTTGAACCTGTATTAGATAGATTATTATCAATGCAAATTCCTATTGGGGTGGATTCATTTCATCCAGAAACACAGCGTTATGCTATTTCAAAAGGTGTTCAAATAATCAATGATGTACAAGGTTTTGCGCACCCACAATTTTATCCCGAATTGGCCCAAAGTAATTGTCGATTAGTTGTCATGCATAATATTCACGGAACGAAACCAGCTCAACGAGTTTTAACTGATCCCAATACGATACTGTCGAAAATTTTTCACTTTTTTCATCAACGAGTGAATGCTTTAGTGAATGCTGGTGTTGCAAAAGAAAGGCTTACTTTAGATCCTGGTATGGGATATTTTTTGAGTTCTGAACCTGAAGCTTCTTTGATGGTTTTACAGCACATAAAAGCATTGAAACAAGAATTTAATTTGCCAGTTTTAGTGTGCGTTTCTCGAAAATCTTTTATTCAAAGAATCACAGAACAAACTCCAGCGAATGCAGGTGCGGGAACTCTTAGTGCAGAATTATTTGCTGCTGCGCAAGGTGTAGATTGGATTCGAACACACGATGTGCGTGCACTACGTGATGGTCTGGCAGTGCAAAATCGATTAATGAATGCTGTTTTAGATAAAAATTCTTTGGCGGCATAGGGAGACTTTATGGCAATACAACATTATTTTGGTACCGATGGAATACGCGGAAAAGTAGGTGATTCACTCATTAATCCGATGTTTGTCATCAAATTGGGTTGGGCCATTGGAAAAATATTGGGTAAAGATTCTCGCGGAAAAGTACTTATTGGAAAAGATACGCGAATATCAGGGTACATGTTGGAGTCCGCTTTAGAAGCAGGATTGTCAGCAGCCGGAATGGATATTCATTTATTAGGTCCTATGCCAACACCTGCGATTGCTTATTTAACGCGTACACTAAGAGCGTGTGCAGGCATCGTAATTAGTGCATCGCACAATGGTTACGAAGATAACGGATTAAAGTTTTTTTCTCCTGATGGCTATAAATTACCCGATGAATTGCAATTAGAAATTGAAGCTCAAATTGAAAAACCAATGCAGACTATAGAATCGGCTAAATTAGGAAAAGCAGTACGCGTAGTTGATGCACCTGGACGTTACATAGAATTTTGTAAAAGTACTGTTCCTTCTCGCGTTAATTTTAATGGATTAAAAATTGTTGTGGATTGCGCTAATGGAGCAACTTATCATGTCGCGCCCGCTGTATTTCGCGAATTGGGTGCAGAAGTTATAGAGCTTTCTACGAGTCCTGATGGATTAAATATTAACGCGCAATGTGGTTCCACACATCCAACCTATTTGCAGCAAGCTGTGCGTGAAGTGGGTGCGCATTTGGGAATTGCATTTGATGGTGATGGTGACCGCGTTATTATGGTTGATGAAGAAGGCGAAATTGTTGACGGTGATCAATTATTATTTATTATCGCCCGTCATCTTCAAGGAATCCAAAAACTGCACGGCGGCATTGTTGGAACTTCAATGACGAATTTAGGATTTGAAGAAGGATTAGCTGCATTAAATATTCCTTTTGAACGAGCGTCTGTAGGTGATCGTAATGTAATGTCATTACTTAAACAAAAAAATTGGCAATTAGGCGGGGAATCATCAGGTCATATTGTACATCTTGCTTTATCAACAACGGGCGATGGCATTATCTCTGCACTACAAGTGTTGTGTGCGATTATCGAATCCGGTCGAAGTTTGACGGAATTAAAAGAGGGTATGCAAAAATATCCACAAGTTTTATTAAACATCCCAACACCCGCAACATTTGATCTTAATAATTCACTTATTCAAGATGCGTTACGACACACCGAAAATCAATTAGGAAATAATGGTCGGGTATTACTTCGAGCCTCTGGCACCGAGCCCGTCATCCGTGTCATGGTTGAAGGTCGCAATCCTGATGAAGTTCAGCAATTAGCGCAAATTTTAGCTAGAACAATATCTGACCAGTAAAGGCGTCGCGTCTTGAGTTGTTAGAGGTTTTGCAATTTTGATGTCGCTTTTTCATATAATTATTGAATAATTAGGCATAATATTTTATTTATTTGCTTATTCAGATTTAACTCGTTAATATTCGACCAGTATTAACCCATCTCGTTTTTAATCAATTGATCTAATATAATCCTATTATTTGATAAACATCTAGATAGTCAACAGACGTGGGTTCATTAGCTTTAAAAAGATTACTGTCCAAATCGAAAACATTAGGTTCGAAAGCGGATAATCTCTCTTCCGTTGAGCTAAGAAAATCGAACATTTTCTTCTCAAATTCTTTTACTGTTCTATCAGATTTAAAAAAGGTGAGTGCTCTTGGTTGATTTACGCGTTGGCGAAATTCACTCAATAAAGTATAGAATGTTTTATTGATGACTTCAGGAGAAGGTAAAATATCCTTGTTTGTAAAGTAATTGTTTAACACTGTGAATACCGCTAGATAAGATTGATGGTCCTTAATGACATAATAGTGGGGACTAATCGAACCGTGGCGATTTTCTAATGCAGGGCTATCATAGGGTGCAATCCTGATGTTTCTTTTGAAGATATTAGAAAAACGCTTTTCTAATTCACTCCAGTTGAATGCAGTTGCTGATTCCATATAGTCTAACATACACATAATACTTAAATGTCTAATATACGTTGTGCCGCACGCTAAAATAAATTTGTTGATTAACCCTGAGGAGCATCTTTCTCGATAAGCCCACAATTGCAGTAAAGGGTCATACTTGTTTATTTTATAATTTGGATATTCTAAGATTACCTCAATAAAATAAGATAAAGCTTCTTCTTTTGAACAAAAAAGTGCTGTCTCAAATAGATAGCGTGTAATTTCAACGGGATAATGATCCATCAGAGATCTTATATTGTAGTTTTTATAGCCTGAAATCAGATAGTAAATTAAATCATCCTTAATATGTTTACTGTTTCTCGGATTATCTAATAGATTAAAAATAACTTCATGATCTTCATTTTTGGCAATATCTGTGAAAAGAACGTGCCTTGTTCGTGATGAATTGTCATTAGAGTCATAAAATATAGCAGTTCCAAGCTTTATGAAGAATACTGATTTTGAATATGTACAAGCACTAAACTTGATATTAAATGCTTTGTCGAGTTTGTCGATGCAAAGCTGTTTCCCGAAACGCTGGAAAATGCTTTCAATTATTGTATTGATATAGATGAAATTATCTTCTTGAGCCATGTCAATTAATTTCGAAAATATCTCATCAAGGTTGGAATCATTAATTTGAATGATAAATTGAAGAAATGCTTCATAAATCACTATTCCCTCAAAATCAAAGATTAAATCCAATATTTCAATGTCTAAAGTACCGACTAATTCAGAATCAAACCAATTTTTAACCAGTGATAGGTAATATTTTTGTTCTGCTTTTGATTTGACCGAGCTTCTTAATATTTCTTTTAAACGGAATATAAAAAGCTTAATTCCTTCAAGCTTAAATGCATCTGATAGGCATTCACGCAGACTGCTCTCATTTTCAAACGATATTACAGTGAGAGTGTCAGATAATGCTTCATTTAACACGGAGACTGCTGGATGGTTATTGCGAGCGATTGCAAAATATCTTGCATAAAAGGCTCTAGAATAAAAACCTTCAGCACTGGTTTTTTCATGCGCCAATAATTTTGGCAGCAGATCGCAATAATCATACAGCACTGCAAAATATAACGTTGAGATTAAATCAAACCCAGGTAACGACTTACGCCACAGAGCTTTAGCGCCTGCTTTGATGAGTGATTCAGCCAACGTTTTTTGTTGATTTTTTAAAGCGATTAACAAGGCATAGCCATAGCAGGCTTTATCCTCGGGGTCTGTCTCATACTGAGCAAACATTGAAACGGTTAGCCAATCTTGAATATCGGCCGCTATCATAATGGGTGTATAACCATCTACCTGGACAGTTTTGTCGGCACTGTGTTCTAGTAAAAACTTGACTTCTGCTTGTTTCTTATTTTCTTTATAACCACAAGCATTGTATAATAACTGCCCTAATAATTCTCTGCATTCTGATGGAAATTCTTTTAAACATAATTTCTTGAGAGTCCAAGTGTAATTCAGGGCATTTTGATCTACAATATCTTTCAGTCCTATGAATTTGAGCTGTCTTGCATTTCCGTTAGTTTGCAAATGCTCAGTTAATGAAACAGCATTACAACTTGAAGAATCATTACTTACAGACAATAATGTCTTTATATCTGTTTTTGTTTTATCTATCAGTAATGTTGCAAGAACAAAATCTTCCACTTCGATCAGTTTAGCAATTATGGAATCATCTTTTTGTATCTTGCCACATTTAATCAACTCATCAAATACGGCTTCAGCGAGTGTATTATCCGAAGGATTATTAATGGACCTCAATAGTCGACTTAACATTCGAGTATGAAAATTTGATATCATCTCAAGCGCGAGAGGCCTGCCTGAAGGTGTCGTTTCATCAAGAAGAATTTGTGGTGTTATTTCAGGTAATCCAAGTAGAAATTCATAATCGTTATGACTAAATTTCTCGGCCCTCAATTGTGGGTTTTTATAAAGTCTTTGACACGTAGTTTTATCTGCTAATTTCATTTTCTCAGTATAGAACCGCAAGGGTGGTCTATAAGTTAATAAGTTGCGTGGAAGATGAGATGTAGTCGGTAGATAATATACAATAGGAATTCGAAATTCTGGATTAAGGGATAAACCATTTGCATTGGCATATACTCGAAACTCTTCCATCAATTCTCGAGCGAAATACTCTGCCAATAATCGTGTTTCTAGAGTATCTGAACAGATTACGACTAAACTTCTATACGGATTAAATCGTATGCGTGCCAGTACTTCATTGGTTCCTCGGATTGAATGTCGTAATTCTAAATTATGTTGTTTGAATTCAGTCAATTTTGAAGGTGGATAACAATGAGGCTTTGAAGAGGATTTCTGACGCATTCCGCTATACTCAGCGTCCTTGCTATTACTGAAATCAAAAGGGCGACTGAGAGTGCCACAATCTCTTATTAATAATCGGCTTAATAATGCATCGTTCATGTGAGTTAACAAGCCATACAATTTACGGTTTCTTTTTTTAGAAAATCCAAATGCCTCAGATAATAATTTTTCATCAAGAAAAGTATTTGATTGAATTTGTGAAAATTCTTTCTTTTGATCAGGTGTATATCGAGGTTTTTTGTCTACTCTTGCAACTATGTCACCTTCGGATGTCATCACGTATTCACTACGCGGTTTGGGTCGTAAATTATTATATCGGCGACCATTTTTACCTGGAATCAGTCCTAATTTGAATGAGTGAGTGAAATCATGCTGATCAGCTCGTAAAGTCTTCATTAAATAGTTATCACTTAGAAATTTCCACCGAAGCTCACCACTTTCTTGCATCAGATTGATCTGTAAACAATAAAATTGCTCGTTGGTTAATGTGACTTTGTTATTGCTAAGCTGAGGATATTCAGTGTCTGCAAAGGGGAGAATTTTTTGTAATTTTTTAAAAAATTTGTCTGCTTCCAGAGATAGTCTGAATTCAAGTTCGAACAAGCAAGGTGATGCAGATCGCTCTGAAGGAATATTTAAACATTCATCTAACGATGCATTGATTTTAATCGCCTCTATTTTAGATTGATCATTGGTCTGCTTGTTCTGCATAATTTTAGCTCATAGCTTTCTTAGAAGATAATCGCTTTTATACCATATTTCAATATAACTGTACAGCAGAATATATGAATATTGCATACAGTAAAGGCGTCGCGTCTTGAGTTGTTAGAGGTTTTGCAATTTTGATGTCGATTTTTCATATAAATATTGAATAATTAGGCATAATATTTTATTTATTTGCTTATTCAGATTTAACTCGTTGATGCATTCAAGATTCTGCCCCAAACAACAATTGTCGAATTTCTTTTACGGTGTGGCGGATTGTTTTTATAGATTCTGGCGCTACAAAAATAGCATCGTCTCCTGCAATGGTAGCCAAAATTTGTATTTTCTTTTTGTGGTAATCCAGAATACGTGCAATGAGTTGAGCAGAGCCAGGAAGCGTGTATACAACGATCATAGATTCGTTTGACGCAACATCAATTACAAGACTTGATAATTGACTTGAGGTTGTTGGAGGTGCTGGTTCAAATGGTAGGTGGTACACAATCTGCCCATGTTCATTCTTTGATTTTACAGCACCAATTTTACGCAATAGTCTCGATATTTTAGATTGGTTGATTGGGTGTCCGTGAGATTCTAGTGCGGCGCAAAGCTCTTCTTGCGAGGTGGCAATTCCTTCTATTAATAATCGTCGTAAATCCTCGATCAGGTCATATCTACTGCTCATTTTGAAAACTCCATATTAGAGGTAAACCGCTATATTGCATAATTATGCAATATTGATCGTATATTGTAAATAGTTACACGGTGGTGTTGACAAAATATACATTATGACGTAATATGCAACTATAGTGCATAATAATGCATTACTGAGGCAGATAAGTGAATGTTTATTATTATTGAGGTGGTGTATGACAACTAACGGAGTTAAGCATCTAATCACAGGGCATGAACTGAATCAGTATGAGATTCAAGGTCTATTGGGATTAGCCGAACAGTTAAAGGCGGATCGCTCGTTGTATAGTGATGCTTTGAGCGGGCAGCATATCGCAATACTTTTTGAAAAACCCTCATTAAGAACTCGATTGAGTTTTTCGGTCGCGATTAATCAGTTGGGTGGGCAAATTGTTGAAAGTATTTCACAGACACGAAAAAAAGAAGAACCCAAAGATCTTATTCGAGTTGTGCAAGGATACTGTTCTGCAATGATGATCAGAACTTTCGACACTGATGATTTAATGGAAATGGCACATTATGCGTCGATTCCTATTATTAATGGATTGACTGATTTATTTCATCCTTGCCAAATTCTTGCGGATCTTATGACGCTCAAAGAAAATTTTGGAACAGTTGAGGACTTAAAAATTTGTTATATCGGTGATGGTAATAATATTTTACATAGCTTGATGATTATGGCGACAAAATTAGGAATTACTGTAAATTATTGTTGCCCTTCTGGTCACGAGCCTAAATATAGTATTTGGGAATATGTTGAGAATAAAGAAAAAGTTAAGGTATTTACAGATCCAAAAGAAGCTGTAACTGAATGTCATGCAATTTATGCTGATGTCTGGAGTAGTATGGGAAGTAAGCCGAGCAAAGAATCAGATTTTGATGGATATCAAGTCAACGAAGAGCTCATGTCATATGCACTGCCTAATTCAATATTTATGCATTGTATGCCTATGAATCGCGGGCGAGAGGTAAGCGATGATTTACCTGATACTAATCGATCGGTTATTTTTCAGCAAAGTGAAAATCGATTGCATGTGCAAAAATCTTTATTAATTCATTTACTAAATTAGGAGTGCTGGTCATGTTAAAGCCTAAAATTGTATTAGCCTATTCAGGAGGCTTAGATACTTCAGTTGCGATAAAAACATTGCAAGAGAAAGATCATTATGATGTTGTGGCTGTGACAGCTGATGTAGGTGAGGGGAAAGATCTTGCATCTATAAAAGAAAAAGCACTAAAAGTAGGTGCAGTCAACGCTCACTTGTTAGATGTCAAACAAGAGTTTGCTGAAAATTATTTGGCTAAAGCATTAAAAGCCAACGCGTTATATGAAGGGTGTTATCCATTGATTTCTGCATTATCTCGACCATTGATCGCTAAATATTTGGTCAAAATTGCAGAGGAAGAAAAAGCAGTCGCAGTAGCACATGGTTGTACCGGGAAAGGCAATGATCAAGTTCGCTTTGATGTTTCTATAAAAACATTAAATCCTAACTTAAAAATAGTAGCGCCTGCGAGAGAAGCTCCAATGAGTCGAGAAGAAGCAATTCACTACGCTCAACTAAATGATATTCCGCTACCAATAAATTTAGAAAATCCCTTCAGCATTGACCTTAATCTATGGGGAAGAAGTTGTGAATGTGGTGTTTTAGAAGACCCGTGGGTGGAACCTCCCGAAGAAGCCTATGCTTGGACAGTACCGATTCATGAAACTCCTGATAAAGCTGAAATTGTTGAACTGACATTTGAGAAAGGACTTGTCACTCAACTCAACGGTGTGAGCGCACCTTTTCACACTTTAATCGCTCAATTAAATGAAATAGCGGGGAAGCATGGTGTGGGAAGAATTGATCATGTTGAAAATAGATTGGTAGGAATTAAATCAAGGGAAATTTATGAGGCTCCTGCAGCCGTAACGATGATTAAAGCACATCAAGCATTAGAATCACTCTGTCTAACGCGGGATGTAATGCATTTTAAGCAGTTGGTAGAACAAAAATTTGCCAATCTTGTCTATGAAGGATTGTGGTATTCACCTTTATTGGAAGCCATTAATGCTTTTATTGACAATACCCAAACGACAGTGAGCGGAATTGTGCGAATTAAATTGCATAAAGGCAACGCAATCGTCATTCAACGAAAATCAGAACAATCGTTGTATCAGTATTCTCTTGCTACGTATCAATCGGAAGATAAGTTTGATCATAAAGCATCCGAAGGCTTTATAAAAATATGGGGATTACCCTTAGAAGTATATTCAATAGTGAATTCGAAAAAGTGGGGTGATGTATGAAATTATGGGCTGGACGATTTGCAAATAGTACTCATAATTTAGTCGATGAATATAACGCCTCTATAGTATTTGATTATCAATTATATCACTTTGATATTCAAGGAAGTCTCGCGCATGTCAAAATGTTAGGTGCTTGTAATATTCTAGACGAAAAAACTGTTGAAATTATTATAAGTGGTTTAAAAAAAATACGATTTAATCCATCAGAGGTAACGTCGTCAGATGAAGATATTCATACTCATATAGAGAAGTTATTGTATCAGTTGATAGGTGGTGAGGCTAACAAATTACATACAGGAAGAAGTAGAAACGATCAAGTTGCTCTTGATATGCATTTATATGTTCGACATCATATTTTACATGTAGTGTCATTGCTTAATCATATCAATCAAATATTGGTCGATCTCGCTATAGAAAACATTGATACTCTAATGCCGGGATACACGCATTTACAAAGAGCACAGCCAATTCGATTTTCACATCATATATTGGCTTATTTTAATATGTTTAATCGTGATATCCAACGTTTCATAAACTTGTTTGATAGGGTCAATATTTGCCCTTTAGGTGCAGGTGCCTTGGCGGGTAGTGGATTTTCTATTGATAGAGAATATGTGGCGAAATTATTAAATTTTCAAGGGGTTTATGAAAATAGTCTTGATGCAGTGAGTGATAGAGATTTTATTGCCGAATTTTTATTTAATGCTTCACTGGTTATGATGCATTTTTCGAAGTTGAGCGAAGAAATTATTTTATGGAGCAGTCACGAATTCTCATTTGTAGAGTTGGATGATCAATTTTGCACTGGCAGTAGCATGATGCCACAAAAGAAAAATCCTGATGTCGCTGAATTAGCCAGGGGGAAAGTCGGGCGAGTTTACGGAGCATTGATAGGGCTGCTTACTGTACTAAAAGGATTGCCCTTGGCCTATAACAAAGATCTTCAAGAAGACAAGGAAGGGTTATTCGACGTGGTAAAAACCTTGACTAAAACGCTGACAGTTTTCGCACCACTATTAAAGTCCATGAAAATAAATAAAGAGAGGATGAGAGCGGCCATTGACAATGATTACTCAAATGCTACTCAATTGGCCAACTATTTAGTCAATAAAAAAATAGCCTTTAGAGATGCGCATGCTATTGCGGGTAAAATTGTGATGTTCTGTATCAATAAAAAAATATTGTTACGTGAGTTAACCATAGAAGATTATAAAACATTTTCTAATTACTTTGAGCAAGATCTGTATGAAGTGATCAAAATTGAAAATGTTGTTGAAGCGCATACTGTTTCTGGTGGAACTTCAAAAGGCTCGGTAGATAATCAGATTAATCGAGCAAAAGATAAAATAGTGGATGTATCAAACTGGTTAGCCTTGAAAATGAAATTGCTGGAGATAGTGTTATGAACTCGTATACTATTGATCTTATTAAGCCCTCCACAAGGGTAGAATCTCAAAATAATGAACTTAAACGTGTGGCGGATATACTCAGTTATCCTCTTATTATTCGATCCTCTTCTCATTCGGATGCAATTAAAATAATTAATGATCCCGATGAATTGAAAGATTATCTTTGTGTTGATGAGTCTTGAGGCGTTGATTAAGTATCTCTCTTTTCTTATCACGGCTGAATAGCCCCAATGATATATCTGCTTGAAAGTTGTAATTATATGTGTTTTTTAACTAATAAAATCACCAAAACGGCCTAAACCCCTCACAACTCAAGACGCGACGCCGATTTAATAATCTCTTAATAAACTTGTGGTTAAATAGTCTGTTTATGGCTTAAAAAGGCTAGAATATCGATAGATAGGGCGATTTTCCTACAAAAGCTTGAGATATTGGCTTGTTTATGGTATTTTTATAGCATTTTTGAAGAATACTCTTACTTTTTGGGGGAAACAATGCAAGCTAAAGTGATAGTTCAAGACTACATTAATAGAGCGGTTGCTCATGATAAATTGAAAGCGGCAGTTGATAAAGCTCGTAAGACTTTGGAAAAGCTCAGCGCGTTAGAGTCTTTGCAAAAAGAAAACAAACTATCAGATGCAAATGATTTGGTGTTGAGATTATATAATGAACTATTTGATTTTGAAGACATATTAGAAGCATTGGGAATAAAGGGCATATGTGAATCTGCTCAATCTAAACTAAAGGATTGTGCTCCAGCTTTAGCCAAAGTTCATAAGCTAAGAACAGATCATGTTGGATATATCAGTAAAGATTATTCATCAAACAGAATTCACTTAACAACTAAGAAATCATTTGAAGAGATTCTTGTTTTATTCGAAAATAACTTGGATGAACTAAAAACAGTTCAAGATGAAGCAATACTCGCACTTAATTCTTCTTTTGGAGACTCATCCTTACTTTTAAAAGAGAATTTACTTTCAAAAACTTACATGGTGCCGCCTGTTGAAGAAGGTAATGAATTAAAATTTTTAACTGAACGTTTTACTCAGAAGACAGCAGCAAATCAGCACAAGTTTGATTTTACTCCGCTACAATATGCTGCACATCTTGGATGTGTTTCGGCAGTTGAAGTATTTTGTGATCGACTCGCTAAGGTTGAACCTAAAACTCCTCGGCTAACAGGTGAATACGGAGTTTTGGCATTAAGTCGATCGGCAAAGTGTGAAGATCGAGTGATTCCAATTCTTGTTAAGTACTTTCCTTCTGAAATTACGAATTTACTTATCGATGCTATGCAAAGCGATGACTATGTGAGTGTGAAGACCATATTAAATTCTGCGATGAATGATGCTGAGTTAAATGTTCCAGATCTTCTATCTAAAATGCTGTCAACTTCTCATGGGTGTTTTGATGCCGGAAAAATGTTGGCTCTTGCCTCAGTAGTTTCAAAAGACGCAGATCTGGTGAAGAATCGCGAAACGATTACAGATCAGATTACTCAAATTCGAGAATATGGTGATGGCCATGATGGTCTGAATATTCTGATGATTATAGAGTTATTAAAGTGGTCCGCTCGCAGTGGCAAGTTGGCTCATATAAATAATACACAACAAAATCTGTTGCATCTTTTCTGCCAGAAGGGTCATGACCTGCCTGTAGTGATAGAAACATTTTCTAAACTAACTCTAAGACAACCTAATTTAGCCGATATGGAAGATAATTTAGGCAATTTACCGTTGCATTATGCAATTCAAAGTAATATGACTAAATCTGTAGGTGCTTTGTTAATGAGCACAACTAATATTAATAAACAGAATAAGGAAGGTAAAACAGCATTACATTTGGCTGCGGAAATAGGAAATCCTGATATTATTAATATTCTGTATTTTAAAGGTGCTGATCCGTTTGTTAAAGATAAAGAAGGCAAAACACCATTTGATATTATTAAGGAAAAGAAAGTCGCTTTTACTAAGAATAACTACGATGAAAAAGATCGGATAAAAGCTGATCTGGATCTTATGAAAACTAACAATGGGAATGATGATAAAGATAAGGCAAAAGGATTTCTTAATGCATTAAAAGAAGCTTTGCTCGAGTATAATAAGCTCATTTCTGATGAACGTGCTCAGCACGAAAAAACGAAAGTTGGTGAGTTAACAGCTAAAATTAATCTATTAAAGAAGTCTATAAGACAAGTATTATCACAGCAACAAAATGACGCTCTGAAACTTGCGGATTTGGTCGGTTTGTCAAATCTTCAAACCAATAAGCTAGAGGTTCAGAATCATCTGGATAAAAAACTGACCGCTTTAGAAAATTCTGCAAAGCTTTTAACAAATTACACTCGCTCTTTCGACGAGAAAGAAAATGTTCCACCGGCCCCAGCTATAAGACGACAGATTAAATATACAGTCTTCAAAGGGGGTGGGCCAAAAGGTACCGCTAACGTAGAAGCCCTAGTTAAGTCTCTTGAAGATAATTTTGTAATACCAGAGGAACAAATAGGAACGGCGGGTACATCGGCGGGCGCTATTATTGGTCTATTATGGGCATTGAAAAATACTGGGAAACAATTAAAAGGAAAATTATTTAATCTCGAATTTATGAGTTTCCTCGACGATGTTGATAGAAACCATACAGAAAATGTCATGAAAAATGGTGATTCTATAAAAGCATTACTCAATGGAACTGCTTCTTTTTATAGTAAATTATCGACACTCAGTAGTTTACCAGCTTTATTTAATGAACTAAGTAAGCATCGTTCTGGCTTATTTAAAGGAGAAGTATATAAAGATTGGATCATCGATCAGATCTTGGAAAAAGTTCGTGGTACTGAAGTTCTTGAGCGAATCAATGTTGAGCTGACTCAAGAGCAAAAAAAGGAGTATGATGCCCTCGATACTGAGATTAAAAAACAAGAATATATACTCCGTAAGAAAGTAGCATTAATTACATTCCAAGATTTTAAAGATTTTCCTAATTTATTTTTGGAATTTAAATGTTTTGGTACTAATATTGCTACTCAACGTGGTGAAGAATATTCCGTTGAAAAGACGCCTAATGCAACAATTTTAAGTGCTATGCGTATTACAATGTCTCTACCTATTGTATTTCAACCTGCATATCTTGAAGAAAGACGATTTGTTCGAGAAGAAAATGGTAAGCGTTTTTATCAATCAGTTCGCGTTGATGATAATCCACGTATTGATGGGGGATTATTTGATAATTATCCAGCAAGCGCGTTTGATGTGGATCCTAAGACAGGCGTTGAACTTTATAATCCTCATACCTTGGGCTTTTGTTTGGTTCCGCCTCATCAATTTCAAGAGTTTGCTTGTGATGGCCCTACTCAGCACGCAGCTGTTGATGACAAATCATTCTTAGATTATCTCTTTAAGATGATTTTAGCGGTAATGTGGGGTCAGCAAGATTATTATCACGGTCGTGGTTTAGATCATGAACGTACCGTGTATGTATCCACATTAGATGTGGGGACTCTCGATTTTAATATTAGTGATCGAAAGAAAGAAGATCTTTGTGATAGTGGGGGTGCTGTTGGAATCCTCGACTATCAAGGTGCTCATGGGCACACACTTGAACCGACTTCGTTATCGGTTAGAACTAGAAAACGATTAGTTAAAAATGGTTTGTTCAAAGAATTTACTCATCATCAGCATGTTCATTCTCGATTTGAGCCAGGACATTTAGTATCTCCTGTTGAAATTTTAAAACTTTATGCAAAGGCAGATGAAAAAGATTTACCAACCTTATCAAAACTTGTTAATCCTAATACACGTGATGCTAATGGTATTACTGCATTGCATCTAGCCAGAGCTTTAGGATTTAAAGACACTTATGATCGGCTTGTAAGATATCAGGCTAATGAAAATGCAGAATCCAAAAACGGTGTTATTGCATCTCGTACTACTTGGGATGATATTAAACAGTTTGTAAATACAAAATCACAGGATCAAGTTTCGATTAAATTACCCGGTTATTTATTTGATGGGTCTGGAAAACCAAAGTATTTGGAAAAAGATTTTGTTAATTCGAAAAAATCAAAATTACGGCATGAAGTGCATGAAAAAGAACGTGAATTAGGAGATTTGGAAAAGCGACGACGAGAAGAAAATAAAAGTTTGTTAGCCGAGAAAGCTTCTGAATTGCGAAATTTACGTGAGCAAAAAGAACGTGAATTAGGAGATTTGGAAAGACGGCGACAGGAAGAGAATGAAAGATTGCTAGCAAATCAAGCTACTGAGTTGGAACAGTTAATAGCTCAAAACCAAAATGCATTGAGGGAACTCACAGATAGAGAACAGCAAGCGAGATCAAATCTAGAGCGTGATAAAAATGCGGAAATTGAACAGAAAAATAGGGAATTAGCTGAATTGAAAGAACGACTTGAGCGCGAAAAAAATGCGGAAATTGAACAGAAAAACAGAGAATTAGCAGAATTGAGAGAACGACTTGAGCGTGAAAAAAATACGGTAATTGAACAGAAAAACCAAGAATTAACTGCAGTAAGAGAAGAACTTGCTGGGGCTGTGCACGAGAGAGATACTAATCATGCTCAGCTTGATCCAAAGAAAATGATAGTCTCTTTGTTTAGGCGTTATATAGAAGCAAAAGTAACCGCTAAATTAAGAGCAGTAGCTGACGATGAGCAAGATCAAGCTATTAAAACTTCTCTTAACCAATTGACTGGAGAGGTTAGTGCTGCTCTCAATGGGCACGCTGATCTCGATGGAAAAGCCAGAATTGATGCCCTTAAAGAAGATCTTGTAGAATTATTGAATAACATTATTGACGGGGAAGATGAACGGTTCACACCATTAACGGAACAAGTATGGTACATGTCTTTGTTGAAAGGTCTTGCTGGTATCATTGCTGGATTCGTAGGTTTTACAGTACCTTTCTTTTTTGAAGGATATCGTAATACTTTTTTCAATGGTGGTTATGCGAATCAATTATCATACATTCGTCAAGATGTAGATTATTTTGAACAACAAGTTGTTCCGGTAGTCGCCGCTTAGATACGGCGGGTGCGGCGTCGCGTCTTTAGTTGTGAGGGGTTTGGCATACTGTCCGTTTAAGTGGATGATTCGTAATACGCAATGGTAGCATCAAGTGATGGGGAATAACATTTTGTATTGCCAGATTTTTTTATAGTGATGAGTTGCTTTTCGTGTAAGCTCGAGATGAGTCTTCCGATATATTGCGGGGTTTTGTTCATTGCTTTAGCGATTTCTCTTGGCGTCGGTTTTTTTAAGTTAACTAATAGCTTTAATGCAGTTTCTTCCGCGCCCGTGATGTCTGTGCGTTCCACCCTGTCTTTAGCTAATTTTATTAACATCGGTTTAGCTAAATCTATAGTGACTTTGTTGGTTAAATCGCCGACATGTAAGCTGTTCATTAGTCGAGAAATTAAACCAAAAATATAACGTAAACGTCCTGCAGTGATCTTATATAAATAATTAAAAACTGGCATATCGATAGGTGTTTCAACTTTTTCAGAGATTTTGTAGTAATCAAATCGCTTGTCGAGCATTTTAGAAAATTCCTGCTCGTTCAGAGGTGGTATTTTAACTTCAAATGAAATAATATCATCCAAACGGTCGACATTTTGGGCGATAAATTTTCTAAGACCTACATCACCCACAAACAGCCAATTTGTACCATCGATTTGAGTGTAATCCCTTAAAGCATTAAATAAATACTTTATCTCTTTTTCATCATGGACTTCGCCAATGTCTAAATTATTTAATTGCAATAATATTCCATGCTGATAGCCGTGTTCTCTTATTAAGGCGACTAAATCTTCAATATGATGGCCCAAAGTTGGCGATGGAATAATGACGGGTTGTGTGACAATTCCTGCTGTTTTGCCATAATTGATACCTGTGCCAAATGCTTCTACTCCAAATGATCGATAGGTTTCTGCGATACGTGAAGAAAGTGATTTCGCATTTTGAAAACGTTGATCTTTGATAATAGCGGCGTCATTGCTGAATAGTTCTAGTTCTCTTACAAGATGGGAAATGATAACTGCTAGTAAGGTTTCAAGTCGCCAGCCTTGCTCAACTTTAATTTCATTTCTCATTGTAAAGTAGAGTTTTTTATTATGAGCCGTAAATCGCAGATAGTTGGCAAAAGAGGTGGTTCCTACTCCCCGAGCACCTTCAATAACAATTCTCACGTTACCAGTCGTTAAGACATGTTGGCATGCCTTAACTTCACTCTCATGGCCTATATAGAGCGGCAATGTTTCATAGGTTATTGGAGCTGTTTTCAGGGGGTCATCTTTGAAGCCCAAGCTTTGCCAGTACATTGTTGTTCCTTGATGAATGGGACGATGGGGGTAAGTATAACCTAAAAAATGGTTCTGAACCAGTTTTTTAGTTCCCAATGGTTCATCTTAACTCCATTATGGTTGGGACCCAGCCCTTGAACCATAGAGAACCTAAAAAATGGTTCTGAACCAGTTTTTAGGTTCTCTATGGTTCATTTTCGAGAAAGTGAGCCTTGAAAAATTTAGCATAAGATTCTATTTATCTCTTTGTACTGATTTTCCTCACTTCTTTCCTTCGATGCTGAACCCACTTGTTCAATAGCTCTACAAATAACGCATAGCAAATCGAAAAATAAACATAAGCTCGAGGTAAGTGGTAATGGAAGCCATCGGCAATTAAAAGTGTTCCAATCAATAATATAAAACTCAACGCCAGAATTTTGAGGGTTGGTCGGCTTTCAATAAAACGGCTCAGAGGTTCACTTGCAAAAATCATGGCAATAATTGTAATGATGATTGCGGTTGCCATGATCGGGAATTGAGAAGTCATTCCTACAGCAGTAAAAACACTATCAATAGAAAAAATAATATCTAAAATTCCAATTTGTAAAATAACCCAATGGACTTTGTTATAGTGATGCTTAAGTTTTGATTCTGCTTCTAGTTCTGTTTCATCGTAAATTTGTTGGGTACCTTTATAAAGTAAAAATAATCCTCCGCATATTAATACTATATCGCGGGCAGAAAATGCAAAATCCATAATTGTGAAAAGTGTAAATTCTAAATGAGCTATCCAGAAAACAGAAGCTAATAAAAGTAAGCGAGTGATAAGCGCTAATAAAAGTCCGAATCGACGAGCCATTTTTTGTTTTTCTAGAGGGAGTCGATTACTTGCTAAAGCAATAAAAACTAAATTATCAACGCCTAGAATGATTTCTAGCAGCGTTAATGTAAATAGGCTGACCGCGATATTGGTAAGAGAAGTAAAATCCATGTTTAATTAATTCCATTTTATGAGTCTGTACCAATAAGGTTAGCATATTTATTCTGGATCGCCACGCTTCGCTCGCGATGACGAGTTTATGTAAAGTATGTCTGGTTGTCTTACCAAGGGGTCTGACCCCTTATGGTCTCCTTAATTTGACCCGATTGCATTATTAGCGGATAATTTTTTGGAATTCTATTTTGTGAAAGGAAGTTAACATTATGAGACGACCGATGGTGGCCGGGAACTGGAAAATGGTGGGGACTCGATCAGAAGTTGAAGTCTTAGCAAAAAGTATTGCTGAAGGTGCAGATGAAGTTTCAGCTGTAGAATTAGCTGTTTTCCCATCATTTATTTTCATTGATCAAGTTCAAAGAACCCTATCGGGCACGAAGGTGGCTTGGGGGGCGCAGAATATTTCTAGCGAGCGACAAGGGGCTTTTACAGGAGAGGTTTCTGCTGCAATGGTGGCTGAATTTGGGTGTCAATATGTGATTATCGGGCATTCAGAACGACGTCAATTTTATGGTGAAAGTGACCAGGTGGTTGCTACGAAAGTCCTCAGAGCCATTGAAGCTGGGTTGAAGCCTATTATCTGCGTGGGAGAGTCTTTATCCGAGCGTGAGGCAGGACGGACAATGTCAGTCATAGGGTGTCAATTAGAGGCGGTTCTTGACTTGGAAAATGCAGAACAATCCCTTTATAATGCTGTGCTTGCGTATGAGCCTGTGTGGGCCATTGGAACGGGTAAAACAGCAACGCCTGAGCAAGCTCAGGCTGCCCATCAATACTTGCGTGAACAGGTAGCGAAAAGGGATGAAAAGCTTGCTAAAGCCCTCAGAATCTTATATGGTGGCAGCGTTAAACGCGACAACGCCGCGGAATTGATGTCACAACCCGATATCGATGGCGGTTTGATCGGTGGGGCTTCGTTAGACAGTCAACATTTTTTGGATATAGCACGTTTATGCAACAGATAATACTGATTATACATGTTTTAGCTTCGATTAGCTTAATCGCTTTGGTGCTTATACAGCACGGTAAAGGCGCTGATGTTGGTGCTGCATTTGGTAGCGGAGCATCTAACACAATGTTTGGAAGTGCTGGCTCAACACCTTTTTTAGTGAAAGTGACTGGCGCATTGGCAGCGATATTTTTTATGACCAGTTTAGGCTTAACCTACCTGGTTTCTTCACGAGTTAAGGGACATGAGATGGTTGCGCCCATCCACAAAACCCTCGAGATTCCTTCTGTACCTTCGACTGAAAGTCAGAAAAATCAAAAAGAACTGCCAACAAAGAATTTACCAGTGAAGAACGTTCCTGAAACACCAAATTAAGTGTGTTGAGATAGATTAAGTTACAAACTATGCCGAAGTGGTGGAACTGGTAGACACGCCGTCTTGAGGGGGCGGTGGCGAAAGCCGTGTCGGTTCGAGTCCGACCTTCGGCACCATAGATTAAGTAAGATGAGAGTATAGCATGCTTACAAATTATTTGCCAATATTAATTTTTCTATGGCGTTGGCATTGTGTTTGGCATGTTGCCCTTATGTCGTTAGATGCGATTTTTGGCCTCATAAGACCTGATAAAGTAAAACTATTCTCCTTATGAATGTGGCTTTCGATGCTTTTGAAGATGCGCGGATGCCTTTTGATGTTCGGTTTTATCTAGTTGCCATTTTATTTATCATTTTTGATTTAGAAACGGCATTTTTATTTCCCTGGGCTGTTGCGCTGCGTCAAAATTGGCTGGTTTGGTTTTTTGTCAATGATGATTTTTTTACTGTTTTAGTAGTTGGTTTTATTTATGAGTGGAAAAAAGGGGCTTAGAATGGGAATAAATGAGATTACAATCAACAAGGGTTTATGCTACAACATCACTGGATAATCTAATTGAATTGGGCGCAGCAGTGGTTCGTTGTGGCCTATGACATTTGGTTTGGCTTGTTGTGCTGTTGAAATGATGCACGCCGCCGCTTCACGTTATGATTTAGATCGCTTTGGTGTTATTTTTCGCCCTAGCCCACGACAATCCGATGTGATGATTGTTGCGGGAACATTCTGCAATAAAATGGCGCCGGCATTGCGTAAAGTTTATGATCAAATGGCAGAACCGCGCTGGGTTATTTCCATGGGGTCCTGTGCGAATGGTGGTGGTTATTATCATTATTCTTATTCAGTAGTGCGTGGCTGTGATCGTATTGTTCCAGTTGATATTTATGTGCCTGGATGTCCACCTACTGCAGAAGCATTGTTTATGGAATTATTCAATTGCAAAATAAAATTCAACGTAAACAATACACAATTGATACGTTAGAGATAATGCTGATTAATGACATATGACATATGAGACATCTTACAGCAAACAATTACAAGAATGCCCTGATGAAGCAATGCAACTATCTTTGCCTAGCAAATTAACATTGACATTGGTGAATTCACGGTAGAAATTGTACCTGAACATTGCATGTCAGTTTGCTTAGCGTTGCGTGATGAAGACCGATTTAATTTTGAATAGTTAATGGATGTTTGTGGCGTTGATTATTTGCACTATGGCATTTCGAATGGGAAACTGAACATGCAACTTTCACTGGTTTTAGTCGTGGAGTTGATAACAGTCGACAAGCAACATGTTGATGTACATGGAATAAACCACGTTTGCAGTGGTTTATCATTTGTTATCCATTAAACATAATCATCGTGTTCGATTACGAGTTTTTCCTGAAGGTGAACCGCCCATTAGTTGATTCAGTGATGGATATTTGGGATTCTGCCAATTGGTTTGAACGTGAAGCTTTTGATTTGTTTGGCATTTTATTTGATGGTCATCCTGATTTGCGTCGAATTTTGACCGATTATGGTTTTGTTGGTCATCCATTTCGCAAAGATTTTCCACTGATTGGTCAATGTTGAAATGCGTTATGATGCTACGCTAGCAACGTTGTGATTTATGAGCCAGTTAGTATTCAACCTCGCATTTTAGTGCCTAAAGTGATTCGTGACGATAATCGTTATGTATGAGAAAGAAGTAAAACAATGGCTGAAATTCATAATTACACCTTGAATTTTGGTCCACAACATCCTGCTGCACATGGTGTATTGCGTTTAGTTTTGGAATTAGATGGTGAAGTGATTACAGCGTGCTGATCCACATATTGGTTTATTACATCGTGCTACTGAAAAATTAGCTGAAAGTCAAACCCTATAATCAAAGCATTGGTTACATGGATCGATTAGATTATGTATCCATGATGTGTAATGAACATGGTTATGTTTTAGCGATTGAAAAATTATTGGGAATTACTCCGCCCTTACGTGCGCAATATATTCGCGTGATGTTTGATGAAATTACTCGCATTTTAAATCATTTGTTGTGGTTAGGTGCGCATGCCTTAGATATTGGTGCGATGACAGTGTTTTTATATTGTTTTCGCGAACGAGAAGATTTATTGGATTGTTATGAAGCGGTTTCGGGCGCGCGAATGCATGCCACTTATTATCGGCCAGGCGGTGTTTATCGTGATTTGCCGGATAAAATGCCGCAATATAAAGCCATCACGAATGGCGCATCAGAAGAAGATATGAAAGAACGTAATGCAAATCGCCAAGGGTCATTGTTGGATTTTATTTGGGATTTTACCGAACGTTTTCCTAAATTTGTTGATGAATATGAAACGTTATTAACAGATAATCGCATTTGGAAACAACGTACGGTCGATATTGGTGTGGTTTCGCCGAACGTGCATTGCAATTGGTTTTACTGGTCCAATGTTACGTGGTTCTGGTGTTGAATGGGATTTACGCAAAAAACAACCCTATGAAGTTTATGATCGAAATTAGATTTTGATATTCCTGTTGGAAAAAATGGTGATTGTTATGATCGGTATTTAGTGCGAGTTGAAGAAATGCGCCAATCTAATCATATTATTCGTCAATGTGTAGATTGGTTGACGAAATAATCCAGGTCCAGTCATGCATCGATGATCATAAAATTAGCCTCCTTCACGTGAAGAAATGAAAGAAGATATGGAAGCATTGATTCATCATTTTAAATTATTTACGGAAGGTTATATGTGTTCCCGCAAGGTGAAGTCTATGCTGCTGTTGAGCATCCTAAAGGTGAATTTGGGGTTTATTTAATTTCTGATGGTGCGAATAAACCTTATCGTGTTAAAATTCGTGCAGCAGGTTTTCCGCATTTAGCAGCATTGGATGAGATGTGTCGTGGGCATATGATTGCAGATGTGGTGGCAGTATTTCAAGTCTAGATATTGTGTTTGGGGAAATCGATCGATAGAATGAGTGACAGTTAAAATTGTCTGCCAAGAAACTCAAGCAGAAATTGATCATTGGTTAAAAAATATCCTGCTGATCAAAAACAATCGGCTGTTTTACAGGCATTAATGTTTGTTCAAGATGAAAATGGTGGCTGGTTAACGTGAAGACATTAATGAATGCTGTTGCTGATTATTTAGATTTGCCACATATTGCAGTTTATGAAGTTGCTACATTTTATACTATGTATGATTTAAAACCAGTTGGTAAACATAAAATTGATGTGTGCACCAATATTTCTTGTATGTTGTGTGGTGTGATAAAATAGTTTCTCATTTAGAAAAAACGGTTGGGTATTAAAGTTGGTGAAACCACACAGATGGTATTTTACGCTTAAAAGAAGTGGAATGTTTAGCGGCTTGTGGTGGTGCACCGGTGATGCAAATTGATGATCGTGAATATCATGAAAATTTAACACCAGAAAAAGTGGATGCCATTTTAGATGAATTCGAGAAAGAGGAGGGCAAATAATGGCAAATGAAGTTTGTTTTCGTACATTGACATTCGATAATCCTTGGACTTTAGAACCTATGAAAGATTGGGTGGTTATGCAGTTTGGAGAAAATTTTACAAGAAAAAACACCTCCAGAAAAATTATTGAACGAGTTAAAAAATCTTGTCTTACGTGGTCGTGGTGGTGCTGGATTTCCAACGGGATTGAAATGGAGCTTTATGCCACGATTGCTGACCTGGTACAAAAATATGTGCTGTGTAATTCGGATGAAGGTGAGCCAGGCACTTGTAAAGATCGCGATATTTTACGTTTTAATCCACATCAATTGATCGAAGGTATGGCTATTGGTGGTTATGTCATGGGTGCAACATGTTGGTTATAACTATATTCGTGGTGAATTTTGTGGAGAACCATTTCATCGCTGTGAAGCTAGCATTGAAAGAAGCACGTGAAGCAGGTTTTATTGGGTAAGAATATTTTAGGTTCTGGTTTTGATTTTGAAATTCATAATCATTTAGGTGCCGGCGCTTATATTTGTGGTGAAGAAACTGCGTTGATGGAATCACTTGAAGGTAAAAAAGGCTTTCCGCGTTTTAAACCGCCTTTTCCTGCTAATTATGGATTTATGGAAGACCAACGACTATTAATAATACCGAAACTTGCCTCTGTTCCTGTCATTTTGGAAAAAGGCGCGGAGTGGTTTTTAGATTTAGGTAAGCCTAATAATGGTGGGACTAAGATATTTAGTGTTTCTGGTCATGTTGAATAAACCTGGTAATTATGAAGTGCCTTTAGGAATTCCATTTGTGAAATTATTAGAAATTGGCAGGTGGCGTACGTAATGGCAATAAATTAAAAGCAGTCATTCCTGGTGGAACTTCGATGCCTGTGTTGCCAGCAGATTAATTATGAATACCGATATGGATTATGACTCTTTAATGAAGGCAGGTTCCATGTTGGGTTCTGGCTGGTGTGATCGTCATGGATGAAACGACTTGCATGGTGAATGCATTATTACGCATTTCAGAATTTTATGCGAGAATCTTGTGGTCAATGTACGCCTTGCCGTGAAGGCACGGGTTGGTTAATGCGTATGATTGAGCGAATCGAACATGGTCATGGATGCCCTGGTGATTTAGAAAAATTAACGAATGTCGCGAAAAATATTGAAGGTCGAACGATTTGTGCGTTGGGTGAAGCAGCGGCATGGCCAGTAGGAAGTTTTTGAAACATTTTTATGATGAATTTGAAGAGCACATTACGCAAAAGAAATGTCCGTTTAAGTAAAAGGTAGATTATGTTTACAATTGAAATAAATGGTAAAAAAGTTGAAGCCAATGCTGGTCAGATGATCATTGATGCGGCTGATGCGGCAGGTGTTTATATTCCACGGTTTTGTTATCACAAAAAATTATCGGTTGCTGCTAATTGTCGTATGTGTCTTGTTGAAGTTGAGAAAATGCGGTAAACCCTTCCAGCTTGTGCAACTCCTGCAGTGTCAGGAATGAAAGTATTTACTCAATCAAAAAAAGCATTAGACGCTCAGAAATCAGTGATGGAATTTTTACTGATTAATCATCCTTTAGATTGTCCTATTTGTGATCAAGGGGGTGAATGTGAGTTGCAAGATTTATCTCTGGGTTATGGTGATGATGTTCGACGGTATACAGAAGGAAAACGTTCGGTGCTGATGAAGATATTGGTCCTTTAATCTGCAACAGAAATGACACGTTGTATTCATTGCACGCGTTGTGTACGTTTTGGTAATGAAATTGCAGGATTTCGTGAATTGGGAATGACGGGTCGTGGAGAAAAATCTCGGAAATCGGAACGTATGTTAAACATTTCATGCAATCTGAAGTTTCTGGAAATATTATTGATTTGTGTCCAGTAGGCGCATTGACATCTAAACCATATCGTTTTACTGCACGGGCTTGGGAAATGTAACTCAGCAGCCTAGTATTGCACCTCATGATTGTTTAGGTTCAAATATTTATGTTCATACACGTGGTTATGAATACAGTGATTATCGTGAAGTGATGCGAGTAGTGCCTCGTGAAAATGAAAGTATTAATGAAACATGGTTGTCTGATCGTGATCGGTTTAGTTATGAAGGGCTTCATAAAGATCATCGATTAACAGGCCCCATGATTAAAAAAGAAGGTAAGTGGTTGCAAGTTGATTGGCCAACAGCACTGAATTTCGCAGTCAATAATTTGCGTGACGTGATCAATGCAAAAAAATCTGAACAATTAGCTGCTATTGCTTCCCCTTCCTCAACGACAGAAGAATTATATTTATTGCAAAAAATTATGAGAGACTTGGGATCTAATAATATTGATCATCGTTTACAACAAACAGATTTTTCGCAACAGGAAAATAATGGTTTATATCCTGGAATGACTACGGAGCTTGCTTCGTTAGAGTCCATGGATGCAGTTTTATTAGTGGGTTCTGATATTCGTCGTGAACAACCTTTAGCAGGACTTCGAGTGCGTAAAGCGTCTTTGAATGGCGCTACGATTATGCGAATCGGAAGCATTGATAGTGAAATGAATTTTAAATTAACAGAAAATATTCATACGACACCGTCTTCATTGATAGAGACGCTAAAAACGATACTGGATTCATTAACCTCAAGTGCGAATAAAAATTCTATTGCTCAACAGCTTAAAAATGCAGAAAAATCGATTATTATTTTGGGTGCTGAAGCTCAATCGCATCCGCAAGCAACCTTAGTTCGTGCATTGTGTTTAGAAATTGCAAAACTATCGAATGCCGATATTGTGACGATGACAGTGGGTGCAAATAGTGCAGGCGCTTGGATTGCTGGTGCGGTGCCTCATCGAAAAGCGGCCGGTGAAAATTCATCCGCTGAAGGTCTGAATGCACAAACCATGTTTTCACAACCACGAGCTGCCTATATATTGTTTAATGTTGAGCCAGAGCATGATTTAATTTTTTCTGCTTCTGCAATCGCTGCTTTAAAAGCTGCGGATTTTGTCGTGAGTGTGTCTCCTTATATGAGTTCAGTTCACGCAGAAGTTGCAGATGTTTTATTGCCTATTGCACCTTTTACTGAAACCGATGGAACATTTGTAAACGTGGAAGGTAAATGGCAATCTTTTAATGCAGTGAGCCCTCCATTTGGTGAGGTACGACCAGGCTGGAAAGTATTACGTGTATTGGGGAATTTATTCGAATTGAATGGTTATGAATATATTTGCGCATCTGAAATTCGAAGCGAATTAGAAAAATTATTAGAGCATGGCAGTGCTCCTACAGAACGTATATCGTTAGATAAAAATGCGACTGCTAGTGCAAAAAAAGGATTGGAAATTATTTATGAATGGCCTGCTGTGTGTATCGATGGATTAGCTCGGCGAGCGAAGGCTCTTCAGGCTACATTACCTTCGATTCAACAAGTGATTACAATTAATCCAAGCATGGCAGATGAATTAGGTATTAATGCAGAGCAAAAAATTACAATTAAGCAAAGTGGTTTTGAAGTCACAGTGCCAGTCCAAGTTGATGCGCGGGTACCTAACAATTGTGTATTGATTCCTAAAGGTGTTACTTCGACTTCAGGGCTTGGTGACGGATTTGCCGAAATTATTGTAGAGCGAGGTAATCACCATGCTTGAACAATTAATTAGCTTAGCGTGGATCATTGCGAAAATATTAGTTATTGTGTTGCCATTGCTTGGAGTTGTCGCTTATTTGACGATGGCAGAAAGAAAAGTCATCGCTTATATGCAATCTCGCATTGGCCCTAATCGAGTAGGTATTCGCGGATTAGGGCAGCCGATTGCTGATGTTATAAAATTATTTTTTAAAGAAATTATTATTCCAACAGCATCCAATCGTTATTTATTTGTTTTTGCGCCTATTTTAGCCATTGCACCAGCATTTGCCGCTTGGGCAGTAATTCCTTTTGATGATGGTTTGGTGTTGGCTAATATTAATGCCGGTGTGTTGTTTATTTTTGCCATGACCTCGATTAGGGTTTATGGAATTATTATTGCAGGTTGGGCGATCTAATTCTAAATATGCTATTTTTAGGTGCGTTGCGTTCTGCAGCGCAAACGATTTCTTATGAAATTGCGATGGGTTTTGCTTTTGTGGGTGTTTTATGGCTGCTGGCCAGATGAATTTGCAAGAGATTGTGATGCGACAAAGTGGTGGTATTTTGGCATTGGTATTGGTTGCCATTATTGCCATTATTTGTTGTGTATTGGATTTCAGGTGTTGCTGAAACAAATCGCGCACCGTTTGATGTGGCAGAAGGTGAATCAGAAATTGTCGCTGGATTTCATGTGAATATTCTGGTATGACTTTTGCGATGTTTTTTTTGGCTGAATATGCCAATATGATTTTAGTTTCTAGCTATTGCAGTATTGATGTTTTTGGGTGGATGGTTGTCACCTTTTCAAGGTATTCCATTATTAGAATCCACTTTTGCTTGGGTGCCAGGTATTATTTGGTTATTGTTAAAGTTTCAGTTGTTTTTTATTTTTATTTATTTGGATGCGAGCAACTTTTCCGCGTTATCGTTATGATCAAATCATGCGTTTGGGTTGGAAAGTTTTTATTCCGGTCACGTTGGTGTGGATTTTTGTGGTGGCTTTTGCGGATTCAAGTTTCATTTAGCCACCTTGGTTTTAGATTATGAGGTTGCAGTTAACAATGATATGAAATTAAATACGATTAAGCTTAAAAGTTTTACTTCTGGGAATTATTCCAAGGGTTATTTGTCACTGGGCGCTATTTTTTTAGGAAAAAAATAACGATTCAATATCCAGAAGAAGAAACGCCTATTTCACCACGTTTTCGTGGGATGTTTGCGTTACGTCGTTATCCCAATGGTGAAGAACGTTGTATTGCTGTAAATTGTGTGAAGCTGTTTGTCCTGCATTGGCGATTACCATTGAAGCAGACGCCACGTGAAGATGGTTCACGACGCACGACCAAATATGAAATTGATGTGTTTAAATGTATTTATTGTGGATTTTGTGAAGAAGCTTGTCCGGTTGATTCCATTGTATTGACGTCGGAAATGCATTATCACTTGGAAAATCGCGGTGAAAATATTTTGACTAAAGAAAAATTATTGGCGATTGGTGATTTGTATGAAGAACGCATTGCTGCAGATAGAGATGAAGATGAGAAATATCGGTAGAGGAGAACAGTGATGATTAATTTGCCAGTACTTGTTTTTTATTCGTTTGCATCATTGCTGGTGTTGTCATCAGCGATGGTTATTATTTCACGTAATCCTGTAAGCGGAGCGTTATTTTTAGTGTTGGCATTTTTTGCGAGCAGCGTATTGTGGATGTTAATGGAAGCAGAATTTTTAGCCCTTGCGCTGATTTTTGTTTATGTTGGCGCAGTCATGACATTATTTTTATTTGTTGTCATGATGCTTAATTTGGATTTAGTGCCCTCACGCGAAGGATTTGTACGCTATTTACCTTTCGGTATTTTAGTCATGGTTTTATTTGTGTCAGTGATGATTATTGTAATAACACCGGAACATTTTAAATTGGGTTCGATTGGAGCAGTGGTCGCGTCATCCAGAAGGTTATAGTAATGTGAAAGAAATTGGTGAGATACTGTATACACAATATTTTTATCCGTTTGAGCTTGCCTCTATATTATTATTAACGGCAATAATTGCTGCAATTACTTTAACCTTTCGAGGTCGGCAGCACTCGAGATCTCAGCTTATTAAGAAGCAATTATCTGCTACTAAAGCAGATCGAATGTATTTGGTTGATCCAAAAGAGAGTAAATAGATGATTACCCTATCACATTATTTGATTGTTGGAGCAATTGTGTTTTCTCTGAGTCTTGCAGGGATCATATTGAATCGTAAAAATCTAATTGTATTGTTGATGTGTGTTGAGCTCATGTTGCTCGCAGTTAATACCAATTTTGTCGCCTTTTCTCAGTATTTGGGTGGGACGATGGGGCAAATCTTTGTCTTTTTTATTTTGACGGTGGCTGCCGCTGAATCAGCCATTGGTTTGGCAATTTTAGTAGTATTATATCGTAAGCGCGGCACTATTAATGTCGAAGAATTAGATACATTGAAGGGTTAATTTGTGATAACGACACTACACAATCTTGCATCGATAGCTATCTTGGCACCGCTAGTCGGATGTTTAATTGCAGGTTTATTTGGTAAAAAAATCGGTGTGATCAATTCACAACTGGTGACTATTGTGGGTATTGCAGTTTCATTTTTCTGCTCATTATTTTTAGCGAAATCGATATTGATAGATCATGTTCAACCGTTAAATGAAACAATTTATATCTGGGGCACCAGTGGAAATTACACCCTATCAGTTGGATTTTTAATTGATCAATTAAGCGTTCTAATGATGAACATTGTGACCTTTGTTTCGCTGTTAGTTCATATCTATAGTATTGGCTATATGGAAGGTGATCCGGGCTACAACGATTTTTTAGTTATATGTCGTTATTTACTTTTGGCATGCTTTCACTCGTAATGGCCAATAATTTTCTATTATTGTTTTTTGGTTGGGAAGGAGTTGGATTAGTGTCTTATCTTTTAATTGGTTTTTGGTTCAAAAAAGATTCGGCCGCTTTGGGAGGTTTTAAAGCCTTCATTGTGAATCGAGTGGGGGATTTTGGATTTTTATTAGGGATTGCCGTTATTTTAAGTTATTTTGGCACTTTAGATTATGCAACTGTTTTTGCAGCAGCACCTAATTTCGTGAATTCAACAATATCAATTGTTTCTGGTTATGAATGGTCTGTATTGACAGTTATTTGTTTGCTGTTGTTTGTTGGTGCTATGGGTAAATCCGCCCAATTACCATTACATATTTGGTTACCAGAATCGATGGAAGGTCCTACACCTATTTCTGCATTGATCCATGCGGCTACCATGGTGACAGCGGGTGTCTATATGGTAGCTCGAATGTCTCCGCTCTATAATCTCAGCCCAACTGCAATGTCTGTTGTGATGATAATCGGTGCTACAGGTGCTTTATCACTAGGATTATTAGCCGTTGTTGAAAATGATATTAAACGCGTCATTGCTTTTTCAACGATGTCACAATTAGGTTATATGATGGCTGCGAATGGTGCAGGTGCTTATGATGCTGGCATTTTTCATTTAGTGACTCATGCTTGTTTTAAAGCGTTATTATTCTTGGGGGCGGGTTCAGTCATTATTGCGATGCATCATGAACAAAATCTGCACAAGATGGGAAATCTACGAAAATATATGCCTATCACGTATATTACTTTTTTAATTGGTACTCTCGCGATTACAGCAATACCTCCTTTCTCAGGATTTTTCTCGAAAGATACGATTATTGAAGCTGTTCATGAATCACATGTGTCGGGCGCATTATTTGCATATTTGTGTTTATTAACCGGCGCTTTTGTTACAGCTGTGTATTCATTTCGCGCGTTCTTTTTAGCGTTTCATACTTCTGAACGCATGGATGAAGAAACGCGTTCACATTTACATGAAACGAAAGCTGTCATTACCGTGCCTTTAATTATTCTTGCAATTGCATCTGTACTGCTTGGTATGATGATTGTAGGCCCCATGTTATTTACCGAGCCTAAGCTTATGGGTCAAACCATGTTAGTTCCTGCTCAGCTCGATGTGTTGGCAGAATTGGCGAAAGATTATCACGGTGTGTTACCGATGGTGCTGCACGGATTTTTGGGGTTAACGTTTTGGTTTACGATGGCTGGGCTTGCGACAGCGTGGATTTGTTATATTAAAAAACCTGAGTTACCCAAATTATTTGCAGAACGTTTTGCTACAGTGCGTTATGTACTTTTAAAACGCTATGGTTTTGATGCGTTTAATCAGTTGGTATTTGTGCGTGGTACTCAAAAATTAAGTAATTTCTTCTACTACTTTGCTGACGCAAAAGTTATTGATAGTTGGTTGGTCAATGGATCAGGTCGTGGAGTTCAACGCGTTGCTTCGCTGATTCGGCGAGTGCAGTCCGGTTATTTATATCATTACGCGTTTTCCATGATTTTGGGCATTGTGGCTTTGTTACTTTGGATTGTGTTGAGTTAGGTGATTAAAGAATGTTAACGAATTTACCTTTACTGAGTTTGCAAATCTGGCTTCCGACATTATCGGCAGCGGTAGTTTTATTTTTAGGAAAAATCGGTTTTGAAAAACTAGGACGTATTTTAGCGATTGCGACTGTTTTTGTGTGCTTATTATTGTGTATTCCTTTGTATACAAATTTCGATACATCAACTTATGCGTATCAATTTCGCGAAACCTTATCGTGGATTCCGATGTTTGGAATTCAATATGATATCGGTGTGGATGGTATCGCGATGCCGCTAGTAATTTTAACCGTTTTTACTTCTTTGATTGTCATATTAGCAGCTTGGAAAGCGATTCAACATAAAGCGACTCAGTATTTGGCTACGTTTTTAATGTTGCAAGCAATGACTGTTGGTGTGTTTGTTGCGATTGATGCGCTGTTGTTTTATGTGTTTTGGGAAGCAATGTTGATACCCATGTATTTAGCGATAGGAATTTGGGGTAGTCAAAATCGTTCGTACGCGGCAATAAAATTTTTCTTGTATACCTTTTTAGGTTCTGCATTGATGTTAATTGTCATGTTGTATTTGGGTATGCGTGCAGATAGTTTTTCAATACCCAGTTTTTACGGCATACCGTTAACGATGATTCAGCAAGTGCTCATTTTCCTGGCATTTTTATTGGCGTTTGCTGTAAAGGTGCCCATGTGGCCAGTGCATACATGGTTGCCTGATGCACATACTGAAGCACCTGCGGGTGGATCTGTTATTTTGGCAGCCTTAATGTTGAAAGTGGGTGGTTACGGATTTTTCCGATTCAGCATGCCAATTACTCCAGATGCATCGCATGCGTTGGACTGGTTGATGATTGGACTTTCGTTAATCGCGATTGTTTATATTGGTCTGATTGCATTAGCACAAACGGATATGAAACGACTAATTGCCTACTCTTCGGTTGCTCATATGGGGTTTGTGACACTGGGCTGCTTTATGATTTATATGATTGTGAAAGCTACAGGTAACCATCAAGACGCTTATATGGGACTTGAAGGTGCCATGGTGCAGATGATTTCGCACGGATTTGGTTCTGGTGCACTCTTCCTTGGATTTGGTATGTTATATGAACGGTTGCATACTCGTGAAATTGTTAAGTTCGGTGGTATTGCTAATACCATGCCTGTTTTTGCTGCACTTTTTATGGTGTTTGCAATGTCGAATGTAGGTTTACCCGGCACGAGTGGTTTCGTCGGTGAATTTATGGTGATTTTAAACGCTTTCAAAGCGAATTTCTGGATTGCTTTTGCGGCAGGATTGACGTTAATTATTGGCGCAAGCTATACATTGTGGATGTATAAACGTGTTTTTTATGGTGAAGTGATTAGTAATGAAGTTGCAACATTAAAAGATGTATCATGGTTAGAGTGGAGTGTATTAATGATGTTGGTGATCGCAATTTTCGTCATTGGTTTTTATCCTGAATCATTATTGCGCGTGATGCATTCGTCTATCGGTCATTTAGTGCAATTAAGTTTACAGAGTAAGTTATAAATAAGGTGTGAAGTATGTCCTATGACATTCCAAATTTAGTTCCTGCATTTCCAGAGATGATTGTTTTTTCATTAGGTACTTTGGTATTACTCGTTCAAGCATTTTGGGGGCAGAAACGTCCTATCATTACCTATGCTGCAGTGCAATTAACGATTTTAATGGCCGCTGTTTTTACGTTGGGATTTATCAATGAACCCACGATGCTAACATTTGATAACACGTTTATTCTCGATAAATTTGCAGTAATTCTGAAGTTATTTATAGAGCTCGCAGTATTTCTTTGCTTTTTATATTCACGCGTATATCTCGCTGATAATGATATGCCGCGGGGTGAATATTATATTTTAGGTTTATTTGCGATGTTAGGGATGATGGTTTTAGTATCATCACACCATTTTTTAACCTTATATTTAGGCGTTGAATTAATGTCGCTTCCTGTTTATGCGATGGTGGCAATGAAGCGTGAATCGGGCATAGCTGCAGAAGCATCGATGAAGTATTTTATTATTGGCGCTATGGCGAGCGGTATGCTTTTGTATGGTATTTCCATGATTTATGGTGCCACGAATAATTTAGAATTTTCTCTAGTTGCATCTGCTATTGCTAACACACCGCCAGAACAACAACTCATTTTAATATTTGGATTGGCCTTTGTGATGGTAGGAATCGCATTTAAGTTGGGCGCAGTGCCTTTTCATATGTGGCTACCTGATGTGTATGAAGGCGCGCCAAATGCAGTCACACTTTTTATAGCAAGTGCACCAAAAATTGCTGCATTAGGTATGGTGATACGATTATTAGTGGATGCAATGCCCTCTCTGCATATTCAGTGGCAACAAGATTTAATTGCCATCGCAGTGCTTTCTATGGCGTTGGGTAATTTCGCGGCAATTGTTCAAGCGAATATCAAACGAATGCTGGCGTATTCGTCCATCGCCCATATGGGATACATGATATTGGGTGTGATCGCAGCCAATAATCAGGGTTATGCTGCTTCTACTTTTTATATAATCACCTATTCATTAATGACATTAGGTTCATTCGGATTATTGGTGTTAATGAGTAGAGCGGGATATGAAGTGGAAAATATCGCTGATTTTAAAGGATTAAACAGTCGTAATCCTTGGTTAGCCTTTATCATGTTAATCATGATGTTTTCGATGGCAGGTGTTCCTCCTCTAGTAGGATTCTGGGCCAAAGTAGGCGTGTTAAAAGCATTAATTCAAGTCGATTTAGTGTGGTTAGCCGTTTTGGCATTATTATTTGCAATCGTCGGCGCTTATTATTATATTAGAGTTGTGAAAGTGATGTACTTTGAAGAGCCTGATTCTGAAAAATCATACATGATTTCAAATGATATGCAGATTGCATTGAGTATCAATGGGTTGGCCGTTTTGGTTTTAGGTTTGTTTCCTGGGTGGTTGTTTGAGTTGTGCAAATCAGCGTTTTGATTAGTTTGCAGTTTTAATATTTCTTAGGGAGGCTTCTATGAGCAGTGATGTCTTTAAAAAAGTCTTATTAGTATTTGGCATCAGTGTTATGGGCCTCTTGATTAACATTGATTATACTGCCGTCAATTTAGCGTTAGTCACAATTTCCAAAGAACTACACTCTAATCTCGACGTTATTCAATGGATATTAAGTGGTTATGTTTTAGCATGGGCTGCCATTGTGATTCCTGCGGGAAAATGGTCTGATATCTTTAGCCAACGGTCTGTTTGTGTAGTGGGTCTTTGTTTATTTATGCTGAGTTCGGTTCTTGCAGGACTATCAACAAGTGCGTGGATGTTAATAGCTTCGCGAGTATTACAAGGAATGTCAGGAGCTATTTTTGTACCGACTCTATATTCACTCATTTTTTCAAATTTCAATGAAAAACATCGTGGAACTGCAATCGGTATTTTTAGTTTAGGCGTGGGGTTGGGTGCAGCGAGCGGCCCAAGTTTTGGTGGTTTGCTGTTAAAATCAGTTGGATGGAGTTGGATTTTTTATATTAATGTTCCACTGACATTACTCGCTATGCTTTGTATTCTGCTAGCGACATCAAAAGAGCCGACTAAAAAAAGCGAGAATAAAAATTTGCTACAGTCCAATGCTTTAATCTTAGGTTTAGCGATTGTGGTTTTCATGGTAACTATTAATCAATTGAATAAACTATCGATTTATTCTTATAAAATTCTGACTTTATTAGGTTGTGTTGCTGCATTGCTGTTATTTTTTATTTTGAAAGAAAAGAAGGAAAAAAATCCCACTATCCCTCAGCAATTGTTGTCAAATAAACATTATCGTGGGATCACTTTGGCGTTTACAGTTGAGCAATTTTGTTTTTCATCAAGCTATGTGGCTTTAGGATTATACTTCCAAAATACGCTTAATTATTCTGCTTATTATTCCAGTATTGTATTCATGGCTTTGTCTTGTATTTTTGCACTGATTTCGGCATTCAGCGGGGTCATAGTTGATAAAGTCGGCGTTAATCGTTCGGCATTTTTGGGCTTCGTATTATTAGTAATGGGTTGTTACAATTTTTTACTTTTACCTGAAATGCCAATGACACGTGAATTAATGAGTATGCTATTGTTGTTAGGTGCAGGGATGGGATTTGCTTTTTCAGCTTTGAACACAGGTATGATGAGTACTGTTAAACAAGACGATATTGGAATTGCATCCAGTGTTTTTGTTATGTGTGCATTAATCGGTAATGCTCTTGGTGTTGTGATTACTACATTAATAATTTTGTCATATAGTGTTTCGATGGCTTTTTATTTGACAACAATTTTCTCATTGATTGGTGCCGGTTTGATGATTAAATTAATGCGAATAAAGCCTATGCTTTCTGTTCAAATTTAATAGGAGATTTTAGTGATGAAATGTACTCAATGGATTGTTTTTAGTGCTTCTTTGATGATAGCAATTGTTTCATATGCAGACCGTAAAATATCTGTACCCATGAGTTTTACTGTGGAAAAAGGAGTGGGTAAGTCAGTAGGATTTGTAGAAATTTCTCCGACTAAATATGGGTTATTATTTACACCCCATTTAAAAGGATTGACTCCCGGGCTACACGGATTTCACATTCATGAATTTGATAGTTGCCAAAATAATGGGATGGCGGCTGGTGGGCATTTCGATCCGAATAAAACGGGTAAGCATCTTGGGCCCTATAATGATAATGGTCATTTAGGTGATCTGCCGGTTTTAATAGTAGATGCCAAGGGTGAAGCGACCACGCCAGTTCTTGCCCCACGAATTAAACATATTGAAGATATCAGACACCGATCTCTTATGATTCATGAAGGCGGAGATAATTATTCTGATGAGCCTGCAAAATTGGGTGGCGGTGGTGGCAGAATGGTGTGTGGTGTTATTACTCAATCAGCGTCGAAGTAGTGTAACTCTAGTAGTTATCAAGGTGAAATTGCTAAATAAAAGATCCACATAAGCAAAACCTATCACAACTCAAGACGCGACGCTGATCTGTGTATACAGATACTGAGTTTATTTAAAACACGAGGATTGAAAAAAGAAAAGGAGTCAGATTGAGCTTACCCCTTTCCTCTTTGGTTGGCTATTTTGGCATTGTGAGTTATGCTCAGCCATGCTGGTGCACATGCTTTTTCATATAGTTTGGGACCCTTTTGAAGGATGGTATTGAAAGATGACTTTAAGTCTTTTTCAGGTTGATGCATTCACAGATACATTATTCGGTGGGAATCCAGCGGCGGTTTGTCCCTTGGAAAAATGGCTCAGTGATGAGTTAATGCAGAAAATTGCAACTGAAAATAATTTATCTGAAACTGTTTTTTTTGTGGCTCATACAGATCACTACGAAATACGCTGGTTTACTCCAAAAGTTGAGGTTGATCTATGTGGACATGCTACACTAGCAGCAGCCCATGTCATTTTTAATTTTCTCAACACATCTCTTAATACAATACGTTTTAAAAGCAAAAGTGGTGATTTAATTGTTTCAAGGGAAAGTGATTATTTAACTCTGGATTTTCCTGTAGTACCTGCAACACCATGCCTAGCTAATGAAATCATAACTCAGGCGTTAGGGATACACCCTCAGGAAATATGGAAGGGCGCTGATTATATGGTGGTAGTAGATACTGAAGCGCAGATACGTCGATGTGTTCCAAACTTCCAACTCATTGAAAAACTGGATGCGCGTGGTTTAGTTATTACTGCACAAGGTGAAAAAGCTGATTTTGTCTCACGATGGTTTGGGCCGCAGGTAGGTGTTAATGAAGATCCTGTTACCGGTTCTGCCCATTGTATGCTTGCTCCCTATTGGGCCTCGAAACTCAATAAAACTAAATTATATGCTGAGCAATTGTCTGCGCGCCTTGGGAAAATTTATTGCGAGGTAAAAGGCGATCGCGTTTTACTTTCAGGTCAGTCTGTGCTCTATTTGCACGGCGAGATTGAAGTTCATAATTGAGGAAAGACCATATTTAATAATGAGCGCCGTAATAATATCTCTGATGGGTGTGATCTAAGAATGATGTCTTCTAGAAAAGCACATTTTTATAGCTGAGAACTCATAAAACTTAGATATGATCCCTTTCTAAAATAATCTCATTAATCCTACTTTCAACTATTTTTTTTCTTTCATCAAATTCATTGGAATAATTTAGGTGTCCAGGCAATGCTTGTAGGAAGTGATCATCCCTCATTAAATTTGAAAATTGACTTGAAAGATATTCCCTCAGATTGTTAGAGGATCATATTACATCATCGACGATTTCTGGTCTACCATCGATAACTGAAATTATATCTTCGAGATCATGGCTTAACAAAAAGTCATTTTTCCCACGATCGTTGAATGCCTCTAATTTTGTAGCTAAAAAATAGGGTGCAGAAAGAATACTTATATTAATAACATTGTTTAGTGTTTCCTTAACCGCATGTGAAAGCGACTCCTTGTACCATCGATTAGAGAAGCCTAAGACATTCCGATCAACTGGCATAACATCAAGCATTATCTCATTACAATACCATCGACATATTGGATCTTTATTGAGCAGTGATTGCTTAAAGCCTTTTTGCCGTAACTTATTTTCTAAACCGTAATAGTCATTGAGTGTAATAATGTTAATAATACAGTCAACATCCATTGTATAACGCACATCAGGTGCAGCTTTATCAGTGATAAGTAAACCAGTTATGCTGCCACCAACAAAAGTTACCTCATCACATAACTCTTCAAGGCGTTCTGCGACGGTGCTGAGTGATTCGAGATTGTGCTGAGCAGAGTTTTTTTTCATCTGGCCTCCTAATTTCAGTTTTATTTCAATATTTCAGACAAGCATTGAATGGCAAGTTGTTTTTCTCGTGCACGCCCTGAACGGATAGCATCTAGTAAAGTTAATATATCATAGAACAAAGGGTCAGGATATTGAGTAATTGATTCAGGAACCGATGAATACAAAGGCATGAGGGTCACTCCCCTTACGTCCCCTTTTCCGTATGGCCAAACTGGGGCTGGGTCTCTACCCGCAACAATCTGGTTTTTTAAACTAGGCCCTGAATAACTTGTTGGAATCCCTCGCGCTATACCACCTAATTTTGCTGGAAAGATATACTTCATAGCATGGGTGAAAAACTCAGCGCAGGCTTGAATAATAGGCTCTGATTTATTTGGATGTTGGTAGGGTGTCATCAACCCCGCAAACACAAGTCGTTTTATAGAGCTATTTATTTGTGAAGGGCTTAAGCATAGCTCGACCGCAATGCTATTTTGAGACCAGTCTTTATCCCCCTTACGGGCGATTAGCTTTGCTAATACAACGATGTCTTGAGGCTTAATAGTCATGTGCTCACCTTATTCCATATTCTAGATTCTAGAATATGGAATAAGTAATGTCAATAACAAGCAATGGAAGCATAGAAAGAGAGTAGAGTTAGGGTTGATGGGGTTTCTTAGAAACTGAACTAATATTAAAGATTAGCGTCAATACGAGGAAGTTATGATTATCATTTTTATGAAAGTAAAGGTTATGATAAGTCAATCAAGATATCTAATGCTATACTTTTAAGTGTAACGTTGAATAAGGATTGAGAGAATGTTAGAACCTGAAAGAGAAAGAAGTGAAACTCAAGTTGAAAACGAGCTGTTAGAAGCATTAAAGCATCTTGGCTATCAGATATCAAAAGATTATAAATTGAAAATAATAAGGATTGATCCAGAAAAAATATCTTTAGGGTTTGATTCTTGGGTTAACATTAATTTTGTTGTGAAATGTGATGATCCAAATATTTTGTCTAAAATGAATATTAGAATGGCTGAGAAGCTTTCAGAAATGAATAAATATATAGATTCAGAGATTGAATATATACCATCATTTATTTCGGAAACATAGATATGCCAGTGAAGCCAGTTGATTTTCTCAGCTCTGCAATAAATATTTTGAATAATGGATCAGAAATTGATTTCAGAAATTCGGTAAGTAGAGCGTATTATGCAGCATTTCATGAGGCTTCAAGAGTGTCTCAATATTCTAATGGCGTCAGTAAAAAAATTAGTCCGCACGAAAAAATAATTGATAAATTAAAAAAACACAAAGGTCTGTCGTCGAAAGATAATGAAATAGTACAGATAGGTGCGCTTCTCGCCATGTGCAAAAAACACAGAGTGGAAGCTGATTATGATATTAAGAAACAATGTTCATATGTAACTGCTCAGACGGTAATCAATGATTGTCAGCATATAATTAATCTAGCCAAAAACTTCCCTTGAATCTAGATTTGTTCAAGGGGGTTTCATCGTCCTTAAAATTTAGATTGCTGTAAGCTAAATTTATGATACTAACAACGGGTGGCATAAACATTTTCTGAAAGCCATAATGAAACTCTAACAGTTCTCAAGATGAAATTACTAAACAAGAGGCTTAAAATAGTAAAACCTCTCACAACTCAAGACGCGACGCCAATCTGTAGGTTGACAATTTTGTTCAATTTTTGTACTATGATCATCCTATATCTAAAGTATAAGGAACGACCATGAAAAAACAACCTCGCAATCTTTTCCTTGGGAATCCATTACAGGTTATTAAAGTCGCTGAAAAACCATTACCATACAATCCTGATATTAAGGAATTATCCATTGAGGATTTTAATAAGCGCATGAGTCGATATCGTGGAACAACCTACGAATACAGTGAATCAATTTTCACAACCGATGATTCTTTTAAGTTTACAGAGCCAAAAGCTGCCGTTGAATTTTCTATGATGAGTGATCTCGTTGTGTGCTGGATTAATGAAACTGTTGGCTTTGGAGTCTACACGCTACGTGATATTAAGAAAGGTGAGAAGATTACTGTTTACACAGGTGAATTATGTCGAGCTGCTAAAGGAAATGGTTCGTATGCTCTAGGTGGATTTGAAAAAACAAATAAAGGTAAACGCATCTGTGTTGTTGATGCAAAATCCCGTTCAGGGATGGCAGCACTAATTCAATCTGCACTTGATAAATGGGAATACTACAATACTGAAGAATATCCTTTGCAAATGTGTAATGTCAGAGCCGAAGAAAGTGAAGTCGATGGGATCACCTATACTGTGCTTGTCGCTGACGATGATATTCCCGCACGATCTCAGCTCTTAGTGAATTATGGCCTCCCTTACTGGGATGCATTACGACAAAATGGAATTATTGAAAGGGCGTTTTCTGCAGCTGATCATTGCCAAACACCCCCAACAGATTTATTTGTTTTTTCTGATGACGTTACAATACCGATGATGATTTTTATACTTAATCAGAAATCACTTTCACCCGCATACCAGACCCGCCTCTTAGACTATCTAGTGCGTTTTCATCATTCCCTCTTAAAATTACTTCCTACACAAACACAAAAACAATTAGTTAATTTTATTAGTCATTTAAAACGTAAGTATAAATCGTTCGTTGAAATTATCGATTTATTTGCAGTGAAAAAGAGTTTGGAATATCAATCACTGTTAGAATGTTATCAACAAGGCTTATCAGCGTTAGCACGTGTTGCTGAATTTATTCCGGACAACACAGCCAAGCCTCTTATTAGCAGCTTAGAAAAAACTGACGCCGGCGATATACAGTGTCCTATAGAAGATCATAAGCGCTTTGTACGCCTACAATTACAAGCTGCCGATGCAGCTAAAAAGGGCAATTTCCAAGAGGCATTTAAATTATTTGAGGAGGCACTTAATGGTTTTTCTAATATTTATAAACAACGCTGTGCCTGCTTACATTTCGGCAAGACTGATATAGTCATTCACAAGGCAATCTTCAATATTCATGTACAAATGATGCAGTTATTCTCTCAAATTATGCCTGAAAAAGCCTTTCATAATGGATTTATTTGTTACAATATGATGCAGCATCCAGATATTTCTTCCAGTTTACCAAAAGAAAAAATGATCGAAATCACATCCTTATTCGGTATGCTTGTTCAATCATTTTTTGAACAAACTCCGCAACTGGATGCCAGTTTTAATATGTGATTGGCAGAGTATCTGAAAGGTTAGATCTAAGAATGATATCTTCTAGAATTAAACATTTTTATAGTTTGGAACCCATCAAACTTAAATCTGCCCCCTTAGCCCGTTAAGAAAAGTTTTGATACATAACTCGATATATTCTTTTTTCATTTTGGATAGTTGCTGTTTTGATTTATCTTTGCTGAGATCGCGGAAGGTGCGGAAAAAACCGAGCGGAATGGTGAGGAGAAGAGAGAAAATTAATTCAGGGTTAAAGTGAGTGCTGAGTTTTTTTTGTTTTTGAAAATATTGAATGCGTTTGATAATAGTTTGTATAGTTTCGGGAGTATAGGCGGTGAGTTCGAAAGGATCAGGTTCTAGGTATTGCCATTCAATAATACGAAGTGCATCTGGATGTTGGTCGAAAAATCCAAAGCGATATTGAATAAATTCAGAGATAAATTCTTCGCAGTTTTTTAGTGTTAATAATTTGTCCCAATTCATATTTTGAGAGTTGTGATATTCTTCGAGTATATTAATTTTTACGGCCACCCATAGATCCTGTTTGTTTCCAAAGTGGTGGTAGATTAAGCTTTGATTTATTTGTGCCTTCTTTGCGATCGCGCTGATAGAGGTGCCTGCAAATCCTTTTTCTACAAAACAAGTTCGTGCAGCATTAATAATCGCTGCTCGAGTGGGATCTGCAGAGGGACGTGTCGGAGTTGCCATGGTTACCTCGGTTTGAGCTTCCTGTTACAATAAGACTGCACACTAATTATGCCTATTGTAATAAATTCTCTCATTGATGGAAAGACTTAGTTGAATGATCATTCAATTAGTGCTTGACATCAGAAGCCGATCATTAGATAATTGAACGATCGTTCAATTAGATGGAGAAAGAAAATGAGCAGTAATAAATATGTGACTATTGGGATCGTGGTGTTTTTAGCCATTATATCGCTTTTGGCGACCGATTTTTATGTTCCGGCTATGCCGCAAATGGTAGCAGATTTGATGACTCAAGGTTCGATGATCAAATTGACGGTTACTGTTTATATATTAGGTATGGCCTTATCACCGTTGGTTTTTGGGCCTCTGTCAGATCGTATTGGGCGACGACCGGTGTTGTTAGCCTCAGCAGGGATTGGTTTATTAGGGTCTTTGTTTTGCTGGTTAGCACCTGATGTGAACCTTCTGATTATGGGTCGCCTCATCCAGGGGATTGGGTTAGGAGCGGGATTATCTTTGGCACGAACTATCGGCAATGATCTTTTTGAGAAGCAAGAATTCGCTCGTGTTGCAGGGATAATCAGTTTAGTGGTTGCTGTTGGACCTGCTGTTGCGCCTGTGATAGGAGGATATCTATTTGTGCATTTTGGTTGGCACAGTATTTTCTTTTTAGTGACGCTCATGATTGTTGGAGGAGGCGTTGCGGTTTTTACAAATGTACCTGAGACAGTTATTAAACGAGATCCTAATGCATTACAACTACGTGGATTGCTCGTAAATTTTAGATCTTTGATTATGCATCGAGTTTTTATTTCGTACACGATTTTAGCGGGATTAACCATTAGCATTATTATTTTATTTGGAGTGTTAAGTACTTTTATTTTGCAAAAACAATATCATTTATCTCCTATTGAATACGGTTGGATTATGATGTTGGTGACTGGCATGAGTTTCGTCAGCCGTACATCGAATATTATTTTATTGCGTCGATTCACACCTGAATACTGCATCGGTGTAGGTTTAGTGTTTATGATATTTGGTTCGTTAATGGCATTAGTTGGAAGTGTGATGCAACTTCATTATCTGCTTTGTGTTGTAATACCATCAATGCTAATTGTTTTTGGTGCGGGAATTATCCCATCAAACACAGTGGCTTTAGCGTTAGGGCCTTTTAGACATCAGGGCGGCGGAAGTGCAGGGGCCATCTATGGTTCTATTACCATGTTAAGTGTGTTTGGAGTAAGTATTATTGGAAGTCTGTTGCCTGCCAGTAATCTAATTTTAGCGCTGATTTATTTAGGATTAAGTGTGACGTCTGTTATTGTGATGCTAACTCAAACTTCTTTGAAGCAAGAATTACCGTCGGTGTTAAATCCTGAATAAAATGGTAACTATGACTGAGGTGTCAGATCTAAGATCAGTGAAAGCAGGTGTTAATATTAGATCTGACACCTTTGCCCTTTGCTCTAAAAACTCTTATGGAACTCTAATAGTTCTCTAGGTGAAATGACTAAATAAGAGGCCTAATTAGCGAAACCCCTCACAACTCAAGACACGACGCCTTAGACAGACTTAGAAAAAAAAGGGGATGAAAACAAGTTTCACCCCCTAATTTTTTGAATGATACTAATAGAAATTAGTCGTTCTTTACATTCATTTCAAAGTACGGATGTTGAATATCATCTTTAGATTCAGCGTATTTAATACTATCTTTAGTTACATTAGTTTTAGCTCTATCAAGAAGAATTTTCCAACTGGCTTTTTTAGCACTTTTGGTTTCATCTTTTAAGCTCTTAACGAAGGCATAGGTAAAAGCTCCGCCTTGATTATCACTACCAGAAGCAAATTCACCAATTTGAGCACTAGTAACGTTGATCATGCCTTCTTCTTCAAGAAATAAATGTTGATAATTTGAGCGAATCTGATTATCAGAAGGAACAGCGCGCATTGATCGAGTAGCTACAACAGGAGGTGCTGATTTTTCACCAACAAAACTATTACATACATCGGCAATAGTGAGCAAAAAGCGCGGATGCTTTTGCATCAAATTGTAGATCACATAGTCATACGCGAGTCCTTTATCTTGTTGTGAAAAAACAAGATTGGGCCAAGGACTGGAGCCTTTGGATTTTGTTCGATAACCATGGCCGCCAAAGAAGAAAACGATTACGTCGTCACTATTTGCTTTAACTGCATTAAGTTGTTGAAGAAATAGTTGCGGATTTGTTGATTTCCCTTCCATTAAAACTTCTTTGAGTGTTAACCCAGTGTATTTTGCAACATTTTGCATTTCTTTACGCATATGATTGAAATCTTGTTTAACAGATCGACCAATGTCTTCATCCAAAGTATCAGAAGCAATAATTGCAATTAGATTAGCAGCTTGAGCTGAAAAAGACAGCGTTGCTAATAAAACGAAAAAACTCGCGAATATAATTTGTCGTAACTTTTGCATCGTAGTACTCCTAAGAAGTTTTTGTGGTATTAGGTTGTTTCATGATCGTTTTGCTGAAAGAATTAAATTTCTTAGCCATCGGATCGTAATCTATAATGTTGGTATTGTTTTCGCTGACTATTTTAATTTTTTTGCAAGAAGTACTTACATAAACGTTTACAGCTTTATCACCAGAAAATTGATAAGAAATTTCAGGGATGAAAAGACATCGTTTGATTCGATTAAAATTGTAGCTGTTGTCATTTAACAACATTTCACGTAATTGTGAAACTTGTTCAGTGCTAAGATTTTTAGGAGCACCTTCAGGAGCATAGGGAGGTTTTCGAACTTCAGCAACTTTTACGACAGAGACTGTTTTGGAATTGTTTAAAGCTGAATACGTTGGTTTGCCGATTTTTCGTTCGAGTTGAAGTGTGGTGGTCGCACAAGCCGTGAGAGCTAAGAGCGATCCAAGAATGCATGTTAGTAGTTTGTAATATTTCATAGTCCCCTCAGTGTTTTTAAAAATATGAATGTCGATTCTATCAATTTTTGCAGTGTTTATCAAGGTTTTGCCGGTATTTTGTAGTGCAATCGGTCGGCTAATGAGGGGCCTGACGATAGGTTTTCGTTAGCATTTGATGACCTGACCTCTAATCATAACTCATTAATGGGTTATGATTAGAGGTCAGACTTTGTAACAGGGATCAGAGATCGAAGTCAAAACCCTCATCATCCGTTGAAGGATGCTCATCATTTTGAGGGGCTTTTGTAGATCGAGGGCTATCGGCTTTTTGCTCAAGCGCTTTATCTGCTTCTTCGCCAGTTCTTGCTGCGTCTACTGCACTTTTGTTAGCACCCTTGAAGAGGTTTTCTCTCTTTTGAGCCAGCTCTTGGGCTCTTCGTTGAAGGTCAAGAAGAACTACATCATCTTCTTCTTCCCCGAGTAACAGAGGGTCAGTAGTAGAAGATGTTTTGCTTGAAGAAGCTCTGTTAAGATTGCTATGCAATTTTATCCAAAGGCCACTAAACCCATCAGCGATGTAGTTACCAACGATAAGTGCCGGTATTCCTAACATTCCTAAGGTCGTTCCTGCAGTCATTGCCATAGTCGAAATCTGTAAGCCTAATAATCCTGCGGCAGGCATAATGGCTGGACTAAAGGCCGCTCCCAACGCTGACCCTACGGTGGTAAAGAGACCGCCTGCATTAGTGATTGCGGTAGTCACCACGGGGAATTGCGTTACCCAGGCAATAGAAGCGGTGATAACAGGTAAGTGTGTAAACCATGCGATGGCAGGAATGATTGCAGGGAAAAAGGTGGTAACGGCGCTGATGATAATAGGCAGAATCAGTGTCCAAAGAATAGCCGAGAGAGCAAAGCTCGATAACCAACCTAATAAACCCATACCATAGGCAATCCAACCTTCAATAGTAGGCCCAAACCAGCCTATTTTAATGCTTCTACCTGCTGCAAAAGCGTTGGTTGCACTTTCTGCTGGGGAAGTGAGTAATTTCCCTATTCTGATTGCCCAAACAGCGGCATACTGAACAATTGCAATGACTAGAGCAAAAACACCTAAAACAAATCCGCCCAGAAATTTTACCACACGATACTGATCAGACTTCGCCAGCGCTTGAATAAATTTTAACGATTGAAAATCGATAAACATTAGAATGCTTGCAATTGCATGTGGCAATAATTCAGTCAAAAATCTGGTGATGTTAACTGCCAAATTGAATAGTGCTCTAAGGATATTGAACGGTAGAACCAATGCGAATTTAAAGGGTATTTCAAGGAATTGTGATACCGACCATGTTTTAACGTTGCGAGTTAAAGTCCAGCCCCCGACCCAATTTGTGAATAAAACTTGATTAGCCGATAAAATGGGTCTGCCACTTTTTTTAATCGATCCCGGTCGGTTTGGGACTCCGAGAATAGATAGAATTAAAATACCCCATCCAACCTTAGTCGGATCAATGGTTTCATATTGGCCATTTGTGGCTAATGCTTTTTTCTCAATAGGATTATAACCATAGAATCCAAAGACAAGGAGGAGTAAATTTTTTACATAGTTTGAAAAACCTTGAGGGATATCGTTTTTAATGCTGAAAGATTTTTCTGCTTCTTGAAGCCTTGTGCCGTCAATAATTCCCCTAAAGAACGTATAATATTGCGCAGAGAATAACCACACAAGAAGTGAGCGGGAGCGAGGCTTGTAAGGATTAAGGAATACTTCTTGAATGGAGATGCTAGGTTTGTTCTGCTCAGTTTGGGGATTGGATTCATCTGTGTCAGATTGTTCTCTCTTATCATAATTTTGAGTATTTACCAAGAAATCTTGAGTGGCATTGACTGTTTGGAGTCCGATATAAAAATTCTGTACTGACTGTGCTAAACGAGATATCATCACATAAGTATTTTTGTCTTGCGGTAGATAATCAGCATAATCTTCACGATAGTTCGAGATTTGACTGAGTAAAATATTCTCTATAAATGACTTAAAAGCTTCGGCATAAGTTTGAATATCTGCTAAATGAAAATCTGGGGAGATTTTGTTATTTTTACAGAACTCTGCCAATAAGGCCGGTAATTGAGACAATGTTTCATCAAGTGAATATCCACGATGATGATTTGGATTAGCTAGAGTATCAGCATGATTTTCTGATTTTTTATTGATGAGAATATAATGTCGGGAAGTTTCTGACTCTTTTGCGACTTCAAAATTGTTCTCGCGCAAGAACTTCGCAAGTTTGTCTTCCCAAACATAAAAATTCGAATCGATGTATAATCGTGACACACCAAAATCTGTTTGATCAAGGAGCTCAACTGTTAAACTAAAGTGAAAACACAAATCATCAGTGGAATTATAGGTGGCGGGAGATATTTTCATAAGTGCTGATAAGAATTGTGCTTTCAATTGATTATCAGGCAACCTCTCATTAACGTCCGAAATAATTATATTTATTTCTTCTTCAGTGAGACTAACAGTGGGATTTTCATTAAGAAACTTTATTTGATCTTTTGTGCTTTTTGCTAAGAATTTTTGTAGATTAAACTCCCTTCTTTCAAAAGAACCTTGCATATATTTATCTCCGATCTGTAAAAAATAATACCAATTCTAAGCTTATAGTCTATTCAAGTAAAGTAAGGGCTCAGTGGCTCTAGTCTATGGCCTCAGTTTTTAGACGGAGTCTTTCGATGTCGATACGGGGCTTTGTGAAGCCCAACAATCAGGCCTATGACTGATAATAGTCCCGTGATAAACATAATGTATGTGCACGTTGTCATAGTGTACCTAAGCCTCTGTTATTAAAGTTTACCTTGAGGGTTGATGAGTTTTTTTATTGCCCCAAGGTTAATCTCAAAGAGGATAGCATGGAAATATTAAAATAATCTTAAAACTCAGGAGTGAGATCAGCATGGGCACGGCGTACAATCTACTGGGAAGCCTTATAGCATGTCATATCTGAGGTGAAGAGCAAATTGGCGCGCCCGGAGAGACTCGAACTCCCGACCACCTGGTTCGAAGCCAGGTGCTCTATCCAACTGAGCTACGGGCGCTTAGACAAGTCAGGGATCATAGCAAAGTCAGGCTGAGGCCGCAAAGGCTTTTGCTTTGCAGGCTTAATGGAGAGGAAGGGGTCAAGTTGAACCTCCCCCAAATTGACACACACTCTTAAACGGGGGCACTATGGTGCTCCATTATAGGAGTTTAGCTATGAAGAACCCAACCTTAAGTCCTGAGTTTAAACGAGAGGCTGTTCGATTATTAGAGCAAAAGGATACAAACGCTGCTCAGTTAGCGCGTGAGCTAGGGGTAAAGCGTAATCAATTGTATAAATGGCAAAAAGAAATTCAAGCTAATGGTAAGAAGGCCTTTCCTGGCAAGGGGCAACATCACAAACCAATCGATGAAACAAAAGCTTTAAAAGCTAAAATAAGGCAACTTGAGCTGGAGAACGAAATCCTAAAAAAGGCAGCAGTGTACTTCACAGAGAATGCCGAGTGAAGTACACATTTATTAAAACCAATCGAGAGATTTATCCCATCACTTTGCTTTGCAAAGTGATGATGGTATCACGTCGAGGATTTTATAATTGGTTGACTTGTCCGAACTCAGCCAGGACAAAAGAAAATCAGCAACTCATTGAGAGAATACACCAAATTTTTAATCAGAATAGGCAGGTATATGGTGCTCCAAGAATTCATAAAACATTGTTAGAGCTGGGATATAAATGCAGTTTGAATCGAGTGGCACGATTGATGCACATTGCAAAAATTGTCCCTAAAACGATCAAGAAATTTAGGATCACAACAGATTCAAGGAAGAGCTTAAATCCAGCAAAAAACCTATTAGATCGTGAATTTTCACCTGGTATGATGAATCAAGTCTGGGCCTGTGATGTCACCTACATACCTACTCGAGAGGGTTGGTTGTTTTTGGCTGTGGTTTTAGATTTATTTTCACGAAAAGTTGTCGGGTGGTCAATGGGTGAGCGTTTAGAAAGCAAATTAGCTCAACAAGCTTTGAGGAACGCAGTTTGTCAAAGACAAATAGCTCAAGGGATGTTAATCCATTCGGATAGAGGGAAGGAGTATTATGCAAAAAATTATCAAGCGTTATTGAGATCCTATGGTATGGTATGCAGTATGAGTCGCAAAGGTGAATGTTATGATAATGCTGTGGTGGAGAGCTTTTTTCACAGTCTCAAAGTTGAGCTTGTTCATCATAATGATTACCATAAGCGAAGTGAGGCAAGAAGCTCTTTGTTTGAATACATTGAGCTATTTTATAATCGGCAACGAAAGCATTCTTATTTGAACTATCTATCTCCGATAGAGTTTGAGGAGCGCTGTGTTGCTTAACTTGAGTGTGTGTTTTATTGGGGTAAGATCAAGTCTGGACAAATAGACAAATAACTAAGATGAAAATTTGTCTATTTGTCCAGACTTGACCCCTTCCTTCTTAACCATGTGCTGAAGGGAGATAGCGATCATCAATATGAGCGAGATAAAAATTGGGATCCAGAGCAGAACCCGTCGCATCTTTAATGAGTGTGTTGACGTCCACTGAAGAGGCGCGTGAATGAATATGGGTGTTCAGCCAATTAAACAAGGTAGAGAAATTACCTTGTTTGATTTCACTGTATAATTCTGGATGAGCTTTTGTCACTGTTGAGAATAACTGTGCAGCAATAAGGCTTCCTAATGTATAAGCAGGAAAATAACCAAAAAATCCGACGGGCCAATGAACATCTTGCATCACACCATTATTGTAATTATTGACCGTGGATAAGTGAAAATACGATTGCATTTTTTCGTTCCATGCATCGGGCAGATCTTCGAGGGTTAATTGTTTGTTGAATAATTGTTGTTCGAGTTCGTATCGTAAAATAACGTGTAAAGGATACGTCACTTCATCAGCATCAACACGAATGTAACCACGTTTTACTCGCGTGTATAATGTATATAAATTGTCGGGAGTGAGACTTGCTTGATCACCAAAATGGTGGATTATACGTGGACTTAAAAATTCCATAAATTCGCGAGTGCGGCACGCGTACATTTCCACTAAGAGTGATTGGCTTTCATGAACAGACATCCCTAAACTACAGCCTACTGGTTGTCCACTCCATTGTTTGGGTAAAGCTTGTTCGTAACGTGCATGTCCGGTTTCATGACAAATTCCCATCGCTGCACTGATAAATTCGTCTTCGTTGTACCGCGTTGTGATTCGAACATCTTCTTGGACGCCGCCACAAAATGGATGATGACTAACATCTAAACGACCTTGTTGAAAATTAAATCCTAAGGCTTGCATTAATTCTAAACCCAGTTGGCGTTGTGAATCGATTGCAAATGGCCCTTTAGGTGTGAGAAGTTTTTCTTTTTGTTGGAATGAAATAATTTTCTCGATGCGACCAGGTAATTCTTTTTTAAGCCGTGCAAAAATAGGATCTATGATAGCTTGATTGAATCCCGGAGAAAATTCGTCAATTAATGCGTCATAAGGATCACATTGTAGAGCATCCGCTTTTGATTGTGCAATTTCTACAATTAATGAAAATGATTTTTTTAATAACGGTAGAAAATCTTTCCAATTGTTATCAGGGCGCAATTGTCGCCATGCTTGTTCGCATAGAGAGCTTGCTTTTGTGAATTCAGAAATAAGCCGCGTAGGAACACACGTTGATCGACGATAATTTCTTTCAATAAGAAATAAGTTTCTTTTCTCCCAAGGATCTATCAAAGATTCTGTTTTAGCTTGCTCGATAAAATCCTTTATTGTTTCGGATGTTTCCAGGTTGTGCATCATTTCTGAAAGGGTAGCGAGCGCAGAGGCTCGAGCTTCACCACTACCCGCAGGCATCATGACAGCTTCATCCCATTCTGTAATTCTGCGAAGATGATTCAAATGAGAAATTTTTGTCAATTGATCCTTTAATTGCGAATACGCAGAATTCATTTTAACTCCTTAATGACTTGTAACCCTGGTCTTCAGGGTGGAAAAAACAAGGCACCCCGGCCTAAAGGCCGGAGACATTATTGCTTATTTTTCCTTAGGGATTTCTACTTCGACTCGCCAAAATTGATCAGGCACAATATGATAACGTCCTGCGAAACTACCTTGATTAATCGCTAACGATAAATTATCAAGACTGTTGATGTACAATAATTCTTTGCCAACTCGAACACCGCCGAAGGTGTTCAGATAAGGAACTTCATTATCGTAAATTAATTTGTTGTGATGATAAATTTTGACGAGATATTTTTTTCCCAGTACCAGATGGTGTTCATCGAGTAATTTGGTAGGAATATTGGTCCAGACATTACCATATCGTATATCTAATATTGGAATAGAACCTACGATATCGTGACCTTCGACTTTAGCTGCTTGATGTGAAAGTTTGACAATTTCACCTGTCATTAAAGGGCCTACACCATCAAAATTTATTTTACCAGACGCTAATCGCGCCCCCGTGTAAGCATAAACATCGCGACCATGGAAAGTGTATGAGCGCTCTGAACCGGGTAGTCGATTTACTTTTTCGTTGATAATTCGCACTGAGTCTATACCCGCTGTTTCAGCGATAAAAGTGAGTGTGCCATTATCGGGTGTAACAAAATATTGGCCCGTTTTTGTTTTTGCGACGATGGACTTTCGATCAGTTCCTACACCAGGATCAACGACGATGACAAACACGGTACCCGCTGGCCAATATTGCGCTGTTTGCACTAATCGATACGCACCTTCCCAGATATTTTGTGGTGATACTTCATGGGTTAAATCAAAAATACCGAGTTTGGGTTCAACTTGGTATATGACACCCTTCATTGAACTTACGGCGCCATCTTGGAGCCCGAAATCTGTTTCCAGAACGATGGGGTGCGCTGCATTAGCTGCGTAAGAAGCAATTAGAATGACGGAAAGAAAACACTTTTTGGCGGCATTGAGCAACCTTCGGTCTGGCGTAAGCATGGTTATAACCCTTATGAGTGGATAATTAAATAGTTTAATTTTGCATGATAACGGATTTATTACGGCAAATCTAGCCTGGAAATTGGATAAATGATCGTGGGAGTCAGGACAGGACAGCTGGGAACTCCTGTACTCAAAATTCATTTTTTAGAGAGGAATTCTGAGGATTACCCTGAATTCCACCAACAGTTTTTAGGATCGTAGTGCTATGCTTTCTTTCCATAGACGACATGTAATAATTCAGCTTCACCTTGCGTAAGATTACAATATTCGACTAAGGTTTTTGTATCCATGCCACGTTGTAATAATTTAATGGCATGATGATAATTGCTATCTGTTGAAGTATTGTTTTGTGAGTGTGAATGAGTTCGAGCTGTTTTTTCTTGTTGAGCGTATTGATAGTTGTGAATTCGATCATAAAGGTTATTAAAATTATTGGCAGGGTTTTGCTGCTGACTTGATTGAGAATGAGCATGAGGTTTTTTTAGCCAGCGCAGTGTTAGCATGACTAACAATGTAAAAAGAAAAATAAGCGTAATTGCTGGAGTCGCTCTAATGAGTAGCTCAAAAAATTCTTGGGAATTCATCGTAGTCTCCTGTCTAAATAATGCCGGCAAATTGTTGCTTATGAAGAAATCGCTCAAAGAAAAATGTGATATGCCCTTCAGGGCGATTAATCACAGGCCAATCGTTCACGATATGACTCAGCAAATGGTAAGCTTTTGAAGCGGGGCACTCTGGAAATTCCGTAATAACAGGTTTTTGCATTTGGACAGCTTGTCGAAGAAGCGGGTCAAAAGGAATTGCGCCAAGGTATTGAAGACTGATATCCAGATATTTATCGGTTGCTGTTTTTAATTTTGAAAAAACTTCAAGTCCTTCATCTTCGTTTCGTGTCATGTTCGCAAGTATTTTGAAACTCATATTGCTTTGTTGATTTGCGAGCACTTTGATTAAAGCATAGGCATCTGTTAAAGAAGTGGGCTCGTTACAAACGACCAGAATATTGTCTTGACATGCATGCACAAAACTCAGTACTTGATGGGAGATTCCAGCTGCTGTGTCAACGATCATAACGTCGATATTCTGCGTGAGCTGATCGAAACTTTGAACTAATCGGGAAATTTCGATATTTTCCAAATTGGCCAATTCTTCTATACCTGATGCCGCAGGAATAATCAAAATTCCACCGGGTCCTGTCACAACGATCTCTTGTATTGAAGATCGCCCTTGTAAAATATCCGAAATGTTTTTTGGCGCTTGGATTCCCAGAAGAACATCAACGTTCGATAGTCCTAAATCCGCATCAAATAAAAGGACTTTATTGTTGAGTTCAGCGAGAGCAATGGAAAGATTGATGGCTGTATTCGTTTTTCCTACGCCACCTTTCCCACCTGAAATGGAAATAATTTTTATGGGATTTAACATGTGACACTCTCAAGTTTTGTATTGAGAGTGTTCAGATTAATTAAGGGTTTTTGAATGACGAAATTCAAAATTTTCTCGAGCGTAGCGATCGAAAAATTTGCAGGAATATGTTGGCCGTTCGTAAAAGAATGAATAGGCAATTGATAGTCTATGCACGCAGAAAGGACGTGTCCGATGAAAGGTGCTTCGTCAATTTTCGTTATGCTGACACCTGCTAAATGTGTGTAATTAAATGCATCAACAATTTCATTGATTAAGTATTCATGAGTGGTTGCTGACAATGTCAAAATAGTTTTTATCGGTTTCGGTGAGCGTAAAATAAAGCCTAATTTATCAGCTAATTCTTGATCGCGATGGCTAATGCCAGGTGTGTCGATGAGTATCAACCGTTTATTGCTAAGGTGTGCGAGCGTCTCTTCTAAATCAGCGCTGTTATTAACGCGATGAACAGGAATATCTAAAATGCGTCCATAGGTGCACAGTTGATCTCGACCACCAACGCTATAAAAATCCGTTGTGATGAGGCCGATATCTTGAGCATTGTGACGCAATAAACAGTGAGTGGCTAATTTTGCAATCCCGGTGGTTTTTCCAGATCCTGTTGGGCCAACTAAAGCAATAATTCCCTGATGATCCAAAATATTTTCGGTTGAGATAGGGAGTTGTGTTTCTAGACTAAAAATAATTTGTTGCCATGCTGTAGCTTCATCGGAAGCGAGTGTCAGTCCCGAGAGAAGTTTTTCACACGCAGAAGGTTGAAAACCTTGGAGCGTTAATCGCTCAAGAATTCTAAATTTAAGAGGCGATCCATGGCTGGCGCTAGCGAGACTTGAGCGAGATGCCACCATTTGACGAATTTGTCTCAGCTCCGATTGGATGATATTGAGCATTTGATCGGCGTTTGCATTAGTTGAGCCAGGAGGGGCATTTTTTTCTTGAGTGCTCTGATCATTGGCTGGAGAATTGGGTTGTTGATGTGTGCTGGCGGAGTGCAACAGCGTGTGTATCTCGTCTTCAGTTAGTATGTGTCTGGTGCTCATGGTTTCCGTGCATCCTTCCGTAACATGGTACTTATGGTCAATCCTCGACCTCCCCACAAAATCTATTCTGCCACAGGGTATGTACGAGTGGAAACACTTTCTTTCAATTTTGAAGATTTACTTTGGTGTCATTTTAGAAAATACCAGTGGCGCTGTACTAGGGGGGCTTTGTGTCAGATTTTTCCAGGTTCATGTTGTGTTAATGTTAACTTTGAGTTATAATCGGCATTGATTGACGCGGGGTGGAGCAGTCTGGCAGCTCGTCGGGCTCATAACCCGAAGGTCGTAGGTTCAAATCCTGCCCCCGCTACCAAATGTTTTTGGAATAACTGAGCTAATTACGGTAGTGGGCCATTGTGCCCACTTTTCGTTTGTGCGTGATAAGTGTAAATGTTAAAAGATAATGTGTTGACTGAGCTTTTACAAGGTGCTTTGGCGGTTTATGGTTACGAGCTGTGGGGTTATGAACTCAACAGTTTTGAAGGTAACAGTCGTTTGCAGGTCTACATTGAGACGCCCCAGGGTGTTACGTTAGATGATTGCGAACGTGCGAGTCGTCAAATTGGGGCTGTGTTAGATGTCGAAGACGTGATGAAGGGCAAGTACCTTCTTGAAGTGTCTTCGCCAGGGCTGACGCGGGCTTTATTTACTGTGGAGCAGTACAAACGATATATAGGTCAACCAGTTAAAATAAAAATATCTATTGGAGGAGAAGGAAGGCGCACCTACCGAGGTGAATTAGCAGAGGTTACGAGTGAAGCTGTTAGCTTGATTGTTGAGGGCGAGACTATTGTTTTGCCATTTGGCGAAATCGAAAAGGCTAACTTAGTATTTTGAGGTGGGCACTATGAATAGAGAAATTAAATTGGTCGTTGGTTCGATCGCTGATGAAAAAGGCGTCGACAAGGCGGTTATATTTGAAGCTATTGAACAGGCATTAGCAACGGTCGCGGCTAAACGTTACGCCGAAGATGTTGATATTCGTGTGGCTATTGATCAGAAATCTGGTGATTATGAAACTTTCCGTTGTTGGCTCGTGGTTCCTGATGAAGCTGAAATCGAAGAGCCTGGTAAACAAATTATCCTCTCCAAAGCTCGAGAAATTGATCCTGAATTAGAAGTGGGTGACGTTGTTGAAGAGCAAGTAGAATCTCCTGAATTTGGTCGTATTGCTGCACAGCAAGCAAAGCAAGTTATTACTCAAAAAGTTCGTGAAGCCGAACGTTCCAAAGTTGCTGGTCAATTTGAAGAACGTATTGGTGAAATTATTACCGGCGTTGTTAAAAAAGTATCTCGTGATCACATCTTGTTAGATTTGGGAGAAAATGCTGAAGGTATTATTTTGAAAGAAGAAATGATTCCACGAGAAGCTGTTCGAGCGAATGATCGTTTACGTGCTTATCTTTACGAAGTTAATCGTGAAAGACGTGGTCCATTATTATTATTAAGTCGCACACGACCAGAAATGTTGGTTGAATTATTTAAAATAGAAGTGCCAGAAATTGCTGAGCAAGTGATCGAAATAAAAGCCGCTGCGCGTGATCCAGGATCTCGTGCAAAAATTGCAGTTAAAACTAATGATGGTCGAATCGATCCACAAGGTGCGTGTATTGGTATGCGAGGTTCTCGTGTGCAAGCTGTTTCAAGCGAACTCAACGGTGAGCGAATCGACGTGATTTTGTGGGATGATAATCCTGCTCAATTAGTGATTAATGCGATGGCCCCAGCAGAAATTGCCTCTATTGTGGTTGATGAAGAATCGCATTCAATGGATCTTGCTGTGAGCGAAGATCAGCTATCACAAGCCATTGGTCGAAATGGTCAAAACGTTCGATTAGCGAGTGAATTATCTGGTTGGACGTTGAACGTGATGTCAGTGACTGAAGCAGAAAATAAGAGCACAGATGAATCAGAAACCACTAAGAATTTGTTTATGGAACAATTAGGTGTTGATGAAGATCTCGCGAACCTTTTAATTGCTGAAGGATTTACAACGATCGAAGAAGTGGCGTATGTAGCTTCAGAAGAAATGGAAGAGATCGAAGAATTCGACGAAGAAATCGTTAAAGAATTGCAAGAGCGTGCACGCGATGTCTTGTTGACTAAAGAGTTAGCTCTAGAGGGAAGTGCTGCCAAACCTGATCAAGATTTACTTGAAATGGAAGGTATGGAACGCGAAATGGCTTTTCGTCTTGCAAAACATGGCATTGTAACGCGTGAAGATTTGGCCGAGAGATCGATTGATGATGTGATCGATATTGAAGGCATGGATGAGCAGCTTGCTGCTCAATTAATTATGAAAGCACGTGAACCATGGTTTGAGTAGTTTGGGTCCGAGTAAATTGATTATATTGAGAGAGTGATAAAGACAAATGGCAGAAGTTACCGTTAAGGAATTAGCGACTACGGTCGGTACAACCATTGATAAATTGCTGAGTCAATTATCAGCAGCTGGTATTTCTGCTGTTGATGAAAAATCATTGATTAATGATGAGCAAAAAAAAATCTTGCTAGATCATTTAAAAACGGGATCAAAAAAAATTACCTTGAAAGGTAAATCTGTAATTGAGCCTAAAGTGTCTCGAAATACTGTAAAAGTCGAAGTGCGTACGCGAAAAAAGCGAACGTATCTGACGCCCACTGAATTAGAAAAACAAAAACAAGAAGAAGAATTACAGCTTCAAGAAGAGAAAAAACGTAGGGAAGAAGAAACTAAAGCGAAAGCCGAAGCAAAAGCTAAGGCAAAGGTGGAAGCTAAGGTGGCGGCTGAAACTACTTCTGAAGAAGAAGTTGCTGTCACAGAGGAGCCCGTTGAAGCACACGAAGCTGAGCCAAAATCAATTAGTGAAGCAGAAGTCGATTTTGAAAAGACATTTAGTTTTGAACAAGTGGATGAAGAAGGCGAAGCTGTTAGTAAGAAAGCCAAGAAAAAAGCCGATAAAAAACGTGCTAAACAAGCTAAAGTTATCGAACGTTCAGATTTTAATGTTGGACATAGAAAGAAATTTAGACCAGGCGCCAAAAAAGTTGCGATGAGTTTAGAGCATGTTTTTGAGAAACCTACTGCGCCGGTTGTGCGTGAAGTTCCGATTACGGAAACCATTACCGTTGCAAATTTAGCGCAAAAAATGTCTGTTAAAGGCTCTGATGTCATTAAGGCAATGATGAAAATGGGAGCAATGGTTACCATTAACCAGCTGATCGATCAAGAAACAGCCGCTATTGTTGTTGAAGAAATGGGCCATGTTCCAAAATTAATCAAAGAAAATGCACTAGAAGATTCATTGCTCGATAAAAATGCTCTTACTGCAACGCCAGTTAAACGAGCACCTGTGGTTACAATCATGGGCCATGTCGATCATGGTAAAACTCAGTTTACTTGATTATATTCGCCGAACAAAAGTGACAAGTACCGAAGCGGGCGGAATTACCCAACATATTGGTGCTTATCACGTTGAAACGAATAAAGGCGTAATTACCTTTTTAGATACACCAGGTCACGAGGCGTTTACCGCGATGCGTGCACGTGGAGCAAAATGTACTGACATAGTGATCTTAGTGGTTGCAGCAGATGATGGTGTTAAACCTCAAACCGTGGAAGCCATTCAACACGCTAAAGCAGCTAATGTTCCGATGATTGTTGCCGTTAATAAAATTGATAAACCGGGTGCTGATGCTGATCGTGTTAAAAAAGAATTAACTCAGTATGGCGTTATCGCAGAAGACTGGGGTGGTGATGTTGTATTTCAAGCGATCTCAGCAAAAACCGGTGAAAATATTGATGACTTGCTCGATATGATTTTATTGCAAGCCGATCTTTTAGAATTAAAAGCAGTTCCTGAAGGCGCTGCGTCCGGTGTTGTGATTGAATCAAGATTAGATAAAGGCAGAGGCCCTGTAGTAACCGTTTTAGTTCAGCAAGGAATGCTGCGCAAAGGTGAAATTTTATTAGCGGGCTCAGAATATGGGCGCATCCGAATGATGATTGGTGATAATGGCAAAGAAACTTTAACTGCGGGCCCGTCTATGCCGGTTGAAGTATTAGGTTTGTCTGGTACACCCAGTGCAGGTGATGAAGCGGTTGTTGTACCCAATGAGAAAAAAGCGCGCGAAGTGGCCATGTTCAGACAAGGTAAATTTCGTGCAGTAAAATTAGCGCGTCAGCAAGCAGCGAAACTCGAAAATATTTTTGAACGCATGGTTGAAAACGAAGTTGTTGAATTAAAGATTGTATTGAAATGCGATGTACAGGGTTCGTTGGAAGCGATTACAGAATCGCTGCATAAGTTATCGACCAGTGAAGTCAAAGTCACTGTTGTTTCGAGTGGCGTTGGTGGAATTACTGGATCTGATGCGAATCTTGCAATTGCCTCAAATGCAGTTGTTATAGGATTTAATGTGCGTGCTGATGCCATCGCTCGTCAAATCGTAGAAAACGAAGGTGTTGATTTACGCTATTACAGTGTGATTTATGATCTGATTGATGATATTAAAGCGGCATTGTCTGGTTTGCTTTCACCTGAGCAGCAAGAAAAAATTGTGGGATTGGCGCAAGTTCGTGATGTGTTCAGATCGACGAAATTTGGTGCTGTCGCTGGATGTATGGTGCTTGATGGCATGCTTAAACGTAATTTACCGATTCGGGTTTTGCGCGAGAATGTTGTTATTTACACAGGCCATTTAGAATCTTTGCGTCGCTTTAAAGATGATGTCAATGAAGTGAAAAAAGGTATGGAATGTGGTGTGGCTGTGAAAGATTACAATGATGTTAAAGCAGGTGATCAAATTGAAGCCTTCGAAACATTTTCTGTTGCGCGTACTTTATAACGTTTTGTGATTGTTGCTTATGAATAAGTCTAATGATAGAACACGGCGAGTCGCCGATCTTATACAACGAGAATTAGCTCAAATTATTCACCGTGAGTCTCTTGATGCGCGTTTTCGTTTAGTCACTTTAACAGCTGTAAAAGTTGCGCCCGATTATTCAATAGCGACTATTTACATCGTAGTTCCCGATGAAAGAGATATTAAATCCTTAATTAAAGCGTTGAATGAATCAGCCAGAGATTTCCGTCGTATTTTAGCTAAGGAAGTGAATATGCGCACGACGCCAAAATTACGATTTGTGTATGATGAATCCATTGAGTATAGCCGAAAAATGGGTACGTTAATTAACGAGGCAACAGCACGAATTCGAAACGAAGATGAAAAAGAATAATATTAATGGATTGCTTTTATTAGATAAACCTCAAGGCCTTTCTTCCAACGCAGCGCTGCAAAAAGCGAAAAGAATTTTTAATGCGCGCAAAGCTGGGCATACCGGAACACTTGATCCCTTAGCGACAGGTATGCTGCCCATTTGTTTTGGTGAGACCACCAAATTTACTCAATTTCTTCTCGATGCAGATAAAACCTACGAAACCACTGCTAAATTAGGTGTAATCACTGATTCAGGAGATGCTGAAGGTCAAGTGATTGAGCGCAGAGAAATTACGGATGTCTCTCTAGAAAAAGTGAATGCCGTGCTAGAAAAATTTCGTGGAGAGCAGAATCAAATTCCTTCGATGTTTTCAGCGATTAAACAGCAAGGTAAACCTTTATATGAATTAGCACGGGCGGGTATTTCAGTACCTCGTGAGCCACGAAAAATTAATATTCATCAACTGGATCTAGTCAAATTTTCGGGTGATGAAATCAGTTTAGTGGTGCGCTGTAGTAAAGGAACTTATATAAGATCCTTAGTCGAAGATATTGGATTAGCGCTTGGGTGTGGAGCCCATGTTACTGCTTTAAGACGCACTGCAGTGGCAGATTTTAAAGTAGAAAAAATGGTTTCTTTGGAAAGTCTTTTAGATTTGTCAGAAAAAAGTCTAGAGAAAGAATTGTTTGAAACTCTTTTGCCAGTGGATAGTCTTGTTCAATATTTACCTGCTATTCAATTAAATCAACTAGATGTTGACTCATTGAAAAAAGGGCAAAGAATAAAGATTGTTGAATCTAAAAAGTACGGTAGTGAAACTGAGTTGGTTCGAGTGTATGATCCAGAAAATCTATTTATTGGGCTTTGTGAAATACATTCTGATGGGTTATTAAAACCAAAAAGATTGTTGAGCACACAAAATTAATTTTTAAAATAGCGGGAACTGCTCAGGAAGAAATGTGAGGAAAATACAAGGATTTTCATTGTCTGAACTTTTGGCGGTGATGACATTGTCTGCCATTATTATTGCCATAGGTGTTCCCAGCTATCAACATGTTATTGCAAATTATCGGGTGCGGTGCGCAAGCCAACAATTAGTCCAAGCCATTACTCAAGCTAAAGAAAGTGCGATACATAATCAGAATAAAATTATTCTTTGTGGTAGTAGTAATGGAATTTTTTGTGATGGAAAATGGGCTGATGGTCAACTTATTTTAGATAAAGAGACTAAAAAGGTGATCTCCAATTTTCCTGCTTTATCTGCTGGTATTTCTGTAACGTGGCGTTCTAATCTAGGACATAATGAGTTTATTATTTTTACTTCTATGGGTATTCCAGAGGGTCAGTGGGGAAGTTTTTGGATTGAAAATCAATTATTAGAGACTCAACGCATTATAGTAAATGCAATGGGTCATTTTACTTAATTTTTTATGGTTCGAGTATTATTCGCTTCGGCTGCCACGTGAAGATACAGGTTTTGATGATTTTTCCTGGGTCGCGTCTTTTTCTATATCAGACTTGGCTGATTGTATTTTAGAATTTCTCATCATGACTTGTGCTTGCGGTGGTAAATTTTCATTCCCCTCTCTATGAGAGCCAATTGTTTTCGGTTGTTCTTTTTTTTCTTCTCTATGCTGCGCTATCTTGGTTTGTCTTTCTTCCCTAAGAGCTTTAACGGCTTCTTTACGTGTTTCTAATTTAGCGATATCACTATCGAGCGTTTTTAATTCTTGTTGAGACTTGAATGCTTGAAAATCTTGACGAGTTTCAGCGATCTGGGCCGCTAATGCTTTTGTTTTTTCTCTTATTTGGGCCACTTGTGATTTTAATTCTTGCAAATCTGATAATGCTGCAGGTTGTTCTTGTTCTTTCCTTTCGATAGGCTCTACTGTGGATTTATCTACTGAAACTCCCTCACTTTGAGTTTCTTCTCTTCGTTGTTTCTTGTGTTCTGATTCAATTTCTTCTCTTGAGAATTGTCTTGCTAGACGTTTTGGATTTATTTTGGGCTCATTTTGATCTTTTGGTGAAATTGATTCTTGTGAAGCTTGTCGATGTAATCCTATAGATATCTTTTGTGAGGTTCGATTTGAATCTTTATTCGCTTCTGTGCTTGAGATTTCCTTTTCAGTATTTGAATATTGATCTGTTTTCAGAGATTGGGTGCTCAAGGGTTGAGTAATAATGCTATTTGTTAACTGTTCGACGGCTTGAATATATTTTTTTACATCCGGCATATCCATTTTTTCAGATTTTTTGCTATCTATATTTAACTTTTTCAGTTTTTCAGCACATACAACAGCGGCTTTAAATTTGGGTTCAAGATCATTGATTGCTGCTGTGTCATTGTTAGCTCGGGCTGATAATAATGCAGTATTGTATTTATTTGTTATCGGGCCGGTTATCATAGAAAAAATAATTGTAGCTTGACTATTTTGATTGAGTAATTTTTCTGCATAGGGTAATAATACAGTAGGTACTTTGAAATTTTTAATATATTCAATTGGATCACGTATATAATCCTCAAATGCATGAGGATTGTTCTTGCTTTCTTCTTCAATAGCGAATTTAAGTGCTGTGCTATAAATTGTGTATTGTCTCATGAATGTTTCGGGTTGACCATTTTGAGCTCGTTCAAATTCTATTTGGACTATTTTTTCTATAAAATTATTGAGTTCATTAGGGCTTAATCCGTTTCGCATTATATGAAATGTAGATTCAGCTAAAGAACCGCTAGTTAAGCCATTCTCTATTATATGGTTTATTCTTTCATCTACACTCGGAGGTGTTCCACGAAAAACAAAATATTTTGTGGGTGTAACAAAGCTTTTTACAGCTTTGAGTTTTGTCTTATCGTCCATATCCCTCTCCTACCGCAACTTTATCGAGTTAGGCTTAATTGGTTCAACCCCATTAACGGTTACCTATAAACGCACCTTACCTATAGTAATTATAGTCGATATTACTGATTTTGCCTGGTTTCTACGCTGAAAGGGTATTGAATTGGGCTGGGTGGGTACGACCCATGGGAGAGTGAGCATGGGCAAAGATGCTTGAAACCCTTGTATTGACGGCCATTTCGGGGTATAGTTACCTGTTGCCCAGGATCTGTAATGACAGCGGACGGGGCATTAGCAATCAACTAACCTAAAGGGGAACTAACATGTCATTGACAGCGCAAGATATCCAGGCAGTCATTAAAGCGTACCAACGCTCTGAAGGCGATACAGGGTCTACAGAGGTCCAGGTAGCGGTTTTATCGACTCGAATTAATTATCTCACCGATCATTTTAAAGCTCATCCTCACGATCACCATTCTCGACGCGGATTATTAAGACTCGTGAACTTAAGACGTAAATTGCTTCAATATCTGAAAAACATCGATATTACGCGTTACCGTGATCTGATCAAGCGACTTGAGTTACGTGGGTAATTCTCGATTTATTTTTAACGGTTTTTGTTGTTCAGAAGGATCTGAGCACATGATCAATCAACTTATTTTAAAGGAAACAAACAGTGTTTAATGTAGTTAAAAAAACGTTTCAATACGGTGCGCACACCGTCACTTTAGAAACTGGCGAGGTTGCTCGTCAAGCCACTGGCGCAGTGCTGGTGACTATGGGACAAACCGTCGTTTTGTGTACGGTTGTAGGTATGACATTTCCAAAACCAGGCGTCGATTTTTTCCCGCTCACAGTAATTTATCAAGAAAAAGCCTACGCAGCAGGAAAAATTCCTGGCGGATTTTTAAAGCGCGAAGGTCGTCCGAGTGAACATGAGACATTAGTTTCTCGATTGATTGATCGTCCATTACGTCCGTTGTTTCCAGCCGGATTTACCAATGAAATTCAGGTTGTCGCGACGGTTATGTCTTTGGATGAAAATGTTCCTTCCGATGTTCCCGCATTAATTGGTTGTTCAGCTGCTTTGGCTATTTCAGGAATTCCATTTAACGGACCTGTTGCAGCTGCGCGTGTGGGTTATCGTGATGGTGAGTTTTTGTTAAATCCGGATAATACTGAATTAACAACATCGCAATTAAATTTGGTTGTTGCTGGTACGAAAGACGCTGTGTTAATGGTTGAATCAGAAGCGCAACAACTTCCAGAATCGGTAATGTTAGAAGCGGTAATGTTTGGTCATGAAAAGAGTCAAGTTGTTATTAAAGCGATTAATGAATTGAAAGAAGAAGCAGGTAAGGCTCGTTGGGAATTTACCCCAGCACCTGCAGAATCTGAGCTCACTCAGAAAATTAATACAATGGCTGCTACAGAAATGGCTGAAGTTTATAAAATGCATGATAAAGCGGCTCGTCATGATGCGGTTCATGCATTATTTAATCGCGTTGTTAGTGATCTTTGTACAGTAGATCCTGCTGCGCCGACTGAAGAAAATGTTCGTGATCATTTATCTACTCTAGAAAAGAAAGTGGTGCGTGATCAATTACTGCATTTTGGTCAACGAATTGATGGGCGTGATACAAAAACTGTTCGTCCGATTAATGTTCAAGTGGGTAAATTACCGCGTGTTCATGGTTCGGTTTTATTTACGCGTGGAGAAACTCAAGCGATTGTAGCTGCAACTCTCGGAACAGCTCGAGATTCGCAAATTATTGATGGATTGTCTGGTGAAAGTCGTGATCCGTTTATGTTGCATTACAACTTCCCGCCCTACAGTGTGGGTGAAGTGGGTATGATGGGATCACCAAAGCGACGCGAAATTGGACATGGTCGTTTGGCAAAACGCGCAATTATGGCTGTGTTGCCTACCGCAGAAGAATTTCCGTATGTATTGCGAATAGTTTCTGAAATCACAGAATCTAACGGATCAAGTTCAATGGCAACAGTGTGCGGTACAAGTCTTGCATTAATGGATGCCGGTGTGCCGATTAAAGCACCTGTAGCCGGAATTGCGATGGGTCTTGTTAAAGAAGGCGACAAATTTATTGTGCTGACCGATATTCTTGGTGATGAAGATCATTTAGGCGATATGGATTTTAAAGTGGCTGGTACGCAACAAGGTGTTACTGCTTTACAAATGGATATTAAAATCGAAGGCATTACGCGAGAGATTATGCAAGTTGCATTGGATCAAGCGCGTGAAGGTCGCATGCATATTTTAGGTATCATGAATCAAACACTGCCAGAAGCACGCAAAGAAATTTCAATGTTTGCTCCTCGCATTTTAACCTTCAAAATTAATCCGGATAAAATTCGAGAAGTTATTGGTAAAGGTGGTGCCACGATTCGTGATATTACTGAAAGCACCGGTGCGACAATTGATATTTCAGATGATGGTACAATTAATGTGGCTGCAGTTGATGGTGCTGCAGGCGAAGCGGCGAAAAAACGCATTTTGGATATTGTCACTGATGTTGAAATCGGAAAAGTTTACGATGGTAAAGTTGTAAAATTACTCGAATTCGGCGCTCTCGTGGAATTAACACCCGCACAAACAGGAATGGTTCATATTTCACAAATTACTCAAGAGCGAGTTGAAAATGTGGGTGACTTCTTGCAAGAAGGACAAATAGTTAAAGTGAAAGTACTCGAAATGGATCGTCAAGGTCGCATTCGTTTGAGTATGAAAGCTGTGTCTGAAGAAGGTGAAATGTCTTAATCAAAGAATCAAAGGGGTCAGGCATGCAAATTTGCATGCCTGACCCCTGTTTTGCTGTTTTATTATTCAATTAGCAGTTGGCTAAAGTCGATAATCTTATGGAAATAACCAGCATCAATTACTGCATCGCTGACTCCATTTACATGTATCAAAACTGGCACACATGAAAAACCTCTCGGCACAACTAGACGTTTAATTTTTTCTTTAACTTCAGCAATGATACTTGACTCAAGGATGTTTTTTGAAAATTTTATTTCGAAAACAAACAATGTGTTAAGGCGAGTTTGTATCAAATAGTCTATTTGACATCCCGCCTGTCTCGCAGTTTTATGTTGAAAATAAGGGTTGTCACTTAGCACTTCACTGGGGCTCAATCCTAAGATTTTAAAAACGGATTTACGGTTCTTAATCACTAAATTTTCAAATTGATGTCCAAGAACTGTCAAATATCCTGGCATCCCTGATAAATATACTGTCTCACAGTCACCACGTTCGATTCTTTCCACGTTCGGTTCAATAAACTTTAGATAAAACCGCAAATAATTATCACTTAACCTATATTTGCTGAGTCTCATATATTTGCCGCTTTTAAATGACCAGCATTTGTCTCGCGTTACAAATTTCGATTGTGTTAACTGAGCCAGATAATTGCTGAGAGCACCACTTCTTTCATATTTTAGTAATTCTGCAATCTCTGAATTCTCCAAGCTACCATTTGCTAAGAGCTTGACAATTTCCTTATATATAATTGCTTTAGAATCAAATAGATCATGGAAAATATCGTTAAACTCACCTACCAAAACAGCACCTTCAGTAAAACAAATATTTTTAATATTTTGTTCCGCTGTGTATCCTGGCTGTAATTGCTCTAAATACCAAGGCACACCTCCCGTAATTGCAAGAATTTGGAATTTCTCATAATTCGTTCCACTAAATTGTTGGGCATCAAGCAACTTATTGCAATCAACGAGTGACAGCTCATCCAGTGTAATTTTTATTGGAATTCTTCCGAAATATCCCGTGCTACTCAAAATATTTTTCTCAATCCATACCGATACAGAACCACATAAGATTAAAATCAACTGAGGATTTTTTTTTAACGCCATATCCCATGCATTCTTTAGTTTTCCTAAAAAGGTTGGGTCGTCCATAGCCATCCATGAAATCTCATCAAGCAAAATAATGACCTGACCTGATCTTGTTTGATCTACCAACATCGCAAATAAATCTGACCAATCGTTGCTTCGTAACGCGGGAAAGTTGCAATATTCTCCTAAACGACTTGCGAATACATTGCGCTGATCTTGAGCTGTAACACCTTTATCAGGGGGTATTCCTGTAAAGTGTAGAAAACGTTTCCCCTTCCCAAACTCTTCGATCAAACGACTTTTGCCAATACGCCTACGCCCCTTTATCACAACCAAGGAAGCAGTTTTCTTGTTTAACAATAACTGTAACCGTTTCAAAGGCTTATTTCTGCCAACAAATGGAAGGTTGTTCATATTACCGCCTCAATTGGGTATTAGATCAATTACTCGAAAATGACTTTTGCATGTTTCGAGTAAGAAACTATAGCGCAAAGCTTACTCGAAATCAACATTTGCATGTTTCAAGTACGTTAAATCAAGTATGGCACTGCATGCGCCCTTGTTGATGGTTTTGCACCCAGTTGGATATATCCAAAACTCTCATGATCCTGATTATGGCACCAAATAGATGTATTGGAATATAAAGGGGTCAGGCATGCAAATTTGCATGCCTGACCCCTAAAAAGCTCTTTACTGTGTAAAACCATCATCCTGTATGGAATCGACAAGTTCATATGTATCTGGTGCGTATTCCGAATAATTATCAATATCTCTAAGACTGTTAGTGATCAATCTTGTAAGGTTCTTTGTAGGTTTTAGATTTTGATTTGATGCTACAGTTAATTCCTGTACTGCAATTAATACTTTTGCATGGTGATGGCCTGATCTTGCACCAGATATGTCTCCTTTAACAGTGATTCTTCGACCTTCCTTTATCACTTTAAAATCCTCTAAGTGCGTGACAATTAATTGAACCAATCTAATATTATATTCATCATCATATTCAGCGGCCGCTTTTGATTCAGGTGATCTAGTTTTGAGGTCGATAGTTGTATCTAGAATTAAATAAGGTTGCTTTTCTGCTTCATCACCTTCTTTTATACTTGTATAATTAGGTCGACCAGGAAAAGTTAAATATTTTACAGTACCTGTGAGTTGCTCATATTGAGGACCATAGTACTTAATGTCGTTGTGTGCATGACAAGCCATAACTATTAATGAAATACAGCTAAAAATGAATAATGTTATCATTTTCATTTTAGGTCTCAATAATAAGGCTAGATAGTTTAGCTTGAAAAAGATCGTGAGTGAGTGACCTAAGATATTCTCTTCCAGATTTCGTGCGGCACACAATTAACTCAAGAGCTCCAGCTTTTGCTAAAGAAACACACTCTTCCACTTTCTTCCACCCTAATACATTTAAATGAAGCTCGCAAAGTCTCTTATTATTTTTCTTGATTTTTGTTACCTTGTGAATTTCTTTTATGGTTCCTACTTTATATTCCTCAAACTGAATTATAGCTTTCCATAATTTTGTGAATTCTTCCTCAGTAAAATCTTTTATTTTTTTATCATCTTCCACGCCAGTTTTTTTGTGTAAGAAATTTCTATATCGAACGACATCATTTTCTTCTGGTGGAGCATATGATTCAACCATTTTATCGATTGACGAATTTCCGAAAGTGCTTATCAAACAATCTAGTAATGCTAGTCGTCCTGTTTCTTCATCGGGAAATACAGCAAACCCACCAGCTTTACCAATCTGATTATGTCTTTTTGAAATATTGCCCGTAACTAAATTTCCAGGATTATGATTTCGCCATGTCCATGTTCCTCCCGAATAGCGATAATATTTCCCAGAATCATCTTGATATATCACACTATGATGCAACCCTGCGATAGCATTAACAAATGACATTTCACCCTCCAAGCTATATCAAGCTCAAAATAAATGAATGATTAGTGTATCTTTCGGATGATAATTTGTCAATGTAAAATGACTAGTGTAACTTGAAAGTGCACTAAATAAAATGATGTTGGAAGAAAGATAGGTGTCAGATCTAAGATCTAAGATCAATACATTCACATGCTCCAAATAAGACAAAATGAACAAGTAAAATTATTGATCTTAGATCTGACACCTTTCCTGCTCGGTATGCGAACTCAATTCGTCTAGCAAAATAGTCATCAGCTGTATTGCTCTATTAAAATTGTCATCAAATGATAAGTTTAATTTGGATAAAGACTTTGCCAACGATATATGTTTATCACACTGGATTTCTGAGGCAAGTATCTGTGCCAGTTGATCTCGACAAGTAGTAGATGTGGCACATGATATATCTCTGCCTAATAGTTGAACCCCGGCACAATCATAATCAAAATCACTCGTAATAAAATCGGCATCTTGGTGAAATATTCGTTCATGTTGCCCTGCTTTAAGATAATTCATCATGATAAAAGCTAAGTCGTCTGCATCTTTTGTAATATATCTTCTATCTGCCAAGGAAAAAAATTTCAAGATAGCTAATCCCACTATAGAACAACAACGAATAGCAAAGCGATCATCAATACTGATTGATACGGAACACTCATAGGCATCAGTGAAGCCTATTACATTCATCACTGTAGAATATTCAGGGGGCCAAGATATTTTGTTATTTGTTGATATGGGGCCAAATGGTACTAAGTCGATAATACCGAATGTTGAGCTAAACAAGCGTTGTTCCATTCCAGGTGTTATCTTGAAATCACCCGACTCTATGAATTTGGCTTTTACTTCTGAAAATTCGGCCCATGATTTGAGCATTATGGCTAGATCTGTATCGAGCGTTGCTCTTGGGCACTTAATTTTGTATATCCCTTCAAAAATTAAATCTCTGGCTCGCGCACCGATAATTAGATATGGGAAATTTAAACTTTCTAAAGAGTTCGCTATAAAATGAAATAGATGGGCATCTTTTCCCAGTAATTTACTTGATAACTTTAGAGATATATCTTTCATAAATTATCCTCGCAGTTTCGACATTACGTGAGTCCCCTGAATTAATTAACTCTGCATAGATTAATAACTCAGGTGCTAATTCTTTGTTTTGTTGCAACTGAAAATTCCAAAACCTTTTATAAATAATAATTTCACCGTGATCACTTTTTCTTAATGCATATTTTGCCTGCAATTCAGGTAATGTGTTTTCGGCATATAAGGAGATTTTTTCTGGTTTCAAATAATCTGTTAGCTTGGCTGCGGCAACTTCTCCGCCCCACACGGCAAGTTTATAATTTAATTTTAACTTCTGCCACCATTTTTTATCTTCGCATGTTAATTGGCTGAGAATTAATTTTGGTTGTAGTTTTTCCGCATATGAAGTGCACCAACGATTTAGTAGCTCATTTTTATTTATTAATTTTCGTTTCTTTCCCTTGGTCAATAAAAGAAAATTATTGTGAATTAAATTACGGAAAACGGTATCGATGCTGCCTAGAGAAATATCACTATATTCGGAAAGTGTACGGTATGGCATGCTTTCTATGCCTGGATTTGATAAGAGAGTAAAAATTAATTTTATCCCTGCCACACTAAAAGGACTTGAAGGTGCAGATTTTGCTTTTGATTGCTGCTCCCCCATGATAAAAAGATAAATTTGCTGACTTTCAATGTAGATATTGCCGTTTAAATCAATGAATTGAACTCGATTTTCATGGAGTCGTCTCGCCATATTCTTACTGATATGAGGTGCGTAGATAATGGAGGGGATTGATAATGCCCGATATTGATTAATGGCAGCGTGGACATTTGCTTCAGTTAATCGTTCAATAGGGTGAATGCGTAGTTCCACAGTCTGTTCTTTATATTTAATTACTAAGATATCAGAGTCAGACTCTTGTCTTGTCTGAATATCACATCTCGCAACTGAATCTATTCGGTGAGGGGCATTGGTCATGGGTTGTTCCATTTCTGTTCAGATTATTTCAGTGTACAGTAAAAATGAACATAAGTCAAATCTGAACAAAAATATGGGTTAATGGGGTCTACCAAATCTAAATTTGTCCCCCTGTGATCCTGGGGTTGACTCCCAGCCCCAGATATCGCTAGCACGCCTCAGTTAGGTGGCGTCACTTGATTAATTTCCCATTCTTCAAAAGCTTCGATACAGCCTCACGGCCGGTAATTAGTGCGCTCATTGGCGAAAACCCTCTTAAAAATATAGATTCCGCTAGGTTTTGGTCCATATAGAGCGGAATGTCAATTATTAATGGCGATTTCGCTGATAACGAATTATATTTCAGCGCTATCTTATCATAACTCCGAAAGTAGGGAGGTCGAACATTGACACTAGCATCAGAAACTCCTGGTTTCAATATTAGATTTGAGCATGTAATTTTTTGATCCCTGGTCTATCGAATGACAGTAGTGACAGTTGATAACATTGTAATTGCACACTAACATTGATTACGTTAGTGTGCATTTTTAATGTTATCGGGTGGTAAACAAATGAAAACGTAGCGGGTTATTTTCATTTGTTTACCACTATGATTCCCTATTTTTATCGCAATAAACTGAGTAATTCGTTTCTGGTTCGTTCGTCGCTGCGGAATCTTCCGAGCATTACGGAAGTTTTCATCACTGAATTTTGTTTTTCAACACCGCGCATCATCATGCAGAGATGTTGAGCTTCGATAATTACTGCGACGCCTTTGGCTTGAGTGACTTCTAAAATAGATTGTGCAATTTGTTGCGTAAGTCTTTCTTGAAGTTGAAGTCGGCGTGCAAAAAGATCTGCAATTCGTGCGAATTTTGATAAGCCTAATACTTTGCCATTCGGAATATAAGCGATATGGCATTTTCCAAAAAATGGAAGAAGATGATGTTCGCACAAGGAATAAATTTCAACATCCTTCACTATAACCATTTCATCCATATCAGAATCAAATATTGCTCCGTTCACTACGTCGGAAATATTAAGATTATAACCGCGCGTTAAATAACGAAATGCTTCTGCTGCTCGTTTAGGAGTATCTTTAAGGCTATCGGTTTTTACTGAAGGGTCGAGACTCTCGAGTAATTTAGTAAAGGTTTGTTCCATGGTGAACTCTCGTCGTTATAGTGGGTTGCGGATTGTAATTAACCTGGAGGCCAGCTGAGTGTGCGTCCACCAATCAGGTGGAGATGAATATGAAATACTGCTTGTCCAGCGCCTCGGTTGCAATTAAAAACAACGCGATAGCCAGTTTCAGCAATATCAAGATCTTTAGCGAGTTTTTGTGCGGTCAGTAATAAATGTCCTGATAATGTTTTGTGTTCTTCTGTGAGATCATTCAGTGTAGAGAGGTGCTCTCGAGGAATAATGAGTACATGGTGAGGTGCAACAGGGTTGATGTCATTAAATGCAACGACGTGCTCATCTTCATAGACTATTTGGCTAGGAATTTCGTGATTCGCTATACGACAAAATAAGCATTCCATACGGCTCTCCAGCAATTCTTAAAGTCTGTAGAGTAGCAAGAGAGAGTATGAAAGGCAATGAGGTTTTAGGTTGGGGTTAATGCTGCCTAATTAATGTCTGACTAGGGATAATAATAACTTTGGTATTTTACTACTTTGTGCAGTCTTTAGGATAACGTGGCAATCCAGAGTTTTTTTCTGGATTGTCACGTTTCATTCGCGATGATGGTCTAATTACTAATCTTGAAATTTTGGTTCCAATTCAGTTAATGGATTGTAATTATCTGGATCAACTTTATCGATGACATTGTGATCATATTGAGCACACTTGCGATCAAAGAAGCCTATACCATGAGCATTTTGAGCTTCTAACTTGTCAACCATTTGTTGATGCGTCTCTCTATCCTGACTGTCGAGTCTCTTGATAGGCGCTGATAAAACGCTGTAGTCCATTGAGAAATCGCGACAAGCATTAGCATTCAGCGCAATTGATGAGCTGGTACCCACTATTGTCGTTACAACTCCAAAACTATTTTTAAGTGTTTCCATTGTAGCAGGCGCCATTTTCTCAAGCCAAGCTAACATTCGAGTAGGCAACCATTCTAATGAGAACGCACCTTGTTGACCCAGAGTAGCACCGTTGCCGTAACCATTCAGGACTACGAGGACCAATACGCCTAAACCTAGAACAATTCTTGAGCCAGGTAATACAACCTCTTTAGTGAAATTGTTCCAATAGTATGTGACGGATTCACTAATGGTTGAGATGGCGCGACCTGAATGTAAAATGACGCCGACCATGCCAATTCCATAGAATATCGCAGCAGGAATTTGAGCAACTTTGGCTCCCAGCAGTAATGCAACGCCCGATAAGTTATTCAACGTTAGGCCAAAGTTTACAACAAAACCTGGAACCCAAGATAAAACACTCGCAACTGCTAGACTCGCTGAGTCACTCCATTTTAAGGCCAATTGGATAAGCTTGGCTGTGCCATCGACTGAAGATTTAGAAATGGCATAAGCTGCGATGATTGTTGCGACTAAGGCAGCTGGAACGAGCACTGTTGCGAAAATAACTTTTAACCAATGGCGAAGATTATGTTCGAATTTCAATAAAGTAATTTGCTTTCTCTTCTGCAAGATTTTTTTATGAACATCATAAGTATATGCTTCACCAACGTTTGCTGCCATCAGCTTGGTGATATCATTTTTAAGTTTTACGAGCTCATAATTGTATTCAGGAGTTTTAAAAAAGCCTTTGAATGATGTCCAGCTCTCTGTGCGAACTTGGGTGAACGTTTTGCCACGTAGCCCTTTAGCTATAGCTACACCCACCATAAAGAACATAGATGCCATACCAACGATCGACACTGCAGCAATTACACTAGCGACGAGTAGAAGGGCTGGAGAAGTGGCAAAGGCGGCTAAGGCGCTGAATGCGAATCCACCGCTGATGATACCGGTCGACAATGAGAACGAAAAGAATATTCCCAAAAAGACCTTTAATGGCCAAGACATTCCGTATATTAGATCACCGCGAAAAAATGCAGTCAAGACGGCCGCGATATCTCTCCAGAAAAGGAGCGTGTTAGTTAGAGCACATGAAAAACCAATAGCAATCGCCAATGAACCAGTAGTTGCAAAAACGGCAATAGCAACTTGTCCTGCAGCAATAATAATTGCTAAAACTGCAGCAGTCCAAAATATGGTTTTTTTAATGCTGCGCATGTTGAGTTTACTTTGCAGTTTTTTGTGGTCTGCTTCGGTTTTGCGCTGAGTTGCTACTCTCGCATAGTCATTACTTTTCTCAGTAAAAACGTGGCCATTTCTTGCCGCTAAGCTTAGAAGGTCAGCTTTGAACTTGGGGAAATCAGCATGATCTACTGCTACTAAATTGAGATTATGTGGAACAGTAACAGGGTTATTTGCTGAATCTAGAATACTATAGTTGTCAGCATCGTAATAAAGTTTGCCGGATTCCATTTCGTCCACGGAATTAGGAACAGGACAAACCTCATAGCCAAATCCGTTAAGTCGATTTTCAAAACGAAACCCATAATCGATTTCTGCAGCCAAGCGGTTGAAAGCTCTTTTTAACACTTTAACAATAGTTTTGTGTTTGTGGTTATCTTCAGAAAATGCCATGTCAAATGCTTCTGGAGGCATTTTGATCAGTTTTGTGATTTCCTTGCGAATATGTTCCATGTAGTTTTCGATAGCTATGCGATCCATTACTGTCGAAGGAGTATCTTGTGGAGCGAAAGCTCGTAAGTAATCAGTGGGATTTTCTGCAGATGTTACGTTATGAAGAAGTGGATTACCTTGGGGCGAATTAGCGTAGAGTAGAGTGAAGTTGGAAAGAATTTGAGCTAAATGTGGATTACGACGACCTTGAACAAATGTACCAACCATTCCATTAGGCTCTGCGTCAATCAGAGTTCTTTGGAATTCAGTAAAGACTAGGTCGTCTTCTTTCTGAAGACCTTTAATTAATTTTCCTACAGTGTCGTCTTTTGACTTTAGCCAATTAGCTCGTAATTGTTCGATGCTATTAGTGCTCAATGCAGTGAGGATATCTTCAACAGAAATTTGTTGTGTTGCATTACCCTGTCCAGGTACTTTAATAGAAACAGTCTCGTTATGATTTCGATTAAAAAGGGCTTCATAAGCTTTACGTTTAATTTCAGTGCGTTTCGAAGTATCGCTGGCAAGCCAAGTCGCAGGTTTTGAAAAAGCGGTGTATTGCACTGACTCATCTTTTTTTCTTCTTAAAATGGTATTTATAAGCCAAGAGTTTCCGATCCAACCTGAAAAGCTGCTGTTGGTTTGTCGGGTATCGAGACCAAGGTAGTTGACATCATTTTGGGTGACTAGATTAATAGAGGGAAGTTGCAATGCTTTTGGATCAGCTTCAAATTCTTGAGATCTACGACTTAATATATCCATACTTGGCTCCTATCTATAAAGTTACGAAGTTCGTATATTATCATAAATTTTGTAGGAAAGTCAAAGTATTTTATGTGAGTATTTCTACTGGGTTGCTTGGATAGGGGGCATCGAAGGGGGTCAAGTCTGAACTTATTGATTAATTAGCAATTAATCAATAAGTTCAGACTTGACCCCTTTCAACTAGAGGTATTCATGGGTTAAGATTACGCTTTTCACTAATAGGGAGTGTTTAGCATGGTGCAACGGTTTAAGTGTCTTTGGGGTTCTTTGGGGATGATCGTATTGAGTCTTTATTGCCGAGGAGTGCTAGCCGCACAGGCTGCGGTAAACAGCGGGGGAGCGATAGTTACGACTCCAACCCCGCAACCTGGGGTTGCTCCTGCGCCAGCTGCGCACACTTTCAACGCTCCAGCAGGTTCTATCCCAGTAGCGGTACAACAGGGTCAAATCACCCAAAAGCAGGTTATGGTGGGTTCAATGGCTGCATTCGGTCGATTGTTCCTTCTAACAGCCTTTTTCTGGTTGTTGATAGATGTGATGCGAAAATTGAGTGGAGGGAAGCCGGAATTTAAGAAACCACTGATATTAGGTGGGGTTGGCATTGTCTTAGCCTATATCGTTCCGGCTATCATAAAATGACCGTTTTATCGGCGATTGGAATACAAACTTGGCGTGCTAAACGTCCGCTTCCGGGTGCAAAACCTGAGATATTGGCAAATGTGATGCAGTTTTATCAAGCCGATAAACTGTTACTGAGTGTGATATATCCACGTTTTTGTGATAAAAAAATTGTAGAATTGCTCAGCGGATTTTGGCGTGCGATTGAAAATGCAGGGCATTGCAATGGTGAGAGCCATCCTCTGGATTCATTAAGATCTTCTAATAATAGGCCTATCCTCGTTTTGGGGGATGATTTGGCCCAAGCCATTAAATTGAGTAGTACCATCCCTTCTGATTGGCTGAATGATGCAATTGTTCTTGATGATCCACAAAAGGTGAATTCCAATCCTAAGCTTAAAGCGGGTTGGTGGAAGGTTGTGTTGGAAAATATGTGCCTGGGTCGTAGTTGACAAAATATCTCTTACCAAAGTCCCCTTCAAGTCATCGCGAGCAAAGCGAGGTTATTCGCGATGACTAACTGTTTTAGTCTTGTTTTCTGGATTACGAGGCTTTGCTCATGATGACAAGTTGTAGTAAGAATTGATGGTGTAGTATCAGCGCTAGAAAACTCAGCATCTCCCGGTTAAGGATTTTGGGTGCTTAGATCACTCAATGCCCTCTATCTAGGGGTGTTAATTTTAAAACCGGGAGATGCTTCCTTTAATATATTTAGGGGAGAGAATCACGATTCTCTCCCCTAAAACCCCTCATCGCGAAAGGAAACTCTTCTAACGCCTTGAATGCAAATGATTTTCCTTGGCTGGGAATTGCTGTAGAAAACTTTCTCTGGTTGATATTTTCCTAGGATTACTAGAGAATGGTGTGAGTTTCTGATAAAAATTAAATATGAAATAATATTAGCTTGGATATGAGGAAAAAGTATGCATCGTCCATCTTTGGAGCGTCGAGAGAATTTCGACGGATTATTTTTTAGGAATCTTTTTGATCGAAATTTTCAGCAGTACAATTTACTCAAAAAATTATGTCAGTGTTCTGATCCGGTAGAAAAATTAAAAAAACTCAAGTTATCTTATGAAGCAAGTAAAGAAGGATTAAGTGATGCTTTTGAGATGATTGATCAATTAATTCAGTTTCTTTTACTAATTAAAAACGAACAATGGGAAGATGTTTCTGAACAGTTGAACTGTCCTGATAGTCGACAATTAATGATGTCTGCGCTTTACTCAATGCAGGATCCGAATAAAATTGCTAAGGCACTTGAATATCCACGAATTTATTATTCTTTAGATGCAGGGGCTTTAACTTTTTTTGCGCTCAAAGATCAGATGATTGCCGATATGATTTTCCACCTAACATTTTGGCAGTGGCTAGGGTTTTCAATTCGACAATTTTTTTGGCCAGAGAAAACTTTAGAAATTCCAGCTGATCGATTGGAAGGGGTGCATGTTAAACAAGTTTTGGAGCATTATCCGGAATATTGGGAAGGGCCAGTAAAGAAAGGCGCCAGTTTAAGAAAGCAATTGCGTTTTGAAGATCTTCAAAAACTCAGTGAAAATCCTTCGAGAGAAATCAGGCATGCGACGAGTAAAGCTGTGCTTGACGATAAAAAATTACGAAAACTGCTAGAAGAAAAACCTAATTCTCAAGAAGCTGCGAATGCGCGGGTGAATATTCTTTGTGATTACAGAGCCAGAGTTCTTGATGAAAGTAAAAATTCAAAAATGGGTCGCCTAGTTGAAGCTATTTTAAGCAACGCAAAGCAAGAGAAATTTATCGCCGATGATAGTACACTCGAAAATTTTTATTTCCAGCAGTTCCTGGCGTTAACTCAAACTTCAGACGGAGAGAAGATTCGTAATGGACATATTGCATTGCGCGATAATATCGGTCGGCTCTGGAATAATGACAAGACATCGATAGGTTCTGATGCTCGAGAACGGGGTATCAAGAAAAAAGCAATGATTCGTGTGTTGAGAGGCTCTCCAGAAAATACGGTTTTAAAAAATAGGCCAGAAGAATTTTATATCGAGCTATTTTCTGATCCCGTCATCTTCAAAAACTTTTTGGAGAATGCCTTGCTGCAAGAAGCATTCACTCGAAAAGGATTTTTAAGCTTTTCAATAGAGAGTCTGCGTTCAAAAATGTTTCAATGGGTTTTGCAACGAGTGAGAGCGACCCGTGAAGGTTATGGTGGTTCAACGGAATTCAACCAGAAGCATCTTCTTGCTGTATTTAAATTGTATAATGTTCCTCAGGGTGAGATTCTTAATCATCCTGGTGTATGTGTTGAACTGATTAATACGTTGTTGCATTATCCCGATCATCCAGAGGTGATCGCATTCATTTTCAGTAGTGAAACATTTCGAAAAGAAAAGAATATTGCTCAATTATTACAACATGCAAAACCTATGCAGCTTGTTGAGTGGCTTTCTCGTTCCGTGAGTACAAGGGCCGAGATAAAATTAAAAATTACAGCAATTGAGTCTGGAATTGCAGCTCTAGAGGCTGAAAATAAAACTCTTTTAAGTAATAAGAGAAAAAGAGGTCGCCAAAAAGAGTTAACGCAAAAAGCTCTTGAACTAAAAAGCCTAAGTGATGAGAAGAAAAAATATGAGATGATCGCAGGGTTTTTCAATATTTCTGTTAGTGCTATTCAAGAAAAAGTAGAACTTCGAGAAAAGTTGGGAGTTGCTGAAGTATCTTCAGAGGTGCTTAATCAATATGAGCAAGAATTATTAAACGCTTCGTCTGATCCCATTCTACGTCAGCAGATTTGGGAAAACCCAGAACGTCAGTGTGAACTATCTGAAAAAGCCGGTCTCCCCTATGTTTTGCTTTTTATTCGCTCCTCACAATGTACTGAAGGCACATTGCAGAATTGGGGGGCGGCATTTGTAAAATTACTGGATCCCATTAATAGTCGATTCTTAGACAGAGACTGGGATTATCTTGTTAATAATGTACCCAATTTTGCTTCTTGGGTGCTTTATCAATTAGTTCTCACAGAGGGGGCTGCTCTAGATAAAGATAAAATTCAAAGCTTACTTGATTATAGGGTGAGCGGTTTTGATGTCTTAAAGATGTTAGAAAAAGAATATCAGGCTCATGGTGTAGATTCACCTCTTAGAGAGAGACTGCTCAAAGAACCCGCTATTTTAATGCGAGCACTGCGTTGCAATCGGAAAACGCTGAATCGTCAAGAGTGGGCGAACTTAATCGTCAGAGACTGTGTATTAGAAAAAGATTCAGAAATTGCGAATCAATTATTAGAAAATTGCGAAGAAGAAGTTATTAATTTCGCTGATTATGAGCATTTGCACAGGTGGTTAGAGAGCGGCAAAACAGATTCTGAAGATCGAAAAATCACATTGCTTAGGAAAGCATTTTTGTCTTCTCAGTCTGTAAGAGAAGAATTATCTAAAGATCAAGAATTAAAATTACTGCGAAAATTATTGTGTTCTAGCTCGGATACAGAATTGCTTCAATTGTTAGAAGCGAATAGTAAAGGCTTTGAGTGTGTTCTACATGATGAACAATTACTTGAGCGATGTCTGCAATTAAATAGTATAGAGCTGAATGAGCGATTCTATGTTTATCTAAAAGAAACTACTACGGCAACTCAGGGTGAAAATCCTTCGCGTGATAGTCTCGTTCAAAAATTAGAGCTGAGTATTATTAGCAATCTTCAGAGCAAAAAAGAGTCAACTTTGCATCTTAAGGTATTGTCTTTGCTTATTACTGCGGTTCGATCAGATCCTCTCAAACGAAAACAAGTCTATGCCTATCTAATAGGTCCTTACTTTAGCCGAAATATGCATTCTGCTCATTGTGAAGGCTTGTATCATTTGTTCCGAGAAGCCAGAGATCAACTGGCAATTAAATCGATTTTCTTTGACCATAAAATTTTACGTGATTCGTTAATGGCAAAATTATGGTTGTCACTGGATGCAAGAGAGCTCGTAAATCTAATGACTCATGAATTTGAATCTTTTGATTTAGGACTTCAAGATGTGCTTCGAAATCGCAATAAGTTAACACTAAAATATACTAGATTAATGATTAAAACTCTATTGAGTCATTTCCCATCAGAGCAATACCGTGACAAATTAAAAGGGTTGGTGAAAAACGCTGAATTTTTGAAAGTGCTGTTGGATAATGTCACGCTAACTCAATTAAATGAAATAATATCGGTTGATAAAGAGATCAGTCAGGTTGTTGTTGATTATTTTAAGTCTCAGCCTGAAGCATTTTCTGCTGCTTTGAAACGCTCGAGTAAAATGAAAGATCACTCTCATTTGAGTCAATTGCAGCAACTGTTTTCTACGCACTCAGAAATCACTTCTTTATTCGTTGATCATGTTCGAGCGGATCGCACTAAGCATCGTACAGCTTGGTTTGATTCTATTGTAATCGATTTTGTTGAGCAATCACCTGATCACGAGACGGTATTCGAAATTTTAGAGTGCATTTATCGCGTTGTCGGAGGTGATTTTTTCTTGAATTTTTCAGTGCCATTGAATGATAGCAAAACACGTATTTTCTTGTTTTATCATTTATGTGGTGGTGAAGCGATTGCTACTCTTTATAATGATCGAATCGATTTATTGAGGGATTTTTCAGAAAGAATTTGTCAAGATCCTAAAATTAAAGATTATCTTAGTCAATTAGAAAGAGAGGAGCTTGCGGGTTATGATTTGACATATTCTGATTTGATTTCTGATGATTACAGAAGTGAACAAGTATCTGGTGGTTCACAATCGTATTCTAGAACAGAAGCTATACTGTATACCTTATATACTTTTGTTAGGCACCTGTGCTTACTTTATTATAAGCTTATGGATCCTACTGATAAACTCTACCAAAAAATAAAAATAGACGACTCATTGTATGAATTGTTTTCTAGTGTGGTTGGTGCAGAAGATAAGTGTTTCAAACAGATCGCTTCTCATTGTAATGCACAACAATTGACACGATTAATTGATGCAGATGAGGGTTTATCAAAACAATTCAACCCCTTTATTGATTGGTTTTTCAGTTTAGAAACAGAGAATAGGTTGGTGAAGAAACTAAAACGAGATCCTCAGGCGGTTGAAAAATTACTTTCTTCTCAAGCACTGTTAAAACTAAAAAATAGAGATGAGACTCAGTTTCAAAAAATAACGGCCTATTTTTCAAAAGAGATTTCGACCAGTACGATAAAAGCGTTAGCTGAGCAACGAGAAAAAGTACATGCTGAGATAGCTACCAGTAGCCCTCGCTTAACTACCGAGTACCAGGAAGCAGGGGAACAAAGATTACTGGATCCAATAATTGTTCTTTGAAACCTGTTTTCGTGCGAGTAATTGCGATGAGTACTTGATTTCTTGAATCTCCTATCGGAATCACCATAATCGCGCCTACAGCGAGTTGATCCAATAGTTTTGATGGGATCTCATGAGATGCAGCAGTGACTAGTATTGCGTCAAAGGGGGCGTATTCAGGCCACCCTAGATGACCATCACCATAGCTCGTATGAATATTGTGTAGTGATAACGATTTAAATCTTGTATTCGCTTGATTGTAAAGAAATTCAATTCGTTCGATAGAGTATACCTCTTCCACGACCTTGGAGAGAATAGCGGCTTGATAACCTGAACCCGTTCCTATTTCGAGGACTTTTTTAGGTGGTTTTTTTCCTTTTAAAATAATTTCAGTCATTCTAGCGACTACAAAGGGTTGAGAAATGGTCTGCTGACATTCAATGGCTAGGGAAGTATCTTCAGTGGAGTAAGGCTTCATGTCTTCGCCGATAAAACTATCACGAGATGTTTGCGCAATTGCATCAAGCACTCGTTCATTAGTGATGCCCTTGAGTCTCAATTCATCAGCGAGCTTTTGATAATCAAATTTTGCCATTCCCTGACATCCTCATGAATTATAAATCTGAAATTAACTCCATTTTGTTTTGTAACGTTGCTAATGTTTCTGTGAGCTCTGTTGCGCGAAGTTTTTCTTTGTGTACAACTTCGGGTGGCGCTTTATCGACAAAATTAGCATTATTTAAGCGGCCATTTAAACTGGTTAGCTCTTTTTCAATTTTCAGCACTTCTTTTTGAAGTCTAGAGAGTTCTGCTTGTTTATCGATGAGGTCTGCCATCGGTATTAAGATTTCAAGCTCTTCTACCACTGCTGTTGCTGCATGAGGCGCAGAGGATTCTTTGTTTAACCAAGTAATGCTATCTACTTTAGCCAAAAATTGTACGTAGTGTTTATAGTGTTCAAAACGTGGCTGCGTATTTTTATCGGGATGACGCAGGAGTAGAGGGATAGATTTTCCTGGAGAAATTTGCATTTCACCTCGAATATTGCGAATGGCAATAATGATGTTTTGCAACCATGCGATGTCGGATTCAATCTTAGGATTGATATGCTGGTCTTCAGCTTGAGGGTAAGATTCTAGCATAATACTAGCGTTGGTTTTATTCAGATAGTGTTTAATGGTTTGCCAAATTTCTTCGGTGATAAATGGCATTAAAGGATGACATAGGCGAAGAATTTTTTCGAGCACCGTAATAAGTGTGAGTAACGAACCTCTTTTTTCGGCTTCGCTGGCATCTTTTGAAAATAATGTGGGTTTTGTTAGCTCCAAATACCAGTCACAGAATTCATTCCAGGTAAATTCGTACAGTGATTGTGCAATCCAATCAAAACGATATTCGGAAAATGCGTGATCTATTTTCTGGATCGTATGAGAAAGTCTGCTCAAAATCCATTGGCTCGCATCATTTTGAAATACCTCGCCAGAATGTAAATTAATATCCGATTGCTCTAATTGAAGACAGATGTAACGAGCCGCATTCCAAATTTTATTGGTGAAATTTCTATAGCCTTCAACTCGTTTCATATCGAATCGAATATCGCGCCCCGTCGAAGCGAGAGCGCAAAATGTAAAACGCAGAGCATCGGTACCGAATGCGGGAATTCCTTCCGGAAATTCTTTGCGCGTAGTTTTTTCAATTTCTGTGGCAAGTTGTGGTTGCATCAGTCCGCGAGTGCGTTTTTGCACGAGTGATTCGAGATCGATGCCATCAATTAAATCAATAGGATCTAGGATATTCCCTTTTGATTTTGACATTTTATGGCCTTCGCTGTCGCGAATTAGACCTGTGATATACACTTTTTTAAACGGAATTTTCCCGGTGAATTTAAGGCCAAACATAATCATGCGGGCCACCCAGAAAAATATAATATCAAATCCTGTGACAAGAACATCTGTAGGATAAAATGTTTGTAATTCTGGTGTTTGAGCGGGCCAACCTAAAGTGACAAATGGCCAGAATGCAGATGAAAACCATGTATCTAATACGTCATCATCTTGTCTAAGTGAAATATTTTCCCCGAGATTATATTTTTTTCTGACCGCGGTTTCGTCTTTTCCAACATAATGATTTCCTTGGTCGTCATACCATGCAGGAATGCGATGCCCCCACCATAACTGTCGACTGATGCACCAATCTTGAATATTTTCCATCCAACTAAAATACGTGTTTTGCCAATTTTCAGGGACGAATTTTATTTCGCCGTTTTTCACTGCATCGATAGCGGGTTTTGCAAGCGATTCCGTTTTGATAAACCATTGGTATGTAAGATAGGGTTCTATCACGGCATGAGATCGATCGCCAAATGGAATTTGCAAAATATGTTTTTCAATTTTTTCAATTAATCCTGCTTTTTCCAAGTCTTGAACAATTTTTTCTCGAGCATCGAAACGATCTAACCCGCGATATTCAACGGGTGCATTATCATTGAGTTTTGCGTCGTGAGTAAAAATATTAATGAGTTCGAGATTGTGTCGTTCTCCCATCGCGTAATCATTAAAATCGTGAGCCGGAGTAATTTTGACACAACCGCTACCGAAATCTTGCATAACAGCACTATCTGCAATAATCGGAATTGATCTTCCTGTAAAGGGCAATTGAACCGTTTTTCCAATTAAATGTTGAAAACGAGCGTCATCCGGATGAACAGCGACGGCTACGTCTCCCAAGAGTGTTTCTGGACGTGTGGTGGCAACAACAATATAGCCTTCTCCCTCTGAAAATGGATAACGCATGTGCCATAATTTTCCTTCCTGTTCTTTAGAAACTACTTCAAGATCAGAAATGGCGGTGTGTAAAACCGGATCCCAGTTGACGAGTCTTTGTCCTCTGTAAATGAGTCCTTCGTCATAGAGTTTTTCAAAAACTGTGACGACGGCCTCTGAGACAGAAGGATCCATTGTAAAACATTCTCTTTCCCAATCGAGGGAACTGCCCATACGTTTGAGTTGTTGTTTGATTGTGTTGCCCGAATGTTCTTTCCATTCCCAGACTTGTTCGATGAATTTTTCGCGTCCTAGATCGTGTCGAGAAAGATTTTCTTTGGCCAGTTGTCGTTCTACAACCATTTGAGTGGCAATGCCTGCGTGATCTGTGCCCGCTTGCCAAAGGGTTTGTCGGCCTTGCATTCGGTGATAACGAATGAGCGCATCCATGAGACTTACCTGAAAACCATGTCCCATGTGTAATGTTCCAGTAACATTCGGAGGGGGTAAAATTATGCAGTATGATTTCCCATCGCCTGATGGTTTAAAATACCCTTGTTGCTCCCAGAATTGATACCACCGAGACTCAGCTTGGTCGGGTTGGAATGCTTTGTCGAGAGCAACTGATGTTTTAATGTTTGACATGGAAAATACCTTAATAACCGTTATCTATGTAAAGTAGTATAACCAGATAAATGGGGTCAGGTAAGAGGGCAGGTCCAGAATTCTTCACTGCTAGCCAAATCAAGTATGGCGGGGTATATTGGACAATACGTGCCCGCTTGGGGTAGATGAAGGCCATTTAGCACCTTGGCTAGAATGGCAGAAACGTTCAGATTTTGTCCAGGTGGGGTGGAAAAACTTACTTTAATACCGGAGTTTACTACTGTAAATGAGGATTTTAAAGTAAGTTTTTCCGCCCTAGATGGGCGAAATATGGACGTTTCCATCATGTGGTAAATAGTTAAGTATTTAGAAGAGAGACACTGTGCCTAGAATCATCGTTCGCTATTTAAATCGAGAAATCATCAACACCATGTTGATCATTACAGCTATTTTGTTAGCGATATTAATTTGCAATCAATTTGTCCGATATTTAGGCGATGCAGCGATGGGGCGTATGACAGCGAAATCTGTAATGCAAATGATGTCCATTCAGGTGCCTTTGCTCGCAGGATTTTTGTTGCCGCTCGGATTTTTTTTGGCGGTCTTGATTAGTTATGGTCGATTATATTCTACGAATGAAATGACAGCTTTCTTTTGCGCAGGTTTTAGTCGATTTCAATTACTCGGTGCTACTCTAATCGGAGCTAGCATTACAACATTTGTTGTGGGTGCATTAATGATGTGGGTCGAACCCCAAATGACTTATTATCGTGAACGTATTTTAGCCGAAGCTGTTGCAGCCTCACCTTTGCAGAAAATGACATCAGGTCGCTTTCAATTTATTGCGGGTCGTTATGTCGTTTATGCTGAAAAAATGTCGCGACATCATGATCAGTTAGAAAATGTTTTTGCAGCAGAAATGCCGGTAAAAAATCATTTTGCAACTTGGGGTGTTATGGTAGCTCAAAGTGCCAAACAAGTAAGGGATCCTGCAACTCAACAGGAATTTGTTGAGTTTCAAAAAGGATTTCGTTATCAAGGAAATCCAGGTGAGCAAGCATTTCAATTAGTGGCGTTTGATCATTATGGTGTGAGACTTCCTGCGCCAAAAATTAAAGTGAAACGCGATGAAGATTATTTATCGACAGCGGAATTGTGGCGAGAACGAAATACTAATCGATTGGCAGCAGCTCAACTTCAATGGCGGTTTTCAATGCCATTATCTGTGTTATTATTGACATTAATAGCTGTGCCATTAAGTCGAGCGAATCCACGTCAAGGTCGTTTTGCTCAATTATTTCCCGGAATTATTATTTATATTATTTATGTCGATTTATTATTCGTGAGTCGATCATGGGTGGAGCATGGTGTTGTTTCTACTAGTATTGGATTGTGGTGGGTGCACGGAATTATTTTTGTATTAGGCTTAGGATTATTTTTACAATATACAGGCCATTTTAGAAAATGGAGAAAGAGGTTTTTACGATGACTATTTATCGTCAATACATTGGAAGAAATGTCATTAAATCTATTTTGATGGTTTTGTTAATTTTGATCACTGTAGAAAGTTTTATAGAGCTTGCTCAACAACTTAAAGATGTAGGGAAGGGTGATTATACAATTTATTTAGTGGCTATGGTTGTGCCTTTAATGTTGTTATCAAAAGTGTATCAATTATTTCCAGTGGCTGCATTAATTGGTAGTATTATTGGTTTAGGACGATTAGCGTCTCGAAACGAATTAATTATTTTACATTCTGCTGGTTTATCAATGTGGCAAATTACGCGCTCAGTGTTGCTCTCTGCAATTTTACTGATTGCAGTAATAGTACTTCCGGGTGAATCTATCGCTCCGTATGCCTGTGATATTGCCACAACAATTAAATCGCATGCTTTGAGTCGTGGTAATACATTAAAGACGGATCATGGCACTTGGGTGAGAGATGGAATGAATTTTATTCATATTAAAACTATCGAAAGTGGAGATCAATGGTTTGGTATCACGCGATATTATTTTGATCAAAAGCATGAATTACGACTAGCGAGTTTTGCTGAGCGAGGTGAATTTCGAAATGATAGTTGGCAATTTCATCACGTACAACAAAGTCGTTTTGAACCCGAGCGAGTGAATAGAGAGTTCTATGACCAACAAATATGGAATTTAAAGTTAGACCCACGTATGATGGGGTTAATCGATACAGAGCCTTCTCAACAATCTTTGCCACAACTCTATAATAATGTACATTTTCGTAAGATCAGTGGACAAGATGTAGGGCCATTTGAATTTGCTTTTTGGCGAAGATTAATGTTGCCTTTTGCTACGTTAGTGATGATTATTTTAGCAGTGCCTATAGTTGATGGACCGTTACGTAGTGTGACTATGAGTGTCCGGATTGTTGCGGGAATTACAGTGGGATTTGTATTTTATATGCTGAATCAGTTTTTAGGCCCGATGAGTTTAGTGTATCAAGTGCCACCTGTTTTGGCAGCAGTGATGCCCGTGGTTGTTTTTGGAGCGCTAGGTGGTTATTTGATTTATTCGAGATCTTAATCAGGTATAAGGTGTTAGAAGATTAGGGGAAAGAATCGTAATGCTGAGGAGATGCTGAGATGAGGAGTATAGAATTGACTGATCAACAAATAGGTGAGCAGACTAAAGCTCAGCATTGGTTTTATCCCTGGTTAATTTGGGGATTAGGCGCTGCATTTTTCTTTTCAGAATATTTAGGTCGAGTTGCACCGGGTGTTGTCGTTCCGGAATTATCTCAAGAATTTCATGTCACTGCGCTTATGTTGGGCGCATTATCGAGTATGTTCCTCTGGCCCTATATTATTATGCAAATGCCTGTGGGAATGTTGGTTGATCGCTATAGTTCGAGAAAATTATTGTGTGTGATGGCTGCACTGACGGGGCTTGGATGTATCACATTTGCAATTTCTCCAGGGCTTTTTGTTGCGCAGTTAGGTCGTTTTATAATGGGTTTTGGCGCATCGTTTGCCTTTGTTGGCGCGTTGAAATTAGCCACAATGTGGTTTAGTCCGACGCGTTTTGGTTTGTTAGCCGGCTTTACTCAAGCTTTAGGAATGCTCGGTGCAGCAATTGGTGCTGGCCCTCTTTCAATTCTTGTTGTTGGATTAGGATGGCGTAACACGATGTGGCTAATTGGTGGTTTTTTAATTTTTATAGCCGTATTAATCGGATTCATCGTACGAGATAAAACAATTGTTCATCATGCAGAACATTTGTCACACGAAGTGCGATCTCATCTTTCATTTAGAGAAGCGTTAGGACGTGTACTTAAAAATCCTCAGAGCTGGTTTAATGGAATTTATGTTGGATTAATTTATGCCCCTACAGGTGCATTCGCGGAATTTTGGGGTACAACATATGTTCAGCACAATAACGGCTTTGATAAAATTCATGCTGCAGAAGCAGTCAGTTGTATTTTTTTAGGTTGGGCTTTAGGTGGTCCCTTAGTAGGATTATTATCTGATCGACTCGAACGACGTAAACCCGTTATGTACGGATCTGCTTTTTTCAGTTTCATCACTATGACGGCAGCTTTATATTGGCCTAATCTTTCATTATCAATGCTCTTTTTGTTGATGTTTTTGTATGGCCTTGCCAATACGGGTGTTGGTGTATCGTATGCTTTGGCCGGAGAAATTAACGAACGAAGAGTTTCAGGAACATCACTTGCATTTGCGAATATGGCCTCAATCATTATCGCTGCGGCCTTTCAGCCCTTGATTGGATGGTTCCTTGATTTGCAATGGGATGGTACGAGTATTGGAGGGGTTCCTGTGTATTCAGTTGAAGCTTATCGTTATGCGGTATTAGCGTTGCCAATCTGCTTAGCCTTAGGTTTTATTTCTACCTTTTTTGTTAAGGAAACATATTGTAAACTGAATTGGAAGTAGGTATGCTTCCTTACGCAGTTTTGCGGTGTGGTTATTAAGCGACACTCAACTTTTCCTAGTTTATCTGGGAATTGTTGAAAATAGTGAGTTGTTTATTCAACGGAGTTAATTTTAATTTAATGGAGATTTCTATGAAAAAGTCTATATCCTATGTTTTATTGCTGTCTGCTGGCTTATTCGTTGCGGGCTGTAGCGAAGTTCCTACCAATGAAGGTGTGAACGAAGCTCCTGCTGTTAGCACTGAAGTTGAGCATCATCATGTTATGCATCATCGTGGTGCAATGCATCATCATGTTAAGGTTGAGAGAGAAGTTGCACCAGAAGCAGCTGCTCCTGCTAAACCTGTTGAAGCTGCTAAGCCAAAAGCAAAGAAACATGTTAAGCACAAAAAGCACCATGCTAAAGCAAAGAAAGCTTCAACTAAAGATGAAGCTGCAAAAGATGGTAAAGATGGAAAAGATGGCAAAGACGGTAAAGATGGAAAAGATGCTCAAGACAGCAAACCTGCTGACTCTAGCACTTCAGATCAACCAAAATCTGATGACTCATCAGCTCCAGCTTCTGGCGAGTAATCGTTCAAGAGTGTGTTTGGGTAAAAAGCAACTCTCGCTGTTCTCAGCGGGAGTTGCCTCCCCCGATTGTAGTTTCCCTTAAGTCTCATCGCAATTCTCTCTCCTAAAATCCCTCATCATGAAAGCAAAATCTTCTAACATCTTCTATAAGTTGCATTAGTGATTAATTTGAATCAAAATGATTAACCTGGTTTTCAATATGGATTTTGTTTGGAGTGCCCTACATGTCAATTTCAACTGTTCTTGATTTAATTGCAAAGGAAAAATTTGCATTTGCTGATCTTCGTTTTACGGATACTCGTGGAAAAGAGCAGCATTTGACAATGTCAACGAATAAGGTCAATGAAGCTTTATTTCGTGAAGGGGCAATGTTTGATGGGTCTTCTATCGCTGGATGGAAAAGCATTCATTCTTCCGATATGGTTTTAATGCCAGATCCTTCTACTGCAAAAAAAGATCCGTTTTTTGATCAACCTACGATATCAATGAGATGTGATGTATTAGATCCTCTCACTATGAAAGGTTATGAGCGATGTCCGCGTGCGGTTGCAAAAAAAGCTGAAGCCTATTTGCAACAAACTGGAATTGCTGATGAATGTAATTTTGGTCCAGAAGCTGAATTTTTTATTTTTAGAGATGCTCGTTGGAAACTTGACATGGATCATGTCTTTTCTCACATGGACGCGGATGAAGCCTCTTGGAATTCATCGAAAGTGTATGAAGGTGGTAATCCAGGTCATCGACCTAGAATTAAAGGTGGATATTTTCCTGTTCCTCCGGTTGATTCCACGCAAGATTTACGCTCTGCTATTTGTTTAGTGTTAGAAGATCTCGGTGTTCAAGTTGAAAGACATCATCATGAGGTAGCACCGTGCCAACAAGAAATTAATATTCGTTATGCGAATTTGTTAAAGATGGCGGATAATTTGCAGACATTAAAATATGTTGTTCATAATGTGGCCCATCAATATGGTCGTACTGCGACATTTATGCCTAAACCCATGGCAGGTGATAATGGCAGTGGTATGCATTGTCATATTTCTTTAAGTAAGGATGGTAAAAATTTATTTTCTGGCAATGCGTATAGTGGTTTATCTGAAACTGCTCTACATTTTATTGGCGGAATTATCAAGCATGCGAGAGCGTTGAATGTCTTTACAAATCCGACAACAAATAGCTATAAACGATTGGTGCCTGGCTACGAGGCTCCAGTAGTTTTAGGATATTCTGCACGTAATCGTTCTGCTGCCATTCGAATTCCTCATGTTGCACAAGCACAAGACGCTCGAATCGAAGTTCGATTTCCCGATCCTGCTGCTAATCCTTATTTAGCATTCTCTGCAATGTTATTAGCAGGATTAGACGGTATTGAACGAAAAATTAACCCGGGTGAACCTCTTGATGAAGACATGTTTAAATTGACATCCATTGAATCGCGCAATCGAGCTCGAATTGCAGGAACATTAGAAGAGGCATTACAAGCGCTCAAAGAAGACAGTGAATTTCTGTTAGCTGGCGATGTGTTCACCAAAGATGTATTAGAAGGGTACGGACAATTAAAAGTTCAAGAAATCAATCGATTACGTACAATTCCTCATCCCGTAGAATTTGATATGTACTACAGTGTGTAATTATTTGTGATTAATAAAACAATTGGTGGAACATTAATTATTGCGGGCACTTGTATCGGTGCAGGCATGTTAGCGTTGCCTGTGACCATGGCAAGTGGTGGTTTTATTGGTTCATGTGGTGCTCTCATTATTTTTTGGTTGGCGATGGCATTGACTGGTTTGTATGTGCTCGAAGTGAATCTTTATTTACCTTCAGAATCTAATTTTATTTCAATGGCTAAATTAACACTCGGTCGATCAGGCGAGATCGTCGCTTGGTGTACCTATTTGTTGTTATTGTATTCATTGATGGCAGCGTATTTGTCGGGTGGGGGTGATTTAGTTGAAAGTGCTTATTCCTCTCTAGTTCATGCTGATTTACAGTCTTGGATTAAACCACTACCTTGGATGGTGGTAGCGGGCGTTGCTATATACTTTGGTGCACGTACGGTAGATGGATTAAATAGGGTGTTGTTTGCGGGTTTAGTTGCAACGTATTTTTTAATGGTTTTTTTCACAATTCCGCACATTAATCAGTCTTACTTGTTATCTGGTAAACCTTCGTCATTATTGTACGCTTTTCCTATTTTAAGCACCGCATTTGGTTATCACGTTGTGATACCCAGTATGCGATTATATTTATCAGGTGCAGTCAATAATCTCGTGAAAATCATTTTGTTAGGAAGTTTAATTACTTTAGTCGTGTATATATTTTGGGATTTGGTGGTATTTGGAACAATTCCCACGAATGGTGCGATGAGTTTAGAGGTGATTCAACACAGCGGACAACCAGCCACTAAAATTGCTTCTACCTTAGCCGCTTTGTCTCATAATACTTCTTTAGTGATGATTATTGAATTTTTTATTTTCTTTGCGATCTCAACGTCTTTTATTGGAATTTCTTTAGCATTGTTTGATTTTTTAGCTGATGGTTTGAAAATTCCGCGAACGGCTTTAGGTAAATTTTTAGGCACTATTTTAACCTTTGTTCCGCCACTGACCTACGCACTATTTTTTCCTAAAGGTTTTATTTTAGCACTGAGTTATGCGGGTGTCTTTGTTGCTGTATTACACGGACTATTGCCGGCTGCTATGGCTTGGGCAGGAAGAAATCGTGGACTACCAGAGTTGTATTTGGCGCCTGGTGGAAAATTAGGCATGGCAATTATTATTCTCTTTTCATTGTTGATTATAGTGATGCAAGTGGTAGTTAACGTTTAAAATGAAATTAAAAAAGACCTAACAGGTGGCAGAAAATTAATAATATTGCAACGGGCGCGACATAACGAACGGCTAAACGCCAGCTTCTAAATGCAAGTCCACGTGGATTTACACCTAATTCATCTGAGGTATCTTTTCGAAACATCATCCAACCTGTCATGATTGCCACTAATAATCCACCAATGGGCAACATGATATCTCCGGTGAGAAAATCGATGAACTCAAAGAAATTTAAACCAATGATTTTGAAATTTTTTGCAATATTAAATGAAACAATGACTCCCATGCTGACGACCCACACTAGAATTCCAGACACAATAGCGGATTTTGTTCGTCTCCAGAGTAATGCTTCGCGACAAAAAATAACGGTTGGCATGAGTAGTGCGATTGCTGAAATAAAAGTGGTGATTTCAAGCATTATAAAAAACAGAGTGCCAAAAAGATGGCCGAATGGCATATGCCCAAATGCGACTGGAAGGGTCTGAAAAATTAAACTAAAACCTTGATTAGGTGAAAGATTATTGGCAAAAATCAGAGGGAAAATTGCCATGCCTGCGAGAAGAGCAATCACACAATCACTGATTGCAATGATAGTGCAGGATTTTAAAATGGATGTTTCTTTGGTCACATAGGTACCATAGGTCAGCATGATGCCGGTGCCAATGCCTAGACTGAAAAAAGCTTGTCCCAGTGCAATTAATACACTTCGGGCACTTAATTTACTGAAGTCGGGTGTAAATAAATAATTAAGGCTATGTGCGAAACTTGATGTTTCAAAGGCATAAACAATTAATGTGATGATTAACGTCAGTGTGGCGAGTAGTGCAACAATGATTACTTTTTCTAATCGTTTTCTGATGTGAAGACTAATGGTACAAACCATCGCGATAATAAATAATGTATCCCAAAATGCCATATTAATAGGGGCATTTAAAAGTTGCGCGAAAGCTTGATTTGCGCCTTCTATGGATATATTTTCAAATTTATGTCGGGCTGCAAGAAAAATATAATGTAAAATCCAACCTGAAATTACGCAGAAGTATGTGAGAATTAAAAGACCCGTAATGATTTGTAAACCGCCAGCCAGCGACCACTTAGGACTATGTAAACTTTGGATAGCGGTTGTGCGAAAAGCATCGACAGGATTTCTCACGCTGCGCCTGCCGATTAAAATTTCGCTCGACATCATGGGAATTCCCAGTAGAAAAACAAAGAGCAAATACACTAAAACAAAAGCGCCACCACCATTCATTCCTACCAAAGTAGAAAAATGCCAGATATTGCCGAGGCCTACCATCGCCGCGGTGGAGACAACTATAAAAGAAAGAGGAGAAGACCATTGTGATCGAGCCATAATTGTTACTCAACCCCCAATGCTGAATAATGACTCAAGTTTTTTCTTAATTAGAGTATTTTTCAAGCGAACATAATCCGGAACTCCGTTACGATAAGGTGGATAATCTTCGCCTAAAATTAATGGCTGTAAATAACGTCGGCATGCAGGAGTAATATGCATTCCGTTTTCGCTGATAAATTCGCGCGGCAATCCTTTTTCGACGTTCGCGACTTTTTCTAGCGGAGCGGTGCCGATTTTCCATTGATAAGGTGACTCACTGACACGTTCCAATGTGAGCATCACGCCGTTTGTTCCTTTCAATGCTTGTTCAACAGCAGCTTTTCCTAGTGCATAAGCTTGTTCAACATCGGTTTTAGACGCAATATGTCGTGCTGCTCGTTGTAAATAATCTGCAACGGCCCAGTGATATTTAAAACCGAGTGAAGATTTAATTAATTGTGCAATTGTGGGTGCAACGCCACCGAGTTGCGCGTGACCAAATGCGTCACGCAATCCTGAATCGGCTAAAAATTGCCCCTCTTCATTGCGAACACCTTCAGAAACTGCGATCACACAGTAGCCGTAATTTTTTACGCATTCATCGACGCGTCGAATAAAATGTTCAGAATTAAAAGGAATTTCAGGAAATAAAATAATATGCGGTGGCTCGTTTTCTTTTTCACTCGCAAGTCCTGCTGATGCCGCAATCCATCCTGTATGTCTGCCCATCACTTCCATAATAAATACTTTTGTAGAAGTGGAGGCCATTCCAGCGACATCTAATCCCGCTTCGAGAATGGAAACAGCCACGTATTTTGCGACAGAACCAAATCCTGGAGAGTTGTCTGTAAAAGGTAAATCGTTATCGACGGTTTTTGGAATTCCGATACATGTTAAAGGAACGCCCATTTTTTGAGCCATTTGTGAAACTTTGTGAGAAGTATCTTGAGAATCTCCGCCGCCGTTGTAGAAAAAATAACCAATGTTGTGGGCTTGAAACACTTCGATCAAGCGTTCGTATTCTGCGCGATTTTCTTCGAGACCTTTGAGTTTATAACGGCAAGATCCGAAGGCGCTGGATGGAGTGTAACGCAAAGCAGAAATTGCTTCGGGCGATTCTTGACTGGTATCGATAAGCTCTTCGCGTAATGCGCCTAAAATGCCATTCCGACCAACATAGACCTTGCCCAAATGATCTGAGTGCTTTCGTGCAGTCTCAATCACTCCGCACGCCGATGCATTAATCACAGCGGTCGCGCCACCGGATTGTGCATAAAAGACGTTGTTTCCAGCCATAGTCACTACCTTATAACCAAAATAATGGCGGATTATATCAGAGAAAAAAAATGGCGTCGCGTCTTGAGTTGTGAGAAAGTATGCGGGTATCAGTTAACAGTGAGGTAAGGCAATGAGGATTCAAATTTTAGGGGCTTGTGGCAAGTTCATGAGCGGTTTGGCTTTGATGGCAAAGCAGCTGGGTCATGATGTCATTGGCCTTGATAAGAATATTCACTCGGAATTGGCACGGCAATTGGTTGATGTCGGAATTCCTTTGCAAGAAGGCTATGATGCCGATTTGCTGGATAAAACTGCAGATTGCGTGGTGGTTGGGAATGTGATGTCGCGAGGATATCCTGTTGTAGAAGCATTATTAGATTCAGGATTACCGTATACTTCAGGACCGCAATGGTTAGCTGAGCATGTCTTAGCGTCGAAATGGGTCATTGCTGTGAGTGGCACACACGGAAAAACAACCACAACCAGTTTGGTGTCGTGGATTTTAGAAAGTGCAGGATTAAATCCTGGATTTTTGATTGGTGGAGAGCCTCATAATTTTGGTGTCACCGCACGTTTAACAGAGAGTCCATTTTTTGTAATCGAAGCGGATGAATATGACAGTGCATTTTTTGATAAACGCCCGAAATTTATTCACTATCATCCTAAAACTGTCATTATGAATAATATTGAATTTGATCACGCCGATATTTACGAGAATTTAGAAGCCATCAAAAAACAATTTCATTATTTAGTACGAACGATTCCGAGTAAAGGCCAAATTATTTCGAATGCAACGGATAATAATTGCAATGATGTTTTAGTGCGAGGTTGCTGGAGTAGTGTTGTAAAATTTGCTGGAGAAAATGGTGATTGGCATGCGCGTGATGTTTCAAAAGATGGTAGTCAATTTTCTGTTTATCATCAAGGAACATTAATTGGCAAAGTTCAGTGGAAATTAATTGGTCAGCATAATGTGGAAAATGCATTGGCTGCGATTGCTGCAGCAGTACATGCTGGTGTTGATCCTAATAAAGCTACTGCCGCATTATCAACATTTGAAGGTGTGGCGCGTCGCATGCATTTTCGAGGCGAAGTTTCTGGTGTGAAAGTCTATGACGATTTTGCGCATCATCCGACTGCGATTAAAACAACGTTAGCGGGTGCTCGCGCCAATTTAGGATCCACTCGAATTTTTACTGTGGTTGATTTTGGTTCGTACACAATGCGAACGGGGCATCATCAAAATACTTTAACCAGTGTATTTTCAGATGTGGATGGAGCATTTTTTCTCGCGCCTTCTACTGTAGAATGGGATGTTGCTGCATTAGCAGGTTCTGTCGATTGTCCTGCAACAGTGTGTGAAGATTTACCTATTCTTGCTCAAGCTGTAAAAGAAAAAGTGAATTCCGGTGATGTAATTTTAGTGTTATCCAATCAGGATGCTGCTGCGATTGTGCGCGCGTTGGGAATTTAAAATCGGGGTCAGGCATGCATCTTTGCATCTAACCTTGTTAGACGCAAAGATGCATGCCTGACCCCAGGGATAAATATAATGAGTAAAAAATTAACGCTGACGTTAGCAATTACAGGCGCATCTGGATTTCGTTACGGACTTCGCTTATTAGAATGTTTGTTAAAATCAGGGCATCATGTTTATTTATTGGTTTCTGAAGCGGCGCGCGCCGTTGCGATTCACGAAGAAAATTTAAATATTCCCGGACAATCTTCTTTGCTCAAAGAATTTATTCAACAGCGTTTTTCTGTTGATGCGAATCAGCTCGATGTTTTTTCTGCGCAGGAGTGGACTGCGCCGATCGCGAGTGGATCCGCTTATATTGATGGAATGATTGTATGTCCGTGTAGCAGTGGAACACTGGCAGCGATTGCGAATGGATTGAGTAATAATTTAATCGAACGAGCCGCTGATGTAGTGATTAAAGAGCAGCGCAAACTCATTTTGGTGCCTCGCGAAATGCCTTTATCCGCAATTCATTTAGAGAATATGTTGAAATTAGCTCGATTGAATACTGTGATTATGCCTGCGTCCCCAGGCTTTTATCATCAACCTAAGACTATTGATGAGCTGGTGGATTTTGTGGTGGCTCGAATTTTGAATACTCTGGGAATTGAGCAGGATTTGCTGCCTGCTTGGGGGAAAGAGATTGGCCAGCATCCAGAGTAATGTGAAGTTATTTAGAGTAATCAGTTTCCCCAGTCAATTTTATGCTAAATTATTATAATTTACGGGGTTTTATGGCCTCATTTTTTGGAGCAAAAATGTGGATTCTTCATAGAAATAATTGACATTTCACCGGATCTCTGTTATCGTCTGGCTTATTTGTTAGCAAAAATTAAAGGCATATTGGAGTAGAAATTATGAAATCAAGTTTAGCATACGATCATTTAGCTGATGTGAATAATATAGAAGTGTGTGGAGAAATTGTCTCTTTTCCTATCGTAAGCGGCAAAGGTGAACAAGCTAAAGATATTAGTGTAGATGAATATATCCAGCTTGCGTGGAAAGCAGTACTTGATACCGCTACAAGCTATGGTGTAACAGGTGAAGCTAAATATAATTACTATTTTTTTCCTAATGCACAACAGAGTTTTAAAAATCAATTTTATTATGCGTTTAATGGGGATACAGCTGCTGCAGATAAAGCGTTTAATTTTTTTACTGCTGCGACTGCTAATCCTGACACTACCGCTCAATCAAGACGTAAAATGAAAGGTTCCCCTTCTAGTAGCCATATGCATGTTATTTTAAAAGCTATTTTGTTTTTAACTAAAGTAATGAACGACACAAATGGGAAAGATGAATTTTACCCTATGGTAGTTCTCGATATTTACAATAATCCGATTCCTGTAATAGAAAGAGGTGGACAATACTTCAAACTTGTCAGTGTAAAGGGAAAAATTGAAGAGCGTCTTCTTTCTCGTGAAGAAGAGGCTAGGAAAACGCATACATTTTTAGCTTTTGCACAAATATTCACCCAGCTTATAAAACAAAATAGAGTTCAAGAATTTGGTAGTTGGACTGGCTTACCTAGTCGATTATACGCACTCGGAGAAATGGTTAAAGTTCGTCAGATTCAATATAAAAGAACGGTACAAATTACACATAATCTTAAAAGACAGCTAGAGCAGGTTCATGGTTCTACAGAAGGGCTTAAAGCAAGAATTCAAAGAATGGTGGAAGAAGAAGCTCGATTGAATCTGAAAATTAGGGAACAAAGCACTGAATTAGCTCAAGAATCTCAAGATATACAGGGCCTCAGGGTCAAGATCCAAGAGTTGCAAGGTCAACTGAAAGAGTCAAAGGATAGGGATTCTCAAGTACAAGGGCAAACCAGACAACAACTTATGCAAAATGAAGCAGCATATCAAAGTGCTCTTAAGGCCAAAGAATCAGAATTTAGCAGCCTTGTGAATCAGAAAGAAGATGCTATTAGGCTTCTCAAAGAGGAAGTGTTGCGAAATAGAGCTCAAATTGAAGAGTTGGAAAGAACTCAGCAAACTTCACCGACTAAAGCCGACAATAGAGCATCTGCAGGTGTAAATTCTCAATTTGCTTTGTTGCAGAGAACTAATGAGAGATTATCTGCAGATTTAGGAACTCATTCAGGAGTAATAGCTGAGCAAACTAAACAAATTAATGGATTGACCAGAGACGTAGCTGGGCTTAAAGCAGACAATGAAAAACTTGCATCTGCAAATGAAAAACTAGAAGCAGAAAATGGTGTTTTAGTTAGAGCCCTACAAAACTTTTTTGAATTCATTATGTCTTGGTTTCAGGCTGCACCCGAATCATTACGAGACTGCCTCAACGTTGAAGGTGTTCCTAATGCTAAAAAAGGGACTACATTCGCTGAAGTGCTGCAACCCAAAATGGGTGAGGTCACTAGCTTATTGAATGCTCATGGGGTTGTTACCTCATTTGGTGCAGCAACCACAGAAGTGCAAGCTGATCAATCACAAGCTGCCTCTTCTCAGTTATTTTCGGATATGCAATTCAAGAATAAATAATTTAATGAAGGGAAAGATCTGTTCTTTCCCTTCTCCTATCTGTCTGGCAATTCATAATCTAGGATAATAAATCTTCCGCTAAGTTTATTCCTGATTTTGTATCTGTAGTATTTTCCCATCCCAGTGTTTGAGATGCGGAGCAGAAGTACGTTCGGATTGAAATAACTGAATCGTAGTGGTTTTTTCATTTTGAAGATCATGAATAAGAAGTGGTAACACATCCTTAAAGGTCGATTTAGGCTCTTTGGTGGGATGAAGAATCGCTTGGTGGGGATCTTCATATTCCAGCAGAGTTCCGAGCCAGAGAGATGATTCATGATCGATCAAATCAATATCAGATTGCCATAAATATAACACAACATCGTAGCGATTTTGATCGTTCATTTTTGTCATGAGAAGTGCAGGAGGACGATTGTGATACAGCTGCGGAAGTAGTGGTAAGCGCCGATCAGAATCCTGTAGAGAAAGTCTGTCAAAAAATCCTTGAAAATTAAATGTGGAGTAGTGGCTCTCCCACCCTTTATTTTCCAGTTGTTGTTTAATGGATTCGAGTGAACCATACCATTCAATATTCAATGGATCAGCGGGATTTCCTAAGCGGTTGTGCCGTACTGTTGGGATGACAGGATTTAATTTTTGCCACCAATCATTTTCAGTGATATGCACCGCTTTGGATGGGTGATGGTGAAATTCTAGGGTTTCATCATATTTCCACGTACTATAAGCAGACCACAAGATCAATAAAATAATTATCGATGCAATGCTTAATTTTTTCGGTGAGATGTGCGTGGTAAGGTGTCGTCTGTAAGAAATGGTGACAATTAAAAGACACGTTAATCCTAACAAAAAGCTCGCAATAATATCCGTTAACCAGTGTGGGCCAAGATACAGGCGTGAAAATGCGGCTAATCCAACCATTGTTAATGCAATTTTGTAGCAGCGTTTTCTTTGAGCCGGTGGTAATTCGTGTCCGATGATTACGGATAAAAATCCAAAAAATGCGAGTGTAAAAATAGTGTGGCCACTGGGTAATGATGATGTTGAATTGGCGGGTAAATCGGGAGAAGGTCTAGGAGAATAATAGCCATATTTAATGGTTAGTGCACTGCCAATGACTAAAATCATCAACGCTAACCAATGTGCAGCAGCACGCCAATTACGTTGATAGGTGAGCCATAATAATATCGCGACAGAAAAACTTAATATACATTTTCGGTCGCCGAGTAATGTAAACAACGTCATGATGCTATCAACAGAAGATGTACGAATACTTTGCAGTAAATCGTAAAGAGGCTGGTTCAGTGCAGTCAAAATTCCGTGGTGTGTAATATTCCACAGAAAAACGAGGAGCAACGTAAAAGAAATTATCGCACCAAATAAGAGAAATAATTGATTGTGTAAATCTGGTTCGCGAGGATCGGCTAATGGCATTGTAATAAAATGCCACGATTTACGTGCACGCATTCCTTGCCATACTTTATTTACACCTAAATCAATGACGCCCCAGATTTTTTGTACTACGAATCGAGTGAGCCAGACTAATATCCAAATTATGGCAAGTCCGGCTAAGATTGAGAGAATAAATTTCGTTGCTAAACCCGGTGGTAATTCCATTGATAGGGCGCCAATTAATACACCGGGTAGCATGTAAACGATAGCCCATAATGTTGCTGAAATGATGGCAGCCATTAAAAAATAAATCGGGTGCATGTGTAGAAGGCCCGCAATTAACGGAACGAAACTGCGCACGGGTCCAAAAAACCGTCCGATGATGACGCTTTTGCCACCATGTTTTTCGAAAAATACTTCTCCGGCAGAAATCCATTGAGGATGTGTTGTGAAAGGCCACATTTTTGCGAGCCTTTGATCAAAGTAATTTCCAACCCAATAACTGATAAAATCTCCTGTTAATGCCCCCAGCACAGCAACGATGAACGTTGGTGTGGCGGGCAATACACCCGAACCTACTAAGGCCCCTATAGCCGTCATGGTGACAGATCCAGGTACTATGGTTCCAATAATGGCGAGGGATTCGATAAAGGCAACAAAAAAAGCAAGAAAATATCCCCAATTGGGATGAGTATGTAAGGTTGTGACCATTCCGTGGGCAAAACTTTCTAACATCGCTGTCCTAACCTCTTTTTAAATTACTCTAAACCCTTCGCCATTTGATCGGCGTGATACGAAGAACGGACTAAGGGTCCGCTCGCTACTTGAGAAAATCCTATTTCTGTAGCGATTTTATGATAATGCTCAAATTGCGCAGGAGTCACATAACGTTCGACGCGAGCATGATGCCTACTGGGCGCTAAATATTGACCCACTGTGAGCATATCAACGTTGTGTGCTCTTAAATCTGCAAAAGCTTGTTCGAGTTCTGCATCTGTTTCACCTAATCCAACCATTAAACCGGATTTAGTGGGGATATGGGGAAAACGTAATTTGTGCTCTTTTAATAGTGTGAGTGACCATTGATAATCTGAACCCGGACGAATGGATTTATATAATCGTGGCACGGTTTCAAGGTTATGATTAAAAACATCAGCGGGCGCTAACGATAAAGCGTCAAGCGCTTTTTCCATGCGCCCGCGAAAATCGGGTACTAAAATTTCAACTTTAATGTGAGAAATTCTTGTGCGCAGTGCGCGAATCACTTCCGCAAAATGAGCAGCACCACCATCGCGTAAATCATCGCGATCGACAGAAGTAATCACTACATATTTTAATCCGAGTTGTTCGGTTGCTTCAGCAATTTTTTGTGGCTCTTCTATGTCGAGCGGTTCTGGTCGACCGTGTGCAACGTCACAAAAAGCACATCGACGTGTGCACCGATCTCCCATGATCATAAATGTTGCTGTGCCGTGTGAAAAACATTCGGGTAAATTAGGGCAAGAAGCTTCTTCGCAGACAGTCACTAATTTTTTTTGTCGTAGCATATTTTTTAATTCAAGAATTTTTTCGTTCGAGGGTAATTTAATTCGAATCCAATCGGGTTTTTTTAATGCGGGTTCAGCGTTTTCAATTTTCACGGGGATGCGTGAAAGCTTGTCGGCAGCGCGTTGTTTTTGATTTGGATCAAGCAATGGCGGGTTCTGATTCATGGATTTCAACTTCGTTAATAATATTGCAATTTGTGTAACCAAATTGTTGACATAAATTCGGAATTAATCGACCTGCGACAGTTGCGACTGTGGTATCGGGTGAAAAATCGTGCACTTGAGTTACGAGAAGATTTTTAAAGCCACAAGGATTAATGCGCTGAAAAGGCGATAAATCCATATTCACATTAAATGCGATACCGTGATAACTACAACCTTGTCTCACTCTTAATCCAATCGAACAAATTTTCGCGCCATCAACATAAACACCCGGTGCATCTGCTCGAGGTGCCGCATGAATTCCGTATTCAGCGAGAGTAGCGACGACACTATTTTCAAGTATAGTCACTAATCGGCGAATTCCAAAACCTAATCGTCGTAAATCTAACATAAAGTAAGCAACTAATTGTCCTGGACCGTGATAAGTGACTTGTCCACCACGATCAGTTTGCACAACAGGAATTGTGCCAGGATCAAGAACATGTTCGGGTTTTCCTGCCTGGCCTTGTGTAAAAACAGGAGGATGTTCGAGTAACCAAATTTCATCCGTCGTATTTTCGGTGCGAGTGAGAGTGAAAGTTTGCATACGCGCAAAAGTGGACGCATACGCTTGCATGCCGAGTTGACGAATAATGATATCGCTGGAACTGTTCATAAAATCCTCACAATGCCATGATCACATCTTCGGCTTCAGAAAGCGCAATGTAGATTTGATCGAGTTGATCTTGACTTGTCGCTGTAAACGTTACTGTTAATGCTAAAAAATTGTTTTCTTTGCTTTGACGTGGTGAGATAGCACCTTCGCTGAGATCTTTAACGTGTTGGTTAAATATTTTTAATACAGTCCCTTCAAATTCAGGTGTATTTTTACCCATCACTTTAATCATGTATTCACACGGAAACTGTAGGAGAGGTGTGCGATCAGATGTCATCATTTACTCACAAAATGGCTGTCGCGAAAAATTATTTTCTGACAGCCATTGTTGATTAACAGTCATAAGGATGGTTAATTAACCAAACCACCGATGAAAAGTAATATTCAGACGATCACAGAGTCGACTCCAGAGCCCACCTTGTGGATTGTCTTTTAATGCGATTAAAGGACTTGATGCAATTTCTTTATCACCGAGCATAATTTTTACGGTACCGTAAGTATTTCCTTTAACAAGAGGTGCTTTTAATTCTTTGTCGATCACCATCGTTGCTTTGATATCTTTTAATTTTCCTGTTGGAAGGATTACCACTAAATCATTCGCGAGACCGATCTCGGCAGTTTTCTCTTTTCCTAAATAAACTCGTGGTTGGCTAACCGGTGTATTCGCAGAAAATAATTTGTGTGATTCAAAAAAATGAAATCCGTAATTTAATAAAGCTTCTGTATCGTTTGCGCGACTGTCTTCACTTTTTGATCCCATTACAGCAGCAATTAAACGAGTATCTGATTTTTTCGCAGAAGCGACTAAACAAAATCCTGCTTCTTCAGTGTGGCCCGTTTTGAGTCCATCGACAGAATCATCACGCCACAATAATCGATTTCTGTTGGGTTGTTTAATGCCGTTAAACGTGTACCATTTTTGTTTGTACCAAGGATAATATTCCGGGAAATCTTTAATAAGTGCACGACCGAGTAATGCCATATCGTAAGCTGTAGAATAATGTTGAGGGTTAGGTAAACCTGTTGAATCAACAAAATGAGAATCTTTCATGCCGAGTGATTTTGCAGTTTGATTCATTAAATCAGCGAAGGCTTCTTCAGTGCCCGCGATTAGTTCTGCAAGAGCAACGCAAGCGTCGTTGCCGGAAGCAACAATAATTCCTTGCAATAAATCATTCACTGGAACTTTGGTACCTATTTTTATAAACATGCGTGAGCCACCGGTGCGCCACGCTTTTTCACTGACAGTGACAGGCGTGTCTAGCGAAATTTTTCCTGATTTGAGTGCGTTGGAAATAACATATAATGTCATCATTTTAGTGAGTGAAGCAGGAGGCACTTTGTCGTGCGCATTTTTTTCGGTTAATACTTGACCGTTAACGCCGTCCAATAACACATAAGATTTTACAGCAAGATCGGGAGCTGCAGGAATAAAATTGGAAGCGTTAGGACTGGTGGCGGCTGCGGTTGCTTTGAGCATAAGAGGAGTGGCTTGCTCCGCAAAGCAGGCAGTGATTCCGAATGTGAAGGCTGCTGCCATCAAGTAAGCAGAGGTTGCTCGCTTGAGTTTCATCATGACGTGTCTCCCATAGTAAAAATTGAATAGATAGTTGGGGGGATCTTAGCATAGAGGGGGAAGGGGTCAAGTCTTGACAAATAGACAAATACCAACGAGCTCATTTGCTATTTGTCTATTTGTCAAGACTTGACCCCTTCCTCCTCTAACCGATATGGGCTGTGACATTTCTCACGCCGTGCTTTTCCAGGGTCTGTTGAGTGCTATCGAGAGATGCTTGGTCCTGAAAAGGTCCGACCTCAACCCTGTAAACAGGTGTGTTGTTGACCATCGTCATCCGCACTCTCACAGGAGAATGCGTAATTTGTGTGATTTTTGTGCTGTATTGATTGGCATTGCCTTTCTGAGAGAATGAACCGACTTGTAAAATTTGACGACTGGCGAGTGTATCTAAAGTTTCGGGCTCACCACGGTGCAGAGCCACGATCCGTACTTTAGCAGTACCTTTAGCTACTAACCCCAGTTTTTTAGCGGCTGCGTAGGAAACATCCATGACACGGTTTGATTTAAACGGTCCTCGATCATTCACTTTCACAACGACCGAATGGCCATTTTCAAGGTTCGTCACTCTAGCGTAGGTTGGCAAAGGCAAATCCGGGCTGGCGGCGGTCATGCCGAACATATTATAGCGCTCACGTGTTGACGTGAGATGACCATGAAATTTTTGGCCATACCAGGAAGCAACGCCCACTTTGGTGTAATTTTTGGCGGTGTGCAGGACTTTGTAACATTTTCCTTCCACTACATATTGGCGGTCATTCCCATAACTGGAAAGCGGCTCATCTTTAAGGGCAGAACCACCGGAAAAATGCGGTGCGGTGTTGTCAGAATCATAGTTATAAGCGTCATTGACGCAACCTGCCAGCCCAAGTAATAGGCCTATGAGCAAGGTGGTTTTGAGAACGTTCAGTTGGATTTTCATGATGTTGGATCCTTTCATCAGCCTTTGAAATTAGGTCGATTGTAATCGTGCTGTCTTGCATTTGTCCAGCATGGATTCAGAAGCAAAACATTATGATAAAATCATAACTGCACTATTGACTACTACAATAAAATGTACTACACTATAATGTAGTACAGAAGAGGGCATTATGAGCAGACAAATCGACTGGAAGATCGAATTTTGGTGTAATGCCAGTGGTGATAGCACAGTTGAAAAATGGCTTGACTCTCTAAGTAGAGAACAGCTTAAATCAGTAGCGAAGGAAATGAAATTATTGGAGATTTGTGGGAACAAGCTCCAACTGCCTCATAGTCGCTCTCTCAAGAAAGGACTATTTGAATTGCGAGAGAGGCAGTATGGATTGAGAATTTATTATGCATTTTTACAAGATAAAACAGTATTAATGTTACATGCAGGAAATAAAAAAACTCAAAATAGGGATATTGAAGTTGCTCGCCAACGTTTGGAGCAACAATTTGAGTAGGAGAGTAGTGTTATGAAATCTAAGAGCTTTCAAAAGTACCTTGAAAAAAGGTTGGATAAGGCGGAAATTGCTGAAATTGAAAAGTCAGCAAAATTAGAAGCCCAATTTATTAAATCACTCCAAGAAGATATTTCTGGTGCTGTTTCTCATTACATGAAAGAAGAAAAAATTGGTTTTAATGAGTTAGTACGTCGTTTACAAATTAGCCCAACACAGGCTTCTAGAATTAAAAGTGGGGGAGCTAATTTAACATTAGCTACCATTGCGCATGTGTTTGCCTTGTTCAGAATCCAACCTCATTTTGTTATTGGTAAAATTGGGCGTAAAAAACGTCACTCTGAAGCATAGAATGTGGCTTATGTTGCTTCATTTGGGTTTTGTACGTCCAAAAGTATTGTAGAGTATTTTGAATATAGGTTCTAAGGAATTTCCTAATTCGTAAGATTGTATTTCGATGTTTCCAAGGTTTAAATGATTAATAGTCAATTTTTCTGGAATTGGATCAAGATTTATAGTGGATATTCCTAGGTAACAGTCTTTGATATTGAATAAATGGATAGATACAATAACTGGCTCACTTATACCTTCGGTTTTAAAAAAATTTAGAATTCTTTCGACTCCTTTTTTTGTATCTTGTAGGAATTTTATATCGTTGATGAATTTTGAATCTCTTTGTTGATTGTGAGTTGATTGTATTATCTCGCCGCATGATTCGAAGACCGCATTTCTAAAAATTTGATTGTAAAAAAGTCTCTTTGCATTATTATCCCAAGAAATTTGCAATCCTTCACTGTTGGGTGATGCCTTCATAGTTAGTGTTTCATCTAATAATTGAATCGGTCTAAGAGTTACGTAACCATCACGCTTGTAGCTATCGAATATTACGTCAACATCAATACTATTTTGGTTTTTAAAATGAGAGATAGGAATTATATATGTTAGTACATATATATTATCATCTTCATTAAAATTATTTTTCTTATTAAGAAAAATACTAATTCGCTCATCAATGAATGAAATTATATCATTTGTTAAACTACTATTTGTCATAATCATCTCCTTTCGATTGGGGGCTTACAATTATTATAGTAGATTTAAGGTAATGATGTTGAGCTACATTATATCTGGCTTAAGTAGTGAAATGGTCATACATGCATATAAAATGTTAGTGTACTATTCAAGAATTAATACAGAGACAAGGTAAAACTCGTAAAGCTGTTTTATCTTCTTATTAACACTACAAAAAGTATGTAAAATATTTCAACACCCAGAAGGCACACTTAAAGATGTAATTTTTATCAAGGAGGGGGATTATCAAGTGGAACAAGACTTAATCTTACGAATAGACTTGTTAATCTCTGTGAAAATCTTATAACTAGAGAAGGTCTCCTTATTCTTAATAGAGGTACATCTTATTGAATAAAATAAACTCATGTAGCACTAGCTTTGTTTTTTTCTGAAAATATACTATAGTAAAAGTAACAACTTGCTAGGAAGTTATATATTTGAGATATTGAGGGGAAGGTATTATAGATGGAATGAGGAGAACGCTATGAGCTTTTATTACAAATCATTAATGTTAGGAATATTTGGGATACTTTGCTGTTGTAATACATTAGCGCAAACGTCCGGTGGTCGTATGGTGATAGGAGGACCAGCTAATGGAACAATATTGCCAGGCAGTCAAGGCGGTATGGTCATTGGTGGTCCAGCTAACGGAAGCATCCTGCCAGGTAGTCAAGGTGGCATGATCATTGGAGGGCCAGCAAATGGAACAATACTACCAGGTAGTCAAGGCGGTATGGTTATTGGTGGTCCAGCTAACGGCAGCATCCTGCCGGGCAGTCGAGGTGGCATGATCATTGGAGGGCCTGCAAACGGAACCATAGTACCAGGTAGTAAAGGCGGTATGATTATTGGTGGCCCAATGAATGGCACAATCATAACCCCCAGCAACTAAGTTATTGTGAATTATTTGTTTATTCTGTGTTTTCTTGAAAGGTGCCTGTGGGTTGGCAATGTATAATTTATCTTATAGAGATTATTTGAGATTTGTAACAAATAATATTGATGTTAACTGCTATGCAATTATTTACAGCTAAAATTTGCGAAGGAGTAAGATTATGACTTCGGATAATAGAAAACATAATATTCTCACAGCTAACGGATATCAATATAACTTTGTTCGTGGATTATATTACAATAAAAAAACTAAAAAAGTATTTAGCGATCAAGCTCTAGATGAACATGATGAAGATTGGCTGATAGATAAAATTAATGAGAAACAAGGCGGGGAATGGAAATTTTATGCTAACTTATATTTTACAAAAATTTTAATGGAAGATGTTTTAAAAGATTTACAATGACAAATTTTGAAAAAATTGTTGTCTATGCCATGTATATTTAAAAATACACTATGTTCTTGTAGAATAAATTCATATTGATTTCAAGTGTGAGTCTTCTCCAATAAAAAATGAGCCTTACATTTGTGGCTCATTTTTTATTGGAGAAGACTACCAATTTGTAGTCCTATAATTTTATGCTATAATTAACATGCATCGAGAGCTATTATTATTATTGATTTATTAGTATGTGTTTAAGCCGTATTTTCATAGAGTGGCGTAGTATATGAGCTTTAGGTGGTCAACTAATATAATATCTGTGGGAGGGTGTATGTCTAGTAAAAATGGGCGGGATGATAATTCAATAAAGCGAGACGACTGTTGTCTGTTAAGTAAGAAGCGTGATCATGCTTGGGACTATTTTTCTTTGCACGCTAATCAACGAATTTCTGTTTTCAAAACGTATATAGTAATTTTTGCATTGTTTATTACGAGCAGTGGCTTTATGATTATTCGATATCCAAGCTCTACTCTGGTTGATGAGATACTTGAGATCGGATTATGTATAATTTTTATCTTTCTTTCCGGAATTTTTTATCTTCTTGATTGTCGAAATCGACGCTTAATAAAAATGGCAGAAGAAGCACTTGTAGGTATCGAAAACTGTCAAATGAAAAAAGAACAACAGTCTCGTGATCAGTCAGATAATAAGAGTTCTGAGGAGAGTATTGAACAGAATTATAAGAAGCGTTATAAGATTCCGATAGAATATTTGTTTATGAAGGAAGATAACGATGCTAAAAACACTTTTTTTAGACACACTGCTTGTTTTCGAATCATATTTTGTGTGGCTGTTTTTTTGGCCATTATATTAATATTCTATTCTCTAGTGTCGATATGTTATTACGAGAAAGGAGGTTATTCAGAAAGCTACCTACTGATTCATTCGCACGGTAAAATCGAATGCAAAGATTTGTTCTTAGATAATGATGACTGAGTACTAATTAACAATTAAATACCGGTCGATGCTGGGAAACTGAGTCACATAGCCCTTTGGTGATTTTTGTTATTGGCTCTTATGTGATTCCGGAAAGAAATACCCGCTGATTCTAAATGTTCTGTCATTTGCGCCATTAAGGCCATACCAATGACTGCCTTAGCAAGCTGTACTAAAGCTAAATGGACAGCTAATAAGGGCTATAAAACCCTCCTTGTTTAATACTGGCACATTCTAATATAAACTGTGGTCTACTTAATTATCTAATCTATTTACGAAGAGAAATGAATTATGGCAAACAATGTGATTTATGGGATACACGCGATTCAGGCGAAGCTGAAGCGGTCGCCGGGTTCGGTGCAAAAGATTTATGTGCTTGCGGGGAAGAGAAGTGTGCGCTTGGAGTCGTTGGTAGGGCAGGCGAAGGGGCTGCAAATCGGAGTGAGTGAGTTGTCGCGAGATGAGCTCGATAAGATGGCGCAGGGCGGTGTGCATCAGGGGGTTGTGGCGAATGTTGGGGCGAATACATCGGCTCTGATGACGCTAGATGATCTGTTTGAGAAGTCGGAAAGTCTCTTTTTGTTGGTGTTGGATGGAGTTCAAGATCCGCATAATTTGGGGGCGTGTTTGAGGGTTGCGGATGCTGCGGGGGTAGATGCGGTGATTGCGCCTAAAGATAATGCGGTGAGCTTGACGCCGACGGTGCGAAAGGTGGCGAGCGGGGCGGCTGAAACGGTGCCTTACATTCAAGTGACCAATCTAGCGAGAACTCTGCAAGAGCTCAAAGATCGTGGTATATGGCTGTATGGGGCGGCTGGAGAGGCGGAAGACTCGATATTTGAGAAGAAGCTTGAGCGTCCGCTGGCCATAGTGATGGGGGCCGAAGGCAAAGGTTTAAGGCGTTTAACACGCGATCATTGTGATTTTTTGGTGAAAATTCCTATGGAAGGTGCGGTGGATAGCTTAAATGTGTCGGTTGCGACGGGGATATGCTGCTTTGAGGTGGTTAGGCAACACTTGGTTTAATTATTCAGCCACTAGAGACAAACGCTCATATTTTGCCCATCTCGGGCGGAAAAAATGTACTGAATGGTTAAGATATCCTAGGTTTATATTGATTATTTGCTAGAAAAATGGGACAATGCCCATTAAATATTTACTAAATGAAGAGGGTAAAATGGCTGGTAAAAAAGCGTTCGAAAAATATAAGGCTGCTGATCACGATTTTGATCAAAATAGTGATGCTAGTGAAAACAGCGATCATGGGGAATGCGATTGCGAGGAATGTTGTGCAGCATACAATGAGTCTGATGCTCCTTGCACTGATCCTAACTGCACACAGTGCGGTCAAAAACCTTCTAGTGAACTCCCTTCTGTACCTTCTGTCGAAGTTCTTACTGCTGCAGATATCGAAGTAATTCAAAAGGCATATGATCTTGTTGGGCTTGAACGAATCGCTTCAATAAAACAATTAAAAAAAGCGATTACGAAGGCATTACTTGAACATCATCCTGATAGAACTGCAAAAACTCCTCATGCTAAAGATTCAGAGGAAAAAACAAAACAACTTAACGGAGCTATGGAATCTGTTAATTCGCTATTGAGATCGCCTCAAAAAGCTCAGCTTTATAGACTCTTTCAAAATTCTAGTTTTGCCTTGCTCAGTCGGCATCCTCAGTTTGCAAAAGAAATTTATCGATACCATACGACATTTACAGCCTATCGTAATGGACAGGAAGTTAAGTTTACACCCACAGAAGCAGGGTTGACTCAAGATGCGCCAATTATTCAACAAAATATCACTGTATTTGTTAACCTGTTGTTTCCTGCAATCCAAAAAGTCGATCCAAAATTTTTACCAACAGTCCTCAAAGAGGATCATGATAATCTCACGGTAATTACGGCAGAAAATTATACCACGAGTGAATTACTGGTTCTTTTCAAATTAGTGGTATCTGGCGAATACACATTACCTTATCCATTGCGTTATAAAAAAAGTGTTGAAAAAAAAGCTGAAACGGCTCTTGACCGTATGAATCGTTTTGCTAATAACAGTACTCAAAAATTTCTCGCTAAAAATGGTATTTCTCCATCTATAACTGAGAAAGATATCCAGCAAGCTCCACAAGCTCTTCATAAGTTATTAACGTTAGCAATTAATTTAGAGTTAGCGAATCGTGATTATTATGATTATGCACTTGACGAAGTTTCGAGTGTTGAATACATCCGCAATGTCACAGAATGGTTATGGGTAGCTGCAGCAATTTTCTTAATGGGTGGAGCTCTTTATTCTTATATCCTCACTGATATTTTGGCTATTACGATTCCACTCGCCATTTACTCGTCACTGGTTATTATGATTGCAATTCCAGTAGTGCTTTGTTTAGTTGCTTTGCTCTGGGGCTATTTTCCTGTGAAAAACTTCAACACATTCATTGCGAATACCTCATCCATGATTAGCGAATATTTCTTTTTGAATTGCTGGAGTGCAGACGTTGAAAGCGATAATACAGCATTTCGAGAAGCACTACGTTTATCTGAAATAGCATTGAATACACTTTCAGTAGAAAACACTTCAGAAAAATCTTTTCAAAAAGCAGAGCTTACTTACGGAGAAAGAGCAGGCAATTTTGCGGGCTCATTTTTTGGATCCTCTACGCGGTCTAATAAATATGTGCCACTCGTAGAGCATACTGAAGACCGCAGTAGTATCTCCTTTGGAATGGCTGCTAATTCAATAGATAATGTGGATTAAGGAAGAAAGGGGTCAGGTCTAACATTGAAACTAGCTTTTTCTAGAGCTAGTTTCAATGTTAGACCTGACCCCTTTTTGCTTTGACCCCTTCTCTTCTTCTGGAAATAGGCTTATAATAGCCGGCTTGTAATTAACTTCCTTGCCTCACCCCACGTTGGGGAGGCTATAAACCGAGAGGAAATCAGTATGCGACATTATGAAATTGTCGTCATGGTACATCCTGATCAAAGCGATCAGGTTCCATCCATGGTGAAACGTTATCAATCAATGATCGAAGAAAGCGGTGGCACTGTCCATCGACTGGAAGATTGGGGCCGACGTCAGTTAGCCTATCCTATTAAAAAAATCCATAAAGCTCACTATGTCCTCATGAACATTGAGTGCGGTCAACCTGCTTTGGATGAGTTGACGACGGGTTTTCGCTTTAATGATGCCGTGCTTCGTAATCTGGTCATCCGTATGGATGCGCCTATTACCGCAGCGTCTTCATTAGTGAAGAGTGAAACTACCAAAAGCGAAACGTCTAAAAACGAAGATCTCGTTGAAGACGATATTGCCGATTAATGTAAGAGGAGAATGCAAGTGAGTTATTCACGTCGTAAAAAGTTTTGTAAATTTACTGCCGATGGCGTCAATGCTATCGATTACAAAGATGTCGAAACTTTGAAAAATTATATCATGGAAAATGGTCGCATGGTTCCGAGTCGAATTACGGGTACCAGTGCACGTTTTCAACGTCAATTATCTGCAGCAATTAAAATTGCGCGTTATTTGGCACTTTTACCTTATTGCGATACGCACTAATTAACATACGAGGTAATGAAGATGGAAGTCGTTTTATTAGAGAAAATTCGCAATTTGGGCAGCATTGGTGATCGTGTAAAAGTGAAACCAGGCTATGGTCGTAATTATTTAGTACCACAGGGTAAAGCGGCTTATGCGACTGCTGCAAATATTGCTGCATTTGAAAAACGTCGAGCTGAGTTAGAGAAGAAAGAAGCTGAAGTTCTTGCTGCTGCGCAAAAACGTGCTGATGCTTTGAAAGATGTTACGTTAGTTGTAGCAGCTCATTCAGGTGAAGACGGAAAATTATTTGGTTCAGTGGGTCCGCGAGAAATTGCGAAAGCATTTGATGATGCCGGGCATCATGTTGATAAGAGCGAAATCGATCTGTTAGGCGGCCCGATTCGTGATTTAGGCGAACATGAATTTTTCGTGCATACACACAGTGAAATTGAGTTGAAACTTAAAGTAACTGTTACCGCAGAAGAGCCAGCGAAGTAAATACATAATATGCAGTTCTCACAACGGTGAGAACTGCTTTGCGTTATACTACGCGTGTAATATATAATATCCCCATTGAAAAGGATTTTTTCATGCAATCCAATACCGTCCGTGGGAAAAAAAAATTTGAAGACTATCAACTAACGGGAGTTAAAATCCCGCCCCATTCTGTTGAAGCTGAACAATCCGTACTTGGCGGATTAATGCTCGATAATCAAACATGGGATCAAATTGCAGGACATATTACTGAAAATGATTTTTACCGCTCTGATCATCGTTTAATTTTTAGAACCATTGAAGCCTTAGCGCATCGTAATGAACCTTTTGATGTTCTTACGGTGAGTGAGCATCTTAAAACGCATCAACAATTAGCTGAAGCAGGCAGTGATATTTATTTATTCGAGCTTGCAAAAAATACACCGTCTTCTGCGAATATTCGTGCGTATGTTGATATTGTGCGTGAACGTTCTGTATTGAGACAATTAACTCAAACGGCTTCTGAAATTGCTGATATGGCTTTTAATCCTGAAGGCAGAAGCAGTTCTGAATTAATTGATTTAGCAGAGCAAAAAATATTTCATATTTCTGATCATGGTCGGCAAAGTACGGGCCCTACTAAATTATCTGATTATTTAGCGATGGCTTCAGAGCGCATCGACGCATTGTATCACTCGGACTCTGAATTAGCGGGAACATCGACAGGGTTTACCGATTTCGATCACATGACATCTGGATTGCATAAAGGTGATTTGGTCATTGTTGCGGGTCGTCCTTCCATGGGTAAAACGGCCTTCGCAATGAATTTAGCGGAAAACGTAGCTATTCGTGGGCATGCACCGGTATTGGTTTTTAGTATGGAAATGCCCGGTGAACAACTGGCCATGCGTATGATGTCTTCTTTAGGACGCATTGATCAAAATACTGTGCGCACAGGTAAATTATCTGACGATGATTGGCCTCGGCTTTCATCGGCTGTGAGTATGTTATCTGAAGCAAAAATGTTTATTGATGATACACCTTCACTAAGCCCCGCTGAAGTACGTGCACGTGCGAGACGCGTTGCTCGCGAACACGGTGATTTAGGTTTAATTGTGTTAGATTATTTGCAATTAATGCAAGTTCCTGGATTTAAAGAAAATCGCACGCTGGAAATTTCAGAAATTTCTCGTTCATTAAAAGCGTTAGCAAAAGAAATGAAAGTGCCTGTTATTGCATTATCACAATTAAATCGAAGTTTAGAAGCACGAACCGATAAAAGACCGATTATGTCGGATTTGCGTGAGAGTGGTGCGATTGAACAAGACGCCGATATAATTGCCTTTATTTATCGAGATGAAGTATACCATCCGGATTCAACGGACAAAGGAACTGCGGAAATAATTATTGCTAAACAACGAAATGGTCCTATTGGCCGAGTACGCATGACATTTTTAGGGCAATATACTCGTTTTGAAAATTTCACACAGTCGCATTATGGTGGGGAGATGATGCTGTGAGAGTTCGACAAGCGACAATTGATAGAAGCGCATTAGATCACAATTTTAAACAAATTCAATCACGCGCACCGCGAAGTGCTATTTTGGCGATGGTAAAAAGTAACGCCTATGGTCATGGATTAGAAAGAGTGGCCAAAGTTTTGACAGAAGCGGATGGATTTGGTGTGGCGTGTGTAGACGAAGTTGAACGACTTCGTAACGCTGATATTCGTCAGACGATTGTTTTAATGACGGGATTTCATACTCCAGAAGAATTATTGTGTTTGCACCAATTAGAAGCAACACTCGTCATTCATAATGAATTACAACTCAACATTTTGGCAGAACAAAAATTATCTTCGCCACTTTCAGCATGGGTAAAAGTTGATATTGGAATGGGACGATTAGGTTTTCAACCAACAGAAATTGCCATTGTGTTGGAACGCCTTCGTAATTTATCGCCGCAGGTGAAAATTATTGGATTAATGGCGCATTTTTCATCAGCGGATTCTTTGGCTTCTCCTTCAACACCACAACAAATGACCGCATTTCAACAATTATTGCAAACTCATCATTTGCCAGGAAGTCTTGCGCACTCAGCAGGTATTTTCGGATGGCAAGCGTCCTTATATGATTGGATTCGACCTGGAATTGCAATCTACGGTGTTTCACCTTTTCCTGATTGCACAGGGCTTGATTTAAATTTACGGCCCGTCATGACACTGAAATCTCGTTTATTAGCGGTTCATCAATTAGCTAAAGGATCTTCGGTGAGTTACGGTGGACTATTTGTTTGCCCTGAAAATATGCCTGTTGGTGTAGTAGAAATCGGATATGGTGATGGTTATCCTAGACATGCAGCGATGGGTACGCCCATATTAATTCATAATCAACGATGCGCTTTGATCGGACGTGTGTGTATGGATATGTTGCTCGTTGATTTAAGATCCGCCCCTTCTGCTCAGATAGGTGATGAAGCGATATTGTGGGGAGAAGGATTACCGATAGAAGAAGTTGCAAAATGCGCTGATACTATTGGTTATGAATTATTATGTCATGTCAGTCAACGTGTGAGTACGCATGAATGAAAAAAATAGCATTAAAAATTGTTGTGGTAGGTTTGATTTTATCGATGACGGGTTGCGTTACAGTTCAACCTCAATGTATTGATGATGTGTGCAGTATTTTTAATGAATATCCTGAATGGTATTGGGCTGCACAGGCGAGTGAGAGAAAATGGGGAGTTCCGATTCCAGTTCAGATGGCAATTATGCATCAAGAATCTTCGTTTATCGCGAATGCAAGACCGCCACGCAAATGGTGTTTAGGGGTCATTCCGTGGAAACGACCAACATCTGCTTATGGCTATTCACAAGCCATTGATCAAACATGGCGTAATTATCAGAAGCAAACAGGTAATCATTTGGCAAGTCGATGTAATTTTAAAGATGCTTCCGATTTTGTTGGCTGGTATGTGCAAACTGCGAATCGCAAATTAGGAATTTCAGAAACAAATACGTATGCGCTTTATCTTGCTTATCATGAAGGTTTTAATGGGTATGCAGCAAGAACGTATCGAAAGCAACCGTGGCTAATGACTGTTGCAAAAAAAGTGTCAGTGCGTTCTCGCACCTATCAGTGTCAGCTAAATAGATGCCAAGCCTATCTTCCCAAGAAACATTGGTGGAACTAACGGCAGTTTCCGGCTTGAAGACATGACACCATCTTATTTTTGACGTTTATATACTAAACTCATTTACAGTAGTTATCGTTGAAGCAACATCAACTTTAGTAGCGACGGCTTTTGCAACCATACATCGTGCTCTAAAATCAGATAACGCAGGATCGCTAGTACTTTTATCAACATGCTGCATTTTTTTGTCTGCTTTTCGTAGAGCTTCGTCGATAAGTGTCAGCAGTTCTACTTTATAGTCTGAATTTAATTTTGAGGCTTGATTCACATTAATTGTACCGTCAGCAAGTTGAGTATTGGCTTCTTCAACTTTTTTGAGGAGGACTTCAACTTTATCGAGTATATGGATGGCAATATTTTTGTATGTTGTTTCACCAAATTTATCGTTCCACCATTGTCCCCAAGAAGGTATTCTATGGCCGTTTTTTCTATCTGGTACTGTTTCGTCCCATGGTTTATCAAATGCTGAAATAGATCGTGATAATAATGCTTTGAAACCCTCAGTCGCTTCTTTGAGTGTTTGATTAATATCTTCAAGTTTAGTTTTTGAATTCGTTAATCCAAATTCAATAAGATAGTCTCTCTTCTGCTTTTCGGGAATCGGGTAGGTTTTACTAGTAAAGAAAGCGCTATAAAATTGTGAAGTTCGAATGACTTGTAGGCCGCGAGGATTATAATATGCAGCAGCCTTTTCTCGATCTCCAAATGCTACTCCCCTAGCTTGGAATATTGCTGTAGATAACAGAGCATATTCGCGCATGCGGGTCGCAAGTTTTGAGTGTCGTTTTTCTTCTGATACAGGGCGTCTTTTGTATTTTGGTTTCTCAAGATTAGCTTCAAGTTGTTGTAGGCTTGCGAGTTTTAGACGTTGTTGCTCTTGAGGTGAAAATGATTTCATTATTGATTCATCACTTAGAATTTCGTCGAGTGCAGTGAGTTCTTCTAAAGTGATATATCGACTGTTAAAATCTGTTGGATAATATTGGCATTTTGATAATCTACGTTCAACAATAGCATTGAAAGCGGGAATCTGGGTAGACATGTGTAAAGCCATTCCTCCTTCATTATCAAGAGTATCATCCTCGAAAGTATAGGCTGAGAGAGATAATGCCAGAGGAGAGTCCCCAGTATGGCTGGCACCGAGCTTCGCTCCGCTTGCGAGCAGTAGCAGTATCTTAGGAACATCACATGCAGCGGCAGCCCAATGCACAGGCATAAATCCATGAGAATCAGGTGTATTTACAAGATATGGATTTTTTTGAATGATAGATTGGGCGGTTTTCCAATGAACTTCTGGGCACATTGCAGCGTAGTGCAATATTGATACATTCGTTGCTGAACCATTTGTGCCATGTAAGTCACGGTCAATGTTCAGTATTGGACAATTTGGATAATCTATTAGAACTGTGAGTAAAGCAGTGAAATTGTGTGAGAGTACAAGATGTAAAGGTAAATCGCCATCTTGATTACGCATGTTGAAAAAATCGATATGTTCATTTTTGCTTAGCGATCGAAGTTGTCTATCCTTAAGCTTGCCTATATTGAGAGACGCCGGATGGTTGATTGGTAATTTGCTCTTTTCGACTTCTAATTCATGTGTCGCTTCGAGTTTGATATTGATTTGATAAAGTTCAGATCGAGCAATTTCATGTGCTACAGAATTACCACAATGGTCAGTTGACGAGAACTGCGGAAATGAATCTGTTAGTGTTGGCAAGTTACGTCTAAGAGTTATTAGACCCGTTGCTAGAATATCGAGCATCGCCAAGCTTCCACCGATTGTGGCCCAATGAAGAACAGTTCGCCCAGATTGATCGCGAAGAGTTTTAAGAAGAAAGTCTTTGTTCGTTAAAAAAGTCGATAAAGGAATAATAGCATCAAATTTACAGTTCGGTCCCTCTTCTTTAAAGTTGTGGGCATAAAGAATTACCGTGAGACCATCGCTAGTTTTTATTTGTAGTTTTTTGACTGATTCTGAATCACTTCCATCAGAGACGACGGAAACATTTGTTGTTAATGCTGATAAGTTATTTTTGAATACGAAGCCGTTAGGATCGCCTGCTATGATGTAAATATAATCAGGAGTTGAAAGCTTTGGTCTAGGTTTTTGTTTTCGAATTTGAATTAATCGTTGAAGTAAATTTTCAGCTCTGTCACGATCGTTTCTCACTAAGAAGTTGAAATGTTTAGCATAATTCAGTTTAAAATAATCAACTTTTTTTTGTTTTTTTATTTCGGCACTTGATTTATCTATTTGGGCCTTGATCGGTTTGTCGAGTAAGTCAAGGCAGGCTTCCATCAATGCCCATTCAAGGGATTTTTCGTTAAGGGTTATATCATGTGTGATTATTGGTCTGGGTTTTAACCGACGTGCAGGTGATCTTTTGGCTGGGTTATTCCTGATAGCGGGGCTAAAAGGTGTTTTTGGAGCTGCCGGCTCTGAATAATCAAGTGCTCGCTGTAATTGTTGCGCCTGAGATGGATGAGTAGCAGCAATGCGGCGTTCGAGCTCAATTTCCTGCAGGATGTCAGTGGCTAGATAAGGTGATGCAACATGAGTAACTAGTTGTCGCAGCTTTGAAGTGGAAGCGACTTCGTCAGAGCTATCTTCTTCTTCGAATTCTTCCTCGTCGTCGTCTTCTTCTTCGGTGCCATCATCATATTGCTGCTCTTTACCAGCTGAAGCAGATTGCTGGTGTAGTTGTTGCTGCATGTCCTCAGGTTCTTCCAGTAGACCAGAAGGTTGGCGATCTGTAGCAGATTGCTGGTGTAGTTGATGCTGCATGTCCTCAGGTTCTTCCAGTAGACCAGAGGGTTGGCCATCTGAAGCAGATTGCTGGTGTAGTTGTTGCTGCATGTCCTCAGGTTCTTCCAGTAGACCAGAAGGTTGGCGATCTGTAGCAGATTGCTGGTGTAGTTGTTGCTGCATGTCCTCAGGTTCTTCCAGTAGACCAGAGGGTTGGCGATCTGAAGCAGATTGCTGGTGTAGTTGATGCTGCATGTCCTCAGGTTCATCTAGTAGACCAGAAGGTTGGCGATCTGTAGCAGATTGCTGGTGTAGTTGATGCTGCATGTCCTCAGGTTCATCTAGTAGACCAGAAGGTTGGCGATCTGTAGCAGATTGCTGGTGTAGTTGTTGCTGCATGTCCTCAGGTTCATCTAGTAGACCAGAAGGTTGGCGATCTGTAGCAGATTGCTGGTGTAGTTGTTGCTGCATGTCCTCAGGTTCGTCTAGTAGACCAGAGGGTATATGAGCAGAAGTATCTTGTTGGTGATGTTCTTCTTCACTTTCTTCCTCATCTTCCTCTTCGTCATCTTGGTCTTGATGTTGATTTTGTGTTGGTTGTTGACCACTTGAGGTATTTGCTAACGCAGGTATCTCAGCTGCTTTGGCAGGTTTAAGCTTTTCCAGCACAGCTGTTTTGGTGTCTCCAGTTAGCTTGCTTTCAATGAGTCTTCCCAAAGTGTCTGATACTTTGATATCAGGAGCACAAAATTCAACAAGTTCAAGAAGCTCTTTATCTTTACGTTTGAATAGTTCATTTTCGAGAGCATAGGACAATAAATCTGTTTGGGTTTTACCGGAATCCGTGGATTCGAGAGTGATATTATTGATAAATGCTGAGTAAGCAGCAGGAGCTTTCATTTTTAAAGTTTTCAACATTTCGGCATTGGTGTGGAAAATCATCGCTATTTCAAATAAAGTGTGCGTATCGCTTGCGAACTCTATTTTATGATTTAAATCAACTTTTTTATCGAGAAAATAAGCAAATAGCTGTGGAGAGCGCAGTAAAACAGCGCAGAAAAGTAAATTGAGTTTGTGTTCTGTATAATGTGCATTAATATTGAATTTTTCTCTTAATACGCGGCTAGCTTCAAGCTTTGTAATAAAATCGTCAACAAATTGTGTGTTGTCAGATAATGCAACAAAAATGACAATGTTGAGACCGGGGTCAGTCATATCAAACAATGTTACTGCTGCTTGTTCAGACTCTACGGAATCAAAAATCTCGAGTAATTTTTTATCGCCTTTGAGAGCTTGTAAAAATTCGGGTTTGCGAAAAGCTTCGGCTATTCTTTTTGGATTGTTTAAATCAAACTCGAAACCTAAGAAATTTGAACATAAGTCATTTAAACCAAGAGTATTAGGATGATTGGCAAAGAGGTCATTTTCTAACAAGTATTTTTTTGCTTCTTCTAGTTTATCTCCGACAATTGCAGAATCAGAAACAACTTTTAATGCCGCAATATAATCTTCTTCATTTGCGAAGAAGCTTGTTAACTTGTGACTTGATTGGATTTCGAATTTCTTTTCGCCTTGCATCTTTGTGATCCTTCCTCTTTAAGGTTTATAAAAATATCGTATTCGGCCTTTCGGCCGACGACCACAGAGTATAACTCAATTTGCTCTGAGTTCAAATACTTGCGGGTTATATTTACAGGAAATTCTCAGTATCAAGGTATGGCTATCCCCTATGAGAAGACAGCGTAAGGGGAGAGGGTGAAAACATAGATGTTAGGGAGATTTTTTGATAGGATAGGCTGTTTGGTATTGGTAGCAGAGTCCCTTTAGAAGGGACTTTAGTTTTGTTAGTTTATCCTAGATTCTGCAGTTGGGATCGTTGCGAGAGGCCTTAAGGTGCTGAAGATAAAGACTTTTTGAGGTGTTTTTTATTGATGGCGTACTCACTTGTACGGTGAAATAAAAAATGCCACAAAAAGTCTTTAGATTTAGTGCATTAGGGACTCGAAGTAGATTACAACTGCAGAATCTAGGATTGTGGGAGGGGAATATAGTGACAGAATCGCAAGTATCGCGTAATTCGGTAATGTTGGGCTGGGCTATTTGTGGTCTAGGTGCCTTGTTTTATTGTTATGAGTATCTTTTGCGCATTGAACCGAGTGTGATGGTTCCAGAATTAATGCGTAAATTTCAATTATCTGCAGAAGAATTCGGATTTATTACTTCACTTTATTATATTGCATATACGCCTATGCAAATCATCGTAGGATTGATGACAGATATCATGGGTCCACGGAAAATGTTAACGGTGGCTGTGCTCATTTGTGCGCTGGGTAGCTTACTTTTTGGTTCCACCGATCAGGTCTGGTTAGCGGGTACAGGGCGATTTTTAGTCGGTTTTGGGAGTGCCTTTGCGTTTGTGGGCGTGCTCAAACTAGCCGCGATCTGGTTGCCCAGTAGTCGATTTGCCTTGTTTGCGGGGCTAGCTACCGCCTTAGGTATGGTTGGGGCAATGATGGGGGTTGTTCAATTATCGAGCCTCGTACAGTCCATTGGCTGGGAAAAGACGGTATTTGTTGGGACGATCATAGGTTTTATGCTTGTGCCAGTCGTTTGGTTAGTTGTGAGAGATACCCATGGTGATCCTGAATATATGGAACCTCTAGAACGGGTAACATTATGGGAAGCTTTACGTGGTGTATGGGCAATCGCCAAAAATATTCAAATGTGGTATGCCGGGCTTATTGGTCTTGCTCTCTATATGTCCTTATCGGTGTTTGGTGAATTATGGGGCGTCGACTTTCTTGAAAAAACGTATGGTTACACACCTCATGAGGCTTCATATGCCAATGCGATGGTATTCGCAGGTTGGTTAGTGGGCGCTCCTTTTGCAGGATGGTTTTCAGATTTACTCCGATCACGTCGGATGACTCTGATTATAGGATGTGTTTTATCTGGTTTATGTTTCATAAGCCTTCTTTATCTTACACCTCATTCACCTTACATTGTTTGTTCGTTGATTTTCCTCTTTGGATTTTTCTCTTCTACAGAAATCGTGTGCTTTGCGATTGGTCGAGAAAATTGTCCATTTCATATGTCGGGCTCCGCAGTTTCCTTCGTTAACATGTTGGTCATGTTTGGTGGAATGTTATTTTCACCGCTAGTTGGAAAATTGCTTGATCATACTTGGTCAGGTCAAATGGTCGATGGAGTGCGTTCATATACAGCAGCGAATTATCAAGTGGCCCTGGTGATGATTCCTTTATGTTTATTAGCTGCTTTGTTTCTATCTTTCATGATGCGCGAATCGTATGGCGCAGGTGAAGACGCGTAATTATCACTAGTATGAGTGATGAATTATCACGAGAACAAAATATCGCGCGGCTGCGTTATAGCTGCCGCCGCGGTATGCTCGAACTGGATGCTCTTTTAGCTCGATTCATTTCATCATCTCAGTTTGCTCAACTCACCGCAGAGCAAATTAAAAATTTTGATCGACTACTGGATGAAACTGATCCTCAATTGCTCAGTTGGTTCATGGGCCAAGAGATTTGTAATGATGTTAAGCTGCGTGAGCTAATCCAAATGATCGGCGTCGCGTCTTGAGTTTTTCCAGGCTCTCAGTATTCCAAGTATTTCTTGTGGTGTGTTCAATGTTTTTCCAGCATGGTTTTCCGCCGCTTTTTTGACTGAAGGAACTGTGCAGCGTAAAAATGGATTCGTCAATTTTTCGAGAGAAAGAGTGGCTGGAACTGTTGGAATATTTTTATGACGTAATTTTGTTACCTGATCAACTCGCTGTTGGATATCAAGATTTTCAGGCTCTACTTTTAATGCAAATTTTAAATTCGAAGCGGTGTATTCATGTCCACAATACACTAATGTTTTTTCATTCAGTGAGGCGATTCGCATTAGAGAGTTGTACATTTGATCTACCGTGCCTCCAAAAATTTTTCCACAGCCCGCTGTGAATAAAGTGTCACCCGTAAATACAAAATCATCATTATAGTAGGCTATATGTCCAAGTGTATGTCCGGGAATATGCATAACATTAAGTGTAATTCCTAATTTTTCTAGATTAATGACATCACCATCATTCAGAAGATGAGTCATTCCTGCAACGGGTTCTTTTGCTGGGCCGTAAACCGGAACATCAAATTTATGTAATAATTTTTCTATGCCGTTGGTGTGATCCCAGTGATGATGAGTGATTAAAATGCCTGACAAACTGAGATGATTTTCATCGAGAAAATTGAATACAGGATCAGCTTCGCCTGGATCAACGATGACACAGTTTTTTTGAGCTGCATTTATTATGCAAGCAATATAATTGTCTGATAATGCGCTGATAAGTTGAATGTTGATCATCTGATGATTCTCCTGTGTTCTGTTACAATAAATCCCAATCTGTTTTAATTCTATATTACATTATCGATTTGTCTAAACCTATCACAACTTTACCCTGGATATTGCACAAACAATCTTTTGCTTCTCGCTACGATTATTTATGCAATATCCAGGGTTAACGCGACGCCGTAAAAAAACAGAGGAGCAGAACGCTCCTCTGTTGAAGTATCAAACTGCTATTAGTGTCCTGGATTACAGATTGACAAATCCAGACTTGGGGCAGGTGGTGTTCCAGGAGGTAACAGCGAGTTATCGACTGGAAGTACCGTATGCCCGTTTTTATCGACAGGATTAACATGCATCACAGTGCAGGGTGTTGCAGGTATGATAAAGTTGCTTGCTGGGATGTTGAGCGGATTGCCATTCGTGTCTACAAAGCCTGGGAAAGGCAGTGCGTTTGGAGGGCTAATCCAATCAGCAGCCGGAACTAATTGTAAGCATCGGCAAGCAACAATCACTTTAGCGCCGGGTTGAATGACCGTATTGCCACCAGCACCTTCTGATGCTGCGACGTCCCACGTATTGTGATCGAAGCTATTAAAGGCAACGATATTTCCAACGGCAGCTGCAATTACGTTATTACCTGGTCCGATATTATCATAGGGGTATAAATTAACTAACCCTGGAACTGGTGATTCCCCTAATAATATGCCACCTATTGCATTTTTGTATAAATTGACAATAGTAAAAGACGGGAAATATGGCAAATCACCAGGATTTTGAAATGCAATCCTTTGGCGAAGATCTTCAAATCCAGCAATGTTATAAATGTGGTTGAAAGCGATCAAATCATTTGTATTATAATTTCCTGGTGATACAGCAGAAGGTTGCCCATCATTCGACGCATCAGTATTGTCAAGGAAAATACCTTCGTCTTCTGAAGTAATGTTATTTCCTAGAATAGTCGAATTCGCGGGACCTTCGAAAGAAATTCCTTCAGAACCACATCGAATGCACGTATTAGATACCGGATCTATTTGACTAACCCCAGTTCGAATATCATTAAAGGCGAATGTCAGCTTGCTTTGGGGTCCTGAACCACCTAGTGTGATATCATTTGCATTGCCGAATAAAGCAGGTGGTATTGGAGAACAACCTATTCCTCCACCCACTGCAAGCATACCGGCGGTATCCCCACCAAATTCACCAGGTTTTTCTTCATTGATACGTGTGACCAAATTATTCAGGAAAAATATATTGGTGGCACTACCAAAGACTTGAGGCCCACGGTGATTGTCATCGAACCAGTTTTCTTTCACTGTAATGTTGTTGGCATTGACACCCGGTGAGAAGAAAGTTTGAGTACACATATTACCTGTTGTAGGTCCACCATCTGAGTTGATTTCAACCCCACGTTTATTAGATTGAAACTTCAAATCTTTTACCGTGACATTTTGTATCACTGTTCCTGCAGGACTACCAGACGGTACGGTAATAAGCATTGGACGGTTCCAATAGAGCCCGTACTCGGCACAAGTACCCACATCGGTCGATGGATCGGTGAGACTGCCAGTCAGGGTGGCATACAAAGTCGGGTCACTACAGTATGTCGCAGAATCATTTCCGCTTACAGGTAACGTTGCTGGGACAGGGAATCTTTCAAGCGATTGACCATAGGGTGAGGCAGGATCCACTAGCCCTTTGATAGTGGTCAACCAGGTTGGTCTTCCAAATCCCGGATCATTGGAATTCAGGTCAACCGGACCTCTAACACCTTGCACGGTCAAATTAGACTTGGTGATAAAGACTCGATGACCGTCCATTTGGCAAAGGCCCTTAATGGTAATTATGGCATTGCTGCCTGCAGCATCAACAGCGGCTTGGATTGCAGGTCGGTCGTGGCTAATGTTATTGGTACACTGAACCGTGATCGCTGGCGCTCCCAGAACACTTGACGCTACTAAGAATAGGCTTCCGAAGAGAAGCCCTTTTATAAACGTACTCATAGTATACTCCTCGCTTTCGCCCTGAAACCCAAAGCTCGTTAGGAGCGGAGGCTTCAGAGCTCGTTAATAACCAGCATCCATGCGCCTCTTACAGATTCTGTCAATTATCGTCCTTTTGCTGGCTCTTATCCCTAGGCCTTTCTTTTACGTATCCTCCATGTTTTAAATATAGCACATTTTAGTAAATCTACCAGGGCAGCGGCGTCGCGTCTTGAGTTGTTATAGGTTTAGACAAATCGATAATGTAATTTAATTCTGATGAAAGAATTACTGTATAATGGGTTTCTTACATATACTTTAATTTTCTAAAGGAGTTAGATTATGAAAAAACGAGTGTTGCCATTATCGAAAGTATATCAAACACTAGAGCCAGGCCCGGTTGTTTTGTTGTCTACAATGGGCGAAAAAAAACCTAATGTGATGACAATGACATGGCATATGATGATCGATTTTGAACCACCTCTTTTAGGTTGTGTAGTGAGCAATCGAGATTTCACATTTAATATTTTGCGTAAAACAAAAGAATGCGTCATCAATATTCCTACAGTTGAATTGGCTTCTAAGGTTGTGGGAATAGGAAATACTTCAGGTCGAAATACTGATAAATTTAAAAAATTTGAATTGACTCAAGCTGCCGCATCGTGCGTAACGGCACCATTAATTCAAGAATGTTATGTAAATCTCGAATGCAAAGTGGTCGATACAAAACTTGTGAATCAATATAATATTTTTATCATGGAAGTTTTAAAGGCTTGGATTAATCCCACAAAAAAGAATCCTCGAACAATCCATCATTGCGGAAAGGGAGTCTTTGTTGTGGATGGAAAAAGAATTAAGCTGCCGTCAAAAATGAAATAACCTCTCACATATTGTCGTATCATTGATACGACAATTCATCTGGCAATGGCATCGAATATTTTGTCTTATAAAAAATCAACACTTTTTGTGATAAACTAATCATAGGGTTCTAATGTGATTCATTAACGAGGTGCTATGTGAAGAGTATTACTTATACATTTTCAATTACGGGTGCGAGTTGCGCGAGCTGCGTGGCGAAAATAGAAAAACAGTTGAAATCAGTGCCAGGCGTTCTTGATGCAAAAATGAGCATTGCCGATTATACGGCAATTGTTTCAGTGGAATCTTCAGTTCGTCCGGATATTTTAATCCAGGCGTTGGATACATTGGGTTATGGCGCTGAATTAATTCAAGAGACCACGATGCATGAATCATATCAACATCATGAACAATCACAATATTATCATCGTCTTATTGTTCAAACAATTTACGCAGGTATTGTGGGTGTTTCTCTAATTTTGATGGGAATATTTGGAGCAATGCCATCGCTTCAAACATCGTTTGGACATTGGGAAAATTTTACTTTAGGTATCATTACTTTAATGGTACTGATTTTTTCTGGCGGACATTTTTTTGTCGGTGGTTGGAAAGCACTGCGTTCTTACAGTAGTAATATGGATACTTTAATTGCTCTGGGTATAGGGATTTCTTGGATTTATTCGATGGCAGCTATTTTGTTTACACATCGATTACCAATGATGGCACAGCATGTGTATTTTGAATCGGCCGTTATTATTGTTGCATTGGTGAATTTTGGTACAGTGTTAGAAATCCGAGCACGTCGTCATACTTCACAAGCTATTGAGAGACTGATCGGATTACAGCCTAAAACCGCGCGAAAATTATTAAATGGTCAAGAAATTGATGTTCCTATTGGATCATTACAAAAAGATGATTTAATTCGAGTGCGACCTGGTGAAAAAATTCCTGTGGATGGAGAAATTGTTGAAGGTAATTCTTATGTTGATGAATCGATGATCACGGGAGAACCATTACCGAATGAAAAAAATGTGAGTGATATCGTTATAGGGGGTACGCTCAATAAAAATGGAAGTTTTATTTTTAAAGCAACACGTTTAGGTAAAGATACTGTGCTTTCACAAATTATTCGATTGGTAAAAGAAGCGCAAAGTTCTAAGCCACCTATAGCTCGAATGACTGATCAAATTGCTTCTTATTTTGTTCCGAGTGTTATTTTAATTGCAATTATCACATCACTTATTTGGTATTTATTCGGTCCAGAACCCAAAATTAGTTATATGTTGGTGACCTCTATGGCGGTGCTCGTTATAGCCTGTCCGTGCGCATTAGGATTAGCTGTGCCAATTTCCGTGATGGTGGGAATTGGAAAAGCGGCTGAATTTGGAATTCTAATCAGGGATGCTGATGCACTACAAAAAACACGCGAATTAACCACGATTGTATTTGATAAAACAGGAACAATTACTCAAGGTCGACCACAGGTTAAAGAGATTTTTAATTCTCCATTGTGTGATACTCATCAACTTCTTACCATCGCGGCCAGTTTAGAGCAGTACTCAGAACATCCTTTAGCTGAGGCCATTTTAGAAAGTGCGAAAAACCAGCAGTGTATTTTACAAAAAACGTCGGATTTTCAAGCGATAACAGGAAGCGGTATTTCTGCCATAATTGATGGTGAAAAAATTTGGTTGGGTAATCAACGACTAATAGAAAATCAAAAAATTTCTTTGGGAGATTTTGGTGCTATTGCTGATCGATGTGCAATTAAAGCTCAAACACCGATTTTTGTAGCGAGTGAAAAAGGGATTCTGGGAATAATAGCGATTTCAGATCCTATTAAATCCGATGCAAAAAAAGCTATTCAAAATTTAAAAAAAATGGGACTTAAAATCATTATGATCACAGGAGATCATCAGCTCACTGCACAGGCGATTGCCTCAGAGGCTGGAATTACTGAAGTGTTATCAGAAATATTACCACAAGATAAAGCTAAGAAAATTGCAGAATTACAAGCTAAAGGTGAGATTGTTGGAATGGTGGGAGATGGCATTAATGATGCGCCTGCATTAGCGCAAGCAGATGTTGGATTTGCAATTGGCACAGGAACTGATGTTGCCATTGAGAGTGCCGGAATTACATTAATGCGAGGATCACTATCCAGCGTTTCTGAAGCGATATTAATTTCTAAAAAAACGATTAGTAATATGAAACAAAATTTGTTCGGTGCTTTTATTTATAATGTGATTGGAATTCCGATTGCGGCTGGGATATTGTTCCCATTCATTGGATTATTGTTAAATCCTATGATTGCAGGAGCTGCGATGGCATTATCTTCGGTGACGGTTGTTAGCAATGCAAATCGATTGCGATATTATCAGTCCCCATATTTAGCAAATAACAAAAGGACCACCCAAGGTGGCCCTTTCTCTATCTGGTGGAGGCGGCGAGAATTGAACTCGCGTCCGCAAATCCGCTACCATTGGTACTACATGTTTAGCCAAGTCATTGTTTTAGCTCTTACTAACCCGACTGGCAGGGGTAGTAAGCGCGAGCCTAGTTAGGTTTTAACAGCATTGACTAAGGCGGTCGCTGCTGCGATCTTGTAAAGGGTGATCACTCGTGTCTACCGAAGCAGACCTGGAAGGACAAGCCCTATCCAGTGAGTGAAAAGCCGCCCTTAGGCAGCTTTGGAGTATAGTTCGTCGTTAGCAACTATAATTTGCAACTCATTTTAACGAGTGAAGCTACATGCTCGACATGCACCTCAGGCTTTGTAATCCACGTCGAAACCAAATCGCCCCCGTGTTTGAAAGTATGAGATATCTATATTAAGTATAGCAGCATTGCCCACTAAAAACCAGTGTTTAAAGGGTTTTAGGGGGGGCTATAAGTGGGGCTCGGTATAAGAAGTAAAGGACAGGCCTAAACGTCCTCCATAGGGGTCCTTGAAGGGCTAGTAAGGCCAATTCTGGGCCTCTGGGGGCTTTACTTTGGCCTATAGATGGTATATAATCACTTAAATTTATTAGATGACGGTATAAACAGAGATGGGTAAGGCTTAAGGAGCATCGTATGGCTACATTGACAGTATTTGGTAATTATTCAAAGCGGCAACATCAAATGGCACGTGTTGAAGACTATAATCGTGCAACGACGCATTTTGAAAAATCCATTCAAAAGTTAAAAGACAATTTTTCAAACGGACTTCAGTACATTAACAAACTGAAAATGGATAAAGAAACCACCACTGACGAGCAGCAATTAAGACAAATTGAGGTGGATATTAATTATCTCGAAAAACACTTCGATCCAACAGAAATGAGCGATAAAATTTCTCATTTGGAAACCAAGCTTGAAAATCATCGCGTTCGTCTGAAAACTATGCAAAATAAATTCGTGACTAATAATTCTCAGTCGGCTGATGGCGAGAGCGTTCTATAATAGTTATTGCGCCTAATTCGATTAGTCGCTCTCCCAATTTTTTTCCTAAATCATAAGCATGTGATGATTTTCCGGAATCTGTTGCTACGATACTTTCTGATCCATCGGGTAACATGACATTGGCAGTAATAGTAACAGAATTATTATTACATTCAGCAAAAATACCAATCGCTGATTTACAATCACCTTTAAGCACTTCGACAACCCCACGTTCTGCTAACCAAGATGCTTGAGTTTCAGGATCTACAATTGCTTCGAGTAATTTTTTTATATTTTGATCATCTTCTCGAAATTGAACTGCGAGAATGCCTTGATTAATTGCTGGTAACATATTTTCTGAAGAGAAAGATTCGTATTTTAGACCGGGAATATTAACTCGATCTAAACCAGCAGAGGCCATGATGGCGCCCATTAATTCTTCGCTATCATCTAATTTTTGCACACGTGTTGTTACGTTACCTCTAAATTCAACAACATTTAAATCGGGACGGATTTTCAGTAGTAATGCTCGTCGTCTTAAACTGGCTGTTCCAACTTTTGCACCGACCGGTAATTCAGAAAATAATAGTCGCTGATTGCTATCCCCCATTTTTTTTCCTAAAAAAGCATCATAGGGATTTCCTCGTTTTAATACAGGGAGTAGAGCAGTGCCTGGTTCGATTTCATGTGGAATATCTTTACTTGAGTGAATCGCAAAATCGATTTGATTATTTAATATCGCTAATTCAAGATCATATACCCAGTCTTTTTTATCACTTTGACTCGCAGCTTTAGTGCCTTGCTTACGGTCGCCCAGCGTCTTAATTTCGTGACGTTCAACTTCCAAAGATGAGTGCGACTGTTCAAGCGCATTAATTACCATTTGAGTTTGAGCTAAAGCAAGCTGACTACCACGAGTACCACAACGTATTTTCATGAATGATCTCCAAATACAATTATCTTAGTCCTCGGAGAATACGGTATTTAACATAGAGGTGCAATAATTAATCATTTGTATTCAAGGCCTTTTATGCGGTAAAGTTACCTCGAGTTCATACACATCGACAGTATTCTATGAGTTATGTTGAAATTATTGATATCGGAGGTTATGATTATGTTTATTATTTTATTGAATTACAAAGTACCGATTGAGAAAATTGATGAGCATGTTGTTGCTCATCGACAATTTCTGGAGGAGGGCTACCAAAAAAATTATTTCGTTACTTCAGGACCAAAAATTCCTCGAACCGGTGGAGTAATCATCTCACAACTAAATGATAGAGAAGAGCTTGATATTATTCTGACAAATGATCCGTTCAAAATTCATGATTTAGCAGACTATCAGATCATTGAGTTTACTCCATTGAAATACCACCAAGATTTCTCAAAATTTATTTCATAATCTTTATGAGCTTATCATGACTTAATTCGCCACGGATAATAGTTAAGTTGGATTTTGGAAGGCCAAGTGCTTTAGCCAATAATTTCAATACAGCCTCGTTCGCTTTTCCATTTTCAGCAGCCACTGTCACATAAACTCGAAGACGAGTAGATCCATCTTGCATGTTCTCTAACTTAATACGGTTTGAAGATGCTTTAGGCGTTACTCTCACTGTAAGTGTATCACCTGCACTAACTTTCCAACTTTTTAAATCTTCAAACAATTTTCCACCTCACAAAAAGGAGCCTATGAACGAGAGTATAGTCAATTATATTCCATTTATAGTGTGACAGAAAGTAAGATTATTCTCTCATCAAATCGAGCCTTTCACTGATTGTATCTCTTCTTTGAACTAGGCATGATTTCTTACAAGAAATTTAAGAAAACATGTTTTTGCAAAATCAAAAGGTGAGCTACTATGCAGAAAAATACTTCAGATAAACTTATTGATTCATTTGAGCCCGGTGATTTACTATTTGGTCTTGAAAATGAGGCAAGAGATCTTTTTTACAGTGACTTGAAATTAAAATTAAAAAATTTAGAGGCTAAATATCATTATGTGACTCTAGATGAAATAGTTAAACCTATGGAACCTTATTACATTTATGGTGATGATTTGAGTATGAGTCCTGTTAAAGGAGAGTCTTCACCTGTAAGAAATCATGCGCAAGTATTGTTATCATCTCCCAGTTTCACTGATATTCCGAATCAAGAATTGAGCCCGTGTTCAAAAGAACATAGTAAAATACTGGTCTCTTGTTTTTTAGCTATCGAAAATTACCCTGGTATGATTCATTTTTGTTTAGATGGATTGGATTTTAGTAAAATGGAATCTAGTGGCTACACCTCTAATGAACTTTGTTATGTTGCGAATAATTATTCTAAAATTAAACATAAAATTGTTTTCTATAAAAATGGCAATCGTGTTGATCCGCCTTGGGTTTTAGAAGGACTCTCTCCAGTAGAGTGGTTAGAGCATTATCAAAAAGAAAAGTATCATCCTGATCCTGTTTATCAGGCTCAAAATTTAGCGCCTCGAAAATTGTTTTTCACAAATGAAGGGAGTCAAGCACAGATCAGGATTGATCATTCAATGGAACCTGATAATAAACGTATTAGAGTGGAATCGCATTTGCATAAACACATGTTTGCATCGAAGTAGATTTTTTTGTGCAAGATTCAGGTTAAACAATTTCAATATTACTGAAGTGAACAGCCGCGAGAGCTTCCCTGTTGTGCAGGAGCAGGATTACCAGAACCGGCTTTTGCACGTTGAGCGCTGTCTTTATGGAAGTTTTTGTCTGAGATTTTTGCTGAAGGAGATTGTGCTTTAAGGCCTGATTTTTTTTGTTCATAGAGTTGTTTTTCTTGTGGAGTGCAATATATTAAAGCCATTGCTATAAATTTAGCATCTTGACATTGTGCGAGGAAATCAATGGGAGTTGTACCTCTATCGTCAATCACACAGCTAAAGTTAAACTGATCACCAATTTCTCCTATGATGAGCTGCATTTTAACTGTATCTGCTTTAGTGACTGAAATTGCAAATAATGAATTTAATAGTCGAATATCACCCGTGCGTTTATTAATATCAATTGCTGCTTGAATAGCTTCGAAAGAGAGAGGATCGGTTATTTGAGAGGGGGCTGCACTTGAGCTAATATTGTTGCCTACCGCGGCGTGCATGGGTTGTGGTGGTGTATTGTATGCACGTAATAAATCTTGTTGTGGTTTTTTTTGTAAGTAAAGCTGTTTTTCTGCTTCATTGCAAAATTGTAAGGCATTTTCAATGAAATCAGGGTTTGTACACCTTGCGAGGTTATCAAGCGCTACATGGTGATCACTGTGAAGCTCCATGCTGAAACTAGCGCCTTCATTAATTAGTTGCTGCATTACAGCGCTATTTTCTTCAGAGACGGCGACTGAAAGTAGTCTGCTGACAGGTAAGAAGTTACCCTGTTCACGGCTCAATTTGATAGCTTGAGATAAAACTGCCTCGGTAAGTAGACTAGGTCTTTGAACTTTAGCTTCCATAGAGTGCCCCCTGTGATGGTGGATATTAATATCATGCAGAGTTTCAAAGTCAGTAATAACGTGTCGGTGATACTAACAGAAATTGTAGTAAAAGTATAGGTTTTTATGATTGACGACTTCAAGTCTTTGAGTTAGTACTTTTCCAAAATTGACAGTAATTCACATCTGAATAAGCCAATAGATTAATTTGGGTTACTAGGCATCATTGATAAGTAATCATTTATCTTTTTCAAATGCTGCAAGCAAGGCCGAAGCCATGGCATTAGGCGGTTGTTGTACCTTCGTGGGTTTTTGACGTTGCTGAGTTTCTTTGGGTGCTGCAGATTCCCTCGATTTTTCATCAAGACGTCGTGTGAGGCTAATACGTTGACGAGAAACATCTATTTCAAGCACTTTTACTTGTACAATCTCTCCGACTTTAATGACTTCTTTAGGATCTTTGATAAAATGATTCGCTAATTGAGAAATATGAATGAGTCCATCTTGGTGCACGCCAATATCGACAAATGCGCCAAAATTCGCGACGTTGGTTACGACACCTTCCAATATCATGCCAGGTTTAATATCGTTAATACTGACTACACCCTCTTTAAAATTAGCTGTTTTAAATTCAGGACGAGGATCTCGACCTGGTTTATCTAATTCGCGAATAATATCGGTTATGGTGGGGACACCAAAAATTTCATCGGTAAAATCGCTAGGATTTAATTTTTTGAGTAACTCTGAATTTCCCATTATTTCTCGCAGAGATTTTTTCTGCTGAGCTAAAATTCGTTCTATTATCGTATAAGCTTCAGGATGAACAGCGGAAGCATCGAGAGGATTTTCACCTTGAGTAATGCGTAAAAAACCTGCCGCTTGTTGGAATTTCTTTTCACCTAAACCAGGAACTTTTTTCACAGACATTCTATTTTTGAAACGCCCATTTTCATCGCGAAAAGCGATGATATTTTTCGCCAGGGTTTCATTTAAACCTGCAACAGAAGCGAGGAGTGGTACAGACGCTGTGTTAAGATCGACACCCACAGCATTCACGCAATCTTCTAAAACAGTTTGAAGACTACTTCCTAATTTAATTTGATTGACATCATGTTGATATTGGCCAACACCGATAGCTTTAGGATCTATTTTTATCAGCTCAGCGAGCGGATCTTGAAGTCGACGTGCGATAGAAACGGCACCTCGATAAGTCACATCAAGTTTCGGAAATTCTTTTGCTGCCAGTTCAGAAGCAGAATAAACAGAAGCGCCAGCCTCTGACACTACAATTTTAGTGAGTTTTAATTGAGGTAATTTTTGCATTAGTTCTGTGACTAATTTATCGGTCTCTCGTGATCCAGTTCCATTGCCAATACTGACCAAGTCTACGTGAAATTCTTGAGCTAATTTGGCGAGCGTTGTTAACGAACCTTTCCAATCTTCGCGTGGTACATGTGGAAAAATGGTCGTAAAGGTTAATAATTTCCCAGTATCATCAATGACTACAACTTTGACACCCGTACGCAATCCAGGATCAAGCCCCATAGTGACACGATTTCCTGCAGGAGCTGCCATCAATAAATTTTTCAAATTATCGGCGAAAACTCGAATCGCTTCTTCTTCAGCTGTTTGTCGTAAACGAGTCATGAGATCGAGTTCTAAATAAATTTGCAATTTTAATCGCCATGTTTTTTCGACAGTTTCATAAAGCCATGCATCGGCTGGGCGATTTTGTCTCGTAATATTAAACGTTGAAGCGATGCGAGAAATGCAATCAGCATTTTGATCATCGTTCAGTGTCAAAGAAAGACGTAAAATATCTTCGGCTCTTCCGCGAAATAATGCCAGCGCGCGATGAGAAGGAATTTTATTGAGTGGTTCTTTATAGTTAAAATAATCGGTAAACTTTTTACCTGCTTCTTCTTTTCCTTTTGCAACGATGCTTTCTAAAATACTATTTTTCCAAACATATTCGCGCAGTGAACCGAGTAAATCGGCGTGTTCTGAAAATTGCTCCATCAATATTTGACGAGCACCTTCAAGCGCTGCCGCAGCGTCATTAATTTGGTGTTCAGTGTTGAGGAATTTTTCAGCTTCTGACAGTGGAACTAACATGGGATTTGCTAGAAGTTGTTCAGCCAACGGTGCGAGACCTGCTTCGCGAGCAATTTGAGCTTTTGTACGCCGTTTAGGCTTGTAGGGCAAATATAAATCTTCGAGAGTGGCTTTGTCTTCAGCGGCTAATATAGCGGCTTGAAGATCGGGAGTCATTTTCTGCTGTTCGTTAATGCTATTGATAATTGTCAGACGGCGCTCTTCGAGTTCACGCCAGTAGTTAAGTTTTTGTTCTAGAGTGCGTAACTGCGTGTCATCTAAGCTGCCGGTGACTTCTTTGCGATATCGAGCGATAAACGGAACTGTAGAGCCTGCATCGAGCAGAGTGATGACAGCTGCGACCTGTTTTTCATTGACTTTGAGGTGATCTGCAATCTTGCGCGTAATATCCATTGTATAGGCCTCTATCCGGTGAAAAAAGAGGCGAATTATACCATGGCTGGTGAGTTCTGTGAATGAGTTCAATGATTGATTATAATTTAGAGTAGACTTAGAAGGTAATGAAAATTACAAAAAACCGGCACAACGATTGTTACTACACATAAGTGAATTAATAAAAGAAATCATTATACTCGATCAGCTTAATAAATGCATTACAAGTGAAATTACAAAAAGAACAATAAAAATGAAAAATAAAATTCTTGCAAAATAAGCTGCTTCCGCGGCGATTCCTGTGAATCCAAAAACACCAGCAATAATCGAAATAACTAAGAAAATTAATATCCAGCCTAACATAATTTAATCTCCCTCTATAGATACGAGTTATCTACCAATAAGAATAAAAATCCCAGACGCTAAAGCAAGGATTGATAGAACGATTGGTGGAATCATCAAGCCAGGAATTAATCCGCTAAGTCCGATCAATATCAAATAGATTGCTAATAGGATGAAGCCGATATTACTGATAAATGCTACTCTCATGTGTTTCTCCTTTAAAAATTTTAATGAAGAACTCTACCTATTAATTATAGCATAAATTGGCTCGGCTTTCCGCGACTCCTTGAAGCCAAGGCTGAGAGAGGGGGGTAAATCTCCGATTGCTCCCTGCGCCTACTCGATAAAAAAGAACCGGTTGTTTTTACTGCGTAAAATAATAATCAACCGGCTATATATTATATTTTATAAATAAGAACCGTCTTATTTTGTTGATTTATGGTCTGGGTTCTGCTATTATCTTAATTGAAGGCACTATGCAATCGTACTAGTCCCATTAACTGAAAAATATTAGAGGAATAGCATGCAGCGATCCCGAATGTTAGATCTATCAGCCTGGCTGGCCGCTGAGCACCGCAAACCCATGGTTATTCGGGGTGCTAGGCAGGTGGGAAAAACCTGGATGGCGCGGACTTTGGCTGAAAAAAATGGATTGACTCTCATTGAGTTAAACTTTGAAAAACAGCCTAAGCTTATTAATCTATTCTCTTCTAATGAGCCAGAAACCATCCTTTTCAACCTCAGCACATCACTTGATATTGCGATTGATCCACTCAAAAGTCTGCTGTTACTTGACGAAATACAAGCTGCTCCAGAAATCTTGGCTAAGCTCCGCTGGTTTGCTGAAGATATGCCCCAGTTGCCCGTTATTGCAACCGGGTCACTTTTAGAGTTTGTGCTTGAAGATCATACTTTCAGTATGCCAGTCGGGCGCATCAATTATATGCATCTTGAGCCTATGTCCTTCGAAGAGTTTTTAATCGCTTATGGTAAAGATCGGCTAGTAGACTATCTAAAATCATTTGAATCGAATACGCAAATTCCAGCGACGATACATGAACAGCTCACCACTTTGTTTAAAGAATACATCATCATTGGGGGATTACCAGCTGCCGTTCAATCATGGGTATCATTGCGTTCTCTCAAAACTGTGAATCAGATTCAGCATGAGTTAATAGCTACGTATCGTGATGATTTTTCGAAATACAGCAAACGTGTTCCCACTGAAAGACTCGATGAAGTTATGCTTTCCGTGTCAAAACAATTAGCGACTAAGTTTGTTTATACCCAAGTAAATCCTGATGTCTCAGTTCACTCTATAAAACAGGCACTTTCTTTGCTTAACAAAGCGCGGATTAGTCATTGCGTCATCAACAGTTCTGCCAATGGTGTGCCATTAGGTGCGGACTCTCGTGAAAAATATTTCAAAGAAATTTTTATTGATGTGGGTCTGTGCAGCAGTGCATTAGGTTTAACGTTAAATGATATTCAGACTGCTGAGGATCTACAATTTGTAAATAAAGGCGGATTAGCGGAGCAAGTGGTGGGACAATTATTAAGAACCATCACTCCTTATTACATAGAACCGAGCTTGTATTGCTGGTCACGTGAAGAAAAAGGATCTAGTGCAGAAGTGGATTATTTGATTCAACACAATAGTCGCATCATCCCAGTCGAAGTTAAAGCTGGAAAAGCAGGAAAATTAAAATCATTACATATTTTAATTGGGCTCAAAAAATTTGCTTTAGCGGTACGCGTAAATGCTGATTTTCCTTCGGTTACTGAAGTAAAATTAACGAACTCACTTGGCATTGAAGTGAATTACACTCTGTTATCACTACCATTTTATTTAACAGGGCAAATTAGCAGATTGCTCGAAAAATTTTAATTTGACCGAGAAGAGGAGTAGGGGGCAGAATTCTCTATAACACTCGTATTAACTAGAAAAGTGGCAATCGGAGACTTGACCCTTTTCTCTTTAAATATCTTACTTTGACTAAATGAATAATTATTAATACACTGTGTCATTGTTACAGCACATATGGAGACTTCCATGCCAACATTCACCAAAGCTGAAGCTGGATTGGGGTATTAAGGGTCAATTAAGCAATTAAGGGGTCAGATCTAAGAATGACGCATACTCATCTGTGAGAAAAAAAACACGGATATGACTTAAAAGTTTTGCCTGTTAATATCAAAGAATGTCAAGACCAATGAGAATACAATTTACAGTAGCTTGAGTTAATAGGGGAAGGGGTCAGGTCTAACATTGAAACATTAGCCTCACACTCTGCAGAAGTCCACGAGATAAAGCTTGTTTCAATATTATAGCTACCCCCATCATTTTCAGTTCATGAACTCGTGAAATCAAGGTCTTGTTTTCGCATAAAGTGTCGATTTCAAGGCCTTGTTTTCTTGACTTGGCATAAGAAATAACCTATACTGTCGATATCTATTCAAGAGAGTATCTTAACTATGGAAAGGACTCGTCAGTTTATTCAGAACAAATGATCCCACTACGACATTGCAAGAAATTGGTGCTTCTCGTGGAATTAGCATTGATCCTCACAAAAGTCTCCTATTCTTGGATGAGATTCAAGTTGTACCGGAATTGTTGGCTCAACTTCGATGGTTTGCGGAGAAGATGCCAGAATTAGCAGTTATCGCTACAGGCTCTCTATTGGATTTTGCACTGGATACACACACATTTAGTATGCCCGTAGGACGGATTGGTTATTTGTATCTTGAGCCCCTTTCTTTTGAAGAATTTCTAATGGCTGTTAATAAATCAGGGCTACTGAAATATATAGAAGATTATACGATAGATCGTCCTGTTCCGGAAGCAATTCACATTCAGCTCATGTCGTTAGTTAAAGAATATTTAATTATCGGTGGATTACCAGCAGCCATTTCGAGTTGGTCAAAAGAACAATCATTAACCAAGGTTAGTAAAATACATCATGATTTAGTATCCAATTATCGTGATGATTTTGGGAAATATCGTGGTCGTCTTGATATAGAAAGATTGGAAGATGCCATGATTTCTGTACCAAAACAACTCTCCCAAAAATTCATTTATCAAAATGCCAATCCTAATGCAAACACTTCTCAGATCAAAAAGGCGTTGGGATTACTCAATAAAGCTCGCATCAGTCATCAAGTTATTGCTACCTCTGCTAACGGTATACCATTAGCCGCAGAGACAAATGATAAATATTTTAAAGAAATTTTTATTGATGTTGGATTGTGTTCTGCACAATTAGGTATTTCTTTAAATGAAATTCAATCAGCATCTGAAATTAATTTGATCAATAAAGGCGGCATTGCTGAGCAAGCAGCAGGCCAGATTTTGAGAACAATATTTCCGTACTACATCGATCCAGCACTCTATTGCTGGATGCGGAGTATATCCGGTAGCAGTTCAGAAATAGACTATATTATCCAGCATAAGAGCAAAGTTATTCCTATAGAGATAAAAGCAGGAACAACAGGATCATTAAAATCATTGCACTATTTTATGGGTATTAAGAAATTTGATCTTGCGCTACGAATAAATTCAGATTATTCAAGTGTCGTAAATGTAGATGTCAAAGACACTTTAGGAAATGCTGTGCAATATAAATTGCTATCTTTACCATTTTATTTGACAGGGCAAATTAGCAGATTACTCGAAAAGTTGTACTAGGGCCAAAAGGCAACTGTCTGGAATTTCCGGACAGTTCAAAAAGAAGGCGATAGAAAAGTTAAGTCACGTTTTTTATGAATCAAAGCGGGTGGGTAAACCGAATTTGACTTTATAGTGTAAACACCATTATAGTACGCCCATTAGACATCACAGGAAGGTGCAATTATGGAACAAAAACAGGAATATCCTTCATCACCACCTTCACCCCCAACTGAAAGATCGTTTACACAATTACGGTCTCCAATACCTCAACAACTTTCACAATCTGTCAAGGAAGAGCCTAATAATGGCTGTCCTACAGGGCAACGTAGTCCAAATTCTTACGGAGCATGAGATTATGCGCAAAGCTTTAGATGCAGCTGTTTCTCTTTTCAAACCCTGGCCTGATCCGAGTGTTAATGACATTCTTAGAGCCGCTCGTAATTTAGATGATGCTCAATTTAGACTATGGATTGATGCAGGAGTCCGACTCGAGATAATACGAAGCACTGGAGTGACTCCTCTTTTATTGTTAGCCAATGAAAGAAATACTCAGGCGGCTGAAGTTTTTGCTAGACATTGTCCTCAACTAGCATCGAACTATTTTCAATCAGAACTCAATACTGCAGCTGAACAAAGGAACTTGGACGCTCTGCAAAATATTCTCTTTATTTATGATGCTATTAAACACATTGATAGAGTAAGTTTTGATCAATTGGCGCTTTCGCAAATATATAGTCGCACGCTCAGGCTTCTCTTAATTAATGATAATAATCAAAGTAATGAGACTCTCCAAAATAATACTCTTCAAAAGATGGTCTTATTATTGCTTAGATGGATTGAGGTTCAAGAGTTCGATGTTTTTTTATCTGAACAAAGCGCTTTAATTAATTTAGCCTTGGATAATAATCTTATTGATATTGCAAAGGATCTATTTTTATTTATTGAATCTGAAATTAACACATTGCAAGATGCACTTGAGCGTAATCAATGCTATGAAGCATTATTTATTCATGCTGCTGGGACAGCTAAACACCAGTTTATTAGCTGGTTGCAATATAGAATGCAACATGAAAGTAGGCCTCAGATTATTCTGAACCGCCGTATTTTAGAGATTGCACTCGTGCGAATCACGGAAAGGCCGATACAATCTCTAAGACAAGAAGATGCGGTTAATACTGTCCGAACGCTATTACAACTAGGAGCCATGTCAACTTATGAAGAAGGCTTAGCTCTACGGAATGCTATAGATAGGCAATGGGAAAGTGATAATATACAAGGAGAACATGGCTATCCCTATATTGTGCGCTTGCTAGTCGCTAATGCTTTGGGTTGCAATACGTTTCACAAGTTTGTGATACCTTGTCTAAAGCAATATCACGATTCTCATCACGAAGGAAAGATCAAGATTTTACTCAGGAGTATTGCGCTCAGTACTAAGACCGCGTCGATGTTTAATCTAAATGAATTACCCGATTCGCCATTAGCGTTACGCAAAGTCGTATTATCAAGCATAGAAATTAATGACGCAGAAACGAGCTTCTTAGTTGATCGTTTCAAAGGATTAAGTGTTGTCTGCTTAGATAGACCAGAGTCTGAAGACTCCAAAGAAGAGATGCAAGTATCTGACACTTTTGTACAGACTCTCATTCTAGCTAATAATCAGCTTAGTTTAAATGCAGGAAAATCAATCGCCGATTGGCTTGGAACGACGTGTCCGCTCACAGTTTTAGATCTTAGTGGAAATACTCGGCTTGGCGGAGGAACATGGAATTATACATCGCCCGTTCAAATCATTTTTATGGCTTTAAAAAACAATCGGTATTTACATACACTCAAATTGGATAACTGTGGAGTTAACGATCGAGACTTTCGTACATTAGCAGAAACCTTAGGTCAAATCGAAACGAGGCTTTATTATTTATCATCATGTAGTACAAATTCATCACTCAACACTTCACTCATAGCCATTAATTTATCCTATAATCTTTCGCTAACTATCGAAAGTGAACATGTGCTGATGTCGTTACTGTGCTCGCGACAAATCAATAAGCTGCCACAATTAAAGATTACATTATCTGGCGCTGAACTTGGAGAATCACCCGCTGCATGGTTTACAGAAATCAGTGTAAACTTTTTTAATGAAAATAAATGGAGCAGTTCATTGCTTGGCACACTTGAGTTTGAGTTAAAGAATGAGTCTAAGAATCTACATAAAAGAGCACTTTTTTTGCGCGGACTTATTTTATATTTTGACAAAAATAAAGAAGAAAAGATTGAATTATCAGAATACCAGCTCAGCGATTTGGAATGTAAATTCTTCTTACAAGAACTTCATCAATTCACAGTACGGGTGCCAGCTGTGGAACCACTGGTGAATTCTGATCTCCCGGCGGAACCACTTCTGTTATCAAAACAGTCACGCTCATATAGTATCGATGATTCACCTCGGGATAGTATATTATTATTGGATGCTATTGGTGACAGTGATGACGAAAATAATTTACCTAGAAATCAGGTGACTGCGGTCATACCATTTCAAGCTTCAACAGAAAATACATTAGCTATTCCTTTTGGTTCCAAAGATGACATTGAATTATCTGATTGGGTAGTTGTCGCTGCTGTACCGGAGGAGATTAATGGAGAACGTAAATTGTCAATGAGTTCAAAATCCTCTGTTAATACAGATAAAAGAGCCCAATCTGGATTCACTCTTGTCCTCGCTTATAATCAATTGAGATATTACAGCAGTCAAGTTTTAAGTAATTGGTTTTATAAAGGATTATGTGCCATTAGTGTGTTGGACCTTAGTTTCAATCCTGAGTTCGGTGGGGGTGGACTTCTTATCTACTCCGCTCTGCAGAGGATGGTAATAGCATTAGAAAAAAGTAAAAATTCCTCACTACGTCGACTGATTCTTGCTAATTGTCGTGTTAACGATCGTGATTTAGTGACTCTTGCAAGTTGGTTAAAAGACAATGCTACTCTACTGGAGTTGGATTTGTCTCAGAATAAAAATATTACTTTTTCGAGTGAAGCAGTATTAAGTGATCTTATTACGACTCGATATAAGATGAGGCTGCATGCAATGCGGCCAGATTTATCTGAAACCCAACTTAAATTAGTGAGGAGCAGAGAATACAATAATGTCAACGAGGCCTTTAAAAATGAACTAAAATATAAATTAGTTTCTGTCATGTTTGAAAGTTTCGGAATAGAAAAAACAGAAGAAAACAAAAAATATGAAGAAGTAGATATTAAAACCTTCAGTAGACAAATACTAGAATGTGCAATGTCTTTAGCTCCTATCATTGCTGTTGGTGGTGTGCTGATTGTGCCATTAGTAGCTGCTAGTGCACCGGCAATTACTGCCGCCGCCGTTGCAGTTCTAACCCAAACGCTTGTAACTGCATATCATATTCTTGAACCAACGATTAACTCGATTCATTTTACAAATGAAGCATTGCATCTTGGAGAGCGTTCTCGTTCACTAAGAGAATCGATTAAAAAAGTCTATGATGATTCTGAGTATAAATATGACATCAGCATACTCACGGAGCGATGTAGACAGCTTTCTTATGAACTCACAAGTCATAATTTAGTAGGTTTACTCATTCATCAGTGGCAATTTGAGTACGCTGAATGTTTTGAACATTTTTTCGATTGGAAAGAAGCGAAACCTTTTGCAAGTGCGTTAGGCTCATGTTTCAATATATTTATACGAAATAAAAATTCATCAATTAATTGGGCCGCTATTAATGATGATTTTATAGCATGGCTCTTATCTAATGAACCACAGTGCTATGAAATTCTCAAAATAAAATACCAGGAATCAAAGAATAAATTGGCGAATAACACGTCGAAAAATAAATCTGTGAATGACACATCACATTCAGAGTCTCAACAAAGATCTGTACCCCAACTGACATATGACGACGCTGTTTACGTCCGACATCGCGTAAATCCCGATGGAGATTGTGGTTATACTGCTTTTGGTATTGATCGCCAAGAAGCTTATCGATTATTACTAAACCATGTCAACGAGGTTCGGGATATTCTGATGCCCATCTTAGTCGAAACCTTCAGCACAAATGAAGCATTTACTGAATCCTTGTCGGAAGAGTATGCGGTTATTAAAGAAGTTGCTCGAAATTACATTGCGGCATTGCGTCGCAGAGATCCAGAGCTGAATAGTTATGAAGAGCTGTTGCTAAGGCACGTTGATAATCTCAACATTATTACTGCTTATCTGGAATATGATATCAGAGATCAAAAGATAGAATTCGGTTGGTGCCATCCCCTCATATTATTTGCATTAGCACATCTACGTGGTATTCATTTACGACTTTTCGTATTAAATCCTCAGGGTGAAATGATACCTCACAAAGTATTACCAGAGTATCGGTCAGATGGTAATAATCAAAGTGTGGATTTGTTGTATATAAATAATTGTCACTTCGAGAGATTGGAAATGATGCCAGAGTCTTTGGTAACGCTAACACTATCTTTTCGACCGGATGAAAGTAGTGAGCCCAGAAATCAAGAGGGGCAATGTCATTCTTCATTCGAAGCCAACAATTGCGTTGAGTGGGTTTGGGGAACGCATTATCTGCGCCGGATAGGATTTCAGTGTTTGAGTGCAAATGGACCCGTAAATTTTGATATTATGATTAAAAATCTAAATAATAAAGAAAATAAGGAGCCCTGGATTGAGACTTGTGGCGCACAGTATGGCTACCGTAAAGTCAGTGATAAATTATTGAGTCACATTAAGGGAATGGTAGAAATTCACGGGCGAGCAAAAAGAAAAAACGGTTCTATTTTCAGCTGAATATAATTTTGGATTATCTATTTCAGTCTTAGATTATTTATCGAATCAGGGCGAATTAACCGTGATTCTGTCACTTCCGAGTAACGGCGATAAAGAGGATTCTCTTGCTCCTGAAGGCAAGTTGAACACTCAGGATGAAGAGATTAAGCTTCTCCGAAGTCAATTGGATAGGGCACTGGCAGCAAGTAAAGATGCTGTCGAGACTGCTAATGCAGCACAGGCAAGATGTGCTCAAATTGAAGCTTTACTAATGAATATGCTAGTAGATCGAGGGCAAGTGCATCGGGAAGAAATGCTGCCAGACTCAGACAATACTGATGGAGAAATAGAATTGAATCAAAGACTCAATCATTGATTGAGTTTTTATTAGCTCATAATAATTTCTTAAGATATTAACTAGATAAGCAAAATTATTACAGAAATGAGTGTTGTTAATGTTCTCTTAATATATGAATGTTATCATAATAATGATAAATGCTGCACAGAAAGTTTTTTTCGAAATATGAAGTACAAATAATGCATAAAATTATTTTGTAAGAGAATTCTCACAAGCAGTCACAAACTAAAATAGTTAATAATCGAATGTGAAAAGTGAAATATTGGAGAGTCAAAATGAAAATTCATGTGCCTTACTTAATTCTACAACTGAGATGCCGTAGATTATTTTTTCAAGATATAAGTTCGGACATGTATAATTGTATATTTTATGAAGAACACATGAATAGTTGCGTCAGTAAATATGGAAAACTCGAATATCCTATCGCGATACCTTATTATAAAGATTGGCTTTTTGGGACAATGCGGCCTATTGTAGACTGTTGGTATGATTTTGTTGATACATTTAAGCCGTATAAATCGATGAGTCATCTGTTGCAAGAAACCTTGAAGCCAGCTTTCGGATTATTAAATATTCTTTTTGGAATATCGATACTGATCCTTTCGGTTTTATCTATCATAGTTTTTGCCGGTTTTTCTTTTGGGCTTATTTCGAGATATATATTATTTTCAATTTCTCCGTCCGTCTACTTTTTCTTTTTTTTCTTTCCTGAAGATTTAACTATAGGGGGAGTAATCAAGAAATTATCCTCAAATCTTGTCTTATTTTCTTCCTATATGCTTACCTGTTTGATAGAGGGTGTTACAACTATCATGAAGGGAGTGATACAAATAATAACCTATCCATTTACACTTTTGATTAAAATCCCATTTAAAGCATTAGTCTTAACTCCTATCCTAGGCTTTCAAAAGTTCCAAGATGATCGAGGTATGAAAAGATTAATAGGTAAACCAGAAACTGCACAGGCTCACATTGATGCACAATTTGAAGCATTGGTTGCTGGAAAGCTAAGAGCTAACATACAAAAGGCTACTGAGCAAGGACGAAAATTACCCTATAATTCATTTGACGAAAATTTTTCCTTTTTTAAATCTCAAAGAATAATGAATCTTTTAGAACCAGTTACTCACTTTATGCTAAATAAACAAAAATTTACTCAATTAATTCCGAGACGCCAATTGGAAATTGCGAACAAAATACTAGCTAGATATCAGGATGGTAAGAATGCGAAACAAGAAACAGACAATGTCGTTAAAATACTTAAAGAAGAGAATCTCTATGTGCAGCGCGATATCCGAACATTAATCTGGGCCGCCAAAAAAGGCCACATAAAAGGGAATTACAAAATTCCAAAAGATGTCGTTAAGATGATCGCGGGATTTATGAGGCCATTGTAGAGGATGCCATTCCCAATCCGGTTGGAATTGTGCTAACAAACGGCACATTCTCTAATTGACTTTTTAGTGTAAACACCCTTATATTGCTTGTAACAGGCATCATTCGAGGGTGTAATTATGAAAAAAGGTATTGATTTCCTACCTCCTGAAAGACCAGAATCACCCCTTCTTACCGATAATATGCCATTCTTACCTCGTAGCCCTACCTTAACTAAGCAATCTGAAGCTCCATCGAAAGCGGAGTTATGTAACTTATCTCAAAATGCAGGTAAAAAGTCCACCTATGCGTTTATTGAATTACAGAATGCAAAAAGAGCTCTCGATAAAGTCGTTGATAATCAACCTGATTCCAACAGGACGATCATCCTTGCTAAGCTTAGAGAAGCAAACAAGGCGCTTTACACTTTTTCAGAAGGTAGCTTAATCAGTTTAATCGAAGAGCAAAATGATCAGCTTAAAGAGGAAATAACAGAATATACTTGTTTTAAGACTGAAAACAGCAGAGTAGCTTTTGATAATGCACTTCAATATTATCTTTATAAAATCTTAGAGATCGCTCGTATACGTCAAGAAGAAACTCGTGAAGAAGATCAACAAACGATAGATGCCAAAACCTATATCTGTCATTACTTTGATACCCCGTGCGGTCTTCGTCAAGCTGCAATCTCAGAAGCAGATCATAATATGCGAAGTGAAATATTGAGTTGGATTATTACAAAATTAGGTGATAAACACAACCATATTATTCGATCTGATAAAGGCTTTTTCTCTACAACCAGACACATCGTTAAATTTCAAAATGGCATTTATAGCTCTGAATCAGCTTTTGACTTGGCAATGACAGTCAAAGCGCATGGACACAATGATTTTGAATTTTCAATAGGTTCAACTCAATATGGCGCATTGGTTTTTAGACAGACCGTTGCAGCAATGATAAGAGTTGGAATTAAAGATATTACATTTACCGTTGAAGTCAGAGCGAATATATATAGAATGGTGAATGAAGAGGCATTTGCAATACTAGAAAGAATTTGCGCTGCCAGTCGTTTTGCCTACTACCATAGTGGCGGCAATAGTGTTTTTGATGAAAATGGGGACTTTAAACAAAATGGTCAATGCGCACCCGCCATTCAACATCAAGCGAATACATTTTTAGAGCTCGCAACTGATACAGATCGTGCAGCATACCTCGAGATTCTTTTCCCTGTGGACAAAGACATAGAGTATAAAAAATTTGTTGATGAGCTTGAGTTAAGGCGACCTCGAGTTAGTCTGGATGGCTTAAGTCCAAGAGACTACTTTGCCACCAAATTTTTGTGGATATGGAATAGAACCTATTTCTTAAACGAATACGAACAACACTATAAGCTTGGAGAGTTTAACAAAAATACAACATCTATTGACGCTCGAATAACAATCTATTTAGAAACTAACGATGTCGCATTGCTACAAAAATTAGCTCGCTCAGAAAGATTAACTTTCGACGATCGAATAATTCTTGTTATTGCTGTATTTGAGAATGTTCAACAAGGCAAACTCGGTCAACTCTCATTATCTGTCTCATCTCTTTTTGGGACTCGTTTGCTGTCTAGCGATGACATAAAAAAATTCCTCAACAAGAGTGTCCCTTTGTTTAAAAATCTCTATGTCAAAAAAGCCGACGCCACTGACTATGTTGCGACTGCACAAGAATGTTCCAATTTACTCTTTGAATTGCGTGTAAAGTCTTTGAATATATTCAGGCGTGAACTCCTCGATTCTAAATCTAATTCGTTTGAGAATTTCTACAAAAATAAATTACTACTGGATGGCCTTGAAACTGAATTACGTGCCTATATGGCGAACGAATTTACCGATAAAAGTGTTATCCAAGCTAAGTTTACAGATGATGTGGAATGCAAAAGTAGATTTAAAGCGCCCCGTGTTGCATTTATCAAGCAATATACGCAAGTCTATTCACGGGAGATTCAGGGTAATATGTATTCAGCAGCTGAAATTTTCGTTACTCATTTTCACCCTGAAATGCAGCGACATGAATGGTTATCTCTGGTTAAAACAAAAAATATTCACATGCAATCTTTGGTTGTTATGAAATTCTTTGAGATTCAAATTGCTGTTAATAATGATACTAGTACAGAATACCTGAAAAAATATCTATCACCATTAATTAAGCAGTTGAATTCTCAAGAATCGAAAACTCTTGCTGAAAAATTGAGAGAAAATCTCTTTGAAAAAAACAGACATGGTTGTAATAAGAAAGAAAATGCTGTCCTCGATATGATTTTGGGAATGTTTAATGAATTATCAGCCGGTGAGTTATTGAGGCCAGCAGAACTTTTCAAAACATATTATTTTAAACAAATTACCATTACAGAGAAGGCTCAAGCGCTGTTAGTGCGTATAAGGTTCCTTATTAGCGAGAAACCAAACGATATGTTCCATACCTGGATGTTTAACCGTTCCTTCGATTCAGAAATAATGGGATTGTTATTTACAAATAACATCGAAAATCCTGATGCGCAAGCTATTCTAGATGCGCTTAAAAACGAACACTTGGTGAATATAGGTTCAGAGGAGCCTCTCTATATTCAACGCATTGCTCAAATGCTTAAGCCTGCAATTGAAAATACAAATCCCAAAACGAATTATAGTGCCAAATTGTTTGGTGATGTAGAAGCGAATAACACGCAAAATTTTACTACTACACACGAGATAGTTAATGAGGATGATGAATTTGTTCTAATCAACAGTACAAATTGAGTAGGACACAACCCAGTGTCAAGTGTACAATGGGTTAGACGAAATAGGACTGGGGAATATGACGGTAATGCTCCCAATACTTAGTTTGAGTAGTTTATTTCTACAGGAGATTTTTTTATGATGAAGAAAGGCGATTTTCCTCGAGAAAAAACCTTCCCTGAAGATGACGTAGAAAGAATCAAGTACGCGATAGAGATTATTCATAAGGTGCTTGTCATTCGAGAAGGTGTTTTTCCTATTACAGCCTATGTTGCTAAACACGGTTATCCTCCATCCGATGAAAAATCTCTTGCCTATAGTAAGTGGTCCGAAATTTCAGATCCTCGTATGTATCCTCTTATTCTCTATTATTATACGAACAATCCTGACGAAGCGCGATATCTGTGGACTGCTGCCCTTATATTGGGCTTTCAGCCTGAAGATATTCTATGCCGTGAAAACGAACGTAATTTTTCTAGCCACATAGGCCAATTCGTTTGGACTGATCATTTCGATCAATCGAGTCAAATTGATAAAAATGGTTTTACAAAAATATCCCTGGCGGTAACAAAGTTTCGTCCTTGTATACAAACTGATCTTAAAGAATTTTATGAAGAGTCTGTGGCTCAGTACAAGAAAACAATTCAGAAAATAAAAGACGATAAAGAAGAAATAAGAAGGAAACTATTATTAGAAAAAAAACTTGAACAGCACAGACTAATCGAAGCAGAAAGGCTTAGAGAAATAGAGCAACAGCAAAAAAAAGAAAGGGAAGAATTGCTGAAAAAAGAACAACAAGAACGAGAAGACTTGCTAAAAGAGCAAGAGAAGCGAGACATTGAAGAACGAGAAAAACGAAGAAAAATTGAAGAAGAACAAATTTGGGCTAGTAAAAGATTGATGACTATTACGACTCATGACTTCCCTCAACTCAATGACATAATCCCTTTATTAGGTAAAGGTGCTAATATCGACTTTCAAGATGATGATGGCATTACTCCATTAATATCCAGTATTATACATGGCCAGGAAGGTCTCGCAGAATTTTTACTCCAGCACGGCGCTAATCCTTGTATCAAAAATCATTTGGGTCAATTGGCTAGTGATATTGCATTAAAGAGTTCTATGCTATATCAACTTTTGAAAAATCGAGAACGTGCTATTCACCTGGAAAAACTATCAACTCGAGTGAAATATAGTGAACTCATGCAGGATGCTATAGCTACCAATGATATTACCGGGAGAAAAATAGATACGTTTATTGAGTGTGGTGCTGATATCAATTATCAAAACGCTGAAGACTTTACAGCATTAATGTTAGCTGTAGATATGGATAATGAGCGGATTGCAGAGTATTTGTTAAGATATGGTGCTGACCCATTAATTAAAAATGTAAAAGGTAAAACCGCTCGAGACTATGCATCACGTAATTCAGGCATTTATACCATATTGATGGGCTATGAACTGATTTTTTTAACACAGTCTGCAAAATGCGAATCATTGCAGTTGCTTTTGAACTTTGATGAAAACCTCGTTCATTTTCGTTGCCATCGAGGTAATACGGCACTTTTGGTTGCAGTGGAGAAAGGATTATTTGATGTAGTGGCATTGTTGTTGACTAATGGAGCGGATACTTCACTCATTCGGATGGATGGCAAAAGTGTTTTCGATCTTGTCCAAAATAACGAGATTCTGGAGTTGTTAAAATTAGCCGCTGGAGTAAGTCGCGCAGATATCGTAGATTCAGAAACAAATGCTGAATCAGAAAGAGATTTAATTAACGAACGATATCGTTTATTTTCAAATAATAAAAGTGCTGGGGGTGTCAGCTGTGACCTAGTAGATTCAGAAGAGGAGATGAGAGATCAACAGTCAGCAGATAAGGCTGTATCTCAACTACCAGTATCAGATCAACTATCACTCTGATTGTGGTACAATATCATTAGTTACCGGTAGGCAATCTGTTTAAAGCAAGGAGTAGTTATATGAGTAATACAGAAAATAATCAAGTTTCAGTAGACATGTTAGCTGAAGTAAAAAGCAATCACCCTCAGCTGGATAAAATCAGACATTATTTAGAGCAAGGTGCTAATATTAGTATTCAAGACGAAGAGGGTAATACACCGATAATTATCGCTGTTGGGAACCATAATTATAAGCTTGTTGAGTTATTATTAGCCCATGGAGCTGATATCAATATACGCAATAATTTGCGTCAAACAGTTTTCAATGTCGTCAAAGATGATGATATTTGGCATTTGTTAAGACGGGAACGGGAATTACCTACCCCTGATACTGTCAAGACAAAGGATGACATAGAACGCGAACGACTTCTCGCAGCCATAGAAAGGACCAAAAAAGAGAGAGAAGGAAAGCCGTTTGATGTAAGTCAATTGAAGCTTGAAAAGTCTTATCATCGTGCTTTAATCCCGAAACCTTCCCAAGCTCAAATTGATAAATTGGAACATCACTATGGACATCCTATTCCTCCGATGCTGAAGGAAATATTTAAGAATTACAATGGCGGTAGGTCTAATATGGTATATGAAACTGAAGAATATGATATTACTATCAGCTTTTTTTATATAGTTGATGAAAACTATGATGATTATGCGAACATATGGTATGCGATCGATGGATTTTCACAATATTTAGGCTCGGGTACTTTACCTTTTGCAGATGGAAGTGGTGACAGTATACTGTACCTAAAATGGGTAGAAGGTAAATCACAAGTTTGGAGGTTACTCTACGGCGGTGATATGGTGACTGACGACGAATTGGATGAATCAGATCTTGATGATCCTGATGCTATGCCTTATGCATCTATTTGGCTCAGTAATTCTTTAGAGGAATTTTTAGAGAATTCTTATGAAGATCGGTGAGACTGAGTCTAATCAGAATGAAATAGAAGATCATAAGGGCAGTATTAAAAAGAAATCGACTTATAGCTGTTATTTCGAACTTCAATTAAATCAATCTGATTTTGGGCTGAGTCGTGAAGATCATAATGAAATTTGTAATCGAGCTTTAGTGGCTCAGCTTGGGCTTTTGAGTAAGGAGGGTATTCAATTAGTAGAAGGTATGTTAAATGATAAAATACTTGCTAATATAAATAAATCTCCTAGAGGATCTCCCGAATTTTTTACTTGGGAACATTGCCCTTCTGCAACGGTCGTAGATGGCAGACTGGGTGTAATGAGATTAGTCCCTCGAAGTCAACATGTTTCCCGTTCAGAACACTGGCGTGCCTTTCATCCTGATTATAGAAACCGCGGAGGTTATCATGAATGGGCATTGCCTGCTGGCGCCCCAGATGGTGACCATCCTAAAGTTGGAGATAAATTTAATTATGATGCACTAACGGTAGAAGAGCTGCCTCATTATTTCGAGAAAACTGTTTTATCTAATCGTTATAATGATTTTTGTAAAGTATTTTCTCGAGCACAAGCGCTTCTTACGCCTACTCAAATCGCACGGATGCTATCGCGCTGCTATCCCATGGGTAAATCACAAAGGCTAAATACATTATTACATAAAGCGGTTAAAAACGGACATCAGCCACTTATCAACAGTTTGTTAAAATGCGGGGAACCAGTCCATCATTTATTGAGTATGAAAAATCATCGCGAAAATACTGTGGCTCATAATGCCGCGGAACATAATAGACATTTAGTATTAAAAGAATTAAAAAAATTAGGCGCTGATTTATCTTTAAAAAATAAACGAAAAGAAACTGTTGATGATATTGTGAGCACTCGTAATTTTGTAGCTTGTATACCCTATTCAAAACCCGCGGTTCAATCGGAGGAGCAACACTCCAGCGATGAGGAACAAGGTGGAATTGTTGACAGCATTAAAGATCCCTATGTTGCCTATGGTAAATCAGGGAAATCAAGCGGAGGAAACTCAAATAATAGTCTAAAACCGCATCCGCTCTCAATCGATAAAGGCAAGGTTGCCCTTGAAAAAAATAGACATCAGAATACGAATGCAGGAAAGAAAATGGTTATTACACAACAAGAAATAAAAGCTATCTTAAAGGCCCAAAGAGCTCTTCAAGAACGAAAAAATCAGAAAAAATTAGAACAACAATTTCAGCGTCAGCAAAAGCAGCAACGCGAGCGGGTTTTACAAGAGAGGATCCGATCTTTTCAACATCGTCAGATTGTTGGACAAAAAAAATCAATGGTCCAATCCAGTAGGGGGCCAACTTCTCAACCGTTGGTGCGCCGAGAAGTCAAAGAACCTGCAAAAAGCACTGTTCGCTCTCCCTCATTTTTCGTACAACGAGAAAATCCTCGAGCTGCCACGTCGGGTTTATTTTTTAATGTAAATTATCAACCCAAGCCCCCGTTGAATTTTTTTCAACAACAAAAACCACAGACACCACAAATTCAAGGCTCGCAAAAGCCTAGCTTCCAGTCAAATCAATCACAGTCGAGGCAGCTATCGAAGATCAACCATAATCCCAACGCACGGATGAAACAACAGCAAATACAGAAAGCGCAAGAGCAACGCGCATTCTCAACAGTAGCGAATCGCGCGAAGCAGCCCCCTCAACAATTAATGTCACACGCTGGCCGACATCAAGCAGCGCAGAAAACCCAGCAGCAAGTTCAACAACGTACACAACAGCAAGCGCAACAGCGCGTCCAGCAGCAGGCGGCCCAGCAGAGAGCCCAACAGCAGCAGGCTCAGCAACGTGCGCAGCAACAAGCTCAGCAGAGAGCTCAACAGCAAGCTCAGCAGAGAGCGCAGCAGCAGGTTCAACAACGGGCACAACAGCAAGCTCAGCAAAGAGCGCAGCAGCAGGCTCAACAACGGGCACAACAGCAAGCTCAGCAAAGAGCGCAGCAGCAGGCTCAACAACAAGCGCAACAGCGCGCCCAGCAGCAAGTGGCCCAGCAGAGAGCCCAACAGCAAGCGCAACAGCGCGCTCAGCAGCAAGCCGCACAGCGAGCTCAACAACAGGCTCAGCAACGGGCAGCGCAGCAAGCTCAGCAACGGTCTTACCAAAGAAAGTGAGTATAGTCTTAGAGAGCTGCGTAGTAGAGTTAATTTTTTAACTGCTCATAATAAAGCGAAGGGGATGGGTCATATATTGTTAGAGCCATCGTAATAAACCTATTCCAATTGATATAAAGAGTAACACATCCTAAGACTGAGCTAGTATGCAGGTACTGTTTATTTTGTTAAGCATCTTGAACAAAATAAAAATGACATTGATTGAAGTGTAGCTTAAATCAATTTTTTTAGCTCATAGCGCAAGCAACATTTTGTACTGTTTTTGAAATTCCGGTATCTCGACTTGCATATAATGTCGTTCCCCCAACTGCAATCCCAAAAAAAGAAAAGCCTGTTGCAAGAAGCGATGATGAGTAAGTAATTCCAAATCCAGCAGGGATGCTACTTCCCATTCCAGTTGCTATCATAGAAGCAGCGCAGGCCGTTCCAAGCAATATCCCTGAAATAATCAAAACTATTCCAAGTACTTTACCCCACATTGGCCCCTTTCCGCCCAACTTTTTGACAAGGTTATCAATGGCATTTGGTTGCTTATTTGAAAGATTGAGAGATCTTGATGATTTTTCACACTTATCCAAAAGTCTAGTAACAGCGGGATCATCATCCGTTTCCATAGATAACAGAGATGTTTCAATGTTAGTTTGACGTATAGTATTGATAATAGTTGTCATGATTTCTACGGCCGTCTCTAAGTTTGTATCTGTTCGAGGCATATTAAGTAGTTCACGTTGAAGCTTTCTTAATGCTATTCCAAGATCAGAATTGCGTTGGAGCATAATTATTGAATTGAGCTCTATGTTAAGTTCATTTGCTTGCGCCCTAATATTAATTCGTTGCTGATATGTTCCATCATCAATCATTGCTGTATTAGGATCATTTGCACAACTGGCATCTTGTTGCGCACATTCCTCATATTTAGAATGATGACTCGGAAATTCCTTACCTCGCGATTCTAACAATTCTTCATTTGCTTTCAGATCAATACCTTTCTTAATTTTCATACCTACACCTCATATTGCTGTTTTACATTATTTGTTTGACTAATTATAGCGTTTCAAAGAGTAATAGAGCCATAAATAACCATACAAAATATAATTAAATTAATATAGAAACATGATTATACATAAATATTTATGAGAATAATATGCGATTTTAGCCATAATATTTGTAGGATATCTGCCATACCTTAGACCGTAGGTATAGGAAATAGGCGAGGGCCCCCTCTTTCAGTAACATTAAACTTCGATCATTGGCAAAAGTACCCGCTCTTTTCGCTGCAGCAGTGGCAAGAATTAAGGAGGCTCTTGTTCTATTTGAGGAGTCAAAAGATAAATCTATTGTTATATTAAAAGAAGAGTTAACTTGCATCGTTGAGCCAGTTGATTTGTTTGATGAAGAAAAACGAACTGCAATTTGCTCAGTCACTGATTTACGTCAGGATCACCCAGATTTAGATCAATTCAATCGTATCATCGAGCATTTGACAAAAATTAAAACGGATTTGGAGGCACTTTACCCTACATTAGCCGGTGAAGTGCAATCACTTAAATCAGAATATGAAGATTTTCGAACTAAATTATTGAAGGCTCCAATTAATGAGCGAGCAAATGTTTTTAAACCATTTACAAATGTTGTGGGAGAATGCATAGATTTCGGATTAATAGATCAAGAGACTGCTCTTGAGCTCCATTGCTGTGATCGGTATAAAAAAAAGATCAAGAAAAATGCACAAGGCATGCATGCAGTTGCGCAATATGATGGCGTTTTTTACAAACCCAATGTATCCGCAGATGAAGCGTAAGCGTTCTGCCAAATACATCTTTTAATTGATCAAAGCTAGCTATATCCTCATCTCCATAAATTATTATGGAGGTTGGTCATGGAGAAACTGACAGTTACAGAACGTCATGAAAAGTGGAAATTGCTGATTGATGAACAGGAAAAATCCCCAGTATTATTTTTGATTATCAGGAGACCCGCGGGGGATACATCCACAACGATTTTTGGAGGGGTATAGCGGTCGGGATATCACTGGGTAAATAAAACAGCAAAGATAGTGTTAATAGGGTGTCATGCACATGCAAGAAGACCGTTTGCAGAATTAAGCAAATTAAACAATGCTACAGGATTATCAACTGAGGCGATAAAGTTTTATTGGCAATTATACGCAGTAGAAAAGGAAGCGCGAGAAAATAGTTTAACGAACGAGCAACGCTATGAATTACGAAAAAAGAAATCTGAAATGATTTAGAATTATTCAAAAAATGGCTTGATCACCATTGCAAGGAAACCTCCGAACAAGGAAAGATGAGAAAAGCAATAAAATATTGTTTAAGTAACTGGAAAGAATTAACGCGTTATCTAGAAGATGGTCGAATAGATATAGACAACAATCTCATGGAAAATGCGATATGTACATTTGTAATTGGTCGCAAAAATTGGTTCTCAGGAAGTCTGGAAGGAGCAAAAGCGGCAGCGACATTGTACTTACTAATAGAAACGTGCAAAGCAAATAAAGTTGAACCGTATCCATATTTTTGCACCCTGCTGAATAAGATAAGAGATTGCTTGGGAGAAGAAGATTATCGGAAATTACTGCCGCAATTTTTTGAGCTGTAGAAAAGCTATGCATGGGTGTAGATAGCTGAACGCTTACCAATCAACTCAATTATGTTTCAATATCAAATAATCCTGATAATCTTAAATTATAAAGGTTTGAGCCATCTCTCTTCTGACTCTAAGGGCTCATTGATGGCGGATTTCCTACAGCCACTTGAGATCTTCGCTATATTTTCGTCGTACATTCAATGCAAAAATGTGATTTCTGTTAAGATTTTTGACATTCTCAACTCGTTATCATTGGAGGTCAAAAGATGTTCGCTAAAATAGCTACAAAATACACGGCTAAATTTAGTGATGTCATTCAAGCCATTGAAAATAACGATGATGCCAGGCTTAAGCACTTCAAAGAAGCGGGAGTTCTATCCAGTAAGATTGACCCTAATGGGCATTGCGTACTTCTTCATTATCTCACTCAATTATCCGATCCATCCAAAGATGCAGCACTTATTAATTCCCACATCAGTTATTTTGCACAGCAGTGTCCAGCAGAAATTTGGGAACAATTTAAGTCATGTGCACTTCATGTAACAAAAACTCAAAACTATGAAACGCTAAAACGACTAATTCAATCTTATAGTAATATCAAACTTAATTTACAACAACGTGACATTGTTGAATTACATACACTCTACAGCGATATTTTCAGCCTAATAATCCATCGTAAACCCGGTGACGATAATCTTTATGAGTTGCTTGGAGATGCAGAAGATTACTACTCAGCTGATCGTTCTAAACTTGAATCAAGCCAGGTAATTGACTGCCTACTAGAATGGAGTTACATCAACGCATTTCCCTGGGCGTTGAAAGAAAATAGAAAAGCTTTATATTCTGCCTTAGAATACAAGGGAAGAAAAAGTTTTATATTTATGAACGTTTTTGAGTATTGTGTTAAACACTTTTTAGACCGGCAACGGAAAGCAATTGTCTCATTATATAAGGATCTCTATCTCTCAGTTGCTTTAAGTGGATTTTGTGTTCTTCTCGAATGGTTAAATCGGTACAAAGGTTTAATTGATGCTGAAAGTTTTCAATCTCTTTTGATATCAGCCTTAGAAAGAACAAACGGCATTTATTCAGAACAAATAAAATTGTTAATTAACAATATCAATAACCTTAATTGTGGACTTTTACTAAATGTATTTGTAAAAACAATCAACGATATTCAAAGTGATATAGATCATAAGAATTACAGCTGCGCCGATAATACAACCATAATAAATAACGATCCTGAATTAATATGTGATGAAGTAAATTCCATAGAATTCTTATTACAAACTGCACGAAAAAAAAGGGTTTTCACTGATGTATTGCGATCTACAATTGATACCTTGAAAAAAACAAAAGGTGCTGAGAATTTAGAAAAAAATATGAAATTGTTACTTGTTGCATTATCGCTCCATTATATCAGACCATCTACCTCAGCAGCTTTATCCACTATTGATATACAAGATTTATCATTAAATGACACTCAAGTAGGATATCTCATTGCTGCGATCACCTCTATTCATAAACAGGGTAGCAATTTTGGTGTCAATAATCCGTGCATTCCCACATCATTAAATTTATCTGGCAATGATTGCCTCGGATATTACTCAATACTTGCATTATCTCAATTGGTTAGCGAAAGCCATTTTACATGTATTAATCTGAGTAACAATTCAATGTTAGGTTGCGGATCCAATCGTAAATCATGTTTACAAACTTTCTTGACATTGCTCAATACGAGCAAAACACTTCACACGCTCAGATTAAAAAATACCAATTTTGGTGATGGTGATTTTTTAGTTCTAGTACGAATCTTGGAAACAGATTCTACATTAACTAATATTGATCTTTCCGAAAATAAATCACTTACTCTAGGATCTGAAATTGTATTTATGGAATTACTTTTAAAACGAAATAAACTTAAACTTCCTCTACTCATAAGCAATCTGGCAGGAACTGATTTAAATGACTGCAATGTGAAATATTTTTTGAGTAAAGAGAATAAAGATTCACATATCATGAGGACTGATGGAGAATTAATAGAACAATTTAAAGAACTTTTACAAGACAAGAAAGTTTTACCTAAAAAAAGAGCATCTCATTTAAATGGTATTGTTTTGGAAGCTGCTCGGACCTCCAGATCGAACATCACATTAACCGAACTTAGCTTAACAGATGATGAAGGAACTCTGTTGATCCAGCAATTTAGTCAATATTCTCATTTACATGCACCTGTAGCACCTCAAATAAAAAATAGCGAAGTGGCTAAATCAGATTCTCATGCAGCTTATGGATCAGATACTTCAACACATCAAACCTTGCAAATGAGATTTTCCCTATCACTTTCTAGTAATTCATTGGGTTATCGCTTTCTTAGTAAATTAAGTGAATGCTTTAATGGTGGGTATCTCTCTTTAGCTATACTAGATCTTTCGAATAATCCAAAGCTAGGCGGGGGAACATTTTATTCGAGTTCTGGTGTACAACTCCTGGCTAAGTCACTAGCAAAGAATTCCACTCTACAAAAACTGATATTAGCTGCGTGCGGAGTGAATGATAAAGATTTAAAAACGCTTGTTAGAATGCTCACCGTCAATACAAATATGGTAGTTTTAGATCTCTCGCAAAATAACGCCATTACGAGGGAAGAAATCAAATCGAGCTTACTCACACTGTACAAACATCGATACAAGCAACAGTTGAGAGCACTACGACCAAGACTTGATCAGTATATTGACATACGAAAAAGTTTTTTGGGATTTCTGAGATCTAGTGAACCATCCGCTCAAACAATTTTTCATCAAAATATTCGTGCACACATCGAGCAGCTAAGACTGCACAGCTTAGGTGTTCAATTTAAAACTCAGAAAGTTGAAGTTCATCATGGATCAGTTTGGGACACACTTAGCCATATTTTGCATTTGCTCGTACTGGTTTCTTCAACGGCTGGTGTTGTTTTAGGTGTTCTGGAAATTTTAAAAACGATGAAATTTGCACTTCATAATTTTAATCATGGCTTTCATAAGACTGAGGAAATTATAGAAGTTTTTGAAAAACTCTATGTAAGCTCAATGGGCTTAAAAATAATACTGGATATAATCGCTCAAATACGTCAAGCAGGCAGTGAACTCAGCGACGAGCTTTATTGGCGATATCAAAAACACGGTTTCACAGAAACCATGATGAGAACGCTATGGGATTTTATCTATTATTTGTTTGCGTTATTTCAATCAGAACACAAGGCTGATCTTCTTGTATTTTTTAAGAAATTTGATCAGCTCGCCATTGCAATAAACACTGATAAAGTTGCTGCGGAACTTGCACACAATTTTTCAGATTGTGAAAGACAAGTTAACAATCCATTCGAGGTTGAGCTTCTAGCAGATGCGGTTGCGCAACATTTTAATCAATTTTGTTATGATTCACATGTCATGATTGATTGGTCTTGCGTGGCGCAAGAATTTTCGCATTGGATATTAGCTAAAGAGCCTGTCAGTAGCGAAGTTGTGAAAATTGATAGGGGGCTTGTTATATTCACCGGTGATGAAGATACCCATCGAGAACTACGCGATCAATCAGATGATGAATGGGCTATCGATGTTATCCGCCGACGCGGATTTCGATGCTACGGAAATAGTAATCAAATCATTGATTTCAATGTAAAATATAAAACATCAGGCGATAATAATAAGCATGAATGGATCACAACGGATGGAGATCGTTTTGGTTATTATCCTATTGGGCAGAAATTTCTTGAAATAATTCAAGAAAAAATACAAGGCTATAAAAAAGAAAATGCTGAAACAAGACTCATTAAGTTAGATAAAGTAGGAGTCGAGTATGAAATTTCTGCAGAGGAGATGGAGCGTCTTAGCCATCACACATTGGCAGGGATTTTATCGGAGTATCAACCTACTGAAGAGCAGCTGAGAAACATACAAGATGCGATCACTGATCTGAGGGCGAAAACGGAAGAAAATGCGGCGGAGATTGCGAGAGTAAAACAGCGTGTTGATGGACATGCTACAAAACATCAGCAGACTGATGAGCGTCTCGAAAAGCTTGAGGGAAGGGGGCAATCTACAGCCAACTCTCAAGATGAGATTACTGATAAAGACATTAAGATTAATGTTCTAGAGAAAAGGGTAGGAGCTTTAGAGTCTGAAAATATAATATTGAAAAGAAAGATAGAATATCAGCAAGATACCATCACCAAACACGAATCGGTCTTAGAGAATTTAACAGCCATAGTCGATGCTTTAGTTGGCCAGCAAGGGCAAGCTATTGCAGTAGCTAACAATGCAGCTCTCAATGCTGATATTGCAGGACGACGTGCCGACGGCCAAGAAGTTTTAGTGCAAGAAGAAGGGCAGAGAAACAATAATCAACGTGAAGGCGATCCAGAAGATGGCGTCCAAGGGCTTGAAAATGCCCCAGGAGATCAGGCTCAGGGACAAGAAAGTTCCCAATCAAGCTTCCATTTTCACGCTAATCATTAAGCGCCGGTTTTATTATTGCACATACAATACCCATGCGGCGCGATTCTATGAAATGAAAGTTATTGCCTGACTACTGTTAGCCTAGTGGTAAATCAGATGTTAGTGATATTATAACTTCGGCAAAACTCAGGATCGACAAGCATTTCTTCTTCAGCACCATCATTACTCGAATCCCCTTCTTTGTTATGCGTAGTTTTGCCTGGTTGTGCTGTGGGATTATTTGGATAATTGAACGCAATTCCGTGCTGTTTGTTGAATTGCGCGTCATTAGTTTTATGACTCAACTCAACTTCTGAAGTTTTATTTTTCAAGGTTAACGCATTTTGCTTAGCGTCATCCGCGGCTAACCACCCAACAGAAGACGCAATAAAAATACCGAGGCCCACGATACCAGCAGCTAAAGCATGACTCATTGGTAGTGATGCAAAAAATAATTGTGTGATAGTCGACACAATACCGATACCGGCTGCTGAACCAATGCCGCTGATTGCTAATAGGAGCCCGAATACGGCACCTATTACGCACAGTAATTGGATAATAAAATAAACCCACGACCATTCATCCTCAGATAATAAAGAAGTTTCTTGTGTCGGTTTTGGTTCATGCGGATCTTTGCGCGTTTTATGATTGGAAGGAGTGGATTTTTTGTGTGTAATTGTGGACGGAGAGGTGACAGTAGGGCTCGAGTTAGTAACTGATGCCTTGGAGGTTCGTTTCAATCTTTCCAAACGTTTTTCTTGTTCTTTTGCAATCGCAAAACGAATAGGAGTGTTAGAGTCATAGGAATTCAGTGGGTAATGATCTCTTATAAGAACATATTCGTTGGTACTCAACCTATCGCCATAATGATCTAAGATATAGCAGGCGAGCTGTTGGTGAACGCAGCCCAACTTGCATAATACGTCAGAATTGAGTCGATAATGAGGTTCAATATCTGGCGAAACACGACGATCGATTTGTGCGGGAAGAGACTCAAGTAAATAGTTACCCAACTCGGTGGCTGTATCTTTAGACACTTTACTCCGAACTAATAGTACAAGATCGCTGTTTGTAAATTTGTGCAGGCGACCTTGGACAACAGTGAGATCAAACTTATTACCACAATATCTTAAAAGGTGTATTAGTTGACCGGATGATAACTTATCCATGAGAGCGATGTTGCTGATAAACGGTTCATCAAAATAGGTGGGAGTGTAATTATAAACTTCAATAGCCTGGTCGGCTGTGAGTAGCAAAGATACAGTTGTATTACGTAAAATATATCTGCCTAACCGAGCTTTGTTATTTGATTTAGCCAGCCTCATCAGCAAGGCATTGTCAGGAAATGTCTGAAGTTTTTCCTGCAATGCATGATTGTTCAAAACGTCCTCAAAATCCGAATACATAAGATGCTGTGCAAAGGCAAAAATATGATCATCGCTGAGTTTATCTAAGAGTATTTTATTCGATAAAAATACCTTGGCTAAAGCTGAATGACCAACATCAACTTTAAGAAGTTCTTGCATAATTTCGACACTGCAATAGGGTTGCAATAAAACATATTTGTTAATGACTTCTGCTACATCACTTTCTGACAGTAAATTGAAAAGAGACAAAATATTTTCAGATCCTATTTTAGATAGTATCAAAGAATTTTGAACAACATGAGGTACGACTAGAAGATCTTTGAATTCTCTATAACGTTTATGTTTATTCTGATGTTCAAGTCTTTCTAGAATAACGATTGTCATCTTGGTAAGTAGGTGTTCATAATTCGAACGTAGTGCATCGATAAAGATTTGGCGTTGAAGAGGAATGCGAGATATAAATGGTGGTGTGTCTGTTTCAGTACCAATATAGCGTAAAATATCAGCTTCGGTTAATCGTCCCAAAATCCGCTCAATCGCTTCTAATCGTTGTTGATCTGCTGCTAGCTTTACCTCAATCTGGAATAACCGTATTGCTTCTCGAACCAACGCTGGAAATAGTCCAGGAAACTGACTCTCTAACGCAATTAATCCTTCTCCGGTTAATCCTCGTGCAAAAGGTGTACGTATCAAAAAATTCAAGCGATCATGGGCTGGTCTTACACTCATAAACTCAAAAAGAATTAAACAAGAAAAGAGCCGATCTAAATCATCGTAATGTTGGAGTGCAACTATTTTGTTTTTATCTTCCACTAAAGCAATGCATTCTTTTAAGGTTGTGCACGCATGAAAATCTGTTCGAACATTATCATTACACATCATTGCTAACAACGACTGTGCTTTTTTCTGAATATCCTCATAGCCAGAAACACCAAATCCTAAACGTTGTATTTTGTCCGGATACCATTCCATCCATCGTGTCACATAGCTCGATATTGTTGCACAGGTTTCGCGCCATCCATTCGGAATTCGTGTGCCAGGCCCCATTTCTAAAATAAGGACGTCTACAAATTTCTGTTCACCTTCACCCGGCACATTTTCGGCCAACGCTATTAAAAATTTCCACCAATGGCTATTACTGAACTTTTTTAGAAAATGTCTTTTGCGAATCTCTGCAGATAAAGCATAACTCTGTCTGCTCAAGAGAG
>CAVRXV010000010.1:0-34361 GCA_963725255.1 uncultured Gammaproteobacteria bacterium | reverse complement strand
TTTAACAGATAATCGAACTCAAAACTTCGTTACCTACGAAGGTGCTCGTGTTCCAGATTCTTGGATTGAGAAAAATCCTGCTTCCCGATTCTTGCAATTGAATAGTAAGCCATTGCCAGTTCCTCATGAAGTAGATTCTTGGTATGTAGCAAAAGTTCTGTAAGGGAGCGATGAGAAATGGCTATTGAATTAAAAGGAAACGTCCGGCACAACGGAAAAAACTATTTAGTTGGAGAAACGATTGAAAAAATTAAAAAAGACGAAGCGCAGCGTCTAGTTGATTTAGGAGTCGCTTTTTTTACGCATGGAATATCTCCTTCATATGGAAAAGATGTCATTAATCTTGATAATGTAGGAGAAATCCATCCTGTTGATGATGAAGATCCAGCAAAACTGTTAGATGAAAGTTATTCCTATGAGGATTTGAAAGAAACAGCAGCGGCAGTTGGACTTGAGTTCAAAGGGAATATTGGAAAGAAAAGCTTAATTGCTCTTATTGTCGAACAAAATAAAGTCGATGATTTTTTTGAAGAGGAGTAGTTTTTATGGAAATCTCTACTTTCAAAGATTTTCTTGCTGATGATATCGATAATGTTTTTTTAAATGAAAGTGAATTTGGGGAAAACGTTATGATTAACGATAAACCAATGGTTGTTGTTATGGATGAAGAAGCTTTAAAAAAGCAAAATATGAAAAATGCAGAGAAGCTTGCACAAGGGGAGCTTCTTTTTTATGTGAAAAGATCGTATTTCAATCATATTCCACAAGCCGATAAATTGATGAAATTTAATGATAAAAAATATCGGATTTTAAGCGTAATAGAACAATTAGGAGTACTTTCTATCACATTAGCGAGGTACCAAGGATGAGTGTAGTTGTTAGTGTTGACGCCCAAATGGTGGAAGAAGTGCAACGAAAACTTGGTCAATTCTCTAATAAAGCACCGAATGCGATTTCGTCAGCACTAAATAGAGCTGTAACAAATGTCACGTCAAATGTAAGCAAAGAAGTTCGTAAGCAATATCACATCAAAGCCGGTGATGTTAAATCGACTTTGAATACCAGAAAAGCTTCTACTTCTAAATTACAAGCTGAGGTTCGATCTAAAGGTGAATTAATTCCGTTGGATCGCTTTAAAGTGTCTCCTAGAACCGTTCAGCCAAAACGAAAGAAACAACTCAAAATAGCTGTTAAAAAAGACGGTTTTAAGAAAATCTTAGGTGCATTTATAGCAGATTTGTCTGGCGTAAAAGTATTCAAAAGACAAGGTAAAGATCGATTACCAATAAACAGATTATTTGGACCGTCTGTTCCACAAATGTTGAGGAATGAAGGCATCGTGGAAAATATCAATGAGGAAGCGAAAAACACATTTGAACGCCGTTTAGATCATGAAATTAATAGAATACTAGCCTCTGTAGGAGGTGGATCAAGGTGACACCTGCAGATTTACAAAACGAATTGATTAAAAGATTACAAATTTTGTTTACTGACTTCCCTTTACCTACGTTGGAAAATGAAAAAGTCACTTTTAACATCTACAAACAAAATGTACCCGAACAAATGACGAGTGAATTCGACTACTCGGATGAGTCAGGAAGTACCGAAAATTCACTTTATCCATTCGTTGTTGTGAAATTGGATAATGGTGAAAAAGGCAGTAATTTCGACATGATGGGGACTAAAATTCAGCTAATTATCGGAGTCCGTAATGAAGGTTTTAATGGTGAAGGATATGAAGATGTGATGTCTGCGATGCAGCTGATATTAAATGATTTTGACAAAACACCTAATGTAAATCAAAAAGCTTTGCTGGAATATCCACTTAAATGGGTTGTGCATGATGAAAATACGTATCCACACTTTTTTGCAGGTGTAGAAAGCACATGGAAATCTCATACGTTAAATCGAACTGATATAGGAGGTTTTTTACATGGAAGAAACTAAAGAGCAAGTTCAAGAACAAACTAATTCTACAGTAAAGAGTAGATCAGCAAAGAAAACTAATGAGCAAGTTCAACAGACAACAGTTGAAGTGCAGCAAGAAAAGAAAGAACAACGCATTTATGTCGGACCAGGTTCGGTTCAATTGAATCAATATACCGTGGTCGAAAATGAATTTCCATTCCATATTCAAGAGTTAATTGATAAATGTCCAACGATTGAAAAACTTTTCGTTCCAGTAACCAAATTCACTGAAATTGAGCCAAAAGTCGGTAAAAAAGGTACTTTGGAGCATCGTGATTATCAAAAAGTAGTAGATTTTCTAAATGGAAAGGGTGAATAAATATGGCTTATAAACATGGAGTTGGTTCACAAGAAATACCTACTTCCTTAGTTGCTCCAGTAAATGTTTCTGCTGGTTTGCCTGTTGTGTTTGGAACAGCCCCAGTTAATTTAGTCAAAGGGCACGTACCGGTTAATGAACCAATCTTAGCTTATAAATACGCAGAAGCTGTAGAGAAATTTGGGTATAGTGATGATTTTGAAAATTATACGCTATGTGAATTTATGTCGTCTCACTATGCATTGTTTAATGTAGCACCAGCTGTATTTGTAAACGTACTTGATCCTGAAGTTCATAAAAAAGCAGGAGATCCAACAATATTAACTGTTACGGATGGAGAAGCAGTTTTAAAAACAAAAGGAGTTTTGCTTAATTCTCTTGTGATAAAAGGAGGAGAAGGTGGCACAACGCCATTGACTGAAAGTGACTATGAATTAGAGTTCGACGATGATGGATATGTTCATATCTTTGTTTCAACACCGGATACGTCTATTTCAGTTGAATTTGATGTACTTGACCCGTCTTCTGTTGATTATACAGATATCATCGGTGGAGTTAGCGTCAACGGAGACTATAAAGGGCTTGAATTAGTTAACCAGGTATTTCCTCGTTTCCGTTTAGTACCAGGTCAAATTGTGGCACCAAAATTTTCAACTAATTCTGCAGTAGCGGCAGTGATGGCAGCAAAAGCAAATAGTATTAATGGATTATTCAAAGCTACGGCAAACGTTGATATTTCTACAACCGAGGTTACAGACTATACCAAAGTAGCTGAACATAAAAATTTAAAAAATCTCACTTCTACTTATCAAGATGTGTTTTGGCCAAAGGTTTCACTAGGCGGGCAACAGTATCATCTCGGCACGCAAGCTGCAAGTCTGATGTGCTATGTAGATTCTATTAATGATGATATCCCTTATGTTTCTCCTTCAAATAAAAATTTACAAGCAGATAGTGCGGTTCTTGAAGACGGCAAAGAAATTTTCTTAGGTCAAGATCAGGCTGCCTATTTAAATGGACAAGGGATCGTAACAGCTTTGAATTTCATCGGAGGATGGAAGCTGTGGGGGAATAGAACAGGTGCTTATCCGGGAGTGACTGACCCGAAAGATAGTTTCATTCCAGTAAGGCGTATGTTCAACTGGGTACAAAATACTCTGATTCTGACATATTGGCAAAAAGTAGATGATCCAACAAATACCAAACTGATAGAAACCGTTATTGATAGTATCAATATTTGGTTGAATGGATTATCGGCGCGAGGATATCTTCTAGGTGGAAGAGTTGAGTTTTTAGGAGGATGAAAATCCATTAACTTCTTTAACTGATGGGAAGATAACGTTCCATGTGTACTTCACTCCACCGATTCCTGCAAAAGAAATTAATTTCTTAGTTGAATTTGAGGTTGCTTACTTAAAAACACTATTCGGCGCAGCAGCGTAAAGGAGGTATGAAAAATGAATAAAACTGATAATCTATTAACTAACTTTTCGGCCTATCTGGACGGAACTACATGGCTTGGCGTTGTGGATGTCGAACTTCCATCACTAGGAGCTATGACAGAAACGCTAAAAGGTGCAGGTATTTCAGGTGAAATGGATTTGCCTGTTATTGGTCACTATGGTTCGATGTCGGTGAAATTGAATTGGCGAACAATCACAAAAGAAGCTGTTGCACTGGCGGAACAAAAATCACATGCAATTGATTTCCGTGGAAGTCAACAAATTTTTGACTCAGCAAATGGAGTCTATATTCATCAGGGTGTTAAAGTTTCTGTTCGTAGTGTTCCGAAGTCATTGGAAATTGGGAAATTCGAAGTAGGTGCTACAACAGGAACTGCAAATGATTTAGAGGTGACTTACATTAAGAAAGAAATTGACGGAAAACGTGTATTGGAAATTGATAAATTTAACTTTATTTCATTCATAAATGGTAAAGATGCCCTAGAGGCAGTAAGAAAAAATTTAGCTCTATAGGAGATGGTATAAATGGAAAATAAACAAGCGGAACTAACTAAAATTGATGAAAAAACAGATGAAAACGTAGTGAAATTTGCTAAACAAATAACTTTCGAAGGAAAAGAATATACGGAATTACATTTGGATTTGCCCTCTTTAACAGGTAATGATATTGAGCTTGCTGAGGTACAATTTATTTCTCAAAACCCTCAAATTGCAGCTCAAACGCCTTTAAAAGAGATGTCAAAAGGATTTCAAGCAATTTTAGCCGCAAAGGCAGCTAAAGTTCCTGTTGAATTCATTAAATCATTACCTGCATCTGAGTACTCTAAAATTACCACAAAAGTGCAGGTTTTTTTACTAAAAGGGGAATGACAAAGGAACCAGGAGAGCTGATCAGACGATCGGCTCTCTTTTGTGCTGTCAATTCAAAGACTCCAGTTTCCTTTTTTCTTGATCTAACGATTGATCGGTTAATCAGATGGAAACAAACAATAGAAAATAGCCTTCCGAAAGGAGGGAAATAATGGCGAAAACATTTGAAATTGCATTCCAATTAGGAGCAGAACTGACGAGTGGTTTTAAAAATGCCTTTGGCGGTGCAAACAAAGCCCTTGGAGCATTAGGTGCTGCAGCAACTGCTATTGGAGGAATTGCTGCATTCGGTTCGTTGGCTGGACAACTTGATGACATGTCCGAATCACTTAATAAATTAAAGGCTCAAACTGGTGGTTTAGGGACTGAAATGGAAGGCTTAGAAAGCATTGCGAAAAACCTTTTCCGTGGTAATTACGGTGATTCGTTCGAAGATGTTACACTAGCACTTTCTAAAGTTAAGCAAAATATGCATGACCTGGATAACGGAGAACTTGAACGTGTAACACGCGATGCAATGCTTTTGTCTGATACCTTTGACTCCGACATTAATGAAGTGACACGTGCAGCTAATAACATGATGAAAAACTTTGGCATTGAGTCATCTAAAGCGATGGATTTATTTGCGACAGGAGCGCAGCGCGGGTTAAATTTTAGCGATGAAATGTTCGATAATGTGGCAGAATATGCGCCATTGTTCGCCAAAATGGGTTATAGTGCCGAAGAATATTTCGGCATCTTAGAACGTGGAGCTAAAGCTGGCGTTTATAACCTTGACTATGTCAACGATGTCATGAAGGAATTTCAAATCAGATCAAAGGATGGTTCGAAGGCGACCAGCGATGCAATGACATTATTAAGCAAAGATACCCAAAACGTTTGGAAATCCTTTTTATCAGGGAGCGGAACAGTTTCTGATGTTGCAAGTAAAGTTGTCGGTGAACTAAAAAACATGAATGATCAGGTATTAGCAAATCAAATAGGAGTCAGCTTATTTGGGACCAAGTGGGAAGACCTTGAATCTGACGCAATATATGCAATGATCGGCACAAATGAAGCGATGAAAGACTTTGAAGGTACGATGGAAACCATTAATAAGTTGAATTTCGCTTCACCTGGCAAAGCTATACGGGGCATTGGCCGGATATTGTTTACGGATTTAGTATTGCCAATTTCGGATGCGGTTCTTCCTCAACTGAATACATTCGCTAATTTTCTGAATGCTAATTTACCGTCAGCGATTCAGGCAACTAAAAGAGCAATAGACGCCGCATTGCCTGCAATAACTGGATTAGTTGCTGCGTTTGCTACTTTTAAAGCAATACTTATTGCAGAAAAGGCAATATTAGCTGTTAAAACTGCAACATTGTTGTTAGCTAATCCAATGTCACGCGCTATCTTTTTAACTGGTGTTTGGACTAAGGTTCAAGCTTTTTTAAATGCAACATTGTTGGCTAATCCAATTGCTCTTGCAGTAGCTGCGCTTGTTGGATTAGGTGTTGGATTGTTTGTTGCTTATAAACGATCCGAAAAATTTAGGGCTGTAGTCGATAATGCGTTCAGTCGTATAAAAGAAGTTGCGTCGGATATGGTTGCATATGTCACAACTGCCGTTCCTGATATGTGGAATAGGTTAGTTTCTTCTGCTCAAGGACTAGGTGGAGAAATGGCTGATTCTTTCAATGGCGGTTTAGAAAGATTACTAGATATCAGGTATATTTTTAGTGATGCTCTAAATGCGGTAGCTTCTTATGTACAAGGCGCCGGAGAAAACATCGCAAGATTTTTTGGTAATGGGTTAAACAATGAATTGGGTTCTATTGTATCCGGATTTATTAAACAGATCAAAGTAGGATTTTCTAGTGTAGGAGGCATTATATCGATGCTGGCTCCTACTATTGTGACTATGGGATTATCTTTCTTAGGTGTATCAGGGCCAATTGGATTTGTAATCGGAGCAGTAGTTAGTCTTGTTGGAACAATGTACCGTCTGTCACAAACGAATGAGGATGTTAGAAATGCATTAGCAACGGCGTGGTCAACGATACAAAGTGTAATTACGTCTACTTTGACGGCTTTGCAACCCATTTTTGATGTGTTTAATCAAACAATTGCTCAAGCGGCAGCTGAATTAGGTCCAGAGTTTGCTAAAACAGGTCAAGTAATTCAAGCAAGTCTTGCTAGTTTAGGCCCTACATTTGCAGAACTAGGAGCAGCCTTCGCAGATCTAGGGGCTACATTTATTGAACTAGGCGGTACATTTATTAGCTTATTTGGTCAACTAGCGTCTACTGTAATCCCTATGATTTCACAATTAATAACTTCGTTATTGCCAGTAATCTCTCAATTATTCACGACTTGGATTACGTTATCAACAACGATTGTAACGGCCGTATTGCCGTTATTAGCTAGTGTTGCTCAAATGGTGTTTTCAATGATATTAACTGTAGTTCAAACGGTATTACCGATTGTAATACAGCTAATTACAGCAATTATTCCAGTGATTTTGCAAATCGCTATATCTGTATTACCTCTTATCCTGCAAGTGGTTCAAGTTGTATTTCCGATTGTGTTGTCGATTATTCAATCTGTTTTACCGATTATTATACAACTTATAGCCTCTTTGATCCCAATCGTTATGCAAATCGTTACAACTGTACTTCCTTTAATTCTACAGGTTGTGCAAGCTGTTTTTCCGGTGATTTTAATGATTATTCAATCTGTACTTCCAATTGTTGTTGGTATTTTACAGGGAGCAGCAGCCATTATTACGACGGTTTTGATTCCGGCAATTCAATTCATTCTTCAAATTGTGCAGTTTGTGTTTCCATTAATCATGGCTGTTATTCAAAATGCACTAGCTATTATTACCGGAATTATTAAGACGGCAACATCGTTACTACAAGGAGATTGGGATGGAGCTTGGAATGCAATTAAGTCAACAGCAGAAACAATTATGAATAATATTATTTCCTTTCTTGGTTCTATCAATCTACTTGAAATAGGGAAGAAAATAATGAATGGATTAAAGGATGGGATTGTAAGTGCAGGAAATAGCCTTTTATCAGGTGTAGGTAAGATCGTAAACGGTATAGTAAATGGATTAAACTCCATATTAGGTAAAAATGGCCTTAATATTGGAATTTCGATCCCTACTTGGGAAGTGCCTCATTATGCGAATGGAACAAACGGACATCCTGGTGGTCTAGCTGTACTTGGTGATGGTGGACGAAGCGAATTATTCATGGATCCAAGTGGAAGAATGGGACTTTCACCAGCAACAGATACCTTAATGAACCTGCCGAAAGGAACACAGGTATTAAACGGTAATGATACTACTAATCTTTTAAATTCGTTACCTACTTATAAAGATGGTACTGGCGATAGTTTATTATCCAAGGTATGGGAAGGTACTAAAAACATAGCTGGAAATATCAAAGATAAAGCATTTGATATTTGGGGATATATTAGTGATCCATCTAAATTGTTAGATAAAGCACTAGAAGCATTTGGTGTTGAATTACCTGATATTTCGGGGATATTTGGTGATATCGCAAAAGGTACTTTTTCCATGGTTAAAGATAAGGCACTAGGATTTTTAAAAGAGAAACTAGATGGATTTGGTTCTTTTGATGGAGGAACAGCGGCACCTGACCAAGTAAAGTCATGGGTTACGCAAGCCTTACAAATGACAAATACACCTCTATCGTGGCTCCCTGCAATGCTAACAAAGGCACAAAAGGAATCAGGTTTTAATCCTAGAGCCATCAACCTATGGGATAGCAATGCTAAAAAAGGAACGCCGTCAAAGGGCCTATTTCAAACGATTGACTCTACCTTTAATGCTTATAAAATGAACGGTATGAATGATATTTATAATCCGATCCATAACGCTGTTGCAGCTATTAACTATATCAAGAGTAGATATGGAACAGTGTTTAACACGCCTGGTATTAAGTCAATGGCAAAAGGTGGATCCTATAAAGGATATGAAGATGGCGCTATTATTTCTAATCCAGAACTAGCTTGGGTTGGTGAAGGTGGTGATACAGAAGCGATTATCCCTTGGAATAATTCACAACGTTCATATGATTTATGGAGGATGACCGGTGATAAAATCGGCGCATTTAGGAATGATGGTGGATTTAACCAACCAAATCAAAGCCCTTTAGCTGTTAAAAGCGGTAATACTGCTTCTGAAGGTTCTACAATATACGTTACGTTCCAAAGCTCTCCTACTATCATGGTTGGAGATAATGTTGATAAAGGGGCTGTGGAGAAAGAGATTTCCAATGCTAATAAATCAACAATTGATGAATTCAAGGAATGGTACCACGATGAAAGCAGGTTGGCATTCTAATGAGAACTTATACAACTATACAAGGTGATTTATGGGATACCATTGCTTATAAACTATATGGTAACGAAAATAACATGACGGAACTGTTGCATGCTAATCCTCAGTATTTGGGGATTAGTATTTTTAGTGCAGGAATCATTTTGCGCATACCGGAAATTAAAGAAGAAATTTCTGTAGAAAAGCCACCTTGGATGAGGTGATTATTTGAATACAAGGAGAGCGAAAGTAAAAATTACTTACGCAGGTGTTAATATTACAACAAGTTTAGAACCTTATTTAGTAGATTTTACTTATTCTGACAACCAAGGCAAAGCTGATGAAATCCAGATTACATTGCAAGATCGTGAAGGGAAATGGCATGGGCCGTGGCTTCCTGGTAAAGGCGATTCAATTGAAGCTTCTATTGAAGTAGAAAATTGGAAAAAAGAAGGCCATGCCGAGTCATTAAATTGCGGTTTGTTTTATGTCGATGAAGTCGATTATAGTGGACCTCCAGATACTATTAAAATTAAGGCATTGTCTATACCGTTAGCATCTGGAGGAAAAAACGAGAAAAGATCGCGTGTATGGGAATCTGTAACTTTATCAGCAATCGCTTCTGATATTGCATCTGGATCAGGATTATCCCTATTATTTGATGCCCATAATCCTTTTTATGACCGAGTAGATCAGATTAAAAAAACGGATTTGTCCTTTGCTAAAGAACTATCAAAAAAAGAGGGTATAACCGTAAAAATCAGCAACGGCCAATTAATTTTATATGATGAGCAATCATATGAAAATAAGTCCTCTGTCCGTGATATTGTGAAAACTGAGTCGGATATCAAAGGCTACTCTTTCAAAATAGCAACGGCGGACAGCGAGTATAAAGAGTGCGAAGTATCCTATTTCGATGCTGCTACGAAAAAAACATTAAAATATGTGTACACCGTACCAGGCGTAGAAAAAGGACCTCGTTTAAAAGTAAATGAGCGAGTTAAAAGCCTAGACGAAGCTAAGCGTAAAGCTAAGAAAGCTGTGCGAGAGAAAAATAAGTATGAGAAAACAGGGAAGATAACACTGGTTGGCGATGTAAGGTTAGTTCAAGGTTTAACCGTAGATGTAAAGGGATTTAAAAAATATGATGATAAATATTTCATTGAATCAACTGTACATAAGGTCGGAGGTGGATATACAGTTGATCTCAATATACGGAAGGCGTTGAGTTATTAATGTTTTCGAGAGGAAGTGAACCACAACAAATTCTTAGAGTTGGCACAATTTCATCGGTAGATAAAAAGAGGTGCACTGCAAAAGTTGTTTTCGAAGATCAAGACGAAACTGTTTCTCACGATCTCAGAATCGTTGTGCCTCAAACAATGAAAACGAAACACTACTGGATTCCTGATATCGATGAACAAGTTCTATGTGCATTTTTGCAAAACGGTATCGAAACAGGATTTATTATAGGCGCTATTTATTCAGAAATACCACCAGACACTCCACCTGTTGAAGATGAAAATATTAAGGGAGTTTGGTTCGAGGATGGCACATTCATACGGTACGATACAAAGTCATCCGTTATGACGATCAAAGCAACCAATCCCATTAAAATTATTGGTGATATTCACGTTCAAGGCACTATTTATTCGGATGGTGGTAATGGATGATCGGAACTTTTGGACCTATTGTATTTTTTACGTCAGATACTGCGATCAAAACTTTCGATTCTTTATCTAGATCAGAACAAGGTAGATGGGCAAAACATGATGTGATAGGCAAGAAACCTATTAGTGAATTCCTTGGGCCTGATCTTGGTAAAATCTCCTTTAAAATGAGATTTGATGCTATGTATGGCATGAACCCAAGAAAGGAAATGGATAATCTTTTAAGTATGGTTCGAGATGGTAAATGTTATCCACTTATCATTGGAGGAAAAGGTTTAGGAGTTAGCAAATGGAGTTTACAAAGCGTTACGCAAGAATGGAAATACCTAGATAACCGTGGGAATTTATTAGTGGGCGAAGTATCTGTTGAGTTGGAGGAATATGTATGATATACACTGTCACTACTAATCCTACGAATATTAATTTTGCCCCAGCTACTGTTGTCGAAGAAATATTGCAAAATGTCTATACGATCGTTTCGACTGTTATTTATTCTGTCCCTTTATTTCGCTCATTTGGAGTGGATATTTCCTTTTTAGATGAACCGAATCTAATCTCTAAGGCAAGGATGGTAGCCGAAATCATTGAAAAAGTGCAATTATTTGAAGATCGAGTGATTGTAGAAGAGATTAAATTTGTTGAAAACGAACTAGATGGAAAATTGAAACCTATTCTCACCATTCGAATCAAAGAGGGGGTGGTATTGTGACAATATTACCTGAAGTGAGGTTTGTTAGTACGGATCCCGAAGCGATAAAAGCAAGTGTGATAACAGCATATGAGAGTCTGACAGATAGAAAATTGGCCATTGCTGACCCTGTTAGGCTTTTTTTATTATCAATTGCTAATGTTATTGTGGAACAACGCGTCTTGATTAACGATATAGGAAAGCAAAATTTACTTTTTTATTCACGAGATAGTGTTTTGGACCACAAAGGTTATGCCTGGGACACGCCTCGTTTGCAAGCTGAAAAAGCGAAAGTTACGATGAAATTTATAATATCAGCCATCCAAACATCAGCAGTCATTATTCCGAAGTCAACAAGGGTTACAGAAGATGGGGAATTATTTTTCGAAACGACTGATCAAGCGATCATTCAACCAGGCGAACAATATGTAGATATCCAAGCTGAATGCATGATAAACGGCTCTGTTGGAAATGGTTATGACATTGGAAAAATTAATATGCTTGTTGATCCCATTCCTTATATCCAATCGGTTGAAAACATCACAATTAGCGAAGGTGGGTCAGACAAAGAAGAGGATGAACCATATCGCGAACGCATTCATCAAGCTCCTGAACGTCTATCTACTGCAGGATCTGACGACGCTTATATGTACTGGGCAAAAACAGCCTCATCTTTGATTAAAGATGTATATGTATGGAGTCCATCTCCAGGCGAAACAGATGTTAGGATTTTGTTGGACAATGGAGAGTTACCACAACAAGAAATCATCGATAGCGTATATGAAGTATTGAGCAGCAAGAAAGTTCGCCCGTTGACTGATTATGTATCTGTTGGTGCTCCTGACGTCGTTAACTACGAATTGGATATCGTTTATTTTATCGAATCTAATGTCGTTGACATGTCGTTAATAAAAAGCAATATAGAAAAAGCTATTGCGGATTATGCAGTATGGCAAAAATCTAAAATTGGTAGAGATATTAACCCGTCTAAATTAATTTCCGATTGCATGAAGGCTGGGGCAAAACGCGTTGTTGTTAACTCTCCTATTTTTACAAAAATAGATAAAGGCCAAGTCGCCCAAAGCACATCGATTAATATTGTATTTGGGGGTGTTGAGGATTATTAATTTGCGTGACGTTTCACTCAAAGATATTATGCCTCCTAATCTTTTAAGAGATGAAAAAGTAAAAAATTTAGCTGAGTTATTGTCAAAAGAACTCCAAGAAATTAGTGCCGTTGCATACAAATTAAACTTTTCTAATCCAAGAGATTTACCAGAAGAGGTTATCGACCATTTGTTGTGGGAAAATCATATTTACCTAAATGAAGGACTTTCATTAGCAACCACATTAGAAGAAAAAATAAACCTTTTGGAAAATACAGTTGAGCTTCATCGAACAAAAGGGACACCTTATGCGGTTGAGCAAGTGTTGAAAGCTGTTAGTCTAACTGGTGAAGTTGTCGAGTGGAAAGAATACGATCAAGAACCATACCACTTTATTGTTGAACTGGAATTTCCTAAAAAACGGGCGAATTTAAAAGATATACGCGAGCTTGTTCTTGAATACAAAAATAATCGTTCGTGGTTTGATGATTTTGTTTTCATAGCATCAAAGGGTGTTATTTTGCTAGTAGATAAGGCTTATCTTTATCCTGTTATTTTTAAAACATGCGGTGAATTTGGTGGAGAATTCTTGTTTTTTGATACTGAATATAGATTTATCGATATTGCAGATAAAACATATAGTCATCCAGTTGAATTCGATGTAAACGAGATCCAGTCGTCTATTTATGGGGAAACGACTTACGCTTTTGACGACGCATATCATTATGACGTTGGTTTATTGAGTACTGGAGAAATGGAAACCGTTAGCTTGACCAGTGATATTTCTTCATTGTATTCAAAAGTAGCGGACGATGCTTACAATTACGGTGTTGAATTTGAAATTATAAATGAAATTCTTTCTTCGGTTCATCAAAATGATATTGGTGCAAATGATGAAACGTATCAATATAAAGCATTCTTTCCGATCACTGGAGAAATGGCGCCTATAAAATCCGTGAGTGATATGTCAGTTGCAGATTCTTCTTTACAAGATGAGTCTTATTCACGTTCCTTCAGTTATCCAATTTGTGGCGAATTTTATGCAGAGGAGTGACAGAAATGATAGAACCACTATTTGAAGATTTAATTAGGCAAGATGCATCTAGGCATATTAAAAAAGCAATCGTGACAATAAATGGTGCAGAGTATGAATATCCGATTATCAAAACGGTAATTCGAGATGGATTTTTCAAACATTATATTGAGGTTGAAGATGAACCGATCGGGACCGTTGAAAAAGCTGTTGCTGTTGATGAATTCGGACGTGCGTTAATGACTGAAAACGTCAATTTTGAAAAAGGTGACGACGGCTGGCAAATGGCCTTTAAAATAAAAGTTCAAATTTCAGAGGAGGTAGAATGAAATGGAACTGAAAAAATTGAAGGATAATATCTTTAATTATGTCAAAACGGTCTGGTTTAATAAAGTTGATGATCCGGAAGGTGACAACTCTCATCCTGGTACAAAGTGGACGGCTACAAGGGGAAATAATATTGAAAACAGCTTAGAACTTGCCCACAATCGGTTAAATGATGTCGTTGATTTTTTAGATGGCAATGAAGTGATTACTAAAAATCTTCGCTTTGAATTTTTGCTATTAAAAGCATCGGTCACAAGTGGTTTAACAAGTAATATTTTCGTTGAGAACTTTGAAACTATCGATGATATTATCTTGTCACAAGGTGCTCATGATGCATCGAATCAGCGTATTTATTTGCCGTAAACACTAAGGAGATGTGCATCTAGTGAAGTCAACAGACCTCGTCATTTACAAAAAGACAGAAACTTTGTTAAATGACGTTTATCCAATTATCGTAAATTTTCCAAAGTCTGAAAAATTCGCCTTGAGTCAAGAAATCAAACAAGCATTTTACGCATTGCTGCGATCTATTATGTTAGCAAACAATATCAGGTATAAGAGGCGCGCATTACAAGAAGAAGCTGATGCCTATTTAAAACTTCTTTTAGTTTTGTTTTCGGTAGCAAATAAGCAACATTATTTATCATTGAAAAAACATGTTCAAATTCAAGCGAAGCTAGAGGAAATAGGAAAAATCCTAGGTGGTTGGATGAAATCTAATAAATAAAAAATAGGGTTGTGGCTGTTTGGCTCGAACCGTGCTATTCGCGGAAACAATTCGGCGCGGAACTGGAACAACAATACGTCGTCTAATCGCAACGCTAACTATGGTTGGCGCCCCGCCTTGTTAGAAACAACACTTTTGATTGATATGTTTACGGATGTATCAACATGGCTTTGAATAACTTCAAGGGAGCCACAATCCTTCGTCGTATGACGTAAACACATGAATAGTCATAGCGCCTAGCGCGAAAGGAGGCAGCCGTTATGGCAAAAAAATATGATGATTTATATGAGAAGATTATTGATTACGATAATCTTCTTTTTGCTTACAAACAAACAATAAAAGGTTCGAGGAAATACCGTAAAGATGCCATTTTGTTCAGTATGTTGGATACCTTAAACATGGTCCGGTTATGGAAGGATTTAAAAGAAGGTAGCTATAGCATAGGAGAATATATTCGTTTTATGGTGTATGAGCCGAAAGAACGAATAATAAGCGCACCTAGAGTAAGAGATAAAATTGTTCAATTTGCGACTCACACAATCATTAAAGATGTGTATTCTAATGTATTTATATCTGACAGTTATGCCTGTTTAGAGGAAAGAGGCACTCATAAAGCTGTCGATAAAGTTCAAAAGTATATGAGAATAGCTGAACGCGAATGGGGAGACGCTTGGATTGTTAAATTCGATATATCTAAGTTTTTTTACTCTATCGATAGAAACATTTTAAAACGGATATTGCGTGAGAAAATAGCCTGCAAGAAGACATTATGGCTACTTGATTTAATCATAGATAGTTCTCCAGAAGGCGAACGTGGCATACCTCTAGGAAATGTAACAAGTCAGGACTTTGCAAATATTTATCTTAATGAATTAGATCAATATGTTAAAAGATATATTGGCATTCGCTGTTATGTCCGTTATATGGATGATGCAATAGCCGTTGTTCGAACAAAAGAGGAAGCTCAGGAACTTAAAAAGAAAATGATTTGGTTTGTACGTGAAAAATTAAACCTTCGCGAGAATCCAAGGAAAACGCAAATATTCCCTTTGAAACAAGGTGTTAATGCTTATGGTTTTAAAATTTGGACGACACATAAGAAAGTACGTGATCAATCCAAAAGGGCCATGAAACGACGTATCAAAGCAATGAATTATAAAATCAAAAATGGAGATTTAACTGTAAAAGAAGTCAAGCAAGCTGTTGATAGTTGGCTTGGACATGCTAGACATTCGAATTCTTATAATCTTTGTAAAAAGATATTTGAATCATATCCATATATAAAAATTGAAGGAGATGAGCATTTTGGCAAACGGCGATTTAATTAAATTAGGTACGTTTTATTTAGCTGGGTCCAAACAAGCAAGACCAACTTACCCTTGGCAAAATGGGTATACTCCATCAGGTGCTCCTGGTGCCGGTAATATTCCTACTTTTTCTGCAGGACAAACAATAGAAATCAGGGACACTGATGCTAGTGATGCTTACAAAATCCAGTGGCGTGAAGTGAACATCGACGGCAAAAAGTTATTGGTTGCCGATAGAAATTTACTTGTTAGCGTTAGCTGGGATGATTTAAACGCACAATCGTTAATATTCGGAAAGACGATAACAATCGACGGTCAACAATACAAAGTTCGTGCGTTAACAGGTGGTTCAAATTATAGAAATACAAGCGACGCTTACGTAGGTGGAACACCAACAAACAATGAATGGGACCGTATTATCACTAACGAATCAGCGTTCACTAGCTTGCCTGTACCAGTTTCAACTGATTTAGATTCGACGCTAAATGGTACGGACAGATTAAGCTCTCATAACCAATTTTGGAACTGGTACTACTGCTATTCCTGGGCACAAGAAACATACACCGGAAACGGCTCGTACCGTGCTATTCGCGGTTACTATTCGGCGCGGTACTGGGACATCAGTACGTCGTCTAATCGCAACGCTGGCTATGGTTGGCGCCCCGTCCTTGAAGTTCTGAATTCTGCCCCCGTGATTTCTGGCAGTGATCAAAACTTAGGAAATAAAACTGCACCGTTTTCTATCAACTATACGGTCTCTGATGCTGAAAGTGATGCTGTTAATATTGTAGAAAAAATCAATGGTACAACAGTTCGTTCAGAAAATGGGGTTGCTCAAAATACAAACCGCGAAATTACGCTAGATTCGGAAAAGTGGAAGGACTTGCCGTTGAATCAAGCAATCACAATTGTGATTGAAGCGACGGATTCAAAAGGAGCTAAATCAACACGTACTTATACATTCACGAAAACTAATGCAGCGCCTGGCATCTCTATTGTTGAGCCAAAAGGTAATTTAGCGAATATCGCTATTGTCAATACACTTACGCCTGTTTTAGTTTGGTCGTTTCAGGACACAGACTCAGGTGATATTCAATCGGCTTATCAAGTGATTATCGAGGACACGAACGGAAACACTATTCACGATTCGACGAAAGTAGCTTCATCTCAATCGTTCTATCAAGTGCCTGCTAGCGTATTGACATGGGGCGTGAAATATAAATATAGAGTAAAAGTTTGGGACAAATACGACGTATCCAGTGAATTCAGTTTTGAAGAGTTCTTCTTGCCAAACAGACCACCAAACGTTACGAATGTAGCACCTGGTTCTGCTGATAGTAATAATCCTGTAGGAACTGGAACAATACCTGAATTCACATGGGTATTTGCTGATCTAGATTTAGAGGCACAAGCTGCATATCAATTAAAGGTCTATAAAACTAGTGACAATACACTCGTTTATAATTCCAATCGAATCAATCAAAGTGTCAATAGACACCTAGTACCGTCCAATGCGTTAATAGAAGGTACTGATTATTATGTAGTCGTTACGGTTTGGGATCCTAACAACCTATCAAAAGATAGCGACAAATCGTATTTTAGAACGAATGCAACACCGACAGCACCTGCGCTAGTTGCTCCGGCTGATAATTATCGAACAAGTGTTAATCCAATATTTGAGGCAATTGTCGGTACTGATCCAGAAGATAACGGTCAACATTTCGTTATTCAACTAGCCGAAGACGTAAACTTCACACAAGGTGTCTTATTGTTTTCGTCACTTGAAGATCGTGTGGGTTGGAAAGTTAACGGATTTGACATACCGTTAGAAGGCGTAGACAATGCGTCACAAGGACGTACAGTAGCTTATACGACTCAATTGTCGTTAGCTGTAAATAAAACATACTACTGGAGAATAGCTGCAATAGATGCTTCTACAACAGCTCGTGGAGTATGGTCATCAGTACGCAAATTCCGTTGTGGAAACACACTACAATTCATGATGAAAAATCCTATTGTCACTTCTGATACGGCTGCCAATCGGGTTTTGTCAGCTCTTGATTATTTCTTGCCTTTGGACGGAAATACAAAAGCGACAATTAAGGTTGAGGTTTCAAATAATGCAGCTGATATCGAACCAACTTGGGAAGATGCAACAGAGCAATTCAAAAATATGGATTACTACAACTTTACAAATGTACTGAAAACATCTAGTCATTTTGCTGTTGCTGTAAAAGTTACTATCAAGGCCAATGATGCACTTGATCCAATTTATGTAGATGCTCTTGGAATGACATTTGATTAATAAAAGGAGGATGGTAGTATGAGAAAAATTGTTGAAACTCCGTTACACATTATTCGTCAACAAAAAGAAGAATTACAAGAAAAGGACGCCCAGCTGCAAAGCTTGGGCTTTTCTCTTGCTCAAGAAAAAGCGAAAAATGTACAAAAAGACGTTATGCTTAGTCAACTTGGGCAAGAAGTAGCGCAATTAAAAATTGAAATCATTCAACTAAAAGGAGCTGTTAGTCTATGAATTTTTGGGTAAATGCATATAAATGGGGTTGGGCAGACAAGGAATTATTGAAACTTGTTGTAAAAACTGAAGCAAATCCATTTGGAGAAATCACTGCTGAAGAATATTTCGACATAACCGGTGAGGAATATGCTGCGTAATCATAATGCTGATTTATTAAAGATTATTCAGCATCAAGAAGAAAGCATCGCAAAACAAAATGAATTAATCGCAAAATTAGCTAACGAGAATGCAGAGCAAGAGAATCTAATCAATATTATGATGAAAGAACGCATCGATTAAGAGTCCTCTTACAGGACTCTTTTTATTTTGTAAACGGGGTGATAATTTGAATAGTCAAACAGTAGCTTTAATTGCATTATTATGCACCGTACTAGGGGCTATCATCGGGATTTTAACATTTAATCGTGATCGAGATAAAGATGTTAAAGGAGAAGCTTTTAAAAATGCCGTTATAGAAACAAAGCTAGATAATATTAATCAATCGGTAAACTCAATTGTTGTGGATTTAAAAGCAAATGAGCAACGATGGACCAATACAGATAAAGAAGTTGCTCGAATTGATGAAAGCGTTAAGTCAGCACATAAGCGTATCGATTTTCTGGAAAATAAGGAGGATAAATAAATGGTTGATATAGCGTTATTAATCGGAGTTATCGTAGCTTTAACTCAGTTAGCTAAACCTGTAATATCAAATAAATACTTGCCGTTAACATCTGTCACTATTGGCGTTTTGACAGGATTTATATATTTAGATGGCGATATTAAAATGAGAATTTTAATAGGTGTAATGATTGGATTAAGTGCAGCTGGGCTATTTGATCAGTCGAAAATTATTACTAAAAAGAGAGATGGTAAGTAATGGTTAAAATTGTTATTTTAGATGCAGGACATGGTTTACCTGATCCGGGGGCTGTCAAATATGGACAAGAATATAAATATGCTCTCGATATCGTTAAAGAGATAGCTAAACGTTTACCTAGTACCATTAAACCCATTTTTACACGCACAAGTGATAGAGCGTTAAATGACAATAAAAATAGTGACTTGAAAAAACGATGCGATATTTCAAATACAAATAACGCTGATTTGTTTGTGTCAATTCATCTAAACAGTGGAGGTGGCACTGGATATGAAACACTTGTTTATTCTCCAAACAATGCTGCTCAGATCATCCACAATGAAGTTAAACAAGTATTATCAGCGAATGGAGTAAAAGATCGAGGTATTAAAACAAGACCTGATCTATATGTGCTTAAAAATACAAAAGCTATAGCTCTATTGCTGGAGATTGCTTTTATTGACAATAAGAGCGACATGGATCTAGTAAACAATCAAGGATACTTTAACTCAATGTGTCAAGCTATTGCAGATGGTATCATAAAAGTATTAGGTGTAAATCCTAAAGCGCCCGTTACAAGTTCGAGTCAAGTTGTGCCAAGTAAAAACGATTATAAAGGTACAAGCTTCGAAACGACAGTTGAAAAGGCAAAAGCAAAAAATATCATGCTAGGATACAATGACCAGAGGTTTGGTGTCAACGATCCACTTACTAGAGGGCAATTTGTTATAGTGTTAGATCGATTAGGATTACTAGATTAATATACAAGCCCCTTGCTCTGTTTGAGTCTGGGGCTTTTGTAAGTAAAAATCAGAATAACGTTTTAATTAATACTGAGTATATTTTATCATCTACTTCTATAAGGCTCTTCTTTCCATCGTTGAATTCTATAGCTAATGTGTGAATCCCTTTTGACTTTGCTGACAACCCAGCTAACAATCCAACAGGACCTAGTATAACTCCTCCAACAAACGCACGCCCAACAGCGCTTGCTGCACTTTTTTGACTCTTTTCATCCATTATTTCATATTCTTTTACAGTTGTTTTATCAAGATTAAAAGATTTAAATATACCTGTTTGCAATATAACAAACCCTAATGCAGATGTGATTAACTTACCTACATAGTCCCCTGCAATTACTCTGTTTTTTGCACCCATTTTTTGTTCCTCCTGTTATTTGAATTTATATAGGTCGTTTACCTTATTCTTCACATCAGGAATAAAGTCCTTTAAAATTAGGAAAAATTATTATTCTCCGATAAAGTCCACATCAAAATAAAACTTATCCATAAGATTGCTGACAATGCCGTTAAAGTAGCCAAATATGTTCTTTATCGATTTACTAGACTTAACCTTCATAACGAACTCTTTAAACGCTGCGAGAGCAACGGTGATCTCTTGATCACGGGTAAATGCTCTTGTTTCGGTTTCATGGTCCACGATTCTATTGTTTTGCTTTACAACCTTCCACAATTCCTGAATTGTTTTTGCATCCGAATAATAATAGTTAGCTAGATCTGCAAATTGTATCGGTACCCAGTTAGCAATGTAGTTAGCTTTTGAAAAATTATCATCTGAATCTGTGGAAGCTGAAACGGCCTTACGTTTATTAATGTTTTTATTATTTATATTTTGTTTTAAAGAACTAGTAGTTGTTTTAATGGTCGGACACTTATCGGCCTTTTTGCTAGGTTTCTTGTCGGACAAGTCCTCAGTTGGCACAATAATGATTGCATTAGCAGTTTGAAGCATATCTTTTTTTCGTTTCATTTCAACCTGGCGGATCATGCCCAGGTCCACTAATTTTTTAACTAGGCGTTGAATCGTTTTATATGATACTTCCATCATGTCAGCAATTGTATTCTTATACATATAGCTCACACCTACATATTTGCAACTGTGGCGCTTTAAAATTTCTAATAGACTAATAAGTCGAGATTGCACATCTACACGTTTAATAGACGCCTTGAGAACATCACGATAGATACGTACTGTTTTATTCATTTCTTCAATATCTGTAAAAGTTGATAGATTCTTAAATGATTCTACATTTGCGATAACATCAATACGTATTTTCATTTTTTGTCTCCTCCAGGAAACAAAAAAGCAACAGTATGCCAAATTAAGCAAACTGTTGCTAAGAAACCCATGTATGTAGTAAAATAACACACAAGGGTACAGCAAGTGTTTGCCTACTAGTACTAGGCGGACGGTTTAAGGATGCGACCAACATCACTTAAACGGCTGTGCTCTTTTGTTTTGTCTTTTTTTAAATAACTATTGAAATGAGAACAATTGTTCTGTTATGATAAGAACATAAATTATTTATCGTACTTATTTTTAATATCTTGATAAAGTAAAACAGATCGCGAAAGAAATTCCAATTCATCCTGCTTGTACTCACCTAAAAAATCAGGAATACTAACACGTCCTAAAAGATAGTCAACTGATACCTTATAAAAATCGGCTAACTTAATCAGTGATTCATAATCCATTTCTCTTTTTCCTTGTTCGTACATAGCATAAGTCGTTCTTGCAACACTTAGTATATGAGCTATATCTTCTTGTCTTAATCCAAATTTAGTTCTTAATTCAAAAAATCTATTCGTTACAATTATAAATTACCTCCTCCGATCCCAGTTGTTTTTATTATAAAAGTAGAGGAGGTGTGATAAATTAAACGTCACAAAACGTGTAAAATATTGTATATTAATATAAGTAAATACACAAAATGTGACAATTTGAAATCGCAAAGGGAGAGAGCATATTGAAAAAAACAGTCAATCTAGAGGATCTTTCTAAGGTGTTAAACATTAATTTATCGGAATTAAAAATTGTACTAACTAATCTTTATCCTGTTCAATCCTCCTTGTCGCCCGAACATAAGCAATAATACCTTTTGCTTCTTCATCAGTTAACTTCATACCATCAATTTTAAAATTATATGCTGATAAAATCGCATCATCAGACAAGTCAATATCTTTAACAAAGTCCTTCTCTATAGAGGGGGATTTTTTAGGTTCCTCTGGATCTTTCACGATATCCTCTAAAAGTTCGTCTTTGTCCCAATATCCACATACAACCATCAGTTCAACGTAACTAGTAGATGTTAAATATTCTGCAAGAGTTTTTATTGTGCGAGCTTCCGGAACTTGAATTTCGCTTTCAATTCTAGAAATAGTTGCAGTTGAAACACCTGATTTATCAGCTAGTCGACGTTGACTTTTAAAACCACTAGCTATCCTGTGCTTTTTTATAAATTCACCATAACCTAACATATTTTTAAACCCCTTTACATTAATTTATTATTAATATTTTTAATTTAAGTAAAATATATCAAAAACATTGCGCACACGCAATTAAATTAATTCGTCAAATTTTGCGCTCTCGTAACAAAATTGTGCGTTTTTGAAAAAATATATTAAAATAAAGCAATAAAATATTGCGTTCGCAAAATAATTAGTTTATATTGAATTTGTGAGCAACAAAAAATATTAAAAAAGAGGAGGCGACATTATGGAAGATAAATCAACGAGAGCTGCTATAAGGCTTAATGAACATGAACTATTAAAAGCAGCAATCGATCACAACTTAGATACTAAAGCGCAGATAGCAGAGGCAATCGGAGTTTCTTCATCACAGTTATGGCGTGCGACATTGCCATTAAATGATCCGCGTTATAACTCACCAGGACAAAGTTTTATAGCTGGAGTGCTTAAAGCATTTGGTGAACCATTTGAAAGATTCTTTTTTTTAGAAGAAAACGTTGCGAATGCAACAGAAGTGGAGGGCTAAATATTGTTTGTTGCGTACATGATATGTCTTTTTTCTTTTTTTATTGGCGTAATGGTAGGTGATTTCAATGCAGACAGAAGTAGAAAAAGAAATTAGTTTTGACCGTTTCGGAAGAATGAATTATCATCCAGACTTTCATTTTAATCATTGCAAAACAATGTCAGAAGAAGAATTAGAATACTTATGTAAGTTTTGGGAGTTCGATAATTGTAGAACCGTTGCGTTCGCATTAGGAAGAACAGAGCACAGCCTTGATTCTACTGTTAATAAATTAAAGAAAAGTGGTTTATACGAGTATTACAAAAATTTAAATAAGCATTGGTGAAATTAAATGGAGGCGCAACATGCAGATTAAATTTAAGACACTAACTCTACAAAATTTCAAAAGCCACCAGGACCTCACTGTTAACTTTGGCGAGAGAACAGAGATCACTGGTGACAACACAAAAGGTAAAAGCTCCATACCTGAAGCAATTACATTTCTAGTTTACGGTACAGATGTTTTCGGGTCAAAGCTAGATCCGGCACCTATCACATATGATTCAGACGAAACCTTAGTTTCACTTTTATTAGAAGTAGATGGAAAACAAGTACTTCTAGGTCGTGGCATTAGAAAAGGTAAAACATCTTATTACATCAATGAAGTTCCATCAAAAGCCACTGAATTTAATGAGATTGTGGACCAACTATTTGATAAAGATTTATTTTTGTCATTATTTAATCCGAATTATTTCTTTACTATGCATTGGGAAAAACAAAGATTCATGCTCTTGCAATATGTAACGGCACCAGCAATCAAAGAAGTGCTTAAACGGTTGCCAGTAGCACAAAGCGAAAAGCTTTCAGATCTTGTTAAAAAGCATTCATTAGATGATCTTGAAAAGATTCACAAGGATAACAAAAACAAAAAAGACAAAGCTTATATTGCTGCACAAAGCAGAACGAAAACATTGAAAGAAATGTTAGACGAAACTGCTCCAACTATTCCAGAGGAATCACTTAATGCTGAACTCAAAGATCTTGTTAAAGAAAGAAATGAAATTGAAAAGATCACTGATTCAGCTGGAGATAATAATAGTAAAATTAATAGTCTAAATAGCCAAATTAAAATGCTTATGGAACAACGCGATCGGATGAAAGATGAATTCCAATTATTAAAAGAAGAAGAGATTGAAGGTACATGCAGAACATGTAATCAACCTTTGCAAGGGGAATCACTTCAAGCTGTTCAAAATGACAAAGATAAGCGTATTTCAGCTTTTAAAGACAAATACAACCAGGTCGTAATTAAACGTAAAGAACTTGAAGAAGAGCTTTCTACACTCGAATACATTGATGTTTCTGAACAACTGGAAAAGGTCCGTGAATTGCAAGAGAAAATCAACCCACTTGAATATGAACTAAGAAAGCATAAGCAATATGTAGGAAATCAAGAACAAGTGAAGCAAGCTGAAATAGATGAAAAAGAAACTTTACAGTCTCTTAATGACTCTATTTTTATACTAGATTGCATTAAAGCCTTCAGAGCAAAAGAAGCTGAAATGCAAGGTGAAAAGGTACAAGCCCTATTCGACACCTTAACTATCAATCTATTTGAAACGCTCAAAAATGGCGAAATTAAGCCTTCTTTTGAAATTGAGATGGACGGGAAAGGTTATCGTAAATTGTCTCTATCAGAAGGAATTAGAGCAGGATTAGAGTTAAGGGAAGTGTTGTCCAAACAAAGTGAAGTTATTGCTCCAGTATTTGTTGATAATGCTGAATCAATAACAAGTTTTAAGGAACCAACAGGGCAATTGATTATGTGTAAGGTGGTTGCCGGCCAAGAGTTGAAAATTGAAGGAGGAAAAGCGGAATGAAACTAAATGTAACGGTTGATATCGATTGGATTAATGAAGATGAATCACTTGATGAAGCGGTAAAAAGTCAAATTATTAATAGCGTCGTTAAAAAGATATCTGATGATGTTATTCGATCTGTCAAATACGAAGCAGAAAGAAAGGTTCAAGATCGAGTAAATGAATTGGTTGAAACTACCTATGAGGAATTTTTGAATGGGAAAGTGACATTAACTGATCGTTGGGGAGACGTAACAAAAAAGGATGTAAGTATCAAATGTTTGATAAAGGATCAATGTGATAAGTGGCTTCTTGAAAAAGTTGATAAGGATGGAAAAACAAGTTCTTACAATGCAAATTACACTCGTGTTGAGTATTTTGTGAAAAACCAAATTGAAAAACAAACCAAGGAAATGTCCAATCAAATTGTTACAAAGGTTAATCAGGAAATGAAAAAATTCATCACCGATAGCTTGAAAGATTCTATTGGAGAAAAGCTAGTTAAAGAGATCGGAATTGAAGAATTGCTTAAAAAGGTTAAGGGATGAGCAAATGAAAAAAGGTTTAAAACCTACTCGTCGTCAAAAGGCAGCAATCAAAGCAGCTGGCCTTAATTATGATAATTGGTTGATCTATAAAAATATTAATGATCAATTACACCTTGTTCACAGGGAAACAGGAACGAAAAGAATTATTCCAGGATAAAAGGAGGTTTTATTGTGGACATTCAAGATCCGGTTATAACAGAAATTGAAAAGACTGGATATCCAAACATGGTTGCTCAACCTGAACATAATGGTACAGATATAAACGGTAATGAGATTTTAACGGGTGATTCAATTGTTCTTTTGCCAAACGGTGAAACAATTCTTGAGGAAAATTTAGAAGATTACTTGATTGAAGAATTAGGTTTTCAATTTATTACAGCTATATAGGAGGAATTATTAATGTCAAATCAATTAGCAGTATATCAATCATTCGCATTCGGTGAATTAACACAACAAGATGTGGTTACTATTCGTGAAACTATCGGTAAACAGTGTGACGAGTCTCAATTCAAATTATTTATGTCTATCGCAAAGGCATCTGGAGCCAATCCAGTAATGAATGAGATTTACCCAACTGTACGTCAAAATCAATTAACTGTTCAATTTGGAGTCGATTTCTACGTTAGAAAGGCGAAGGAATCAGATGGATTTAAAGGTTATGATGTCCAACTAGTACATGAAAATGATGAATTCAAGATGCATCAAGAAAAATCTGAAGATGGTAGTTATCATGTAGTAATTGATGAACATTCTTGGGGATTTCCAAGAGGTAAAGTTATTGGTGGTTACTGCATCGCCTATAAAGAAGGATTTAATCCATTTACAGTAGTTATGGAAGTTGAAGAAGTTGAGCATTTTAAGCGTTCACAGATCGGAATGCAAAAAACAATGTGGACCAACTATTTCAATGATATGTTCAAAAAACATATGACTAGAAGAGCTTTAAAGGCGGCATTTAATCTTAACTTTGATGACGAAACTGTTGAAAATAACGGTGGAGATAATATTCCAGAGTACCAACCACAACCAAGAAAAGACATTACATCAAACCAAGATGTTATTGATCAGCCAGAACAACCAACAGTGGATCCAGAAGAAGCTAAAATTAAACAAGCACGAGATGATATGCAAACTAAATTTAAAAAGCTAGGTATTACTGGAAAACAAGCTAAAGCAGATTACATTGCACAGCATGCTCCAAACATTGGCACTCATCCTTCTTTATCAGATCTAGTCGGTTTATTAGCTTATATGGATATGGAAATAGATATGCAAGATGTTGATGTAGCTGACGCGGATATTTTGGAGTGAGGTGAAATAATATGCATTTGGAATGTAAGTATTGTGATAATGTATTTACTCCAATAAATTATGATGGTGATATGGTTTGTAGTAAATGTGGAGCTGAATGGGAAGATGCAAAGGTATTAGTGGTTGATGAAGAAGGTATTTATGATGAAGATTGACATATTAGCATCTGGCTCAACTGGTAACTGTATAGCTCTGACATCTGATAAAAAAACTATTTTGATAGATGCTGGAATTGCCAAAACCAAGATTGATAGGCGCCTCGTTGAAGTAGGAATACAACCTAGTAATGTTCAAGCGATATTTGTAACGCATGCTCACGGGGACCATGTTAAAGGTCTCCCATTAGCGAATAAATATCGTATTCCGGTCTTTGCCGGTGAAGGTGAATGGAAGACGATACAGGGTATTGACGAAACTTTACAACGTCATATCAAAGCAAGAGAAAAAATGAATCTTGAATCAATTGGTTTTTATATTGAATCATTTGGCACTCATCACGATGCCATGGATCCATTAGGTTATACGGTAAATGATTTCAAAGGGAATAAGTGCTCTATCTGTTTAGATACTGGAAAAGTGGATAAGGACATGTTAGAAGCTATGGAATATTCGAATACGTACATTATCGAATCAAATCACGAACCTAAAATGGTTGAGGTGGGAAACTATCCTCCAATCGTGAAAGCTCGAGTACTATCCGATATCGGTCACTTATCAAACATGCAAACTGCCACAGCCCTTGCAAGCCTTGTAAACGGTATTGGAGAAAAGATATACCTAACACACTTGAGCAGTCATAACAACATGAAGGCACTAGCAGAAATGACTACAAAGAGGGCGTTAGCTAAGAAAGGTTTTAAAGAGGAAAAAAATTATTTTTTGGAGGTGTGTTGAATGTGTAGTCCGTTTAATAAAAAAGAAATGACCTATACTCAAAGAGATTTTGATGTAATAGAAAGTTATTATATCGAAAAATTAAAAAGAGAGCGAAGAGAAAAGGAACGTGCTTGCGAAATCGTCAATAATCTCACATATCAGTTATGTAAGAAAAACAAGGAAATCCAAAAACTTGAATATTTTATTGATGTGTTGACGAAAGGCATGAACATTGCTGGTGAAGCTATGAGAGAAATGAGGAAAACGGTAAAAAAGAACGGATGATCGTGAATGGCGAGTCCACAAACTAAGAATGGTTACACCAGAATAGCTAATGAAATATTAGAAGAAATCATGAAGACTAATCTAAATGGAACACAGTTTAGAATTGTCATGGCTATTTGGAGATATACTTATGGTTTCCGTAGAACAAGCTATGAAATGCCTTTATCTTTTTTAGCTGAAAAGATGGAAACTAAAAAAAGTCATGTAGATAAGGAACTAGATATTTTAATAGAAAGAAAAATTATTACTGTATATGGTATTGGTCAAAGGAGGGGCAGGGTATTGGGTTTTAATAAAAACTACGATGAGTGGAGTGATCGGCCACAAGAACAAAAAGAACCTTCTGCACCTAAGAAGGAAACAATTAAAAAGCCGAAAATACAGAATAAAGATAAATATGATGAGAGTAACACTTATTACAAAATGGCATTGTATTTTCATTGTTTAGTTTCGAATGTTGCAAAAGAAGCTGGTGTTGAACACTTGATCAAAAAAGCTAATCTGCAAAGTTGGGCTAACGATTTTAGGCTACTTGTTGAAAAAGATGGCGTAAGTAAACGACTTGCAAAAGATGTTATGGATTGGGTTACTCATGATTCATTCTGGAAGACTAATGTTTTATCTGCTAAAAAGCTACGAGAAAAGTTTGGTGAATTAGCTATAAAAATGAATGCAACACAAAAGCCAAAAGTTCCTAATCAACCACAACAAAATGACATTCGTGATAAAGAAATAGCCTTTTCCAAATGGGTAGCAGAAGGGAAGGATCCAGATGAATTCGATTGGAGATAACGATATTGTTGTAGAACAATCCGTATTAGGAGCCATTCTTTTAGACGCAGCCGTATTGGATGACATTATTTTCTTAGAAGAACGTGATTTCTCAATTACAAGGCATCAACAGATTTATAAAGTCATGAGGTACCTTGAAAAGCGCGGAGACCCAGTTGATCACATTACAATCGCAAGTGCTTTTATCAAGTTTGGAAACATTGAAAATATTGGTGGAATAACTTACTTATCTGAATTAGCTGGTTCGTGTCCATCTACTGCAAATGTTGAATATTATGCTCATATAATAAGATCAAAAGCTATTGGAAGACGTGCTCGTAACATGGGTGAAATTATCGCTGGTATGAGTCGTGATGACTATGAAAGCGATGAAGAATATTTTTCTTACATCGAATCACTTGTTACAGAAATGAGACCACAAGATAATGCAAAAATGAGAAGTTTTTCAGAAAGTAAAGAATCTTATTTTGAACATTTATCAAGAAAAGCCGAATTTATTAAAACAGGCTTTGCTCAATATGACGCATGGGCAAGAGGATTATGGAGAGGATGGCTATTCGTTTCAGCTGGACGTCCTTCTGTTGGTAAAACAGCAATGCTTCTGCAAAGGTTATATGGAGTAGCCAAACAACATGAAGGTGTTGTGCTTATTTACTCACAAGAAATGGATGAGAACAGCATTAAAGATCGGATGATCTCTCAAGTGTCTGGCCTAAGTTATGCAAAGATCAAGAATAAAAGTTTTAATGACGCAGAGCGAGAACAGGTTAAAAACATCTATGAAACTTTCGAATACTTACCCATTTATATTCAAGATAGTTCAGGTGTATCCATCGATGAGGTCAGAGCTACGGCACGTCAATTTAAACGAAAATATGACAAAATCGCAGTTATTGCAGTTGATTATTTACAGATCATGAACATTCCTCAGAAAAAAGGTGAGACCAGGGCACAAGCTATTGGACGCGTTACTGGCGAAGCTAAGAAGATAGCAAGAGAAATGAATTGTTGTTTTATGATGTTGTCTCAAATGTCTCGTGATTTTGAAAAGGCATTAAAACCACAACTCTCCCACTTGAAAGAATCAGGGTCCATTGAACAAGATGCAGATGTAGTCGAGTTCTTGTGGCATGATCCAAACGATACAGTAAGTGGCGGAAAGGTGATCCAGCAGACAATTGCAAAAGGTAGGGATATTGGCCTTAATGATTTTCGGTTATTATTCCAAGGTTATAAGCAGCATTTTCAGGAGCTACCTAATAAATAGTTGATAAAACAAGGTGATTAGATGAAACATAAAAGCAATTTTTTGAAAGAAAATTCTTCTGGAACATTACCAAAACGAGGAGCATCTAATTTGTACATGAAGTGTTTGTTTGACAGATCTGATAAGGCGAAAAAGACCAAAATTGCGAGGAAGTGAAATTGAATGAGTAAATTACAATGCGATGTTTGTGATGGTGTTGTGAATTTCGATAAAGGTGAACGAGTTTGGCACTTTAGCGGTTATATAAACGAGGTGGAGAGTGACCATATTCATGTCTGTGAAAAATGCCAAGATAAATACTCTTTTTCTAAAATTAGCGTTTTTAGTGACAGTTATAAGCAATCATTAAAACAGAAATAACCGCACAATTCGACGATATCCGGAAACAAAGCAGTTAATGCTCTTTTTTTAGAATAAAAACGTTGCGTTCGCAACAGAAAGAAGGGATAACGTGGCAAAGAATCCAGTTATCCAGAAGGCAAAGCAAGAAGGATATGAGAAGGGTTTTGAAGCTGGCATGAAAATGGGCTTTAAACAAGGTCAATATCAAGCTTGCATGGCTCTTGCAGACAAGTTTGAAGGTCTCGATGAAGTTTCTGGTATCGGTCCTAAAATTTTAGAAAAGATCGTTCGGCACTTTGGATCTGAATATTTTAAGGAGGTTGAGGATAGTGGTAAACAAGCGTAAGCGAAAGAGACAGTTGAAAAGGTTTTTAAAGCAAATGAAAAAAGATCGTCTCAACAGATCATTTAGAAATATTTTTGTGAAATCAGGTGTACTGCATGACTAGATTTGTTGGTATTGACCCTTCAACCAAGACAGGCTTTGTTGCTCTTGGTGAAGACGGTCAAGTTTTAAAAGCAAAGGAGCTTACTGGTGTAAGCTCTGAGGATCCAAAACGAATGGTCACACTTATCTCAGATATTATCGCGCATGTGCAGCTTGGTGACATTATTTGCATTGAAGGTTTTCCGTTTAATACTCAAAGAGCCATGTTTGCTGGTGGATTACATCACGGAATTAGAAACGAACTATATAAACGTGGTTTTGAATATTACGAAGTAGCCCCAAACGCAGTTAAAAAGTTTGTTGGTGTTACTGGTTGGACAGGAGAGGCAGGCCATAAAGTCAGGCTAAAAGATAAAGAAAAGAAAAAAGTTGTTATGGATGCAGTTAAAGAAATCTACGGCTTTACTTCCAGTAGTGACAATATTGTAGATGCTTATATCATTGCAAAAATAGGGATGTTTTCTTTTCTGGCTGAAACTGCAGGTATTACATTATCTGAAAACCAGGCAGAAGTAATTGAAACTATTATTAATCCAACACCAAAGCAAAATCCTAAACCTAAAAAGAAGGTGAAGTAGTGAATATCAACGATCTAACCGTTGAACAGTACATTGCTTGGAAAAGAGAAGGATTGCGTGATGAAGAAGTGTTAGAACGATTCTTCTATTCTCCTTCAAGTCAAAAAGTTTTACGTAAGTGGAAAAGAGAAAATGGTTTATACAGATTGAAAATACCCAAAAGAAATAAACTGATTTCGTTAACTGCAAATGATTTTTTAAAATATAAATCTTCTGGAATTGAAAATAAAATGATTGCTAAGGAATTAGGTGTAAGTGTAAAAACTCTAGATAAATGGATTAGAGATCAAAAGCGTCAAGGCGAGTTACCAAATAAAAGAATTGAAACGGTGAAACTATGAATCTTAGAAAAGCAAATTTAGGTCAGCTGCAGTATCTTTCTGGATACACAGATTATAGATATGAGGCGTTATTGGAGATTGATAGGAGGGTACATGATGATAAATAGAATGTGTAAAGAAGCTTTTGAAATTGCAAAGTCTAAAGGCTGGCATGATGAACCTAGAGAAATGGGAACTATTTTAGCATTAATACACTCTGAGGTTAGCGAAGCACTTGAAGCAGATCGTAAAGGTGATAAAGAAAACTTTGTTGAGGAATTAGCCGATGTTTGTATAAGAGTTTTTGATTTATGTGGTGCCCATGGCATTGATTTGGAGAGTGCTATCATACACAAAATGGCTTATAACAGAACAAGATCTTATAAGCATGGTGGTAAGTCTTACTGATGGTTAATCTCAGCTGGAAGAAAACACGTCCAAAAGTTCTTAAAAAGATTGTCTATGGAATAAACGAAACAGAATTAAATAAATACATTGCAGTTCATGAGGACAGAGGTTGGGAACGAGGAAGCGAAATTAAAGAACATGGTTATGGTGTTGCGTGTTTAATGACATTCAAAATTGAATAGTGCTCAGAAGGCACAGAATCAATTCTAATGCGTTTTAGTAATTTCACAAAGAGTTACAAGGGAAACGTTTTTAAAACCAATGGCAATAGTGTTGCGTTCGCAACATTCATATTAAGGAGATGTTGAAATGAGTAAAACTGAATTGAACGTATTATTTAAGAAAATCCAAAAGGATGATAAGAAAGAAGTTTTAGAATTTCATGTACAAGGTGATGAACTTCCACATTCTGATGAATTGGTTCAAATGGCAGGAAATATTGTTGTATTAAACGTCACTGATAGTGATGCTGGTGAAATCAATGTGGAGTTTAAATCAATTCAACGTGATTCTAAAAAGACAGTTCTTAAATTCAACGTCAAGGGTGATAGCGACGAGAAAATGAATAAGCTTTATCCGTATGCGGGTAGAACAACCAAACTGATTCTTGAGCCTTCACAAATGAGCATTGATGACTTTAACAATCATGAAGGGATTACATATTCTGTAGATCAAGATGGCACTGCAACAGTAAGCCCTGATCAAATGACTATGGCTGATATTAAAGATGATGTACCAGCTGAGGAAGAAGTTGCAGAAGATGATCCGTTTGCTGGTGATGATCCATTTGAAGATAACGATGACAAACTAGAATAGTGGTTTTGCCCTAGGCTTAGGTCTGGGGCACCTCTTCGAAAAACAAGGGAGGTTGGAAAATGGATTTTGAATTACCAGAGTTAGATCGAAAAGCTACTAAGAAAAAGGTTGAAAGCCATCTTGAAAAATATAGGCTATTTAAATACTTAACGTTTGAGGAAAGAGAAGCTTCTACAACAGGAAGCTCTGAAATAAGATACCACGGTCCAACTAATCAAACAAGTGACCAAACAGCTTCTATTGCTATTTACAATGCTGATGAGCAAGAAAGACGGAAACATTTTTGTTTACGAACTGAAAGAGCCGTCAAGCACTTACCATCAATGGAAAGGTTTCTAATCGAAACTAGATACATGTCTGAGGATAGTGATTATCTCACTGACTATAACGTGTATTGTCATAAATTCCAACCGCCGATCAGTGCTATGACCTATGACAAGATACGCTGGAAAGCATTTTATAGACTAGCCTTAAATTTAAATATCGCCGTTACAAAAGTATCCGAATGACACAAGCTTTTTAAAAATATGTATATAGCATGGAGGGGAGATTATGGAGGAGTACGACATCGTGGAAATACCAGGTAAGCATGGAAAGATTCGCCTGCACTTTCCCAAAAGAGAACCTACACAAAAGGAAATCGATGATCTCCATAGAACTGTAGCAGAGGTTATTGTTAATATAAATAAAGATGCCTATAATAAGGAAGTTAATAAGAATAGCAAAAAGACCGCAATCGAATAGGCGGTCTTTTTTTATTTATGGATATCCTTGAACTATGCATTAGTGATTGTTTCAGATGTGTAGTTTATAAACTCTAAGCGACCATTGAGTGCGTTAATGGCATTAATAAGTTCTGCTACTTCTTCATTTGTTGATACAAGCCAATCTACATTTCCAATATAAGTGTTATCGCCAATAGTGAACCAATCACAACCTGCATCATCCTTTATTTCTGTTTCTCCCAAAACAATATTCCACATTTGTTCTTCAATAATTGTTCTTTCATTTTTATAAATTGACATATTGAGTCATCCTTTCCTTACTTCAAATTTTGAGTCAAAAATGCATATTAATTATCAATTTGTTTCGCTAAGGCTTCCCCCATGCCTAAATCAATTTCTAACAGATCCATTTTTTCTTCACCTATATACGAACACAAATAAATGAAAATAATCCTTTTTCTTCTATCACTTAATTGATCAAACCTTTCAAGCGCAAAACTAACTCTTTCTTTGAAATTCATTTCTTTTTCCTTCACAATCAATTCTTTAGTATGATCCATTAACTTTCCTTTGTTGGAAAATCTTATATTTGCAACTTCTTTTCTATCCCAATAAACTATAAGTGCGATTGTACTTTCATCCTCTAAAAAGAATTGTTGAGTCATTTCTTGTTCGCCTCTAGTGCTCCAAAGCAAATCAAGTTCCTGATCCATTACCTTAAAATCCGTTTCGTCCATGCCTTGATAAGCGTCCACTTTAGCTATTTTTATCATTTTAAACACCGTCCTTATTTTTAATATCATAAGTATAAATCATATTCT
>CAVRXV010000009.1:0-255470 GCA_963725255.1 uncultured Gammaproteobacteria bacterium | reverse complement strand
ATCCCGTCGTGAGTGCTCCGGCCATGATTCCGGCCGTTCCTCCTTTTGCCGGCTTTATCGCGGCGCTGGTGGCCGCGCTCTGGGCTTACGACGGCTGGAATAACGTCGGGCATGGTGGCGTCGGAAGTGAAGAATCCGCAGCGGAATCTGCCGCTGTCGCTTGATTGGCGGCACGGGCGGCGTGATCGCGCATTTATATGCTCGCCAACTGGGCCTATTTCCGCGTTCTTTCGCCCGCCGAGGTGGGCGCGCACAAACTGGTGGCGGCGGAAATGATGCAGCGCATTGCAGGACTCGGCGGGCGCAAGCGCGGTCTCGCATCGCCGCCATGATTTCGATTTTCGCCGCGCTGAACGGCTCGATTCTGACGGGCGCGCGCGTGCCTTATGCGGCGGCGCGCGATGGCCTGTTTTTCCGTTCCGCGGCCCGTGTCCATCCGGCTTTTCAGCACGCCGGGCGTGTCCATTCTGATGCTGAGCGCGTGGTCCGCCGTGCTGGTGCTCTCGGGCAAATACGAAGAGCTTTTCGACTTCGTTATTTTTGGCAGCTGGATCCTTTATGCGATGGCCACCGCATCGGTTTTGTGCTGCGCAGAAAGCGTCCCGATCTGCCCCGGCCGTATCGGACTATCGGCTATCCCGTGGTTCCGTTATTATTTCTCGCCGGCGCAGTCGGTACTGGAAATCAGTACACTTTGGACCAAACCAAACGAATCTATCGCCGGAATTGTCTTGATTTTATTGGGATTGCCGTTTTATTTTTACTGGCGAGGCGCCGGCCGGGAGCCAGCCAAAAGGTTCCGGCGCAGTCCCGTCGTCCATGGTTCCGGTACGCCATAACGCCGTTTGTTCTGGTTCCAGAACAGAACTGCTTGCATTGCACATACCTGTTTGGGGTAAAATCATATGGATAGTCACGACGCGGATCGTAAAATTCGTTCTGGAACTGGAACGTCCATAGGGGCGGTCGCGACATGCGGAACAATCGACAGGAGTAACTGCATGGACGTTACGAAAATTCTGGAAGAATTACGGCAGGAACGCGAGCAGCTCGAAGAGGCCATTTTGAGTCTGGAGCGGCTGGCGAGGGGTAGAGGGCGGCGCGCGGTCGGCCGCCGGCGTGGATGGTGGAGGCAAAAAAGCGCGGCCGCCCCGTGGGCAGTAAGAACAAGACGACTCCAGCCAAATCAGGCAGCGCGCCGAAAGTCGCGTCGGCCGCGGCATAGGTCCGGCTTCAGAGATTCTGGACAAATTCACCGGAGCGGCGCCCGTAGAGGCGCCGATCCGGTTTTGTATTTCAGGGCTGCCAAAGAAGGCGTTTTACTGGTAGATCAGATATCTGGCGGCGAATATCGAGAAACGCCGGGATGCCGTCGTCGGCCGCCCGAAGCGGGTCCGCGCCGGTTTCGAGCGCGCGAACGACGCGCTGTTCACTGCCGATCAAAGGCAGGTTGGTTCTGAAGATGCATGTGCGAAGGATACAGGCCTTCCAGTGTCCGGGCCAGTTCGAGTCCGAGCCGTGACGCTGAAAAGATGTCGCGGTCGGTCACGGTAAACCGCAACCCCTCGAGCTTCTTGACCGCTCAGATTCGACGACTCCGGCGTAAATCGCGCCGGGGCGTACCGCACGCCCGGAATGTCCTTCGCGTGCAGGCGGCCGGCGAGGTCCTCGCCGCGGATCCATGCCGCTCCGATCAGCTCAAAGGGTAGTCGCGGTGCCGCGGCCGACCGAATAATTCGTCGAACCCTCGAGCATCGCCAGCGCGGGATAAAGGACAGCCTCGTCAAGATTCCGATGTTTGGCGAAGGATCTTTCCATGGCAAGCCCGTTTCGTCAAACCATTCACCGCGTTTCCAGCCATTCATTTCGACAACATGGAGATCGGCATTGAGATTCCGCTCGCCGTTGACCAGCTTCGCCAGTTCTCCGATCGTCATGCCCGTGCCGCAGGGGCAGCGGGAAAGAACCGGTAAAAGAGAGCCTGTCGGATCCAGCATGGGCCTTCGACGTGAATTCCGGTGATCGGGTCGGGTCTGTCCAGGACAAAAAAGGGAATCTTCGCTTTCGCGGCTTCTTCCATCGCATAAATCATGGTCGATTCATACGTGTAGAAGCGAACCCCGGCATCCTGAATATCGAACACCAGCGCATCGAGGCCCTTCAGCATTTCGGGAGTCGGACGTCAGCGTCGCGCCGTACAGACTGTACATTTTGATGCCTGTCGCAGGGTCGACCGAGTTCCCGATTCCTTCACGGTCTTCCGTTCCTTCGATCCCGTGCTCCGGCGAAAACAAAGCCCCGATATCCACACCAGCCTCGCGCATCACGTCGACGTCCACCACGAGCAGCCCGCGGCCAAGCTGATGGGCGAGGCCCGTGGCCTGTTCCAGCAAGGCCGGCGCCACGACGGACTCGCCAAGGCCAAGGAGGTTGTCGACAAGTATTATGCATCGCCATCGTACCACCTGGCCAAGAGGTGGCTGGCCGAGCGGCAGTGAATCTGGCGATCATCTGGAGACTCCTCGCCGAACCCCATCACTCAAGAATTGAGAGAATCCGGGTGGCTGGCCAGAAGGAGCCACTCACTGATTGGCCAGACGGCGCAGGGCCGGATGGGTCAGTCGCTTTTCTCGGATTCCGGAATGTGGGTGGCCCCCAACGCCGATCATGATTTTGGGCGGCTTCCGCCTGGAGTTGTTGTCTGGCAAGGACTGAGAGTCAATCTTCCTTGAGGGAATTGCCCTAAAACATGGAACCGTTTCTTGTCATCATGGCGCGGTTTTTCCAAAGACCCCCCATGGAAACAAGGACGGTCCCATGGCTGCACAATGTACGGCTTCCTCCCGGCGGGCATCCACAAAACTGGCACGACGACGAGCGAAACGTTCCGAGTCGCTCTCAGGTTCGATGCGTCAGTTTATTACCCCTGCAGTCTGGAAACACGTCAAACAAGCCGCCAGCCAGCACGGTTGCCGGAAGGGGGGGCGCTGGAATCCGCAACCTCTTATCATGATTGCTGCCATCATGACTTGGTGTGCAGGGGAGACGGAGGCCGACCGTTTCGTGCTCTCCCGATCCTTCTACGTGCAGGTTCATTGCCCCAAGCGAGCGCGACCTGGCAAGACGTTTAGCGGCTTTTCCATGGCGCTGCTGCGTTTGCCAATGCCCGTCTGGTGGGCATTCTGCGATGCCGTGAGGTCGCGCATCTTCCACCTCTTGTCCGACCGCATGACCACGGACGGTTGGTTGCCGTTGGGATGTGACGGCTCGCGCATGGAATGTCCGCGGAGTGTTTTGCCGTGGCGCCGAGATCGAGTGCCGCTGATTTATTCTGGTGATGAATTGATTGCGGTGCTAATTTCGTCTCACGATCAAATCAACGTGAGTGATTAGCCTGGGTGTTGCATTACCAAACTAGTGCTAAGTTAAATAATACAGAATCCCCAGGTTAGTTAAAAATCGTAAACTTCTGCTGTGTCATCATCGACTAATTCGACCCTCTGGCCCATTGGCGCTGTGCGAGCTTGTCTATTTTTCGTTACAAAATCATTAAACGCCGTATCCATCGCTGGATCTCCAGTTTCGAATCTTTGCCACGTTGTTGAGGCTGCGCTATGAGCAGTATTTGCTGTTCCAAATCCACGCTGTTTCTTCTGGACAACTTTATCTGCGCCTGGCGAAGGATCAGGAATTGGTTGCCATGTTTGAGTTCTAGGGTCAGGAGTCTCAGATAATTCAACATGTCCAGTTTCTGAATAATGTCTAGAGAATCGGGTTGTTGTAGATTTCGAACCAAAAATTAATGCAGCTATTAGCCCTCTATCATGCCAAGCTGCCCATCGATCACTCAGCGTGTCCGCGATATAGCACGAGGGTACTGCAATTAACGCAGCAAAAAATCCTATGGTAGCCGCCCCAGCGATGGAGACAAGTCCAGCAGACGACAGTGTGAGACCGAACAATCCAGCCAGTGCAGTGATGTAAGGTACAAAGAAAGTACCAATCGAGGCGCTTAGGCCTAAAAATGTTCCGCTGTACGCAGTTAAGATAGACGCAATAAGAGGAATGTGAGTAACAACAGTGATTGCCCCCAACACGGAAGGAAATAGCGCGACGACGCCGGTAATCACGAATGGTAATGCAATTGCCCATATCATGGCTGCAATGGCTAGAATATGTAGCGCGAAAATAAAAGCAATCAATGTACTAACAGAACTAAAATAATTATAAACTGCTCGTGTCGATGAAAGTGGGGCTAAAGCAATTTGAGCGATCAGATCCAAGAAAAAAGAGGTTACTGCTAATGATAATCCTACAATCATTGCAACAATATATAAAACAAAACTAATCATGTTAAGTATAAAGCCAATAGGGAAAGGTAATACATCACCGAAGAACTCGAATAATTCGGCAAATTGCACTATAATATCAGTGATAATAGCACATAAGATAGGTACGAGCACCATCAGCAGGAGTTTTACAATATTTAACAGAAACTTAAAGGGGAATGTCACGAGTTTAAATGCTAAAATTACTCCAATCTTTATAGGAATCGGAAATATCCCTATTAATTGCAATAATTTTTTCCTTGGACGGGTGTATCCTTCAAAATCTAAACCGCCGATAAGATTTTTTAAAAATTGTTTACCCGTTAATTGATGAACGATTTGTCCTTGATTATTCAAAAATGCTTTAGGTCTTGAAGGGAGTCCCAAAAAAGCGACGAAGTACATCCAAAATTCTGAGGTATCATTTTTAATTTCAGTTGGAATATTAGGGTAGGTGTATTTCTTTTTTACTTCATCATAGCCGTCAGGAAAAAAATTTGATTTAAAAAGAGATATAAACTTTTGCTTATACTTCGCTAGAGTGCTAATTTGCTCTTCATTTCTCTCTCTATCTAATTCATCTACATTTTGCATAATTCGTTCCTCACAAAGCTCAACACTTTAGGTCGAGTAGTTACCAATAACCATTATCAAGCACTTCCAAAATAAATATTCACGCAACAATACTTCTTGCTAGTCTTAGTTAGTATCCTAACCATAAACGTTAGCACTGTCACCCGTTGGAGCGAGTAACGGCGGCACTGGCGGATCTTGAAGTCGACCAAGTGACGGGCTTAAAAGTGGTTCATCTTCAGCTCTAGCACTCATTCCATCGGCGGATGTTGATCTATCATTTGCATCACCGTAAAGTTTAGTTTTATTGTCTACGAGCGTTGTTGCTGTATTATTAGGATCAGTTCTAGAACCATCTGGTTGTCCCGATGTGACTATTTCAAGTTCAGTATCATTTTTTGGGGCCGGACCATTATATAAAGCTGATAGATAACTGGTGATCGCATTCCATTTTGACGGTAACCACGTGGTAAAAGGTCCACCTTCATGCCATGCAGCCCATTTGTCACTGAATGGTGTGGCAATCCAGGTCATTATAATCACAATGATAGTAGAACCAAAAAAACCGAGTGTGGCACCGATAAGCGCAATAGCTTCAGGAACTGGAATATGGAGTAAAGCGGCTAGCGCGCCAACAGCGGGTGTAATGTCATAGGCAAAAAATTCAGTAACAAATGAAACTACGGCTCCGTTCATCGCGTGAAGTGCTGTTGCAACGGGTGGAAGATTTCCAAACCATGTGAAAAAAGGTACTACGGTGTTGGGGAAATAAATAATCGCAGCGCCAAGTGCCAAAGGTATCATAGTAGCCCAAAATATACCTGTAATAAGTTTGTTTAAATAATATACAAGAAAACCCAACTTTTTGTTCACTTCACCGCCATAAGCACTCGCTAATTTAGAGCTTTTATCAGGAGAAAAGAGAGCTCTAAAGACTAGGGTAATTAATTTGAAGCTCATATGCAGCAGAGCTAAGCAAAGTGATAAGATTGATAAAGCAAATATTTTAGGGATTTTCCACTCTTCGTCTGCGTCGTCGGCTTCATCAAGTGTAGCGATTTTTGCATAAATTTTCGCAATAGCAATATGAAGACCGTAGGTTGCAAGTGAGGGGAAAAATTCAGTAAATGTTTTGATGATATTAAGCGGTATCTTGAAGAAAATAGAAATAAATTTGATCGGAAAAATAATCGGTATCTTAACGGGAAATAGAACAACCCATTGCCATATTTTCTTTTCTTGATATTTATCTTCGTCAGGTAGCGTGTCCCAACCGCCGAACATATTTACAACTAACCCCCAGAGGGAGAGCTTTGGCATTTTTTTTAGTTTTGTAGACGTCGGAATATCTTCGTCTGCATCTTGAGTACCTGTTTCTTCGAGTCTTTTATACTGCAGAGCTGGAGATGAAGGTGGTGATGCAGATTCACTACAACCTGTTCGAGTAGGTAACCCAAAATAAGATGCCAGCATCAACCAACCTGATAAAGCCTCACCTTTATACTCATACGCTTCTTGCAGCTCTCCGGCAGAATGGCGGTGAGCAGGAGTAATCATATGTGTCGTGGGTTCATATCCATCGATGCCGAATACCATTATGAATGTTGCGCTGAAAAAACTGAAATTATCAGTATCCGCGGACGTGTCAGTTGGATTTCGATACTGCTGTACTAATTTTTCATAACTCGCAGAATCGCCCCAGAAAAGTGAATGACTATGTTTAGAGACCCATTGTTTGAATGTTAGAGATCCAGGCTTCCCCGGCTTAATAAGGGGCGAATCTTGCGCTTCTTCTTTAATCGTACTCATTACACTACTCTTATTTATAAACGTGCCATTATATCATGAAAGATCATCAATGTGAAGTGCCTATGATGGGCGTCGCGTCTTGAGATGTGAGAGGTTTTGCTAATTTCACGCATTTTATAAGTAAATACGAGGCTAAAAGTAATTGATTTTAATGAAAATAGAGTGGTGGAATGTAACTGGTTGTGCAAATCAGCAAAATATGGCAGCAAGTACTAATTTACAGCACTTTTTTATGTCATTAAACCACTGAAAATGCAAAACCTCTCACAACTCAAGACGCGACGCCCTATTCGACGCCCTTTTTTACTCCAAACACCTCATCATCGTCCCTAAATGATGTCTCACGACCTTTAACAGGAGTACCCAGTTTCTTTTTAGAGCTAGAGTCTGGTTCTGTACCAGAATCGTCGAAATCAAAAGTAGAAGCGCTCCCAGCTGCCATTTCTTTTTTCTTTTTATCATCAACAGCACGGCGCACAGTACCAGAGGGAGGCGTAGTGGTGGAGTGCTTGGTGCCAGTAGAAGAAGGCTGTGAGGCTTGTGGCCGTTTATCTAACGGTACATCATCAGTTTCGTCTACCTTAGAATAACCACCCACTAATGCCAATTTTGTTGAGAAATAAGCACGAGGTCCGCCATCCACCCAGTCTGCCCAGGCGTTACTGAATTTATTGGCGCCCCAGCTTAAGAAGCTAGCGGTAGGGGCCACAAACACGCCGAAAGTGGCGCCCACTGCAATGGCATTGACTGAAATTTTTAATCCAAACAACGCACCTACGGCAGTTGCAGTAGGACCAAAAGTCGCGCCAATACCCAGCGCGATAGTTGCCATACTGCCTTTAATAAATCCTATTGACGCAGCAATTAAAGGAAATTTTGACAGGGCTGTTAGTAGAGGAATTGTCGCAGGAATTAAGGTTGTTACCGCACTGATTATCAGCGGGAGTAAAATAGCCCAAACGGTTACTGTGAAGACAATACTCGCAATTAGAGCGAGACCACCAACAATCCAGCCTAACCATTTATTCTCCAAAGTACGACCGAATCCAAGGGCGACTTCCGCACTATGTGTTGGTGATATGACAGCTCGGGTTAAAATTGAAATAATTCGTGAGCTTACAAGTGCAAATCCTAATAAAGCTAAACCAAGACCCTCTGCAAATACTTTAAGACCTTTAAGCAACCATGGGCCGGTATCTTTTTGAGGAGTATTCCATTCACGTGCCAACTCGCAATCCAGAAGTTTTATGGATTCTTCTGAATAACGCCAAATCAACATGGGTAAAAATTCTATGAGTAATTTCAATGAGTTGAGTGGTGTTTTAAAGAAAATTAAACAGACCTTTATGATAGAAATGAACGGCTTTACGGTGAAGGACGCAATAGTTTGCCAAAACAATTTTTCTTCACCGGCTTTTTCATTGAATCCGCCCACAAAATTCTTTGCAACTTGTCTACCATCGATAACGAGCGATTTATCAGTCTCTTCAACATATTTGATTCGATTTGGAATTCCAAAAAACGACATCACAGCGAGTTTCCACGGAAGTTTGTCACTTTCGTAGGTATAATGTTCACCCGCTTTATTAAGTTGTCCTTCAGCAGTAGTGATTTCAGCGGTCACTTTATCTAAACCATCAATGTCAAAGGTTTCTACAAATGTACTATCAAGATGACGCTTAAAAATAGCGGGAATGTTTTTTGGTAACTCTGAGTAACCTTGATTAAATTTTTGGGGGTCATACAAAAAGATATGTTGAAACCATTCTTTTAAGGACAAACTATTACTAATTAAGGGTTTGATTAACGCCATGTCAGGGTTCCTTCCTATTTAAAAAACTGGGGAAAGGGGTCAGATCTAAACTTGTCGCATTTTCTAATTCTTAGAGAATGCGACAAGTTTAGATCTGACCCCTTTCCTACTTTCCTAAATGTGATTCTATTTTTGAAGTGAAGGAATGTAAAGTAATTTCAGCATCTTCCGGGTAAGGATTTACGCCGTTGCAGTTTCGTTTGGCTTTTTCACTGTGTGTTTTTCATACAGTTTTTTCAAACGGATACGATGATTTTTTAATTTAGTTTCGAGGGCAGTAATTTTTTGATTCATTTCTGCAGGATCAAAATGTTCGCGAAGGTATTTAATATCAACGTCTATTTGTCGTAGTTGTAATTCATCAGTAGTGGTCTCTCTGTCGGCTTCTAATTTTTTGATATAGTCCAGACCATTTTTGTAATTTTCCTTCACCTTCACGATAGAATTTTCCAAATGAACAATCGCACGAGAATAATCCTCAAGTCGCGCCATTTGATGCTGCTTTTTAGAGTAATTTCCAAATACGGTTAATGTAGACATGGTTAAATCCTCACAATAAAAAACTATAATTCTGGCAATGGTTGGCCATCTTCGTCAAAATCCGAGGGATCGTAGACTGGGGTTCCTGAGCCCGGAGTATGATGTGAACTTGCGCGGCCTTCTTGCCCCTTAGCACGGTAGTGAAACTTCACAGCATCCTTACGTCCCTTATGAGCTGTCCCTTCAGAAGTTATAGCAGATAATACGATACCTTGTGCACCAGGGGAAGTGGTTTTATCTGTCCCCTTGCTTTGTTTTGAGGGTTGACCGATTAATGGGGTATGCGGAGGTATCATCTGAATCAGCAGGATCAAATATCAGATTCGTAAAAAACCCACCCTCATGCCAAGTAAACCATTTATCGCTCAGCTTATCAGCCGCTAAACTGAAAAATGTGGCGATAGGAGTAACGATTGCGCCGAGCGTCAGTCCGGCTCCTATCAAAGTTGCAGAGAGTTGAAGTCCTAATAATCCAGAAGACCCGCTGAGTAGAACGCCAAATACAACATTCAGCCCACCACCAACAGAAGTGAAAACACCAGACAGGTTTGATACAAGAGTTGCCATAAATGGCCAATGCAATACTGTGGTAGCAAGTTGAGCGATTTTTGGCAAATACACGACAACAGAACCGAATAGCAGTGGCAGACCGAAAGCCCAAAGGCTAGTCGATAGAGCAAGACTGACCAGAGCAAAGAGGCCACCCACGAAAAATAGTATCCATTGACTCGTATCTTGACTGACAAAGGGAAGCTTGAGTTCCTGAGCGTATTCAAAAGCGATGATCATGCTATGTAAGGGTGAAGTTAGGGCTCTTCCAATTATATAAAAGGCTCTTATTGCAATATGAATGGGGGTCAGCACGATTATGATAAGGGCTAAAATTAAAGCAGAAAATTTCCATAACTCCGATAGTTTGTTCTGCCCTTCGGTGTGGTCCTCGGGAGGCGCATTCTTAACTTTGCCCCCCGAGTATTCAGTAACTTTATTAGCAAGTTCTATTACTACAACTATTGAGAGAGTTGTCAGTATTAAGGGTAGAAATTCAGTGAAAAATTTGACAATATTCAGCGGGAGTTTAAGAAATATTGTGAAGATCTTAAACGGAAGAATAACAGGAACTTTTATCACCAATCCTATGATTTGAAATATTTTTTTCTCTGTCGAAACGTTCGACCATTGCCATCCACCAATAAAGTTTTTTACAAAGAATTGAGTAAGTGACATTTTAGGATAAGAAGTATTTAGTTGGGGTTACTGAGGCTGTTTGATTTGTTGCATCAGAAAAATGTTCATCACTATCTTCTTCAACGACATCGGTACGAGTCGGTAAGCCTAAGAAACTAGCAATGGCGAGCCAGGGGTCTAGGTGAGAGATGTATACTCAATGATTTCACTGGACTCAGTGTTGTAATACGCATTCTTTGTAAGATAAAACCCATCGAACCCATAAGTCACAAGAAAAGCTCCGACCAACATGTTATTTAACATGTGAGTGGTATCATTATCGGAAGGCCACAGCGTAGGGAGGAAGAAATAATGAGCAATCCAATCAGAAAAATCTTTAGAGTAGGGTTTAGCGGGATCTATAAGTAAGGGCATATAATAATTGGCTCCACACATTTAATACCTATTCGCCACCAGATGTAAACGTCCATATTTTGCCCATCTCGGGCGTAAAAATTGATTTTAAAATCCTCATTTATCAAGAGTAAACTCCGGTTTTAAAATAAATTTTTTCACCCAATCTGGACAAAATCTGAACGTTATAGCCATTCTAACCGAGGTGGTGAATGCTTACATTTTATTAATAATAAGGGTATTAATTGAAAAAGTAAAGTAAAAAGTAGAGCAAGTCGCTGATTTTGATAGAAATTTTACTTTAGGAAGGAGAAACGATATTTATTACCACCAAAGAAAATGGCGCGTTTGACTTAGTCATAACGCGCCATTTTGAGAACTACGGATAATTTTACTTACCGTCCATACCTTTAACAGAGTTAATATCTACAAGATTATCATCTTCATCCTCGACTCTTGGATCTGTTGCAGGTTTTCCGCCTATTGGAGGAGGTGTTGTGGTACTGCCTGCCTCAGGCGGTTTACCAGCGGTTTTTCCTTTATTATCAGAAGTTACACCAGCTTCGTCTGCACCTTTATTAGCAAGAGCTAATTCTTCAGCCCTTCTTATTGCCCCTGGGGAACTTTCAGGTGTGACAGTAGGAGAAGGTTCTCTACTTGGGACTTTTTTACCGCCGATAGCACCGAGTTCTTCATCGGGTGTGTTGGGTAGTGGCTCATATTCGCCGCCCTTTAGTTTACGCTTAGAACCTAAAAGCATCGCGTGAATCTTTGTAAAGAAACTGAATACCCATTGAAGGATCCCACCTTTTTGCCAGCGTGCCCATGAGTTACTGAGTTCGTCAGCAGCCCGGCTTCCTATAATACCAGTAGGAATACCGACAGCAGCAACAGTAGCACCCACGGCAACAGCAGGAGCTGTTAAGCTGAGTCCTACCAAACTTGCAAGCCATGCGGCAGCTGAAGTGAATGCAGCAGGTAAACTACCAACAGCCAGCGCAAACCCACCTTTGATGGCTGTCAGGCTTGTCGCTACAATAGGTAGCTGAGAAATCGAAGTCATATAAGGAACAAGAGCAGGAATGTGAGTAGTTGCTAATGTAATAAGCACTGGGAATGCAATAATCCACAGCGTCGTTGATAATGCTATACTCATTAATACAAAAATTGTACCAACGAAAAGTCCCAAGTACGGACGTTTTTTGAATGAATTACCAAATGTCCACGCATCTCTAGCGGTAGTTTCAGGTGCAGTCAAAGCTGAACCAACTAATGAGATGATTCTAAAAGGATTGTGAATAGCTGCAACAATAACTGTTAATGGGCCTAGAATGAATAAAGCACCGAGTTTAGGTAATATACCTTTTGAATACAGATTATCTACTGTTTTATACGCTAAATAACCATTGAGTTTACCTAAATAGCTTGTTATCACCAGAGGTAAAAATTCAGTCACGAGCTTCACAACATTGAATAGTAATTTGGGTATAAAAATAGCAAGGTGAACTGCAGCGATCACTATTTTAACGGGTAGTAAAAATCGATTCCACCAGTTTTTCTTTTTCGTCTCTCTCTTTATTGTGTTTGCATTCGGACCTGTTGCTGGATTATCCCAACCACCAATAATGTCTTTTAGAAATTGTCTCCAATCAATTTTTGGGTTGCCTTGACTATCGACCACTAAAACACGAGAAGGGAAGCCCGACAACATTACAAATATTAAAAATGGGTGTAATTTGTCGCCAGTGAATCTTGTTTTAACGCCATCCTTTGAGTCGCCAGTCGAAAAAGTTACTCTTGCAGTAGGTAAGTCTAATCCATGGAAAGGGAAGGTTCTTGCAAACGCACCAGCCCAAATATGATCAGTATCTACAGTAGGAGGACGAGCATACTCGTGTAATTCTGTTAAATCGTCGGAAGAAAGGGTAACAGGTCCGACTGGAACAGTAGCCTCATCTTCACCAGGGTTTGTTAGTAATGTTTGAAGTTTAGTAGCCTTTTCAGCTAATTTCATTTGTCTAGCATATGTATAGCTTACTGTTTTATCTAACACTAAGTCTTTTAGCCAGCCTCCTATGGACGCTAAGCGTATATGATTTATAATAGCCATTTTTCACTCCTATCAGTGTTTACATTAAAGGGGCATTGTACATGGGCTTTAGGTTAAAGTAAAGCCTTAATTCAATCAGAATCATAAGTTGTACATAAATTCTACTAAAACTTATTATCAACTCCTTTTCTATTATCATTGACATCGCTGGCGGGGACTTGACCTCGCCCGCCTGTTTTGAGCCTCGATGGGTTCGGAATCCGTTTTGGTTCCATGGTAGCTTCACGACCAGCATTTCCAGCAGTGATGGTAGCATCATCTGCGTCACCTAAGCTACCTCTTCTTTTTTTGTCAAGTGCTGCTGCAGTCTGGGATCTTGGAGACAGTTCCTGTTTAAGACCTTCCGTAAGCTCAGCGAGTTGTGCTGCGTCTACTGTTCTAGAGACGCCGTCATCTTCCTCCTCATCATTTGGTCTGTGGTCACCTTCACCGCCATCAAAAATCTCGAGAGTTCCAGATCCTCTCTTCGTTGAAGGCAGGCCCCCTTGTTGCGTAGCAGAAGCTCTATTTGCACCTAACAGATTTAAGGGAACATCACCATCAGCTTGTGGAGCACCATCTTTACCAGTTCCTTTTCCGTGGCCTTTATCAGGGCCATCACCAGGTTTATCATCTTCATCATTCAGTCGTGAGTAATCATTTTTAGAAAAATAATGAGGAAAATAATATTTTGTGAACACCCCAATTAGTCCATACTTTCCAGCTAATGCCCAGTAGTCACTGAGTTTGTCAGCGGCAAAACTTAAAAAGGAAGCAGAAGGTGCGACAATCAAAGCTAAAGTAGCACCTAGTGCAATAGCTTCAGCAGGTATCTGTAAACCAACAGCTAAACCTGTTATGGCTGTTATATAAGGAGTGAAGGCAGCGCCAATGACGCTACTCAGCGGAACGAGGGCACCATGAACCATTCCAATCGTAGTACCAACCAAAGGCAGTTGCAAAAACCAGGTAACAATCGGAGTAATCACCGCAGGGGCAAAAGTCATTCCTGCACCCACTACAAGCGGAATTCCTACAGACCAGAAGGCTATGGTCATACCGATACTAAGAACGACACCAAGAGTTCCGAAACTTAGGCCTAAAATAGTTGTAGCCCATGGCCAATTATCTATTTTAAATGCTCGACCTGTAGCAAAAGCTATTTCTGCGCTGATCGCAGGCGAAGTGATGGTTCTGCCTACAATAGCTGTAAATTTAAAGGGGAGGTAAATAAGTCCTAACAAAAAAATCAGTGCAACATGGCCGGCAATTTGAATACCTTTATTTTCTTCATCCGATTCTTCATCAGATTTGTTCAGGTCTTTAATTTGTCTCACTTGATAGCCAATGCCTTGAGCAGTCGCATCAGCAATAAATGTTGGAAGAACCTCTGTGATAGATTTAACAACATCAAGTATGAATTTAAAAGGGAATGTCACCCATTTAACAGCAAATATAACAACCTTGAAGAATGACGCTGGTATTTGTATTAACTTGATTGCTTTGTTTGCGCGTATCCCTTTTAACTTATCATTTTCGTCTATAATGAGTCTATCTCGATGCCATCCACCTAGAAAGTTAAGTAAAAATTGAGGAAAGCTGAGTTTTGGAAAATTGAATGCGGTAGTATATTCTTTTTCTTCAGTTTCGTTGTCTAGTTTGTCTTTGTTCTTAACGATCTCCCTATTGTCAGGTCGATTTGGAAAACCTATAAATCCAACAATGTGCAGTAACTTGTTAAATGCGTGATCTTTATACTCGAATTCTTCACCTGTAGCGGTGATATATTTATTGGTTATAATACTAAATCCATCAAAACGATAAGCTTTTAAAATTGCGGCTTTTAAAAGATCTTTAAAACTGAAAGCAAGCCATTTCTCACGTTTATCTGTCTTCCTAGAAAAAACGGCTTCTTTTTCGTTTCCTTCCTGAGGATCTTTGCCAAGATCTACAGAATCTTCTAATTTACTTTTGGCTGCTTTTTGTTGATTTTTTTCCGAGAAATCAAAACTTAGTTGGGCCTGTTTGAGCTCTTCTTCAGTAATATAACCTGTCATGGAATCAGGTATAATTAGTTTTCTCACCCATGTCAGTGGTGATAATGATGCAGTGGATATTGGTTCCACAAGTGGCTTGGACATAATTGACTCCTGTCTATTTATGTTAAAAATTGTTTGTCATTGTATTACGGGCACTAGAAGAGGTAAAGCGATTTTTTAGAGGAATTTTAAGACACTCATTATGAGATTATCTGTAAGTATTAGCCCCTAAGCTAAAGTGGCTAAAACGTTCAGATTTTGTCTAGGTCGGGTGGAAATATTTCCACCTGAGATAGGCGAAATATGGACGTTTACATCCTGTGGCACATAATCACCCTAATTTTTTCTTGAGCAGATCATTAACCTGCTGAGGATTCGCTTTACCCTGAGTGGCTTTCATCACTTGTCCCACAAAATAACCAAATAATTTTTCGGCGCCTGCACGGTATTGCGCTAATTGATCGGGATTGCTCGCGATAATATCATCAATAATTTTTTCAATGGCACTGGTGTCAGTAATTTGAGTAAGACCTTGAGCAGCGATGATATTATCAGCATCGGCATCGCCTTCGCCTGCCCACATGGCTTCGAAAACAGTTTTGGCAATTTTGCCCGATATGGTGTTGTCGGCGATTCGATCAAGTAATTGCGCGAGTTGTTCAGGAGATAAAGGACTTTCAGTAATTTCTTTTTGATCTTTATTTAAAAAGGCAGAGAAATCACCCAGCACCCAATTGGCTGTAATTTTAGGCGTTGCTTTGGTAGCTTTAACAGTGGATTCAAAAAAATCCGCCATTTCGCGAGCTACGGATAAGCAATGCGCATCGTAATGACTTAATCCAAAATCAGTTTGAAAACGTTCACGACGCTGCCACGGCAATTCGGGAAGAGTGGTTCGAATGGCTTGAATAGTTTGATCATCCAACACCAGCGGTAATAAATCGGGATCAGGAAAATAACGATAATCGTTGGCTTCTTCTTTTCCGCGCATCGAGCGCGTTTCGTTACGTTCCGCATCGTATAATCGCGTTTCTTGAACGACTTTTCCGCCACTTTCTAGCAGTTCAATTTGCCTAGCGACTTCATAATTAATTGCGCGCTCTACAAATCGGAATGAATTCACATTTTTAATTTCGGCACGAGTGCCAAATTTTGTTTCACCTTTAGGACGAACCGAAACGTTCGCATCACAACGGAAAGAACCTTCTTGCATATTTCCATCGCTGATATCCAAATATCGCACAAGGCTGTGCAGGGTTTTTAAATAGGCGATGGCTTCTTTTGCCGAACGCATATCGGGTTCAGACACAATTTCGAGCAGGGGTGTGCCCGCGCGATTTAAATCAATTCCGGATTGGCCGTGAAAATCTTCATGCAGTGATTTGCCTGCATCTTCTTCTAAATGTGCACGTGTAATCCCGATTCGTTTTAAAGTATGTTCATCCAATTGAATATCGAGATGACCTTTGCCGACTATGGGAAGTTCAAATTGACTAATTTGATACCCTTTGGGTAAATCCGGATAAAAATAATTTTTTCGTGCAAAAACAGATTTGTGTGCAATTTCAGCATCAATACTGAGCCCAAACATGATGGCCTTTTCTACGGCTTTTTTATTTAAAACGGGTAATACGCCGGGCATGCCTAAATCAATTGCGCACGCTTGAGTATTAGGATCAGCGCCATAGGCAGTAGCTGCACCTGAAAAAATTTTTGATTGCGTCGACAATTGTACGTGCACTTCTAAACCAATGACTGTTTCCCATTCCATATACTATGCCTCATGTTAGGTGAGAGGAAGGTGTCAGATCTAAGATTAATACATTCTTAAGTCTGGTACTTTTTCATTTTCCATACCACAAGCCAAAGAATGTATTAATCTTAGATCTGACACCTTCCCCTAGATCTGACACCTTTTGCTGTGCCAATCAGTTGCTTGTTGGAACTGATGAGCGACATTAAATAATCGAGATTCTTCAAAGTAGTTAGCGATTAATTGTAAACCAACAGGACAACTTCTCGCGAAGCCAGCCGGGATCGACATTCCTGGTAATCCGGCAAGATTTACACCAATGGTATAAATATCTGAAAGATACATGCTCACAGGATCATCTACTTTTTCACCCAATTTGAAAGCGGGCGAGGGCGCTGTTGGACCTACTATAATATCAACTGAATTAAACGCATTTTGATAATCGTTGCAGATGAGTCGTCGAATTTTTTGCGCTCTTAAATAATACGCATCGTAATAACCTGATGATAATGCATAAGTTCCAACTATAATGCGCCGTTTAATTTCTTGCCCAAATCCTTCGCCGCGACTACGACAATACAGGTCGTCTAGATTTTTGGGATTTTCACAACGATAACCATAACGAACACCGTCAAAGCGCGCTAAATTAGAAGAGCATTCTGCAGGTGCAATCACATAATACGCAGGGACCGCAAGATGCGTGTTGGGCAAACTAATTTCTTTAACTGTTGCGCCCATTTTTTTTAATTCATTGATGGCTTCTTGAATAACAACAGAGACATCGTTTTCGAGTCCGCTGGCGAAATGTTCTTTGGGAAAACCAATTGTGAGGCCTGCTAGAGGTTTATTTAAATCAGCTGTGTAATCGGGAACATCTCTATTCACGCTCGTTGAGTCTTTTTCATCGTGCCCGGCCATCACATTTAAAAGGAGTGCTGTATCTTCAGAGGTTTGCGCAAAAGGGCCGCCTTGATCAAGACTGGATGCGAAAGCGATCATTCCAAAACGGGAGACTCTTCCGTAGGTTGGTTTGATGCCCGTAATGTTGCACATAGACGCAGGCTGACGAATCGAGCCGCCGGTGTCTGTTCCGGTTGCAGCAGGTATTAATCGTGCTGCGACTGCAGCTGCAGATCCTCCTGATGATCCACCAGGAATTCGGGTAAGATCCCAAGGATTTTTCACGGGGCCGTAAAAACTATTTTCGTTGGATGAGCCCATCGCAAATTCATCCATATTGGTTTTTCCGACCATCACCATACCAGCGTTTTTGAATTTAGTAGTGACAGTTGCATCGTAAGGCGCGATGAAGTTATCGAGCATTTTGGATCCGCACGAAGTTTTAATGCCGTCCGTGCAAAAAATATCTTTGTGGGCATAGGGTATACCGGTAAGAGGGCCCGCTTGACCGCTGGCGATTTTTTTGTCAGCTTCTTTGGCTGCGGCTAATGCCGATTCATTGCATACCGTAATAAAAGCATTTAGTACTGGATTATGTTGAGCGATTCGATCCAAATAAAATTGAGTGACTTCGACGCTGGAAATTTTTTTTGCCGCAAGATCATGTGAAAGTTCTGCTAGAGTTTTATTTTCTAAGCTCATGATAATCCTTAAGATTCTGTAGTTTCAGCAATGCGATCTTCGATCACTTTGGGTACGAGATAAAGTCCTGCTTCAGTGAGCGGAGCACAGCGTTGCATTTTTTCACGTTGGTTCGTTTCAGTAACAACGTCTTCTCTAAGAGGCTGAGTGATGTCTTGGGGGTGTGCCATGGGTTCGATGCCTGTGGTGTCGACGGCATTCATTTGTTCAACGAGCTCAAGAATTTTAGAGAGATTTTTTACGTGCGTGGGAATTTCATTCGGTGTTAGAGCAATGCGCGCGAGATGTGCAACATTTTTGACGTCGGATTCAGTGAGAGCCATGGGCTTGTTCCATTGATAAAAAAGTGAGTATAGAGATTTAGGGGAAAGGGGTCAAATCTAAGATCTGCCGCATTCATTTTTTCCCTTCATTTTCCTCTTCTCTTTATACTGTTTTTCCGCTAGAGTTTGCACACAGCTTGGGTATCACATACCAGGTTAAATCGAGTTTTACAAAGAGGTAAGAAGATGTTTAAAGGTTTTCGTGGCAGATTCTCAAATGATCTATCAATCGATTTAGGTACAGCCAATACATTAATTTATGTACCAAACCAAGGTATTGTGCTGAATGAACCTTCTGTGGTGGCGGTTCGTCGAGGAGATGGCAGTTCGGGCAATGTTGTGGTTGCTGTAGGATTAGAAGCAAAACGCATGTTGGGACGAACACCCGCAAATATTACGGCAACGCGACCGTTAAAAGATGGTGTGATTGCTGATTTTAATATTACAGAAAAAATGTTACAGCACTTTATAAGTAAAGTGCATCAAAATCGCTTTTTAAAACCCAGTCCTCGAGTATTGGTGTGTGTGCCTTGTGGTTCAACTCAAGTAGAACGTCGTGCGATTCGTGAATCTGCGATGGGAGCCGGCGCGAGAGAGGTGTTTTTAATTGAAGAACCGATGGCCGCAGCAATGGGTGCTGGTTTGCCTGTGGAAGAAGCGCGCGGATCAATGGTGGTGGATATTGGTGGTGGTACGACTGAAGTCGCTATCATATCACTGAGTGGTATAGTGTATTCAGCGTCTGTGCGTATTGGTGGCGATCGATTTGATGAAGCCATCGTGAATTATGTTCGTCGTAATTACGGAACATTAATTGGTGATGCAACCGCAGAACGAATTAAACATGAATTAGGCGCCGCATTTCCGAGTACGGAAGTGCGCGAGATCGATGTGCGTGGTCGAAACTTGGCCGAAGGAGTCCCGCGTAGTTTCACATTGAATAGCAATGAAATTCTTGAAGCTTTACAAGAACCGTTGTCGGGTATTATTGGTGCAGTACGTAGTGCTCTTGAGCAATCACCTCCTGAATTAGCCTCGGATATTGCAGAAACGGGTATGGTTTTAACTGGTGGTGGTGCCTTGCTGAAAGATCTCGATCGATTGTTAATGGAAGAAACTGGATTGCCTGTGATCGTCGCTGAGGATCCACTGACTTGCGTTGCGCTTGGAGGTGGTCGAGCGCTGGAATTGATTGATAAATTAGGCGAAGGATTTCTTGCAAGCGATTGATCCGTAAGGCGAAAGGAGTAGCGTTATTAAGGTTTTATTCAAACGAGATTCGCTACTTAGCTTGCGCTTAGTAGCTCTAGTGATAGCTTCATTGGTACTGATGGTGGTTGATCATCAGTATCAATATCTTGCTCAATCACGTTCCGTTTTAACCTCTTTTATTTCACCTATACGAACGATGGTGGATACTCCGGCACGTCTTATTAATTGGGTTCAAAATAATCTTTCTGAGCAACAAAATTATGCGGCTGAAAATATTAATTTGAAAACGGAGCAGTTGATTTTGCGTGCAAAGCTTCAGAAGTTGGAGGCACTTCATCAGGAAAATGATCAGTTACGTGCACTGCTTGGAGCTTCGCAAAAGGTCAGTGGTAAGATGTTGGTGGCTGAATTGTTAGCGGTTGATTTAGCACCTTTTACTCGGCAGGTGGTTTTAAATAGAGGGCAGAAGGATCATGTGGTGGTGGGGCAGGCGGTATTGGATTCGTATGGAGTGATGGGGCAGGTGATTGAGGTAAGTCATGATTCGAGTCGGGTGTTGTTAATTTCGGATTCTCGCAGTGCGGTGCCTGTGCAAAGTACTCGAACGGGCAGTCGAGCGATTGCAACAGGACAGGGTGTGAGTAATGATTTGCAGTTGTTGTTTGTGCCTGATACAGCCGATTTTCAGGTGGGTGATTCGTTGGAGACTTCAGGTTTAGGGAATCGGTTTCCTGTTTCTTATCCTGTAGGTGTGGTTTCTGAGGTGGTCCATAGACCAGGGGAGCGTTTTTCGCAGATTACGGTTTATCCGAGTGCTCATTTGGATAGTAGTCGTCAGGTTTTGTTAGTCTGGCCGAGTGGGTAATTGAGTGGGTTATTCAATGATTTTTCGTTCTTGGTTTTTTATTATTTTGTCGATTGTCATTGCGATGATGTTGACGATTTTGCCTTTGCCGTTTTGGGCTGGGTGGGTCCGACCGTTGTGGGTGCCGGCTGTGGTTTTTTATTGGTCTTTGGCATTGCCAGAGCGTTTTAGTATTGGGGCGGCGTGGTGTGTGGGAATTTTGTTGGATGTTTTGCTGGGGACGTTGTTGGGTGAGAATGCGTTGGGTTTGACGGTGGCGGTTTTTGTGATCAGTAAGTTGTATACGCGTATTCGGTTGTTTCCGATGTGGCAGCAGGTGGGTGTGATTGTTTTGTTGTCGTTGTGTTATTTGGTGTTGTTGTTTTGGATGCAGGGGTTGATGGGGCAGGCGCCTTTGTCATGGCAGTTTTGGGTGCCGTCGATTACGACGGGGCTTTTGTGGCCGTGGATTTTTATCCTCATGCGTGACTATAGAAGACGCTTCGTAATCCGTTGATTAAAAAGAATTTTTTATTCGCTGCGCTCTCGCAATCGCCGTTACAGTCCAACTCCTTATCTTAGATTCCCTTGGTCTTTATTTACTCTGAATTAAAGGGACTGAACCATCGTCATCGTACGTTGGAGCGAAAGTGTTTTCGACATGAGTCTCGACCGCAGAGCCGGCAGCGAAGAAGTCCGCACGCCAGGTAGCCGCATCGCTGTAATGGTAACCACAATATCCAAGACTGCCTACGATAAAGGCTGCAACTGCGCCTCCGGCGAGTGAAATGGCAATGTTTTCGGCGACGAAGGAAATAATTTTAGCGGCCCCAAAAGTAGCAATCCCCCCGGTGGCGAAGAGTAGTAAGGTACTGACAATTACCGCAGCAATGACTAGACCGATGAGAACACCGATCAAAGCATTATAACGATCTTGAACTTTCTCAGAGTACAATTTACCTTCGCAATTTTGAACGAATGTGTTTTTGGCGTTATTAAAATCATCGGGGGTTTTTGCGGAAGATAACGAATCAGTAAGTTTTTCTAACTCAAAAAGAAGCCCCGTTATTTTAGAAATCTTTTTAACAGTCTCAATTAACTCTTCAACGGAACATACTGTTTTAACAGGAATATGTAGGCTGAGGTCAGCAAGTTTAATTTTATTAAGGTCTTCTGTGAATTGTTCAAGGTTTGACATTAATTGATCTTTCAATTTGCTGTTTGGTAGTTTGGTAATTTTACTTTTTACAGCTTCAATCTGACAATTTGATTCTGCTGTAAATCCAAACTGGAATCCCTTTATTTGGAAAAAGCGCGCAATTAATGCATTTTGACCCAATTCGCAGGCGAGGGTGATGGGAGATTTTCCAGCGTTATTTTTTGCAAAGGGATTCGCTTTACAATCACGACTAGTTAAGAGCCTTTCAAAAAAGTCTTGATCTTCATCTGAAAGCGGTGCTGTACCATCAGGATTATTTTCAGCAATACCTAAAACCATTTCGTGAAGAATGTTATTCCCATCTACCGTGAGGATAGTCGGATCAGCAGTACCACCATTATTTTTTGTGCGAATTAAATGATTGAATGCCTTTAAATTACGTTTTCGGGCGGCTTTTAGAAGAGGCGCTGGTCGATTTTCTTGGCTTGGCGAATTGACGGAATTTCTTATCTCTTCATAATCAGCGAGAAATGATTCAACTAGTGAACTTGCGTCTCTCTGATCCAGTGCATCTCGAAGAATATCGGCACGGTGATGAGAAATCTCAAGTAAGCGATTTAGAAGTTTTTTATCTGTAGTTAGAAGCGCAGCATAAGTTAATGGAGTAAGGTAACATGTCGGTGCAAACTGATGATAAACATCGATATTTTTACTGGCGCCCTTGTTTAATAGAAAATCAAGGAGCCGGCCTCGAATATCATTGCTCCATCTGTAAACCAGTGCGTGAAGTAGGGAATACCCGTCCTCATTTCGGCACCATTGAGCAATCGCAAATTTAGTTCTATCTTCGAGTCCTTCGAGCTGAAAATATAGCGCTTCATCGCTTGGGAATGTAATAGCACGCTCGAACAATTCTATCGATTCTTTCAAAGGCAATTTAGCTCGTGACATGGTAATCCTCTGTGTGTTTTGTTTGTAAAAAACCAATCATTGGTTCGAGCAATAGACTAACAAATCTTCTTACTGAATGCGAGGCTATTAAAACATTCGAGTGAAAAAACACTGTTTCGACAAACATCGCTTGACTGTGAGTGCCTCCTATTGGTATAAACGCCAGGACTGGGACGGGTAAGCGTTTCGCTGCCCGCGTTTTATCAATGGAAGAGGGCAGTAAAGATTATGAACAAAGAAGATTTAATCAATGCAATTGCATCACAAGCTGGCATTTCTAAACGTCAAGCAGGCGATGCATTAGACGCATTTACAGGTGCTGTGGTCAGCACTTTAAAATCAGGTGAAACTGTTACACTGGTTGGATTTGGAACTTTTAAAACGGCTGATCGTGCTGCACGTGAAGGGCGTAATCCACAAACCGGTGAAAAGATTCAAATTAAAAAGGCAAGAGTGCCTAAGTTTGTTGCTGGTAAACAGTTGAAGGATGAAGTTAATACAAAATAATTGTATTGCACTTTAGTCCTGATAAATGTTCAATCCAGCTGTTGCTTGGATGAAGCATTTTTGGGTGCTTAGCTCAGCTGGTAGAGCGTCGCCCTTACAAGGCGAATGTCGGGGGTTCGATCCCCTCAGCACCCACCATTTTAGGAGTGGTAGTTCAGTTGGTTAGAATACCGGCCTGTCACGCCGGGGGTCGCGGGTTCGAGTCCCGTCCACTCCGCCAAATTGAAACATCAAACGCGTCTTAGGGCGCGTTTTTTGTATAGAGCTTGGGTATTAGGCTAGTCCGTACAATCTGAATGAGGTCTCTGATTATGTTGCAACACTTTAGGAATCATCTGGTTGGTTGGTTTTCTAAAATTTTAATTGGATTAATTAGTCTCGCGTTTGCCTTATTCGGGATTCAGTATTATCTTGTGAGTAGTCGAAGCAATCCTTCAGTTGTAACTGTCAATGGTGAAAAAATAGGGACGTCAGATTTAACGGCCGCTTATAATCGTCAACGAAATCAACTGTTAAATCAATACGGTACGTCATTACGTTTAACAACAGAATTACAAGAGCAGCTCCGAGAAAAAGCTCTGAATGATTTAATTTTACGCACGGTAATGTACCAGGGCGTGCATAAAGCGGGATTCGTTGTGAGTCCGTTAGTTGTTCAAGCCGTTATCGAGCAAATGCCCGCTTTTCAAGTGGATGGAAAATTTTCGCCCGATCGTTTTCAGCATTTAATTTACAATCTTTCCTATTCCGAAAACAGCTTTTATCAGGACTTGATGCGTTCTCTCTTGGTGAGTCAATTCAGTGAGGGGATTATTCAAACAGCATTCGCTCTGCCGAATGAAATTGATCAGGCCTATGAAGTCGCTGAACAAAAGCGTGATTTTAAATACGTCACATTACCTGTTAAAGATTTTGAGTCAGAGGTGACGGTTAAGGATGCTGATATTAAGTCCTATTATGATGCCCATAAAAAAGAATATCAGAGTGAAGCTCAAGTCAGTGTTGATTATGTTGAGTTAAATATCGAATCGCTTAAAACAAAACAAACGGTCAGTGATGCGGAAGTGCAAGATTATTATCAAAATAATCAAATGGCTTTTGCGAGTCCAATGCGATGGCAGGTTGCAAAAGGGGTTGTTCCTATTGCTACAGACGCTAAAGTAACTGATATCGAAGCCGCCAAAAACCGCGTTGAATTATTATCGAAACAATTAGGGCAGGAACAAAAATTACCAGCCGATGTGAAAATGCAGTGGGTAAGTCCTGCTAAAGATAATACGGATTTAGTGAAACTATTTACGACGATGAAAGTGGGGCAAGTGAGTCCTGTGCAACAAAAACAAGAAGGTTTTGTCGTGTATAAATTGTTGGTTGTGGAAGAAGCAAAACCGCAACCCTTAAGTGCAGTGCGATCTCAAGTCAATGAGGCCATACTCAAACAAAAAGCCGAGCATGAATATACGTCATTGAGTGATCAAATTGCTGAATTGGCGTTTACTCATCCTGATTCCTTGGCATCTGTTGCCCAGGCTGTTGGTGTGCCGGTTAAATCTACAGGCATGTTTACACATCGTGGAAATAAGGATGGACTTGAAGCATCACCTAAAATTGTTTCTGCGGCATTTAGTGATGAGGTTTTACAACAAGGAAGTAATAGCTCGCCCATTGATTTAGGCAATGGTCGATTAGTTGTGCTGCGAGTTAAAACATCTCAACCAGCACAAGTGTTACCTATTGAGAATGTTAAAGATAAAATTGTGGCATTACTAAAACGTCAGCAAGCTCAAATCGCAATGGAAAAAATAGCGAATACTATAGTAGAGAAATTACGTAGTGGTAATAATGCCGAAGATCTATTGAGGGCTCATAATCTTGTGTGGCGTCAGCAAAGTGGAGCCAGTCGACAAGAGAAGGGAGTGAATCATGAAATACTTCAGCTTGCGTTTCATCAACCTGCGCCTAATCAAAAAGCGGCTGCTTATGGTAGTACTGCATTGTCAGAGGGTGACTATGCAATAGTCAGTGTTGAGAAAGTGATTCCTGCTCAAGTGAAAACAATGACATCTGAACAACGTGAGAGTTTTAAAAATTCTTTGGCAGTCAATTATGGTTCTGCGGATTTTAATATTTATGTCAAGGACTTAAGGCATAAAGCTAAAGTGAACAAGTTGCAAAAACAATCAGAGAGTTCTACTGCATCTGCGCCAGATGTTTCTGACGATTATTAAACCTAGATTCTGCAGTTGGAATCTAGGTAAAGTATATTTATCGTAGCTTGATCACAAACTACAATCATTTAGCAGCATCTCCCGGTTAAGAATTTTGAATTTTATTTAGCCACCCATCCCGTCTGAAATAATTATTGTTTTGCAAATTAAAATGAGTAAAAAAAATTCTGTATTTTTCTTTTGTTGTGAAAGAATTTTTTGTCGCGATAATTTTTTTTACTGAATTATATTATTCTTTTTTGATGTGAGTTAACTGAGGGTAGGAAATGAAGGGTCATACGAGGACTAAAGTTTGGAAGGGATTAGGAAATCAATGATCTTGGCCCAATACCCAGTAGATTGGTTAAAATTCTTTTATTTTCAGTGAATTAGCTGCTCTATTTAAAGGGTTGGACGCAGAGTCTGGTTGTATCGTTTGTGAGAGATGTCTCAAAGGCTGGTAAGTGTATCGCGGAGGTTGTAAGGCCCCAAAAATCGTGAAATTACGTAACTCATTGAAAAATAAAGGAATTTAAAGTAAGCCAAAATGGCAATGAAAAAATAAATTATTAGCACTGGATTTAGAGCTACTTGCGAGTTTTTAGTAATATGGTAGATTTACATTAAGTCGTTCAAGGATGAACGATGCGGGATTGGTGATGTGCCCTAACACGGATGTTCTTCAGGGAAGAGATAGGGCGGCAAAGGATTGCCATCACTAGTCCAAATAACATTTTAGCGCTTGTCGCTGAAATGTAAAGGTAAGAGGTAGGGTAGGTCTGTTAACAAGGAGTTTTCTTGGGGCAAGGATGCCCGGAACAGACCAACAATACTGATACCTTTCCAAGCTGAGTATTATAGACTCGGCTTTTTTTTTGCCTTCTAGAAAGTAAACTGGGTAAAATTTTTATATGTTATTCAGTCAGTTATGTTGATAAGCGAAAGTATTAATTTAATTCAAGATCAAGCTTCATGAAAGCACAATGTCAGTTTATGCTTGAATCTAGGTTGAAAGAGAATCTTCTTCCTACTTGCGATGATGTTTAACGCAGCGATATAATTTGTTCTTTGTGTTATCAATCAACAGAAGGGATGCATTATGAAGTTGCAAAGGATTTCAATGGCGTGTTTAGTAGCGGGTACTTTGTTTATAGCAGGTTGCCATGAAAAACAGAAATCAGAAAAGATCGTAGAACCAACCAAACCCGCAATCCATGAATCGGAGAAAGTCCCAGTACAAAATTCTGAAGTAGGGAGTAATACACAACCCGCTCCTGCCGGTGGGGCCATTGCTGAGAGTAATGATCCTGAAGTCGAAGCCGATGGTGTCAGTTATATTCCGCCAATTGAAAGCATCAATTCTTCAACTGAGGCTGTTGCAAGTTCGGAAAATGCTGCTTCAGTTCCTCAGTCAACGGTATCTCCTCAAGTTGGGGCATCAAATGCCTCAAGCTCGGTGACTACATCAGTGGCATCGTCAGGATCGGCTATTGTCAGCGCTGCACCTACAATGAATTCAGCAACAACATCTTCTTTACCTTCAATTTCATCTACTACAACGTCCAATAATTCGGCAGCGGTGCAAAATCCTGGTGTAGTACAACAGGCTACTATTAGAAAATAGTTACGGAAAATAATACTAGATTCGGTAAGGCCTAGTAGTAGATTTCAGCTGCAGAATCTAGGAGAATGTGTGACATGGTTAAATTAATTTTAAAATACTGTGTTTACTCTTTCGTGGTCTTTTTAATCGGCGAGCACTATTGCAGGCTGTTCTGGTGCTCCTTATGGAATTCCATCAAAAGAGTGGTCTGCTCTTAGCATGCCCGATATTAAAGAACTCCAAGAAAATTACCAACGAATCAAAGACTTAAGGGGAGAAGAGAAAAGTTGGCAAGAGCGCACCGAAATCACTGCAACCACGCCTCGTGTTGAATTGAATATTCAAGGGGGCACAATTCAAATACCACCTTTTGTAAAAAGAGTAGAATATAAACCCGTAAAATTAGTTGTATATCAAGGACATTGCCGATCCGTTAAGTTACTGGAAAAATCGGGTAAAAAGAAAACCGAATTAGAAGCGTGCTATTTGGGCGACATTGTTTATTTAGATTCCAGTAAAACGGTTTATCAATGGCGTCATGGTTCTCTACGATTTTATTACGTCCCAATTTGGCAGTCTGGATTTACATACAATAATATCAACAGCCAAGGTTATGTCGCTTTAAAAGATGCAACTATCAAAATCACGGCGTCGCATCTTGAGTGAAACTCAACACGCGACACCGTTTTCGGTGGTAATATAAAGCATGGCAAAAATACTTTCGTTAGATACATCGACAGCGGTATGCACGGTGGCTTTGTCCATAGGGGATGAGGTGATTCAGCGTCATGAAGTTGCGCCGCGGGAGCATGCACAGCTTATTTTACCGTGGGTTGATGCTTTGCTGTCTGAGGCAGGCATGAAGCTCCATGATCTGGATGCGATTGCAGTGGGGCGAGGCCCAGGAAGTTTCACAGGTCTACGTATTGGAGTGGGTGTTGCTCAAGGGCTTGCATTAGGTGCTAGTTTGCCGATCATTATAGTGTCTTCATTGCAAATCATTGCTCAAACGGCTTTTGCTCAATTAAATCGCGATAAAATTTTAGTCGCACAAGATGCTCGGATGAACGAAGTGTACTGGGCCGCATATACTTCTGATGATTCGGGAATGATGACTACAGTGATTGAAGAGCAATTGAAATTGCCTTCAGCAGTTGATTTACCTTCAGGGAATGATTCATGGTGTTTGGTGGGGGATGCTTGGGAAGTCTATTCTCTATTATTGGGTGAACGTCTACAGACTATCCAATTTCAATCCACTCCTGATATTGTTCCCAAAGCCGAGTATTTATCTCAAATCGCAGCCAAATTATTTGCTGAAAATAAATTAGTTTCGCCCGAAGAAGCCATGCCCATTTATTTGCGGGGTAAGGGTGCTTGGTCTGTCTCGACCTCTTAACCACATGATGGAAACGTCCATATTTCGTCCATCTCGGGCGGAAAAATTTATTTTAAAATCCTCATTTATCAAGAGTAAACTCCGGTTTTAAAATAAATTTTTTCACCCAACCTGGACAAAATCTGAACGTTTTAGCCATTCTAGCCAAGGTGGTGAATGGTTACGCCTCTCACAACTAAAGACGCGGCGTCGATAAATATCGAAGATATTTCGGCGCCCACTTGATGGCGTCGATGAGAGCAGGAATGTTGTCTGTGTTGGAGACAGTGGCAAGTCCTTCTTTGACGGCTTGGGTAGCGACAGCGAGAGCAATGACGTTGGAGAAAGGGCGGGCTTCTTCGATGGGGGGAAGTAGGGCGGCATCGGGATTTTTGAGGATCGGAGAAAATTGGGCGGCAGCTTGGCAGGCAGCCCATAGCATGTCATCAGATAAACTTTTAGCTTTGACGGCCATAATGCCTAGGCCAATGCCAGGATAGACTAATGCATTATTACATTGTCCGATCGGGATGGTTTTGCCTTGATAAGAAACGGGAGCAAACGGACTGCCGGTAGCAATTAAGGCTTTACCTTGAGTCCATTCTATAATATCAGCGGGTTTTGCTTCGCTTCGTTCGGTGGGATTCGATAATGGAAAAATAATGGGGCGTTCACAATGCGAGGCCATGGCTTTCACGACAGTTTCTGTGAAGGCCGATCCAACGGTTGAGCAGCCAATCAATACCGTTGGGTGAACGTTGTTAATCACATCTTCAAGATGAGCTACGCCCGGTACGGTAGTTTTCCATGATTTTATTTCGGAAGGATCTCGAGCATACATTGCGCGCTCTGTTGATAACGAAGATGATTCACTTGTGATAAGTCCATTGCTGGAAATTAACCAAAATCGTGATTGAGCTTCTTGTTCACTCATTCCATTTCGAATGAGTGCATCGCATAATTGATGCGTGATTCCAAGTCCAGCACTGCCAGCGCCAAAAATTACAAAGCGTTGATCTTTTATTGTGGTTCCAGAAGCATGAACAGCAGCGAGCATTGCTGCAAGCGTCACAACGCCGGTGCCTTGAATGTCATCGTTGAATGAACAAATTTCATTACGATACGTTGTTAAATTGCGTTGTGCATTATCACGGCCAAAATCTTCCCAATGTAAATAAACTCCCGGGAATTGTTTTTTGACTTCATCGATAAACATTCGAATAAATTCATCGTATTTTTCACCTGCAATTCGATTTTGTCGCCAACCTAAATAGAGGGGATCATCGAGTAGTGCTTGATTATTGGTGCCCGTGTCTAACATGATAGGCAGCGTTCGTAATGGATTAATTCCCGCAGCAATCGAGTAAACCATTAATTTTGCGATGGGAATATCTATCCCGCCGATGCCTTGATCACCAATTCCCAGTACGCCTTCACCATCAGTGACAACGATCACATCAATTTCAGGATGTGTTCGGTTTGATAATATTTCGCGAATGTACTCACGATCTGGATAAGAAATGTAAAGACCTCGAGGACGTCGAAATTCCGTGCTATGTGTTTTGACTGCAGTGCCAACGATCGGTGTGTATAAAACAGGGATCATTTCTTTCATATGATCAGCCACGAGTTTATAAAACACGGTTTCATTTGTTTCGTGCAGTGTGCGTAAATAAATGCTTTTTTGTAAATCAGTGGCGAAAGCCGAATATTGAATAAAAGCACGCATGGTTTGTTCAGATAACGTTTCGACTGCTGCGGGTAATTTGCCTAATAATCCGAATGCGTGACGTTCTTCAGTTGTAAAAGCAGTTCCTTTATTAAGCTGTGGGGAAGTTAATAAGGTTTTTCCGCTCAACGGTGTTTTGATTATAGATTCGCCGGTTTTTGGATCTTTAATAATTTCAAAATCTAGCATGCTGTCTCCTCAATTTTCCTTCTTAATGTTTTTTTTCGCGCTGAATCATGTCGCGCGATTCGATCAATATCTATATAGCGATCGGTGATACTGATATTTTCATGTCCGGCATCATCACGAACATGTTCACGTGGACGATTCTCAACATCGGCAGAAATGGCTGTGTGTCTTAACCAGTGAACTGTCGCGACCGTTAAGTCCTGAGCTTCATCATCTAACCCATCACGTGTTAGTTCAAGGATAGCTTGATCAAAGCAAAATTGCACGAGATTACGTATTTGACGAGTGCCCAACCCGCCTCGGCCGCGTTGTTTGTTGAGGAGCGGAGTTGGTTCGCTGCGAGCGGGAAGGGGGGGTAATCCTTGGCTCATACGATAACGTTTTAATGCGGATAACATGGAATCAGGCACAGCGATATCCCGCATTTTGTTGCCTTTACCTATAGTTGTGAGCCACCAGCGACTTTGTTTATCCGGCGCAAAATCGCCCATACACGGAATACGCCCGGGTGTTTCTGCTAATTCTGAAATACGAAGTCCGAGTAAATAAAAGGCTGACATCATAAATAAATGACGCTCAAATTGCGGATCTTCGTGAGCGAGTTGTTCAATGGTATTAATCGTGTAACGCCATTGAACGTCTGTAAGTTTACGAGTGACTTTGGTTGTTTGTTGTTTCTGCAAAAATCGGCCTTTTTGTCGGACTAATTGAACAGGGTTTACATCGATGTAACTTTCTTGCTGCAGGAACGTGAAAAAAGTGCTGAGTCCTGCAAATAATGCGCGACGTGATGGATCGTGCATGTGGTAATGCGCATCGTCAGTTGTTTGTCCGGCTCGGCGCTGGGATTTTCCAATTCGGATGACAAAAGGGCGCCACTCCGTATTTTGAATTCGTTCACCATTTTTGTTAATGAAGCGAGCCACACTTTTATCAGTCAACCATTCTGCAGGGGGATTTGTGGCAAATTCAATATAGCGACGGATGTCGTTACGATCGAGACTTTTAATAGGTTTTTTGGCGACGATCCAAGCCCATTGAAGGAATCGTTCTATTTCTTTTCTATAGGCATTGAAGGTATCTTGCGAACCTGCATAACTTGCCAGAAATTCTAGCGAAAGTCGGTATTCTTCAGGCAGTTCAGGCATGTTGAAATTTTTAAGATAGAGGGTGATGCAATCTGGAGTAGGCTCGTCCAGATTGGTAATCGTATCGAAAAGGGCTTTAGGTGCGATCATTTTAGTCATTGACGCAGTCTAGCCTATAGAGAGTATGTGATCAATTACGGGTTACTACGAGTATTTTTTTACTAAGAAAGTCAAATACTGTTTTATTCCATAGCTTGCTTTTTATTGAGCAGGCTGCTATATTTTCAACACAAGTTATAGCTTGTGTCATCCTGGAGGGTATTACATGGATGGCAAAACAGTAATAAAAATTCTACAAAGAGCAGGATGGCAACATGTTAGTACACAGGGAAGTCATCATAAAATGAAAAAACTAGGTTCTCTACCTATAGTAGTGCCTGTGCATGGAAAAAAGGATTTAAAACCAGGAACTCTCAGATGTATAGAACGTGTCACTGGTGTTAAATTAAAGTAGTGAGGTTGCAAATGAAAAGTGAATTATCGCTAGTGTATCCGGCTAAAATTACGCGCGATGGTGATGGCTATGTAGTTACATTTCGTGATTTAGCAAATATTTTTGCAGAGGGTGATACTGCAGAGGAAGCGCTGTTTAATGCTCAAGAGGTGTTGGATATTCTATTGCTTGATATGGTTCAAGATGAAATTGATATACCAGAACCTTCTTTGTGCCGTAAAAAAGAGGTCCTAGTTTCGGTAAGTCCTGAAGTAGCAGTGCCAGTTTTATTGCATCATTTGAGATTAGAGCGTCATTTTACTCAAGCAGAAGTTGCACGAACAATGGGTGTTAGTTATCAAAATTATCAGCAAATGGAGTCAGGTAAAAACATTACTTTAAAAAGCTTAAAAAGAGCCGCTGCGGCTTTAGGTGCGATTGTTGAAATTAAATTACTTATTCCTTCTTATGTGAATGAAAAAGCATAATAGTTGTACTGGCTTGGATCTTGTTGATAATCATTTTTAGGAGGAACGGTGGCAAATCAAACGATAGTGATGAGTGATGCGTTGTACGATTATATGTTGAGTGTCTCGTTGAGAGAGCACGAGGTATTACGTGATTTACGAGAACGTACGGCAAAGATGAGTACAGGCGGGATGCAAATTGCACCAGAGCAGGGTCAATTTATGGCAATGCTTGTGCAAATTTTAGGCGCGAAGAAGACGTTAGATGTAGGCGTTTTTACGGGATATAGTTCTACGGTGGTAGCGATGGCGTTGCCGGAAGATGGACGTGTTTTAGGTTTTGATACGAATAAAGAGTGGACAAAGATGGCGCAGCAGGCATGGAAGGCTGCGGGGGTCGATCATAAAGTCAGTTTGAAGTTGGGGCTTGCTGTAGATTTATTACAAGATTTATTGGAGCAGGGTGAAGAGGGGAGTTTTGATTTTGCGTTTATTGATGCTGATAAACAAAGTTATGATGCGTATTATGAGTTGTGTTTGAGGTTGCTTCGTGTGGGTGGTGTGATGGCACTTGATAATATGTTTCAAGGTGGAAAAGTGTTGAATGCCGATTCAGAATCTGAGCAGGTTCAAATAATTGATGCGTTAAATAAAAAAATTCTCAACGATGCTCGTGTGCATGTTAGTTTATTACCCATCGCTGACGGATTAACGCTCGTTGTAAAAAAATAAAAAGAATCAATGTTTTTAGTGTTCTCAAAGTCGGCGTTACAATCCGAATGTCTTTTCGCCGAAACCAAAAAAACGAAGAATTTAAGAAAATCTTAGGAGTTGGACTGGGCAAGACGACCTTTTCAAGACCGCCGTAAATATATCCCTATAGTCTTCGTTCGGACATCCATGTCCTCAACGATCTTGAAAAGGTAGATCTTGCCCAGTCTTCTCAACTCCGTGCTAAGTTTTTATTTCGCTGGCTCTGGAGACTTTTTTCCAAAAAATCACGAAACAAGTCGCATTGTTTAACTGTGGCAACAAAATACTCTCCTTTGGCTTGGCTGCGTACTGACAAGTCAGGTATAGCTTTTCAAGATTGTTGAGGACATGGATGTCCAAACGAAGACTATGGGGATATTTGTCCGATTTCGAAATTTAGCACGTCATAATTTATTTATGTGAAGCTTAACTACTTAACTTATACAACTAACTTTTTAGTCATCACGGCGATTTTTTAGACTGGTTTTCCTCGCCAGTATCTTTGGTTGCTGGCTCAATCTCTCGTTGAATGCTTGGATTTGTGCTAGATGCAAAGAAGTCAGTCTGACCGTTGGCATTAGCACTGGGAGAAATATGATGCTTTACTCGGTCTGCGATACCTTTTGGTAAAAAGACACCATTAAGAAAATCACTTTCTAGATATTCTAATAATGCGACTAACTGAACAGTATCGCTCTCAATTTCAATTACATTAGATGCAGGAGGATCAGGAGGCATATCATAGAGGATTCGTTCACGTCCTTCTGTCGCATACAAAGATTGTCCTGCAAGTTGAGTCCAGAGACTATTACAATGCGCATCATTTCTGGTATGGAAAATTAATTTCTCATTATCATCAGATAGCTCAATCTTAGATATGATTCGTTCAGGCTTCGAAATGACGATTTCAAATAATTGCTTCATGAAATTAATACCCTACAACTGATGAAGATTACAGCTTTTGCTAATTATTCTTTTTGATAGATAAATTGAGTGATGTCTGACACCTTCCCCTTTTTACCCATCGACGGCGGATTAACGCTCGTCGTAAAAAAAGCTGCTTGAGCTCCTTTAATCAGGCTGATATACAAGATACTGCTGGCTCTGTGATATCATCAAATTTACAGATAAGCGCATCTGCTCTATTCCGATTGTCCGAGCGAAAAAATGTCGCGCAATAGTCATCTGACAACAGGGGTAATAAAGCAAAAGGCACTGCAAGAAAAAATCCGATCACAGCGCAAATGTAATCAGAGAAGTATTCATACTGTGTCACGCTAGGCTTTTGCGAAAATGCTACTAGAGTAGACTTAATGTTATTATGAAGGGACTTTAGATTAAGTTGTTTTGGATGTTTAATATAAGCAACTATAACTTTCTCTACATCACGCCTTAGTGCTATAATCTCCTGATTCAAGCTCTCATCGAATACTCCTGCTTCCAATTGATCAAGAAGACTCGTTTTGATCCACTCAAAATAAGGTGACTTAATAAGCTTTTCTTTTATCCTTTTTAATTTAGCAACTTTCTCAGGCCATTCAGCTTGTTCAGATAACGCCCCAACCATGATACCCTGAAATAGCGGTTGTTGATAAACATCTTTTCCGTACTTCTGATTCAGCTCTAGAATTTCTTTTTCGGTGTAGATACCCTCTTGAACCAAGGGAAAAAGCTCTTTCTGTTGTGACGTTAACAATCCTTGCATATCAAACTGAGAGCCCTTAAAACACATATAGGATTTTAGAGGGGAGTAAAGCTGTTTATTTTGAGACGAAAATTTTAAAACTGTGGTGAGACTTTCTTTTATCCATTTTAATTTAGCAATTTTCGTAGGCCAATCAACTTGTTCAAATAACGCTTCAACTATAATACGTTTAAATAGTGAGTATTCATTAACATCATTTTCACGCTTCTCCTGCTGTAGCTCTAGAATTTCTTTTTCGGTATAAATTCCCTCCTGAACCAAGGGAAAAAGCTCTTTCTGTTGTGATGTCAACAATCCTTCCATATCAAACTGAGAGCCCTTAAAACACATATAAGATTTTAGAGTGGAGTAAAGGTGTTGATTTTGAGACGAAAATTTTAAACCACTAATGATTCCATTGAGTATAGGTTGACCGCCATAATGGCCAATAATTTTAATTGCGGTATCAGCAGAGCCTGTACCAGCAAGAGCATTCTCAAGACTGAGTTTCATGAGATCTGTACCAAAAGCAAATGTGTCTAAATAAGCTTTGATATCAAGATCGATCTTCGCATCAGTGAAGATATGCAAAATCGAAAAAATTTTATCATGAAATTCTTTACGCTTTTTTACTGAATCACAGAAATCTTTAATATCCATGTGATCGACTATGTCAGAATAATGCCTAGTAATCTCATGCTTTAAAATAGCCGTATTAAGCTGTTTGAAGAATCCGTTAAAAATAAAATCTTTTGCGAGATCTTTGGAGATAAGCTCACAATGAGGCGAGACGTGGATATCAGAAGAAAGAGAAAGAGTAATTAAGGCAAAATGAATCTTCTGGGAAAAGTACTCGGATTTGAAAAATTTATTTAGAACTTGATTGATGTCAAATGTTATTCCAGCTATCATAACATTGCAAACTTCCTTAATAAATTCTTTTTGTGATTCCTCAAGGCAGATTTTAATAAAAAATTTATCTGAGATGTCTTTAGGTTTACAGTCTTTAGGTGATGTTTTCAACAATGAAAACTTATATTCGATATAGCCTAGTTGTATCGCTTCAACAAAAAGCTTATCGATGGTGGCTTCAAAAGGAAATGTATTTTGCATCTCATCTGAGCATTCATATAAGAAACGATAGTGTGGGCCAAATTTATTATATTCAAATTGCCTTTGTTGCATGATATTTCTTTTGTCTGGTGCACCTTGAGGTCTACGGAGCTGCTCATCATAATCTTTCTTAGTGTGTGGATTCGAAAGAATATTAAGCGCATCGCCGATCTCTTGAAATCTGGCAGTTGCCTCAGCAGACTTGTTTTGGTCCGGATGCCACTTCACACGTGCTTTTTTAGCCGCCTTTTCAATCTGCACTTTATTGTAATCATAATAGTTTAGTCCGCCAACAGACTTCGTTGGCTTAAGTCCTAGCACTTCGTAATGATTTTTAGCTTTCATGATGATACCTCTGTTCCTTTATTCGTAATATAACAGAACATCATCTTAATTTCAAAAATTGTTCACAACCCATAAAATTACGGATGGAGACTCCATAGATGATAGTGAACGCGGCTTCTACTGTCCTGTAATCTATTTAACAAAATGGAACAAATCGATCAGAAAGTTTATGTTGGCTTGAAAAATTCTTCTGAGCTAAAAGAATAAAAGTCAGCGCAGAGTGTAGAATACTGGGCAAGACGACCTTTTCAGGACCGCCGCCCCGCACGCTATAATTTTTAGAGTTTCCAAAGTCGGCGTTACAATCCGACTGTCTTTCCGGGAATGGCTTGTATCCTTTCTCTCGTCTTTGGATGTACTTGATAACTGGCAAGTATACAAGCATTCTGAAGACGCACTTGGGGAGACCATGAATGGCTTTAGGGCAATGACCTTGTGAGCGAGATTGGTCCCCTGCCTTAATTGACCCAATGCTAAAGTGTATCCAAGACCCTAGAGTCTGCATATCAAGCTTAGTAAGTCATAGCGCAAGGTCAGGGAACCAAGTGTGATGTTATCACACAGAAGGAGATTGGAAAATGAGTAAACTCAGGCAAGCATTAGTAGGGATTGATGTGGGTTCGAAAGAACTCGTTGTCAAGGTCGAGAAGTTGGGTTGTGAACAAGAAGGGGTGGCTGTATTTCAGAACAGCATTTCAGGACATAAGAAGTTGTTAAAATACATTAGTAAGGGAGTTAACGAAGCGAAAGTATGTGTAGAAGCAACAGGAATTTATCATTTAGAGTTATCATTATTTTTAAGTGCTAATAAAAAAGTAGAAGTGATGGTGGTTAATCCGAGAGCTATGAAACATTTTGCGTTGGCAAAAATGCGTCGTGCAAAAACGGATAAAGTGGATGCTGGAGTGATCCTAGAATATGTTAAATGCATGCCATTTATCTGTTGGGAAGCCCCTAAAGAAAGCGATGTTGAACTCCAAGCAATCAGTCGTCGAATAAACCAGCTGAAAGGTGAATTAAGGCGTGAACAAAATAGACAACATACAATGGAATATCGAACAAGCTTATCGAAAGGAATGTGGCGAGATATTGAGGTCAATGTGAAACACTTGAAGCGACGAATAGAGTTGCTTGAGAAACAAGGGCTGAAATTAATTAGTGAAGATGAAGCGTTATCAAGAAAATTTAAGTTGCTGACAACCATTAAGGGGATAGCTCAGGTCAGTGGATTAACGATATTGGCCGAATTAGCGTGTTTGCCAAAAGATATGCAAGCAAAGCAATGGGTGGCGTATGTCGGATTAGATCCTGTAGCAGTAGAATCAGGAAGTAGTATCAAACAAGGAAGAAGAATTTCAAAATCAGGGAATATCTATCTAAGGACAGCGATGTATATGCCTGCTTGGGTGGCGATACAATCGGAACCTTATGTAAAAGCCTATTATAATAAATTGATTAGTAGGGGGAAAAAACCATTACAAGCAGCAATAGCAGTAATGAGAAAATTACTTCATTCAATATGGGGGATGTTAAATACAGGAACAGAGTGGGATGGAAAAAAGTTTTTTCCAGGTGCAGAAATAGGTTGACAATGAAGGAGTGTATCTCGCTCGGGTCCCCCTCGCTGCGCTTTATTTCCCTCCAAGAAAGGTCGGATTCTTCGCCTACGCGACTCAGGATAATTTTTTTTTCCGTGTTTCAAATTGACGTTTTTTATTTTGCTGCTTTTACAGACTAAGTCAGGTATAGCCTTTCAAGACCGCCGTAAATACATCCATGTAGGCTTCGGTCGAAACATCCTGTTTCTCACGATCTTGAAAGGCTATACCTGACTTGTCTGTACGCAGCCGAGCCAAAGGATAAAAATATTCTTGCCACATTTAACTTAGATAATTTTTCCTACGTACAAAGTAAATCTACGATTCTTTGAAAGAAAAAACCGCGTAATTAAATCGTGCTCGACGAGTTAGAATAGTCTGGAAATTCTCATAATAAGTATCCAGAGCCAGCGAAATAAAAATTTAGCACGGAGTTGAGAAGACTGGGCAAGATCTACCTTTTCAAGATCGTTGAGGACATGGATGTCCGAACGAAGACTACATGGATGTATTTACGGCGGTCTTGAAAAGGTAGATCTTGCCCAGTCTAACTCCTTAGAATTTTTTGATTTTGGCGGAAAGACAGTCGGATTCTCGCGCCGACTATGGAAGCTCTAAAATGTTTATTCGTGCGGCGAGAGTTAGATTTTTTTAGCGAGCTGCACAGCGAGTCCAAGATATTTTTGCGGCGTTAAATTTAACAACTCTTCTTTTACAGACTCTGGAATTGTCAACGAACTAATAAATTCTTGCAACTCAACTCGATTAATTCGCTGACCACGCGTCAGACCTTTTAATTTTTCATACGGCTCATCCACACCATAACGTCGCATTACCGTTTGAATCGCCTCGGACAACACTTCCCAATTATTCTCAAGATCCTCATCTAAACGTTCAACATTCGGCGATAATCGACTTAAACCCTTAACAATAGATTGATAAGCAATCACAGAATGTGCAATACCGATTCCCATATTTCGCATGACTGTAGAATCACTTAAATCACGCTGCCAACGAGAAATCGGAAGCTTCTCTGCCATGTGCTCTAACAACGCATTTGCCAAACCTAAATTGCCCTCAGCATTTTCAAAATCAATTGGATTCACTTTATGTGGCATTGTAGAAGAGCCAACCTCTTCTTGAACTGTTTGTTGTGTAAAATATCCTAAACTAATATAACCCCACATATCTCGGCAAAAACCAATTAAAATCGTATTGATTCGAGAAATACAGTGAAAACTCTCTGCAATCGCATCGTGAGACTCGATCTGTGTCGTGTAAATATTGGGTGTTAAACCCAGATCTTGAATAAATTGTTGAGTCCACTGAAGCCATTTTACTTCTGGATACGCAACAACATGCGCATTAAAATTTCCTACAGCCCCATTGAATTTTGCGTAAATCGGAATTTTTTTATACAAATCAATTTGACGTGTTAATCGCGAAATAAAAACGGCAATTTCTTTTCCAAGTGTTGTTGGGCTAGCCGGTTGACCATGTGTGCGTGCGAGCATTGGTAATTCTGCAGTTTCTTGAGTGACGGAACGTAATCTAGAAATTAGCTGATCAAATGCTGGAAGAAGGATATTATCTTTTGCTTCTTTTAACATTAAAGCATAAGCAATATTATTAATATCTTCCGACGTGCAAGCGAAGTGAACAAATTCGTTTAATGGGTTAAGAATTTTGTGATGTTTAATTTTATCCTTAATAAAATATTCCACAGCTTTTACATCATGTTGAGTTGTTTTTTCGATTTCTTTTACCCGTTCAGCGTCTGCTTCAGAAAAATTAGTAATGAGAGCATTTAAAAATTCCAATGAATCTTCGGAAAAAGGAGGGACTTCATTAACCGATGGATTATCGGCCAATGCTTGGAGCCAACGTAATTCAACAATGGTTCTATGGCGAATTAAGCCAAATTCACTGAATATTTTTCTAAGATCATTCACTTTATCAGCATAACGACCATCAATGGGTGACAGTGCAGTTAATGTGGTCAAATCCATACTTGCTCCGTGTAATCTGAAAGAAAGGGTGATCCCCAGATGGGATCCAGGTTTAATTATAGACAGATCCTGCCTTGACAGCCAGCATTACAACACCTAGGCTTTAGAGAGAGAATCTAGGGTTATCGTTATTAGGGAGCGTTATGAATCAATTACCCGTCATAGTCATAGGTGCAGGCGGACATTCTAAAGCTTTGATCGATATGTTACATCAATCCAACCGCCAAATCATTGGATGTACTGGGCTTAATAAGGGCCTCAATGGTACAGAAATCATGAGTGAAAAAGTTATTGGTCTCGATGATGATATTTTTAAATATACACCGCGTGAAGTGCGACTCGTGAATGGGCTTGTTACTATTGGGACTTCCAATCGTCGTAAAGAAATTTATGAACACTTTTCTAAAGCGGGATATCTATTTGAAACGCTTATTCATCCTAGTGCCGTCATTTCTGAAGAAGTTGGAATTGCGCAAGGTGTGTTAGTCATGGCGGGCGCTAAGCTTATGCCTGGTGTGCACATCGCTAAAAATGCTCTTATTAATATGTCAGCGATCATTGATCACGATTGCAATATTGGTGCACATGCGCACATAGCTCCGGGTGCTATCATTTGTGGAGCCGTGAGTGTAGGTTCAGGCGCATTCATTGGCGCAGGTGCTGTTGTGATTCAGGGCGTCACCATTGGCCGGGATGCTGTTATAGGTGCTGGTTCTGTGGTGACTAAAGACGTTCCTGCAAAACATCGAATGGTGGGAGTCCCTGTTCGACGAATTGGTTAACATTAAGTTAAAAAGATTTTCGTTTCGCGATGAGGGGTTTTAGGGGAGAGAATCGTGATTCTCTCCCCTAAATATATGAAAGGAAGTATCTCCCGGTTTTAAAATCAACAGCCATGAATACATGGTATTGAGTGACTAAAACACCCAAAAAATACTTAACCGGGAGATGCTGAGGTATTGATTCTCTACTGTCCTAATTTATACAATTCCAACTCTGGTGATTGTCAAGATTTGACCTCTTCACCCACTTCATCATCCCAAAATTTTTTTTGAAATCGTACTTGATCCGGGGTGTTGACTTTTAATTCATTTTAAAGTTTACTACGGTCTAGACTGTTTAATAGATAACAGAATGGGATGGAACTCAGGAAATTATTATTATAGGTATACAGTATGTTACAAGGATATAAAGTACTGGCGGTTATTGCTGCGCGCGGACAATCAAGGAAAGTCCCAGGGAAGCACTTACGGAAAGTCGCGGGGCGATCATTATTAGCTTGGACGATACATGTTGCCCAGAAATCTCGATATATTGATCAACTTATTTTATCTTCCGATGACTTATTAATTATTCAAGAAGCGAAAAATCATGGATGTGATGTTCCATTTTTGCGTCCTAAGCACTTAGCGCAGGCTACAACACCCCTGATCAATGCCATTACGCATGCGATTGAGATGACGCCTGGATATGATTTTATTGTTGTTTTACCACCCTCATCTCCATTAAGAACTACTGAGGATATCGATAATGCAATTTTCACCTGTGTGAACAATCATGCAAAAGCCTGCATTAGTTTGACAGAGCCAACTTACGGAGAGTGCAATGGTTATACGTTATCAGGCATTAGTGCGTTAGTTCCGACAATACCAGGTCAATTTTCATTGCCGAGTCACCATGGTGAAGCCTGTTTTGTGCCTAATGGCGCTATTGCTGTGGCTGAGATTCCATGGTTATTGCGAGAGCAGACATTTGTGACCGATGAAACGACCGGTTATGTGATGCCTCGCGAACGATCAATTGACGTCGATAGTGAGTTTGATTTGTGGCTCGTTAACTCCTACAAAGAATACCTTTTGCAACGTGCTGCTAATCAACACCATGAAACTACGGACGTTTCGTAACCATTCAGCACCTTGGCTAGAATAGTTACATACTTTCATAACCTCACTTGATCATATATACTGCCGCCGGTGATTTCCTATCAATATGTCTACTAAAAAGGTGTAACCTATCGTGATGCAGTTTATAGATCTAAAAACACAATATCTTCGAGTGGCTGACGATGTGCGTGCTCGAATGGACGCTGTCTTTGAGCACGGTCAATTTATATTAGGCCCAGAAGTTGAGGAGGTTGAAAAACAACTTGCTGAATTTGCCGGCGTGAAGCACTGTGTCACTGTAGCCAGTGCAACCGATGCTCTGTTAATTGCACTGATGGCAATGGACGTTGGGCCAGATGATGAAGTTATTACCACGCCCTTTACTTTTGTTGCAACTGCTTCAATGGTAAAAATGCTCGGAGCTAAAGCGGTTTTTGTTGATATTGATCCGCGCACTTATAATATCGACCCTAATAAATTAGCTACTGCGATAACATCAAAAACTAAAGTGATTTTACCAGTAAATTTATACGGACAATGTGCTGATTATTCTATTATTGAAAAGATTGCTAAAGATAATAATATATTGCTTATTGAAGATGCTGCACAGAGTTTTGGCGCAAGTCAAAACAATAAACGGTCTGGCAGTTTTGGACAGATTAGCATTACTAGTTTTTTCCCTGCAAAACCTCTTGGTTGTTATGGAGAAGGTGGTGCATGTTTTACGAGTGATGATAATTATGCCGATCAAATGCGAGTAATTCGACATCATGGACAACGTTCGCGTTATCATCATGTCAGGTTAGGACTGAATGGCCGCTTTGATACATTGCAAGCTGCGATTCTTCTTTCAAAATTGGCTATTTTTCCTGATGAATTAGAAAAGCGCGCGGCTATTGCGGCACGATATGATCAGTTACTGGAACCGCATATTGCGGCTCCTTACATTGCACCAGGAAATTTTAGCGCGTACGCCCAGTATACAATTCAAGTGGAAGATCGCGATCGAATTCAAAAAATATTGCACGAACAGGGTATTCCAACGGCAGTGCATTATCCGGTACCTTTACATTTACAGCCGATTTTTGTTGATGAATATCCGAATGTGAAGCATTTGAAAAATGCGGAAAATGCAGCTAATAAAGTGTTGAGTTTACCATTTCATCCTTATTTATCACATGGTGATCAAGATAAAATTGTCAACGCTTTAATCAATGCTGTTGAGCTTGCTACAGTATAAACATCACGGTTTTTTTTAATGCGGCGGATTTGAAACGGCGGTAGGATGACGTAAATATCCAAGTACAGCCTTTGTTACGGCTCTTAAAATATCGGGAACTTCGTCAGTCAAACGATTAAACTCACTTTTTTCGATGAAAAATAACTTACTATCTTCTGCGGCAATAGCAGATGCAGCTCTGGGTTCGTCATCAAGTAATGCGAGTTCCCCAAAGAAAGAATCCTCACCGCATACCTTGATTAATTTCTCATTTTGAATAATATTAACACTACCTTTTGCAACAATGTAAAGGCCATCGCCGATGTCACCTTGTTTAAATAACACTTCATTTGCAGCAATATTTTGCTGTTCTAAAATAGTTGAAATTGTTTGCAAGAGTTCTGCTGATAAAGTTGCAAAGAGCGCAACTTTGCGTAAAACCAGTATATTTCCAATAATTTCACTCATGGTATCTCCTTCTAAAAGTCCTTTTTTGAAATCAAACACTTGTTTAAGCCAAGTATCCATATATTCATCAGTTAATGGTTTTGCTTTCACTGTTGATTTTAAATTTTCTAATGCAAGTGAAATAGTATTTTTGAGGTTTTGATCTTTAACACATAATTCCAGCAATTCGACAGCGCTACTATAAGCAGTTGATGAGCGATTGTTTTTTAGTAAAGTTGGAATTAATTGTAATATTATTGATGAACCGATGCTTGCCGCTAAAAAATGAAGATACTGCTTTTTTGAATGGTAAACTCGCCATTTAATTTCATTTTGAATATCGGGGTCTTCATAATAAGATTGACTTTGATTGAGTACTAGTATTCTCTCAACTTCTTGAAAAATTTTAGAGCAAATTACAACGAGCGCTGAGGGTGATAATGAAAAATGTCTCGTTCTATAGGCTAAACTAGTGGCGCACATTTCTAAAATGGCTGCATTATCAGTTTTTAGAAGAGCAAGTAGAGCTTCTTCGGCATCTGGTTGAGAATATTTTGAGAGTAGTATTATTGCCGTGTTTGCAGCATAAAGACTTTTTTCTTGATGGATAAAATCAATTAACATCGGTATCGTTGGTTCACCTATTCTGACTAATGCGTTACCCGCTGAATACGTAAGAGTTCTATCTTTTAGCTTATTAATCAGTGATTTAATAATTTTATCATCGGGTTTTAAGCTAGACGCTATTAATGCACTTTCTGCAACATCATGTTCTGAGTCGTTAAGTAAATTAAAGATGTACTCCTTTCTGTTCTCTACGTTGACATTTTCTAAGATGCTAGCTGCGCAATAACGATATCTGGGATCAGGATGATTAACCATCATTTTTAATTCATTATTAGCTTTATTAATTTGTTCTTGTGTGCCCGATTTCAAGAATACAGAAACAGCGGCGGCTTTGATAGCAGGTTCATCACTATTAATTCCAGCAACTGCGTATGGAAGCAAATAATCTGCCGAAAAATGTATAATCGCCTCAACGAGTGCTTCTATGGCACGAGGGCTTTTTTCTGAATTTAATTTCCTCATTAAAAGAGGCACAACGTGCTCATCGTCTGAAGCTTGAATCACATTAATGGCGGCCATTTCAACTAAGGGGTACTCTGAAAATAAAGCGTTTTTAACACCTTCAGGCACAATTTTAAGTTTTATCTTGCGTAATAAGGATAAACCAAATAGTAATACATCTTCTGATTGTTCATTTAGAGCCTTATTGGCGGTGGTTAATATCATATGCTCATCAGTGGTTTCAGAGCTCAAATAATCAGTATCAAATCGGTGTAAATTGATGGCAGTTTTAAGAGTGTTGAAATAACTTTTACTCAATTGTGTTGTGACATAAATCATCAGTAGTGACATAAAAATAATACCAGCAGAGACTTCTCGTAAGTTAGCTCCCCAAAAACCTAGAAAGATTAAAGCAAGACCACCTAATGCAACACCTAACCCACGTCCAAAACTTTGCATTTGATATTGCGTAAGATTTCGGACTGATGGGGGGTAAACGTTGTAAATCATTTGGCTTCCCGCAGTGAAAAAGCTATATCGCAAGACATTCGCTGAAGCGGCCATGATGGTAGCAGACCACATGCTGGGATATATAAACAAAATAATTGCAGCACTTATAAATAAAATAGGGCAAATCATGATCAGACCTATAACACCAAATCGTCGTAAGATTAATGGTGCTATAAACATTTGTGTCGTGATGGTGATGCAATTAGTAATTGCAAAGAAAGGCGCTAAAAATTGTCCAATGGTAGTTTTATCATAATGAATAGCCAATTGGCTTTTGAACGTGAAGTCAGAAAAAATAAACAGTTGCAACATGATTAGCAGGACGAAGAATGTGTAGAGATATAAAGGTTCTTTTTGAGCAGGCGAAGAAGTGTGATGAGTTCGAGGCAATTCGACAATTTGTTTTGGAGTATGCATCAACTTTTCAGTGAGGAGAGCGCCTACAATCAGTCCAATAGAAATCATCAGAACGATGCTGGCTGGTAAAACGGTAAGAAGCGCAGGTATCAGAATACCGATCAATATCACTGCAATGGTAGAGGTGATGAGAATCCATTTGCTAATGGACTTAAACTCACGCAAATTGAACATGGATTGTACTACAATCCAATCTGTTGTATTGCTCATTGCAACGGTTGTTAAAACACCTATTGCAATAATAAATGCGGCCCAATGCCACCCGCTATGTGATAAAAAAATAAAAGAACTCAATAGTACGATAAAGATAAGATGACTCACTTCCATGAATTTTGTTAAGTTGCGATTCAGATAGGGTTGAGTGAGTCGCATAGCGCTGTAGATAAATAGACCCAGCGTTAAATATAAATAGGGGATGTAACTATTGGGATACGTCGATAAAAACAACATATACACATAGGTATCTGTTGACACGACCAAACACGCGCCAAAGGCTCTGATGATACAGGCTTTAAGTAATCGCTTTCTATCCCTATCCATGTGTCTCAACTTGATCCTTACTATGACTTGTTAAGTTTAGCATAGAAAGGGCGCCATTCCCCTTGACCCTGTCACCCTTCTTTGTGACCATAGGCCTATGAAGCGATTAAACACAATACTAGCTCGATTACGACATGGCATGACCGTTTTCGTCCATGACGTCATTGCCATCCCTATCGCATGGTTAGGCGCTTATTGGCTTCGATTTAATTTAGATACTATTCCTACCGAATTTTGGCGAGCAGCGTTGGCCGCATTGCCAGTCGTCATCTCTTTGCAAATCGCTGTCTATTGGGGCTTTGGACTTTATCGTGGTGTTTGGCGTTTTGCTTCTATGCCAGATCTGATGCGCATCCTAAAAGTGTCCGTTGCGGGTGTTTTACTTAGCAGCATTGGCTTGTTTCTGATTAACCGCCTGGAAGCTATTCCACGGTCCGTTCCTTTTTTATACGGATTGTTGTTGATCGTGTTTCTGGGGGGCTCTCGTTTTGTTTTTCGCTGGTTTAAAGATTATGATTATTTTAGTAAAGGTAAACGCGTATTAATTGTTGGAGCAGGTGAAGCGGGTGAAAATTTAGTCCGAGATTTGCTGCGCCGTCATCACGATTATCAACCAGCAGCCTTTGTCGATGACAAAATTCAAAATCGTGGTAAAGAAATTCAAGGTGTGCGCGTCGTAGGACCTTTAGATGATATTCCACAAGTTGTACGGCTTTATGCAATAGAACTAGTGATTATTGCAATGCCCTCTGTTAAAGCTGAAATTATGCGTCGTGTCGTGAAATTATGTGAACAAGCACACGTTGATTACCGTACATTACCGAGTGTGAATGATTTAACAGAAGGACGTGTGTTGGTAGATGCGCTACGTCAAGTTTCTATAGAAGATTTATTGGGAAGAGATCCTGTGAAACTGGATTGGGAAAAAATAACGGCAGGTATCTCGGGAAAAAGTATTTTAGTAACGGGTGGAGCAGGGTCCATTGGATCTGAACTTTGTCGGCAAATTGCTGTGTTAAAACCCAAAATATTGATTGTCGTCGATCAAAATGAACATCAACTCTACGAACTTCGTTTAGCGATTACTGCAGCGTTTCCTGAATTAATGCTGGCATTATTTTTAGAAGACATCACCGATCGAGTTGCTTTGAGTAGAGTTTTTCGTGAACATCCTATCGATATTGTTTTTCATGCGGCTGCGTATAAACATGTACCCATGTTAGAGCCGCAAATTCGAGTTGCCATTCGCAATAATATTATGGGGACACAAATTTTAGCTGAAGAAGCTGTGCGAGCGGGTGTGAAAAAATTTGTGTTAATTTCAACCGATAAAGCAGTGCACCCAGCCAATATTATGGGCGCGACAAAACGAGCGGCTGAAATTTTTTGTCAAAATTTTAATGCGCATTCTAAAACGGCATTTATCACCGTTCGTTTCGGGAATGTGCTTGGTTCTGCAGGGTCTGTCGTGCCACTATTCAAACGACAAATTGAAGAGGGTGGTCCGGTTACTGTGACGCATCCCGACATCACGCGCTATTTTATGACGATCCCAGAAGCTACTCAATTGATTCTGCAAGCTACCATCATGGGGCAGGGTGGCGAAATTTTTGTGTTGGACATGGGTGAATCCATTAAAATTGTTGATCTTGCTACTCAAATGATCAAACTGGCAGGACATGTTCCGGGTGAAGACATTGAGATTATCTTCACGGGCTTACGCCCCGGTGAAAAAATGTTTGAGGAGCTCTTTCATGAAAGTGAAGCTCTCTCTGCAACTGATCATCCTAAGATTCTTCAAGCTCAACATCGCTCGGAAGATTGGGATGATTTATTATTTAAATTCAATCAGTTACAAGCTGTGATCGATGTGGGCGCCGATGAAAAAATGGCGAGCTTACTTCTGGAGCTTGTGCCAGAATATGAAGGGGTTAGCTCTTGAACGTAACGATATTTGGTACTGGCTATGTTGGCTTAGTGACGGGTGCTTGTCTTGCAGAGATTGGCAATCAAGTCTGTTGTGTTGATATTAACGCTGAAAAAATTGCCATGTTAAATCGAGGTGAGTCGCCGATTTTTGAACCGGGATTATCAGAAATGTTGCAACGCAATATTGCTGCAAACCGAATTCAATTTACTACTGAGGCTGATCAAGCAGTACAAAAAGCTGAATTGATTTTTATTGCTGTTGGAACACCACCAGGTGCAGATGGGGCAGCGGATTTAGAAGCGGTTTTTGCAGTCGCTAAAACGATTGGTGAAAACTTAGACAATTACGCACTCATTTTGAATAAATCGACGGTTCCCGTGGGAACTGCAAATCAAGTAAAAAATATCATTTCACAACAATTAAAATCTCGAGGAAAAAATATTGAATTTGATATTGCTTCAAATCCAGAATTTTTGCGCGAAGGTGCAGCGATTCAAGATTTTATGAAGCCTGTTCGCATCATTGTAGGTGCCGATACCGATCGAGCCGCTGAAAAATTACGTCAGCTTTACACGCCCTTGATTGATGCAGGCCAACGTTTTGTTGTGATGGATATGCCTTCAGCTGAGCTCACCAAGTATGCTTCAAACGCATTTCTAGCGACAAAAATCAGCTTTATGAATGAGATGAGTCATATTGCTGAAAGACTAGGTGCGGATATTGAACAGGTTCGCCGAGGTATGAGTATGGATCCTCGAATCGGTGAGCATTTTTTATACGCAGGATGTGGCTATGGGGGTTCATGTTTTCCCAAAGATGTGCAAGCTTTACAAAAAACCGCTTTCGATGTGGGTTATGAAGCGGAAATTTTAAAAACAGTAGAAGCGGTGAATGAAAAACAAAAACATATTTTATTCGAAAAAATTCGACACTATTTTCAAGACGATTTACAGGATAAAATTATTGCACTGTGGGGCCTTGCATTTAAACCGAATACGGATGATATGCGTGCTGCATCGAGTCTGGTATTAATTGAAGATCTTTTATCAGCAGGAGCGCATGTTCGATTGCACGATCCTATTGCATTGAAAAATGCGCGTTTCATTTTGGGAGAGCACAATAGAATTTTTTACGCTCAATCACCGTATGAAGTGTTGGACACGGCACATGTGCTAGCCATTTCGACAGAATGGGCGGAATATTCCAATCCTGATTTTAATCGAATTAAGAATTCTCTTAAAAATCCTGTTATATTTGACGGGCGTAATATGTACCAGCCAATGTTTGTTGCTCAGCATGGTATTGATTATTTTAGTGTAGGTCGGTAAGGAAAATATTATCCAACACCTTGAAGGCAAGTGTAAATTTTAATCGAGGAGAAAATGATGAGAAAGAAAAGCGTGGTATCAACAATTTTGTTATTAGCGCCCTTTGTGTTCAGTTTTGCATTTGCGATGGACATCTATATTCCTGCAATTCCTAAAATGAAAGAAGTTTTACATACCAGCCAAGAAAATATTCAGCTCACTTTAAGTTTATTTATGTTTATGACGGGTCTTGGTCAATTAGTCATTGGTCCTATCAGTGATCAATTCGGTCGCCGCAGTGTAGCGCTATTAAGTGTCGCTTTTTTTATTTTAGGTTCGGGGCTTTGCGCCAGTGCTAACTCCATTCAAGTGTTGATTTTTGCTCGGATTTTTCAAGCCTTTGGTGGGTGCGGAATGCTGGTTGTGTCTTTTGCTGCCGTGCGTGATCAGTTTTCTGGAAATGAACTGGCCAAAGTCTACAGTTTTCTTAATTGCGGTATTGGAATGTCGCCGCTCTTTGCGCCAATTATTGGCAGCTATTTGTATCATTGGTTTGACTGGCGAGCAGGATTTATCTTTTTAACAGTGATGGCAGCTATAATATTGCTCTCTGCTTTTTTCAACATGAAGGAAACATTACCCACTGAAAAACGAGTTAAAATTACTCCCGATGTGTTTCTGCGTTACTGGAAGGTATTAAAAAATGGCACATTTATTTCTTATGCCTTTACTGCAACAGCAGGGTTGATGACCTTTTTTGTGTTTTTTTCTAGCTCACCTTACATCATTATTAATTTATTGCACGCACCGGTTAAATATTTCGGATATTATTTTTTTACAGTCGGCGCAATGTTTTTTGTGGGCAGTTTAATTTGCGGCAAGCTAGCCCACAGAATCGGCCCATTTAAATCAGTGATTGCAGGTTCGTCTCTGTTGTTGTTGGCTGGATTAATCATGCTAGTCTGGTACTGGGTGAGTGGTATTAGTACCGCGCAATATATATTACCCTGCATGATGGCAGGTATTGGCGGAGCTTTTATGATGGGCGCCGGCGCCGGTGGTGCTATGGAACCCTTTGGAGAAGCGGCTGGTTTGGCAGCCGCATTGGTCGGTTGTCTAGAATTTTTGTGCGCTGCCATTTTTGGTACTATTGTCATGCACTGGCCAGTCACTTCAACAATTCCCTTGTCTTTAACAATGCTGGGATTGAGTGTGCTCGCGTTGTTGATCATGATTTCCTACCGTTACTTCCAGCCGCATAAAGCTTTTACGGATCCCACGGCAGCTGTTATTCGTTGACCTAAAATATCGGCGCTTGAATGTTCTCTAAATGTCCTCTACACTAGGCCTGTATCGACATGTACTAATAAGAGGGGGAGGGAGGGCATCTATGTGTCAGGCTATTTTTTATCCAGAAGCGCACCGAACACTGAAAATTGATTTTAATCAACAGCAAGCCAAATTACCGGTGTTGTTAAAAGCGGGTGGGGTGATGTGGCTACCCTGGGGACGTCGTCAATTGCAGAAAGGGGGTTTGCCCTTGGGTGGGTGGGCGCGCTTGGAGTCTATTGAAGAAGGGAAATGGGATGAGTTTTTCCCAAAGCCCGTCAAAATCCCTGTTCACGGCTTTTCCGAAGTCGATTTTGAAGGGCGTTCGCACTATTTTAAATTGGTAAAACAGCAGTCTTTACAAGGCCTATTGGCCCGTTTGGACCAAGAACTTCGCGTGTACATTGTCACCATCACTCCCGAGCGCGGCGATGCCGTCTTTGCCCGGTGGCCTAAGGTCATTTAAATCGGGCATAGTCTTATCTGCTATACTTTAAAGTAGAGCATTGGAAGGAGGGTAAGGGTATGAATAAGGGTGATGTAGCAAATGTAAAAGAAGATTTTGATAAATTCTACAATGAATATCTAAAATTTATTCGGGAAATCAATGTCAATAATCTCAATATTGAAAAAATCGATGATATGTATAATCAAGCCGAAGGTTTTGCTAACTATTATAATAATTCTACAAACTCAGTCGACGATGACACTAAGAAAAAAATTTCTTCGGTGTTGCAGGATGTGAGGCATTGGAAAAACGAAGCAGAAGCCAGAGGAATTCATATATCCGAGGCAGAAACAACTTCTGCCCCTGCGCCAATGGAGAGTGGAGGGCAGCCTATTTTAAAGAAAGTAGAAAATCCCGGACTAAACGAAATTAAAAAAATTATCGCTTACACCGAAACAGGCGTGTTAGATGAGAATGGTAAACCCCGACAAACTGAAAAGCATGATGGCTTCATGGATGAGCGTAAACAGTTCCTCATAGATTTCTCGCGTGGAATAGGTGCATATTTAATTGGACAAAAATCACGTAAAGATCTTCCAAGTAATTTTGGAGATTTGAAAGAAGAAGAAAAAAAAGAGGCTGTTGCAAATATTGTTAAAGAGTTTCTTGGTATGGGCAAAGATGAGAAGCCAGATTCTGATAAATCCAAGCTATATAAATTCATTATAAACAGCGGACAAGAAATGACGACTATGTTTACGGATGATATGTATCATAATATTCAATATCAAGGAGTCCAGACCTCACTGCGCGGAACTCCACAATTTGAGATGAAATGGGGTATTGATGAGAAAGGGGAATGTATCCTTGAATTGAATTTAAATATTCGTGTTATGACTAAGGGGCAGGGGATGGATGCACCAGGAATAGCATGCAACCAAAACGGTCAAGTTGAATTATTCGAGCTTGGTGAAGAACCTAAAGAAAGTCCCCCGTTGGTTAGATACCATTATAAAGCAAGATTGGTGCCCACAGAAAACGGCGCTAAATTAGAAACGATCAGTTATTCTGTTGAGCTCCACCCAGGTCTGTCTCACAGAGGGAATCAAGATGAATTTAAATTAATGAAATCTGCAATAAATGCTTTCAATAATCAGGATACTGGTACAAATGATCGTAAAAGTTTAGATGAGAAAATTCAACAATTGAGAGCAGCAATTGATGATGTTAAAAAAGATCAAAGATATAAATTTGTAAAAGATTTTCATACGGGTTCTAAAGAAGAGAGAAAAGCAGTAGCCATGATTGATAAATTAGATAAGATGCTGAAATCTGCCGAAAAAAGCACATCAATAATTTCTTCGTCCATTTTTCAAAAAGTCGTTTTAGCTCAAATTAAGCGTATGAATGACTCCGATGATTTCAGTAACGGGATGACGAGGTTGGAACAAAAAAAGGCTAAACCTGACAATAAGGTAGACTTGGATGTAATGTTTGATCGGATCTGTAAGAATGTACACCACTATAGTACGACGAATAATGGCCATTTGAATTTAAAAAGTATAGTCAATGATATCAAAAACACAGAAGAATATCGGATGTATAAATCGGGAGCATATGGATTCGATCGGCTCGAGCACCTTAAGCCTGCTTTCAAGGCTATCGATGCATGCGAAAAACTTTTAAACAGGGCGATGAAAACGGAAAAGATTCCGATAGCATGGGAAATTACTAACAGTCAATTGAAAGTTTTTTTGGAAAAAAATCGTGATGTTTTTAAGAGCGCAGCGAGCGCGGCTAAAGAGATCCAATCTAGAGTTACTGAAGCCAGAGACGTAACAGCAACACAATCATCTAAACATTAAGCATAGGTGTCAGGCTAAAGTTGACCCCTAAGTTTGCAGTGTCACTGTTGCAGTGAATTTATCAACGCCGCTAGAAAACGTGCCGCTTCTCCGCCGGTAATAAGTCGATGATCAACTGTGATTGAAATAGGAAGAATTTTATGCACAGCCGGAGCGCCATTTTCCACGACAACGGCTTCACGTAATTTTCCGATGCCAATAATAGCGACTGTCGGTGGAACAATTATTGGGCTCGCATAGCGACCAATAAAAACGCCGAAATTGGATAAGGAAATTGTCGCACCTTGAAGATCAGCCGGTGGAAAATCTTGTTTTTTTGCGTGCACTTTAAATTCGTTAATTTTTTCGCGTAATTCTAAATCAGATTTATTTCCAACATCTTTAATGACAGGGGCGTAAAGTCCTGCTTCAGTATCAACAGCAACGGCTAAATTAATTTCTTTAATCTGTTTGTAGCTTAAGGATTTTCCATGGAAATGCGAATTTAATTTAGGCACTTGTTCGCACGCATGTTGTACAGCTCGCATAATACGAACGCTAATATCTTCATCGGGTCCGAAATGTTGAATGTCAGCATCATCAACCAGTGTTACTGGAGCCACTTGTTGATGAGCAAGTGCCATATTGATGGCCATGCTTCGAATCACGCCGTGGAGTGCAGTATATCCTGCTGGAGCAGCGACATCGGCTGTTGATTGAGTAGGTTGGTTGGCAGTTGTTTTATTACCTGAAGCAACAGCACTCACATCGGCTGATGTGATAGACCCTCCAGGTCCTGTAGGCGACACAGAATTTAAATCGACGCCTAATTCATTGGCCAATTTTCGCACAACAGGGCTGGCTTTGATGCGCGTACCTTGAGCCGCTGTTGGTTTAATGCCGGTGGCGCTTTCTTGGAGGACAGTATCACCGACTTGAATAGTTCCAACAACGGTGCCCGCGTCTTTTCGATGCTGCTCGATGTGATGAGTGGATTGTGCGTTGGCATCAAAACTAACCAGTGGAGCGCCTGTTTTGATTAAATCACCCGCATTACCATGTAATTTTGTGATGGTACCCGTAAAAGGTGAGGGCACATCCAGCAAGGCTTTAGCAGTTTCCATAGCGACGATGGGTTGGTCTTCGGTGACATGATCGCCTTCTTTTACAAGCCATTCACGAATTTCAGCTTCTTGTAATCCTTCGCCCAAATCGGGTAGGTAAAAAATTTTCATTCGAACTCCATTAAATGTTTGGCGGTTGTCATTATACGCGTAACGCTGGGCATGTAAAAATTTTCGAGTTTGTAATAAGGCATCATGGTATCAAAACCGGTAACCCGTTGAATGGGGGCCACTAACGATGTGAGGGCGTGTTCTGCGACAATTGCGGCAATTTCAGCGCCCACGCCACAATTTTTAGGCGCTTCATGAACGATCATTAATCGTCCTGTTTTTTCAACAGATTCTAAAATCGTTGCGCTATCGATAGGGCTGATCGTTGCTAAATCAATCACTTCAACCTGAATACCTTGTTGTGCGAGCTGCTCAGCGGATTGTAAAGATTCAATGGTATAAGCGCCCCACGTCACCAGTGTGATATCTGTGCCTTCACGCAAGACGAAAGCTTGATCAAGCGGTAAGGCTTCGCCATTATCGGGGACCTCTTGTTTGACGAGTCGATAAATACGTTTAGGTTCTAGAAAAACAACGGGATCAGGGTCACGAATCGCTGCCAAAAGCAATCCATAGGCTCGCGCAGGCGAGGAAGGAATAACCACTCTCACGCCGGGTATGTGGGCAAAATACGCTTCATTACTTTCAGAATGATGTTCAGGGGCATGAATGCCACCGCCCCAGGGCGCTCGGTACACCACTGGACAGGTTATGCGTCCTCGAGTCCGGGTTCTCATTCGACTAGCATGACTAACAATTTGGTCAAAAGCGGGGTACATAAACCCTTCAAATTGAAATTCAGCAACGGGTTTTAATCCTTGAGCCGCCATGCCTATCGCCATACCGCCAATCATCCCTTCAGCGAGCGGGGTATCGAGTACGCGTTCGGGTCCAAATTTCTGTAGAAGTCCTACGGTTGTGCGAAATACGCCGCCATTTGTGGCAACATCTTCACCAAAGACGATCACATCTTTATCCGCCTGCATTTCAAATGCGAGGGCCTGCGTAATGGCTTCAGCTAACGTAATCTCAGCCATGGTTACCTCCCAGCAAAATTTCGCGTTGTTCGAGCATGGCTTCGGGCACTTCTTTAAAAGTAAAATCAATAATATTTTCAGGGGGTTGCGAAGGTTTGTTCGCGTAATCTTTAATGGCTTGATCTAACTCTTGTGAGAGTTGAGCGATTAATTGCTTTTCTTTTTCCTCGTTCCAAGCACCTTGTTCTGTAAGATAACGTCGAAGTCGAATTAAAGGCTCCTTGATTGTCGCTGCTTTTACAACCTCTTCATTCCAATAGCGTTTTGCATCGTCAGCGGTGGTATGATCAGACAAACGATAGGTCACCGCTTCAACAACCGTTGGGCCTTCACCGTTCCGTGCTTTTTCAACCGCTCGCCCCACAATTTCGCGCACAGCGATGACATCATTACCGTCAACTTGAACGCCTTCTATGCCCCCAGCGATGGCTTTTTGTGCCAGCGTTTGTGCATGAGTTTGAATGCCTCTGGCCACCGAAATGGCCCACTGATTATTGTTAATCACAAAGACAACGGGCAAATTCCAGACACCGGCGAGATTGACAGCTTCGTAAAAAGCCCCTTCGGATGTGCCGCCGTCTCCGAGAGACGTGACAGCCACTCGAGGTTGTTTGCGATATTTGAAAGCAAAGGCCACTCCGCACGCGTGCAGACATTGCGTAGCAATGGGTACACTGGCGGGGAAATCTTCACGCGCAACTTGAAAATCAGCGCCGCGCTCGTCACCACCCCAATAACTTAAAATTTCATTGAGCGTGACCCCGCGTTCAAGTAAAGCGCCTTGATCACGATAGTAAGGACAAAATACATCCTCAGGGCGCATCGCATCGCCTAAACCAGTGGCAACAGCCTCTTGTCCAAGCGAGGAAGGGTAGGTTCCCATTTTTCCTGTTCGCTGCATGAGAACCGCTTTTGCATCTAATAAACGAGTACGTTGCATCGACGCAAATAATCGAATCAAATGATTATGATCATTAGCAAAAGCAGGAAGAGTTTGGACGACTTGTCCTTCCTCATTTAAAAATTGATGATATTGAATACTAAATTCGGCAACGGTTTTCATTTTCTTCCTTATTCATTAAGACGTTCTTCCGCGATAGTACGCGCAATTAAATTGGTTGCTTTATCTTCAGCTTGAGCGCGTTCAAATAATCGCAGTGTTTCATCATAAAGATTAATAATTTGTTGTTGAGCTCGTTCATGATCGCCGTGATCATAAACTTCTGCAACATGAATTAATCCACCCGAGTTAATTAAAAAATCCGGCGCGTAAAGAATATTGTGTTGATGTAAAACTTCGCCGAGTGAACGATGAGAAAGCTGATTGTTAGCAGAACCTGCAACAATTTTGCATTTTAAACGATCTATAGTTTTAGGATTGATGCTTGCTCCTAAAGCACACGGTGAAAAAACATCGCAAGCCACATCATAAATAGCGCCAATCTCCACTTCTTTGGCATCAAATTCATCGACACAACGTTGCGCCGCATCATGATTAAGATCACAAACAGTCAGTTTCGCCCCTTGCTCATGCAATAATTTAGCTAAAAAATAACCGACGTTACCAACACCCTGAATAGCAAAGTGAACATTGTGTAAATTATCCTGGCTCGTTTTAAATTTAACTGCAGCTTGTATTCCACGTAATACACCGAGGGCTGTGTGAGTGGCAGGATTGCCGCCACCAGGTTCGTCAGATTTACACGTCACGAAATCAGTATTTTTGAAAATCGCATCCATATCGGCCGTGGTCGTTCCGCTATCCATGGCAGCGATATAAGTCCCACCCATTTTATGAACAAATTTTCCGAAGCGCTCAAATAAGGCTTTGCGGTTTTTAATTTCTCCGGATTTCATGATGACAGATTTACCGCCGCCGTGTTTCAGACCACAAATTGCGGCTTTATACGTCATCATTGCGGCAAGTCGAAGGGCATCAATGATAGCATCGTTGCTGGAATCATAGTGGACAAAGCGAGTGCCGCCTATTGCTGGGCCAAGTTTAGTACTGTGAACAGCGATGATGGCGTGCATACCGGTGGAATGATCGACTTCCATATTGATTTCACCAAATCCGAGGTAGCTGGCATATTCAAAGATGTCTCGATCAGACATTACAGCAGTTGGCATTCGCCATTTCCCCCCCATTAAAAATCCCCTAGTCACTACCTGTCTTGTCGCCGTGAAGAACGCACTCTAGCCGAAGCCTAGTCCGTTGGCAAGTATAGGTCGGTCTGTACATTTACCTACAAGTTGCTCGAATTGTAGTGTTTGCAACGCTTTCAGCTACAGAATCCAGGTTAAATGCAAGTATAGCAGAGCTTTATGTCATCGCGAGCGAAGCGTGGCGATCCAGATTCCATATTGTGATAAAATATGAAGTTTAAAAGTACGAAGGACTACAGCCATGTTACAAGATTTACTTCTATCTCGCGTGATTGCCCACAGAGGCGCTTGTGCATACGCACCCGAAAATACCTTAGCATCCATGCGTAAAGCTCATGCGATGGGAGCTCAGTGGGTAGAATTTGACGTCATGCTCACTGCCGATGGTGAGGCCATCATTATGCACGATGAAACATTGAGAAGAACTACAAACGGCGGAAAACGCGCTGTTGCTGAAACGTCTTATAGTGATATTGCTGAGCTCGATGCTGGAAGTTGGTTCGCAAAACAATATGCTCAAGAACCCGTTCCCACATTGCACGAACTTTTGACCTTACTAAAAAAATTAAAACTACACATTAATCTTGAAATAAAACCCACTCCAGGAAAAGAAGCCGAAACCGCTGAAAAATCGATTGCAATACTCAAAGAAATTTGGCCAACAGCAGAAAGTCCTCCGATGATTTCAACTCAATCTGAAATCTGTTTACGAATTGTGCACCAAATTGCGCCAGAATATTATTTGGGTACAGTTATTCATGAATGGAATGAACCATGGCAACAATGGTTGACCGATTACGCTTGCCAATCCGTTTCTGTTAATCATTTAATTTTATCCCCCGAAAAAGTTAATGAGTTAAAAAAATACGTGAAATATGTTTTAGCTTATACAGTCAATGAGCCATGGCGAGCTGAAGAACTTTTCAGTTGGGGTGTTGATTCCGTTTTCAGCGATAAACCTGATTTGCTGACAGCGATGTGATTTGAAAAATCTATGCTATACTATAAAATCTATTTTTCTTAATAAGGTGTAATTATGTTGATCAAAATATCCACCGACAAAACACTGAGTGAAACGGCTGCGGCTTTGCAGGTAGTCGTTCCAGCAAATCATTTTGGCATTATGCAAATTCACAACCTTAAAGAGACAATGGAAAAGAAGGGCGTAGAATTTAACTCTGAATGCCTTATCTTCGAAGTCTGTCAACCACAGCAAGCGAAGAAAATCCTCAGCCAAAATATGGGTGTCTCTACGGCATTGCCGTGCAGAATCTCGCTTTACGAGGAAAGCGGCAAAACCATTATGGCTACTTTGAAGCCAACGGCTCTTTTAAGCCTGCTCGACGTGCCAGATCTTGAAGGAGTGGCCCAAGAAGTCGAAGAAACGCTGGTAAAAATTATGAATGAAGCCGCAGTGTAATTACAATATCCTAGCTAGAAATCACTTTTTACAAAAAATAATCCCAGTAAACCAAGCATCGAAAATAAAGCACCCGCAAAAAAAGTCATCGAAGATCCAAAATATGTCCATAAAATGCCTGCAAAAATACTCGACACCAACATTGCGATACCACAAACAACATTAAAAAAACCATAGCCTGTCCCACGTAATTCAATCGGAGCAGTATCAGTAACCATTGCTGCTAACAATCCTTGCGTAAATCCTAAATGCAGTCCCCACAAAATAATTCCAAGGAATAACATTCCAATATTATTTGTGAATCCTAAAACCAAATCGGCAATAAATAAAAAAACAATACCGATCACAAGCATCGATTTTCTACTTACTGTATCAGAGAGAATTCCAGCAGGATATGCAGATAAAGCATAAATAATATTCATTGTCACAATAACCAAAGGAATTAATGATAATGTCAATCCTGTCTTTTGAGCTTTTAATAAGAGGAAGGCTTCACTAAATCGGGCAAGCGTAAAAATACCTGCTACGATCACAAGTTGCCAATATGCAGAACTGAATTGTAAAATATTTTTAATTTTAAATGGTGAGCTGAATTTTTTTTGATCATGGTGCGTACTCGGTTCTTCTACTTTAACTGTGAGTATCAGCATACAAAACACCGCAGGAATAACTGCTATCCAGAGCACAAATCGAATATTATTGGCAAATAATAACATGCCCGCTATAGCCAGGATGGGCCCCAAAAATGCACCTATAGTATCCATCGATTGTCGAAGACCAAAACAAGCGCCTCGAATTTCAGGGGGTGCAATATCACCAATCATCGCATCACGTGGGGCACCACGAATTCCTTTGCCAATTCGGTCAACAAACCGAGCTATTAACACGAGATCAATACCTTTAGCCAGAGGAAAAAGTGGTTTAGTTATTGTTGAAATTCCATATCCTATTATCGTAAGCATTTTTCTACGACGAAAATAATCACTGAGTGTACCTGAGAATAGCTTGACGATTAGGGCCGTTGATTCAGCAATTCCTTCAACAATACCGACGGTGGTAATGCTGAGCCCTAATGTTGAGACCATAAAAATCGGTAATAAACTATGAACTAATTCAGAGGAAGTATCCATCAATAGACTAACCCAACCCAGCATCCATATGCTAGAAGGGATAGATCGAAAATTAAGTAGTTTTCTAAACAATTAAAATAATCCATTAAAAATGACAATATTAGTGTGATATATAATGTTGTGACTTGCAACATAAGAAGAAAGGTTCAAATCTTGTAGTAAGGTGATCTACAGGTGTCAGATGTAAGATTAATCCGTCTTGAAATATGTTTTAGCCTACACCATTTAATGACCCAGCACGAGCTGAAGAATTTTTCGATTGGAGTACTTGATTCCGTTTTTAGCGATAAACCTGATTTGCTGTCAATAACTTAATCTTAAGCAGTTTCATCTTAACTACCCTTGTCACTGACACAACTATAGACAATTGCGTCAGTGACATAGACAAAGTGATTATATTATAGGGTATTATTGACTTTGGATGGTAGAACCTCTAATGGAGTGCATAATTGTTCTTTAATCTCTATGAAATCTTTCTGGTTTTTTGCATTGTAAAATAAAATTGAAATCAAAATGTCCCATTTTTTTAATATTTCATTGAGTGATTTAAATAAAGCGGTTTTCCTATCTGAAGATGTTGGGTCTACGTTATCTGGATAAAACACTAAAGGATATACCCCTTTCTTTTTGTCTTGTGACTCACATTTATCTACAAACATGGCTCCAATATTGTTCAAATTATGTTCTCCATCAAAACTAAATATGTATATTTCGAATAAATCCGTCTCTTTGAATTGATCGATACTAGATGTATAAAGAGATGTAATTATCTTATTTAGACGATCTCTCAGCCGCATGTATTCAATAAGGACTTCATTTTCGTCATGTTGTTGTAAAAGATGTATCATGTGTTCATAAAGGGAATGTAAGATAATACATCGATATGAAAGGGGGTAGGAGTCTTTTGTGGTTTTGAAAAAGCTAGGATCTGATTCTATCATATACTTCGTTCTGCTCATAACATACCTCGCTAGTTATTAATAGTTACTTTTTTAATTATAGCATATATTGGTATATTTGTCAAATTTTAGGATTTTAGTTAGTGTAATACGTAACCTGGCAAGTGGGATAATAAATATATTTTAGAAAGCTGCAATCACGAAAGTAAATTTTGTTGAACTCGCCAATTTATTAGAGGATGTTGTTGTATTCTTTCGCGGAGTTCTTGATCGTCAGTAAGTAGGTCTGGTTTGATAACAGAGTTTTTCTGAACTGTTTCCAAAAATTCAATTTCATTTTTTCGGAAAGGTAATATTATCTGGAGTGCTTCTTTACATTCATTTAATAGATTCGATGCCCAATCTTGAACGGCACCATAATTTTGTGGTTCAACATTTTTGTTAAGTACAGGAATCAATTTATCACGAATATCTTTCACGGAAAAATTTAGATTATTGATATTAATATTCTGCCAACTTTGCTTCCTCATACTCGCATATATTGTGAACGCTAATCTTAGTTTTTCGATATCTAATGGCCATTTTGTAAGTAATTGGTGGCTATCGAATAAATCACGACTAACATGTCTTTCGAATAACGCATTTAATTTACCTGCGGCTATTTCGTGGATGTCAAGAACTTTGCACTGTGTAGCTTTAGGCCATGATGGTGATTTTCGCCATTCAGGCTTCCATAAAGGTATCCGATATAAATAATTAAGGTCTATTTCAAGACGACCCTTATTATTTGTAAAACTATTGTATGTTAAAACTGTTTTACCACCGGCGTGTTTATTCGGGTTTCTGTGAACTGAATATTGTCGTTGTTCACAAATACTTAAGAGTATTTTTTCAACTTCTAATCTATCTTTCTGCATAGCATCTTTGTGAAGTTCACCAATATAATTTAAGTCGATGTCGACAGATAGTCTAGGAAACTCCTCATTACAGAAGAAATTTATTGCTGTACCACCTTTCAATACAAGTCGATCTGAAAGGAAGGGTACATTCATAAACTCATCTAACAAACTTAAAAGATGAAATACCTTTTCAACCATTTCTGGACGATATCCTTTATTTTTTGATTCTACTTTCAATTCATTGTCAAATAGTCTCATCATTTGGTTCTTCCCAAGTTCGGGTAATAATTTCAAGTGGCACAACAAGTCGCCATTTATCGAAATACTTTCCATTTTTATGTCGCGTGCGATCCATATAGTGAGGCCCTTTTGGAATATGGGGCAAAAGCATATCAATATATTTTTTCTCTACAACATAATGTTTAGGTCGTTGTTCGAGAAAATACCCGACTTTGGCTACAGTAGTAGCATTTTTTAGAAGTAGGGCATAATTCACAACCTTAGCTGGATCAAACTGAGTGATGTTGTCGAGTGAACGCCAAATTTCTTCCCAGCCACCACCCAAATCTGGTCGATCTAAAATATCGACAATCGTGCGTTCTAAACTTGTCACTTTTATAAGTATGCCATTTCGTTTTACCAGATCAATACCGTAGTTGGTTTGGTTAGCTTTGACTAAAGCAGTAGGTTGATTGATTGCTCGGTAATATTGAGATTCGTATGAAAACGGTAATACCCTGTGTGAAGTGAGAAAGGCAAGTTCATTAAAAGTTGTGTAGGCTGATCCATGTAATTCCAGTGATGTGTGGTATGCAATTATTGCATCATCTGTTGCTTTACTCGCAATAAGATAAGGATCAATCCAGATATCTTGAGTGCTAAAAGGTTTTACAGCATAAAGAAATTTGCGAAGAAGGATCAAATGGCCAACTTTTTTGTGGTAACTGAGTTGCTGTTTCCAGCTCTGATGACGTTGTGATCCGTGAGAGGCCATAAATTCTGCAAATTCTTCATACCGAAAAACTGGGTGGCTCTCGAAAAAGTCTTTTATCTTCATAACTTGATACCATGTCATTAAAGAATACATTAATTATAGATTATAACTACACAATGTCAAGTTAATATTCATTAGATGCCTCCTCATGAGTCTAAATAGGATTTGAGGTGATTAGCGAATTGATTCCTTATTAAGGTTCATTATTCACAGTTTCTGGTATAATTTAAAACATAGGGAAATTACATAGGGACATATAATGCATTCAATACTATGGATAGTGTTATTTTTCGGCGTCATCGGACTGCTGGGGTATCACCGCGCGAGCCGGTCAGTTTTTGCCGTGGGCATTGGGTTTTATTTGATCCTATTAAGTGCTTTGAGTCATATTAATTTAATAATGATGCTGATTTACTGGGTACTTTTTGGATTAGGTTGCGTCGTTTTATTTGACAAACAAACTCAGCAAAAATTGCTAGCATCCGTGTATAAAAACATGGGTAAATTAATGCCTACGCTGTCAGCGACAGAGAGGGCCGCATTAGAATCGGGCACTGTAGGCTGGGAAGGTCAATTATTTGCAGGCATGCCAAATTGGTCGCAATTGTTGGCGTACCCTAAAGCTAAATTGAGTAAGAGTGAGCAGGCTTTTATAAACGGGCCCGCGACAGAATTATGCAGTATGATTGATGAGTGGGATTTAACGGCACATCAACTCACTATCCCCGACAAGCTTTGGCAGTTCATGAAAAAAGAAGGGTTTTTCGGATTAATTATTCCAAAAAAATACGGCGGAAAAGGATTTTCTGCGTATGCGCATGCGTTAATTTTATCTAAACTTGCAGGACTTAGTGCTTCGGTGGCGAGTACTGTTTCTGTACCAAATTCATTGGGGCCCGCTGAATTATTATTAGAATACGGAACTCAATCACAACGTGATTTTTATTTACCTAAATTAGCAAAAGGCGAAGAAATACCTTGTTTTGCATTAACGGGACCCGATGTTGGATCCGATGCAAGTAGTATGCCGGATCATGGCACAATTTGTGAGCGTGTGATCAATGGCGAAAAAATAATCGGAATTTCTCTGAACTTTAATAAACGCTATATAACACTAGGTCCTGTGGCCACTGTTATTGGATTAGCATTTAAATTATTTGATCCTGATAATCTCATGGGTAAGAAAACAAATCTGGGTATTACCGTTGCATTAGTTCCTACTGATACAAAAGGTGTAGAACATGGTCGACGACATTTCCCTTTAAATGCAGTGTTTCCTAACGGTCCTGTTCGTGGAAAAGATGTTTTTGTTCCAATCGATTCCATTATTGGTGGATTTAAAATGGCTGGCAAAGGTTGGAATATGTTAGTGGAACGTCTCGCAGTAGGCCGCGCAATTTCCCTTCCTTCTATTTCATTAGGCGGATCGCAAATGGCCGTTGCAGTGAGCGGAGCTTATGCTCGCATACGCGAACAATTTGGATTGCCCATCGGTCGATTTGGTGGAGTAGAAGAGCGTTTAGCGCGAATGGCAGGCATGAGCTATATCATGAATGCGACGCGTAATTTTACTGTTGCTGCGATTGATGCTGGTGAAGCGCCTGCAGTGCCTTCAGCGATTAGTAAATATCATTTGACAGAAATGGGGCGAAAAATTGTTATCGATGCCATGGATATTCATGGTGGAAAAGGAATTTGTTTAGGACCTAAAAATTATTTGGGAAGAGGATATCAGCAATCTCCGATTGGAATTACGGTTGAGGGCGCTAACATTTTAACTCGTTCCATGATTATATTTGGACAAGGCGCGATACGTTGTCATCCTCATATTTTGAATGAAATTAATGCAGTTGCAAATGAAGATAAAAAAATGGGGTTGGAACAATTTTCGACTGCAGTTTTTGCGCACATTGGTTATTTATTCAGTAATATGATTCGATCTTTTTGGTGTGGTCTATTCAATGGAAAATACTCGAGTGCACCAGATAGTTCAGTAAAACACTATTATCAACAATTAAATCGAATGAGCGCTGCCTTTGCATTGATTTCAGATGCGTGCATGATTTATCTAGGCGGTGTCATGAAACGCAAAGAAAAATTGTCGGGACGTTTAGCCGATGTATTGAGTATGTGCTACTTAGCTTCTGCTGTCTTGAAGCAATATCATGAGCGAAAAGAACCTCAGGATGAATTGCCATTAGTTCAATGGTCTTGTCAGTATTTAATGACACAAGCAGAACAACAACTCGATGGTGTTATCAGAAATTTTCCCAACAAAATTGTTCGAGGAATTTTAAGGATTGCTATTTTTCCTTTGGGTCGTTGGAACAAATTACCAAACGATCGTTTAGTGAGTCAACTCGGAAAAATTATGATGACACCCAATCAAATACGTTCACAATTGATAGAAGATGTCTATCTTCCAGAAGACGGAAAACATGTCCCAGGAATGTTAGAAACAGCTTTAAAAATGGTAACGAAACATCAAGCGACGTTTACAAAACTCAATAAAGCCATTAAATCTGGTGAAGTCAGTGGGCTCACTTTTGAAGAGCGAATTGATCATGCTGAAGAGCTGAAAATTTTAAATAAAACTCAAGCGGGTCATTTAAGAGAATACAATACACTGAGAGAAATTATTATTTCTGTTGATGATTTTTCTGATGATGAATTACGCGGAGTGAAATCTCATTAACGTAGGCCAGTATAATCTAGGATAATTTACAGCAATTCTCGGCTAAGGAAAATAATTTGCATTCAAGGTGTTAGAAGATTTTCCTTCCGCGATGAGGGGTTTTAGGGGAGAGAATCGTGATTCTCTCCCCTAAATATATTACAGGAAGCATCTCCCGGTTTTAAAATCAACACCCCTAAATAGCGGGAATTGAGTGATCTAAACACCCAAAATCCTTAACCGGGAGATGTTATCAATGGATTGCTCTATACATCATTTGCGCTATACTTGTAGATAGGATGTTAATTAGGAGGACATATGAATAAGTTCGCTCATTGGATAATTGGATTATCCGTATGCATTTTTTCTGCTGCATTCGCAGATCAAGAGCCTTATGGGGCTTGTGGGACAGGGCTTTGTGGAAAGCAGAGCGGCGGTGATGAGCAATATGCCCGAGAGACACAGCTCTATAATCGATACTTAACCCCTTCACCGAATTGTGCGCCAGGCGATTGTTATTTGTTTAATGAGCTCGTGGGTTGTTCAGTTAATGATTATACCTGTAAAGATGGATTCAGAAGAATCTGGAGTTATCGTCCAAAATATTATACACCCGATAATACAGAGGTATTGGTTAACCTTGATAGGAAACTATGTCCCACAGCTAAGACTTGTATGTGGCCTTATTCACGGCAAAGTAATTATTAGTTATTCACCACATGATGGAAACGTCTGTATTTTGCCCATCTCAGGCTAAACTAGATCAGTGATGATCCACAGAATCTGGTAAGGTAACATTCATCTCTAATACTGAATGATCAGCATCATGTTGCAATTGTACGCTGAATTGCTGTTCATCAATATGCAAGTATTGAGAAATAACGCTCACCAATTTTTGCTTGAGTTCTTGCAGATTGATCTGATTATTTCGAATTTTGCGAGTCCGCTCATGCGAAACGATAATCTGTAAACGTTCTTTAGCAGTGTTTGCAGAGGATTCCCTTCTAGAGCGAAATAAATCGAGTAAGCTCATCATGCGATCTCCTTTTCCTTCTGCCCGAATAAACGTTTAAGTAAACTCTTTTTCTCGGGGTTGATAAATCGAAACGGTGTTTTTTCTCCTAGAAAACGACTAACCGCATCGGTATATGCTTGGGCCGCATCACTTTCTTGATCAATGATCACTGGAATACCAGCATTTGAAGCACGAAGAACGGCCTGAGATTCAGGAATAACACCTAATAGAGGAATGGCTAGAATTTCTCGAACATCATCGACACTGAGCATTTCGCCTTTAGCAACGCGAGTAGGTGAGTAGCGTGTGAGTAATAAATGTTCGCTGGGTGAAGATTGCCCATTTTCTGCACGACGAGTTTTGCTCGATAAAATTCCTAAAATTCGATCAGAGTCTCGTACAGAAGAAACCTCGGGATTGGTTACGACAATCGCACTATCAGCAAAATACATAGCAAGATGAGCGCCTCGCTCAATACCAGCGGGTGAGTCACAAACAATAAAATCAAATTCACGACTCAGATCATTTAATACACGCTCAACACCCTCTAAGGTGAGCGCATCTTTATCGCGCGTTTGTGAAGCCGGTAAAATATAAAGATTTTCAACTCTTTTATCTTTAATTAAAGTTTGAGCTAATTTTGCTTCGTCATTGATAACATTGATAAAATCATAAACAACACGTCGTTCGCATCCCATGATTAAATCAAGATTACGCAAGCCGACGTCAAAGTCGATAACAACGGTGCGATAACCTCGCATGGCGAGCCCTGTTGCAAATGCTGCACTGGTGGTTGTTTTACCAACGCCGCCTTTTCCTGAAGTGATGACAATTATTTTAGCCATGATTTCCCTTTTAGTGTCGAATCAAAATTGGCCTTATACTACACTGTTTTTATTTTAGGGGAAAGGGGGAGGGGGTCAAGTCTAAGATTGCTACATTCTCAGGCAAGTGAAGGTGTCAGATCTAAGATTAATGCATTCTAAATTTCTCATCACATCCTATAGCTGCCTGTGTAGAATGCATTAATCTTAGATCTGACACCTTCCTTTGTCTTATGTGAAGCATGTGACCGTATTGATCTTAGATCTGACACCTTCACCGACCCCCACCCGACCCCTTTCCCCAAAATGAGCTATAATAGATATAGGAAATAACAGTAATAAAGTAGCGACGATTATTTTGGGCGCATACAGATGTAACCTATTGATTTGTATGTAATTTATGTGCAACGTAAGGAGTAGTGTCATGAAAACAGTATCGAAAATTCTCATCGGTAGCCTTTTAGCTTTATCCTTAACAGCCTGTGTTGGTAGCTATTATGACTACGGCTATGATGATGGCTATTATTATCCCTCTGATGTTGGTGTCTCTGTAGGCTATTTTGGTTACGGAGGCTATGATTATGGCCATGGTGGCCATTGGGGTGGTGGTGGCGGTCACTGGGGTGGCGGTCATGGAGGGCACCATCATTAATTCTGGAAGAAATTAAACGATAATCTTTTTAAAGGGTTATTGCAGAAATGGAAGGTGGGCGGAAGAGCCCACCTTCTCTATTGATAATGTGAATTTAAGCGGAAGTGGCAGACAGCGGAACTATTTGAAGCTGATCATCTTGAATAAAAATTTGCACCGGTGAATTTCGACTTGAACTGGCTATGTCATCTTGTAATTTGTAAAGTCCTGCGATAGAAATAATTTCGGCTTGAAGATCGTGACAAAAAATCCGGGCATTTTTATCACCTTGTACACCGGCTAATGCACGACCTCGTAAACTTCCGTAAATGTGAATATTTCCGTCTGCAAGAACTTCAGCGCCTGCACTGACAGTTGAAATAATAATTAAATCTGACCCTTTTGCATAAACCTGCTGTCCTGAACGAATGGGATTTAAAATGATTTTAGAATTTGTAGTGGTCTGCTCAACATTTTTAGATGGTGAACGAGCTTTCGTCTGAGACATAGATTCTCGTTCAGTGGAATTTGGTGACGCCGATTTAGATTGAGAGTTGATGGCCTCTTCTTTTTTAATCTGTGAAAGAGTACCAAGACCTGCTGAATTAGCGGCTACAAGTTGTTCGAGAGTACCATTACAGACACCAACCGGTAGTAAACCATGTCCGCGCAATAGCTGAATAATTCCAGTGAAATCAATAGGATAGGAGTGGCTTGATAAATGCTGGCAATCGATAACGATGGGCATATTGGCAAAGAATTTCGGTGTCTTTGCAACAGTTGCCTGTAATTGCTGACGAATGGCATCAAGATCTGCTTGATACAATTGCATTACAGTGAGGGTAAGTAGATTCCCTTTAAGTCCAAAAGCGCCTGATTTCTGTGTATGTACTGATTTTAATTGTGCTGTCATGCCTTCCTCATTCAAAGAGATCAAGGGGTCAAAGAAAGGGGTCAGGTCTAACATTGAAACTAGCTTTCTTTTTTGTGTCTTACATCTCACCTCTGAGTAAGCTAGTTTCAATGTTAGACCTGACCCCTTTCTAACCAAGCAAAGATCTGACCCCTTGATCCCTCTTGCAGTTGATAACTCCGGTAATTGTGGCTATTCTCGCATACTTTAGTCCGAATGCAAACCAGGGGGATCGGGTGATGACGGACAATTCAAACAGCCATTCAGTGGAAGAGTGGATTGAGTTGCAAAAAAATAACCAAGATAATGGGGCTTTTCTAACATTAGTTGAGCTGCTTGAAAAAGGTTATACAGAATTTGCGGAAAAAATTGCTGTATCCAATATGGGAGCAGATCTCACTTATCGTAAGTTGGGTGAGCTCGCTACCTATTTCGCAAGTTTTTTACAAAACCATTTTCATATTAAAAAAGGCGATCGTGTTGCGATAATGATGCCTAATTGTTTGCAATATTGTGTTGCGTTGCACGCTATTTTACGAATAGGTGCGGTAGTCGTTAACATTAATCCTATGTATAAACCTCGAGAATTACTGCATCAAGTGAACGATGCGGAGTGCGACACAATTATTATTATGTCAATGAGCGCATCCACACTCTCAGAAGTATTATCACAAACCAAGATAAAAAATGTTGTCATAACCCACTTAGGTGACTTATTAAGCTTCCCGAAAGGAACAATCGTTAATCTAGCCGTAAAATATATTCGGCGTTTAGTAAAATCGTATAACATCCCAAATGCCGTATATTTCAAAAAGGCTTTATCACTCGGAAAACAATTAAAATATAATCGCGTAGATATTTCAGCAGGGGATATTGCATTTTTGCAATATACCGGTGGAACAACCGGCGTTGCAAAAGGAGCAATGTTAGCACATGGTAATATGTGTGCGAATATTTGGCAGACACGTGTTTGGGCGGGTAACCTATTACCTGAGTTCGGTAAAACTGCTTTAAATCCTCTTCCCCTATATCATATCTTTGCGTTAATGATTAATGCTTTTACGATTTATACTATTGGGGGACGGGTAATTTTAATAACAGATCCACGTGACATTACTCAATACCCTAAATTTTTCCGTCAATATCCCGTCACAATGTTGACAGGACTCAATACTTTATTTGTTGCTTTATTAGCGAATGAAGAGTTTCGCCAACTTGATTTTTCTAATCTGAAATTTACTGTGGGTGGGGGAATGGCAACTCGACAAGCAGTATCAGAAGATTGGCAAAAAGTGACTAAACACGCCATCATTGATGGGTATGGTTTAACAGAAACTTGTCCTGTGGTTTCTATTAATCCAATGTCGATTCAGAACTACAACGGAACCATTGGTAAACCAGTTGCGGCGACGCAGGTTGAAATGCGAGATGATCAAGGTAACTCTCTACCCGTGGGAGAAACGGGTGAAATTTGTGTTAAAGGTCCTCAGGTCATGCTGGGTTATTGGAAAAATCCTTCTGAAACCGATAATGTATTAAGCAAGGACGGCTGGTTAAAAACAGGTGATGTTGGAAAATTTGATGCAGAAGGATTTATTACCCTTGTGGATCGCAAAAAAGAATTAATTTCTGTTTCGGGTTTTAAAGTGTATCCGAATGAAGTGGAAGATGTATTAACTTCACTTCCTGGTATTTCAGAAGCGGCTGTTATAGGAATTCCAGACAAAACATCGGGTGAGCATGTTAAAGCGTATGTTGTCAGAAAAGATCCCAACTTAACGGCGGAAGAAATTATGTCATATTGCCATGATAATCTTACGGGATATAAAAGACCTCACGAAATTGTTTTCAGAGATTTGCTTCCGAAAAGTAATGTCGGAAAAGTTTTGAGGCGAGCATTAAGAGAAGAGGAGGGTTTATGAGTGCAGGATCTCGATTTAGACAAGCGCTAGTTTCAGAAAAGCCACTTCAAATTGTCGGTGTCATTAATGCGTATGCTGCAAAATTAGCAGAAAAAGCAGGATTTAAAGCATTATATTTATCGGGCGCTGGTGTGGCGAATGCGAATTTTGCGTTACCTGATTTAGGCGTTACCAATTTAACCGATGTTGTAACCGAGGTACGACGTATTACTGCAGCAACGACATTGCCACTATTAGTTGATGCTGATACAGGTTGGGGAAATGCCATTAGCATTGGACGAACCGTGCGTGAACTCACTCAAGCGGGTGCTGCCGGTTTGCATATTGAAGACCAATGGGAAAATAAACGCTGCGGACATCGTCCGGGAAAAAAATTAGTCGACGCTTCTGAAATGGTTGCGCGAATTCAAGCGGCTGTTGCTGCAAAAACAGATAATGCTTTTGTGATAATGGCACGTACGGATGCTGCGAGTGTTGAAGGATTAGAGCCTCGCAATAGAACGAGCAAAAGAATATGTTACAGCGGGTGCAGAAATGATTTTTGCAGAAGCACTCACAACCTTAGAAGAATATAAAAGTTTTGTAGAAGCAGTTGGTGTTCCTGTGCTTGCGAATATTACTGAATTTGGGCAAACACCCTTTTTTTCGACTCAGGAATTAAAGAAAGTGGGTGTTGAAATGGCATTATATCCGTTGAGTGCATTTAGAGCGATGAGTTTAGCAGCGCAAAATACGTACAACACGATTCGTGAAATGGGATCACAGCAAACTATTGTGGAAAAAATGCAAACGCGTGATGAACTTTATGAGATTTTGAATTATCGTCAGCAAGAAAATTTATTGAGTAAGGAGTAATTTATGACTACAGTAAGCGCTGGCTTAGCTGGAATTGTTGCGGGTGAAACAGCGATCAGTAGCGTTGGTAAAGAAGGAATGGGGCTTAATTATCGTGGTTATTCGATTAATGCCTTGGCTGAACATGCTTCATTTGAAGAAGTGGCTTATTTATTGACGCGGGGAAAATTACCCACGCAGCAAGAATTTACTGGTTATCAGAAAAAATTGATTAGCTTGAGAGGCTTGCCTGAAGCCCTCAAAAAGTTGCTTGAACTTATGCCTGCGTCATCTAATCCTATGGATATTTTACGTACGGGATGTTCTTTTTTGGGGACGTTGGAACCCGAAACACATGAACATAATCAACTCGATGTATGTGATCGATTAATTGCATTATTTCCGGCTATATTATGCTATTGGTACCGTTTTCACAAAGAGGGTACGCGGATTGAAACGCAATTAACTAATGATTCACTTGCTAGTTATTTTTTAGAAATGTTGCAGGGTAAAACGCCTGAGCCCTTATTGCGGCAAGTGATTAATGTGTCATTAATATTATATGCAGAGCATGAATTTAATGCTTCAACTTTTGCTGCACGCGTGACTACATCGACCGGTTCAGATTTTTATTCCGCAATTTGTTCTGCGATAGGAACTTTACGAGGACCATTGCATGGTGGAGCAAACGAAGCCGCAATGGAATTAATCGAACGCTTCAATACGCCTGATGATGCTGAAGAAGGACTTCTCGAAATACTGGCTCATAAAGAATTAGTAATGGGTTTTGGACACCGCGTTTATCGCACGTCTGATCCTCGATCTGATGTGATTAAGAATTGGGCTAAATTATTAGCCGATTCAGTCGGAGATACAAAGTTATTTCCAATTTCTGAACGTATCGATGAAGTTATGCAGCGTGAAAAACATTTATTTCCAAATTTAGATTTTTATAGTGCTGTTGCCTATCATTTTTGTGGTATTCCTACTTCGATGTTCACTCCGCTTTTTGTGTTTTCACGCACAGCGGGTTGGGCGGCTCATATTATTGAGCAACGTGAATTAGGAAAACTGATTCGTCCCATCGCAGAGTATACAGGCCCTTCTTCTCGGCCTTATGTGCCTCTTGAGAAGCGTTCATAAAAACATAGATGGGGTCAGGCATGCATCTTTGCATAAGTGCTTAGAAGCACCTATGCAAAGATGCATGCCTGACCCCAGGAGAACATAATGCCACAAATTAATTTAAGAAATATTACATTAGGTCATGGTGGATTGCCTTTAATTGAGAAAGGAAATCTCACGATTGAACGCGGTGAACGAGTCTGCTTAATTGGTCGTAATGGAGCAGGAAAAACAACCTTAATGCGGATGATTTTTGGTCAGATTACTCCAGATGATGGTGTAATAGAAACTGAAGGCTCGCTCAGTATGGCATTTTTATCGCAGACGATTCCAGACGGTTTAAACAAAACGGTTTATCAAGTTGTTGCTCAAGCGCTTGAATCCATGCATTTAGAGGATTGGGAACATCAATATCGTATTGAAAAAGTATTAACACAATTAAAATTACCTTTTGATACAGAATTTGATCAACTATCGGGTGGCTTAAAACGGCGGGTGTTATTAGCTCAAGCGTTAGTCATAGAGCCCGATGTATTGATGTTGGATGAACCCACAAACCATCTCGATATTGACGCGATTAACTGGTTAGAGAAATTTTTATCAAGTACACCGCAAACTATTATTTTTGTGACTCACGACAGAGTATTAATGCAAAATTTAGCAACGCATATCGTAGAAATTGATAATGGCCAAGTAAACAGTTGGCGAGGCCGTTATGAAGATTATCTGAAGCATAAAGAAGTTTTGTTACAGACAGAAGCTAAGGCCAATGCATTATTTGATAAAAAACTCGCCAACGAAGAAGTTTGGATACGTCAGGGAATAAAAGCGCGTCGAACGCGAAACGAAGGTCGAGTACGGGCATTAGAAAAAATGCGAAACGAAAGAAGTAAACGACGCGTTCGAGCGGGTAATGTAAGCATTACTCAGCATGATTTAGAATTATCGGGTAAAATAGTTTTTGAACTCAAAAACGTTAGCTATCGGTATGATGCTGTCGATATCATCAAAAATTTTTCCACTGTGATAATGCGTGGAGATAAAATAGGAATTATAGGTCCTAACGGATCAGGAAAATCGACATTATTAAATTTATTGCTTGGGCGTTTGAAGCCTACCGAAGGATCCATAAAATTAGGCACCAATCTCAGCGTTGCATACTCTGATCAAACTCAGATAGAGCTTGATGGATCAAAAACGGTACAGGAAAATGTTAGTTCTGGTAGCGAAATGGTTATGTTTGGAGATCAGAAAAAACACATTATCAGTTATTTGCAAGATTTTCTTTTTTCGCCGGATAGAGCAAGAACGCCACTCAAAGTGTTGTCTGGAGGAGAACGTAATCGAGTGATGCTCGCTAAATTATTCTTAAAGCCTAGTAACGTTTTAGTAATGGATGAGCCAACAAATGATTTGGATGTTGAAACATTAGAATTATTAGAAGAGCAATTAATGAATTATCCAGGTACTCTGTTGTTGGTAAGTCATGATAGGGCTTTTTTGAATAATATCGTCACGAGTACGTTGGTGATGGAAGGTGAAGGACGTGTAGGTGAATACAATGGTGGTTATGATGATTGGTTGCGTCAGCGAGCCTATGATGAATCGAAGAAACCAACACAAGAAGAAACCGAAGTAAAAAAAGAAATTCCAGTTAAGGTACAAACTAAAATTAGTTTCAAAGATCAACGTGAATTAGACGCGATCACAAAAAAAATAGAGAAATTAGAAAAAAGACAACAAGAATTACATGGTAAATTAGCAGATGCTGATTTTTATAAAGAACATGGCAGTGAAATTCCTGGCATTCAGTTAGAGCTCAATCAGATTGAAGTGGATATCAAAGCTGCTTTTGATCGTTGGACAGAGCTTGAATAAGGGGGTCAGGCATGCATCTTTGCATAGGTGCTTAGAAGCAGCTATGCAAAGATGTATGCCTGACCCCAAGAGGGAGATATGAAGGTATTACATATTGTAAAAACATCTGATGGTGCTTTCTGGGCGGTTCGCCAAGTCACTGAGTTGATAAAACAAGGCATAGAAGCTCATATTGTCCTACCGAAAGAATCGGGAGCAGCAATATCCGCCTGGCAAAAAACGGGTGCTACGTTACATTATCTTGATTGTAGTTTGCCTGTTCGCGCTCCATGGAAAATGCCAGGCATTTCAAAAAAAATTCGGAAGCTAGTCAATCAAATTAAACCAAATTTAATTCACAGTCACAGTGTCACAACCACAATCATGCTGCGATTAGCGTTAGGGCGTCATCACAAAATTCCTCGAATATTTCAAGTGCCAGGGCCATTACATTTGGAACAAAAGTACCTTCGATTTTTTGAAATTTTTACAGCGGGAAAACATGACTATTGGATTGCGAGTAGTCGATACACTTATAATCTTTACTTAGAGGCTGGCATTCCTTCAGAGAAGCTTTTTTTAAGTTATTACAGCACCGAATTATCGCACTTCAATCATCATCGAACAGGAGTTCTTCGTAAAAAATTGAATATTCCTCTTCATGCTTTTGTGGTTGGGAATATCAATTTAATTTATCCTCCGAAAAAATTTTTGGGACATCGCGTTGGATTGAAGTGTCATGAAGATGTTATTGAAGCAATCAGTATTGCTCAGAAACAGAATGATAATATTTGGGGTGTATTGGTTGGTGGTACATTTTCAGGATCACCTCAATATGAAAAAAAATTGCGAGAAATGGCAGAGCAAAAAGGCAAAGGAAAAATTTTGATGCCTGGAAAATTCACAGCCGAAGAAGTAGGACTCACCTGGCCTGATTTTGATTGCGCAGTGCATGTGCCCTTATCAGAAAATTGTGGTGGAGTTGTGGAGCCATTGCTCAGTGCCGTGCCTACTATTGCTGGGCAGGTGGGTGGTTTACCAGAAGTCGTCCAGCATGATCGAACAGGCATTACTGTACCCATTCGTCGTCCCGATCTATTAGCAGAGGCTATTTTGGATGTTGTTAAGGATCAACAAAAATACCATATCTTGGCTGAACGAGGTCGTCACCTAGCCACAAAAATGTTTGATCCTGTTCGGTGTACAAAGGAAATTCTGGCGATTTATCATCATCTAATTGATGCTCAACCTCGACCTGAAGAGCTATGTACTATTAAGCTGTGAGCCTATAGGTGCTTTAGGTATATACAGTTCACCCTGGAATATACTTCCAGGAGATGAGGGGTCAAGTCTAAGATTGCTACCTTCTTAAGCTATAAAAGGTGGCAATCTTAGACTTGCCCCATTTTTTTTCTTCTGTTCATTTTAAGATTTGATGAGATTTATTTTCGTCCTGTAGAGACTCTAATGCATGCTCAAGATCAGCCCATGAGTCTTCTAAATGATTCCACATACTTTCTTCTATATCTTGTCGATATCGCACCCATTGAGATCTTAGTTCCCTACTGAGATCTTGCTTTAATTTGCTTTTTGCTTCCTCAAATGCTTTGCTGAAAACTTGGATATCATTCTGTTGAAAAACTAATCCTGCTTCTCGATATTTATTGATTGTTAATATGCACTCATGGAAAGCTGACTTGCTAGGATGATGCAAACTACGATAAAAATTTAACAAACCCAAAATCTTATGCACGCAAGCATCGTGTAGATAGGACTGATACTCTTCGTTGCTAAGAAAACTTTTATTTTTTTCAATTTCCGCTTTTGCAGTTGTTAGTAATTTTTCGAGAGTCTCCAATGAGGGTAACCCTCCTTCAGTCTTTGATAAGTCGGATAAACTATTATAAATCTCATCTTCCATTTTTTTTAAACGCTGGAAATCACTATCCAAATTAGAAAATTTTTCGTTTTGAATTAAAATGCCAAATTGCCAACGTGCAATACCCAATTGCCTTTTGGCCTCTTCTAATTGTTTGCCTAATGCCTCTTTAAGAGGATACTTCATTCTTACAGTAGTCTTCTCAGTCTCCATAGACCACTTTACGCTATATATACCTCCTGTACGTTTCAACCATCTCATTTTAGCGTTGATGTCAGCTTGAATCCCACTGATTTTTTCTTTGGATTCTTTGTAATTTGCTTCAAGATTCGGTAGAAAATTTTTTATCTCATCAATAATAGGCTTAAGTTTTTCATCGACATTAACTTCAGGTAAGAGCCGTTTGTATTCTGCTTTTAATTTGTCTAGGGATGTTAGTAATTCTTCTTTCATTTTAGACAGTTTTCTCAGGGCATATCCCTTCATCGGGGAGGCGATATCAGATACCAGATCCTCTCTGGTCAACTTGTTCAAAAATTCTGCGAAGAGATTACCAGATTGCCCAGCTTTAGGCTTGCCCTGTTCAAAATCATATTGAGGCCTCTTTTGACCTGTTGTATTTAAGTGTAGTTCTTCAATCATTCTCTCATATAAATCAGCATACTCAAGAATGTTCTCTTTAAGAAATTGATAGGTAGTTTTTTTTGACTCTTTTTCTTCGCTTATGAATTTATTAATACACTGTTTAGCAAAAGGAGTATGCCCATAGGGATGCCATTCCAGAAGGTAAGAACGGCCCATTTTCTCCTCATTTGAAAAAACTGTCAGTAGCTCCCTGACCCTCGGATTTTTTACCTCCTCCTCTGATAGCTCATATTTTTCTGCCAAATATTGTTCGTCGGTCTTTCTAGTAGCAGAGAGGGAGGAGAGTGAGAACAGCGAAAGAACTGCTGGGATCCATTGAACAATGGGAATCATTTCGAATAGCGATAATTTCCACAGATGATCATCTACCGCGCGGATATCTTCTTTGCGTTGCAATATCACGTTTTTGGCTATAGTCCCTATTTTTTCAGCAACTTCTTGAGCTCTAGTCATTTCTTGCTGATCACGTTTTGTCCGACGATAATAAACCCAAGCTTTAACTGCGCTTGTTATCGTACTCACACCAGGAATAAAGGCAAATATTGCACCTGCTACCTCACCAAATTTCAGCGCCATACACCCCCCTAACACAATTCCTGACTACAATAGCTTTTATAGTTTTACTTCTTTAATATTAGCACATTTTTGGAATTGGAGGGCTCAAGTCTAAGCTTGCTACTTTCTTTACTTGGAGAATAAGCGTGTTACTTTATCTTCATAAGGATGTAGCAAGCTTAGACTTGACCCCTTTTCCCTTTTAAAGGATTATGTAGGGTGAATAATGAATAAGGAAATTCAATGAAAAAACTGCTTATTATCAGTTTGGCTTTTTCGACAAGCGTTGCATTGGCCATAAATCACCCGCCAGCACGAACAGTGGCTGCAACGCCCATTAAGTTATCACCTGCTGTGTTTGAGATGCAGCGTATGCGTAATCTGCAGCTCAATAAATCCACCCGCAATACGAGTGGAGATGATTTGCCGTCGGAAGTTAATCTGACTATGAATGGTGTTCCGGTACTTGATCAGGGTTTATATGGCACCTGTGTAACTTTTGCAGTAACCGCCGCAATTGATGCGCAAATCAACAAAGGTGATTACATTAGTCAACTTTGTTTGTTGCAATTAAGCAACAGTGTGACTCAAAACACTTATTGGCACAGCTTATGGGAAGGCAGTTCAATCAGGATATTATTATCCTATATTTCACAGTATGGAATTATAACTACAGACGATCAACAAAAAGGCTACTGTAATAAAGTTAAAACATACCCTGCAACTTTTGATGGAAAATATCTGAAACATAAAATGAGTCCATCGGAATACCATGCACATAGCGTAAACATCTTTAAAAACTATCGAATCGAGCCGCAGATATTGTTCAAATTCACTCATGTTTATTCGATGGGCGGTGACTCAGATCGGATACTGACTATTGGTAACAACAGTGATGGCTGGGTAACACCCGAAGAATCATTTGCAGCAACGCGCAAATCAATCGCAGAAGGAAATCGTGTTATTTTGGAGTTTTTGTTTAAGGGCAATCATATGCGCGTGGGAATTAAAAACACTGATAATGACACTTGGTTTGCGAGTAATGAACTAAAATCTGCCTTTAGTGCTCTACAGCATTTATCGGATGCTGAAGGCTGGTATTATCACCAAGTTGTGATTTATGGTTATGATGATAACCTTACTGTACAAAACGCGGCGGGTGAAACTCAAACAGGCGTTTTTTATGTTCGTAATTCCTGGGGTGAAGAAGGGCCCGAATATATGACATACGATTATTTTAAACTAATGGCGTTGGAAGCCACTAGCATTAACACAACGAAAATAGCTTATTAAACCAGCAGTCGTTTGTTAAATTCATAATATGTAATTTGAGCCCTCACTTCCTGAATCGAACATTAGATCAATGGTCTTTTGCTACCACAATCATCACCTGGACGATTCGAGAGCATTGGCTTGCTGCTACCGCAATCATCGCCTGGGCGATTCGAGAGTACTGGCTTGCTGCTACCACAATCATCACCTGGTTTAACAGATACCATTGGCTTGCTACTACCACAATTGTCTTTACCGCCAATGCTTGATGCGATAACTGCACTAGAACTAGCGAGCGCTGAAACCATTAAAAAACTAGCGATTAACTTATTCATAACATCACTCCTTTTGATTTAACCTATTACCGTAAATTCATCTCAGCCGAATGGCCTAAGATGCTATTTACATATCCCTGTTTACACATAATAAGCGTAGTAGAGCATCTTGAGTCTGTCAAAATGGAGGGGAGGGGGGCTCCAGCTCTGGGTCTCAGTGGACGGCTGGCTGCTGGGGGCTCTTAAGCGGCTTTATCCAGTGGCTTTATGTGAAGTTTATTGCCGTATTGCTGAACAGTCAAAAAATACAACAGCTCCAAGAGTTTTCCTTGATCTGGTCAAAATGTCTTGGATAATCACCCTCATATTCTCCAATATTTAACTCTATACGGTTATTCTCGGGGTCAAGCTGGGCCCATGTTTTTGGGCCATCTTTTTTAATGACTCGAATTGCTGTGAAGGTAAGGTCGTTAGGATCGACAGTATTGTTTTGGTGAATTTCTGCACCTTCGCGTAATGTAACTTGAAAAAATACGGGTGCTTTAGTACCTATACTGTCAATGGCGAAACTTCCCCGGCGATTCCCACTGCATTCAGCTCTTTGTACAACCACCTGTGTTATTTGGCTTTCAGGGATCAAAGTAACTCGTTGTTGAGCTAATAGTTCGTTCTTGCATTCCACAAAAAAATATTCGGCTATATATTTGTACTTTGTAACACTAGGTTGAATGTAATCAGCCCACTGAGATACAACTCCGATATCAGCCAACTTTGAAGCAACAACATACCAGTTGCCATTTAGTTGGGACTTTTTTCCCGGTTCGAATGATTGCATCGCACATACCTTTAATTAATTAAAAAATGGATTTTAACATGTAATTTAGTTTAAAGTCAATATGTTATTGTCAAAATGGAGTCTCAGGATGGCATTTCTTACATCGTTTAGGAAGTTTAAATTAACTGGCAGGGGACCTCTAAAATTGACGCAGCTTTTGCGAGTGCCTTATCTGCAGTGATCATCGTCGCTGATATCTCGTCACAACAGGCTAAGCGTATTGCATAAATAGAAGGTAGCAATCTTAGACTTGACCACTTTGAGAGTTAATAATTGTGTCAACTGGCAGATATAGTAAATTAGTTGAATCTTGTAGTCGGACGAATCCAAACTGTTCATAGTATTTGATAGCATTGAGGTTTTTTGCAACAACCTCCACACCTCGTATACCGCTGATAGAGGCAGCTTCAATAATTTTTTTAAATGCATGTTGTAACAGCATAGTACCAATACCGTTTTTTTGATTAGTTTTATCAACAGCTAACCTGCCGATTTTTACTGATGGAATTGTATAAGTTGGTGGAATTTGTTTTTTAAATTCTGGTTGCATCGAATTTAGAGCTATTGAACTGTTGCTCAAAGTATAATAACCAATAATGGGTTTTGGAGAATCATCGCCATGAACTGCTACATGAGTTACATTCAATCGTTTTTTTTGCTCTTGATTAGCTCTTTGTTTTAAATAAACATTCAGTACATCAATTCCACAATCAAAAACATCACGATCGTGAAGGTTTGGATTCAAATTTTCTATTATAATGTTCCGCACTTATTCACCATGCTTCTTTGCCATCAGTTTTTTAAGTTTTGCATTGGGTTGCGGTGGGTTAGACAGCATGTCATTGATCAAACTCCAGTCCGCTGGAGAGACATAAGTTGTAGATTGATCACTGATGATTCTCATTGCTTCTTTACGTGCAATAGTCATAATGAAATTGGTCAGATTGCTGAAACCTGCAATTTCGGACGCTTTCTGAAGAAAGAGTTTATCTTCATGTGTTGCCCGCATAGTAATGTTATCTTTTCTCGCTCTCATTTTCTCTACCTCATTAGTGCTCGTTTAGTGGATTAACCCAATAAACCGTTTCATTGTAATTATAGCATTTGTATGGACATTGTCAATACAATAGAATTGATCTGTCTATGCAATGCCCCAGTGTTTGGCTGGCTGCGGAGGCCCTTAAGCGGCTTTATCCAGTGGCTTTATGTGAAGTTTATTGCCGTATTGCTGAACAGTCCAAATGTCATAATCACGTTGTAGATTCAGCCAAAACTGGATATCAGTATTGGGCAATAATTTCGATAATCGTAGAGCCATATCTGCGCTTATACCGGCCTTGCCATTGAGCAATCGAGAAACAGTTGTGCGATGAACATCGAGCTTTTGGGCCATCTCGGTCACCGTTAATTCTGCGCCCACGATTAAAATTTCTCGCACGATGAATCCTGGATGTAGTGGTTCATAGGCCTTCATAGGTTCACCTCTTAATGGTAATCTAAGTAGTTAACTAAAATCACATCTTCCTCTTCAAATTGAAAAATAATTCGCCAATTAGCTCTAACTGTAACAGCATAATAATCCTTCAATTCACCCTTAAGTTTATGCAATCTCATTCCTGGTAAATCCATTTGATCTGGAGATTTTGCGACATTTAAAAGCTGAAGAATAATCTTCAGACGTATCAAATGTTCCGCATTAATTCCAGAAAGATCACCCGTAGTAAAAAATCTTCTGAGGCCTTTATGCCTCCAGTTCTTTATCATAACCTTCCTTTGTATTGTAGCGTGATGCGCATCACGCGTCAAGTGTGATCGTAAAGTTTTCTCTTTCTATGCTCGTTTGAAAGCGGGTCAAATGACAAACAGGGATAATCTAGCGGTGACTAACTTAGTTGACAATACCGTATTTGGAAAAGTAAAAGGCTGTAAGGATTAAGAAAAACTAAAAGGAATTTTGAGGGGAGAAGGGATAGTGTAAGTGCAAAGCTCTCATTAACTAGGAAATATGACAATCTTAGACTTGCTACTTTCTTATCCACTAGTCATTTCTTACATCGTTTATGAAGTTTAAATTAACTGGCAGGGGACCTCTAAAATTGACGCAGCTTTTGCGAGTGCCTTATCTGCAGTGATCATCGTCGCTGATATCTCGTCACAACAGGCTAAGTGTATTGCATCAAGAGTCCGGAGATTTGTTTTGAATATTTTCAAAAATTCAATTGCTTTATGAAAATGCATATCTGTCACATGCGCAAACTCATAGGAGTTAGTTTGTAGATGATAATTAAATAAATCAGAAATTCCTTTGGCAGCTGAATCAGATAATTCCTTAGTACGCCTTTTTATGGCGAGCACTGAGTAAAATTCCGTCTCAACTAATCTTGAAATGCACATAGAATGCTGCTTATTTTCCAGTAAGAAATTTGATATTTTGCTTGTATGCTTCTCAGGAACATAAAGTGAGGCTACGATGCTAGTGTCAAGATAAAACTTCAATTAGCTTCGCTCCTGATTTCGCGCCTTTATTACTGTCTCGCGCATTGTGCTTTTTAGTTTGACCCCTTGTAGTTTAGAGTGCAAACGAGCAATGTCTTCAATGAGCTCAGCACGCGAATGCACTCCTACGACCTCGTCAGTAATAGGGGTAATTTTAGCCACCGCCTTCATGTGTGAGGTGATAATAACCTCCTCGCCATTTTTGACATGTCGTAAGTAATCACTCAAATGATCACGCAAATTCTTTACTGATGTATGCATTTTTCAACTCACCAATTGTAGCCATAATATTCATAATTATAGCCACAATTAATGATAATGTCAATGAACTTAGCCCATCAATCTGTTATACCATAAGGGAAATGGGGCAATATTGGACTTGCCCTCTTCCTTTTAGTCATTCATTGCTTGAGCAGGTAACGCAGGTAATACGTTTTGAGAAAAATAGCCAGGTGCAATCATATTGCCTGCTGGACTATATTCGCAAACTATATATTGACCGGGTGTCCCACGCGATCCATTGCAAGGAACTAAAGCACAACCTACTTTTGTCGTCGATTTCCAGACGAGCTGAGTGAAGTGACCAGTGCTCATTGAAAAATGTGGGTTGCTGTAGGAATAATATTGCTGCTCATTATACCAAGCTGTTAAAGCATCTTCTGGAGTAGCATAACCTGCGGCTAAATTTTCACCATACGGACCGTGAGTATGCGCAAAGTTGCACTGACTTGCGTGACGATATGCATAATTAGCGAGTTCATTGTCCCACTGCAAAGCAGGCGCGTGATGTTTTGCTCGGAATGCATTGTGTGTTTCGATGATTTCTTGTTTGAAATCTTCTGAGAAATCAAATGCAAAACTTACAATTGGGAGGAGTGAAAAACTGATGGCAGAAATAATCAGACTTTTTTTCATGTTTAATTTCCTTAAGTGTTTTAATTTAAATTCCCAATAAAACTAACATTCACAATTGATAGGGTCAAGCGTGAAGTGCGTTATGTCAAACCAAAATTTAATAAGTCCACTATTGGACTCCTCTCAGGTATTACGGATCTTCATCAATGAAATTGAAAAGCAACTAAAAAAATCCTCTGATAGTGTTACGGGTGATGCCAAATTAGCTGCGGCGAGTTTAGATTGTAAAAAAGACCCTAATTTGCTACAGTATACACAATAGAAAAAAATAAATGAAAGTTCTGGGGGGGGTATAAAGATGCGAAACAAAAATATTCCATATTGGGCAATATGCCCTATTACGCACGAGATTATGGTGGACCCGGTGATTGCGGCCGATGGTAGGACTTATGAGCGGGTGGCCATTGAGCGGTTGATTGCGAAAAATCCTCGGGGCCCGGTGTTCGTACCAGATTCAAATTCGCCCTTGATACACTCCTACTTAATACCGAATTACGTGATGCTGGGAGAGATTCGCGAATGGTTTAAGCTGCATTCAACGCTAGTTCAGGAAAAATATAAAAAGGCCTGGTTACGATTACAACTGCTGGAGCTGGATGAGCTAGCCCCATGGGAAGATGTTTCCGTAGCGCTGGAGCTTTCCTCAGGGGAGGGTGTTTTCTCAGAGCTACCCAAGCATAAGCGACCCCGATTGGAAGATGTTCCTATGGAAAATGAGCTTACGGAACTGGAACGCTTTCAGCAAGAGAACCTAAAATTAAGCGAAGAGCTTGCTCGGAGAGCGGCTAGTAAGTGGTCGGCTAAAAAATACATTGAATTTCGCTTAGTCTCAACCTTAGAAGGCGATCTTCATAACGCCGCCGATAATACGATTTACTTGGACGACAAGCACTATTATATTCGTGATCCGAGAATAGGGCGTGTAAGAAAAAATCCATTGCCTGCAGCGCTCGGTGTCACGACGGATAATCTCCCAGAGAAATTGCAGGACCTGACATTCCAACAAAAACTGCGCGAGGATATAGAAGAAAAGGGTTATTTCCTCCAGCAGGCTTTTTTTGAAAAGATGACCCAAGGTGTAAAGCATAAAATAGTACGCGCGACAGTCAACGCGGAACCAAAACTCACCTTTAGCCAGGCAAGAAATTTAGCGCTGGCTGGCAGACCAGGGATCTCAGAATTCTTTCAGGTGGCTATCGGAGGCGCTCATTTCATGGTCACAAAATTATTAGATCTTGTGCGCTACGGACTAGACGCTGAAGCGGATGCAATAATAGAACAAGATCCAGGATTGTTGGACATCAAAGAGGTCAAATTCAGCAAATTATTTCTGCATATACTCAGATTTCCTTGGTCCATAGATCAATCCGTAGATGTGTGGGAGATGCGAAAAGCAGATCCAGACTTGTTGCGCGGTGCAGAGCTCAGCATCAGCCAATTCTTAATGCATGTGTCTACGGGGGACCTCATCGAAACAGAAAAAATGTTAAATCAAGCCCCGACCTTATTATTCAGAAGAGGCCGCTTAGTGGATTTTGGGCTCAGGCGATTCACGAAAAAGGTCGAGGGAGCAGAAGCAGCAGGCATAACCGGATTACAATATGCCGATGCCGCAGATGATGAACCGATGCAGGCTTTGCTCAAGCGCTATTGGCCCAAGGGGAGAGAGGAAGAGATTGACAAGCAGCTTACTGAGAGCAGGAATGAGCAAGGCAATAATAATTATAAAGCGCTGGAGGAACTGCGACATTCCATTGAAACCCTGCGAGATGTGCTGGGTGTCTTTATCAAATCCATCGCAAGGTTCAAAAGGCTCCCTATCTCTCAACTTGCCCCATATGAAAAGAAGAAGATTGTAGCCTTGTGGCGCAAAGTCGTTGAGGCCCAGCTGAAGCTACCGGCATGGGTAATCTATTTATGGTTAGAACCAGGAGAAAACGTGGCGTGGTACGATGCTAGCGAGTTTGGTTCCAGTGAGGGGTTGGTGAGGGATGGTAAAAGTTTTAGATTTCTGTACCACGTTGTCTTGATAGACGAATCAAGAAACTATGGCTTCATGAGAAAACGCATGCCGCAGCAATTTATAAGCCCATTAGATGATGATTCGCTGGAACTCAACGATCAACCGCGTATCTACCTAGATGCAGGTAAGTGGGATACAATTCAATGGGGGTTTGCTGTACGTACATTCGGCGATAATGACGTGCTGGAAAGAGAGGACATAGCTGGCATAGTTGGCGACTACAAAAAGTTCTCGCAGTTGTCAGCGAAACGTGCTGCGGCACACGAAGATTACCGTGATGACTCATTGCCTCCGACAACCCCAAGTAATTTTAACGGGTAAAGTTATTCGCGCCATCGCCTCATGAGACCGGAACTCTAATCAGACTTCCACTTTTTCGGCGGGCGGTTGAATTTGTTCGCTTATTGTCTGCAGGCTTTTGTTGGCTGCTTAATAGGTTGAGTTTGTGCTATAACAAGACTTATAGGAGGTCAAGATGCAAAACAAATATCCATACTGGGCAATATGCCCTATTACGCAAGAGATTATGGTGGATCCCGTGATTGCGGCCGATGGTAGGACTTATGAGCGAGTGGCCATTGAGCGGTTGATTGCGAAGAATCCTCGGGGCCCGGTGTTCATACCAGGTTCAAATTCGCCCTTGATACACTCCTACTTAATACCGAATCACCTGATGCTGGGAGAGATTCGCGCATGGCTTAAGTCGCAGTCAACGCTAGTTCAGGAAAAATATGAAAACGCCCGGTTACGACTACAACTGTTGGAGCTGAATGAGCCAGCCCCATGGGAAGATGTTCTCTCAGGGCTACCCCCATTGGAGGCTGATCTCCCAGATCAGGATGATCTCCCTTCATTGGAAGATGTTCCCGCAGATCAGGAGGAGCTACCCCCATTGGAGGCTGATCTCCCAGATCAGGATGATCTCCCTTCATTGGAAGATGTTCCCGCAGATCAGGAGGAGCTACCCCCATTGGAAGATGTTCCCATGAAAAATGAGCGCACCGAACTGGATGAGCTCGCTGAACTAGAACACTTTAAGGAAGAAAACATAAGCTTAAAGGAAGAACTTACTCAGAGAACGGCTAGTAAGTGGTCGGCTAAAAAAGACACTGCTTTTCGCTTAGTCTCAGCTTTAGAAGGCGATCTTCAAAACGCCGCCGATAATACGATTTACTTGGACGACAGGCAGTACTATATTCGTGATCCGAGAATAGGGCGTGTACGAAAAAATCCATTGCCTGCAGATCTCGGTGTCAGGGCGGATAATCTCGCAGAGAAATTGCAGGACCTGACATTCCAACAAAAACTGCGCGAAGATATAGAAGAAAAGGGTTATTTCCTCCAGCAGGCTTTTTTTGAAAAGATGACCCAAGGTGTAACGCATAAAATTGTACGCGCGACAGTCAACGCGGAACCAAAACTCACCTTTAGCGAGGCAAGAAATTTAGCGCTGGCTGGCAGACCAGGGATCTCAGAATGCTTTCAGGTGGCTATCGGCGGTGCTCATTTCATGGTCACAAAATTATTAGATCTTGTGCGCCGAGGACTAGACGCTGAAGCGGATGCAATAATAGAACAAGATCCAGGATTATTGAACATCAAAGGGGGCAAATTCAGCATATTATTTCTGCATATGCTCAGATTTCCTTGGCCCGTACATCAATCCGCAGATGTGACGGGGATGCGAAAAGCAGATCCAGATTTGTTGCCTGATGCAGAACTCAGAATCAGCGAATTCTTAGTGCGTGTGTCTACAGGGAACCTCATCGAAACAGAAATAATGTTACAAGAAGACCCCACCTTATTATTGAAAAAAGGCCGCTTAGTGGATTTTGGACTGAGGCGATTCACGGAAAAGGTTGAGGGCGCAGAAGCAGCAGGCATAACCGGTTTACAATATGCCGATGCCGCAGATGATGAACCGATGCAGGATTTGCTCAAGCGCTATTGGCCCGAGGGAAGACGGGAAGAGATTGACAAGCAACTTGCAGAGAGCAGGAATGAGAAAGGCAATAACAATTATAAAGCACTGGAGGAACTACGACATTCCATTGAAACGCTGCGAGATGCGCTGGGTGGCTTGATCAGATTCATCGCAAGGTTCGAAGAGCACCGTTTGTGGGATCGCGCCCCATATAAAAAGCAGATCGCAGCCCTGTGGCGCAAAGTCGTTGAGGCTCAGCTGAAGCTACCGGCATGGGTGATCCATTTATGGTTAGAACCAGGAGAAAAGGTAGCGTGGTACGATGCTAGCGACTTTGGTTCTAGAGAGGGGGGAGGGAGGTATAGTGAAACTTTAAGATTGTTCTATGATTTGGTTGTGATAAATGAATCAGTCAGCAAGGGTCTCGTGCGAAGTAAACATTATTATCTAAGCAGAGAGCGAATTCTGTGCAGCGTGCCCGAGCCAGAGCCAGATCAATCTCGATTCAGCGTGCCCGAGCCAGAGCAAGTTCGTTATGAAATTCCTCCTTGTTCCGAAGATTCATGTGGGGACGTGCCCGAGCCGAGTGCCAAAGATGTGTTGGAAAAACGTGCGTTTTTGGTCCAAGAGGTGCCGTTGACGATAACGATTTTAGGTGACGACTACAAAAAGTTCTCGCAGTTGTCGGCGAAGCGTGCTGCGGCACCCGAAGATTACCGTGATGACTCATTGCCTGCAACAAGCCCAAGAAATTTTAACGGGTGAAACCGGGGAAGGCGGAGAATTAGCTTTATTTGACCCTCTTCACGTGAATCTGGTAAGCTCAGGCACCTCCAATCACTGAGTAGACATAATGATTAAACGACGCCTAACAATCCCAGTAAAAATTGCTCATGTCACCGTGGGCGGTGAAGCACCTGTAGTCATTCAATCCATGACGGATACCGATACTGCTGATCGAGCTCGAACAGTGACACAGATCAAAGCATTAGCGGATACTGGATCAGAATTAGTACGAATTACAGTGAATAACGAAGAAGCCGCTGAGCAAGTCCCTTATATTTGTGAAGATCTGGAATCTGCTGGGTATCACGTACCGATCATCGGCGATTTTCACTACAACGGTCATACCTTACTCACTCAATACCCTGATTGTGCAAAAACCCTCGCAAAATATCGAATAAATCCGGGCAACGTTGGTTTTGGTGCAAAAAAAGACAAACAATTTGCACAGATGATCGAAGTGGCATTAATCAACGATAAACCTGTTCGCATTGGCGTCAATTGGGGAAGCTTAGATAAAGCCATCTTAGCAAAATTGATGGACGAAAACGGAAAATCTGCTGAACCGAAATCTGCACAACAAGTCATGCATGAAGCCATTGTCCAGTCTGCTGTTGGCAGTGCGCAAATGGCAGAAGAGCTAGGATTACCCGCTAATAAAATCGTATTGTCGACTAAAGTCAGTCAAGTGCAAGATTTAATTGCTGTTTATCGTATGCTGGCAGACCGATGCTCGTACGCTTTGCACTTGGGGTTAACCGAAGCCGGAATGGGTAGCAAAAGTATCGTTGCCTCAAGTATTGGAATGGGGATATTACTTCAAGAAGGAATCGGCGACACGATCCGAACTTCACTCACTCCAGAACCTGGTGCAGAACGTACACGTGAAGTTCGAGTCAGTCAGGAAATCCTTCAAACCATGGGAATTCGCAGTTTTATGCCAATGGTAACCGCTTGTCCAGGCTGTGGACGAACGACCAGTGCCTACTTCCGCGAGCTGGCTCAAGATATACAAAACCATTTATGTGCTAAAATGAGTCATTGGAAGCAGCTTTATCCTGGAGTCGAAACGATGTCAGTGGCTGTGATGGGATGCATTGTAAATGGCCCAGGTGAAAGTAAGCATGCGAACATTGGCATTAGTTTGCCAGGCACTGGTGAAGAACCAGTCGCACCCGTTTTTGTTGATGGTGAAAAAGCAGCTACATTGAGAGGATCAAATATCGCTGCAGAATTCACACAAATGGTTGATAATTATGTGGTTTCTCATTATGGGGAGCAGCAAGCGTAATTTATAAGGAGCAATGATGGAACAGGAATTCGACGCATTAATTATGCAGATTGCTGAATATGCAGCAAATGCCGTTATCAAATCACGTGAAGCTTACAGTACAGCGCGACTTTGTTTATATGATGCTCTAGCCTGCGCATGTTTAGCCACAGTTTTTCCAGAATGCCAACGAATCATGGGGCCTGTTGTAGGCGGTGAATTTATGGATGATGGCGTTCGAGTTCCTGCAACAAAATTTGAATTAAATCCTGTAGAAGCTGCGTTTAATATTGGCCTTTTAATTCGTTGGTTGGATTTTAATGACACGTGGTTAGCAAAAGAATGGGCACATCCTTCCGATAATTTAGGTGCAATATTATCTGTCGGTGATTATGTTAGCCGAGTACGTCGAGATAAGGGTCAGCCCGAATTATTAATGGGCGATATTCTCACCGCAATGATAAAAGCCTACGAAATCCAAGGTGTTTTAGCACTGGAAAATAGTTTTAATAGTGTAGGTCTGGATCACGTCATTTTAGTTAAAATTGCTTCTACTGCAGTAGTGACAGCTATGGCAGGTGGTAAAAAAGAGACTATTGCCAACGCGATTTCTCATGCTTTTGTTGATGGTCAAGCACTTCGAACCTACAGACATGGTCACAATACAACCAGTCGAAAATCTTGGGCGGCCGGTGATGCAACAAGCCGCGCTGTGTGGTTAGCACATATTGGCATTACGTGGAGAAGTTGGAATTCCAACAGTACTTACAGCAGAACGCTGGGGATTTAATGATGTTTATTTTGAAGGCAAGCCACTCGTTGTTAATCGCGAATTTTCCAGTTATGTGATTGAGAATATTTTATTTAAAGGACAATTTCCTGCTGAATTTCACGGACAAACTGCTATTGAAGCTGCTTTAAAATTATACGAAAAAGTGAAATTTAAATGGGATGCCATTGAACGAATTGAAGTTCGTACTCAAGAACCTGCAGTGAGAATTATCAGTAAAACTGAGGAATTAAATAGTCGATCAGATAGAGATCATTGTTTGCAATACATGATTGCTGTTGCTTTGGTGTTTGGTGAAGTGAGTGCTGAACATTATGATGATCATTTTGCGCGCGATCCACGAATCGATGCACTTCGTAAAAAAATGCATGTCACTCAAGATGAGAATTTTACAAAAGATTATTACGATCCTGAAAAACGTTCTATCGCAAATGCGATCAAAATTATTTTTAATGATGGCACCACAACGGATGAAGTCGTGGTTGAATATCCATTAGGACATCCACGTCGAAGAAAAGAATGTTTGCCTTTGTTAGAATCTAAATATCATCGTCAATTTATGACGCATTTTACTCCAGAACAATACACTAAGTTGATTGCTTTATATGAAGATCAACAAGGATTGGAGTCAACTCCAGTGTCTGAATTTATGTCTTTGCTTGTCAAGCCATAATTCAATTCAAGGAATCAAGTCGCCAACGTGGTTCAATGTTGATGGCTAAGCCTACTTTTTTACCTTGTTTAATGTTTTGAAGTCCTGCGTAGGCGACCATCGCACCGTTGTCTGTGCAAAATTCTAAACGAGGGAAATGCAATTGAATATTCAGATCGTGAGCCATTAATGCGAGTTCTTCTCGAAGTAATTGATTAGCGCTGACACCACCCGAAACTACAAGAGTCGATAATCCAGTCTGCTGAATCGCACGACGTGATTTAATGACAAGTGTGTCAATGATGGCTTTTTGAAAACTGGCGGCAATATCGGGAAACGTAGAGGGGTTCGTGCCTTCTGAGTGAATTAAATTCGCAGCGAATGTTTTAATTCCACTAAAACTAAAATCTAATCCAGGTCTATCTGTCATCGGACGTGGAAAATGATAGCGTTGGGGATTTCCTTTTAAAGCGAGTGCAGCAATTTTTGGACCGCCGGGATATGGCATACCAAGAATTCGAGCTGTTTTATCGAAAGCTTCTCCTACAGCGTCGTCTACAGTTTCGCCAATAATAGAATATTCGCCTAGTTTTTCGACGTGAATTAATGCGCAATGTCCGCCAGAAACTAAGAGTGCTAAATGTGGAAAAGCAGGTGGATTTTCTTCAAGCATCGGGGCTAATAGATGCGCTTCCAAATGATTCACAGGAATAGCAGGAATTTTTAATGCATACGCCAAACTACGACCTACACAAGCGCCTACCATCAGAGCTCCTGCTAATCCAGGCCCTGCCGTGTAAGCAATTCCTGAAAGATCAGACAATGCCATTTCTTCATCGTTTAGGAGTTGAAGAATTAAAGGCAATAATTTTTGGATTTGATCGCGAGAGGCTAGCTCGGGTACAACGCCGCCAAATTCTTCATGTAAAGTAATTTGACTGTATATTCGGTGTGCGATGAGACCCGCCGTTTCGCTGTAAAGCGCCACGCCTGTTTCGTCACACGATGTTTCAATGCCTAAGATAATCATAATGCACCTTCATGCCTATTAATGTAATTGATTAGGAACGAAATAAACATCAAATTTTGCCGCTAATTCTTGTCTTGCTTGATCGGGCGTTTCAGAATTATCCATGGCTGCTTCTGCGTGCAATTGGGCTGCTTCATTATTGTACTCAGATCGTCCAAATAACCCTGACTTATGGAGTTTTGCTAAACGGATTTGGGCCCGATAATACCCTTGCTTGTTTGATTTTTGTAAATAATCTTGCGCTCTGTCTCGATCAATAGTGGCTCCAAAATCACCGCGAACAAGGATTACACTGTAATAGTACTGCGCGTGAGAGTGGCCTGCGTCAGCAGCTTTACAACAAGCTTCTATTGCTTCTGGGCATGGTGTATCGCGCGGGTTATTCTCAGATAATGCCCTGAATAAAGTATAACCAATATAAATATTGTTGGGAAAACGATCACGCATTTTTCGAATTAAAGGTAGGTGGTCCGGGGAAATCGTTAGGCCATAGGCAAGGTGAGCATTATTGAGACAATCGGTTAGTAAAATGAGTTGCCTAAAGCCAGACAATGCATCCTCATTGGGTTCGCAGAAGGGTTTAAATTGATCTTGCAACAATACTGGGAAAATATTGATGGTTAATTCAGAGACGGTTTTGTAACAGCTAACGAGGTTCTGAATTTCAGGATTAGTGTTATGTTGTTCAGCTGTTGAATAGCTTAGCATATGTTGGCACGTAATGGCTAAACTGATCAATGGGCTATGGGGAGTGATTAATAGATCGTCGTGTCTCAATAATTCTGAAAAAGTAATGGTCATTTTAGGGATAAGAAGTTGAATGCCTTCTGAATAATCCGATTTTTGAACCAGATCGCCTCTTATCTTTGTTTCTAGATTACTGTGAGAAATCAATAACATCCTAATTTTAACAATCATTTTTAGGGTATTAATATTATCGAGAGAGGAGATGGCAAACTCTGATCCATCTTTGACTAATATCGTATCTTCTAGATAAGTTATTATTGATTGGATGAGTTCATGTAGTTCGAGAGCATCGTGTTGGAGTGTAGGAGAGAGTATGTCAGTGAAAGGAAGGCTATATGAGAAAAATAGAAAGAAATACCGGGTAATGGCAATCATGATTTGGTTAGAAAAACTTTTTGCCCTTTCTGTTGTTAATGAGCGAAGCAATTTAAAAAGCTGGTTAAGTTCGTCTATAATTCGCATAATTTTAGAATCAATTTTACCATTCGAAATCCAATCCATTTTTCGTAATATAACTTCAATTTTATGTGCAACATTGGTATTGGAATTAACTATTTTCAAGGCTTCGTTTAAATGGTCTAAGACTTGATTCAAATTCAGATCGGACTCAAAAATTGTTTTAAGAACAAAGATATAAGATCGAATATGTGCCGGCAAAGAAATTCCAGACTGATCTTTCAGATCACATAAGTTTTTATAGGCGCTTTGTGCTCGTTCCAGTGCTATTTTAGGTGAGTTACCTTCAGCTTTAGTTAAGGCTGTCTGAGTGAGAAGCTCATAAGCAGCTTCAAAGCTAAGTTGAGTTGATTCTACCAATAGTTGATGGCGTTTTTCATAATCTTTGGATTCAAAACACAGTGTTTTTCTAAATAGGACTTCACGGATTTCTTCACTGTTTTTGAAGAAAGTAACCATTTTGTTTACGCCAATATGACACCAATGAAATGTACTTATTTTTCCCTGAAGAAGTGGTTTAACTGAGTTCAGATAATCTGACGAAGAATTGAGGAACGATGTAAAGAGCACTTGAGTTGTTACCTCAATATGACTTTCTATTTTGTCTTTTATAATGCTGCATATTTGAGATGCTTCCGCAAAGTGTTCATTATTTGATAGATTTGAAAGTAGCTGACACGCAGTGTTGGAATGAGTGTTGGCACTCGTGAAGAAGTCCTCTGCATCTTGGTACTGGCCACTAGCCCAGCTGCTAAATGACGAAGATAAATTGAGAGAGACTAGGATCAGTAGGGTTTTCATACGAAGTAGTGGATTTTTGCACTGATTATAAAAAACTTGAAGTTCGTCATCGAGTACATCAAAAACGGCCTTTTTCTGATGCTCAAAAAATTTATAATGCAGATTTTTCAAACATCGAAAACGTAATGCTTCGTGGCCAATCTCGGTTTTATTCGAAGAAGGCACAATTTTATGGAGAGAAGGTTTTTCAGGTGGTGAGAGAAGTACTTTTTTAAGGTTGTCTAGTTGAATGGTAGTGAATGAAGTAAAGTTAATTGATTTTTTGTCTATTGTGCATGTGACAGAATATTTCTTTAACTTGGCAAATAAAGCTGTAGCTTGAGTTTCTTTATTAGCCAACAGTACCAAGGTTTCATTATTTTCAATTAAATCAAAATGAGGCGGAAGGTGAGATCGTAAGACACGTTTTATCAATAAAAAATTTCTAACCATGCACCATCGCATTTTTTGTGTTGTTAATTCGTGAGAAGTGGTTGATTTCTTTTGTTTTGATTTAGAATCAAACTTCAGATTAAATTTTGACCTAATCCTATCAAGTATTTCGAGATAGGTTTTAGAGTTTTCTAGATCATTGGCAACAATTTTTAATGATTCATAAGCTTCTAAAAAACGGTTGAATTGAAATAGTTCTGTAGAAAGAGCTGAATGCGAGAGTGCATAGCACTTGATGTACTTTTTAGTTGCATTGAGGAAATCAGTGGCTATAGCGGGATCATATTGGATTTGTGGTTGGGCACGTTGTTTACTTGTTTTTTGTTTTTTTCCATATTGTGTTAACAAGAGAGAAAAAGCCTGTTCGATAACATCCTTTGTTTGATTTCCTAGCTCACTAGCAGTTTCAAAATCTCCAGTGAGGTGAGCAACTTGAGAGCGAAAATGAAGATCTTGTCCTCTTGAATAATAAAAGGGAAATGCAGTGTTTTCTGAAAATGTACAGGGTATGGTAGCGAAGATAGCTAACCAAGAAAGCACGCGTTCATAGTGGCCGCTAAAAAGACAAGCGTTTAATAAGTCTTCTTTGAGCAGATGAATCTGATTATTAAGATAATCACTCTCTTTTGATCCACAGTCAGAGCGAAGTGACATTAATAATTCTATTAAGTATGTACTTAATTCAAGTGTTGAAAGTCTAAAATGAAGAGCTGAGAATTGCTCTATCAACTCTGTCAATAAATGCATGGAAGACATTAACCAGCTTACCAGATGAGTTTGATCTTCGATGGTAAAACTTTTATCAGTCGCTAATTTTTTAAGTTCTTGAAATAACGGGGCTTTGCTATGAAGTAGTTCACAAATCAGCTTCTCGTCTTCAGCTTTGAAAGGATCAGTTAGGGTTGGAAGGGTCAATAGAGTTTCTTGCAACAATACGGCATGTAGCTCAATATTACTCAAAGATTGAAGTAGTTTTTTTGACAAAGACAAGGATGAATGATCGAGCTTAGTAGCTGAGTTTGTTGTAGGATTTTTATTACCTTCGGGTTTCAGAGTCTCTGCGGAGTTGGGTTTTTCTTCAACAGGTATTTCACTATTGATTTCAACTATACGGCGAACGGGGTTATAAATACGCCCGAGATTATTGTAAAATAGTGTTTCAGTTTCTGAGAGGCCCTCTTGAGGTCTTTTACTTAAAATACTATGAATAGTTTGACATATTACTACGAAATCTTTTTTTCCATCCTTCGGGGTTAGCATTTTTTTTATGGTTGTGAGTCGAGAAGTGTCTGTTTGTTGAGGAGTAATGAATTCGACAAGGTTTTGAGCACAGACAATTTCAGCTTGAGAGTTCAAACCATTCGTTTTTTGTAGTGTGACAAATTGTTTTGGAGTTAGAAAACATTGGATCGTGTCATAGGCATGACCTTCTATCGCCATGTTAAATAAAAGACTATCTTTTTCACCATCTGGTGTAGTTGATTTCACAAAGGGTCGAAAAAAAGCCCAATCAATGCCAGTAGCAGTATTTGTGTAATAGTCGTATTCATTTAACCTAGTCAATTCCCATCCACATAACAATTGGTTAGATTTTTTATCTAAGAATAACTGAAGTGATCTTAAGAAAGTGAGTATCTGACTTTTTGATAATTTAGAATGGTATACGAGTGTCAGTGGGGTAATGGGAATTATTAGGCTATCAATGGGCGCAAGGGTAAAATCGAGAGAACCTAAAATGGGATCTTTTAGCTCAATCATTTGGTCAATTTGTTGATTGAGATACAAACTACTAGCAGTTTCAGGAGACAAATCTGATGTAAATAGTAATCTTAAGCGATCTAATTTAGCGGTTTCGTTAGATTCGACAATTACACGTCTGTTAAGACTATTGAAGACGGTTTCTTTTTCCAAAAGTGCTATGAATTCTTCTATCGCGACTTTGGCAAGATCAAGTACTTTGTCAAATTTCATGATTCCTCATATAGCCATAAGGCTGCTATAGTTAACTGATTTTTTAGCTAGTATTATTAGTAGAGTGTAGGGTAACCGTTATTTCTTCAGATTTCTAGGAGTTCGATACGATCACGGAAATAGTCTAGTGCTTCAGGATTAGCCAGCGCGTCGATATTTTTCACAGGTCTTCCCGCTACCACATTTTGAACCGCCAGCTCAACTATTTTACCACTGACGGTTCGTGGGATATCGGGAACACTGAGAATCTTTGCGGGTACATGATGAGGTGAAAGTTGCGATTTGATTGTTTGGCGAATTTTAGCGATCAACTCTTCAGTTAAAGGGCAATTCTCCCGCATTTTTACAAATAAAATAATACGAACGTCACCTTTGTAGGATTGGCCGATCGCAATACTTTCCATAATTTCGGGAAATTGTTCAACCTCTCTGTAAATCTCTGCCGTTCCGATGCGAATTCCGCCAGGTTTCAACAAAGTATCAGAGCGACCGTAAATAATTAATCCGCCGTGTTTAGTGATTTGAGCATAATCTCCGTGCGTCCATACATCGGGAAATTGTTCAAAATAAGCACGATGAAATAGCTCCCCATCCTTATCATTCCAAAAATAAATGGGTATTGCAGGGAAGGGTTTTGTACAGACAAGTTCACCTTTTTCATCGATAATAGAATGGCCGTTATCGTCAAATATTTCTACAGCTAAACCTAATCCCAAACATTGAAGTTCACCGCGGTATACGGGCAAATTAGGATTTCCGAGTGCAAAACAGGAGATAATATCGGTACCGCCCGAGATAGATGATAATCGTACATCGGGTTTAATGTTGTCATAAACAAAATCATAATTGGAAGAAACTAAAGGAGAACCTGTAGACAAAATACTGCGCAGAGAAGTGAGTGAATGTGTCGTGCGAGGTTGTAGTCCTACTTTTTCTACTGAAGTTAAAAATTTTGCACTGGTGCCGAAAATGCTAATTTTTTCTGCATCAATCAGATCAAATAATCGTGATGCTCGTGGGTGTAGTGGTGAGCCATCATAGAGTACAACGGTTGCGCCAACCGCCAAACTAGACACTAACCAATTCCACATCATCCAACCGCATGTGGTGTAGTAGGTAATAGTATCTTCTTCGCGCAAATCCGTGTGTAATATGAGTTCTTTGAGATGTTGAAGTAGAGTTCCACCAGCACCATGCGTAATACATTTTGGAACGCCTGTGGTACCTGATGAAAATAAAATATAAATGGGATGATTAAAAGGTAATTCTTCAAATGATTCCAACTCTTCCGATGTGTTCAATAATTTTTCAAACAAGTGTGAATTTTTTATGTTGCTAATGTCGGGTTCGGTACCGAGGTTGGGTACAATAATAATATGTTCAAGTGAGGGTAAGTTTTCTTGAAGTGCAATGATATTAGAAAGAGTAGAATTCTGCTTTCCGTTATATACTTGACCATCGCAGGCAAATAATATTTTAGGCGTTATTTGTTGAAATCGATCATAAACGCCGTGATATCCAAAATCAGGTGAGCAAGAAGACCAGATCGCACCCAAACTCGTGGTTGCAAGCATGGCAATAATCGTTTCAGGTCGGTTGGGTAAATAACCCGCGACACGATCGCCAATTTTTACACCCATCATTTTTAATTGGTAGGCTAAACGACGAACGTGTTGATTTAATTCTACATAGGACAGTGTTGTGCGTTCACCATTTTCATTTTGAAAAATAAGCGCTGTTTTATCCGATTGATGTCGTAATAAATGACGTGCGAAATTCAGTCGCGCACCTTCAAACCATTTTGCTCCTGGCATTTTCTCCGGATGAGTTAAAACGTGTTTCCATGGTGTGGAAAATTCGACACCAGTAAATTTTATAAGCTCTACCCAAAATTCTTCGAGATGGGTGATGGACCACTGATGCAGAGATTGATAATCAGAAAAATGCTGACCACAATTTCTGGTCACTTGTGACATAAAGGCAGTCATTTGAGACTGTGCGATAGTCTCAGCGGAAGGTTTCCATATGGGTTCTGTCATTGATCTTTCCTTCTAAAGGGGTCAAATCTCCGATTGCTACATTCTTTGGGTAGTATTTTACCATCTTCCAAACTTTTGAGATCAGAATGTAGCAATCGGAGATTTGACCCCTTCATCATCCCATCGCCTGGGCAACTTTGGAGCGAGGCGTGCGATGAAGCAAAGCTGCGACTTCGTGGCTGATACGCACTAGCGCCATTAAGTCAGTCCCATGCTCGATATTTAAGCCATCGAGCAAGTACACCACATCTTCGGTAGCCACATTCCCCGAAGCACCGGGAGCGTACGGACAACCACCCAGCCCACCGATGGAACTATCGATGGTACTGATACCTAATGATAAACACGCATAAATATTAGCCAACGCTTGTCCGTAAGTATCGTGAAAATGAACAGCTAAATGCTCGAGTGGGACTTTTTCAGCGACAGTACTCACCATAAGCTTGGCTTTTTCGGGCGTTCCCACCCCAATGGTGTCTCCCAAAGAAACCTCATAACAGCCCATTCGATAAAGAGCAGATGCAACACGAGCGACTGCTGAAAGGGCAATTTCACCCTCGAAGGGACAGCCTAGAACACAGGAAACATACCCTCGAACCCGTAATTTTGCGGCTAAAGCTTCTTTGATAACACCTTCATAACGTTCTAAGCTATCGGCGATAGAGCAGTTGATATTCTTTTGAGAGAAGGTCTCAGAAGCGGCTGCAAACACAGCGATGTCTTGGCATCCGGCTTCAATAGCCTCCTCTAAGCCACGAAGATTGGGCACTAGAACGGGATAGCGTTGGGAGCCTGTTTTAGATAGAGCTCGCAATACCTCACCAGAGTTGGCCATTTGGGGTACCCACTTGGGTGAGACAAAGCTCCCAGCCTCAATTATCCGTAGCCCGGCCTGGGCTAAGTCCCGTATTAATTGGATTTTCTGGGCAGCAGTCAGCAGGGTAGGCTCATTTTGCAGGCCATCCCTGGGTCCTACTTCCACTATAGTTACCTGTGTGGGAAGCATCCATTTATCCTTTCTTAAGAATCTGTTAAGATTATGATGATAACATGATAATTTATGCAACAAATGAGGAAAAGTCCATGGCTTTAGAGAAAATTAAACTACATCCAGATTATAAAGATTCCGAACAAGCAATAAATGATCTGTTCAAAGACCTTGAAAAGCTTTTGGGATTTCCCGAGTTTGTAATCGAAGGGAAACAACGACAATCCTTTGTTGAAATATTTTTAGAATCATTTGTGAACGATAACACTACCCCAGCTCATGTTGCCCGATTACTCGTTCATTTGAAGTCAGCACATTCCCAATACTGTCATGAAGATCTTATGACGCCAGTCGGCATTTTAGGAAAAGCAGGGAATGGTTTAACGAGTCAAGACCACATAGTCTATAAGCCTTTAGTTTTCATCAAAAAAAGTTTAGAAGCGAAAATAGAAGGATTTGAAACTCTTCTCATAAAGTGTGGCTTCTGTGCCTTTGTTGGAATCTCTGAAATCGCAGCGATGGATGAGAAAACCTTTAAAGGTTTTGTAGACACATTGAAGAAAAATAAAGGGCTTCAAGAAAATGTCAAAGCTTGTTTACAACGAAATCTCGAATCCAATACTAATCTTAATCAAGTACGGAAATTTTTCGAATTACCAATAATTTTACCTAAAAATATTCTTTATCCTGGCACAGATTCTGTTGAGGATCTCTCTCCAGAAGAGTTCTATACACCTCAACAAGATGACATTTATTTAGGATTGCAATTACTTCATGAGAACCCAAGTTTTAATCACAACTGGAGTTTTGTACGGAATGGGATTCTATACTGTTTATTGCCCACCGCATTCTCTGTGACTTTTAGAAATAATGAACCTGATGCTACTCCAGATTTTATCTCAATGGGGACTACACTTTGTTCTTTACTCAAAGATCAATCTTATGGAAATAAAGTACGACCATTAATAGCAGGAATGTTATTAGTTGATAATAATCATTGCATTAACTACTTTTTATCACCTAATCACAAGAAAGGCACTGTCGACGTATTTCTCCTAGATCCCAGTGCAGAAAATAAAGAAGGTACCAAAAATCAGAAAGAGTTATTTTATGCTAGAGTCTTTCTACATTTACTCGGTGGACAATATGAAGAGAGCAAGATAATACGTCATCCGTGTTTAGTGAGCCAACAATTACAAGAGCGGGATTGTGTATTTTTGAGTTTGCAAAATTTAGAAGATACTTTCCTAAAAGAGGGGTTATTTTTTATCGATGATCATGGAGAGTTAAAGTTTGATGCTTCGAAATTAACAGTTAATGGAAATGTAGGAAAAGGTTATAACCAACTTAATGATTGCTATTATCCTTCATCTCTTAAAGCAGATACCCAAAGAGTTCGAGAAGAGTGGGCTAGAGGGTTTACAGATAAAAATGATGTTATTATTTACCAATTAAAACCAGAACCAACACTGGTGAATTTGGTGGCAGACTCTTTCAAACAAAATCCTTACAGCTATGTTAAGAATGTGCAAGCTCGATATAAAGAGCATTTCCACGAGAAAATCCGCGGTGCATTGTATGGGGAAATAAGTAATATCAAATTAGCAGACAATAAATCCTATATGGAAGTTTGTGTTTCGCAATTCGAACATGATTTTCAGATACCGAATGCTCAAAAATTTGAGGAGTTTTCTAACCGTTTAAAAGCCCCTGCATTTTTAGGTAACACAATTTTTACAAACAAGAATCTTACTATTGCTCAAATCGAAAGAGAAATGGGAAGACCTCTACATGATTTGGTTTGTGACTTTGTCGTAGACGCATTAAATGTTGAATGTTTTGAGATCATAGCCACGCATTTTCTAGTTTTTAAAGCCAACTATGAATGGCCTGCTGATGCTGAGACTCATGATCGAATCTACGAAGATTTTCTGACCCAGAAACTCGATGCCTTTTTCAAATTGCGGGGAGCTAAGCCTAGAAAAGAAGTGCTTGCTGATCTTAAAATGCGATTCGATAAAGATCTGAAGGAAGAACTCCTTAATAGCTTTAAAGACTTAGAGGCAATATTAGCCAGAATAAGTCAATCTCAATCTTTAGATGAATTACTACATTGGTTAAATAATCCTCATGTGCTTATTCCAGCCCCTCACAACGGAAAATTAATTTCCTCTTTATTGAAAGACCAATTAGAAAAGGCCACTTTAAGGCAAATTAATATTCTGGTAAGGGATGCGCTAAACCAAACATTCCAAAATTTGAGTGAAGGGAAAACATTAAGGCAGCTTATTCAGCTTGGTCCAGACGGATGGCGAGACTCAGTCTTGCGTGAAGGTGCATTAACAGTAGTTCGTAAAATTGTCCCACAAGATAAACTCCACGCTAAGATCGATGTTTTCTATAATGCACGAGTTGATCGTTTACTGTGCGATGCGGTCGATACTTTGGTTGAGGGTGAGAAATTTAAGCTTGTTCGGTATCACAAAGAAAATAATAAATCTACAGCCAGGATTCTAGCTCTTTTTAATAAAAAAGTATTGGGATTAAAAGATGGTGAAAGAGCGAACTATGACGAACAGTATTTTCAGCTATTTATGAGTAAATTTCATGAGAAGCTAGAAGTTCCTTGCAAATTATCTGAGGATGTCAGTGCTGATTTTACAAAGTTATTTGAATTTGTTACATTGTTGAAAACTAATATGGGCTGCGAATCTCAGTCTGTTAACTGCTTTATGGATCAATTAAGGCAACATGGCGAGCATATCGATTTGTTGCGAAGAAAATCTACCTTTAAGCTAGATGATTTTGTAAGTAAATTCTCTGGTTCTCGAGCTTTGGCTATTGAAGAGTTCAAGATGATGTTAATAGGGTTGAAACTAACCTTCAAAAAAGGAAGTCAAGCTTTTCAAGATTTAATGAGAGAGCTAGTTTCAAGCGATGAATTCAAGCGATTCAATAAAGATGGCAAATCAAAATTACAGCTGCAGAAAATCATCGAAAAAACACTTGGGATCGAAGGAAAAGCGGATTCTAAAGAAGAAAATGATCCTCAAAATGAAGGCGGCTGTGTAATATTCTAACCTGAAAAATAAAGGGGTCAGATCTGACCCCTTTTCTTCTTTACTTTCTCCGGCCCTGAATACAGGGTGTTGAGCGATCAAAATACTCAAAATCCTTAACCGGGAGATGCTGAGCTTACACGGGCCCCTGGTTTGTTATTTTTAAGCTCCATGAATTTTTGATGCACTTCAGGATTTTCTCGAATTATTTTTAGGCATCTTTTTATTTGTGATTTATGATGGCTCTTCATTGGCGATTTTGAGAGACAGTCTTGAATCCTCTCTATTGAAATTACAAACTTTCGAGTTGTTTTATCAGGTTTTTCGGGGGCTGAGGTATTTGGCTTTAAGCCACGTTCATAGGTATAAAATTGTTTTACTTTTGAATACATATCTTTGTATAAATCGTTTTTTCTAACTTCAGCAATCGCAATTTCAAGTTCTTGGCTTTGAATCAAGTCTTTAATATGATCTCCTTTTTTAAATTCAGTAGCGATAGTCAGGACATCACGAGATTGATTAGTAGACACTTGAGTAACTTTTGTTTCAGCCTTTTTAAATCTCTCTTTTAATCGTTTTTTTGTGACCTTAACATCTTCAGGTCTACTCAAAGGTTGTCTATTGAATGCCTTATCCATCTGTTTCAATAAAGTTTCAGATTGTTTGTACTCTGGCCGGTTTACAAACGCCATTTTGTTTGCAGGATTTTTATCCCAATCTGCTAAAGTTTCTTTAATGAGGCTCGCTAAATTTTTCCAGTCTTCCTCTGGGATACCTTTAATTCGTGATTCTTTAATGTGGGCTAGTAATAAATCTAATGAGCGTTCAGGTTGTACATTCAACAAACCTTTTTCATGAGCTTTGTCTAGTGCATCTTTAAATTTTGCACAAACTATCAATAGTGGTTCGATGTAAAGTTGGATGGCGTCATTAAATTCAAGGGTCTTATCTGAATCTTTGATAAAATTCTCGAAGAATCTTTCCATCAAAATATATTCTTTGTAGACGTCAGCAAGCTTAAACGCTTCAAGCGCAAGTTCATGCTCACTTAATTTGGTGCTGCTGATGGTGGCGCTAGGTTGTGCTGTAGGGCTTTGTTTGTCTGTGGTCTTAACTGCCGTGTTTGGTTGAGTGCTGGTTGATGTAACTTCTTCTTTTTTAACCGGACTCACTTTCATTTTAGATTTAGCGCTCTTTTTTTCAATGGCTTCGGCTTCTTTGACTGCTGCATCAAAAGCTTCTAACACCATAGAGGTATCAATTTTTTCCTGAACAGTGGGGTCAATATAATCACTGACTCTGATTATCACTTCATTGCCTTTCGTGACTTCTTTAAATTCGTTTAAGGACTTCATTAACAATGCAAATTTATTAACAGGGGTATCATGTTCTAAATTCCACAGAATTTCCCCACCAATTTTACTTCTCATTTTTGAAAGATCTTGGAATAGAGCATGATATTCTTCATCGTCTGGTAATTCATCTCTGACGGTTTCTATGTTATCTAAGTAGACTGCTAAGACAGCAATTAAATGTTGGTAATCTTTGGGTGGAGTCGATTGATCAGAATTTTCATGGCTTCGTTTTTGGCTAAGCTCTTTATCTATTGTCACGCTCTGTTTTTGTCGTGGTTCAGATATTATGCTCCCAGCGTCTTTCGGCTTTTGCTTGTCTTGAGTCTGCGTAGGTTTTATTAATTCTTTAATGTTGAGTTTTTTCCTCAGGTCAGTGAATAACTGATTTAGCCGTTTCATGATTCGCTCCTATTTATCATACCTAGTTATAATTATAGTCTACTAAGGTAGGTTTTTCCGGCCGCTATCATTCTAGATTTTGCTGCGCGGTAGATTTTTTATGCAATATTCACCAGTTTAGATTGCCAAGAATGAGCGATACTAAGGCATTCCGCTTGATTTAAGGTTTGAAGCTGCTGGTTTTTGAGGAGTTGTAGGCCTGCAACCCAAACATCTGTCACCTGGTTGCTGTGACAAGCATACACAAGTTGGGAGATGGGATTGTAGAGAGGTTGAGTGTTGATATGGTTGAGGTTAACGGCTATCAGATCAGCCGATTTTCCGGCTTCTAAAGAGCCTATTTCATGGTCTAAATGAAGGGCTTTAGCTCCGCCCAAGGTGGCCATTTCGAGGACGTCTGAGGCGCTAGTGGCTGTGGGATCGTTGGCAACAACTTTGCCAATCAAAGCGGCTGTTCGCATTTCTCCAAACATATCAAGATCGTTATTGCTAGCGGCGCCGTCGGTTCCAAGCCCAAGATTTATCCCGGCATCCCGTAATTTTTGCACGGGACAGCAACCACTCGCGAGCTTTAAGTTGCCTTCGGGGCAGTGAATCACATGAGTGCCAGTTTGCTGTAGGAGTTTAATGTCCTCTTCATTCGTTTGAGTCATGTGCACAGCTTGGAGTAAGGGAGACAATAACCCGAGATCAGCCAATCGTTGTAGGGGTCTCTTACCGTACTCTTGAAGTCCTTTATTAATTTCGTCGGTAGATTCATGGACATGCATATGAATAGGCAAATTCTTTTCATCGGATAACTTTTTGATTTTTAATAATATTTTATCATCTGTGGCATAGGGTGAATGAGGCCCAAGACAGTATTGAATGAGTGAATTTGGTGTTCCTAAAGCTAAACACTGTTCGGCTTTTAGTAAAGCTTCTTCCGAGGTTCGAGAGTAGGGTGTAGGGACTGACATAATGAGCATTCCTACGCGTGCTCTCATCCCAGCCTCAGCAATGGAATTAGCGATGATATCAGGGTAAAAATAGTGTTCATTAAAACACGTTGTTCCGCTTAACAACATTTCAGCCATCGCAAGCTTCATGCCGTCTCTAATAAAATCAGGGTTTAAACAGGCCTTTTCTGCAGGCCACATATGATTTTCAAGCCAATCCATCAGTTTTAAATCATCGGCTAATCCCCTGAAGAGTACCATAGGGCTATGAGTGTGAGCGTTAACGAATCCAGGTAAAACCACGTGATCAAGCAGTTCGTGAATTTTGTCGGCATGATATTGTTTTTTTGCATCAGATGTCGGCAAGATCGCAACTATTTTGCCCTTATCAACCGCAATGCTGTAATTTTCATGAAAGAGATTTTTAGGCGCTATTGGAATTACCCAACGAGCATTAATAAGCATTTCAACGGTCTGCATAGCGATGTCCTAGGTTGAAATTAAATTAAAGGGGTCAGATCTAAGTTTGATGGGTTCTCAAGATTTGTGAACCCATCAAACTTAGATCTGACCCCTTTACCTTACCACCTAAGTTTTGTTGTGTACAATAGAGATCATGTTGACATTAATACTGTCATTAACTGGTTCTACATCAGGAGTGTTACTATTCTTTAGAGCCTGCGCGACATCCCTCAGAGTGTTATAAATTTCAGTATTATAATCACGTTGGTTAAGCGGTCTAATCTTGAAGAAACTCCCAGAAAAAGAATTATTATAGAGTAAGGTGAAAGTCTCTTGCATCTTTTTAAAGGTGCTTAGAATGATGCCGTCTTCTGGCAAGGTACTAATGCGAGCAAAATAGTCATTGAGTAGAGTTAATATTTCTTTATGTATATTGCTATCTTTTGCATTGTACCTAAGATGATGTTTCTTCGCGAAATTTGGGAAGTTAAGTACGGCTGAGTTAACCTTATTCAATACTCGATCTAAATTTAACCAAATTGAAGGGGAATTGGCTTCAAAATACTTCGATGACAATACAATTAACACATTAATTAACGTAAAATGCATAACCATTGAGGGCCCTAATAAGCGAGTGAGCAATTTACAGCTAGCTTGTCTTTTGTCATCGGAGAGAGAGGTGTATGCCCAAATAGAATAAAGAGTCCAATGGTGATCTTCGGGAAAGGTGTAGGTCCACTTAGTGTAGCGAGTCCAATGGTGGTCTTTTTTGGAATCATTTTTTGTGTCACTGGCTTTGAGTAATGATATCAATACTAAAAACAGATCGCGTTTAATCGCAGCTAATAAAAGCGCAGTTGTTACAGTAAATTTAATGTTTTTTATAAGCAATAGAATATAGGGTGTGTTACCTTTCTCGATAGCTATAGTGAGTGAACTTTCTTTGACTGCATCGCCAACTAATGGGCCATTTAACAACATTATACTCAACTCTTCATTGCGCGTAGCTACTGCGTATTCAAAAGCTTCAAAATACGCGTGAGAGGATAGCCCAATCCCGCGCTTATAGAGCAAAGTAGCTACAGGGTCTGGAGTACGAGGAGGTGAGGTTGAGGCAATTCTTTTTTTAAATTCAGCCTGAACAACTTTACTCCAATAACAACGATTAATACCTGTTCGTTCATGCCTTGTGATTATACCGTCGACCGTCTTGAGATTATCAGCTGACAAAAATTTCACAATTGTACTATAGATTTTCTTTTTTATTTGATCTCGAGAATCTTCTGCATAATCATAATCTAATAAGTAAAGTGTTGATATCAATAAATCGGGTTTTAAATCGGACATTATTATTTCAAATAAAACAGCTAAAGTTCTGATGATTTCATTTACGGCATACGATTTCAGGATGGCTAAAAAGTGTTCTTTAATGATATCTAACCCATCAATAACACGGCGGTTTTCTTTAGCCAATAAATTATAGTGGTGGCAATATCGCAGTAGACGTAGTTCACCAACTTGCCTTTTTCCGGCAGAAAAAGCGTCGAGCACCTGAATGCATACGCTTTTAATGAGATTGGAGGGGTCAATTAATGTGGCTCTGCTATTATTTTGTTCCAATAAGCTTATAGCTTCACGGTTATTGCGCACGTAAGCAAGATCCAATGCTAGGCTGAGTCTAGCTTGAGTACGATCGTCTGGATTACTTTCTTCAAGTACTATTAGCTGAGGGATGAGTTCATGATAATCATAGGTAACTGCATGCACTAGCGGCGACACAAGCGGGTGGTCATCGTCTGTCTTCCAATTTCGCCAAGTTGCTTTAGCACCCGCCTGTAATAATAATTTAGCTAACTTTGGTTGTTGATGTTCAAGAGCTTTAAGCAACGCATAACCATAACCGAGTGTATCTTCAGTATCCGTCTGATATCGCGTGAAGAATTCTACTATGTTCCATTTTTCAGATTTTACCTGTTTGTGGAGTTCCCGTTGGATATCTTCTGTGGTCATAGTCAACTTAAATAATAACGCTGCTTCTCTATATCGTTTGTCAATAAGAGCGTGTATGAATGAAGCATTTTCTCTTGGTAGAACTAGAAATCCATCGTATTCGTCATCATCATCGCGACAAGCTTTTCTGGGTTGCTGTTGCTTTATTATTTCTGTCAGAATGTCTATAACATCCTTGCCTACAATCCCAGGTAGGTGCGCTTGTAGAATTTCTAATCCATCTAAAACGCTGTTGTTATTTTTAGGCAGTAAATTGTATTGGTGGCAATATCGCATTAATCGTACTTCTGCGATTTCTCTATTTCCAACAATTAAGGCTTCATTCATTAGTTTGCAGATGCTGACTTCGATGTTTTTAGGGTCTAATGAGACAGGACTGCAAATTTTCTCGAGTAATGCTATTGCTTCATTGTTTTTTCTACAGTAGGCAAGATCTAGCGCTAGCCGAAGTCGAGCGTGATAAAATTCGTTTTGGCACTCTTTTTCATGTTCGATCAGATCAGGAAGTAATTCGTTAAAATCAAAGTTAATCGCATAATATAGCGTTGATAAAAGCTGATAGTTGATATCTGTCTGCTGATTGCGCCAGGTTGATTTGGCGCCGGCTTGTAAGAAAAATTTGGCCAGTTTTAGCTGCTGATCTTCAAGGGCGTTGAGCAATGCATAACCATAGTCGTTGTTTGATTTAACGTCTACAAAAGTCTCAGTGAGATGGCTGTATTCTTTGAGGCAAAGTGTGATTGAAACCCATGAGCGTTTTTTGGCTGCATGGGCCAACGTCTCACCAAGCCCCATATATTGGTAGTGCCTAGGGTTTCCACAACTTACTAAATGATCGATTAATAACGTACCTTCGAATTTTAATTCTTTTTTTACAGATTTTGTTGCAGGGATGATTTTTTCCGCTATCTCAAAGGATTCGGCGATAATGAGTTTAGCTATGATGGGATCATTATGTGCAATCATACCTTCAGCTAAAAGAGAATCAAATACCTTATCGCTGAGGCTGGATTGCGTTGAAGTTCTTAAAAAGCGCATTAACATGCGCACCTTACCATTTTTCATCATGGCAAGTGCTAGTGGAACATTATTAATGCGCTCTAATAATATCTCGGGAGTTATTACGTCTAAGCCTAATAGAAACTCGTAATCTTGGTTTTGATAATGTTCCATTCGACGTTTTTCATCGTTGTAAATTTTTGTAGCTTCATCCCGATCCTTTTGAAACATAGTGGGAGTATAGAATTTCAATTCATGTCCAGTGCGTAGTTCTAGCAAACTTCTATTTTCATGTGATTTTTTTGGTACATAAAAAATAATAGGTATTTTGAAATGAGGATTCAATATCATACCGTGGCTCTTTGCATAAACCGCAAAGTGATTCAACAATTCTTGCGCAAAATCCTGGGCTAATAATCGAGCCTCTAAAGTATCTGTACAAATTGTGACGACGGATCGATATGGATTAAAGCGCAACCTAGCTAAGACTTCATTGGTGCCACCTTTATTTTGTCTAATTCCCAAATTTTTATTTTTAAAAGAGTTAAATTGAGTAGGAGGGAAAATAAAGCCATTTGAATAATTTTTATAGCTACTACTTGATTTTGCAGTTTCAATGCATGAGAAATCGAATATTCTACTAACAGTTCCGGAATCGTTGATCAGCATCCGACCAATCAATGTATCATTAAAATGAGTCATGAGACCAAAAAGTTTGCTATGCCTATCTTTACCAAAACCAAAAGCAGCACTTAGCGTTTTCTCGTCGATGTGAGTACAAGACTGATTTTGTGAAAACCCTTCTTTTTCTTTGGTAGTGTACGTTGGTTGTTTTTCAAATCTACCTGCGATTTTGCCCTCTGGAGTAATAGTGAAAGATTTACGATTTTTTGGACGCAAATTTTGGTGGCGCCTTGTATTCTTTTCGCTCGGAATAATGCCTAATATAAATGCATGGCCAAAATCAAATTCATCAGTACGAAGAGTTTTCAGAAAACTATCACCTAAATACGCCGAAGTGAGCTTGCCTGTTTCAGCTATCGCGCAACGCTGGTAAAAGAAATATTGCTCTTGGGTTAGTAGTATTAGTTTGTCAACGATTTTTGGATATTCAGTGTTTATGAACGGCATCATTTGCACAACAACATCGAAAAAGGCGCTCGCAGTCTGTTGGTCTTTGAAAGTTAATTTCACTAAATTGTCAGCCGAAGGATTTTCAATCGTAAACGACCCATTAAATGCTGTTAGTTTCTCTGCTTTTGTTTCTATCATGGCTACTGCCTATTTATTTGCCCGTGACCGCATCATTTTTATACCATAATTGAGCAGAAATTACAACGTATTCAGGCTATTTAGGGAAGGGGTAAGATCTAAGTTTGATGGGTTCTCTGTAAGAATCCATCAAGCTTAAATCTTACCCCTTCTGCGCTCTTACCAATAGCCAATAGATTGGGAAAGTGTTACAATTCGTCTTTTGTAATCGTAGCTATTCATAGGGTTATTTATGCTTGATCACGCTAAGGAAATTGTGGCCGTCAATATTGAAGACGAGCTTCAGCAATCGTATCTAGATTACGCGATGAGCGTCATTGTCGGTCGGGCATTGCCTGATGTGCGCGATGGTCTGAAACCCGTGCATCGACGTGTTTTGTTCGCGATGAATGAGCTCAAGAACGACTGGAATAAACCCTATAAAAAATCTGCGCGTATCGTCGGTGATGTGATCGGTAAATACCATCCGCATGGTGATGTGGCCGTTTACGACACGATTGTTCGTATGGCACAGCCATTTTCACTGCGCTATATGCTCGTTGACGGGCAAGGAAACTTCGGTTCTGTGGATGGCGATTCGCCTGCAGCCATGCGATATACCGAAATCCGCATGTCAAAAATTGCGCATTCTTTATTGGCTGATCTAGAAAAAGAAACTGTCGATTTTGTTCCCAATTATGATGGCTCTGAACACATGCCTTCTGTGTTGCCCGCACAAGTGCCCAATCTTTTAGTGAATGGTTCATCGGGCATCGCGGTGGGTATGGCCACGAATATTCCACCTCATAATTTGAATGAAGTAATTGATGGGTGCATCGCAGTTATTGATAATCCGAATTGTGACCTTTCCGATCTGATGCAACTGATTCCTGGTCCTGATTTTCCGACCTCTGGAATGATTAATGGTCGTGCAGGTATTGTTGAAGCGTATAAAACGGGCCGTGGTCGTGTATTGATTCGTGGTAAAACCAATTTTGAAGATGTGGGTGAGAAACAAGCGATTATCGTGACGGAATTACCTTATCAAGTCAATAAAGCTCGTTTGATTGAAAAAATTGCTGAATTAGTAAAAGAAAAACGCCTAGAGGGCATCACCGCATTGCGTGACGAATCCGATAAAGAAGGAATGCGCATTTATATTGAATTACGTCGCGGCGAAAATGCTGAAGTGGTATTAAATAATCTGTATACGCAAACACAACTGCAAGTAGTGTTTGGCATTAATATGGTGGCGTTGGATCAAGGTCATCCTCGCTGCATGGGATTAAAGCATCTGCTGGAAGCTTTTATTCGCCATCGACGTGAAGTTGTGACACGCCGAACCATTTTTGATTTACGAAAAGCGCGTGAACGTGCTCATATTTTAGAAGGTTTAGGCATTGCACTGGCGAATATTGATGAAGTCATTGCGATGATTAAATCGTCAAAAACCCCTCTAGAAGCAAAAGAGCGTTTAGTGGCTTCCGTATGGCGGCCCGGGGCAGTTTTGGACATGCTCGAACGCGCGGGTAGCGATGCCTCTAGACCTGAAGATTTGCCTGAAGAATTTGGGCTAAAACCCGAAGGCTATCATTTATCACCCGAACAAGCCCAAGCCATTTTAGATTTAAGACTTCATCGTTTAACGGGCCTTGAAAAAGATAAAATCCTCAATGAATACAAGCAGTTGATGCATCTTATTAAAGATTTGCTTGAAATATTGTCAGATGCCGATCGATTGATGCAAGTGATTCGAGATGAGCTATTAGAAATTAAAGACCAATTCGGTGACGAACGCCGTACTGTAATTATTGATAACGAAGAAGAGCTTTCGATGGAAGATTTGATTCCTAACGATGCTTTAGTTGTCACGATTTCGAGTGAAGGCTATGCCAAAACTCAGCCTCTAGAAACGTATCAAGCCCAACATCGGGGCGGTAAGGGTAAATCGTCAACTTCGATGAAAGAAGAAGATTATATAGAGCATTTATTGGTTGCGAATTCACATGACACGCTGTTGTGTTTCTCGAATAAAGGTAAATTGTTTTGGTTAAAAGCCTATAAAATTCCCCAAGCGAGCCGAGCGGCCAAAGGTCGTCCGCTGGTTAATTTACTGCCCTTTGGTGAAGGCGAGTGTATCAGTGCTATCTTGCCAATTAGCGAATTCGATGAAGGGCATTTTGTGTTTATGGCGACGGCAAAAGGTACTGTGAAAAAAGTATCGTTGTCACAATTTTCACGGCCTCGAAATAGTGGATTGATTGCGCTGGATATTCGTGAAGGCGATGATTTAGTCGGCGTGATTATTACTGATGGCAAACAAGACATAATGCTGGTCGCTAACACCGGTAAAGTGATTCGATTTGAAGAATCATTAGTGCGTCCGATGGGTCGAACTGCGGCGGGTGTGCGAGGTATTAGACTCAAAGAAGGTCAGCGACTTATTTCCTTATTGGCGGCTAAAGATAATGAAGCCATTCTTTTGGCAACGGCCAATGGCTACGGTAAACGTACTGAAATGAGTGAATTCCGTCGGATTGGACGTGGTGGACAAGGTGTGATTGGTATTATTGTCAATGACCGCAACGGTGAAGTGGTCGGTGCTGAGGCTGTGACTGATCAGCATGAGATCCTACTCATTACAGATCAGGGCACTATTGTGCGAACACGCGTCGAAGAAATTTCTTTAGTGGGTCGAAATACTCAAGGCGTTCGATTAATCAATGTGTGCGAAGGCGAGCAGTTGGTTGGAATGCGTAGAGTGGAAGAAGTCATTGATGTAGCTACGGCTGAGGTTGAGGGACAACCAGAGGCTTGAGAGAGAAGGGGATAAATCATGCGAGGCTATAATTTTAGCGCTGGTCCAGCGATGCTCCCTCTCGAAGTATTAAATCAAGTCAAAGAAGAGCTTCTTGATTGGCGTGGTGTTGGGGCTTCTGTGATGGAAATTAGTCATCGCGGTGAAGCATTTCAAGAGATGGCCGCAGAGTCCGAACGCGATTTTAGAGATTTATTATCCATTCCCGATGATTACCACGTGCTCTTTGTTCAAGGTGGTGGGCGAGGCCAGTTTTCCATGGTGCCCTTGAATTTGTTGCGAGGTAAGACCACAGCAGATTATGTGAATACGGGTGTATGGTCAGCCTTGGCCACTAAAGAAGCTTCAAAATATTGTCATGTTAATCAATGTGCTAGCTCTGAAAGTTCAGGTTTTACAACAATACCTAATCAAGCGGATTGGACGCTGAATTCTGAAGCAGCCTATGTTCATATCGTGGATAATGAAACCGTTAACGGAGTCGAATACCGAGCTATTCCCGAAACGGGGGACGTACCTTTAGTGTCAGATATGTCATCGAATATATTATCAAAGCGCATCGATATCAGCCGTTACGGATTAATTTATGCCGGAGTCCAAAAAAACATTGGTCCTGCAGCTCTTGCTGTCGTTATTGTGCGCAAAGATCTTGTGGGCCACGCATTACCTATTACCCCATGTCTCTATGATTATCAAAATCATGTAGACCAAAAATCACTCTATAATACACCGCCGACATTTTCTTGGTACGTTTGTAGCTTAGTGTTTAAGTGGCTCAAAAAGCAGGGTGGGATCGCTGCAATGGGCGAAATCAATGCTCGTAAAGCCGCTAAATTGTACGACTACATCGATCGAAGTGATTTTTATTACAACAACATCGATAAGCCCTATCGATCTCGCATGAATGTCGTTTTCCGCATCCGTGATGAATCTTTATATCCTGACTTTTTATCCCAGGCTACAGCAAAAGGATTGCTTTTTCTTAAGGGCCATAAGCTAGTTGGTGGGCTACGAGCCAGTATCTATAATGCTATGCCTGAAGCCGGTGTTGAAGCACTATTGAATTTTATGGAAGACTTTAAAAAGAAGCAGTAGATTTTTTATGCAATTTAAATTGATAAATCTTATTAATTATGATATAAATGGCATAATTAACTAATCAATAGTAAAGACTATGTCAGACAATATTTTTCATATACTTGATGAAACTGCAGAACTATTAGAGCTGAACCCCGTCGCTATGGCGCGACCTAAACACAAAGTTTTGACTGAAATATTGAGTCTTTACACTGGATTGATCATCGATTCTCGACTTAAACTTAGAGTTTTGATTGAAATAGTGATTCGTTACTGTGGAAAATCCGTTCTTATCGATGATGTTGAAGTTATTTTGTCTTGGGTCCATGTACAATCTTACCTTGAAAAATATACGCCTTTAAATGAGCATCTTTATTCCCATATTGTTGCAGTATTTGCAGGAAAGTATAAACGGTCTTTTATTGGCGAAAATTCAACCTGGAAACTCGATTTCGGAGAAGACACTCAAAGTGCATTATCATTCAAATTATTTCTCCAGCACATTCTCCCCTTTGAAAATGACGATTTACTAAAAGAGTCTTCGGGGATTTTATATTTACCTGAAGATCTCACATTTTTCTATAGTCGTTACTTTACAGATGAAGAAGGCAAGCTATTTCCACACTATTTACACGATACATTGTTGAAAACTTTGCGTGCGGATAGATATGATTTTAGCCATCAATTTATATCGGGGATCATTCCTGGTGAAAATAATCAAAGACGTCTGGCAAATCTACGCCCAAAGAATCGGAAACCTTATATTGTGACACATGATGGAAAGGTAATGTTGCGACTTGATAAAAAGCCGATGCTGACTCCTCAACAAAAACAAGGATACACACAAGCACAATCTTGCACTTTGATCGGTGATATACAAAGTCCACCCTTTGGTTTGACAACAGATCGTAATGATACGTTGTATGGTTTGATCACTGACATTCAAGATGCACACATTCAGCGTTTGCTCATGGATGATGGCGGGACAGTCGGTCGAAAATTTGAAGCTGATGACTACGAAGCAGCCAAAATAAAATTGGGCACTTATCAGTCAAAAGATAGACTATTTTTTTCATCGAGAGAAATTCGAACCTTTAAAAAGTACAATTCACTCAGAGATAAGTGGAATGATACTACTAATGAACTATTGGCTCGTTTACGATTTAATCCTTACCGTAGTGCAGTGTGTATTTGCGCAAATTCTCTAGAAGCTCGATTATTAGCGTATGATTTTGCTGAGGAGCTTTGGGAACATTATTGTGTTTATGCTAAAAAACAAGGTTTAGTCGTCAATAATAACTATAGATTACCCGTTATTTTTTATTTCCCTAGACAGTTTAATCACGAGAAAAGACATCTACGATTTTATACTGAAGCCATGCATAGGGATGATCAAAAACAAGCTTATAAAAAGTTTCACATTAATAATGGTGATAGTAGGCAAGCACTTTATATATTAAGGTCCTATGAATTTTTGCTTGGCTTAAAAGAAATCAACCTCGATATCTTAAGAGAAGAGGTTGAAAAGGTTCCATTAGCTCTTCATATGATTAATAATGGTCGTATACGACTGTTAATGCGTTTACTTCGCCCATCACGTTGTAGCCCTAATTTAAAAAGAGAAATCATTGAGTATTTACTCTCTACAAATTTAATTAAAAAAAATGATCCTTGTATTAGTGAATTTATTTTAGTCGAAGAATTTGAATTAGCTGATCAACTCATCCAAGAAACAGGTTCTGAAAAAGAAATGTTAACTACTGAAAAAATATTATTAGTCAACCATATTGCTGAGAAGGGTAATCCTCGACAGATGGATTATTTCGGCTTAGAGGAGATGCTTAAACTGGCGGCATTACACGATAGATGTTATACCATAAAGCTTTGTCTAAAAGAATTCAAGGTGGAAAATCAAGCATTATTAAGTAAATTATTGTGTGCTGCTGCTCGAACAAAGGAACATGCTCTTGCTCGAATGCTGTTAGAGATGGGTGTTAGTATCGTTCGAAATGGATCTGAATCTCCAATGAGTATAGCCAGTGACAATCGTGATTGGGAAATGGTTAAACTTTTTGCTCAAAGGTCCACTGATGAAGATGATAATGCTGAATTTGATCTTGCGGCGTTAAATGCCTGCAAACATAATAATTTTGAGATTGCAATGATGCTATTAAATGCTGGCGCTAAACCCTTTAGGCGTAAAATCAATAACAAAAGCCAAACGGTATCGACGGTATTTTATGCAATTATTAATGGTCAAACTTCTACAGAATTATTAGTTCAATTAATAGATTATGAATTTCAAGTTCGCGATGACGATACACTAAAGCGAATTAGTTTTGAGATCATAGCAACTTATGAAGCTGATGATTCAGCATCAAGAGAATTTCTACTCGAACGATATCAATCTGCAATGCAGATATCTGTAGAATCAGAAGAATGGAATACACTGTTCAGAGAAAGTCTCAAAATTCGTTTCGAAGAAATTGTTAGAGTACATCGATATGAAGGAATCTGGAGGCTATTCGAACTTTCCCCGCATATTTCTGAAGAAACAGCTAAACGCTTATTTGATTTAGTTCTTGTTAAAAAAGCTGTAAATATATTAAATTCGTGGATGAGTAATTCAGAATATTCCGATGAGACTAAAGGCTATTTTATTATGGAGATGCTTGGTGACGAATTCTCAGAAAATGAGATTATTGCATATATAAAAAAGTACAGCATCTCGGTGAAAATAGAGCATTTTAGAAGAGCTGCGATCCGCCATTTTGATAAGTTAGCTTCCTTTTTGTTGCGAAACTTTAGACTTAAAGTAGATTTGAGATCAAATGAGTTTTGGGATCTATACGAACTTTTTCATCATTGTCCATCACCAAAATCGGTTTTATCAAAAGATCTACTTTATGGTTTGGGTCCAAGGGTTACCAGAGAGATTGTTCTCATATTGCTTGTTAGGCACTTTAATCGATCATTCATATGGCCTAGATCAGATTGGAAAACTCTGCAATCTATTCAAACTAAACTTGATCAATTTTATTTTGAGGGAACCCCTCCATTTTCTCTTGCAAAAGAATATCATCCTGAAATTATGACTGAATTATGTTCGTATTTCTCTTATGCAGAAATCCCTGATGAAAAAGTGGGTAAAAAAACGTTAAATAATATTTTTGATTTATTTGAGAAGGCAGTTAAGTCAACTCCTCGATTCCAATTTGGAAAAGAAAAATCACGTGACGTTACCTTTAATCGTGAAGTATATGATTGTTTGAAGGTTTGGAAAAAGCTAATCTTCGAGTACGAAAAAGGATTACAAAAAAAAATGGCCGAATCCTCAAATATTGATCATACACCGAGTCCTGAGTTAACTGTTTAATAGTGAAATGACTTTGTGTTGTTTTGAAATTGTCTATTTGATTGCGAACACTCAATAAGATAAACTCGAGCCAATGCATTACGAGTGATAAGGTCGATCAATATGTCCAGTGAAAACACCGATAAAACATCATCTTCCAACATTCCTGTCATCACCATTGATGGTCCTAGTGGAACGGGTAAAGGAACTTTGGGGCGACAGGTCGCTCGCTATTTAAACTGGCATTTTCTGGATAGTGGGGCGTTATATCGCATATTGGCTTTAGCCGTTTTAGGTCGAAATATTCCCCAGGATGATCTTAATACCATTGAATCACTGGCTGAACAGCTTCCTGTGGAATTTGAGTTCGGCAACGATCATTGGCAGGTTTTATTTGAAGGCCGAGATGTGGCGTCTGAACTGCACACAGAAGCCATAGGCCATTTAGCCTCACAATTAGCTGCGAATAAAGAGGTTCGTAGAGCCTTACTGGCTCGCCAACGCGCTTTTCGAGAGGCACCAGGATTGGTCACCGATGGTCGAGATATGGGAACGGTTATTTTCCCAGATGCCACCTTGAAAATTTATCTTCATGCTTCCCCGGAGGTCAGAGCACAGCGACGTTATAAGCAGTTGAAGGCCAACGGGTTAGATGTTAAACTTTCACAGATTTTACAGGAGCTTGCAGCTCGAGACGCTCGAGATAGTCAACGTCTAATTGCTCCGATGGTAGCCGCTGCAGATGCGGTGATTGTCGATACCAGCGATTTGACAGCCGATGAGGTTTTGACAAAGGTGCTCGAATTGGTCAAAGAGCGACTGTAATTGGGGTTCCCACCGGTGTTTCACGCACAGTGTGGGGATGAAATTAACTAACCGAAAATGTGTAGGTATTTTTAATGACAACTTTTGCAGAACTTTTAGCGGAGAGTTTGGAACAGAATAATCTCCGTGTGGGCTCTATCGTTAGAGCAAGTATTGTGGCGATTGGACAAGATGCAGTTCTTGTTAACGCTGGATTAAAGTCAGACGCAGTGATCGATCTCGAGGAATTCAAAAACAATCGAGGCGAGGTCGAAGTAAAACCTGGCGATCAAATTGATGTGATGATCGAAGCTATAGAAGATGGTTTCGGCGCAACTCGTCTATCTCGTGAAAAAGCGAAACGAATTGAAGCGTGGACAGAGCTTGAAAAAGCCTACAAAAATCATGAAACCATTACAGGTATCATCATCGAACGTGTTAAAGGCGGGTTTACCGTCGCGATTAATAATATTCGTGCATTCTTACCAGGCTCACTCGTTGATGTACGTCCCGTTCGTGATCCAGGGTATTTAGAAGGTAAAGAACTTGAATTTAAACTGATTAAAATGGACCAAAAACGCAGCAATATCGTTGTTTCACGACGTGCTGTTGTTGAAGCAGAATCAGGCGCAGAACGCGAAGCATTGCTCGATAAGATAGAAGAAGGTCAGGAAATCCTTGGTGTTGTTAAAAATATCACTGATTATGGTGCCTTCGTTGATTTGGGTGGTATCGACGGTCTATTGCATATCACGGATATGTCATGGAAACGCGTTAAACATCCGAGCGAAATTCTCAATGTCGGCGATGAAATTTCTGTGAAAGTCTTGAAATTCGACAAAGATAAAAAACGTGTTTCTCTAGGTCTCAAACAAATGGGTGAAGATCCATGGGAAAATATTGCACGACGTTACCCAGTTAACACACGTTTATTCGGTTCTGTCACCAATATTGCTGATTATGGTTGCTTTGTTCAATTGGAGGAAGGTATTGAAGGTTTGGTTCACATGTCTGAAATGGATTGGACCAACAAAAATATTCATCCTTCAAAAGTAGTTCAATTGGGTGATGAAGTTGAAGTGATCGTGTTGGATATCGACGAAGATCGTCGTCGTATTTCACTCGGTATTAAACAGTGCCAAACCAATCCATGGGAAGCGTATTCTCAAAACCACAAAAAAGACGAAATCATTAAAGGTAGTATTAAATCAATTACTGATTTTGGTATTTTTATCGGACTTGAAGGTGGTATTGATGGTTTAGTACATCTGTCGGATATTTCTTGGACAGAGCCTGGCGAAACTGCAGTTCGTCTATACACTAAAGGTCAAGAAGTCGAAGCAATTATTCTTGCTATTGATCCTGATCGTGAACGTATTTCACTCGGTATCAAACAATTACAACCAGATCCACTCGGAAACTTTTTTGATAAACACGAGAAAGGTTCTAGAGTTTCAGCAAAAGTTATTGAAGTTGATGCTAAACGAGCAATCGTTGATTTGGGTAATGATATCCAAGGTGTTATTCGTGCCGGCGAAATTAGCAACGAGCGTGTGAATGATGTGCGTGATTTCCTGAAAGTGGATGAAGAAGTGGAAGCGCGTATATTAGGACCCGATCGCAAAGGCAGAATGGTTTCTTTATCAATGAAAGATCCTCAAGCTCAGGGCAGTCAACGTGAAGCTCAAGAAGGTTCTGCACCTCCTCCGAGTGCGACCTTAGGTGATATCTTGAAAGAAAAAATGGGTGGTGGAAAAAGCGAGTCTTAATCGTTTTAGGGGTCAGACCCTGACAAATGACAACTGGAGAGACAAATTTGTCTCTCCAGTTGTCATTTGTCAGGGTCTGACCCCTTAGCCCTTAGCAAGAAGTTAGAGGGAATTTAGAATCTTGTTAACCTAGGATATAAAGTTTTTTTTGGTATATCCCAGTAGAATGTAAAGGAAGGTAGCCATGAAACTTATTAAAACTCTTTTCATGCTTTTAGTGATTGCAGTCGGAATCTCGTTTGCCATTCTAAATGCTAAGTCAGTCCCATTAAACTATTATTTTGATGCGAAAGAAATTTCGTTGGCATTGTTGATGACGATTACATTGGCTGCAGGCGCATTTATCGGTTTGTTGTTGTCAATCCCCTCACTTTTTCGTCTGAAGCGTAGCAATAGACAAATGAAAAATCGCATTAAATTTTTTGAAAAAGAGATAGAACATTTACGCACATTACCCGCTAAGCAATCTGAGTAGGTGATTTCATAATGATGTGGCAATATTTTTTTTTATTATTACCGGTTGCCGCGTTTACAGGGTGGTATATGGGAAGACGAGGGGAAAAACTCGCTTTACCAAATTTAAAAAACGCAATACCTTCTGATTATTTTTTAGGCCTTACGTATCTCATCAATGAAGAACCTGATCGCGCTGTGGATGTTTTCATCAAATTACTCGAAGTGAATGGCGATACTGCAGAAACGCATTTGGCATTGGGTGCATTATTTAGACAGCGGGGAGAAGTTGATCGCGCCATTCGTATTCATCAGAATTTAATTGCGCGACCAAATTTAGATAAAACACTTCGAATTCATGTGATGTTGGAATTAGGTCAGGATTATTTAAAAGCGGGTGTATTGGATCGTGCAGAGAAATTATTTTTAGAGTTAGTGTCTATTGGTGGTGAAGTTAAACGGAGTTTGCAATATTTGCTGACAATTTATGAGCAAGAAAAGGAGTGGTTTAAAGCGGTTCAAACAGCAGAAAAATTACAATTAATGACAAGAATTCCAATGCAATCAACGATTGCACATTATTATTGTGAGTTAGCAGTAAAAGAGTTACTGGATAATCGAGTTGATGAAGCTCAAACGCATTTGAAGTTAGCATTGAGAACGGATAAGCATTGTGTGAGAGCTTGTTTGGCATTGGCGGATTTAGCGATTCAGGAAGGGGAATATAAAACGGCTTTAAAACAGCTGAAATTGGTGAAGTCTAATGATCCAGATTATATTACAGAGACGATTGATCCTATTCGACAGTGTTTTCATCATTTAGATCAAGAGCAGTTGTTGTTTGATTATTTGTGGGAGTGTTTGGAGGAGCATCCAAGAATTTCGGTGATTCTTGCGTTGTCTGATTTGATTCGTCATCGTGAGGGTGATCGGCCAGCGATTGATTTTGTGGCTGAGCAGATTCGACATCATCCGTCGTTGCGAGGTTTGAATCGATTGATTCATTTGTATCTGGGTAATACAGTGGGTGATACGAAGGATAAGTTGGAGTTGTTGAATAATCTTGTGACTCAATTGCTGACGCTTAAGCCTGTTTATCGGTGTGTTCAGTGCGGTTTTTCGGGTAATCAATTATATTGGCAGTGTCCGAGTTGCCATCAGTGGAGTACGGTGCGCGCCATTCAAGGCATCGAGGGCGATTAACTTGTTGCGCACGCTATAATTTTTAGAGATTCAAAAGTCGGCGTTACAATCCGACTGTCTTTCCGAAAATGGCTCGCTTGGGTCCCCCTCGCTGCGCTTTATTTTTCTCCAAGAAAGTCGGATTCTTCGCCTACGCGACTCAGGAGAATTAGATTTTTTGCCACAAGCTAAGACGAGAGAGTCTGCTCGCTTTTTTTTAGAAAGCTTTCCAGAGCCACAGAAATAAAAACTTAGCACGGAGTTGAAAAGACTGTAAACGTTCAGGCAATTACATCTTTCTGACCTCATAATAATCCTGCATTCTGGCACCCTCTTAATACAGGAGTACCATGATGAAAGACAATGAACAAACACAACGGCGTGCCACGTGGCGAAAAATCGTAGATGAGTATTTAGCTAGCGACATGACTCAAAAAGCTTTCTGCGAGAAACATACCATCAGCCTACCGCAATTCGTTTATTATCATGGTCAATTCAAGCTTGAAAAGTCGCGTCACTATGGCACTACATCCGAAAAGAATATTTATCAATCAGACTTATTTGATGAATCAGGGGTCGAGATCGAAGGTGAGCTAAAAGACCAACTAGATGACACAATTAATGTTGATGGGTACCAACGTAAAAAACATCCGATCAGAAGGCTAATACCGAAAGATATGCCGCGCGAAGTCATTATCCATGATATCACTGAACATGAAAAAACGTGCGGCTGCGGTGCTCAGCTTGTGCGTATCGGTGAAGTTATTAGTGAACAAATTAAATATATCCCTGCCAAGCTTACCGTAGTGCAGCATGTGCGCCCAAAGTATGCCTGCAAGCCATGCCAAGAGAATGTCAAAATTGCGCCGATGCCAAGCCTGCTGTTACCCAAGAGCATCGCAACACCGGAACTAGTTGCATATACGATTATCGCTAAATACTGCGACCACATTCCTTTATACCGGCAGCAAAGCATCTGGGATAGATTGGGCATTGATATGCCGCGTAGCAGTCTGTGTGGCTGGATACTCAAAGTATCTAAATTATGCGATCCATTGGTGAAACTACTGCGGGAAAATATCATTGCTTATGACTATGCACAGGCAGATGAAACAACGGTGCAAGTGCTAGATGAAATTGGCCGCAGCAATAAAACAAAATCTTATATCTGGTGCTACCGTGGTGGTGGAATATTCCCAAGCATTGTTTATGAATACCAGGAAACGCGCGGCGGTTACCACGCCGAAGAATTCCTATCTGGATTCAAGGGGTATCTACAATCAGACGCATATTCCGGCTACAACTTTGCGAATAAAGATAATGGCATTGTAAGGGTTGGTTGCATGGCGCATGCGCGGAGAAAATTTGTGGATATTATCAAAATAGCCAAAACAACTAATGGGCTGGCGAATGAAGCTATTAAGTTCTTTAAAGCGTTATATAATCGCGAGACCGATTCGACGTGCGCAAAGAGAAATCTACACCACAATTAATATCATTCAAAATATGGCTAGATAACCATCTCACAAAAACACCTGTACAAAGCAAAATTGGTGAAGCGATTCGTTATACGCAATCCAACTGGGAATTATTAAATAACTATCTCAAAGATGGCCATATCGAGATTGATAACAACCTGCTAGAGAATGCCATCCGCCCGTTTGCCCTTGGACGCAAAAATTGGATGTTTATGGGGAGCCCATCAGGTGCAAGGGCTGGAGCAACATTCTATACGCTAATCGAAACTTGTAAGGTAAACGGTATTGAACCATATCAATATTTATGTTCGATGTTGCATCGTATTCGTGAGTGTCTCACCGAAGAAGATTACAGAAAACTGCTGCCGCAGTTTATCCAGCTTTAATCTAAAATCAATAAAATCAGCCAACGTTTACATAAAAAAACATTAAATTTCATATACTTATAACTAGAGCAGAATCTGCTATAATTGCAATGATCGCCTTAATACCCTATAAGAATAACGGGAGCCCTATGAGAGTAACATTTATAAGAGCAAATGATTTCTCCAACCCTATGCGAGTTTTAGTGCAAGCGCATGGTGTTGCAGGTCTTGATTATGTCAAGCATGTTACTTTATGCAGCGAAGGAGCTGCTGATAAATCACAAGACGTTATTTTTTGTTTCAAGAGTAAAGATGAAGCGGTTGCTATCTATCAAGATTGTACGGAGCAAGAAGCAAGTGATCGTGTTGCTGCTTACATGCAAGGTCGGTTTATAAATTATATCGAGTTAAATGATTATAATGGTTATGACTGGCAGGATCCGGCACGTAATCATGGAATTAATCCAGAAAATCACTCTGGTGGGGTCATCATTTCAAATGGATTAGGCATATCCATTACCTATCATGAGTGCTCAGACAAAGTATCACCGCCTCTCGTACTTTTTAAAGGCCTAGGTTTAAATGCAGCCAAACAAGAAGTTGCAAACCATCTAGCACGGACCCGCGAACGAGATGAACAAAAGAAGCGTCTGCAGGAAATGGAGTTTCCAGTGCCCGACAATCCCGATAGGTTTTTTTATGAAGGCGCTGAATTTATCCGGGTTAATTACAAACTACCAGATCATGGTGCGGTTAGAGAACAAGATTTAGTGCCCTACTTAGATGCATATAATATACCGCATAAGGTACGTTATTTTTTTGGTGGAGATGTTAGTGCTGAGGGATGTGTTCTATGTGCTTTAATTGATAATAAACGGCTAATTGTCTTGTTTAATTCAGATACCACTGAAGCGATGAAAGTCTATTTATCAACTCACGCTGCTTATAAAGAAAAATTAAACATAACTGGTTCGCAAGATAATCCTAATGAGGTTGAATCAAGATTACGTTTTACAACGCTAGCTGGACAAGTGATAGCAGAAAATGAAGCTAATCTAGCCTTGTTTCGTGCCGCTCAAGCTGGCGATGGAGCTAGTGTTCGTGAATTATTGAATAATGGGGCGAAAGTAAATTGCTATGACCATAAAGGAAATAATGCCATTCACATCGCTTTAAAAAATAATCACACTGATATTGCCAGTTATTTGTTTAATCAAAAACACATTGATATCGATCAAAAAAATAAAAAAGGGCAAACTTATTTAATGCTTGCGGCTGTTAATGGTGACATAAAGATATTACGTGAGTTATATCACCTGGATGCAGACATAGCCGCTGAAGATAATCAAGGCCGCACAGCTTTAGGTTATGCAATAAGGTCATCCAAGGTTCGCGCGTTCGATTTTTTGCTACGGTGCGATGCAAGTGTTATCACTCACGCAGACAAAAGAAGTTATACCCCAATAGATTATGCTGCTGATTTGTGTGCCAAGGGCAGCCTAGATGGAAAAAAGATTCTCGTCACCTTGATGACTGAAGATGCACCACTTAAAAATGGCAGCACAAACTTTTATTTGCAGATGAAACTTTATTGCTTCTTGACTAAAGTTATACTCAACGAAAAGTTTGATGGTAAAACAAGCAGTGACGCGGCAAATGAATTATTGAATTTAGAACATGAAGGTCTAGGTCAATGTAGTCGATTAACACAGTTTTGGCTTAAATGCATGTGGGAGCAATTTAATAGCAGCAAATCAAATTCCTTCTCAAATATTTTAGATTTTTTTGTGAAATGGGACGGTGTTTCTCCTGTCTCTGATAGAGACCAGCAATTAGTAATCCCCTTTGTAAAGTGGATGGTAGCTAGCAAATCCTCAGGAAATGAAAGCCATCTCGAAAATGTTCCCAGTGAATGCAATATAGTTGTACCAGTCACCGGAAGTTTAGCAGAATTGCTGCCGAAGATAGTTAAAGAAAATACTTTGGTTTACGTATCCTATTTAGCTGAGAGTATTGAAGGTAAAAATAGACAACTTTTCGGGCATGCAGTTGGTCTGTGCAGGTTTAAAGGAAATTACTATTTCTATGATACCAACCAATATGGTGCTAATTATGTTATGCGTGCTGATGCAGAGTCGACTGCTAGCATTCTTTTGAGAGAGGTTCCTATATTTAATAATGAAGCGCCCGCATTACAGTTTCATGTCTATGGTTTTGGTCAACCATTAGATGACAAATCAAAAATAGAATTATTAGATTTAAGCTTAAAAGCAGCAGAGCGACCTATCAATCTCTTTATATTATTAATGGAGTCTATGTCTAATAAGGATGCTATTTCTACTGAATATTTCACTGCACAACTTAAAAGTAGTGACGTTTCCCTAGCTGATATTTCAATGATGCGAAAGTTAATACTCTCTTTATCTTATTTTTTTCAGCAGGATACTTTTGAAGTACTAATTCAAAAAGGACTTGATCCTAATTGTATGATGGAAAATAAAAGAACGCTTTTTCATTTGGTCGCAATGCATGGAAACGTTGACGCTGTAAACGCGCTGCTATCTGATACTGTTCTAAATAAACAGGATTCGCATGGGCAAACACCACTATTTTTAGCTCTTAGCGAAAAGCATTATGACGTGGCTAATGTGTTGCTTGATGCAGGCGCAGACTGCAACATAGCCACGGCTAACGGCAGAACACCACTTCTGGCGGCTTGCCAAAGGGGTCACCTTGAACCTCCCCCAAATTGACACACACTCTTAAACGGGGGCACTATGGTGCTCCATTATAGGAGTTTAGCTATGAAGAACCCAACCTTAAGTCCTGAGTTTAAACGAGAGGCTGTTCGATTATTAGAGCAAAAGGATACAAACGCTGCTCAGTTAGCGCGTGAGCTAGGGGTAAAGCGTAATCAATTGTATAAATGGCAAAAAGAAATTCAAGCTAATGGTAAGAAGGCCTTTCCTGGCAAGGGGCAACATCACAAACCAATCGATGAAACAAAAGCTTTAAAAGCTAAAATAAGGCAACTTGAGCTGGAGAACGAAATCCTAAAAAAGGCAGCAGTGTACTTCACAGAGAATGCCGAGTGAAGTACACATTTATTAAAACCAATCGAGAGATTTATCCCATCACTTTGCTTTGCAAAGTGATGATGGTATCACGTCGAGGATTTTATAATTGGTTGACTTGTCCGAACTCAGCCAGGACAAAAGAAAATCAGCAACTCATTGAGAGAATACACCAAATTTTTAATCAGAATAGGCAGGTATATGGTGCTCCAAGAATTCATAAAACATTGTTAGAGCTGGGATATAAATGCAGTTTGAATCGAGTGGCACGATTGATGCACATTGCAAAAATTGTCCCTAAAACGATCAAGAAATTTAGGATCACAACAGATTCAAGGAAGAGCTTAAATCCAGCAAAAAACCTATTAGATCGTGAATTTTCACCTGGTATGATGAATCAAGTCTGGGCCTGTGATGTCACCTACATACCTACTCGAGAGGGTTGGTTGTTTTTGGCTGTGGTTTTAGATTTATTTTCACGAAAAGTTGTCGGGTGGTCAATGGGTGAGCGTTTAGAAAGCAAATTAGCTCAACAAGCTTTGAGGAACGCAGTTTGTCAAAGACAAATAGCTCAAGGGATGTTAATCCATTCGGATAGAGGGAAGGAGTATTATGCAAAAAATTATCAAGCGTTATTGAGATCCTATGGTATGGTATGCAGTATGAGTCGCAAAGGTGAATGTTATGATAATGCTGTGGTGGAGAGCTTTTTTCACAGTCTCAAAGTTGAGCTTGTTCATCATAATGATTACCATAAGCGAAGTGAGGCAAGAAGCTCTTTGTTTGAATACATTGAGCTATTTTATAATCGGCAACGAAAGCATTCTTATTTGAACTATCTATCTCCGATAGAGTTTGAGGAGCGCTGTGTTGCTTAACTTGAGTGTGTGTTTTATTGGGGTAAGATCACCTCTCGTCTGTCATCAAACTGCTAGACGCGGGGGCTGACTGCTTTGCAGTTCATTCGTCTGGGCAGACGGCACTTAGTGTGGCGTGCATGTATGGTCATCTTGCGATTGTTGAGAAACTTGCTGAAAAATACGATATAAGTATGCAGCTGCCTAACAGTAAAATCCCTCTGTTAGTGGCTGTCGTGAATGGGCATATTGATATTGTGCGTCTACTCATTAAACAAGGGGTTGACATCGATCTGGCAGAGCCTCCTGAAGGAGCCACGTCACTTTATATGGCTTGTCAGAATGGTTCATTAGAGATTGTTGATGCATTAACAAAAGCTGGAGCTGATATTAACAAAACAATCAAGATAGGTGCTACGCCGCTCTGCGTGGCCTGCGCAAATGGCCATGATTTAGTTGTGCAGCACCTGCTGGAAGCTGGCGCTGTTGACAAAGCACCGGTTCCAGCCATGAATTTTTTTGCAAAAAGCATAAGCGCAAGAGACCTTGCCGTTAAAAGTGGTCATGATCATATTGTGAAAATCCTTGACGATCATACAACCAAACTAGCGGCAAAACAGCAGCAAGCACCTTAAACCAACTAATAAATATTGTTGGGTTTCTATCAATCGTATCGTTCAGCGATGTACATTACTGAACGGATACAAAAGACTGGGCAAGATCTACCTTTTCAAGATCGTGAGAAACAGGATGTTTCGACCGAAGCCTACATGGATGTATTTACGGCGTTCTTGAAAAGGTTGTCTTGCCCAGTCCAACTCCGTAGGTTCTTTTAAAAAAATATCAACGTTAATTATGCCGAAAAGACAGTGGGAATCTCGCGCCGACTTTAAGAACGCAACGAATTTGTACGAAACGAAGGGCGATCTTGAAAAGGTCGGCTTACCTAGCCCAACTCATGAGATCCATAAGATTTATTTCTTCCCGTCAAGAGAAATCCCCGCTTCTTTTTTCGTATCGCTTGTGTTCATCGGTGTGAGAGGTTTGTTTAACAAACTTGATGCGGGTAATTTAAGTCGAAATATTTCAGAATTAGCGGCTTTTTGTAAAGTCGACGTGACTGAAAGCTTTTCAAGATGAGCACGAATTTGTCTTAATAAAGCTTCGTCGCCTTCGATCCAAAAATTTTGCTTTGTATCCATTTTCCAGCCTTTTTCAGTCGTATTTTGTTTCAGTACTGAATAAAGCACCTTTATGGTTGGTTCGTCCACGCGAGCTGCTGTAGGTTGTTGTGGTATAGTCTGAGTAGCGACTGATGTGTCTTTTTGTTTTGACTCGAGCAATTGACGATGGCCTTTATAAAAGTTTAATTGTATCGATAATTCTAAAATTAATGGTTCAAGGTGTTTATGAGATACTTTGAGTTTATTTTTAAACGCTTCTAGTTGTTCAAAAACTTGATTAGGATCGTCGTGAGAACCCATGGTCTGAATTTTCTTAATGACAGCTAAATCATTTTTCTCGTAATAACTTTTACCATTCGATTTTTTTCGGTTGAGATGAAAATTTGCGATGAAACGGATATTATTTAGAAAGATTACTGCGCAGTCTCGATTTACTTTCGTTACTGCTTCAAGAATATTGCAGACCCTCTCATTGTCTCCAGCATCGCATCGTGGAGCAGGTCTTTTTCCTTCAGGATTATACCGCGGATTAAGAGTAAATCGATTTTGCAGATCTACCATACCGATAATATCTCCATCTAAATCAAATAACGCAAAACTTCCATCACCAGCTTTACTTTCAGCCATATCTGTCCAATATTTGCCGAACGGATAACACAACGGCTCTCCATCCTGAATTTCTCGTCTAGAGATAAAGCTGACTGTTGGGACAGGAGAATTGACACCCTGATTGGGAACAAGGTTAGCTGTAAGAACTAATTTTTTGAGATGTGCAGGCATTGATACTTTTTCAATGTCTTCTTCAAGTAGCGCATGCTGAAAATAAGTAGTATTATTATAAACTGATTGTGCATCATACAGTGCACGCCCGTATAGTTGCCAAAAAGTATTCACTTGAGTTTTATCTTTCCCCGCGAGAAATCCATACGGATTAAATTTTCCATCACCTTGCGAAACAATCACACCTGAATAGTTTCCAACACAAACGCCTGCTGCTAAAGGTTTCTTGTCCTTTGAATAATAAAAAGCACCTTTTCCAACGGATTTGTATTGTGGTTCTTGGTTTGTACTCATGTCAGCAATAACAAAATGTTTGGCTCCCTGATTCCAAGTTTGAAAAGAATGTACTTCTAAACTAACAGCAGCAACATTTTTAAATAAATTTTGTCGACGTTTTTGATGAATAAGTGGAGCATCTGACCACTGAATTTTTTCTTGCTCACAAAAATCTTTAACTGATATTGATTTTACAAGGCCGCCTAGTGCTGGAGGTTTATCTGCGATCAGTAATGTCTCGGTAGGTTTGGCATAAAAAATAGGCTCGAGTGGGCCTTCTAAATCAGCGTTCGTAGATCGTAGTAGTGTCTGTGGAAATAATCCCTGCACGCTGGGATCATTGGAATCTACAAATTGGACATTCGGGTTGCTTTGTAATTTTGATAGTACTGAAAGTAATTCTGCTGAGTTTAGTTTCATAATTATCCTCGACTTTAACGTAATTTTATTTAAGCGCTTTAAAACGCGTCACTATACCATATAATATTAATAATTGATAGGGATAACGGCATGATACCCATGAATACAGGGCAGTTAGTTACTAAAACACCCAAAATGTTTAACCGAGAGATGCTGTTGTTGTGATAGTCACTAATTTGTCTTAACATTGCTCTGAGTTATCAACTGTAGAAGGCGTCATCATGCTGAAAAAAGTGACTAAAGCGGTATTCCCCGTGGCAGGAATGGGGACACGTTTCTTGCCTGCAACCAAGGCAAGCCCTAAAGAGATGCTTCCAATCGTGGATATCCCACTGATTCAATATGCCGTAGAAGAGGCTGTAGCGGCTGGGATCACGCAGTTAATTTTTGTGACTAGCTCTAGCAAGAGAGCCATTGAAGACCATTTTGACTCTAATTATGAATTAGAATCTAAGCTAGAAGAGAGCGGCAAGCTCGAAATGTTGTCTATCGTTAAGAATATTTTACCTCCCGGCGTTAGTTGTGCGTATGTGCGGCAACCAAATCAGCTAGGATTGGGGCATGCAGTACTGTGTGCACAATCAATTGTGGGTGATGAACCGTTTGCTGTGTTGTTAGCCGATGATTTAATTGATTGCGAAGACCATTATTGCTTAGAACGCATGGTTGATATGTATCAGAGTACAGCGAGTAGTGTCATTGCTGCGCAACGCGTGTCACCGAATGAAACTCACAAATATGGCATTATGGCTTTAGATGAACGAGATCCGAGTACCGGTTGTTTAAGGGATATTGTAGAAAAACCCCAACCTTCTGATGCGCCTTCGAATTTAGCTGCGGTGGGACGTTATATTTTAACGCCGAAAATTTTTGAGCATCTTGCTTTAATTGGTCGCGGAGCGGGTGGTGAAATTCAATTAACCGATGCTATTTCAAGATTGTTAAAAGAAGAAGATGTGTTTGCGTATCAATTTCAGGGTGTGCGTTACGATTGCGGTAGTAAATTAGGCTATTTACAAGCGACTGTAAGTTATGCACTTCGCCATCCTGAAGTGGGTGAAGAATTTAAAGCCTATTTGGGAAGCTTACCGTTGCAAGAATTGTGTGAGATTTAATAAGTGATCTCTTCTTTGCATTCAAATTCTCAAGGTTTGATCGTAAAAAATTTAACCTGTCTTCGTAATCATCGACTGCTTTTTCGAGGAATTAATTTCACGCTCAATCCAGGTGAAGTATTACATATTCATGGGGAAAATGGCGTTGGAAAATCCAGTTTGTTGCGCATATTGTGCGGATTACTAGAGCCTGCTGAAGGAGAAATTCTTTGGCAGGGGCAATTAAGTTCAGCGGATAGCATTCAGTATAAAAGAAACATTGGTTATTTAGGACATAAGCTAGGATTAAAAGATCGGCTCACTGTCGCTGAAAATATAAAAATATTTATTGATTCAAAAAATACAGAGCAGCGTGAACAATTAATTGATGAAGTTTTAAACCGAATGGGAATTTTCAATTTAAAAAATCATTTATGTGAAACGTTGTCAGCAGGACAAAAACAACGTACCGCTATTTCGAGATTACTTGCAAAAAAATGCACCGTATGGTTGTTGGATGAGCCTTTTACTTCAATTGATATCGCAGGAATCGATGTGTTAGAAACGGTAATTCAAGAGCATATAAATGAAGGTGGGATAGTGGTGCTGACTTCTCATCAGCCTGTCGAGCTCAAGGAAATTTCTATACAGATGTTATATTTAACTGTGTGAGAGAATAGAGAGTCTAATCCTATAGATCCTGCAGTTGGAATCTTGGATGATTTCAAATAGTTAGATTTTTGGATTCACTACATTTGAAATATCATCTTTATAATGTCTGATTCAAGTGGAAAATTTTATGCTTAGACAATTTTGGCTTCATGATCTTATTGCAAATTTTCGTAGTCGCGCAGAATTACTGCTACCTGTGCTATTTTTTGTGATGGTGATTGCCTTATTTCCAATGGCATTAAGTGTTGATCCAGGTTTAATTCAAGCGATGGCACCGGCAGTCATGTGGGTGGCTGCACTGTTATCAGCATTAATGGCCTTAAACGGTTTATTGCGACAAGATCACGCTGAAGGATTTTTAGAGCAGTGCATTTTAAGTCCTATTTCTTTGCCTGGATTAATTTTCGCTAAAGTGTGGGCACACTGGTTGGTTACTGGACTCCCACTCATCATTCTTTCACCCATTCTCGGAAAAATGCTTTTTCTTTCATGGACTGGAATAGGTGCTCTTATTATTAGTTTATTGCTGGGTACGCCCATTTTAAGCTTTATCGGTGCGGCTGGCGTGGGATTAACACTGGGACTGCGTAACGCCAGTTTGTTGTTAACCTTATTAGTTCTTCCGTTGTATGTTCCGGTACTCATTTTTGGTACCAGCAGCGTGATGACAGCCACTTTGGGCCAACCTGTGCTATCACCCTTCTTATTCCTTGCCGCCATGTTAGTTCTTGCAATCACCTTCATCCCCTGGGCAACAGCTGCCGCCGTACGGCTTGGTCTGGGGTAGCATATTAGATGCTCATATAGATCTTGAATTAAATATCTAAATGTGGCATTATCAACGCATTACAAATATTTGAGGTACGAGAAAATGCAAAATGCATCAGAAAAAAAAGACAAAAGCGTTGAAATTAAACCAGTGACTATCCTGTCCCAACTTGAAGCTGTAAAAAGCTTGTTGAAGTTTGCACGAGAACAGAGCGATATCATAGAGTATTATTATTATTATAACGACAATGGACAGATTTTTAGAAGTCCAATGAATATCCAGGCGGGCAATTGTGGTGATAGTCGGCGTAGTGATTTCCCATCACAACAATGCTCATTTTTTCTTGCAAGAAATATTTACTACCAGCTTTGTAAAGATTTTTGGGGCAGAGATGCATTGCTAGAAAAATTAAAGAATATGAAAGAGCTCTTTGATAAGAATCCTTTTGACACAGAGAAAGACTCACGAAAAAAATTAGCTTATGCAGTCGAAGATGAAAGGGGAAGAAAATCAGTTGGAGTTTCGCCTATTCCCGATCAATTTTATCCCGCTTATTTAGAATTTGGACAGAGGTTGGATGACATTATTGCTAATCTTAATAAGATTCCAGAAGATGCAGAAACCTGGTTAAAAGAATTAAAATTAATATTCGCAAACCATGCACGTAGGCTTATACATGATGGTCATATAAAACCTGAGCATTTTCAAGAGGCGTTGGATTCATATAAGGATAAATTAAGAAAACGCTTTGAAGAGGGAAACATATCATCTCTGCAATATCAAAAAGCGTCAGCTTTGATCAATTCACAATCTGAAGTTGAAGATTGTTGTATCGATTTTGATTATCTTTATGAGGTTTCGACGATGTTTTCAGTTTACACGGGATCAGGTCATAGCGTGACTGCTAACGGAAAGTTTGAAATAGTTATGGAAAAATATTCCACAGCTGACCTTATTGATAAATTGAAAGGTTATTTAGCAACTGTTATGCATCAAGACGTTATTGAGATCTTTTTTGAAGTCTTCAATGACGTTTATCTGCAAGAAGTAGAGTGTTTCATCGCTCAACGGGCTGCTATGAAACCCGATCAAAATAGTGGGCAACGTTGGAATTCTGTGCAATTTTGGAGTGCTGAGCAACAAGAACATCAAAAGTCAATGGCGCCTGCGCTAGCTGCCATAAATGCACTTAATGAAGGTGTAGATACTATCAATAAACTATAAGAAGATTGGGTCGGGCCCTGAATGATGACAAGCTAACTTCTCATCATTCATGACCTGACCCCATAGGCTGAATCTTTCATGCTTAATGCTTTCTTAAGGTTTGCCTGATAAAATCGATTGTTAAACTTTTTACCATAAATAATCAAAGGCCATTAAGTTGGTCTGCTGGGTATACAATGAATGTTTACGAAGAACTACTAAAGCACTTTAAAGAGCCGCTTAGAAAAAACCAGCGCGTCGTAAATGCGGTGAGCCAAGGGCCTATAGGTCGACCGGATTCACAATTGCTACTGGGCGAAGAGGGTGAAAACGCTTGGAACGTGACCACGACCCTCAATGCACCCAAACAAAAATTCGTGATATTCTCAGATCCCTTCTTTGAATTTCGAAAACCTTCAACATATGAACCTGAGTTGTGGCATGAACTGCTTACCCATCATGGTGTTTATCGATGGCAGGGCAGTTGGGTTCCTCTTGATGAATTGAATCTCCATACTGATGAAGAGTCTTTTCGGACTGAAGCATCAAAAATGCCTTATGAACGAAAAGAGCAAATAATAGAATCATTGAGGCAGCAAGGTCATAATCCTGATCACTATCTTATTATTGATGCTCACGATTACTACGAATTTTTGGCAGACTTTACATTAATAATGTCTGAAAGACGAGGATACGCGAAAGATGGCCATAGTGCAGTTCCTTTAGTAGATGCGGCTGTGGTTTATATAAGCGACAGCTCAAAGGTAGGTTCTGACTTAAAGGGCACTTCTGGAAATTACGATGAATTAACGAAGTTTTTTTCACCACAAATACGCGAATTACTTGAAAAGATTACAGTAAGAGTAACAGTTGAAAAATCGTCACCCGTGGTTTTTAAACTTTCTTCTGATAAGAATCTAGATTCAGTATTTAGCGAGAATATTTGCAATGAAAGTACATCTATGTATTTTCAGTCTATTAAGCCCGATAATTTTGATTCTTTCATATTATATTCTTTCTTATTACCTCGAATGATAGTTCATAATGTAATACACCATATTGACAATCATAGATGGGATTTTTCAGCCATCGAAGGCTGTACGAACTTTACACTAATGCAATATGATAAAAAGTTAAGACAATTTAACTTAGTATTTCCGCCGCAAGTATCAACTATTCTATTAAGTCGGGTATTTATTACTCAAGAGTTAGGGAATGCAATACCTGATTCTACAAAAGACCTTTGTATTGACCTCAATAAGGAACAGAATCTTGAAGAAGTAATGGATATCATAAAAACATTACCAAATTTGAAAAAATTAAGTCTCGTGTTAGATCAACCCGTGAAAGATTTAGATTTAAGTTCTCTACATCTAACGACCTTGAAGATAGAATCAAGCTCTGAAGTTTGTCTAAAAGCAATCCCATCATCATTAGAATCATTAACGTGTCAGTGTGAGTTACTAGAAATACCAAATTTAACGGATCATCAAAATCTAAAGAGAGTGAGAATCGATGGAATCATACATTTTATTGAATACATACCCAGTTGTATAGAGTTTATTGAAGTTAGAAATCACAAGGATCGAGGTGAGCCAAGAGGGTTATCATTAAAAAAATTCGCCAAGCTCAAATATTTGGCGTTGATCGATTGTCGAGCAATTAAGAGACTAAAAGGTTTATCTCCTACTTTAGAAAGTCTGTGTTTAGTCAAGTGTAATTCAATGGACCGACTAAGTTTAAAAGGCCTTAAAAATTTAAAAACCTTAGATTTGGCTTACTTAGGAAAAGAGTTGAGAATATACAGTGATGATTCACTATCCTCGGTTCGGTATTTCAGTGCCATAGGGATTCATAGTGCGCAGTCATTTACGGAAAAGGAAATAAAAACTGCTGAAATGTTCTCTTTAATTCCAGGCATGAGGTCTAAGAAAATAAATAAGGAGTTTAAGAAAATAGAGGATATTGCAAGAACACTCACTTCTTGTTATCAGATAGTCATGTCAACTGCCAATTCAAATCCAAATACAATATTACTTTCTTACCGCGATCTTTTAGAAAAAACGATTCGAGATGAATGGGGGCCAAAAGGTTCAATTGAAGATATGAGTCCCGGCTCTGAACCTTATTCTTCAGAAATTTATGGACTTGAGAAAAAATGGCGAAAACAACGGGAAGAACTTCCAAATACTTCTGAATTCCTATTTACTGGTGGTATACAACCGCACGTGGCTTTTGAAAGAAAGCTCGATGAAAGCCTTCGTTTTATGAGTTCATTCACCTCCGACCCCCAGCAGTTTACTGATCAAAATCTTGAATCAGCCAGAGCTTTAATGATTGATATAAAAGTTCAAGCAGACGATCTGAATATTGAGAGAGGCTGGGTTATTAATCCAGAACGAACATATAAAATAATTGCCCAAAATGATGAAGCCCTTGATGCGCAGAAAAAAATAGAGGCATCAGCACAATTAACTAAAGCTGTAGTCCCTTGGCAAGCACAACTTAATAAAGGAAGAACAGATATTCAGCCTGTTACTGTTAAACCACTTGATGCGATTACATTGGACTCGAAATTAATTGCTGATATGTCTGATCATGTTATTGATGCAATTTTAATCGATAAATCAATGCTGATGGATGAAAGCTACTACCCATCAAGTGTAGAAACATTATTTGTTAGAAATAGCCTGGCCTGGAAATTCGATTTAGATTGCAGCAAGTTTTGTCAGCTAGAAGAATTGATACTAGAGGAAGCCAAAGGTTTAGTTGTGCTAATAAATTTACCAAGAAGCCTTAAACGTCTTACTATCATAAATTGTAAAGATTTATTAGCTATTGATTTTGAAGGAATAAAACAGTTAGATACTTTGATTCTTAAAAATCTTAATCATGAACTTACTATAGTTAATATTGAAAAAATAAAAAGAGTAGGGCATCTTGAGATAGAAAATTCATGCGATAGAACATATGAATTATTGAATTTAATTTCAGGCTTAGAAGAATGTAGAGAATTGATTATTCGAAATGAGAAACGAATAAGCATGATTCAATTGCCAAAACGATGTGCATCTATTTCATTTGAGCACTGTTCTAAAGTAATGACTCTTGATTTCGAATCTGTTGCTCTATTAAAGAACCTAAAAATTGAATACTGTCATGAGTTAGTGGCTGTTCGCAATTTGCCTCTAAGCTTAGAAAGTTTAATCATGCAATATAATTATAGTTTTGATATTCGCAGACTTAAAAATCTAGCAGATCTACCTCTTCTCACTGAAGCCATCTTGTATTTAAATGGCCCTGAGGTCAGATCAGGTCTAGATATTAATGCAGAACTATCGGATCTTACCGATGAAAAATTAGATAAATTAATCGAAAAACGAAAACTGGAAGTTGAGTCCGATGATGCCAATAATCTTACGGGTTTCATCCCAGAAGCTGATGGTCCTGAAGTAACAAGACTTCTCGGTGCAACAGCACTAAAACTAAATAGGCTATTTCTTCGTGGGAAATTTTTCTCACCTGATTTCTCACAATTTACAGCTTTACAAGGTCTTTCATTAACTGGAATGTGTTTGAAAGGCATTGACAGAATACCAAAACAAATAGAAACCTTGCGCTTAAAAGATTTTTACCTTCCATCGAAAGAGATTGACTTGTCTGGTCTATCTAGATTAAGCGAAATTAAATTAGCAAATAACCAATCGAACGTCAGTATAAGAGTTAAACCTTCTGATAATTTCGCAGTATCTATTTCGAATCTTGAGGGTACAGTCAGAGTTAATTGTGGAAAATGCAAAGATTTTTATGTGAAAGTTAACCAAGGTTTATTGATATTTATGGATTCATCTTTGTCGGAAACAGAAATATCGGTGTGCTCTGAAGATTCAAATACAACTGTCTCAGGATTACCTTCTGTCGTAAAGAATTTGCTATTCAGCAGAATATTAAGCGGGAATGATAGATATAGTGTGGATTTTAGTAGTGTGTCTAAAGTGGAAAAGCTTTCTATCGGTCCTAATCTATTAAAGAATATTACATTTTTAAATGTCTTTAACGAGCTCATTGTTGAGTGTTTAGAAATTGTTGATCCACCTAAGGATGAACATTGTCCCTTAACTGATGAATTTAAGGAATTCATTAGAGCCGTTCAAATTCGTTCAATAAGGATTGGGAATTTGAGTTATGTCTCTGGTTTAAAGTTCAATCCTAAAACTGAATCAATTGAACTATCTCATTGTTCAGATATGGATGAAATGGATTTTGAAGGGTGTGATGATCTTCGTTCCCTAGAGATAATAAATTCAGATTTATCTGAAATACGATCATTGCCTTCTTCACTTTGTCAATTAACTTTAAGACACAATAGTAAATTAGTAGAGCCATCATTAAAGGGCCTGCCTTTATTATGGAAAATTAATTTATTTAAGAATAAAACATTCCTTATTGTATCTCGCATCGGTGAAGTGTCTACTACTAGAGCCTCCTTATTAGATCCTGAGAACGTGAATCGTGATTTTCTTCATATACATAGTAAAAAATGGGATGGTGATTGGGAAATGCCCGTGCCTGAACTTTCTCAGTATTTACAATTAAAAACGCTCGAAATTGAAGAAATGATATTGTGTGATCTTGATAAAATAACTAGGCAAATAACTAGGCTTGAGCTATCTAGTTGTTATTGTAGGGAAAGAACTCTTGATTTCAGTCGATTTAAAAATTTAGAATCATTAGATTTATGTCGCTTGATTAATATGGAATCTGTAACAGGATTTCGATATCTATTAAAAAAACTAGTTATTCGGGATTGTTCTGAACTCGCTTTTTTAGACTTAAGAAGTTTAGCGGACATTACAGAATTAATTCTATGGTATGATGATAATCAAAAAACAGACCTACGATTCAATGGTGGGCTATTCATTTATTCACTCTACGTTAATGCTATCGCTTATCAGGATGAAAATGTTATTCGACTGATACGTTCTTTGAACTGTCAAAAAATTCATCTTAATGTGACTTCGAATGAGAAGTTAGTTTTAACAGGTCTTGAAGATAAAATTACGAGTATTAATATAGCATCTAATAATACGGTCTTTGGAGAAATATCTTTTAAAGCGTTTACTAAACTAAGAAAATTAATAATTACACAAACGAAAGGCATTACAGCAATCACTGATTTGCCTAAATCGATTAGATCCATTCAACTCATAGCAAACCCAATGCTTAGAATGCCTAATTTAGATGATCATTTAAAAACCCTTGAAGAAGTCAAAATTGTAAATTGTAAATTAATACAGGCAGAGTATGCTGGTCATCTTTCACAGCTCTATCCTATAATTGACCATAATGTTCAGTCATTACTAGGAGGAAATTCTCAGCACAGTACAGGCATTTCTACTGCTATAGAACCACAGCAAATTACTTTACCTTTACTATCTACACTAACTTTACTTAGAAAAAAACAAGTTGAAAAAGAAGAAAATCGAGAAAAGGAAGAAAAACGATGGCGGTCTTTCCAGGACTATGCTGATGAGGTACTTAAAGATAATGATGAATATGAAGATGCTCAAGGAACGAATAGACACAAATATAATACAATGAGAATTGAGGGTTCTACAGTTTATTCACCTGACTCTCAAACTGGTTTTGTTACGCATTATCATGAAAATAGTCAAAAAAGTGCTGGTGATGAAAAAGATAATTTCTTAATGGTCTATGATAAACGAGGTTTATTAATTAATAATTATTTTCGTTTTTCTGCATATAATACTATAGTATGTGATGTTAGCCGGCGTACTCTTTCTTTTTGTTACCAGCCTAAAGATGCTCGAAGAATTCCTTTGGTTAAATATCAACACTGCTATCATCTCGAGAATAATACTCTTCATGATTTAAAACGCTATGTGAATCAACATCCGAATTGGGCAATGTCTTACGCTGATTTTGAAATCAAACCAGATCAAGAGATCACATTGGTTACTACACCCATTTTATATCCTCCTGATCAACTCGTTGTTTTCTGTAATGAAGCAAAGGATTTAGATTTGATATTAGATCCTGTTGAACGTAAGGTGAGTGTTGCATTAAAATCAGGTAAGTCAACAAAACATGTACAAATAGCGTATCGATTTGATATTCAAGAAAATTACTTATTAGAAAATATTAACAATGACCTGAAAATATGCCTTTCGCAACGACCTCTTTTAAAAGCTGATTTAATCATACTATTAAGAGATGTGATTGAAGGCGTGGATGAATTGCGACTCTTGAACAGACCCGATGTACCGCTTAAAGAAAAGTTATCGTGTATATTTGAATTTTGCAGAAATTTTAATCAAGAAGAGACTCCCAACAACGAATCTGCTCTTACACTGGATATCATTCTATATCAAATAAAAAATTCTAGCGGTGTTTGTAGACATCGCACCGAAGTATTTATGCTCCTATGTCATTATTTAAATATTCCATTCACGATGTTTTCTAGTCGTAAGCATATGTTTGGAGAGTTTCTTTTTTATACTAAATCGGGATTTGTACGTTATGGTGTGTGTAGTGGTGGTGGAGTAGTTTTAGATTTAGTGAAAAAATCTGCGGCACTTGCTCCAGAGCCTGTAAATCCGTTTATTAAATTGATTTCGGAGCGCGCGCCTGAACAGGATAATAGTGCTGGGAGTGGGGCTGCTTCAGAAACACCCAAGGATAAACAGGAGCTTGATGATAATACATTGAGTTCAGCAGTATCAGCAAAAGAAGCTGAAGCAAGGCTTAAAGCAGAAGCAGCCGAGAAAGAACGTCAAGAAGCCGAAAGAAAAGTGCGAGAAGAAACTGAAGCAAGAGTGCGTGAAGAGGAGGCTAGGCTTAAAGCAGCAGTAGCTGAGAAGGAACGCCTAGAGGAAGAAAGAAAAGCACAAGAACTAGCTGACACAAGAGCACGTGAAGAACAAGCAAGACTTGCAGCAGAAGCAGCTGAGAAGGAACGCCTAGAGGAAGAAAGAAAAGCACAAGAACTAGCTGACACAAGAGCATGTGAAGAACAAGCAAGACTTGCAGCAGAAGCAGCTGAGAAGGAACGTCTAGAGGCAGAAAATAAAGCGCGAGAAGAAGCTGAAGCAAGAGCACGTGAAGAAGAAGCAAGGCTTGCAGCAGAAGTAGCTGAGAAAGAACGTCTAGAGGCAGAAAGAATAGTGCGAGAAGAAGCTGAAGCAAGAGCACGTGAAGAAGAAGCAAGGCTTGCAGCAGAAGTAGCTGAGAAGGAACGCCTAGAGGAAGAAAGAAAAGCACAAGAGCTAGCTGAAACAAGAGCACGTGAAGAAGCAAGACTTAAAGCAGAGGCAGTTGAGAAGGAGCGCCAAGAGGAAGAAAGAAAAGCGAGAGAAGCCGCAGAAGTTGAAGTCAGAAGACTTGCCGAAGAAAAAGCCCGTGAAGCCACTGATCCTTTTCCTGCGGTAAAAATACTCACGTCAATAGTACCGTTGCTCTCGAAAGAAGCGGCGCATGCTCCGTTATTACGTTTACCGAATAATTTAGATCCTATAAAAGTATTTGCAGGCATACGATCTGAAATATTAAATAGCCAAAATTTAAATTGGCCTACAAATATTCTATACGTCCATAATCCCTCTGATCTCAGACGTTATGTGAAGTCTGTGAAAATAGCCGATGGAAATAGAGGTTTTGTAGAAGGGCCTTTGAGAGAATTACTTAGAACTGGCGGTATTGTTGTTATTAATTGGACTGATTTTACGAAGCGGCAAAAAAAGAGTTATATGTCCATGCTGGAGCCCAAAGGAAACTTGATGGGGCATCCAGTCTGTGCTTCTCTTAAAATAATCAGTCTTATTCAGGATAAGTTTAGAAACGGACCTAGAGCCTTTTTCTCTCGAACGACCCCATTTTTGTTGAGCCAATCGTATAAACCACAATTAATTTCTGTTGAGTCAAATATTGCTAGCCAAGACACTATTGAGGTTGATTTATACGAAATGCCAAATTGGCGTGAGCGATTATTTGGAGAAATCGTCGTGGATGAGAATGGCTATCAGGTGCGTGAGAATGGCGCGTTAGTAAAAGCCAAAAATGAAAAGAAAAATTTACGGCTCTTAAATTGCCCTGATACTCAAAATTTCAATACTTTTTTAAATCGATTACAAGCAGAGAGACGAATTTATATCAATGCTCAATTTCTTGAACTGCCAGATTCTTGTGTGATTCAAACAGTGAAAAAAGAGCATGCTCTGAAGAATGATAATATCACCGTTAAATCTAGACCGGATGATCAATCACCTTTAGGCGTTTTTTGCAACGCGAATAATTTATTCGAGTGTTTTCATCGAGAAGTGGTTGATATAGAAAAAAGAATGCGCACGGAAACGTTACCGTGGTTTGCCACCGAAGAAAATCAATTTTATATTACAGAAAGAATTACGCGAGAAGAATGGACAGAATTATTAGATCGATATCAGGAATTTCCTCAGAGACCCCTCACTTTTACGTTATTACCCGGCGGTGAAATCGAAGGGGTCGCGATTTACAATGGTGAGCAGAATGCGCTTACAGAAACGAGCAGGCTAGTTTTTTCTAACGATCCGGATCTCTATGTCAATCAGTTAAAAGCGGAACTTTTACCCAAAGCCATTATTGTCGATGTGAACCCTCAAATGAGTTATCAGGAATTGATGGCCAAACTTGATGATCGGCGTGATGAACACGGAAAAATTGAGTTTGAGTACGAGCCCTTTGTTGTGATGAATGATCTGATTAAAGGAAAAACCATTATTTTAAATGGCGCGATGAGCTTATTGCTTTATCAACAACTGCTGCCATTTTTATATCCCGATTTTGCACGATTTAATCAAAATGGAAAATCGGTTGAGCTTAAAGGACAGCTCATTTGTGTGATGCCTTTTGAGTATCAAGAGCAATATCCGTATCAGCAAATACAAGTACAGCAGTATCATTTTAAAGACTACGCAGAATTGTTGCCCCCTCAAGATCATGAGTTGGCTAATAAAATTAAATTCCTTTTTGACTGTGCAAGCCAATTGAGTCACCGAGGACTTGGTCAACCGCCTGTTCCTGCGTTAACGTATCGTCGACTCACATCTATGATTAGGCGATTAAATGATGAAAGTCTACAATCAGTTCATCCAGAAAATCCTATCAAAGGATTATTTCATTATGATTATCCGAAAAATTCGGATAATTTTGCCTTCTTGTCTGTGATCGCAAAAATTTTATTTGCACCCAAAAGAAGTGATAAGCAGGTTCATAGTGTAAAATGGACTCGATTAAGAAAAGCTAAAAAGATCGAAACAAAAGAAGAGTTAGCGAATCATGTTTGGAAAGCATTGAATTGTTGTTACGGTCAAATCCTTCGAGAATTACTCGGGGATTCTTTAGAAAAAAGTGTTCAATACAAAAACGGAAAACCACAATTAACCGATAGTGTACTTATCGAAAAATTATTTAACTTGCTACAGAGTGACGTAATTAAAGAGAACGTTGTGTCTCTTGGCAATGAGCATAAACCTACACAGCAATTGCAGGCCTTATTTGATAATCCAAATACACGCGCGATTTTCTTGAAAAGCACACCAGGAACCGGTAAATCGTATCAAACACGAGAGTTGCGTTCACAATTGCCTGAGGGCCATTATTTTAAAGGTCTTATGCAACTGGAAGCTTGTTTATCGGCACAACCGGTGAATGATAAACCCATTGTGAATAATCCCGATGAAGTGAATATGGAAGAGCCAGGTACTTTGGATGTGTTTAAAGGATTTTTTAGAGGTCCGAAAGAGCCTGTTCACTATAGAGGTAAATATTATAAGAGTACACCGCAGCTTAAAGTCGTGGGTAGTGGAAATCCTGAAACGTATGCGAATCGTTTTTTTCATGCTTTTATTCAAGAATATGCTGAAACCGTTTTATTTGAGATGCCTCATGAAAAATGGTTGAGAAAAAATATCATTGACCCTAAATTGTTGGAACTCAATTTGAACCAAGCTGATGCAGATCACATCTCTGAAAAATTACTTTGGTCATTTTATCATGTTAAAGATTACGAACCCCATTGTGAGATTTCATTACGAGATTTAAGATCGTTAGTACAGCGATTTATTGTTGCAGTAAAATCAACTGGAAATTTAGATGAAGCTGTGAAGCGAGCACAATGGCATGAGTTTGGATTTATGATTCGTGATTTACAACAGCGAAAAGCCTATCAAGAAGCTATCGGATGGAAAAGTCAAGACGGACAATCTCAGGTCACGAAAGTCGGTAATTTATTTATTCCTTCAACGAAATTTTCACTAGTGGAAATTATAGAAGAAGATCTCGCGGTTTGTGCGCTTGCGGCAGATAAAAACAGTACTTATCGTCGAGGAATATTACTGGAAGGTCCTTCAGGTATTGGAAAATCAAGTTTATATAAAGCTATATTAGAACTAGAACAACAGGGTTATAGTAAAGATCATCCTGATCCATTAAAACGATACTATGAGATCTCATTGGATGAAGGCGATGAAGCAGCGCGTTTAGTGATTAGAGCGTTATGTGATGGATCGAAAATTATTTTAGATGAAATCGATACGCGAATCGAAAAATTATTGATAGCGCTCATGGAAGGAGAATTACCGGAAGATCCTGATCTGGTTGCCTTAATACATGAGGTGGTAGGAGAGCAATTTGAGGTAAATCCTAACGGATTTGTGATGGCTTCGCAAAATCCAGGGGAAGTAATCTCGTTGGCGTTGATGAATCGATTTCATTATATCCAAGCGAGTGATTACACCGATGAAGAGTGGATGGCGATATTAAATGAAACTAAGAGCGAAAAACCAGAATTTGTATTAGAAAAATTCAAAGAAGCATGTAAGCGAGATCCGGCTAATTATAATCCTCGAAAAATGTTTGAGAGGATGAGAAAAGAAATTGATCAGAAATCTGAAGAATCTAAAGTTGCAGTTTCTCTGCAGTCTCAACTTAAGTAGTTAACGCCATAATTATGACACTATAAAGTAATGGTGTTTAAGTATGGCTTTTGCCCTGGCTAATTACCCCCTCGGCATTTGATCAAATAAGATAATAAATAAACCGACAAATATAATTAAATTAAGCATTTATCGTCATTAAATCACGCTATATCGACTTGTAAATCCACAAATATGTACTAAAATTATAGTAGGAGGTGTTGTATATGCGTAGCGTCATTAAAGTCGTCATAACTATTGCGGTAATCTTGCTAATTGTAGGTGGTCTAAATTGGGGTTTAGTCGGTGCTTTTCATTATAACTTGGTCGAGACCTTGTTTGGGGCTGGTATGATTACAAGAGGTATCTACATTGCTGTAGGTGTATCTGCAATTATTTTGATTATTAAGAAGTTCTTTATGAAACACACGGAATGAGTTTCATTATGAGAGAGGGAGAGAAATTATGGACAGCCTATTAAAATAGCATGGAAATGCGACAGGGGCTCCGATCTGCTGGACGGAGCCCCTTTTTATGGGGTCAGATCTAACATTGAAACCAGCTCATCATTTAGGATTCAGGTCTAAAAGACCTCCCAACTGCAGAATCTAGGTTCAATGTTAGACCTGACCCCATATTGCCCAATCTCAGTATTTGTCATTGCGAGCGAAGCGTGGCAATCCAGAAGGGCTGGGAGTTTTCCTTCCCCCCTTACCTCTAGGGCTAATTTATGGCAAAATCAATGCTTTCACGGTGTTAGAAGAGATTAGAGTGAAGCAATTAGCATCTCCCCGAGAGTTTTACCGAATCAGTGGATACTGCCTACCTTGGTTGTGGATAGTCTTTGCCGCGGCTTTTATCTTCGGAGTATTCGATGGCCTATGGTTGGCGCCTGGGGATTATCAGCAAGGCCACGGGTATAGGATCATGTTTGTGCATGTACCAGCGGCGATGTTGTCATTGGGTGTTTATTGTCTGATGGCAGGATGTGCACTGGTTTATTTGGTTTGGAAGATTAAAATAGCCGATGTGATAGCTGCCGTGAGTGCACCGTTGGGTGCATTATTTACTGGATTAGCTTTGCTAACGGGCGCGCTATGGGGTAAACCCATGTGGGGTACGTGGTGGATTTGGGACGCGCGTTTAACATCCGAATTAATTTTACTCTTTCTCTATTTTGGTGTGATAGGTTTACGTTCAGCGATTCCTGATCAAGATCGCGCCTCAAAAGCGACGAGTATTCTTTTATTAGTCGGTGTTATCGATTTGCCGATCATTCATTATTCAGTGTATTGGTGGAATACGTTGCATCAACAATCAACGTTGTTAAAACTAGGATCACCGTCGATCGCACCCAGCATGTTATATCCGTTGTTAGCAATGATTATTGCATTTTGTTCGTATTTTGCAGCAGTATTGTTGATGAGTGTACGAAATGAATTACTCAGGCGTGAACGTCACGCTCATTGGGTTGGACAGGTACTTAAAGGTTAAAGAGTAGTGTTAAAGAAAATAATTTTGGAGTATTAGTGATGTCTTCTTCATTTCAATCGTGGTATGAATTTCTCACAATGGGTGGTCACGGAGTCTACGTGTGGGGAGCTTACGGGGCTTTGTTTGTAAGTTTTATTGCCGGCGTTTTAATCACCCGAAGACAGCGAAAATTATTACTAAAGAGTTTTTTGATTGATGAAACCGCAGCGTAAACGTCGGCTAATTACAGTGGGAATTATGCTGTTTGGACTCTCAGTGGCGGCAGGTTTAGTACTATATGCATTACGATCAAATATCAATTTATATTTTACACCGAGCCAAGTTGATCCTGTCGCCATGCAAAAATTACCTCAATTTCGGATGGGAGGTATGGTAGAAAAAGGGTCAGTGAGTCACGATAAAACAGGATTAGGTGTGCATTTTCAATTGACGGATTATTCTAAATCAGTTTGGGTGCATTATGATGGAATTTTACCAGCATTATTTCGCGAAGGGCAGGGATTAGTGGTGCAAGGGCATTTAAATGTTAAAGGTGATTTTGTCGCCAATCAGGTCCTCGCAAAACATGATGAAAATTATAGACCCCCTGCAATTAAAAAAGCTGAAGGCAAAATATGATTCCAGAAATCGGACATTTTGCATTAATTTTAGCGATGGTGATTGCAATTGTCCAAGTTGTTGTGCCTAGTCTAGGGTTGTATTTTCAACGTGAAGATTTATTGAACGTTGCTCGTCGAACGGCCTATGCTCAATGTTTATTTGTTGTGATTAGTTTTGCAACATTAGCGGCTAGTTTTTTACTTAATGATTTTAGTGTCGCGTACGTTGCGCAGAATTCAAACAGTAAATTGCCACACATTTATCAATTTTGTGCAGTGTGGGGTAGTCATGAAGGTTCTTTATTATTGTGGGTAACGTTATTAGGTGCTTGGACAGCCGCTGTTGCGTTTTTTAGTCGATCTTTGCCTCTCGATTTTTTAGCGCGAGTATTAATTGTTTTAGCTTTGGTGGCCATTGGATTTTATTTGTTGATATTAATGACGTCGAATCCGTTTGAACGTCTATTACCTATTCCTCCTACGGACGGCCGTGATCTTAATTCATTGTTACAAGATCCTGGTTTAGTTTCTCATCCACCGATGTTGTATTTAGGTTATGTAGGATTTTCTGTCGCATTTGCGTTTGCTATTGCGGCATTGTGGCGTGGAGGACTTGATGCGAATTGGGCGGCCTGGACTAGACCATGGACGTTATTAGCCTGGAGTTTTTTAACGATAGGCGTCACTTTAGGCAGCGCGTGGGCCTATCGAGTATTAGGGTGGGGTGGTTTTTGGTTTTGGGATCCCGTCGAAAATGCTTCGATCATGCCGTGGATAGCAGGAACAGCTTTAATTCATTCTTTGATGGTGTCTGCGCGGCGAAATACTTTTAAAGCATGGACGGCGTTGTTGGCAATTGCTGCATTTTCTTTCAGTTTAATTGGAACATTTTTAGTGCGCTCAGGTGTTTTGGTTTCTGTTCATGCGTTTGCCGTTGATAGTGCACGTGGAAGTTTTATTTTATTATTTTTAGCCGTCGTCATTGGTGGCTCATTATTGTTGTATGCATGGCGTGGACAGGCTATTCGGAATGAAGGCACATTTACCTTATGGTCACGAGAAACCTTAATTTTATCAGGCAATATTTTACTCACTTCAATCGTACTGACCATTTTATTAGGAACTGTGTATCCACTAATCATTGATGCGTTAGGTTTAGGAAAATTATCAGTCGGTCCCCCGTATTTTAATACCGTTTTATGGCCAATGCTGATTCCACTCCTTTTTCTCGTAGGAATAGGGCCTCTTTTTCATTGGCAACAAAATGATATGACACTGTTGTGGAAACGTTTGCGCTGGACATTTTTATTATCGCTTTCACTCGGTATTTTATTACCAAAATTAATAACAGGACACTGGTCATTGACAGTGGTCATTGGAGTGAGTGCGGCACTGTGGATAATGTTGGCCACACTACAAGGTTGGAGTGTCCGCAATGCAATAGGTGGTCGAGTAATACGCAAATTAACGCCCGGTTATTTAGGTATGTCGTTAGCTCATGTGGGAGTCGCTGTGACCATACTCGGCATTATTTTGAGTACGGCCTATGGTGAGCAGAGAGAAGTGCGCTTGAAAGAAAAAGAAAGTACGACGCTTAGCGGATATCAGTTTATTTTTGACAGCATTCAGCAGTATTCTGGTCCCAATTTTGAAGCCACTCAGGCAAATATCACGATAAAACAGTTGGATAAAAAAATTATTACTTTAAAACCAGAAGTTCGTTTTTATCCTGTGCAAGATAATGCCCAACCCAAAAGCGCCATTTACGCCACATTCTGGCGCGATATTTACGTTGTTTTGGGACGACCTTTAGACAAAGAGAGTTGGTCATTTCGATTTTATGTGAAACCCTTTGTTCGATGGATATGGGCTGGTGGGGTGATGATGATGTTAGGTGGACTTTTTGCAGCGTACGCTCGCGCTCGAGTTTTGAGGAGACCGCAATGATCACATTATTCCGAATCACTCGTTTCGCAATACCCTTGATAGTGTTTCTGATATTAGTATTATTCTTTTGGAAAGGATTAGGAACAGATCCGAGGCAAATTCCTTCTGCATTAATAAATCAACCGTTGCCCGAGTTTTCTTTGCCTTCCTTGGGAAATCCTTCTGAAAAGTTGAATCGATCTGTATTTAAAGGACATATTTCGATTTTGCATGTGTGGGCAACCTGGTGTAGTACGTGTAAAACGGAACATCCATTTTGGGTCGATACCGCCAGAAATGAAAAAATTCCTGTGTATGGGTTGTTATATAAAGATGCGCAATATTCAGCTCAAGCATGGTTGAAAGAGCATCAAAACCCGTATAAAAAAATAATTGAAGATGATTCTGGGCGTTTGGCAATGGATTTAGGTGTTTATGGCACACCCGAAACTTTTTTAATCGATGCAGATGGAATAGTGCGCTATAAAATATCGGGTCCAGTTAATGATCGAGTGTGGTCACAAGAAATAGTTCCTCGAATAAAATTGTTGAGAAAAAATCGTGATTAAGAAAGCTTATTTGTCTTTATTTTTAGTTTTTTGGATTTTACCCATCATTGCAGGCGATGATCTTTATCCTTTTGAATCAAACACACAAAAAAATCAATTTTCAAAATTGACTCAGGAAGTGCGCTGTTTAGTATGTCAAAATCAAGCCATCTCGGATTCAAATGCGCCCTTTGCTGCTGACTTACGATCAGAAATTTATCACTTAATTATTCAAAAAAAAACTAATGATGAAATTAAACAACATTTAACTCGACGTTATGGTGAATATGTACTTTTAGAACCCTCGGTGGTAAAGCAAACGTGGATACTTTGGGCTAGTCCACTATTACTCTTGCTTGTGGGAGTGATCGTATTATCTCGCACAGTGAGAAAAAGCAAATGATATTTTGGCTATGCGTAATTTTATTAACCACGACGGCACTAGGAATTATTCTTTGGCCTTTTTCACGAACATTTTTTTCCTCTAAAAATAGTTTAATGCTTATGGGTATTGTAGTGTTTATCCCGGTTTTGTCGGGATTATTGTATTACTTTTGGGGTGGATATGATCGTGTTCAACAAGCGGCTTTAGTACAACAACGAATGGCTGAGATGGGTGATGATCTTAAAGGCAAGGCATCACGCGAAAAATTGATTCATGAGTTTGAGGCGCATCTTGAGCAAAACTCTGAGAGCGCAAAAGGGTGGTACTTATTAGGTAAATTATACTTGCATGACCAGCGAACTGAAGAGGCTGTTAAAGCCCTTCAAAAGTCTTATAAGCTTAATCCTGTGGAAGTGGATACCCAGGTGGCATTGGCTCAGGCCTTGTTTATACAACATGACAATACCTTGAATCCCCAGGCACATGCCCTATTGGTGGAAGTCCTTAAAAAAGCACCTGATTCACCTGTTGCATTGACTCTATTGGGCACTGACGCGTATAATAAGCATCAATATAATCAAGCACTTAGCTATTTTGAGAGGCTATTGCCCTACTACTCAGCCGAGAGCGAGGATGGTGCAAAGTTGCTCGAAATTATAGCGCAGGCTCAGAAGTTACGACGATGATTTTTTGGTTTAGTTCAACTCGTGAGATGCGAATCCTTGTTTTGAACAACTTGAGAGTAAGTTAATTATAGGTAGAAAAAGAGAATGCAAGGTAATAAAGACGAAACAAAACAATTCAATTCCTCATCTCTTGCTGAGTTAAATCGATTTGAAGAAAAAGTCAGAAGAGCGCTTTTCGATGATATAAAAGAATTTAAACAATTATTGTATCATTGTTTAAATTTTGAGCTCACTGAGAACCAGACCAGTCGAATTCTTCTCGTTTGTAGATCATACGAACGAGAGCATCTAAAAGTTCCGTTGCGGCTCTGTAGAAATAAAAAAGAGTGTTCAGTCTCACATAACAATTCAGATGATAGTGGTTGCACTGCGAGATGTTCTACGTTGCTTGGAGTGGCCTATTACATTGGCGCGGGAATTCAACAGGATGATGCACTCGCTAAACATTATTTTGAGCTGGCAGTTTCATTGAATCAAAAAGATGCTTGGGTTTTTCTAGGCATTATGGCGAGAAAAGGGCACGGACAACACCAAGGTAAGCCTAATTTTTCTTTTGCTTGGGACTGTTTTCAAAGAGCGTTAATTGAGGAATTGAACCCTGAAGCACATTTTCAACAAGTTGAAATGTTTCTAAAAGGCGAGGTTTCTAAAGCCCGATTAAATAATTCTCAATTTTCAGGGTATCCCGCTGTTAAAGCCATTCTTGAAAAAGGCCTTGAAGACAGCCATAGATTGGGCCTTAATTTAGGTCTTAAAAGACAAATAGATATTAGAAAATTGATTACTGCAATAGAGCAACTCGAATTAGAGTTAGTTTCCAATAATGGTAGAGATGATACCTCAGTTAAAAACCTCTTTGATAATAAATATAAAGAAGTCAAGATAACAGAGCTCAAGTTAGATACGAACAATATTATGGTTTTGGGTGATCCTTTTGGATTGGTCAATCTTGCAACGAAGAGAATAAAAGCAATTGCACAAAACAACGATAATATAAAAATTGCTGCTCAGATGTTACATAGGGCTTATTTGACCTGTTATAGATTGCGCAAAGACCACTTATGTGAAGTCATAAAAACTGAATTTAATGATTTAATGTCTAACTTATCATTACAAGAAAATGATCTGTATGGATTTGTTTTATATTACTTCGGTGTTGGTATAAGTCCTGATTTTCTAAAAGAGCAGAGCGCAGTGATAGGGTTTGATACTCTAATTTTTTTGTATCTTATTCATGATCATTTCACATCACGTCGCGTGAGAATGCAATGGGTTATATCGCTGGTAGATGCGAAAATTCCAGAACAATTTTCATTGTTAGAGAAATCTTTAAAAAGAAAGGCGGAGCTACGAGACTTTTTATTTGAGTTAGGAAAACTGGCTATTGAAGCAATGGATGATTGCTTAGAATTAGCAGATCAAATCGATGGTTCAGTGAAGGATGACGTTATTATTGAGGCAAAAAAATGCTGGCTGTTTGCAGATGCCATACGTATTGAGCTTCAATTGGACGAATCTCAGACCCCAGAGAAACAAGAAGGTTCTGCTGAAGATGATAAGAGCGATCAACCCAATGTTCTACATGGCTTCCCTCGCTCACAAAAATTATCATTGTATTACCGTGAAATATTGCAATCTCGATTTAATAGCTTACTCGATGTAAAAGCGGGCACTGTTTTAAACTATGGTGGGTTTGCAACAGCACTTCATTTTCTGATGGGTTCAGCTACTGGAAATCATCAGCTTGAATTAGCTCAAAACGCAGATTTGGCCCATTATGTTTATTGGATTTTGCAACGATGTGAGTTATTTCACAGAATACAGGAAAAACAAACAATAAGTGGATATCAACGACAGAAATTAATTTTTTATTTGGTGATCTTGAGCGCTGTTCCGGTTGTTGAAAGAAATGTTTCTATACAATGTGAAATAACAGCATTATGTAATAAAATGAAATCGATATCACTTATTACACTTTCAGATTCAGCTATTCTTATAGGCGCTTTTAATTGTCGTGACGATTTTTTAAAGAAACTGAAAAAGTTTTATGATTTTTGTAGGGTAAAAGAATTTTCTTACGCTACTATGGTTGTTCAGCAATCAGATAAATTTATTATTTTTTGCGAACACATGTCTTTCATTGAGGCTATCTCAGACGCTATAACAGAATTTGAATCGTACGAAAATCAACCGAGTTCGATTAATTTTTTCTCTTCAACATATGGGTTAGACAACGAATACGCGGATGAAGTAAATAAAGCTAAAGAGCTTTTGAGACGATGCGAGTTGAATATTTTTAGCAAAGTAAGAATGGCTCGCGAAATTTCGGAATTTCTCGATGAAGGGTCTACAAATACCTTCTCAGCAAGGTTTCTTGAGATTTTTATTAAAAATCTTGTTAATCGATTGAATTATCCGATTGAACTGAAGGGGTTAAGTCTAGAAGACGCTCTTGTTTCCTTTCGTTCACTGTTTGAGGCAGACCAACTACCCAGTGATATTAATAGCGTGAGTGATTTTTCTTTGTGATGATTCAGTGCTCAGCTTCTTCCGGTGAAGGAATTTTGGGTGTTGGGGACCTGTGTGCTATGCTATTACTGTTAACTTGTGAGGGATGACTGTTAATGAAAGATATATTAATGCTCGATACATTGTTTTCAAGCGAAGAGTTGATGATTCGTGATGCAGTGCGTCGTTTTGTGACGGAAGTTGCAGAACCATTGTTAGCGCCTGCCAATGAATCTGCGCATTTCCCTCAAGAATTGATCGCTAAAATGGCAGCTCTTGGAATTTTTGGGATGCGACTGCCAGAGTCGGTGGGTGGCTCAAATGCAAGTGCTTATAGTTATGGTTTAGTTTGTCAGGAGCTTGAGCGGGGGGATAGCGCTCTTCGAAGTTTTGCTTCAGTACAAAGTTCCTTATGTATGTATCCTATTTTTCGCTTTGGATCAGAAGAGCAGCAGCAAAAATGGCTGCCTCGTATGGCCAAAGGTGAGGTGATTGGCTGTTTCGGACTGACAGAGCCTGATTCGGGTTCTGATCCTAGCAGTATGAAAACCCATGCAAAACGATCCAATAATGGTTGGGTATTAAATGGATCCAAAATGTGGATCACGAATGCGCCTTTAGCGCATTTAGCATTAATTTGGGCTCATACCTCCGATGGAATCCGAGGATTTTTAGTTGAAACTGATCGCGATGGTATTGTTTGTTCTGAGATGAAACATAAATTTTCTTTGAGGGCTTCCAGTACAGGTGAAATTAGCTTGAATGATTGCTGGATTCCGGAAGAAAATATGTTGCCAGGTACAGAAAAAGGATTAAGTTGCGCTTTAAGCTGTCTTAATCAAGCGCGATTTGGAATTTCTTGGGGTGTCATTGGAGCTGCTGAAAGTTGTTTCGACACCGCCAGCAATTATTTAGCAGAACGAAATCAATTTGCGAAACCCTTAGCCTCTTATCAATTAATTCAAAAAGATTTGGTTGATATGTATAACGAAATAATTAAAGCAAAATGTTTAAATATCCAATTGGGTCGTTTAATGAATATCGGCGAAGCAACACCAGAAATGATTTCACTTGCGAAAATGAATAATTGTCGTGAAGCACTTCGAATTGCGAGAATGGCTCGAAATTTAATGGGCGCAAATGGAATTAGTATTGAATATCCTGTCATGCGTCATGTTGTTAATCTAGAATCTGTATTTACTTATGAAGGAACCGATAATATTCATCATTTAATTCTGGGAAAATATTTGACAGGTATCGATGCATTTAATTAGAGAGAGATTACGTGGACGATAAAACAAGTATCCTCGAGCGTGAAATAAAAAATCGACAAATCGATGGAATACAGCCCCACGTAGGTAGTCTTCTTATTGATTTATCCACTGAATTTCGACTACCAGGACCTGCTGAGTCGGAAATGCGACGTCAAGAAATGCAAGGAGCTATTACTGCCTATTATCAATCGGATGATCTCATTTTTAATGCGTATATAGGATTTCTACCAGAGGGAAACCAAAGCAGCGCCTATTCTTCCCTTAGCAGTTTACGCCTTATCGTGCCTTTTATTGCCGATGAGGATACACGTAAAGGCTTTGTCGAACAGCATCAGATGCTCCCCACATTTTCTAAACGATTGTGGGATCTAAGAAAAGACCCTAATGTATTAATCAGACGCTATTATGTAGTTGATAGAAAAAAAACCTGTTTGAACACGTTCAGAGTTCGTTTAAACCGAACAAATAATAGCCCGGGCGATCATCAGGCAGATTTGTATGTTATAGGCTTGCATGGAAATGGTGCCAATTCACATCACATGTTAGGCAATACATTAAGTGTGGCAACACGGCTTATTAAGACTAATAAAGCTCAGGTGAAGGCCATCGAGATACTCAGTTTTGATTACCGTGGTTCAATTGCGAGTCCTGGTTCACACGAGGGTATTGAAGACCTTGCTGATCAAGCAATGGATCAGGTTCTCGATCTCATTCAACAAGGAATTTCTGCAGATAAAATCGTATTACACGGTCACTCATTAGGTGGATTAGTTGGGGTTTTAGCCGCGAATAAATTGATGAAAGCAGGTCATATTGTGCATTACTTTGGTGATCGACCACCCAATAGTGTGAGTGATTTTGCAGCGGCGGCTGCTGGATCTTTTTCTTCACTGTTATCTAGACCCGCACGTTTTTTTAGCAATCATATGTTCTCTGCTTACCAATGTGATGGTGCAGAACTTTATTTAGAACTTCCAAAAACTCATCGAGCTTGTCTTGCATCAAAAAAAGATGAGGTGGTTCTCTTAGAGGGTTCTCTCGTTGGAATTCTACAATCCCGTCACAAAAACAATGAAGGCATCGTCGTGGAAGAAATGGTTCATATGACACCCATGGGAAATTTGGGAATTTACGGAGACCATTATAATCCCGAAGAAAATCCGTTATTTCAATTTCTCTTACAGCGTTTGACACTAAATTTGGCGTCGCATCTTGAGTTGTGATAGGTTTTGCTGTTTTGGGTGATTTTATCTAAGGAATTTATTCGCGGAATTGTTTAGATTTTATAATAATATCAATTCTTTCTGTATGGTAAATTAAAAATTGAGACTATTTAGCTTATTATATTTATCAAAATTGCAAAACCTATCACAACTCAAGACGCGACGCCATCATTTAGCATCAGCTCATTTTTGATATAAGCTTTTTCAGATTCACCAGCATATTTTAGGGCTTGTTGGGATTGCAAACGAGCACGTTTAGGTTGATCAGTGAGATGGTAAATTCGGGCGCGCGTGAGATAAGCCCGACTCGTTAAACCATTTTTTGCTTGGGCTTGTGCCAGTGCTTCTAGAAGATCAACGTTATTATTTGGATGTTCTCTCGTAAAATTTGTCAGTAATTGCAGTGCTTTTTCAGAGTGATTTTGCTGCATAAGAATTTCAGAATAGTTGAGTACTAAAGGAGAAAAGTCGGGATCAAGAATATAACTTTTTTCTAATAATTGTTCAGCAGCCAGAATTTTGTGTTGTTCTCGATAGACATCGGCCAGAGCAATTGAAAATAAACTATTTTGTGGATGTTGTTGATGCAAAGAACGAAAAACTTTTTCAGCTTCCGTTAATTTTCTTCCGCGAAATAGTAGTATTCCATGACCGTATTGTTTTGCTAAATAGTCTTGTGAATTGGGATTCAGCGTATCTACAGAAAAGTGTTTAAATTTTGTGGGATTATAAGAACCGCTCAACGCTAATAACCGCATTTGCATTAATTTAAAATTCAATGAAGGTTCATGGTGAATAGGGGAGAGTTCATCGGCCCTGGCTTTTGCATCAGCGATGCGTTCTTCATTAACGGGGTGAGTACGCAAATAAGAAAAGCGTCCGTCTAAAATATCAATTTGTTGTTTGGACATGCGACTTAAAAATTTTGGCATGGCTTGTGGATTAAATTGGCTTTTATGCAGGACTTGTATCCCTATTCGATCTGCTTCGCGTTCGTTATCACGAGAATAGCCTAATTGATTTTCAAGGGTGAGCGTTTGTGCGGCCATTAAACCGCCCATGGCTGCATCACCTTGACCTGTTGTTGTTCCAACAATGAGCGCCGCGGCAATTGTTGCGAGTGCTGTGACTGTGCTACCTCTGGCTTTTTCCATTGCACGCGCGAGATGATGTTGACTGACGTGGGTAATTTCATGCGCTAAAACACCCGCTAATTCATCTTCATTTTTTGCGAGTAAAATAGTTCCGGAATTAATGCCAATGTGTGCACCTGGTCCTGCAAATGCATTAATGTCACCTGAATCGACGATGAAAAAATGAAATTCTTTTTCCTGAGCAGTTGAATTTGACACCAGTTTTTTGCCGAGTGAATTGATGTAGTGATTGATAATGGGATCTTGAATAATGGGAACTGATTCGCGTACATCTTGCATAAAAAGCACAGAGAGTTCTTTTTCTTTGCTAGGAGGCAGAGAGGAATAACTAGAGCTGCCTAAATCGGGTAATTGATAGGCATGGCTCAGCGTAGTCACTGCAAACACAGTGAAAATCAAAAAACTAGTGATCGTTGATTTCATCTGAAGAAGTGTACCAGTATTTTATTTTGGCGTCGCGTCTTGAGTTGTGAAAGGTTTTGCTAATTTCATCAATTAAACTAGTGAATATACTCATAGAATTATTGTAGTTTGGTACTGACCTCCAAATATACCGGGCAGGTAACGCGATGAAATATAAAAACATTAAATTAAAATAAAAATTGAGATGATTCGGCTATAATTAAATTATAGGTATTGCAAAACCTATCACAACTCAAGACGCGACGCCGTAATTTCAGTAATTTCAAAACCAACATCTTGCAATGCTAGTAGCGCTGATTGATCGCTTGAAAATTGAGTAATAAGCGCCTTTGATTGGTGTTCAGTTAATAGACCAACCATACTTGAAATCTTCTGTGAGAACTCTGGACTCAGAGAATTAGGTATAGCTGATGCTTCGAAATAGTCGCTAAATAACTCAATCAAAAACGTTAACGGAATCGCGTTTATCTTTCCAAACTGTTGAAATTGATACCAAACTTCTAGCATGATTTGACAATATTGTCCTAGGTTGTCTTTTTTATATCGACAAAAATAATCGTAAGGCCCCACTTCATTCCCCATCAAGATTAAATAATAAACCCAGGTTGGATGACCAAGATCATACATTGTTATTAGCATGATGATGCTTGTTAAACGTTCTCGATAAGATTTCTCAGGTTCTATTTCTGATCTAGGTTTATTAATAAGATGACTATATGGAAATTCTGAAAATTGCTCCGCATAATTACTAGGCAGGCTGCGAAAACGAATGAAAAACTGTACCACATGAGGTGATTCGTAGCAATCGAGCAATTCATAAATGACCTGAATAAAATCTTTTGAAAGCGCATTTCCTTTACTCAATACACAAACAACAGAATCTAGAGGAGATTGAGTAGATTGAGATTTCTCGACAATGACTGAGTAAAAACTTTTCCAATGATGGTAAAGAAGGTTCAGATAAATAGGTACAGCCTGTGATTTAAGCGCGGTGGGTGTATGTGGCTTTGCAATGATTTCTTCAGCGAATAAACCCAGAATCCACGTTATTGCAAACACAGAAATTGAATCGTGGTGTTGATTAGGTTGTTGAGAAGCATTCAGTTCATCAAGCCATTCTCGTAAAACGGCATTGCCAACAAATAAACTACACATTCTGCATAACTCAATAAGACTTTGCCAAAAAGCTATATCCCAGTGATGTACTTTGAAAACTAGGATTGTCAAAAGTTGCTTGAGAGGAGGAAAAAAAGTGGCTGGCAATTCAGCTTGGGTCTGCAGATAACCCAGCAATAACTGTGTAGGCGCATCACGATGTGTCGGAGCTTGATCGTTTTCCACGAGTAATAAGGCCAAAGAAAAGCAGTGTGGTGCGCACCGCAAGGGAAATCCCTGTAATATAGGAATAAACTCAGTAATTTCTGTTAAAAGGTTTATGGGATTATCTGAAGATTGTTCTAATATTCGATTGAGTAAAATTGATTCCCAAGATGTATTGCTTGGCAAAACATCGCCTTTCATTTTTGCTTTGTGTGCTATGAAAGATCTTAAATAAGGTAAAATTCTTTCATTTTTCTTCATCAGTGGTGAGAGAATATCATGCAAGTCGTTGCAAATGCAGCTGTCATTAAAAATATCCAGAACAATGGCTTTGTCGAGGAATGAACATTCCATGGTTAGTTCAGAGACACTTTGCAAATATGAATCAAATTCAACACCTTTTTCACCATCATTCTGAGCCAGTTGGGCAATGATACGCATTCGTGCTTTATTCAAATGAATGAGTAAAGCGGTGTCTCCATTTGAAGCCCATTGCATAGCCTGGGCAATATTATCTAACATAAAGTTAAGTTTTGAGACCGTCTCACGTTTCAAATTTGATTTTTGTAGCGCAGTCAACAAGTATTCAACGCTCGTCCTGTTACGACCTTCTATATAGAGCAAACGTCTTGTAACCCAACTTTGCGAATCAGGAGTATTAAAGGGCACCCCAGGTGGGCCTCGAAGAATAAATTGGGTACTGAATAAATTTACTAAGACCTTAAAGGGCGTTGAATCAAAGTCCATCAGAGCCTCCGGAAACTGAACACTGATTTTCTTTTTACCAGACAAAATCAACACCATTGCCAAATAACGCGGTAATGTGGAGAAGATATCTTTGCTTAAACTGCTATCGAGTTGAATACTGATAGGTATAGGTAGAAACAAATAGATACCCGCTTCAGCTAAGATTCTTCCACACAGCGTTGGGCTCTTCAAATCTGTTTGGGGAGTAATTTTCAGCTGACATTCTGTTAGATTTCGAACGGGAGCATTCATAGCATTGGCGGCATCATTTACAGTAAATGGGTAGTGCAGATTAGTTCGAAATTGTTCCAGCAACCATTCTAGGCATACTCTGAGATTAGCATCCAAATCCTGATGTTGCTTCAGAAGTTGTTCAAGTAATTGAACTTTGTAGTTGATAGGTGGATGTGTATTGCAAAAATCAACATCGCGGTGGGTATACTTCAACTGTAATAAACTTTGCAAGGCTTTAGCAAATGGCATCATCTCTGGACTAAGATGCACACCAAAAACATCATAAAATGGAGCCTCTCGAAACAACCGATTCATTGTATCTCACCCTGTGAGTGACTTGGCGTCGAGTGACTTGGCGTCGCGTCTTGAGTTGTGATAGGTTCTGTTAATTTAGTGATTTTTATTTGTAAACTGGGCTTCAGAATTAGTTGAGTATAATGATAACCAGGCACAAGCTTCTCACAACTCAAGATGCGACTCCATTTAAAACGTATTTGAGAAAGGGCAAGATTTCACCGGGAGCAGTTATCGCTTTACGGGTTCCGACTTTTTCACAGCCCATTTTAAGATAAAACCCTTCCGCAAAGGGATTACTTAAAATATAAAATTCTTTGTGACCTTGATCAAATGCAAATTTACAACAAATCTCCCATAATTTTCGCCCCACACCGCGGCCAATGAAAGTTGGATGAATAAAAAAATAATCCAGCTCATTGTTAGATTCATCATTTATGAAAAAGCTGAAAAACCCAGCTAATTCATCATCTAGATATAATAATTTGATGGTGTTTTTTTGCAAATAATGGGGTGTAATGCTAAACCTATCCATGAAAGCTTCAATGGTACTCGCATAAGCGGGCCAGTAAGTTTTTGACTTACGAAGTAGATCATTGAGTTGATCTAAATCATTGACTTTAGCCTCTTCTACTTTCAAATCCATCGTCCAATGCTCTCATAGAATATAGTGCTCTAAACTAAAAGCAAATTTAGACAGAAAATAATAATACGTCAATGATGGCGTCGTTTAATAAGGCCTTACAACCACAGTTGTGCCAACTCCTATGACATTTTCTTGGAGCCAGCGCGCGGCGGAGGGTTCAATGCGAATGCATCCATGGCTAGCATTGTAGTTAGGCAGCTCATATGAACCATGAATCGCAAATCCACCATGGAAATACATGCAATAAGGCATTGGTGCGCCCCCTCTGCCCACAGGGAATTTAGTAGAGACACAGCCAGGACCACCCAACGCATAAACATGGAACGTACCTATGGGTGTTTTGCATCGACGGTGGATATCGGGACAAAATCCCCGACCTCCAGAGGCTTTACCTGATCCTACAAGTTCACCGCTGCTGTTATAGGCCATCCAGCGACGTTGGTTGGGATCAAAAATGAAAAGACTGTGGCCATTAGTTTCTCGATATTCTGGTGTGTTGTACGCATATTTTTGGTAACGCGCATCAAAATAGGTGTTGTCATCATTTTCGTCTGCAGACTCATCAGTATCGCTATTGTCTTCGTCGTTGTAGGCGTAGACATTACGAGTTTGAACATCTGATTGATCATTACTATCGCGAGATAAATTAATGTTGTCTTGATCCTCTGCAACAGTACTTTGATCGTCATCAGCGTTGACAGTAGATTCGGTTTCTGCGTTGACATTCAAAAATGGAATAAAGCAGAAGATCAAACTTAGCATTAGTACCTTTCTCAGCTTCATGATACATCTCCTCATCATTTAAATTGTTGAGTGATGTCCTATCTATAGCGGTGCAATTTCCGTTTGCTTAACATACCTATCTACATTATAGCTTATGTTGAGAATTCTGCTTCGATACATTGTGAGAACATTGTGTTTCGGCTGTATATTAAGTAATATCATTGGAAGGTTTGTAGAGAGGAATAGGTGTTGCAGGATCATCGTACGTATTTGTTGAGAGCGCTAGCGTTGGCTTCCACGCGTAGGGGTTTTTGTGCGCCCAATCCTGCGGTTGGTGCAGTGATTGTGAAGGATGATGAGATTGTAGCGGAAGGGGTTCATTATGCCTGCGGAGAGCCTCATGCTGAGGTTATGGCGCTTCGAGGAGTCAGTGGTGATCTGTCTGGTGCTACTTTATATGTCACTCTAGAGCCTTGCTGTCACACGGGGAGAACACCACCGTGCACAGATGCCATCATCGCATCAGGCATTCGGCAAGTGGTTTATGGCTATCAGGATCCAAATCCCATTATTGCCGGGCAAGGGCATCAGCGTTTGCAAGACGCAGGTATTGATACTCAACAAGTCGGTTGTCCTGAAATTGATCAGTTTTATCATAGCTATCGTTATTGGCAGCATTCTCAGCGACCTTGGGTTACCGCTAAAATTGCCATGAGTCTGGATGGTAAAATCGCAGGTCCAGCCGGAGAGAGAATCTCGATTACGGGCACCGCGTTAAAACAACAAACTTATCAGTATCGTTTGCGCTGCGATGCGATTTTAACAACGGCAAAAACGATTATTCAAGATAACCCGCTATTGAATGTATTGGCAAATAAAATTAATATAAATCAAGATGTTATTAATGATATTGAAAGTGATAAATTAAGTTTAAGCAAGCGATTGTATATTCTCGACTGCCATTTGAACTTGACTAACGATTTTCAAATTTGGAAAAATGATCAGCCTATTACCGTATTTTATTCTTCAAAAAATAGTGGCAAACTACCTGATGATTTGGTTGAGCGTGGCGTACGTTTTTTAGCTATTGATGAGCAAGATGGCTTGCTGGATCTTGAACAAATTATGCATGTTATCGGCAGTGATGGAGTTCATGATTTGTGGGTCGAAGCGGGTGGCCGCTTGCTGAGGTCATTAATCGAGACGAATGCTATTCACAAGCTGTTGGTTTATTGTGCCCCCAAATGGTTAGGTGATCAGGCTCAATCAGCGTTTAATGAGGGGATTTTCACATTTGATCAATTTGCTCTTAAGCAATGGCATTTTATTGGAGAGGACGCTATTCTAGAAATGTCCTGCGAATAAAAATGGTTTAATATCATGATGTTATTTTATTTTGTTAATGTTTTAAGTTAATAGTTAGGGTAACCATTTAGCACCTTGTTTGGAATGGCTAAAATGTTCAGATATCATGTGGAGTATAGTTGCTGGTTAGTGTTTTTACTTTGAGGTGAGGCTCATGTTTACAGGTATTGTTCATCATTTTGGCACGATTGTAGAAGTCGTTCCTACCACAAAAGGTCGTCGTTTAACCATTCAATCTCAATTCAATGATATAGAGTTGGGGGAAAGCATTGCGTGCGATGGCGTTTGCCTGACAGCCATTGACCCGAAGGATGGGCGATTCAGTGTGGAATTATCACCCGAAACGCTGGCGGTCACTACCTTCGGTAATTGTATTGTGGGTTCAACGGTAAATCTTGAACAATCCTTGCGAGTCGGAGATCGACTTGGAGGGCATTTCGTTACTGGGCACGTAGATTCCGTAGCCACTGTCGCTCAAATTGAAGAGCAAGCAGAATTTTTGTGGGTTCGATTTGCGTGCTGTGAATCCGATCCCGGCCTCGATTTTTTAGTGGAAAAAGGCAGTGTTGCCGTAAATGGTGTAAGCTTAACTATCAATACCCTTACGGACGATGGATTTACTGTTATGTTGATTCCACATACATTAGAAGTGACTAACTTGTCGTTGATGAAAGTCGGTTCACATGTAAACATCGAATACGACATGCTGGCAAAATTGGTTGTCAAGGCCACTCGTAAAGGAGCCACCGTATGAACAATAGACTAGAACTTGTCAATGAAGCCATGGCGGCGCTGCGCCAAGGTCGTATGATTATTTTGTCGGATGACGAAAATCGTGAAAACGAAGGCGATATGATTTTGCCGGCAGAGCATGTCACACCTGAAAAAATTAATTTCATGATACGACATGGCGGATTAGTTTGTTTGGCTATGACCGAATACGACAGTCAGCGTTTACAGCTTCCAATATTACCTCGACGTCAAGCCAGTGCATCCACGACGCCACATTTTATGACGTCTTTCGGTGCTATTCAGGGAGTTCACACTGGAATATCCGCGGCAGATAGAGCAACGACTATTTCGCGGGCGTGTGATCCTTCGAGTACCCCTCAAGATTTTATTACTCCTGGCCATGTTTTTCCTTTATTAGCCAATGAAAAAGGCGTATTTGGTCGCCAAGGTCATACAGAAGGCAGCGTTGATTTATTACGATTAACTGGATTACGTCCAATGGCTGTCATTTGTGAAGTGATGAATCCTGATGGCACTATGACAAAAGGTCACGATTTAAAGACGTTTGCAAAAAAACATAAATGTCCCATAATTTCAGTTGCGGATATTATTTATTACAGAATGTACCATGACCGTTTAGTGCGTGAGGTGGCAAAAGCCAAATTGCCTATCCGCAATCGCGGGGCTTTTACGATTAAAACGTTTGAAAGTTTGGTCGATGGTGCTGAACATATTGCACTCATTAAAGAGTCCATCGATATGAGTGAACCTTGTTTAGTTCGCATTCACTCAGAATGTTTAACCGGGGATTTATTGAGCTCTGCTCGATGCGATTGTGGATGGCAATTAGATAAATCACTGGATCGTTTAGGTGAGGAAGGCGGGGTAATGATTTATTTACGACAAGAAGGTCGTGGTATTGGATTAGTGAACAAAATTCGAGCGTATTCATTGCAAGATCAAGGGTTGGATACTGTAGAAGCCAATAAACGATTAGGTTTTTCTGAAGATGCGCGAGAATACGGCATCGCAGCGCAAATTTTGCGTTATTTAGGACTCACTCAAGTGCGATTATTAACCAACAATCCGCGTAAGATTGAAGGTATTGCACAGTACGGCATTAACGTGGTACAACGCGAGTCCTTGGAGATGCCCCCGACGGTAGATAATATCACTTATCTAGAAACAAAACGGGATAAGCTGGGGCATTTATTGGCTGATAAAATGGAGGTTACTGGATGAAAATTATTAAGCCCAAAGATATCGAAGCGCCTTTTCGAGTAGGAATCGTCGTCAGTCGTTATAACGAGCAAATCACTCAGCGTTTATACGAAGGTGCGTTAATTCGATTAAACGAGCTTAAAATCACGTCAGATTTGATTACAGTGGCCTGGGTTCCAGGATCCGTCGAAATTCCTATTGCAGCCCAAACTATGGTCGATACCGGTGCGTTTAATGTCATCATTGCGTTTGGTTGTGTGATCAAAGGCGAGACCGATCATTATCAATATGTGTGCGAATCTGTTACGCGAGGATGTCAACAAGTCGCTTTAGAAAATGGCGTTCCTGTTATTTTTGGTGTTCTCACCACTAACACCGAATTACAAGCCCTCGATCGTGCCGGTGGCGCTAAAGGCCATGTAGGTCGTGAGTGCGTAGATACGGCATTTGAAACTTTATCTGTGCTACGTCAAATTGATGAGCTGGTATTTTAAAGGGGTCAAATCTAAAGCCAGTAAAGGTGTCAGATCTAAGATTAATAAGTCTTTATCTGCTAGCAGGGGCTTTTACACCATCTCAGCGATTAATTAATCTTAGATCTGACACCTTCTACAGTTTAATTCACAGTTGGAATTGAATCCAAAACTTCTTGAGTGTGATTTTTGATGCTGACTTTTCTCCAGGATTGGATGACTTTTCCTTGAGGGTTGATGAGAAAAGTGCTGCGAATAATGCTATCGAATAATTTTTTTCCGAAGAGTGTTTTTTCGCCAATCACACCAAAATAGCGACAGAGTTCGCTTTTTTCATCGGAAATAAGTGGAAAAGGGAGCTCACATTTAGTTTTAAATTTTTCGTGTGATTTTACAGTATCGCGTGAAACGCCAATAATCACCGCATTTTTTTCGGTAAATTTAGATTGTAGATCTCTGAACGCTTTCGACTCAATAGTGCATCCGGGTGTGTTGTCTTTGGGATAAAAATATAATACGACATATTTTCCTTTTAATTTCTGCAAATTGATGGTGCTGCCATCCGTTGCAGGAAAATCTTGGTTTGGAACTTTTGTTGGTTCAGTTGATGTCATACTATTTCCTCCCTATTCACTATACGTTTTAGCCATTCTATCCAAGGTGGTGAATGGTTACCTTGAATGAATATTGCAGAATCTAAGATTATCGTCGATCAGGTTCTATGTTTCCGTCGATGTTAATCTCATCACATAAGAGTAAAAATTGATCACGTAAATCGGCAATGCTTAAATTTGCAGGCACGTTAATGGCGAGTGTGATAGTCGTAATCGGTGTATTATTATAACTCATGGTATCGGATCGAACGGCATCTACAGATATTTGCTGAGTGATGAAAAATTGAAGTGCTGTGCCCAATGTGCCCGGTGCATCGACGCCAATTAATTGTGCGGTATAAGGCAAATAACCTTCTTCCGAAGTTGTGGTTGCTGGAGGACGATTGCTAATAAATAAAATGCCATGCTCAGATTGTAAACCGGGTAGGGCAGTTTCGAGTTTTGCAATATCGCTCCAATTGCCACCAACCATCATAATGAAACATTGCTGACCACTCATTGTGGACATGTAGCAATTTAATATGTTGCACTGATGTTGGCTGCACAAATTCGACATTAAAAACAGGGGATTTTTAACCTTTTCGGCAAGAGCGAGTAACGTTAGTACAATCATGGGGCACCTATAATTTCTTTATGAATTAAACCCCCAAGACTAGCATAACTCGATGGTCATAAGCTAGATTATGCGCTAACATTGTGTCATCGTGGTTTTCAAATTGGGAGAGATGGAATGTTTCATGGGAGTATTGTAGCGTTGGTCACGCCTATGAAGGTTGACGGCGCTGTAGATTTGGATGTCATGAGCCAATTGATAGAGTGGCAGATTGCCTCTGGCAGCAATGGTATTGTAGTACTGGGCACCACCGGCGAATCTCCGACAATTACTCACGAGGAACGCACTCGAGTCATTCGTCGTGCTGTAGAAACAGCTGCAGGACGCATTCCCGTTATTGCGGGTACAGGTTCAAATTCAACTCAAATCACTATCCAGTATACTCAAGAAGCGATGGATTTAGGCGTTGATGCGTGTTTGTTAGTCACGCCGTACTACAATAAACCGACTCAGGAAGGATTGTATTTACATTTCAAAGCGGTTGCGGAAGCGGTCGGTGTTCCTCAAATTATGTATAATGTTCCGACTCGAACCAGTTGTGATTTATTACCTGAGACCGTAGCACGATTAAGTAAAATCTCGAACATTGTAGGCTTAAAAGAAGCGAGTCCTGATCCGCAACGCCCAGCGCAACTCATGAAAGCATTGACTGAAAATGCTAATCAATCGACTAAACCCATCATTGATATATTCAGTGGTGATGATATTAATGCTTTAGCGTACATGAAACAGGGTGCGAAAGGGGTAATTTCGGTCACTGCTAACGTAGCTCCTCATTTAGTACACGAAATGTGTGAAGCGGCCCTCTCAGGGGATTTCGAGAAGGCTGAAAAACTTAATCTGCAATTAAATCCTTTAAATACGAATTTATTTGTTGAGACCAATCCAATTCCTACCAAGTGGGCCTTAACTGAAATGGGTAAAATTCCTGCTGGAATTCGTTTACCCTTAACGCAATTGACTCAGTCCAAGCAGAGTGTTGTTCGTGAAGCATTAACTCAAGCGGGTGTGCTATAATTCTAGCCTGGATACGCCTCTCCCTACGATTACAACGGTAGGATGTGAAGCAGTGAAAACATAAGTGGAGATATTAAGATGAATATTACTCGGTTTTTAGCGGTACCCTGTTTAGTGGGAACAATCATCATTACAGGCTGCAGTACTGTGAGTGAAAGTTATAAAAATTATGATCCTACGCGTCGATACCTTCGCACAGATGCGTATTTTTCTGATCCAATTTCAGTGCCACCTTCTTTAAGTAAAAATAAAATGGAAGAATATTATCCGGTGCCGGAGTTATCAGGAGAAATTAAAGACGCGGATAAACCTTCATTGGTTCCGCCGAGTAATTCAATGAGCAACGTTTAAGTTAGCTCAGCATTTCCCGACTATTTTTTTAGAATGGTAATTCTCAGCGCGTGAATATCGGTTTCCATCAGGGCGCCTAGCGCTTGGTAAATTAATCGATGCGATTCCACAAGGCTTTTATCCTTAAAATGTGGAGATTGAATCTCAATTGCATAGTGGCCCATACCAGTGCTTGCACCTGCGTGACCCGCATGATGTTGGCTCTCATCTATCACTTCGAGCTTTTCAGGAGCAAGCGCCTCTGTAAGACGCTCTCTAATAACAGTGATTCGATCTTTTGCATTCATTATAATGTTCCTGTGGCAGAAGAGGGCTTGCTGTCATTATCGTCTTTTAAATAGCGCATCATGTAAATGCTTTGTGCTAATGCAAATAATAAGGTCGCTCCCATCGCACCAATAAATTTAAAGTACACCCATACATTGGTACTATAATGATAAGCAACATAGATATTAACAAATCCGAGCACGATAAAAAATATTGCCCACGAGATATTGAGTTTTTGCCAAACAGCGTGAGGTAAAGAAACTTTTGAATCCATTAGACGTTGCAAAAACGGTTTGCTGCCGAAGTATTGTGACCCAATAAAAAACACACCAAAAACCCAATAAATGACTGTTGGTTTCCACTTAAAAAACAAAGGATTATGAAAAATAATTGTAGCAGAACCTAAAATAAAAATTGTTAAAAAAGTGACGACTTGCATTGTTTCAAAACGGCGAAATTTAACCCAGAAACTCAACACCTGTAATCCTGATGTAACAATCGCAACCATCGTCGCAACATAAATATCAAATAAAAAATAAGCGATGAAGAAAAATAAAATCGGTAAAAAATCGAATAATAATTTCATGCAGTGTTCGCCTCGTGTAATCGTAGTGAATCGCTAGATCTTATCACAAGGATGAACTAAGAGTAAGAGGGAAAGGGGTAGTCAGAAGTATTCTGAGCCTTTTTTAAAAAGTCTCCAGAGTCGTGGAATTTATAATTTAGCAGGGAGTGTAGGAGACTGGACAAGACGACCTTTTCAAGATCGTGAGAAACAGGATGTTTCGACCGAAGCCAACAAGGATGTTTTCACGGCGGTCTTGAAAAGGTCGTCTTGTCCAGTCCTAACCTCGTTATTTTCTTTAAATCTTTAAATTTGGATGCTCAAGCTTTAAGACAGTCGGATTCTCACGCCGACTTAGGGGACAGCAAGAGACCTGAGATTTCACTTTCTTTCTCAGGAACATTTGACTCAAATCAGCTATAATTTCAACCGATCTCCATGGAGATTAGCCAACAACGGAGTAACTTTGTGACACAGGTTCTTAACATTCATCCGGATAATCCCCAACTACGATTGGTTAGATTAGCAGCGGATTGCCTACGCCAAGGAGGAGTCATTGTATATCCTACAGACTCCGCGTATGCACTTGGCTGTCAAATAGGGGATAAAAAGGCCTTAGAACGAATTCGTCAATTGCGAGAATTAGAAGAAGGGCACAACTTTACCCTAGTCTGCAGCGATTTATCCGAAATCGCGACCTACGCCAAGGTGGACAATCCCGTTTATCGCTTTCTCAAAGCCCATACTCCAGGAGCCTTTACATTCATTTTGGATGCCACTAACGAGGTTCCTAAGCGATTGCAGCACCCCAAGCGTAAAACCATCGGAATCCGGGTGCCCGATAATCAAGTGGCACTAGCTCTTTTGAAAGATTTGAATGAACCGATCATGAGTGTGACCTTGATTCTTCCTGGTAGCGAAGACCCCCTGTTTGATCCCGATGAAATCATTGAGCGACTCGATAATCGGGTTGATATGATTGTCAATTCGGGATATTGCGATATTGAACCCACCACAGTTGTTGAATTAACCAGCGGTGAGGCTACAATTGTTCGGCAGGGCAAAGGCATTTTGTAAGAGAAGAGGGAAGGGGGCAAAAATTCAATTTGACTATTTGTCAAGATTTGACCACTTTCCTTTTTTCTTGTAGGGTACCCATTTTTAGGGGGGTATTTATGAAGCGTGATCGTGATGATGATGAAGGAATTTTTGGTGCATCAAAAGCACCAGCGTCGTTTTTTCAGCCCAGTCCAAATATGGCTATACAATACGCGGTGCAAAATAATCAGCGTAATATTAATGATTTCCCGGATTTTATACAGCACTTCCTAAGAATGAACACATTTTCTAATATTCCACAAATTATTCCAGAAGTGATGGGGAGCGATGATTTGACGAGCGTCATAGATTCAAGAAAGCTAGTTTACCCAGTACAATATGGATGGGATTATAGAGGGCGATCGTTTGTATGCCTGAAACTAAACGGCGATTTTAATGAAAATGGTGTGCTCATTATCTATCGTAACTCTCAAAATTGTTGGAAATATTGTACCTGTGGCCCTAATTGCATCATTAGTCCTTTTGATTATGATGAAAAAAATTCTAGATTGGGCAATTATCTTACTAATCCCCAAGTTTCATGCTCAGAGAAGATAGGGGTTTTGGGGCCACTATTTCAAAGCTATCGAGAACATTTGCCTGCACCTGACTTTTAAACTAATACCCATACCTTAGATTTTCATTCAACCCATTGTTTTTACTATTAATTAGCGTTAATATAAAATTTACACTATAAATAGTGGTCATCATATTCATATTCTCTTAATCTTTATGGTCTATAATATAAGTATATAACATAAGGTATGTAGGTGAGCGACATGTCAGTAGAGAAAACAATAGGTTCTGCACTACAAAAGATGCTTGATGATTTAACCCCTATACTAAATGGGCAAGGCATCGAAGTGCTAAACGGCCAGATCTTTGATCTTTCAGTGCACGGTATACATGATAATAAAGGCAAGGTGCAGCACAGTGATTCGCAGAATGCATTAACTGACCCAGCGGCCCTTAGTAATTATCAGCTACGAGCCTCTAAGGCCATGTGGAATTTTGCAACAACGCTCAAGAAAATTTTGGACGTAGAAAGCAATTTTCAAAAAGGTAGATTAGCGTTTAGTCAGTTGAGTTTTATTACTGATAACATCGGATATCTCGATAAATTACATTTAGACGAAATAGGAAACCTTAAACCGAACCAAACCGCAAGCTATGCTTCGCTCGTTGTAGATCCGACTACTCTCGCATTAGCCAAAACATATCATCAATTTTTAACAACCATCGTTGAAAACAAACAAGCCATCCTAAACGAACTACCTGGTCTAGTCAGTAGTATGGTGATATCAGCTCTTAAACAAGCTGAAAAAATAACACAAACCTTGCAGACCCGTGTATCTGAGTTTGAGAAAATGAGAATAGAATTAAACTCTTCTGCAACTAACGTTCTAACAACTCATCAACCCTTTTTTTTACTGACTGAGAAAATTAAACGTGAACTGGCAGAGGTTGAAGGTGATCGAAAAACTTCTCCTGATCAACTCCTGGGGTTTATAAAGACGCAGCAAGAACAATTATCAAAGATAAAAGCCGATAAAAAAACGATAGAAGATGATATAGAGGCCTTGAAAGAAGCACGAGACAAAATGGCTGCCAGATCACCGTCTGAAGTTAAAATGGATACAAAGCCTATTGTTGAATACTTTGATGCTACCCTAAAAACATTGACCGACTACCTTAGTAAATTTGACGAAACAGTACAACAGCAACAAGAACTTTTAGAAGAGCTAAATCAAAAAGAAGCAGTCTTAATATCACAAGTGAAAGAAGGCAAACGTAACACTCCGGTAGACCAACGACCAGCTGCTCTAAGAGCCGCTATAGAAGAGCTAAAGAAACAAAGGAAGATCCTCGAAGAGAACCAAAGAATAGACCAAGATTTAAGTAACATACAAAATTTGTCACCCTTAAAGTCATTTATCGATCAGGCAGCACAAATTAAATTTCCGTATCCGAAAGATCAATTTGAAAAAATAGCGACATTATTAAATCTTGATGCTGAACAAAAAAAGGAATTAGAAATTATCTGCGATTCCTTCGTAATACGTGAAGAAGCGAAAAAACAACGACAAGAGGCTGTTCAAAAATTGGTGGCTCTAGCAAATAAACGTTTAGGGGTCATTGTTTCTTATAATGCTGAATATATCAGAAAATTGCGTGAGATACGTGGCACTGAATCTGCAAAACAGGCTGATATCCTCGAAATTGATAAAAAAATACAAGCTCAATCTGAGCAGCTAGATAAAACCATTGAGCAGGAACTCAATGATTATCATCGTAAAATAGAGCCATTATTGTCATCTTTAGAAAAAGTCCTCACAGGTCTAAATGAAAACCTAAACAATAAAAATATTGAAGAATCTAAAAGTCTTTTTGAGGAATCTCAAAAATTAATATCAAAAATAGACGAATTAAGTAGTGAGTATTCCGATTGTGAACCGAATAAGCCCGATTATTCTGATCAGAAAAAAATAGAACGGATTAAATCATCGTTAACAGAATGCAACGAAAAACTCGATCAGTTAAAAAAAGATGAAGAGAAATTTAATGAAAGAAAAATTCTATTTGATCTCTATTTTGGCGATGATGGAATGGCGACAAAATTACTTGATAAAAATAAAGAGCTCTATGCGCAGTTAGATAAACAGCGAAATCAATTCAGCTTCTTCAGAAAATCTGGAGGTAAAGCAGATGCTGACGATCAACGTAACTTCATTAATAGTATTGGTAACAACATTATTAACTATATCGATAGTGGCAAAGTAGAGCATCTTGATTCGGCTATTGGGAAAATTGTTAAAGCCCTAAAAGATAACCGCTTCCCCTCTCTAAAATCTAAGGGCAAGGAGGATGAGTCAATGAATGGCCTGTTAAAATCTTTAGTCAATACATTATCCGTTGAATACAATAATCATGCGCCAGCAAAAGACCTTCAGTCAAAAGAGATTGAAGATAAAGGTAGCTCTATGAATTTTAAAAATGAACGTTAAGTCTAACGGCGGAATCTAGTTTAAAGTATCAACTATTAAAAAACATGATTATATAACCAAATAATAACTAGCAGACCAAATGGTACGCCCAGTAACCACGCGATGAAATATCTCATAATCTCCTCCTTATATGATTAAACGATTTTCCAAAATTCCGATTATGCAATTAAAGATTATATGGCTGTTAATTACTCTGATTCATCTGTAGTAAGTTGTGATCTAAGTATAGTGGGTATTTAGAAACACATTCTTAAAAGACGAAATCATAAATTTAGCAAATATAAATAAAGCAAAAATAACTATAATTATTTAGTTGTAAAAATTATATACACGTGATATGGTAATAATGTAAAACTGGATTGTTTTACATAATTTTAATTTAAAAGGAGAAGAGTATGCGTAGCAATAAATTGTTAATTGCATCAGCAGCAGTATTTACCTTAGGTTTGTCTATGACAACCTTTGCACAGGGTGAAAGATCTGGAGTATATAACGCTTCAGGAATCTATATAGGAGTTCAAGGCGGGTACACACGCTCTCATTATGATCTCGACGCTTTTCTAAGCAAAGATTTCAGAAAAGATGAGCTTGCGGGTCGTGCATACGTAGGATATCAAATTAATCCATTTATTGGAGTAGAGACTGGTTTCACAATGTTAGCAGGTACAGAATTACCTGATAACTTTGGTGACGTTAAAACGACGCAGTTGGATCTTCTTTTAAAAGTAGGAATGCCTTTTGGCGATACTGGCTTAAGAGCTGATGTGAAAGCGGGTGCTGCACACGTGAGATGGAAATTTGATGCTAATGATATCGCTGAGTCAGCTGGTCTAAATGATGTTTCAAATTGGAAAATCAGACCTGTTGCAGGCGCTACTGTTAGTTACTATTTCAACAGAAATCTTGCCATAGATGCTTCTTATATCCATGTGTTTGGTGATCCTGAGAGCTCACACTTTGGTACGCCAACTGTTGATCTAGCCATGCTAGGTGTTAGCTTTTTGTTCAGCATTTCATAGAGCGAGTCATTTATGACAGGGCTGTTAAAGATAATTATCAAGGAATGTGTTTAGGGATCAAACCTCAATTTGATCCCTAGCATAATATAAACTTTCTATAATCCTAAATGTTAAGAAAATTTATAGACGGTTTCTAAAGCAATTGATTGCTGGTTGTTATGTACACTCATGCCATTTTTGTCTACAAACACATGATGATTCGAAAAGTCACGACGCGCCTCAGCACGTATCTCTAAATTATTGATTGGTGAATACCCTACAGTAATTGTTGCTTCGTTCCAATATTGACTTACACCTGTACGATAACCATCTTGATCATCGAAGCTTTCGACACGTACCGACGTGCGCCAATTTTCATCAAATTTATAATTTGCATAAACCGCAATGCCTTGCCAAACTGCTTTGGCAATATCGCCATTTGGAAGAGCCGCTTTTGTTTGCAAAGCGTAATCATAATTAGCGACAAAACTCAACGCGTTTGTGACATTAATCGTCGCTATAATATCAAATAGAGTGCGCGATCCTTTGGGACCGCTCGATGTACGGTCAGCAATACGCTGTTGGCCTGTATAGCCATAAGTAGCTAAAGAAAACGTAGGATTAAATGTATAAGTCATGCCTAATTCAAGAGTTGGATGACGACTAGTATCTCGTATACTGTCCCAACCATTATTGATACCTCCATAAAACCTGAGTTTCTCATTGGCAAGATAGGAAGCTCGCAAACCCAACACTGTAAAAGGCTCTGCAAAACCATACAGAATTGAACGTGAAAAATTTGTATCATCTTGTGAGAAAAGTGATTCAGCTCCGGCCAATTCAAGAAAACTTCCACCCATCAGTGTGAAGGATCCGGTTGAGTACTGCAGATAGGCTTGTGGTATTGCAAAACCATTCCAGTCCGAACCATAATTAGGATCCCAGCCGTAGGGCGCAAAAATAAACGGATCTCGCCCTAAGATAGGATTAATTAAGACACCAAATCCTTGTTTGGGTTGATAAGCTAATGTGAAACCCGCTTGTTGCAATCTGAATCCATTGGGGGCGATATCAAATACTCGATTAAAAGAAGTGCTGGTGAATTGGTTGCTATTATGAAGATAATTATAGGAGGCATCAATATAAGCTGTCACAAGAAAATCTGACGTCGTTTTCTGAGTTTCGTTTGTTAAGTTGGGAGCTGTTGTAATCTGTGGCGGCTGAGCTAAAGCTAGTGCTGGCAATATTATGCAGCTAAGCATATATAATGAACGTAGTTTACACATTATTACCTTCCTAGTTAAATAACGTGAGGGTGAACAGCCTATCACTATTTAAGGCCAACAATCAAATGAATATCATTGTGTTCATTTGAGGGTAGAAATTTGATTGACAAAGACTGATACATCGATATAGTTAAACGCATCTATGAGCAAGGAACAGGCATCGCATGAACGACACAGTACAATTACAGCCTGCACCAATATCCGTTAGCTTTTATGAGGCATTTCTTCTGTGGTTAAAACTCGGCTTCATTAGTTTCGGTGGACCGGCAAGTCAAATTTCTATGATGCATATGGAGCTAGTCAAAAAGCGACGCTGGATTTCTGAGCGGCGTTTTATGCATGCGCTAAACTACTGCCTACTTTTGCCAGGTCCTGAAGCTCAACAACTTGCCATTTATATGGGTTGGTTGATGCATCGAACATGGGGCGGCATCGTAGCAGGAATATTATTCGTACTACCTTCTCTCATTTTCCTGATTGCATTGTCATGGGCCTATATTGCGTTTAGTGATTTGCCGATCGTCGTTGGCCTATTCTATGGCATAAAGCCGGCAGTCACCGTAGTTGGTATACATGCGGTATATAGCATTGGTTTGCGTTCTCTTACTAATAAAGTTTTGTTCATTATTGCTGTCGTCGCGTTTTTTGCAATTTTTGCGTTCAACATTCCATTTCCATTTATCATTATTACTGCAGGTCTGATTGGTTACCTAGGTGGCCGGTTCTATCCTAATAAATTTACGATCAAGAAGGTTCATCACGATGTTAAAAGAGCACATAATCTTGCGCTCATTGATGATGATACTCCGATGCCAAAACACGCTCGTTTTCGTTGGTCACGTCTAGTTAAAATTACTGCGATTTGTACTATTCTGTGGGTTATTCCCATGGGCTGGTTAGTACTAAATTACAGTTGGGATCACACTCTTACGCAAATGAGTTGGTTTTTTACCAAAGCGGCTTTTTTAACTTTTGGTGGCGCTCATGCTGTACTTCCTTATGTCTATCAGGGCGCTGTGGTTCAGAATGGGTGGCTGTCTTCCGCACAAATGATTGATGGTTTAGGACTTGACGAAATCACGCCAGGACCATTGATCATCGTTGTAGCTTTCATTGGTTTCATTGGTGGTTATGTTGAAGGGCTTTTCGGTCCTGATCATCTCTTTCTAGCCGGTGCTATCGCCGCTGTTTTAGTCTCGTGGTTTACTTTTCTGCCATCATTTATGTTCATCTTTGCCGGAGGTCCATTAATTGAATCGACGAAAAATGACCTAAAGTTTACAGCACCTCTCACTGCTATCACGGCCTCAGTTGTCGGTGTGATCTTGAATTTGGCGATATTTTTTGCTTATCACGTACTTTGGCCTCATGGTTTTTTGGGGCATTTCGATTGGGTATCTGCATTAATTATGGTGCTAGCAGGCGTAGCACTATTCTATTTTAAACGCAGTGTAATTCAAGTGATTTTAGCGTGTGCAGTAATCGGCCTAATTCTGAAAACACTCATTTTATAAAGTAACCGCGCCATGACCGATCTGATACATTCCAAACAATGAAAACTGGAGATAACACTAATGAGCTCATTACTAACGAATCGACAGATTCAAGTCTATATTATACTGCTATCACTGATTATATGTGGATTAGCAACTGCAACTGTGACAGCTAGTAAGGTTGTTCATCTTGGATTAAATTTCCCATTTTCCAATATCGTTTTTTCTATATTTACTTACCCTATCGTGGACTGCATTTGTGAGTTATGGGGTAAAAAAACAGCGCAGCAAACTGTATGGCTTGCATTAGCGAGTCAATTATTAATAGTTTTCTTATTGCAGCTAGCGATCAGTGCTCCTTATGCACCATTTTGGACACACCAACCTGAATTTGAATCTGTTCTTGCCACGAGTAGCAAAATTGTTAGCGCGAGCTTGTTGGCATTTTTATTCTCTCAAATCCTCGATATTTTCATTTATCAAAAAATAAAAAATAAAACTCAGGGGAAATATTTATGGATTCGAAGCAACATTTCTACGATTATCGGGCAGATTATCGACTCGACTATTTTCGTGAGTATTGTGTTTATAGATTCTGACCATAAAGCCAGCATATTAATGGGTTCTATTTGTGTGAAAATGATTATTTCTGTCCTCATGACGCCTGCTGTGTATTTAATAATATTGTCTGCTAATTATTATCTTAATTACGAAACAGATGCCTTTAAATTCACGTGTTATCCTGAAGAGGAAGGCGCTCGGATAGGGGAACAAATTTAAGAAGAAGGAAGGGTGTGAAGCCAGATTTCCGACACAGTGTGTCGGAAATCAGTGAACTTTCTACTCAAGCGCTAATAACCTTATAATTCTAGAATCAAGGGTATAGGGAAAGAGGGCATCGTTACTCATGATTTAGTTTTTTTAAGCGATTCGATTCAATTTTAGCTTCTTTAAGAAGAGAATCCCAGTCGTTGGGAGGGCGTCCTTTAGCTAACATTTTTTTAAAGGTCAAATAAGCATCAGATTTATTATTGTATGAGCGCTTGGTTTCTTCATCATTCACCCAGGCATATACAATTATTTTGTTTTTAAGATGATAACGAAAAAATAATCGATATTGCTGAAAGAATTTTGCGCGGAACCAATGTTTGTGCTCTTCACCCAGAGTTGTTCCGAGTCTATATTCTGGCTTTGATGGATCTTGTGGGATTTTTTTAAATGCAAGTTCTGTTATTGCAGCCAGTCTTTTAGTTGCATTTTTCTCTCTATATTTGACTGGATTTTTTTTCTGATATTTTTGGACTTGCTGTAATAAATCATCGTATTGATCTAAAAACAGTGGATGTACAAAGATATTCCATCCATTGATGACTAATGCCTGAGGTTTTGACAATTTTACTCATCCTCATCAGGCAAAGGCGCATCTAAATCAACTTTAACTTTAGCAACCAGTTTGCGCGCACGATTAACTAAAGCTGGACTCAAAGCATGAAGATGCGACGGATTCTCTTGAATATCTTTTGCAAGAAAGGATAAGAAGTCGCCAAGAATTGGATCCTCTTCATTGGTGCGAAACATCAGCACCATACCATTCTTTTGAACAAGATAGGTGATTTTGTCGCGCTTTCCTAAATGCAACGCTATACGGATAGGCTCAGGAATAGTAGTTTGATAGCGATCGGTCAAAGTCGATTCGCTGTGCAATAATACGCTCATATCAGTTCTCCTCAAATAATAACCCTATACTATAAGTGTAATGCATTTGCATTACCTTGTCAAGGCATGGTGTGGTTTGACACCCACAGTCATCTTGCGGGATGATATTTATCAATCAAATCTGATTTCCGACGCAGTGCGTCGGAAATCAGAGAACATTCCAAAAGATGTTTAAAAGAGTGGTGAAGAATACAGCCACGTTTTGACTGCTTTCAGTTGTATACTTTGTGGATCTATCGTAGCTAGATTGTTTTACAGCCTGCGTGTAACCCGAGCTTTGTTATGGTAGATCTTGAGAATGGGAAACGTGATATTGATAGTTACTTGTAATATTCTTTAGCCGTTTTTTTTATTATATTGATTTTTTCCCCCAGAAGTTTACGTAGACGGTTGGCTTCATCTTTTTTGTCTGGACCAACTATACATGATACTCTAACTTCGTTTTTAATAATTCGTTGATTAAGTGCAGCAATCAGATCTCTTAAATTAGAATCGGTATCGGGCAAGCTGTAGCCGACTATCTCTACCTCTGTTGCTTTTGATAAAGATTTACGCGCTTCATCCCAAATAATACCCAACTCTTTTGGGTATTTTTTAGGGTTGATTGGATAAATCATTAGCGTGCTAGAATCTGCATATTCAACTCCGGGGTGCTTTGGTTCTTTATCATCATTAATTTCACAAGTCTCAAAGCTATCTTGAATTGGAAAAAAACGGAGCAAATCGTAATATCTTAAATAGATATAATCTTTATCTTTGTCTTTGCGCCAACCAATACTCCCGTGTAACTTCAGCACTTTGATGGGTGAGGGTGGTAGTAATATTTCCTTGGAAATGTCTTTTCTAGTTAAATGGACATTAAAGCCATAGCCACCTGAAGGAAACCATTTGCTCTCTTTAAATAATGTCAATTCACAAAGATTATCCCAATTAACAGTAATTACGGAATCGACATTTTTAAGCATAGAATGCAAATAATCTAAGCTTCCATCCTTATTTGAGTCATAGTTGTAGTTTTTGAAATAAAAATATGTATCAATTATTTTATATAAGGCATCCAATGCACGTTGAGCATCTATCGCATCATAATTTATATTGTTACTTTGATCAGCTTTAGTGAGCTCGTTAATTTCAGTCAAGAGTTTTTCCACATTATAGTGGTCATTTTCTTCATCATATAGTGAATGAAGTATTGGGGTTCTGTCTATAAATTGTTTGAATCTATTCCAATGATCTCGATAGTTGGTTCCAAACAGGGGGAGATACGATTTAAGTTCCTTAAAGATATCATCACATAAAGGATAACTTGCGTCCTTAGAAGCTCCTGCGCCTAAGAAAACTACTTTATATCCCATGAGTTCATCCTTAATGTTATCTAGCTTCTTAGTGGCCTAGCTTATTATCTTAACTGAAGGTATTCAACCACTCTTTGAAGATGTTATTGATCTGAGCATGATCTGACCCCCTACAGTGAGTTAGGAAGAAGGGAGAGGAGGTACGCTAATCAAGGTTGCACGCATTCTGTTTTCTGTTCGCGAACAGCGAACAAATATACTGTACTTAACTTGAATGATCACAAGTCAGATGTTATCTATCACCCGATTCATCATAATTCTAGCATCAAGGGTATAGGGAAAGAGGGCATCGTTACTTAAGAAGAGAATCCCAGTCAAACTACGGTTTGTGCTATAATAAGCATATGTAACCGAGAAAATAAAACCTTACTAATTTGCGGCTAGATCGTATGTAAAGCGGGACAAGTGTATGCAAAAGAAAGACGAGCAAATTTTACAACAAAGCGAAGTCAGTCAATTCACGTACAAAAAAATTGTGAAAGCACAGGGTCAGAATAATATAATCTTCAAACATGATGATCAGAGTATCAATAAGGCGTTACAGTTTGATAGTGGTGGGTATGTCTCATTATCGATTATTACTTATGAGAAATCGGAAGCAACAAAACCTTCTGGGCAAGATCGTAGGGCAATGTTCCAGAATCGCCCAAAACCTCCTCCTCAAGATCTAGATCGCCCTCAATGGACGGTTACAGCTGCTCAGCAAAAAAAAGAAACCTCTCTAATTAAAGAAGCGGGCTGGAAATTTCATTTATCGATTGCTCAAGATCCTGAAAATGTAGAAAAAGCTTGGGATACTCTAGTGCCAATATTGCTTAAACACAAAGTTGGTCAGGCTAAGGTTGTCAAACCAGAGTATCCTTCAGAAGCTAGCAAAGTCATTGCCGTGTACACATTTAATGGCGGTCCAAAATTAGATCAATGGGAGCCATTTCTCAAAGATGTTGAGTCTGCTTTCAGGGAGTGTAAAGTTGCTCCTGGCGAAAAGATATTTGAACACAAAATTGAAGGTAGTGAGTATATATATTATCGTAATGATGCTGGTCCTGATGGTAAGTATGTAGCGGACGAGTATAAGTTTTCGTATCAAATAGTGGACAAAATACCAATATCCGAGTCAGAAATGTCAAAATTAGAAGGTAGGTTAAAGGAAAATCAAAATTTAGTGGGTTGTATTGTAAAATTAAGAGATAGTGATTCTTGTTGCCTTTACTTAAAAGATAATGGTAAATGGCACACTCAGAATTTTGATGCTAGACACTTGAGAAATCTTGAAAATCCAAATCAGTCCCAAGAGATTGCCATTTCTCCAGTTCGTAATCGGCCAGCTTACCTTGAATTAGTTGTGCCTCAATTAAATAATAAAGTAATACCTGATACTAATAATGTAACTAAAGAACCAAATCCTTTCAAGAGCATTGATTTTGCGCAGACGCGATCCTTAAGGCAGTAAATTTTAGCAAATAATGGGTTGATATTTATCAAAATTATAATTATACTAATACCTGTAGGACATTCATTTAATGTTTGCCATGTGTGGAGACCAAAATATGAAGCAAAATATAGAAGTACTCATTTCTAAAATTGAGCTCTCTGACGACAATGAGCATTTATATTTGCATACCAGGAATGACAAAGACTGTAATTGTCTTTGGAGCCAACTTGCGGGACAAGCGTTAGATCGCACGGAGGGACGCAAGCCAATTCTGTATAATATGCCTGAAGATCCTCCTGAATCTTTAGTGATAGACATTGAGAGTGATACTGATCAGTTGGTTTTGTTACTACAGTATTTAGAAAATGATTTGAAAGATCACGCATTTGTTCATCCAGGTACTACAGAACTGATTCGAGCACAAATAAAAGAACATTCTGCTAAACACGGAAGTAATATTACTTTACAATAAGAATGACCTTCTAACCAGATACCAATCTTTAAAGATAACAATATCAATGTAATTGAATCTATTTTGCCTTAGAGGTTATTTTAATGTCGCATGGGTTTTACAAGATTATATCCACTTTCGCAATTTTGCTCTTAATAGGAGGTATTGTTATGGCAATTAACGCCACTTCGCACGCTGATACATCGAATTCTGAGAATAATAAAACGATTTTGCAATCCTATTTTTTAGATATGTGGAATAAAAAAAATACTAGCTTTGATCAAAAAACTCGTTTCAGAAAATTATACTCATCACTCATCAGATGGAAATATTACTCATGGAAGAGAGCACGTTGAGAATGTTGTTGAAAAAGTATACAAAGCATTTCCTGATATTCACTGGACCATTAAATTAATGGTCGCTGATAATGAGATGGTAGCAACATATATTGAAGGTGATGGAACTCAAGTGAGTGATGGTAAAAAAGTCCACTTTAAAGAAGCATTTTATCATCGAATTAAAGATGGAAAAATTGTTGAAGGTTGGGCTCTACCTGTTAAGTGAACAACAATGGAAGGGTTCGGGCTGACGATCTTACCCGTTAGCCTACGAGTCTACAACAACTAGTAGGTAAGTTCCGGCACCAGCTAAGAGTAATGGGGTTGCAAGGCCCCCCCCAACGCCCTGTTTAGCCCTAAAGCTGGGCCAGACCTGACCTAACACCGTGTTTTTAGCAAATCTCCAGGGTAATATCACGTTTAATGGTCAATTAGCTATAGAAAGTCAAGCCTGATCAGAGGTTTCCTATTGAGGCTCTCCCCCAGCACTGGTATGATGTTTGTTTACTTTTTGGTGGTAGTGACATGACGATAGACCTTGAGAACGAGCAGCTGCAAGCTGAAGAGCCTATTGCGCTGGTTCGGGGTGAAGCTTACACAGCTTTACCCAAGGATCTTTACATCCCACCAGAAGCCTTGCAGGTCATTTTGGAATCGTTCGAAGGGCCTCTAGACCTCTTGTTATACCTGATTAAGCGCCAAAACCTCGATATTTTGGATATCCCTGTCGCAGAGATTACGCGTCAATACGTCTCGTATGTTGAGCTTATGCACATAATGAATTTTGAGTTGGCGGCTGAATACCTTGTTATGGCAGCCATGTTGGCTGAAATCAAATCTCGCATGCTCTTGCCTCGCTCAGCCGAAGATGCAGCAGATAATGAAGCAGATCCTCGTGCAGAATTGGTACGGCGTTTGCAAGAATATGAGCGCTTTAAACGAGCGGCTGAAAATATCGATAATCTCGAACGTATGGACAGAGATTTCTTCCCCATTACCGCAGTCGATGCGAGTGAAATTTCAGCGCCAGTGGCATTGGGCCAGGTAGATCTAAAAGAATTATTAGCAGCGCTAGTCAAAGTCTTTGAACGTGCAAAATTAAATGCGCATCATCATATTGAAAAAGAAGTGTTATCACTGCGTGAACGAATGTCTGATATTTTACACAAAATTAGATCGGATGAATTTACTCGTTTTAGTGATCTTTTTGATTGCTCAGAAGGTCGGTTAGGTGTGGTAGTGAGTTTTATTGCAGTTTTAGAATTGTTAAAACAATCAATGATCGAAATTGTTCAAGCTGAGCCTTTTGCTCCCATTCATGTTAAAGCAGTTGCATAGGAGAATGACGGTGGAATTGTCGGTAGATCAAATTAAACGAATTATAGAAGCATCGCTATTGATGAATCGTGAACCACAGCCAGCGAAAAAGCTCGCAGAATTATTTACACCTGAAGAAAACGTGAACGAACGCGCTATTATCGATACGCTGACTATTTTGGCAGATGATTATCGTGGACGTGGAATTGAATTAATAGAAGTGGCTACAGGTTATCGATTTCAAGTATGCGCGGATTTAGCGCCTTGGATTCAACGAACGATGGCAGAAAAACCCCAACGTTATTCTCGCGCATTATTAGAAACGCTGGCATTAATTGCCTATCGTCAACCGATCACGCGTGCAGAAATTGAAGAAGTGCGTGGTGTTGTTGTAAGCACTCAAATTATGCGGACACTTGAAGAAAGGGAATGGGTTCGAGTAATTGGTCATCGTGATGTTCCAGGTCGTCCAGCATTGTATGCGACGACTAAACAATTTCTAAATGATTTGAATTTGAAAAGCCTGGGTGAATTACCGACGTTAGCAGAGCTTCAGGATCTTGATAATATCGACGGAGAAATTCAGCAATTAAATTTAGATATTTCCAATGCGCAGGAAAATACTCCTGAGTTATCTGAAACATCAAATGAGATTCAGCATGAAATTCAAGCTTTAAAAGAAGCACAACAAGAATCCACATTGGCTGAAGAGAGTGCAGATGAAATCAGTAATGATGCAGAGGAAGAAGATATTGAAGAGAATAGTGCTCAATCTGACATTGAAATGGCAGAAGATGAGATCGAAGTAGAAGAAATTACTGAGCTAGTGGAGATCTCCTTGAATGAAATTGAAATGAATGATTTAGATGATGATGAAGATGAGAACTTAGCTTCAGATGATGCGCAATTCGATGATGAGACTGAAATGTCTGATGAAGAACAAGATAGCATTGAAGAAAATAATGATCTCAATGGATACACAGAGTCTGATGAAAATGAATTAGTGGATGAGGATGAGGAAATGGAAGACGAGCTTGAATTAACAGAATCTGAATCGTAATGAAAACAGAAAAACTACAAAAAGTATTAGCACGAGCAGGTTTAGGTTCACGCCGTACATTGGAAGCATGGATTTCTCAGGGTCGCATTGAAGTGAATGGCGCAGTAGCAAAACTGGGGGCACGAGTCTCAGATGGCGATAAAATTAAAGTGGATGGTCGGTTAATTAAATTTCCTGAGAGTTCTAAAGATCCTCGTGTTTTACTTTATCACAAACCTGCTGGAGAAGTCTGTACTCGCAAAGATCCAGAAGGACGTGCAACAGTATTTCAAGCGCTGCCTAAATTACCCGGGGGGCGTTGGGTTGCTGTTGGCAGATTAGATTATAATACTGCAGGATTACTAATCTTTACCGATAGTGGTGAATTCGCGAATCAATTAATGCATCCTTCGGCAAATTTAGAACGTGAATACGCTGTTCGAGTTTTTGGTGCGATTGACGTAGATATTCTTAAACAATTAAAAGACGGAATTACTTTAGAAGATGGATTTGCAAAATTCGAAAATATTCTTGATGCGGGTGGGCAAGGCTCCAATCATTGGTATCATGTGATAGTCAAAGAAGGCCGCAATCGAATCGTGAGACGACTTTGGGAAGCGCAAGGCATCACAGTCAGTCGACTGATTCGTGTACGTTATGGGCCTGTTGCCCTTCCAAGACGTTTGCCGCAAGGGGCGTGGCAAGAGCTAACGAGCAAAGAAATTACAGATCTTTTAAATCTCTTAAAGAATATATATAAGGGGTCAGGGATGGGCAGTTATCCCTAGTGAGTTGTTTACAGCCAATTGCTTTGCACATAGTATTCAGTTTAAGTCATAAATGGAGTGGTAATCTATGATAGAAAATATCCCGAGCGAACTGGTTTGGTTTTTTTTGGGTTTAGTGTTTCTGGCCGCTGAGTTGTTGTCGCCTGCTTTTATCGTGATATTTTTTGGTATTGGTGCTTGGGTTGTTTCCCTAGTGATTTTTGCGGGGCTGGCGCCGGGTTTGGCAGCACAGCTGAGCATTTTTATGTTGGCATCCTTGTTGGGTTTGGCACTGTTTCGCAAGAAGGTTCGGCGTATTGGTTGGGGGCGTGTTATTTCGCGCCAACTCGGCACCCGGGAATTAGATGCGATTGAGGGTGCTACCGCTTTAGTCGTTGTTGATATAGAGCCCAATGCGATGGGCAAGGTGGAGCTATTTGGTACGGTTTGGAATGCAACGGGTGATGTGGCCATCAAAAAAGGCTCGACGGTCGAAGTTGTTTCGCACGAGAATTTGATGCTAAAAGTTAAATTACATTCATAGAGGTGAAGAATGAATTTTGAGAATGGAACGATTGCTTTGTTTGGTTTGGCCTTGTTTTTGATTGTTGTGCTCGTCCGCTCTGCCCGTGTCGTGCCGCAAAAAACCGTCGTCATTATCGAGCGATTGGGGAAATATTTTGCAACACTTGAGCCTGGTTTTCATATTATTATTCCCTTTATCGATCGGGTGGCTCATGTGCATTCTTTGAAAGAGATGGTGATTGATGTGCCTCCACAGTCCTGTATCACTAAAGATAATATTGCCGTAGAGGTCGATGGGATTCTGTACATGCAAATCCAAGATCCGGTTAAAGCCACGTATGGGACCAACGATTACGCCTTTGCCTCAACCCAGCTTGCTCAAACCACGATGCGCAGCGAGATCGGTAAAATTGATTTGGATCGTACGTTTGAAGAGCGCGAAAAGATTAACTTCGAAATAGTCACAGCAGTGGATAAGGCCTCTGCACCCTGGGGGCTAAAGGTTACCCGGCATGAAATTAAAAATATTGTCCCGCCGTTAAGCATAAAAGATGCTATGGAGAAGCAAATGCGCGCCGAGCGTGAAAAGCGCGCGCTGATTGCGGAATCCGAAGGTGATAAGCAGGCAAAAATTAATCGGGCTGAAGGTGATAAGCAAGAAGCCATCGCCCGCTCAGAAGGTGAGCGCACTAAACGGATTAATGAAGCGGAAGGTCGGGCCCAAGAAATTGAGCGTGTGGCCATGGCGACTGCGAAGGGGATTCGTGAAATTGCCAACGCGATCAATGATAAGGGTGGTGCTGATGCGGTTAACCTGCGTATCGCCGAAAGTTATTTGACTGAATTTGGTAAGTTAGCGCAGAAAAATAATGCCATGATTATTCCTGCTAATTTGTCTGATGTTGCAGGTATTGTGGCTTCGGTTGGTAAGATCTTTACTGAGATGAATCTTAAGGATGTAACCAAGCAATAAAAAGGGTTGAACTGTTGTCTAAAGAAGACTAACATAATAACAGATGTGCTAAAATTATTCAAGAAGGAGGGCTGATTTATGTTTGATGTATTCTTGAATTGTCGTTAATGTTTTGGGAATACGTTAAACTTAGGTTTGACCCCGTCTTCAACATAATCAAGGTGAAAAACATGCTCTCTATCTACCATGGTTTTGAATACCTTAATTGCTTTTGATTTCCAATTATTTACATTACGGTTTATATCAAGCCCATCCAGAGAAGTATTTGCGCGAAGCTCTCGAATGAAATTGAGAACAGGCGAATTCTCAGAAATTTCACCTATAATCGCAAAATAATTAAGCCTGAAAAAATAATCTATTAAATTCTGCAGCGATGCTTTTACGAAAACGTGAGCTGGATCACTAAGAATATAGCGAAATTCATTTTCAATGGCATCTTTTAACTCAGCTAATAATGTCGCATTGATGTCGACATATTTTGGTTCTGAAGAAGGGGTTAAAACAGTATGAGAAAAAAAAGATCGATATCTAACGGGTGATTGTGGAGGTGAAGGTAAAATCGCAACTTTTTCTAGTGATTGATCATCAGGCGGTGAGCTATTTGATTCTTCTTCTTCTTCTTCTTCTTCTGATTCATCTTCAGGAGGGGCAGCTGAAAAATCTTCTTCAGATTGATCTTCTGGAGATTCATTTGTAGTTTCTTCTTGAGACTCATCTTCACGAACGGAGTGTTCACTTTCTTCTTCATCTTCATTTTCTTCTGAAGAGTCTTCTTCTTGTTGCTGAGATGTAGAGAAAGATTCTTCAGGAGGAACATCTTGAGAGGGCGGTTGTTCTATGTTAGACGAATCTTCTTCACTGGTCTCAATAGGATCGGTTTGTTCAGAAATTGGGGGTGGAGTCAGGTCAGCTTCAGTGAATTGTTGTTCTTCTTGAGACTCTACTTCTGAATGCATCATTTCAGGTGAAGGTTCAGTGGTTAGCGGAGGAGTAATTTCACCTTCTCTTGAATTATTGGGTGCTTCTATATCTTGATGCTTATTGTTAGGTGAAAGTTGAGTAGTAACCGGAGGGACAGCCGCTTCTTTGTGAGTATTCTTATTTCGATTTTTTTTCTTTTTAGGTTTGTTTTTTGGTTTTGGAGGAACAACCTCATCTAATGGTTGTTCTGGTGCTTTTTCTATTGCAGGTGGTAAAAATTCATCAATAACTTTTGCAAGTAAGTGATCATTATCTGCACGAGCGGATTCTGCACTGGGTAATTCATTTCCCATATTAAAGCTATATTGAACAAATGTCCTAATACAGGATTCATTATTTACAACTCTAGCCACGGTGGTAGGAGTTTCTTTATCATTATTTTCTTTATTAGGATCCCCCCCCAAGTTAAGTAGCTGAAAGACAGCCGCTGACTGTTTTTTTCTGCAAGCTACATGCATTGGAGTGTCGCCGTTACTATTTTGTGGATCAATTGGAACACCGATCTCCTTCACTAAACAATTTAGTGCTTTAGTTTTTCCATTCGCACTGGCTGTATGCAGAGGTGTATTTCCAGTTTCTGGCATCGTGCTAGAATCCGAGAGGATAAATTTTTTCCAATTCTGGAGCTTAGTAGTGTTTTCGTCTTTGATCAATCTATTGATATGGGTTCGAACTTGTTCAGGATGAGTCTCTATCCATTTTGTTTGTAACAGCTCAAAAATCAATTCCTGTTTTTTCTTATCTTCTTCATTTTCGTGGGTTTTAGCTTTTGATAAATAGAGTATGTTATGTTGTTTTTTAGAGTTTTCAGTGATAATTGTAGCGATAAAATCCAAGTGACAAATATCGATAAGACGCTCTACAATTTCAGAATTTCCTTCATAAACTGCGATACTGAGTACGTTATGTCCATTATAAGGTCCTCGGGTCACCACAAAATTACAATCAGCACCTTTTTCAAGCAATGCATCAAGAGCGAAAAGGTTACCTATACGAGAAGCGATAAACAAAGTTGTTTCGCTATTGGCGAGTAAATTACAGTCCACCGTAAAGCGCGAATATCTTAGCAAAATTCTTACAATGTTATCACGATCATTATCAGGTACCCCATTAGGGCCTCTTAATAATGCGATTGATAAAGCAGATTCTTTGGAAACGGTTAAAATATTGGGGTCGACACCCTTTTTTGTCATTATTGTCAAAAAATTCTGGGTTGTTGCGTATTGAGCTGCTATTAAAAATGGGTGTGAGTCCCCACTGAGCTTACACACATCAATATCAATTAATGTGAGAAGGTGTTGAACTACCGCATGTTGTTTTTCACAAAGTGCTCTACCCAACGGTGTGTATTTTCCAAAGTTAACATCTGCTCCTGCGGCAACGAGGATTATTACACCTTGTAAATTGCCTATCTCACAGGCGATATGAAGTGGAGTACGTCTCGTATCATCTTTGCAAACCTCATTTATATCGCCTTTTAATTCGTTGACTAAAAGATTTAGCAGATGATGATTTTCAGAATTTTCACAGGCAACCATAGTAATGTTATACCCAACTTTCTTACTCTTTTTTTCTTCGACGAGTGTATTAGGGGTGTAGCCGAATATTTTGAGATAAAATCTTAATTCATCACGTTGTTTTAAATGCAATTCATCTTTGTCTACTTTGTCTTTTATTTTGATTGGGGTCATAATTTTAAGAATAAATCTCATTAAAATATTACTAAGCGTTTTAGGGCTAATGTTTCCGGTTATTTTTGCGGTGGTAAGATAATCAATTAATTTATCAAGCCTAGAATCATCATGAGATTTCAAAGAATTGATGAGATTATTAACCGAATCATATTTAAGTATAAACGTTTTCTTCAATGTTTCAACGTATAGTAATTCTAAATAATAAGTTGTTTCACTGGTATCACCATCTTCACTAACTTCTTCTGTTGTAGGTAAGTCATCTTCGTCATCGCCTTCCTTGAGGCCTACGGACTTAGCTTCAGTAATCTTTTCTTTAGTAGTAACACCATTTTTTTTCATTAGTTTATCTGCCTGGTAATTTGAAGTTAAGGGGTCAGATCTGACCCTTTTCTCTATACTGACGTATTCTCCTCAATTAAGTCAATTAATTCGTAAATTAAATCCATTGCTGCTCGAGGATTGAGTTGGTCTGGATTAATACGCTGTAATTTAGTAATAACAGGATGTTGTTCTTGTACAAACAAATCACCTTGTTGGGGTTGTAAGGCTTTTTGAGTGATAGTGTGATGTTCAAGATCGCGCAATTTTTGTTTTGCTCGTCGAATCACTGATTGAGGCACACCGGCTAATTGAGCCACATGAATTCCGTAACTTTGACTGGCAGGGCCTGGATTCACTCGATGTAAAAAAACCACACGATCACCGTGTTCTACAGCATTCAAATGTACATTACCGATATTAGTTAAGGTTTCAGGCAATGTGGTGAGCTCAAAATAATGCGTAGCAAAAAGGCAAAGTGATTTATTGTGGTTAGCTAAATGTTCTGCCGTGGCCCACGCAAGTGCAAGTCCGTCAAACGTACTCGTGCCCCGACCAATTTCATCCATTAAAACAAGGCTGTTTTCTGTGGCATTGTGTAAAATCGTTGCAGCCTCAGTCATTTCCACCATAAAAGTGGAGCGACCACCTGCTAAATCATCCGCAGCGCCAATGCGTGTAAAAATGCGATCGATGGGGCCAATGCTAGCAAATTCGGCAGGAACAAAACTCCCAATGTGAGCGAGCAAGATAATCAGAGCCGTTTGTCGCATGTAAGTGGATTTACCGCCCATGTTGGGCCCGGTAATAATTAATAAACTGGTTTTAGGATCAAGATGAAGATCGTTGGGCACGAAAGGTGAAGACGCTGTGGTTTCAACGACAGGATGTCGGGCTTCTCTTAATGTAATTCCAGGCTCGTCTGTTAATTGTGGCGCGATATAATTAAGTGTGTCCGCTCGTTCAGCGAGATTAATTAATACATCACATTCTGCGAGTGCATGAGCAGTAATTTGTAATTCTGGTAAATGAATTAATAAAGTTTCGAGCAGTGCGTCGTACAACATTTTTTCTCGAGCGAGTGCTTTTGATTTCGCACCCAATACTTTTTCTTCGTATTCTTTTAATTCGGGTGTGATATAACGTTCAGCATTTTTCAGTGTTTGTCGACGTAAATATTCTGTAGGAGCTTGCGCGCTTTGTGCACGAGTCAGTTCAATATAATATCCGTGAATGCGATTATATCCGACTTTTAAGGTATTAATTCCTGTGCGTTGACGTTCTCGAATTTCAAGTTGCACAAGAAAATCGTTGCTTTCTTCGCTCAACGAACGTAATTCATCCAGTTCTACATCATAACCTGTTGCGATGACACCACCGTCACGAATTACAACGGGAGGATTTTCAACAACAGCGTGTGATAATTGTTGGTGTAATGCTGAGTATTCGCCTAATTGATTATGTAGTGATTGAATTTTTCGATCTTCAAAATGCGAAAGAGCTTGTTTTAAAGCGGGAAGTACCGCTAATGTACTTCGCAATGTAACGAGATCTCGAGGACGTGCAGAGCGTAATGCAATTCGTGCGCCAATTCTTTCGATGTCGCCGACTGTATTAAAATGCGATTGAAGAGCGCTAAATTGACGCGTTTCTTTAAAAGTTGCAATGGCACATTGACGTTCATGCAATACAACGCGATCTCGTATAGGTCGCAACAACCAACGTCTGAGTAATCGCGATCCCATTGGAGTTGCTGTTTTGTCGATCACTGATGCCAACGTAAATTCTTTTCCGCCGGCTAAATTGTGCACAATTTCTAAATTGCGCTGAGTTGTTGCATCGAGTAAAACACATTGATCGCGACGTTCAATTTTCAGTGATCGAATATGGGGCAGTGCACCACGCTGTGTATATTTTATATATTGCAGCAATGCTCCTGCGGCACATAATCCGAGTGGATAATCGGCGCACTCAAAACTCGACAAATCTTGTGTGCCAAATTGATCGCAGAGCTGACGATTTGCGCTTGCTAAATCAAATTCCCACACGGGACGTCGACGTAAACCTTTAAAATGTGCAACAACCGGTTCGAAGGTATTGTCTTCACTGATTAAAATTTCAGCGGGTTGGAGTCGTTCTAATTCTGCTAAAAGATTTTCTGGCGATGCGAGTTGTAAAAGTGCGAAGGCCCCGGAAGTGACGTCTATGAAGCTGACGCCAAAGCGGTCTTTGTTGTTGAAAATGGCGACTAATAAATTATCACGACGTTCTTCGAGCAGGGCTTCTTCGGAAACTGTACCGGGCGTGACAATTCGCGTTACTTGGCGTTCGACGGGGCCTTTGCTTGTGGCCACATCGCCTACTTGTTCACACATGGCGACCGATTCACCGTGTTTGATGAGTTTCGCCAAGTAGCCATCGACTGCGTGGTAGGGGACTCCTGCCATTGGAATGGGCGTTCCGCCTGAACTTCCACGCGAGGTGAGAGTGATATCTAATAATTGATGGGCGCGTAGGGCATCTTCCATGAAGAGTTCATAAAAATCGCCCATGCGATAGAATAATAACACATCAGGGTACTGAGCTTTGATGCGGAAATATTGTTGCATCATGGGAGTATGTTGATTATTGGTGATTTCATCTGATGTCATCATTTTTTCCCTAACTGCTCCTCATCAACGTTATAAGAAATCATATCTCAAATTTTTCCTTAATGAAACGAGTAGGAATCTTTTAAATATCGTGGAATAATGGGGTTGATGGGTAATAATCTAATTCACAATGAGAGGGGATGAAACTATGATGGATGACAACAAAAAGAAGGCGCTATCCGCGGCGCTGACTCAAATTGAACGTCAGTTTGGCAAGGGATCGATCATGTTGATGGGTGATCCGAGTATCGCTCAAGGCATTGACGTGATTTCTACAGGGTCTATAGGGTTGGATATTGCGCTAGGAATTGGCGGCTTACCTAAAGGTCGTGTGGTGGAAATTTATGGACCTGAGTCTTCTGGTAAAACAACCTTAACCTTACAAGTCATCGCTCAATGTCAAAAAGCCGGGGGAACGGCGGCGTTTGTCGATGCAGAGCACGCGTTAGATCCAGCTTATGCTGAAAAACTGGGTGTGAATGTTGATGAATTGCTGGTCTCTCAACCGGACACGGGTGAGCAGGCATTAGAAATTGCTGATATGTTGGTTCGATCAAGTGCAGTGGATGTGATTGTCATCGACTCGGTAGCTGCTTTAACACCTAAAGCAGAAATTGAAGGCGAGATGGGCGATCAACACATGGGCCTACAAGCTCGATTAATGTCTCAAGCATTACGGAAACTCACCGGCAACATTAAGCGCACAAACACATTGGTGATTTTCATTAACCAAATTCGTATGAAGATTGGTGTGATGTTTGGAAGTCCTGAAACCACAACCGGTGGTAATGCATTGAAATTTTACGCTTCTGTTCGTTTAGATATTCGTCGGATTGGTGCTATCAAGAAAGGTGACGAAGTTTTGGGAAGTGAAACCAAAGTTAAAGTGGTTAAAAACAAATGTGCACCTCCGTTTAAAGTGGCTGAGTTTGATATTCTTTATGGCGAAGGCATTTCACGGGAAGGTGAGATTGATCGATAAGGGCGTTGAGCACGGGTTCGATTGAGAAGTCGGGTGCTTGGTACAGCTATAAAGGCGAACGAATTGGTCAAGGTAAAGATAATGCGCGCGTCTTTTTGAAAGAAAATCACGCAATGGCGAATGAAATTGATGCTGCACTTCGCGCAAAATTATTAGTACCTACTACAAAAGCTTCTGCATCTGCTGCAGCTGAAGTGATTGAAGAGGCCGAAGAAGCATAATTGTGAAGGGAATAGTTGAGTGACGAAATCGTCTTCTGCTTCTGCCATCATGCTTCGTGCCATGGATTTATTAGCACGACGTGAACATTCGCAATTTGAATTGGCTCGCAAATTGCGAATGAAAGGTTTTGCCGAAGACGATATTCCCGGGACTCTTGCTTCATTGATGAAAAGTGGATTGCTTTCTGATCAACGATTTGCCGAGCAATATTGTCGAGCTAGAACTCGGCGAGGATTTGGTCCACGAAGAATAGAGCAAGCTTTACGTGAGCGCGGTGTGTCAGAAGAATTAATTGCACTGACGTTGGGTGATATTTCAAACCAAGATTGGAAAGAATTAGCTCAATGTACTTGGGTAAAAAAATTTGCAGGCAAAAAGCCTGAAGATTATCTGTCTTGGGCAAAACAGAAGCGATTTTTGCAATATCGAGGATTTGAGGATGAACACAGTGAGTGGTTGTCTTATGAAAACTCATAAAGGTCATTTGTTTATTTTTAATTTAGTGGCAGGGTAGTGCTTTTACCGATTAATTATGCGAGTTTAGTCTATGAAAACCAGTGAAATTCGATCAAAATTTTTAGCGTATTTTAAACAGCATGGCCATACTGTTGTTTCCAGTAGCTCATTAATTCCGGGAAATGACCCTACATTATTATTTACCAATGCAGGTATGGTGCAATTTAAAGATGTATTTTTAGGTGTGGAACAACGGCCGTATAATCGCGCAACAAGTAGCCAATGCTGTGTTCGAGCCGGTGGCAAACATAATGATCTTGAAAATGTAGGCTATACCGCACGTCATCATACTTTTTTTGAAATGCTCGGTAATTTTAGTTTTGGTGATTATTTTAAACGAGAAGCCATTCAAGTTTGCTTGGAAATTTTTAACTCAAGAATTAAAAATACCAAAAGAAAAATTATGGGTAACCGTTTATGAAGATGATAAAGAAGCAGAAGATATTTGGTTGAATGAAATTAAAATGGATCCTAAACGATTTTCTCGTTGTGGAGATAAAGATAATTTTTGGTCTATGGGTGATACAGGACCTTGTGGTCCTTGCACTGAAATTTTTTATGATCATGGTCCGATAGTATTGCCGGCGGCCCTCCAGGAGCTCCAGAAGAAGACGGCGATCGCTATGTTGAAATTTGGAATTTAGTTTTTATGCAATTTAATCGCCATCCTGATGGTTCTATGACGCCTTTGCCAAAACCTTCTGTGGATACCGGCATGGGATTGGAACGCGTAGCGGCTGTGATGCAAGGTGTACACAGTAATTATGATATTGATCTTTTTCAGCATTTGATTCAGGCGACGCAGGCTTTAGTGATTCAAACTCAAAATTCTCATAAACAACAAGAGGGGCAACTCAAGATTTCCCCTGAAATACCTCATCTTTTTAAAGAGCTCTCTCAATCTAAAAAATTAAAATTTCATTATGAAGATGGTCTAACTTCTGTTCGTGTGATCTCCGATCATATTCGATCAGTTTCTTTTTGATTGCCGATGGTGTAATTCCTTCCAATGAAGGAAGAGGCTATGTTTTACGGCGTATTTTGCGTCGTGCGATTCGACACGGAAAAAAATTAGGCTTATCGCCTTCATTTTTTCATGAAATGGTTCAGCCACTGGTTGATGTTATGGGCGATGCGTATCCTCGTCTAGTCGAAGAAAAAGAGCGTATTATTTCTGTATTAAAACGCGAAGAAGATCAATTTGCAAAAACACTGGATCAAGGCATGCAATTGTTGGAAGAAGCGTTCGCAAAAATATCGGGTCAAGAAATTCCAGGTGAAGTTGTTTTTAAATTGTATGATACCTATGGATTTCCTACGGATTTAACTGCTGATATTGCGCGTGAACGTGGATTTACTGTTGATTACGCAGGTTTTGATGAGGCAATGGGCGCGCAACGCAAACAATCGCAATCCGCTAGTCAATTTGCGGTTGATTACACCGGGCAACTACAAGTTCAAGGTGAAACTGAATTTACAGGCTACGATACAACTACTGACAAAGCAACTGTCACTGCGTTGTTTGACCAAGACGGTAAAGCAACAAAAGAATTAATTGAAGGGCAATCAGGTATTGTGGTTCTGGATCGCACTCCTTTTTACGCAGAAGCAGGCGGACAAATTGGTGATAAAGGAAAAATACAATACGAACAAGGATCCTTTATTGTTTCTGACACGAAAAAGCAGGGCATGGTGCACCTGCATTACGGAAAAATACGACGCGGCACTTTGCATGTGAATACTAAAGTTGATGCCGAAGTTGATTCGGATCGTCAATCCATTATGTTAAATCATACTGCCACACATTTATTACACGCCGCATTACGACGCATTGTTGGCGCGCATGTTATTCAAAAAGGTTCACTCGTCGCGGCCGATCGTTTGCGTTTTGATTACGCTCATCATGAACCGATGACGCCTCAACAAATTTTGGATGTTGAGCGGTTAGTCAATCAACAAATCCGAGCAAATTTAACAGGAAATGTTGAAACCATGTCACCCGAAGAAGCCACTAAAAAAGGTGCCATGGCACTTTTTGGTGAAAAATACGGTGATGAAGTCCGAGTGCTCAGTATCGGTGAGTTCTCGATGGAACTATGTGGTGGCACTCACGTTAAACATACTGGTGAAATCGGTTTATTTAAAATTATTTCCGAAACAGGAATTGCTGCTGGCATTCGACGTTTAGAAGCTGTAACAGGCGATGCTGCATTATCTTGGTTAGAAGAAACAGAATCTCAATTATCGCAGGCTGCACAATTACTCAAAACAAATCGACAAAATTTACTTTCAAAATTAGAGCAGAGCATCGAAGAAAAAAGGCAATTGGAAAAAGAACTGAATCAATTAAAATCACAACTTGCTGGATCAAAAACTTCCGATCTCGTTGATCAAGCTAAAGACATTAACGGAGTAAAAGTTTTAGCGGCAAGAGTGGATAGTATTGATGTAAAAACCGCACGTGATCTAATCGATCAACTCAAAGATAAATTAGGCACAGCGATCATTTTGATAGCGACTGTCGAAGATCAAAAGGTTCGACTTGTTGCCGGAGCCACAAAAAATTGCACCGATAGACTCAGCGCCGGCGAACTCGTTAGTTTTGTTGCTGCTATAGGTGGCGGCAAAGGTGGTGGTCGCCCTGAGCTCGCTCAAGGCAGTGCGGAAAACCCCGAAAAATTAGATGAAGCGCTTGAGTCAGTAAATAACTGGGTCAGAGAGAAGCTAGCCCAAGAGGGTGGTCTAAAAGAAGCTCAAGCTTAAAAGAGCGTCATTTAAGTAAAAAGCATCAACATGAAACGATCTTGACAAGACCCTTAATATGACGTATACTTAAAATATAAATATACGTCTTGGAGGATCTATGGCAACTAAACTTACGCTGAGAATGAGCCCTTTATTAATTAATCGGGCTAAAGTCTATGCAAAGAAGCATGGTAAATCGGTATCGCAAATCGTTGGAGATTATTTTTCTCTTTTGAATCACATAATTGTGGAGACAAAGAAAAGGCCATCTTTGCCGCTCACAAATTCCTTACGCGGTGTTCTAAAAGGTATCAATATTTCTGAAAAAGACTACAAGAAACATCTTGAAGATAAATATCTATGAAGGTGCTGTTCGATACAAATGTTATTTTAGATTTGTTATTAGATCGAAAGCCTTTTGTAGAATATTCGCAAGATCTCTTCGCAAAAGTGGAAGCCGGTAAAATTGAAGGATACATCGGCGCGACCACAGTTACTACGCTTGATTATCTTCTTAAGAAATCACTTTCTACAAAAGAAGCAAATAAAATAATCAAAACACTTCTAAAACTTTTTGAAATTGCTCCTGTAAATCGATTAGTGTTGCAAGATGCGATTGAGAGCGGTTTCTCAGATTTTGAAGATGCCGTTTTGCACGCTGCGGCTTTGCACTGCGGTGTTCAAGCTATTGTTACACGAGATGAAAAAGGATTTAGCAAAGCACAAATTGCTGTTTATCCTCCAGAAGGTCTTTTAAGCGTTCTCTCGTTAAGTAGTGAAGACGTATAATGAAACGCACAATCCACGAAGTTGATACGAATTACAAAACCCCGTTTGAATTTTTAATCACATACCATCACGTTTCATAAAGTTCGTTATCTGGCAGTAGTAACTAGTTAAAAATCCCATTGGTTAGGTCATCTATGAATTTTCCACCTGGCCAGGTGCTACCCACTTCAGATGTATATGTCGTTTCTATTGTTCGTCTTTTGACTGTGATCTTACCTTTTACTTACGTGGGTAGGGACTATTGTTTTGATACGGCGATCCATATGGGAATTGTGACGGTGGAAGCTGTTGCGCAGGCACTCCATATTGAGGTTGCGGCATAAGCTGATTTGGTACACCTGCTTGAAGGAATTGTTGATGTAAGGCTGCAACCTGTGAAGCAAATTGCGGGTTTTGCTGTAACATTTGCCAAATTTGTAACATCTGATCCGGATCAATTGGTTGAACTTGATGAGGTACCACTGCAGAATTGCTGCTTCCAGCTGGATTAAAAAACGCTCCAGAAAAATTTGGGTTTGCTCCTGATTGTGATGTTCTTGGAACCGCTGCCGGCGCTTGTTGCGTTTTTGCTTTTGCGATTTCTTCAGTTAGAAGAGCATCAAACTCAGAGATCACAGCTGAAACGGATCTGCATGTATAATATTGAACTATTTTCGCCCTTAATTTATTAAATGCGTCAAAATCAGTCTTAGTGCTTAGCTGTCCCTCGTGATACCCCATTGCCTGGCACAACCCCTGCCAATTAGTGTTTTCTGGCCCAATTCTTTTAGTGACAGAAAAGGGCTTGCCAAGGTTAACATCACCAGTATAGGTAACTGTTACATCCACGGAATCATTTACATATTCAACGTTCCCCAGATAGACAGTTTTGCCTTTATTCGGCACTACCTGGTAGGTGAAAGCTAAATTCTTCGGAGTGAAAAAAATGAAGGGATTTCCAAGATCGTCTCCTTGGCGTGTAACCTCATTCAACGCGGATGGGCAACCCAACTTGGCGGCTTCCAAAAAATATCTACGGGCTGTATTTAAGTCTTTTTCAACGCCCTGTCCTAGCTTATATCTATATCCTAAGCCTACTAAGGAATCGGGCCAGCCTTGCGCTGCGCCTTTTTGATAACACTCAATAGCTTTGGGATAATCCTTAGGTTCAGACTGCACATAGTGACTAGCCAACAAATAAATGCCTAGCATATTATTAGCATCTGCAGCCTTTTTAATTAATTCGAAACCTTTATCAGCATTTTTTCTGTTTTTTGATATATGATAAAATTCAGCGTACTTATACATATGACCCAAAACAGCACTGGCGAACAAATTCCCTTTTTTATCAGATTCTTGTGTAAGGTAATCAAACGCAAGTTCTTTCATTTTTTTTGTTATCTTAAGTATTTCAGTCAACCCAGCATTCTTTAAAGTTTCTGGACAGAGCCCATCAGAAGTAATGTCATGAAACTTTGTCCAAGCTAATGGGTTCCCATCACAAAGTTCCTTTAAAACTGTTTGAAGAGTACCCAGCTCTTTCATCCCTCTCATAACTTTTCTCCTTAATTAATGTGATAAAAATAATCTGAAAGCACTTTTAGGATAAACTCGGAGTATTTAAATATGCAGAAATTTCCTATGTAGATAGATATACTCCCACATCATTTTAAAACAAATGGTACTTATGTTGGACCCCACTGTCAAGACCAATTTTTAACTATGTCAAACAATAAATAAAAGGCGCCGTGTCTTGAGTTGTGACGGGTTTTACAAAGTTGTAAACGCTTGAAACTTACTGTAAAATATTGCAAATCTTAGTTAACAAAGGAATTGCAGACATGGATCTCCTATATAAATCATTTATCGCTGTGTTTCTTATGATGATTTCTACCGTCACATTCGCAGGTATCCACCAGTATGGAAATGTTTATGCAGTAAATGTAGATTGGGACGCAGGGCCTTTTGAGCTTTTTGATGGGATATATCTCCATGCAAATATTTATGCTGTTAATGTTAAATTGAAGGCGGGCAGTGAATTTGTGAGTACTGGAATGATATCCGCAAGAAACGTTGAAATCTCTGCGAGAAATATTCGTAATGCCCAAGACCCTAATTTAGGTATGGTTTGTTGGACAAACTTTTTTATACTGAACGGGCTGCCGCAAAGTTATCACGATCCAAAATGTAATGAGTGACAGATATAGATTAACAAGAATCAGGGTGAAACAATAGTGATATTATCGGCACTATTGAAACGATCAAAATCTTTTTTATTCAACGTGAGTATCTTATTAGCGCCAGATTTGATCGCAGCCTGATAAATCAAGCGATCATAAGTTAGTCCACCACTTAAGTGATCTTGCGACATCTCTTGTAAAACATGATGGTAATCCCGAGTGGTTAAATTAATTAGAGACCCTACTTTAATGACATTATGTTCAATTAACATCAGAGCATTGGCAGGTTGAATTTTTGGCGAGTAGGGCAATTTTGTTAGAACTGCGTAGAGCTCAGCCAAAGTGTGATTACAGACTAACATCTCAAGCTTGCCTTGAATCGCTTTTACAAGCCATGGTTTAGCAAGATGATGTTGCTGATGTGCAGAAAGCACACCAGCAATTAAAATTGAAGTATCAAATAAATACTTCATTTAGATTCTCCAGCAAGCTTGCGCAGTCGCTCTTGACGAATATCCTGTAATGCTTCGTCAATATCAGTTTGGGCAGTACCATTAAACACCAACACCCCCTCGCTGACTTCTAGGACTGGCTTTTCATGCACCACACGCATAATTAATTTCTCCTCACCTTTTTCTTCAAGGCTGATGGTGACCCCCGGTGTTAAACCTAGGTGATCACGGATTATTTTTGGAATAAGAACTCGCCCAAAATCATCAATTTTGATTAACATCATACACCCCCATAATTCCCATAACCTATTGAAAGTATAGCAGAAAAGCTCAATATTGGCAATTTAAATTGCCAATTGGCAAATTAGAATGGCAATATTAAGTTATGAGGAGATGAGATCGGCAGCTTATAAGAACAATAAATAAGCCGCAATACCGTATTAGTAACTTAGGAGATGTGGCCATTATTTTTTAGGAGTAGAATTCCATCCCATAAAGTTATACAGGTAGTACTGTGCCATTCCGGTATATTCATGCAACGCCAAATCAAGCAGGGCAAAATTTTGGGCTAATGGTAGTAGCGAGATGTGTGTTGATAATCGATCAGAGGGTGCTGGCAACGGGTGTAAATCAAACGCCTGGAATAAAAGAAGGGATCGTTTCATATGAAAGCCAGAGGTAACCAAGATGAGGTTGTCGAGGTTTTGCGAACGAATAATTTCGCTGGAGGATTTTCCATTTTCAAAGGTATTTCGGCTCTTTGATTCCATAATGATGTCTGCAGAAGGTATTCCAATTTCCATTAACTCACGTGCCATAACAGCGGCCTCTGCTGTGCCATGCTTTGTGGGGTCTCCGCCGGAAGTGATAACACGACAGACGACAGCTTGCTTTTTGCAGAGGTAATATAGTCGCGCTGCTTCGTGAATTCTTGAATATCCAAGAGGATGTGTGGAGATATGCGAAGAAGCAGGCCATTGCGTTGTGCCAATTCCTAGAATCAAAATCGCGTTACGTTTTGCCCAATGAGGTGTTTCGAGTGGCGCATGTGATTGCAGTGAATTGAGGGTAAGTTGAGTAAGTAATCCCGAGCCCGCGAGGAAAAATAGCACCAAAGCTACTAGGATGAAAAATATCCCACTACGTCGATGATTAAAGATCAAGCTAGCCACAGCAACCAGTAGCATGATGAGAATGATGATAATTGACATGGCTTAGATTCCTTCTGCTCAACAATCATATTCTATACTCAAAGCGTCTCGGTTTACAGTAGAATTTAATGATGATTTTGTAAAACCTCTAACAACTTTACCCTAGATATTGCACAAACAATCTACTGCGAAGAAAAATAGCACCTAAAATAAAGGAGTTATGTCGAAATTGGCTTGGTTACATAGTATTACTATGCGCCCGGCGCCAATTTCGACATAACTCCTTTATTTTAAAGCACTCTTTTGCTTCTCGCTACGATTATTTATGCAATATCTAGGGTTAACACGACGCCGTTATCTTATTTCTTTCAAAACATTTATGTGGTATATTCTTTATACAAAATGCAAGGAGGCATACATGAACAAGAAAGGATTATTGCATAATTCTATTATAGAAAAATTTAGAGATTTACATCAAAGAGTCTTGGTTAAAACCCTGTCGAACGACGTTCTCATCGATTTTGTTCAATTTTATGCACTTCAATCACTTCCGTTGTTTTTGGAAGCCACGAGTCTGGATCAGGATTTAGAGACGCTTTGCTGTGACGATATGCTCAGTAGTTTTTGGGATAATCTTATCACTTCAGAAAAATATCTATCATTGTTAGAATTGGATGTTAGAAGAGTATGTTATCAATTGAAGCCACAGTCTAGTCTATTAAGTTACTTTTTAATTAAGGGTGTTTTTTATTATAGTAAACATCTTGAGTCACTAAATGCAGACACAACTTCGGGTGTATCTGCATCCAGGCGTTACTTGATGAAAGCGCTCTCTAGTTATAATTTTCAGGCGTTTTGTGATTATTTGAATGAAATTATTGTTTTAGCAGATAGGGCACTAGCGGAAGATAAAAAAATTGATCTTAGTAAGTATATTAAATTTGAAATAAACTTATTTATTATTGGAAATCAATATGGAGCCGCAGGATATTTAATGTTGAGCAATCTCTACCTTTCATTATTCAAATATTTTGGTCAAGTAGAAAAGAGTGGAAAGCTGTTTTTCAAAAATCTTTATGATGCTTATTATGCTATACTTCTTGCGGAAATGCTTGGAAAGTATTATTTAAGTGATTCATTTAATGCATTACATGGTAATAGGGTTGAATCATTATTACAAAATTCATTCGATTCAATTTCTTCAATGAAAGATTATATTAAAAATACTATAGTACAGAATAATGGCAACCCTACGCGAATGACGAATAGTGAAACAGACGCGTTAAATCACTATAAAATTTGGGTTCGTTCTCATTATCAAGAGGAATATTTTGTGCGTGAGTCCATGTTGCGTTCTGAATAATTCCCCATAGATATAACTACTTACTTGTTCTGCTTGGTGATGATGATTCATCTAGATTGAAATTCAGCATTCTTTTTGTCACTGAATCGAAATTACGTTTATCTTCTTCAGAGTTTCTCCTGATATCTGAACCATCATCCGGAGATAGTGAAGAGGGTAACTTGAAAAATTTTTGATTAGCTTGGGTAGGCGTTCTAAATGATGTTTCAGGCAATGGGCTACTCTGATCTAAATCACTGGGTAGAGTCATTGAAGTCTTGTCATTTAACCATTCAATGGGCTCACGTTCTCCCCAAGGAGGGCTGCATCTCATACCGTCTAAATAAAAAATAACTCTATTGTTAACTTGTTCCCAATTTTTAGCACAGAGTCTTAACTCTTTAGATGTGTAACTTTTATAGTTGTCGTGTGCTTTGTTTCGTATAGCTTCGAGCTGGAAGAAGTCTAAACAGAAATGTATTTTACTGCTGTGTGTTAACAGAGCCACTTTACAAGAATAAATAAATGCTTTGCTTTCTCTTGCTTCATCTTTCTCAATAATCATTTTCGGAGCAAACTTCTCGTGTGCTTTCCAAGAATCAAGATGTCTTTGCACTAAAGCATTATATTGTGTTTGTTTATTTTTTGGCGATTCAGCTTCTGCACCAAACATATATTCTGCAGAGAGTTCTTTATTGATGTCATCCACGGTGATAAACGATATTGGTGAATCTGATTTACTCAACTGAAGACGAATAAATTCATAGTAAAGATCTCGAGCTTCCTTTTCTAGTCCATAGAGTAAATCCCCGGCTTCAAAGTTTAGTACAAGATCTGACTTATCTATTGGTTCTTTTAGTGGTGTTTTTTCGAACATACAATCCCCAAGCTTTTCGTACAATAATCGAATATTTTAGCTGTAGAACCTTAAGATAACCTTAACTAATGAATAAACAACATGATTTGACAATATCCCAGGCTCTGCTTTACTTAATATTAGGTTTATTGTTCAAGGATGAGGCAATGAAAGTACAAATTTTAGGGTTCAGTTTAATTCTGCTTGCCCAAAGTTCAGTTTTTGCAGTGGATGCGAAGCAGCCAGTCATCAATCGCGCTGGCGTTACGATTGGCTCTATAGAGATAACCAATAAAACAGACATTGATATCGCTTATCGTGTATCAGGTAAGCTCGATGGATTCGTTTACGGGGTTAAAGCAGGCGAGACAGATAAGTACACATTCAAAGGTGGAGATACCTATACTTCTCGATTTGAAACTGCTCGATGTTTGAAAATGGATGCTACAGGCGGTGTTTGTCGTGAGTTTGAGACATTACAGCCCTGCATGATTGAGGATTATGCTGGATTTAGACGTTATAATTATATCGATCTTTTATCAGAAAGCACGTGTGATCTTGTCCATAGTTACAATTGGTAATGTATATTTTCGGAAAATAGCACTACGTAACTAGTCGGATGCCACTTTTTTCTCTATAATCAATACTAGGTGCACCTGGGTTAAGGTGTTATTACTCTAATTAATAGAATGAATCGTTATGGCACTTATCGTTCAAAAATTTGGTGGAACTTCAGTCGGTAGTATCGAGCGTATTCACCATGTCGCAGATAAAGTCATGGCGGCTCGCCAGCAAGGTAATGATGTCGTTGTTGTTTTATCAGCTATGAATGGTGAAACCGATAGGCTGATTCAACTAGCTAAATCAATTAATGCAGAGCCTAATTCACGCGAATATGACATGATGGTATCCACGGGAGAGCAAGTCTCTATTTCCTTGTTAAGTATTGCATTGTTGGCACGTGGATGCCCTGCAAGATCACTGACAGGGCATCAGGCGGGGATTAAAACGGACAGTTCTCATAAAAAGGCTCGTATAGTTGACATTGATCCAAGTCGACTACAAAAAGAGTTGAGTGAAGGTAGAGTACCTGTCGTTGCGGGGTTTCAGGGATTTGACGAACATGGAAGCATTACGACACTGGGGCGCGGTGGTTCTGATACAACAGCGGTGGCCCTGGCGGCTGCTCTAAAGGCTCATGAATGCCAAATTTATACGGATGTGGATGGTGTTTACACTACAGATCCTAGAGTCGTACCGCAGGCTCGACGATTAGATCGCGTCACTTTCGAAGAAATGTTAGAATTAGCCAGTCTTGGTGCTAAAGTCTTGCAAATCCGAGCAGTGGAGTTTGCTGGTAAATACAACGTACCCGTGCGAGTCCTGTCAACCTTTCAAGACGGCCCGGGAACACTAATTGCATATGAGGATACTCGAATGGAACAACCTATTGTTTCAGGTATAGCGTTTGATCGTAATCAGGCAAAAATCACAATTCGTGGGGTCCCTGATAGACCAGGTATTGCTCGATTTATCTTGGGTGCTGTGTCCGATCGAGATATCGATGTGGATATGATAGTACAAAATGTGCCTTCGGTTGACAAAACAATCGATTTTAGCTTCACTGTCCAACGAGATGATTACAAAACAGCCCTTGAGCTTATGAATGAAGCGGCCATTCAACTCGAGGCTTCAGAGGTGCTGGGTGATGATAAAATTGCAAAATTATCTATTGTGGGTGTTGGGATGAAATCTCATGCAGGTGTAGCAACTCGCATGTTTCAAGCTTTAGGCGATGAAGGTATTAATATTCACTTGATTTCAACATCAGAAATAAAAATATCAGTACTTGTTAATGAAAAATATACAGAGCTAGGGGCAAGAACACTGCACTCAACCTTCGGTTTGGATGCGGCACCTTTAGATGAGCAGACCGCTAATACTACTAAATAATGTATCTAACTAGCGCAATATAATAGAAGCATTTAGAATTTTATGTTATTTATCAAGGCTTAAGGTTATTTTAAGAAATGGCCGATATACTGTGTTGCGTACTCTCAGAATATTATGGCAAATTTAGCAGCATGGTCTATATTTAAGCTAATGATACTAGGAGTTTTTTTAAGGATGACGATAGGAGATGAGTAATGCTTATATTGACGCGACGAATAGGTGAATCGATTATCATTGGTGATGATATCACATTGACAGTGTTAGGGGTTAAAGGAAACCAAGTTCGAATTGGTGTCAACGCCCCAAAAACAGTTTCAGTTCATCGAGAGGAAATTTATCAACGGATACAACAGGAACGTACCAGTGACGATCCTTTAAACGTAGATATTTCTCAACAAGGTTATTCTGACGATGAGTCAGATGACGAAGATAATAGAGGAAATGCGGGTTAATCTGACTCGCATTTTTTTGATTCCTACCTTACTTCTGAATAGTTTATAAACAATCGACTGCAAATCACAAATTAATATTGAGCTTGTTTTTGCACTATCCAGGATGATTAATCTTTTTATCACATCAATCTATAAAAAAAAGGCCAGAAGGCCCTTTTTTGTTGATTGGCGCGCCCGGAGAGATTCGAACTCCCGACCACCTGGTTCGTAGCCAGGTACTCTATCCAACTGAGCTACGGGCGCAATTGAAGCTAAAAATAATAAATAGCTGAGAGGGAGGGATTATTCAGATCATCCATGATCTTCACCCTTCGGGCTCGCTTCGCTCATGCAAAATTGCTCCAGGCAATTTAGCCGAACCCTCTTCTCCGGTTCTCATCCCAACACTCCTCACATTAATACAGGTACAGGCCCTACAGGCCTATACCTGTATTAATATGGCGGAGAGGGAGGGATTCGAACCCTCGATGGAGTTTAATCCCCATACTCCCTTAGCAGGGGAGCGCCTTCAGCCACTCGGCCACCTCTCCGAAGATTTGGGATAATAGCATTCTCTGCTAACGGAATAAAGCCTACTCGTGAAAGAAACTTATGATATACTCCGCGCTATACAAACTTGAATAGGGAGAAATCTTGTATGAAATTTAAGGCAGCCAGAATATCATTTCCAGTCATTTCTAATCTTAATTCAGTCACACCTGAAGAGTTGGCAGGGTTTATGCGTTATGGATTCTGCTATGTCAAATTACCTGGTACAGCGATTCAATCTGATATAAAAAGGATTCGTTCAAAAGCAAAAAGTTTTTTTCTTCAGTCTTCAGAATATAAAGAACGCTTTCCATTAGATGGACCAGCCTATAAAGGATATTATTCACGTCAAAAAACAGAAGATCCGCAATTAGCAGAACAAGTCATTTTCTGGCCAAATGATCCTATTGAACCTTTCAAAGAGTCACAACAAGAGATTACGAGTATCTTTAATTCTTTTGCTGGTGATATTGGATTACCTTTGCTTAGTAAAGTATTTCAGCAGGCAAATTTACTAACCGCATTCAAAGATCTAACACATAAGACTACAGATACCTTTTCGTTTTTGTATTATCCCGATGCAAAAGCTCTAAAAGGAAATTTCAAATCAGGTGTTAATGCTCATCAGGACTGGGGTTTAATTACGATGTTACATATCGATAGGCCAGGATTGGTGGTGAAAATTGGTGAGCAATGGCATCCTGTTGATCCTATGCCCGATCATATTGTTGTGAATAATGGTCTCGTAACAATGTTGGCTAGCAACAATCAAATCGAAGCTTCTCATCATGAGGTGTTAAAAATAAATGGTGATAGATTGTCTTTAGCTGTTTTTTTAGCCCCAAATATGCAGACGCCGATTCAGAATTATGTCACCGGTGAAAAGATTACATCATCCTATTTAGAATTTACTCAAAAAATGTTTTCAGGAAGTTATCGAATTGGTGGCACAGAAACAACTGCGAAAACTTCAGCAAAGACGGATGTAAAGCCTGAGTACGGAAGGCTATTTAATCATACTCAGCATGAAGCACCTGACAAGCTGCTATTGGATCAAACCTCATTAAATGAAACTGATCCTGAAAGAAAGAATACTTTCAAAAAATCTTAGTTACAAGATTATCCTAAATTCTGGAATACCCGGGTGAGAGGGTTTTAAATGCTATTTTGTTTCGTAGCAGATTGTTTAGGCAGTTTCCAGGTTACGTTCAACCATCTTGAGAGAACGAAAATTAACATTTGCTGATCAAGAGGTTTGCTAACAAAGTCATCCATTCCGACGCTCAAGCATTTATTTCTATCGTCTTCTGATGCGTATGCTGTCATTGCAACAATTGGACATTTGGCAGGTTTTTTAGGTAAGTGACGTAATTGTTGTGTGAGTTCAAAACCATCTTTATCAGGTAGGCCTATATCCATAAAAATCAAATCAAAGTTTGATTCGAGATGTTTAGCAATGGCTTCATTATAATCACCCGCCACTGTAACTTTACAATTAAGGTTATGAAGCATAATGGTAACAATTTTTTGATTGATGTGATTATCTTCAACTAAGAGAATATTGAATGTGTGTTTTCGAATTTCATCAGCCATTTTTTCTTGCTGACTAATATAAGTGTTGTAAGCATTTTGAATGATTTCAGTGAGATTTTTCGGATTGAGCTGAGTGGATATAACTGCATAAATTCCCGGTGTTTTCTTTTTGGTCGTTTGTTGATTTTGAGCGTGTAGTAACAGAATAGGGAGTCTTAAGGTATGATCTTGGCTTATTGAATTAATGAGCTTAGGGAGATTTTGTTTTTTAATATCATCACTGATAATAATAATATTTGAAAATTTTAATCGTTTAGCATTTTCTTTCAGAATGTCTAATGCTCGATTGCTGGTAGCAAGTTGTGTGTCGAATTCATGAAAATAACTAAGCAGTTTTTCACCTGATTCTAAGTTGTCATCTATAATAAAGAGGGAAAGATGTTTTGCGATGGCAGACAGATTATTGTGTATAACACCATTAGTAGACATTCTAGATTTTAAATTGAGTACAAATGTGGTACCGGCCCCTAATTGACTTTGGACTGAAATCTCTCCCCCCATCATGCTGACCAAACTTTCGACAATATTAAGCCCAAGGCCCGTGCCCGAGTGAGATTTTGTGTAGGCTGAACTGACTTGCGTGTATCTATCAAAAATTTTATCTGCATTTTCTGCGGAAATTCCTATGCCTGTATCTTCCACAGATATTTTATACCAAATGTGTTTATTCGTAGACCGTATTTTTTCTGCAGTTACTTGAACGTAACCGATGTCTGTGAACTTGATAGCGTTACTGATTAAATTAATCAATATTTGCTTAAAACGTTGTTCGTCTGTGTGAATACTCGTTCTTAATTCAGGATCTATGATAGAAACTAGCTTGATTCCTTTATTTTGAGCTTGATGACGGAGTTCGTTAGTGACTTCTTCTATGCTGGTGGCTAGTTGAAAGTTGGATTCGTTAAAAACAAGTTTGTTAGATTCAATCTTCGATATATCTAGAATATCATTAACTAATGCTAATAGCATTTGGCCAGAATGAGCTATATCTTCGATAAGGAATTTTTGATCATCTTTCAGATGTTGCTGAGAGAGTATGTTGGTTATTCCAAGGATCCCATTGAGTGGAGTGCGGAGCTCGTGACTGAAATTGGCTAGAAAGTCTAGCTTGGCTTTTGTTGCGATTTCAGCGCGTTCATTGGCTTTGCGAAGCTCATTTTCCATTTCAATTCGTTCAGTCACATCGGTAGATATGCCAATAATTCCAATTATTTTGTTATTTTCGTCTCGTAGGGGTACACGAGTAGTAATATAATAGGTTGTACGACCGTCAGCCATTTTGATCGGTGGTTCAAGAACGTTCATCATGGGTTCACCGCTTAGCATGACAGCAAGATCGTCTTCTCTAAATTTTTCAGCCTGTCCTTGGTTCCACCCTAGTTTTTTACCAATATCAAAAGGGTTTTTACCGATATAATCATCACGCGATTTAAATCCTGAGGTACGATAGGTATTTTCATTACATCCTATAAAAGTCGAGTTCTCATCTGTCCACCACACGTTACAGGGCATACTCGCAATAACTCGATTTAGATAGTTTGCAATCGTGGAGCTTTCTTTTTGAGCTTCGTGACGACCTTGCTTTAGGGCCGCAAACTCTTCATATTCGGCAGAAATATCCTGCAGTGAACATAGAATATAATTTGCTGATTTGTGTTTTCCGTGAGTAATATAACTCAGCTGCAGCTTAAGATGTTTAGAATGGTTATTTTTTTGTTTGAGAGATAGGGTCATTGTTTTAACGGTTTTTTTCTTTTTAGCACCCAATGATTTTATGAATTCTTCAATGAATGCGTGGGAATTTTTAGGAAAAATACGCGTATATGATTTCCCGGAAATCTTTTCTTTTTGACTTGAATTTACCAAATCCATAAATATTTTATTGCAATGTAATATTTTTCCGGAGTCGGATAGTGTTAACACTCCAATTGGAACATGTTCAACGATGTCATCGATATGTGAGGGTATTCTTCCAATCATTTCAGTGGGTCCCATGATTACCTATCTATACCATCTAAAAAGAATAATTTGACATCATACACTATATACCGTTAATATCAAACCAACTAAGAAGCGACAAATTATACAATACCAGTGGTAGTCTGCAATTATCCATTACTTTTATCTTTCTCATGGAGAAGAGGATTGGACCATAGCCAATATAAACGGATGTCATTCGTTATCGTCGGTGATAATGATGCCACAATCTACATTGCTAGAAGAGTGTTGCATTATGGCCATAACCTAACCTGTATCTTTACGAATAATGAAGTGGTGTTAGTTTGGGCGGCTCGAAATAATATTGCGGTATATTCAGAAGATTTGATCATTGGGCATCCGGATCTCAACGTACTCAATGAGATTAACGTTGGCAATGTTGATTGCTTGCTGTTTCTTTCACAGAAAACACCACCCATACAATTTTTTAAGCATTTTAATGCGAGCTATATCTTACAATTTGTGGATGGAGAGCCTGGGAAATCATCCGGGATTTATGCTCCAAGTTGGGATATCTTACGACATCATCCAACTCACCAGGTTAACCTTTTTTTATTGCATCATGAAACTGGGAAAATAATGGCTAAGTGGAGTCATGATATTCCATTACCTTCAAACCCCACTATCCAGCCAATAAAGGAATTGACACTAAGACAGCTAGGGAAGCTGATCCCATTATTTTTGCAAGATCTACAGAGTGAAGGATTCCCAATTTCTACTGAATCATTGCCAGAGTTATCAGCATTGTTTCAACCTCTCAATAATAACGTTTCTGGATTAGTATCGTGGTCTGACAGCATTGAGACAATTGATCGATTTAATCGTGCTCTAAACTATCATGAATCGGATGAGGTTCCATTTTTATTAAAAGTTCTTCTGTATGATACAGTGTTAATTCTGAAAGAATATAAACTCGTTAAAACTAAGCACCATTTAAAACCGGGCACAATACGTTGTGTCAACGATAAAATATTAGTCATTGCTTTCAAAGATGGATATATGGAAATATCGGATCCATTCACGACTCAATTGAATTATAATACCTACCAACATGATGGAATAGATGAAAGATTGCGTGTAGGTAATATTTTGCCAGATCCTTCACTTGAGTTTAGGCAAGAAGTAGCGAATTTTTTGTTTGAACGTTCGACTGACGAAGAATTCTGGTGTCAAGAGCTAACTCAGATTAAATTTTTATTTTTAACAAGAAAAAAATCTTATCAGACTAAGCTTGCTTTAAATTTTCGAATTGCAAAAGATGTTCATACACGATTAGAGCAACTATCACACCAAGCATGTTATCGTCATGTTATTATTGCTTGTCTTGCGGCCTATTTTTATCGAATTGTAAACGGTGACAACCTAACATTTTTCTTGAAGAATAACCTTCAGAATGCTTCGTTACAGAGCTTCGCATGCAGTTTTATTCCTTTGAACTTAGAGCTTAGCAATGATTTATCATTTCATGATTTGCTAGATACTATCGTTCAAAAGATGCAATTGATTGAGGAAAAGAAATGCTTATCTCAAGATATCCTCTTCAAATATAATCGTAAATATTCTTCGTCTCAGTCATTAGGACAATCGAAGACACCTGTTTATATATTGTTCAATGATGAATATCATCCAGAAGAAGAATTAAATCCCAATACTCTTGTTATTCACGTTGACACGAATGCTCAGAAAATTCATTTTTATTATGATAACGCTACAGAGGGAACAACTCCAATTATATTTGGGAATATTTCTCATCACTTTAAAGCAATTATGCAGCAGATTTCTCTCTCTCCTGGATCGAAATTGCACGAGTATGAATTTCTAAGTGACGTGGAAAAGCGTTTATTAACAGAAAAGTGGAATCCACCCATTAAGCACGATAAAGGTCTCAAAAATATAATCGAGTTAATTGAAGAAATAGTGATAGAGTTCCCTAATGAAATTGCATTAGTTAGAGAAGGTGAGGCGCTTACATATTCCGAATTCAATAATGAGGTTAATAGAATCGCGCACTACTTGCGTGAAACTGTTCAGGTAAAGCCTAATCAATTTGTAGCATTGTTGCTTGATCGTTCAATTAATATGATTGTAGCAATTCTTGCTGTTATTAAAGCGGGCGCAGCGTATTTGCCAATTTCTCCGCAAAGTGCCACTACACGAATTCAAAATATTATTCAAGACGCAAAACCAGTATGCTTGATTTCTTCAAATTTTAATTTAACAAAACATCCTGGATTAAATGTAAATATACAAATACTATCAATCAATAAACTTCAAGAGCAAAACGATATTCTTCCCGCAGACAATTTAACTATCATTAATTCTCCTGACGATTTAATTTGTGCCTTATATACTTCAGGATCAACAGGTGTCCCTAAGGCTGTTAAGATCACGCATCAAAATTTGAGTAGTTGCATGTATGCTACCATTGATGCCTTTGGAAAGGATAGTAGTGATATATGGTTGCTTCATCATGAGTATTTTTTCGATATTTCCATCTTAGAGATTTTCTTTTCTTTGGTGACTGGTGCCACATTAGCGATTCCAGATTTAACTGTGATTCAATTTCCAAAATCGCTGTTTGATTTTATTAGATCATTCAGAGTGACTGCCTTGTGTCAAGTTCCTACGGCTTTTATACAATTAACGAATTATATAGAACGCTCACATAAACCATCTCATCTTTATTTGCGTAAGATTATTTTGGGCGGAGAGCGCTTTCCAGTCGAGGCCGTTAAAAAATGGCGTGATTTTTATCCTAGATCCCCCGTTTGTATTTATGATATTTATGGCCCTACCGAAATAACAGTTTATTGCACTGCGGTTAAAGCAACCAAAAATTTACTCAATCGAGTAGTAGATTGTACTCCTATCGGCGAGGTACTTTCTAACGCTAACATTTTCGTGTTTGATGAATATCTCAATATGCAGCCGATTGGCGCACCGGGGATGATTTATGTCACTGGTAGTTGTGTTTCCGCGGGATACTTAAATCAGCCAGAATTAGAAAATCAAAAGTTTATTATTCACCCTGTCGATGGCAAGCGATATTACAATACAGGCGATCTTGCGTATTGGTCAGATGACGGCCTCCTATACTCGATTGGGCGCGCAGACAATCAAGTTAAGGTGCGAGGATATCGAATTGAGTTAGATGAGATTGCATCTAAACTTATGCAACATCCGTATATAAAACAGGCCTACGTCACTGTCCAAGATAATGAGTTCAGTCATAAGACACTGCTGTCTTATGTTTCTCTTGATGAAACTAAATGTGAAATGGAGCTCAGTGAAACAAAACCACATATCAAGCAATGGCAGTCTCTAATGGATGATGTCTACTGCCAAGCGGATTTGAGTAAAACTGATGGAGCTAATATCGCATGGCACAGTAGTTATACGGGCCATCCATTTATCTCTGAAGAAATGCGTGAATGGGTCACAACAACTGTTCGTAAAATTAGTAGTTATTCTCCTAAGCGAGTTCTTGAGATAGGATGCGGTACAGGATTACTGTTACAACAACTTGCTCCACATGTTAAACATTATCAGGCCTCAGATTTTTCTAAAACGATCATAGAAGTGTTACAAAAATTTGTATACGATCAAAAATACTCAAAAAAAGTACAGCTACTGATTAATGAAGCGGTTACTCGCAGTGATAATGAAGCTCAATCTTCTGATACGGTTATCATTAATTCTGTTGTCCAGTATTTACCTGATGCTAAGTATTTAAATGATGTATTACTCCGCTCAGTGGATGCGTGCAAAGATGGTGGCGTTATTTTTATTGGCGATATCCGTAGTTTACGTGATTTAGAGCTATTTCACTATTCATTACAATTATATCAAATCGAATCAACAACTACAGTGTCAGATCTTAAATCGAGCGTTTTTTATAGTATCGAGCGAGAGCAAGAACTTCTCATTTCCCCCGAATTTTTTATCTATTTTTCGAATAATAACCCACGTGTCTCACATATTGAAGTCACATTGCGTCGAGGAACATACCTCAATGAGATGACCCAATTTCGGTATGATGTAGTTTTACACATCAATAATAAAGCTCAGATGGTACCAGTAACCTGGAATAATTATGCTGAAAATCAGGTTTTGATTGAAGACATTATTTTATATCTCAAACGTGAAAAACCATCGATCTATGGCTTGAGAAATATTAAGAATCTTCGTCTGATGTCTCTGTCTGCAGATGTTGAAAAGATTAAAATAGCCCCAAATGATAAAAGTGTCTCAGATGTGATAAATGATTCATCTGTCGCAACGCTAATGCAAGGAATCTGTCCGGAGAAATTAGCTACTGCCTGTGAAGAGCTCGGATATGAGGTGAAGATTGTTGCTTCAGACAAGTACACTTTGGAATTGTTTGATATAGTTTGTACAAAGAAAAAAGGCGTTCTTCTTGAATCATTTAAGTGTCGTACAAATCAACCTACGAATGAAGAATATCTTAATTTTTCATGGTTAACTAATTCTCCAATGATGTTCATGTTACAAAAAAGATTGGCAGGAGTATTTAGGAATTACTTGCAAGAACATTTGCCCGCCTATATGATTCCCGCGAATTTTATTTTTATTCGTAAATTTCCAGAGACCCAAAGCGGTAAAATTAATCCAAAGGGCCTCCCTAAATTACGTTCGGTTCATCATCAAGAATCTTATTTCCCTCCACGCAGCCAAATTGAATATACGTGGATTAGGTTGTGGAAAAAATATCTTTCAATTGAATCAATTGGGATTTACGATAATTTTTTTAGTATTGGTGGTGACTCAATTATCGCAATCCAGATTTTATCGGAAGCAAAAGAATATAATCTAGATGTCAGTTCGAGTTTATTTTTCAAATATCCTACGATTGCTGAACTCGCTATGGTATCTGTTAGGAACTCGTCAATATCAGATCATGATGAAATGGGAATATCAGCACCATTCTTTGAGCAACTCGATCAGCCTTATCTCAATGATGTAGCTATCATCAAGCGAAAGTTTGGCACACGGTTCGAGGACACGTATCCTCTAACGCCAGTGCAAGAGGGAATATTATATCAAAGTATTTCTTTACCTAATCATGGAGTTTATTTAGAGCAAGTTTCAGTTACTTTCAAAGGTAGCTACAATGCTGAGTGTTTCCAAAATGCTTGGAATTCACTCATAGCCCGACATGAAATTCTAAGAACCCTTATCATCTATGAGAATACTGACCATCTCATGCAAGTTGTTCTAAAGACAATTGGTTTTTCATATCCAGAAATAGATTTGCGGAAGGTTAAGTCAAAAGATAAAGACCCGATGATTAAAAAACTCGCTGATGAAGATAGAGCGCTGGATTTCGATTTGCAACGCGGACCATTATTTCGAGTAAAGCTTATCAGGCTAAACGATTTAGAATGCATATTATATATTTCTTTTCATCATATTATTTGCGATGGCTGGTCTGTTATTAAGCTTATTAATGATTTATTTACATTCTATTCGTCTGAACTTAATCATACTGAAAGCGATTTACCGCAGAAAATCCCTTTTGGATATTATTGTATGTGGCTACTGAAGCAAGATAAATCTCTGGCCGAAAAATATTGGAAGCAACAGCTTCATGGGATTACCCAGAGTACACGAATAGAGTTTGATAATTTACCTGAAAACATTCACGACTATAAACTTGAGCAAGTTGAATTTGAGATTGGCGAAGCCTTGAATGAGCATATCAAATTATTCGCTCAAAATAATCGAGTCAGTGTAAATGATGTTTTTCAAAGTGCCTGGGTGTTAACACTTGCGCGATATTGTAATATTGATCAGATTTCATATCACACTATTTTATCTGGCCGATCTGCAAATATTCCGATGATTAAATCACAAGTCGGTGTCTTCATTCAGACACTATTACAAACTATCAATGTAGATCAAGATCAGACAGTGCTTGCACTGTTGCAATTGATAAATAAAATACAATCTGAGACACGTCTGCATTCAAACTATCCTCTGACTGATGTATTAAAACATCTTGATTCATCAGTGAGTAAGGATTTAACTGATTATTTATACGTGTTTGAGAATTTCCCTGCGGATTATTTGCATCAGAGTAAATTTGACGGTGCTATGTTACAAGCAATGTCGGGGACGTATAGTACTCATTACACCATTAGCTTTCTTGTGTTTCCTGGAGACACTGCGAAAATTGTTTGTGCCTATAATGCTCGACGCTTATCAAAGAAGAATATGCAAGATTTCGTATCAAATTATGTTACATTGCTTACAAACCTAATCGATGACTCTAATCAGTTTCTGAAGAAGATTCAGCTACTTAGTGAAAGCGAACAAAAAAAGATTCTCTATCATCGTAATAAAGCAAAATATCAGGTAAAAGACACAGTAATCGATTTATTTGAAAGGCGCGTTGATGTTAAGGATACTGCCATTGCAGTTTTACATTCTGATCATTATGTTTCTTATAGCACACTTAATCGAAAAATAAATCAGTTGAGTCATTATCTGCTATCTAAAAAAATTGGTGAGAACGATAGAATAGCTATTTATTTGAATAGAACCCCGTTAATGCTGATAGCAATTTTTGCAGTCTTAAAGACCGGCGCTGCCTATGTTCCGATTGATCCAAATTATCCTCTCATACGATCAAAGTATATTTTAGAAGATTCTAAGCCCGTTGTTTTATTAACTGAAAAAGCATTAAGGCGAGTTTTAGATTACGATGATGAAAATACAATTTGCCTAGATCTAGATTGGCACATGGTAGAGCTTTATAGTTGTGAAAATCCCGAGTTAACGATTAATCCAGAAAGTTTGGCCTATGTCCTATACACCTCAGGATCAACAGGTAGACAGAAAGGCGTCATGATGCCGCATCGGGGATTAAACAATTTTATACAGTATGTCATTAATAATTTTTCAAGTGATCAACTTTCAGGTGTTTTAGCTTGTACGTCTTTATGCTTTGATTTATCAGTGTTTGAGATATTCGGTGGGCTATGTAGCGGAGGTCGATTACATCTTGTCAATGATATTTCTGAAGTCTCTTCATTTGCCTATAGTGACCATATTTCATTGATTAACACAGTTCCTACAAATGTGAAGACGATGCTCGAAACACATTCTATTAATCCCTCCGTTAATACAATAGTTATGGCTGGTGATATTATTCCAAGAGAACTAGTGAGACAAATATTTAATGAGACCAAGGTTGAATATATTTATAACGGATACGGTCCCACAGAGTGTTTATATGTGTCCTTTGGTGTCATTGATAAGCAGATAGCGAGTTGTAGTAACATTGGAAAGCCCATCTCAAATTTGGATTTTTATGTCTTCAGTAGTGAAAACACATTGGCTCCAATGAATGTGCCAGGTGAGTTATATATTTCTGGTGATTGTGTTGCTTTAGGCTATTTAAATATGCCAGAAGTTTCTGATAAACGTTTTGTTAATAACGAATTAGATTATTCCGATCATAACAAACTCTATCGTACAGGTGATATTGTTAAACAAAATGAAGATGGTACTTATGAATTTATCGGGCGAATTGATGATCAAGTTAAAATTCATGGATTTAGAGTAGAATTAGGTGAAATTGAATCTTATGTTTTGTCGCATCCCTCCGTAGTAGAGGCGTCTGTCATTGTAAAGAAAAATGACAAGGGTGAAAAGATTTTAACTGTTTATATTACCTGTTCTGATATGAGAACTGCGCCTAATCATAATGAACTGAAGAATTATATGATGCAGTATTTTCCTGGTTATATGGTTCCTATTTCCTTTGTTTTGATCGATAAAATGCCTAAATTACCTAATGGTAAGATTGACAAAGCAGAATTATCTCATATGAATTCTACGTTTATTTTAATGCAACGGAAATATGTTCCACCGAGTAATGAGATACAACAAGATTTATGCCAAGTTTGGGCAGATGTACTTGGTAGTCCGTTGAGTAATATTGGGATCAACGATGATTTTTATGAGCTTGGTGGGCATTCATTACTGATTATCAAAATAATTAATTCAATCCATCAAAAAATGAAAATAAAGTTAAGTATTTTGGAATTCCTAAATAACCCTACTGTTGCATCGTTGTCCGTGCTAATAGATACAAAATTACGTTTAAAATCTCTGATGAGTGCAGAGAGTATTGTGTCTAATGCTTATACCTCTCAAAGAAATTTGATTGCATTTAGAACACAAGGCACGAAATCACCATTATTTTTTATTCATGCCATTTCAGGTACGGTATATCCTTATATCGAATTAGTTAAAGAACTGGATGAGAATAGACCTATCTATGGAATACAGGATTTTAGTTTAGATTCTGATCAGATTGAACCGCTATCAATGGATGAAATAGTCGCTCGCTATGTTCATCTAATGAAACAAATTCAACCACGTGGCCCCTATTATCTTGCTGGATTTTCATCAGGTGGCTTTATTGCCGCTGAAATAGCTCATAAATTATATGAAGAAGGCGATACTGTTGCATTTTTAGGGTTAATTGATTCCTGGGTCCAGATGCCAAAAGAATTGGCTCATCGACCTAATTTTGAGAATATGTTGCTTCCTTATTACGATGATTTCAAAAAAGATACTCTCCGCCAGATATTTCCTAGTATGAAAACTTGGAGTGATTTAAGCTGGGAGCGATTTAATATGATTAGACATTATATTCCTCATCATTGCCCATGTGAGATCACCTTATTCAAGGCAGAAACAAAATTAAAAATGCATCGCGAGATAGAAGATTCCAAAAACGGTTGGGAAGAGTATGCTTCTCATGGAATAACAGTGCTGCCTGCGCCCGGTAATCACATGCAGCTTTTAAAGCAGCCCTATGTTAAAAAGCTAGCTAAATTACTCTCCAATTGTTTAAGTAATGCTGATATTCACTCTCAAGCTCAATCTTTGATCGAGGTATAGGTTACGTTGAATCTAGGTTGAAGGTGGTTTGGGTATTTGGCGTTGAGTGTCGGCGATTAGAGCATCTACCTTCGTCATAGCTCGATCAAGATGTTTAAGTACAGTACCTTGGCCTGATTTTGAAAAGGTAAATGATTCTCTATGATCTACAATTTTTTCAAGCTGTTTTTTATAGAAATTAAGCAATGCGAGTTGATTCTTTGGATTAATTTCAGCGCCTAGAGTGTCTTTGTTTTTCATCGTGAGTTCAACGGATTCTATTGCTCGATCAATCCCGCGCACTAACCACATCATTTTCCAAAAGTTACCTTTGTAATGAAAGAGTGCTTTACTGCTCACTTTTGCAACAGGTAAGAGGACTAGCTCAGTTTTTTTATCATTTTTGGCTTCTTGTTTTTTTTCTGCGATACGTTCTTTCAGTCTATCCATCATGGTGGATCTACTTTCAAAGCCTCTAGCATGCTGAACGGTGGTAAAGACCTGATTATTCTCTGATGGTAGAACGTCTATCCCCCTGGCCTTTTCTGAAGGGCTTTTTGCGGGAGATGTTTTTTTAACTTTTTTGTGTTCCATGTTCTGTTTGAGGGAGTTGAGCTTTGTGTTAAGCTCTTCATTCCAGCTTTCAAATGTACTGCCATGAGATTTATCTGGACATTTGTCACAATAATTGAGCAAAGAACGAACTCTTTTCTCAAGTCTCTCTATAATAGCACTTGCGTTTTCTACACTTTGTTCAGTTGTTTTTTTATTAAGGACTGAATTAAGTGCATCAAACTCTTCGATAATTGAATCGTGGGCACTTTTGGCATAATGCATATCGAATTGAGAGACTTTCTCGCGATCAACATCTTTTCTGTCTAGGGCCTCAATCCGATTTTGGTACCAGGTGATATTATCTAATGCATCATCTCTGAGTGCTTTGATAGTCCTAATTTTATTATCACTGAAGTAACTATTTTTTCCATATCCAGGATTGAGTTGTTGATCGTGAATTTCTTTGATGAGGTTATCTGACCAAGCGTTGATTAAGTCTTTAAGTTCATTAATATTGTGGATGTAAGGTGGATGGAGAGAGTGATCGTCTGGAAAATTCCCCTTAAGATCCCTTTCTTGAATAATACCTAGGTGAAAATTAAGTTGCCTGCAGGTAAGTTCATACCCATCTATTTGTCCACGAATTTGACGACGTGTCGAATTTACATCAAGCCGTTTATAGCTGAACGTTTCTGGTATGTAAAGAGTATATTCTGGGGTAGAACGGATGAGTTTTTTCGTTCTTTCGTAAAATCTTTTTTTTCCGAGTCCTAATTTTACGCCAACCAGTGCAACAGGTGCGTATTGTAAAGTCATTTTTTTTAGATCTTGAGATTTTTTGGCAGCAGCTTTATTTTCACCTTTAGTGAGAACAATATTGCTATCAATATCATAAATTCCTTGTACAATTTGAGTGCCTGTACGAATTCGATCTTCAAGCTTTTTTCGCGTTGTGCCTTTAACAATAGCGATTATTGTTGCTGGAATTGCAAGGGGTGGAAAAAAGAAAGCTCCGATACCGAAACCGATGAAGGCTATATTAAAAATTCTATCGATATGTTTTGTTGTCATCATGACCTGTTGGGCAGTATTGAGTCGGCTTGCTTTTTTTCGAAGTTCCCTTGTAAGTTCTTTAGTCGATTTTTCTGCATTTTTTAAGTTGTTCTTTAACTCGATGATTTCAGAATAGAGAGTTTTGGCTTCCTCGGAATATGAGTTTGGAAGCTCAGTCTGATTGTTGTCAACTAAGTCAGTAATTTGTTGATTATTTAATGGCGTAAGGGCTGCTAATTGGTTTTTTTTAGTCTCTATTCGAGCTGTTAAGATCTTAGACAGTGCATCATACATTTCCCAAAAAAATTGAACCTGCTTACCTGTCGAAGAGAGTGCCAATTGGTGCTGGTCTCGACCCGCCATCCATTTTTTGGCATAAAAAACATCATCGGCTATTTGATAGCCTGCAATAAAGATCGGGCCGATAGGTGTTTTTTTGAATACAAACCGAAATAGATCAGGAGAAGCCTTTGCAAGTAGGTTTACAAATAGATTGGAGTAATACACAGAGGAAAGAACGGCTGTTTCTGGTGTACTTCTTTTTGTGGTACTACTTTTCATGCCAAGGAAGAGTTCATCCATTTTTTCAGCAAGATGTATAATGATAGGTGGAGCATCTCTAAGGATGTTGTAAACATCTTCTGAAGGTTTAGATAATTCATCCCACGCGGAAGAAACAGCTTTGACTAATTCTTTGGTGCCTTGTTCGTCTTCGGATAATTCAGTTGAGCTAAGGACTTTTTTTCTATGTTCACTCAGTATTTCTTGAACATTTAAATCACTTGCTGTGCTATCGATAGTGATAATAGATCGATTATCTTCATTAGTACCGCTAATTGTACATTTTACACCAGCATCACTAAGAACTTTTTGAACGCTTTTAACTACTTCGGTTGGCAATGTTTGAGATTGAATCGTGCTATCACCTGATGTCCAGTTTATTCTTCTATACGGACTTTCAAGCCCACTCAAAAGGGTCTGCATTTTGCGTGTTAGTTCTCGATTTGCGCGGGCAGCCCTAATTTTATCAAGGTTGATGACTGGTATTCTAATCTTTATACTATGCATATTAAGCCTCATGGATTTTATTAATCCCTACTCTAATTATAGTAGAGTAATGTAAATTAGATACTTCATCATAAAGCGATACTTTAGAATAGCGCCATAATGCATTGTTTTATAAAAGAAATTAGCATTGCAAGTCGGCTCGCGATTATCATTGTCATTGCGTAGAGTTTCTGTCAAAATGACACAGGTAATATGATAAATTTAAGGAGTTCATGATGAAAATCATAAGATTATCTCTAGTGGTTCTTAGCTTAGTTATCTTCAGCTCGGCATCTGCCAGTAAAAGAGTTCTTGGATCTCAAGGCTTAGAGGGAGTGACTTTAAACCATCCAGATTTAGTAGGAGAGTCTACAAGAGGCACCATAGTCTTACCTAAATTTAACTACGGTCAAAAATGGAATATTACCTGTGATTACGCTATTGAAGAAACGAATCCTTCTGCGTCCCCCTCAGCCGCTGAACCTTGTGCCATTAATATTATTCTTAATCTGCCAACAGATATCTATCGTCCATATTCAGCTACTTTACGTGTGACGGGCTTTACGGGTAAAGGTATAGTTAATTCGAATGGAAAAATAGAAGTTTTAAACTACACTCAACTCATTCCGAATCCTGCTGCTTCTATTCATCATGGTGAAATCCTGATCGATAATTATGATAGCACAGCTAATTTTGTCGTATCTAATTGTCGTGCCACACTTCTAACATACTAGGCCCGCGTGAATAGTTACGATTATTTTTTGTTCATGCGACTATGGTAGCGACTATAATTAAAATAGATCATAAATCCTATGATTAACCAAATGAGAAAACGCCACCAGGTTACAACATTAAGATTCGAAATAAGGTATAAGCAAAATCCTACGCCTAAAAGTGGAACGAGTGGCATAAGAGGTGTTTTAAAAGGGCGATTTAATTGAGGTTGTCGATATCGTAGTACAATCACACCGACGCAAACAATAACGAAGGCTGCTAACGTTCCAATATTCACCATTTCAGCTAATTCATGAATGGGGATAAATCCAGAAAATGCTGACATCAATAAACCACTCCAAATAATAATTCGAACAGGTGTGCGAGTCGTTGGATTTACTTGTGAAAACATCTTAGGTAAAAGTCCGTCGCGTGACATGGCTAGAAAAACGCGAGTTAGTCCGTAATACATGACTAAAATTACCGTAGTAAGGCCTGCAATGGCTCCTACGGCAACAAAACTGGCTGCTGTGGTATGCCCCAAGTTCAATAATACCTGACTAATGGGAGAGCTTACGTTTAATGTAGGGTAGGGTGCTATGCCTGTTAAGAGAGCGGAAACAAGAATGTAGAGTAGGGTACAAAAGGCGAGTGAGGCAAGGATACCGATAGGCAAATCTCGTTCAGGCTTAATGACTTCTTCTGCTGTTGTAGAAACTGCATCAAATCCAATATAAGCAAAGAAAACTAAAGCCGCACCACTCATAATGCCTTTCCAACCAAATGGCATGAAGGGTGACCAGTTAGCAGGATTAACGTGTTTTACTGCGATAAAAATAAATAAAGCTATGACGCTTAATTTTATTGCTACCATTAATTTGTTGAAACGTGCAGTCGATTTCATACCAATGATCAGCAACATCGCAATAAACACCACAATTAACATGGCAGGTAAATTGACAATTCCCCCATCAAAAGGGCTTTTTAATAAGTATTCAGGGATATGAATTCCCATCCCAGTAAACATATTTTGTGCATATCCACTCCAACCTACTGATACGGCGGATACTGAAACGGCATATTCTAAAATCAAATCCCAACCGATGATCCATGCGATTAATTCGCCCATAGAGGCGTAGGCATAACCGTAGGCACTACCGCAACCACCGACCGTGGAGGCTAATTCTGCATAGGATAAGGCAGCAAATGCACAAGCTAATCCGGCAATGATATAGGAAAATACAATAGCCGGGCCTGCTTGTGTGGCGGCTGCAAAACCAGTTAATACAAAGATACCTGCCCCGATTATGGCTCCAATGCCCAGAAAAGTGAGGTCAACGGCCGTCAGGCATGGTCTTAATTTAACGCCGTACTCTTCATAGAGGTCTGGGACGGGTTTTGTCCTGAATAACGAGTTCATAGAGTTAGCCTTCATTCTATGTATCTTTATATTATAGCTGCTAATCTGAAGGTTTGCCTTAGGGTGGTAAAGGTGGCAGGTGAAGGTGTCAGAAGATTTCCCTTTCGCGATGAGGGGTTTTAGGGGAGAGAATCGTGATTCTCTCCCCTAAATAAATCAAAGGAAGCATCTCCCGGTTTTAAAATCAGCAGCCATAATACAGGGCATTGAGTGACCAAAACATCCAAAAGCCCTAATCGGGAGATGCTGCGGAACTTCTTTTGTCTAGCAATAAATCGATGCCTTTTGAAAATGCTCCATTACCTAGCACATTGGCACAGGTAATGACGGGATCAAATAAGATATACAACGCTGTAATAAGAGATAACATGGCTGAATTGAACCCTAAGTAAGTTTCTAAAATGGGTAACATGACTAATATTCCACCGCCCGGTATCGCAGCGACAGAAAATTTCGCGAGCACAAAATATCCAGTAAAAATTAAATAACTGATCATGCTGGGTTCAGCAATGCTATAATTTTTTAAAACAGCAAAGGCTAAAATCGGGATGGCAAAACAATCGCCGACAAGATGAACATTGACAGTGGCCGGTATAACTGAGGCAGTGAGTACTTTGTTTTTTGCGTTTTTTTCAGCACCAATTATTGTGAGGGGCATACTGGCTGCGCTTGACATCGTACTAAACCCACTAATAGCGGCAGGGATCATATTTTTCACAGATTTGAAAAATTCTTGGAATCGACAATGGCTGAACAAAAAATATCCAAGCATAATATAACTAAACTGAGCTAAAGCAATGATCATAAAAATTATGGAATAATGTTTTACAATCATTCCCATCACCCCGTCATGGTATAATTTTACAACAAACCCAGTGACAAAAAACGGGATAATGTAAATGAAGAAATGAAGAATCTTACCAACAACCTTATCGAGAATCCCTGCAATTTTTCTGGCAGGATGTAACATGATTAATCCTGATAATATGCCTAACACAATTCCGGAAAACATGGCAATATCATTTGAAATTATTTTGGGTAAATTGAATGCCCAAGAAGGTTGTAAACCAACAGATTCTTTAGGTAGATTGAGTGCGAGATCAAATTGATAAATCCACATGCCCACAAAATGACTCAAAAACGTGGAGAGAAAATTGGAACACATTACAGCAATTAATATGAGTCCAATGACTTTAGTTGCGTGATGTGCCAAATTAACAGCAGTTTTATAGAGTAAGCTAAAAATTATCACGGGTAATAAAAATAGAATAATGGATTTGATCGTCAAACTGATCGCAAAAAGAAATTGTTGTAAATTTAGAGGAAGATAGGAGTGGACCAAGGCTATTAAAAGTATGATTCCTAACAATATAAATGGCATTTTACGAAACATTTTACATCTCCGAATAATTAGGTCCTCTACCACCTTCTGGCGGAACCCAAAGAATATTTTGTGTTGGATCTTTTATATCGCACGTTTTGCAGTGAATACAGTTACTGGCATTAATTTGTAAACGAGGCTTATCATTTTCTATAATAATTTCGTATACTTTCGCTGGGCAGTATCGTGTTTCTGGGCTTGCGTAGGTATTGTAATTCACGTCGATAGCGAGGGATGGATTTTTTAAGATCAGATGAACCGGTTGATCTTCACGGTGATCAATGTTGGCTAAATAAACTGAACTTAATTTATCAAAGGTTATTTTTCCATCGGGTTTGGGGTAGTCGATGGGTGAGGAATGTTTTGCTGATTTTAGTCGAGTATGATCAGCCACATGCTCAAATGTCCACGGTGCTTTACCTCGGAAAATATAGGTGTCCAGAGCAGCATAGGCCAATCCATTGAATAATCCCCAGCGAAATGCAGGACGAATATTTCGTGCACGATACAATTCTTCATATAGCGGAGATAATTCGATATGCTGAGTATACGTAACTGTTTCTTGCCCCATTTCTTTGGGGAATGTGGCGAATACAGATTCAGCAGCAATAATTGCGGATTCCATGGCATAATGAATACCTTTCAATCGTGGAACGTTCAAAAATCCTGCTGCATCACCGATGAGTAATCCACCGGGGAAAGTTAATTTTGGTAATGCTTGATAGCCACCTTCACACAAAGCTCGAGCACCGTAGCATAATCGTTCTCCACCTTCGAAATTGTTAATGATCGCAGGGTGAGTTTTAAAGCGTTGTAATTCAGCAAAGGGATCTAAATAAGGATTTTGGTAGTCTAATCCTACAACAAAACCGGCAGAAACATAATTTTCGCCCCAATGATATAGAAAAGATCCTCCATACGTTTTATTTTTTAAAGGCCAACCTACTGAGTGAATTACTCGCCCTGGTTGGTGTTTTTCTTGTGGAATTTTCCAAAGTTCTTTAATGCCAATGCCGTAAGTTTGTGGTTTTTCTGAATCTCGTAATCCAAATCGTTCGATAATTTGTTGACTTAATGAGCCGTGACATCCTTCAGCAAAAAAAGTTTGTTTCGCAAGAATTTCAATGCCTTGTTGATATCGATCAGTACGTTGACCATTTTTGTCTAAACCCATATCACCCGTAATAATTCCGCAGACGAATCCAGCATCATCGTAAATAATGTCAGTTGCAGAAAAACCAGTGAAGATACTGACATTTAATTTTTCAGCTTGTTTAGCTAACCATTGGCAGTATTCACCCAGACTAATAATATAGTTGCCATCATTTTTCAGTGTGTATGGGAGTGGTAGTTTGCGAGCCGTTGATTTTGTTAGCCACAAAAATTCTTCTTGAGTCACAACGGTGTTGACAGGTGCGCCGAGGATTTTCCAATCTGGAATAAGTTGGTTTAATGCGCGTGGATTGAGTACGGCGCCTGATAATAAGTGAGATCCAATTTGAGAGCCTTTTTCAATGATGGCAATGGTTAGGTCGCGTTGATGATATTGATTTAATTGAGCTAAGCGAATGGCTGCACTAAGACCAGCGGGTCCAGCGCCCACAATTACAACATCAAAGTCCATTGTTTCTCGAGTCATGAGCTAACGATTCCTTATACAAATATTTGCGACCATCTAACTATAACGCCAGTAACAATATTTCTTCAAGCTTAACCGCGAAAATGCTTAATCCGCTATGAGAATTAGGCTAGATCTGGTATTCTTCGGCCTTTTCAGGGAAGCTGACAATGAAAGTCGTCGTTGCGACAAAAAGGGTTATAGATTACCACACAAAAATCCGCGTAAAAGCTGATGGAAGTGGCGTAGAAACTCGCAATGTCAAAATGTCCATGAACCCATTCGACGAAATCGCTTTAGAAGCGGCCATTCGATTAAAAGAAGCCGGGCAAGTGGCAGAAATTATTGTGATTTCCTGCGGAACGACCGAATGCCAAGAAACCTTACGATTGGGTTTGGCAATGGGAGCTGACCGTGCTATTTTGATTGAAACCTCTGAAGAATTACAGCCCTTGGCGGTTGCAAAAATACTACAAACGATTGTTCTAAAAGAGCAGCCTCAACTGGTTTTCTTAGGTAAGCAAGCCATCGATGATGATGCTAATCAAACAGGACAGATGTTGGCGGGCTTATTGAACTGGCCACAAGGAACCTTTGCCTCACAAATAAAATTAAGTGGCGATAAAATCGAAGTAGAAAGAGAAGTGGATGGTGGTCTTGAGAAAGTATTATTGAAACTACCCGCTATTGTGACTGCAGATTTACGGCTTAATCAACCGCGTTTTCCAAGCTTACCCAATATTATGAAAGCCAAACAAAAACCACTTGATGTGATTTCAGCAGCATCATTAAACGTTGATATTAAACCTCGTCTTACAACCCTTAAAATCGCATCACCCCCTGCTAGGAAACGCGGAATTAAAGTCAGCTCAATCAATGAGTTACTTGATAAACTTCACGTAACGGAAAAGGTGTTGTGATGGCAGTTTTAGTGATCGCAGAACATAACAATCAGACCGTGTCACCTTCAACACTCTCTACTCTCACTGCTGCGGCCGCGCTTTCCTCTGAGATTACTGTACTTGTTGCGGGTTCAGAGTGTAGCCCTGTAATCGACAGTGTCAGTAAAATATCGGGCGTTGTGAAGGTAATATCATGTGATAATCCATCTTTTAAATATCCTTTAGCGGAAGATCTAGTCGCACTCTTAGTGCCTCTAGCCAAAAGTTTTACACACATATTAGCGCCTGCTACAACCTTTGGAAAAAACTTTATTCCGCGTTTAGCAGCACTATTGGATGTAGCCCCGATTACTGATGTCATTGCGATTGATAATGAAGATACTTTTCAGCGGCCAATTTATGCAGGCAATGCCATTGCGACCGTTCAATCGCATGATCCTATAAAAGTGTTGACAATTCGCAGTACCACTTTTGATGCAGCTCAAGCACAAAACGATGCGGCTATCATTGAGCCACTAGCGTTTAGTTCTCAAAATGCTCACTCAGAGTTTATTGCTTTAGAGGCCCATCATTCGGAGCGCCCCGAATTGACTTCCGCAAAGATCATTATTTCTGGTGGGAGGGGATTGCAAAATGCTGAACAATTTAAGATCATCGAGCGCCTGGCCGATCGATTACATGCAGCTGTAGGTGCTAGTCGAGCGGCAGTTGATGCTGGGTTTGTTACGAATGATTATCAGGTGGGCCAAACAGGTAAAGTGGTGGCACCTGAATTATATATTGCGATTGGGATTTCTGGAGCGATTCAACATTTGGCAGGAATTACAGACAGCAAAATTATTGTAGCGATTAATAAAGATCCGGATGCACCGATATTTGAGGTGGCGGATTACGGATTAGTGGCTGATTTTTTTGCTATTTTGCCAGAGTTTGAAAATGCATTAACACAACTTGGATATTGAGGAGAATAAGCCGTGATAATTGGTGTACCTAAAGAAGTGAAAAAAGGCGAACATCGAGTGGGTATGGTGCCATCGAGTGTTTTAGAATTAGTGAATGATGGACATGAAGTTTTAGTAGAAACTAATGCAGGAAAAGGCATTGATATTGAAGATGAAGTCTACAAAGAACACGGCGCAAAAATTGTTGCAACGCCTACCGAAATTTTTGCAAAAGCTGATATGATCGTGAAAGTCAAAGAACCTCAAGCAAGTGAATATAATTTACTTCGAGAAGGCCAAATATTATTTACTTATTTACATTTAGCACCTGATCTACAGCAAGCTAATGCATTAGTAAAATCTGGTTGTTCTGCCATTGCGTATGAAACGATTACTGATAGCCATGGTGGATTACCTCTATTAACACCGATGAGTGAAGTTGCAGGAAGATTATCTATTCAAGCCGGTGCACATTGCTTAGAAAAAGCACAAAACGGTCGTGGAATTTTGCTTGGTGGCGTTCCTGGTGTAGGTCGAGGCAGTGTTGTGATTATTGGATGTGGCGTTGTCGGTACAAACGCACTTCGAATGGCTATTGGAACTGAGGCGCGAGTCACAGTACTTGATAAAAATTTAAAACGTTTGCGTGAAATCGATCAACTGTACGGTTCAAAAATTAAAACATTATATGCAACAGCTAGTACCATTGAAAAAGCATTAATGGATGCTGATTTAGTGATAGGTGCAGTTCTTGTGCATGGTGGTGCTGCTCCTAAATTAATTACTCGTGAAATGATTAAAAAAATGCAACATGGTAGTGTGATTGTTGATGTTTCAATTGATCAAGGCGGTTGCCTAGAAACTTCTCGAGCTACCTCATTTGACGACCCTACTTATATTGTTGATGGAGTAGTGCATTATTGTGTTGCCAATATGCCCGGCGCAGTTCCGCGAACTTCGGCATTTGCATTAAACAATGCAACTCTACCTTATGTTAAAACACTCGCGAATAATGGTTTAGAAAATGCATTAATAAATGATCCTCATTTTCTAAATGGTTTAAACGTTCATGCTGGACATGTGACCTATGAAGCAGTCGCGCGTGATTTAAATATGCCTTATTTATCGGCAAAAGAGGCACTCCTTAACCATCCGGTGATAGCATAATGCTAAACTGTTTTAGTGAATTAACGGCATCGAGCATTCCAATTTATTTGGTACATGCTGTTGATTTTCCAGCATGGCTAGAGACACAGGAACCTTCGCTGCGCAATTGGGTGCAGCGATTTGGTTTTCGAGCAAAAAAAGGTGAAGTTTGTCTCGTTCCCAAAAGTGAAGATAATATCTTATGTGTGATATTGGGAATTGCTGATAGAGAAGATGCTTTACAGGTTGGGATTCTACCTAGCAAATTGCCAGAAGGTGTTTATTCACTTGCTGTTGATTGGAAAGATTCATTATTAGATTGCGCTGCAATTGCATGGGGACTAGGTGGTTATCGTTTTACCCGCTATAAAAAATCTGAACCTTACCGTGCAAAACTCGTTATTCCTGCATCAAGTGATTCAAGCGAAATTCAGCGAACTGTTACAGCGATTTATCGCGTTCGTGATTTAATTAATACCACGCCGCACGACATGAATACCACGCATTTAGCAGCAGCAGCACAAGAAATTGCTCGCGAATGTGGTGCATCGTTTAATCAAATCATTGGCGCTGATTTACTCACTGAAAATTACCCGATGATTTACGCAGTAGGTAAAGGTAGTGAAAGTGAGCCACAGTTAATTGATTTGCGTTGGGGAAATCAAAATCATCCTAAAGTGACTTTGGTAGGAAAAGGAGTTTGTTTTGATACCGGTGGTTTAGATTTAAAATCAGCTGACGGTATGCGTTTGATGAAAAAAGATATGGCCGGCGCTGCACATGTTTTGGGATTAGCGCAAATGATTATGCAAGCTAATTTACCGATACAATTACGCGTATTAATTCCTGCCGTCGAAAATGCCATTTCAGGAAGTTCTTATCATCCGAGTGATGTTTTAAAATCACGTAAGGGATTAACGGTTGAAGTGGGTAATACCGATGCAGAAGGTCGCTTGATACTCGCGGATGCATTAACAGAAGCAGCAAGTGAAAAACCCGAACTAATCATAGATATCGCAACGTTAACAGGGGCAGCTCGTGTTTCTCTAGGGCATGAAATAGGAGCATTATTTACTGATGATGATACTTTAGCGAATGAACTTTTGAAGCATTCAAAAATCACGTTGGATCCTTTGTGGCGGTTACCCATCTATAAACCCTATAGAGAAGGTCTTGAAAGTCCAGTGGCTGATATATCCAATATTGCAATTCCAATGTTTACTGCGGGTGCCATTAATGCCGCAGTATTTTTAAAAGAATTTGTGGGTGAGGGTATTTCTTGGGCTCATTTTGATATTATGGCATGGAATCCACGAGCATCTTACATGGGGCCAGAGGGTGGAGTAGCCAATGCCATTAGAGCGATTTATAGCTATCTGAAGCAAAGATTTCAATAATAGAGAGCATTTAGCAAAGAATCGATTCTTCAACTATAATCTATATAAGGAATATATGGAAATAAAAGGATTGTCCTGATGCTTTTTACAATGGAACTGCTACTGTTCTTGGCAACTATTTGGGTGTTGTTGTTTTATCGTATTCGTCTGAAACTCAGTTCTGTTATTCTCGTGATTTTAGGTATCTTATATTGGTTTCTAGAAATTTATTCGACAACATTTGTAATTTTTTTAGCATGCGTATTTTTACCTTTTATTTTGCTTATTAATATTCCTTGGCTGCGAGCCCATTTAATTTCAAAATTTATATTACGTAAAGTAAAATCCAGCATACCTCCTATCAGCAAAACTGAACAAGAAGCTATTGCATCTGGAAGCACTTGGTGGGAGCGTGATTTATTTTGTGGGCGTCCTGAATGGAATAAACTCCATACATTTGGACAACCTGTTTTATTGGGTGATGGTCGTGCATTTTTGGCTCACCAAGTTCCAACATTATGCTCGATGTTGGATGATTGGAAAATAACGCAAGATCCCTATGATTTACCACCTGAAGTGTGGAGTTTTTTAAAAAGCGAAAAATTTTTCGGAATGACAATTCCTAAACGCTATGGTGGACTGGGTTTTTCTGCGTATACGCATTCTTGTGTGATCACTATGATCGCTACGCGTAGTTACAGCGCTGCAGTATGTGTGATGGTTCCAAATTCACTGGGACCAGCTGAACTTTTACAACATTTTGGCACAGAACCCCAACGTGAATATTATTTGCCACGATTAGCGAAAGGTGAAGAAATCCCCTGTTTTGCTTTAACAAGCCCCACAGCCGGAAGTGATGCCACTTCAATTACTGACACTGGGATTGTGTGCAAAGGAATTTATCAAGGAAAAGAGTATCTGGGATTAAAACTAAATTGGAATAAACGGTATATTACTCTTGCACCTGTTGCGACATTAGCAGGGATAGCCGTTCATGTTTACGATCCCGAGCGATTGCTTGCAGGTGAAACAGATATTGGAATCACGTTAGTTTTAGTCCCTACGAATTTACCGGGTGTTGAACACGGAAAACGCCATATGCCACTCCATCAAGCATTTATGAATGGGCCAATTCAGGGAAAAGATGTCTTTGTGCCACTAGAGAACGTCATTGGTGGTGAATCGATGTTAGGAAAAGGTTGGCACATGATGACAGATTCGCTTGCTGTGGGGCGTGGGATTTCACTGCCTGCCGTGAGCACAGCGGCTGCAATATTATGTTATCGCATGACAGGTGCGTATGCTCGAGTGCGAGAGCAATTTGGACATCCGATAGGAGATTTTGAGGGCATCAAAATTGCCTTAGCCCGTATTGGAGCAGGCACCTATTTGTGCGAAGCGGCTCGATTATTTACTACAGGAGCTATTGATAGCGGCGCTAAACCTTCAATTGCGAGTGCTATTACTAAATATCATCTAACCGAGCTCAGTCGTAAAATTGTAAATGATGCTATGGATATTCACGGTGGAAGATCAATTATTTTAGGAGAACATAATTATTTAGCGAATATTTATACAGCAATTCCAATCGGAATTACTGTGGAAGGTGCTAATATTCTTACTCGAAACTTAATTATATTTGGGCAAGGCGCATTTCGCTGCCATCCGTATTTAGCTAAAGAACTGGAAGCATTTTCATCTTCAGACGAGAAGAAAGGATTATTAAAATTTGATCGCATCATTTTTAAACATATTGGTTTCGCAATGTGCAATTTTTCACGTGCTTTAGTATACGGAATTACCTGCGGGAAAAAGATTTCAATACCTGTAGAAGGGATTTTCAAGCCATATTATCGACAATTATCGAGAATGAGTATGGCACTATCGATAATAGTTGATGTGGCATTATTATCTATTGGTGGAGATCTTAAACGCAAAGAAAATTTATCAGCTCGATTAGGCGATGTGTTAAGTTATCTCTATTTAGCATCAGCTGTATTAAAATATTTTCGGGAAAACGGGCAAACTTCCGAAGATAGACCCTTTGCAGAATACTCACTACAATGGTGTCTGTTTCAATCGCAGTCTGCCATTTTAGGTTTTTTGGATAATATGCCAAGCCCTCGATGGCGTTGGATATTAAAAAAGACGATTTTCACCTGGGGTCCGCATTATAAAATGCCCAGTGATGATTTAGCGATTGAAATTGCTAACGCAATGATGAAGCCGGGTAGTCAGCGAGATCGATTAACGCAATTTTGCTTTATTAGCAAAGATACTAAAGATGCTGCAAATACTATGGAAAGAACCTTTATCTCCGCGGTTGAAAGTGAAAATGGATTACTTAAAATTAAACAAGCCATCAAACAATCTAAAATAGCTGCTGATTTATCAGTTGATGAACAAGTGAATACTGCTCAAGAGCTTGGTATTGTCACATCAGAAGAAGTAGTGCATATCAAGGAATTCTATCAGTTACAAAATGAAGCTATTCAGGTAGATGTGTTAGATGCTAGATGTGTTAAAGAGTAAAAATGTGTAAACTATCTGAAGTCAGTGAGATAAAGGATTTATTATGACTATAAAACAGGGATATCAACGTGATGTCTATATTATTGATGGAAGCCGAACTCCTTTTTTGAAAGCCCGTGGAGAACCCGGTCCATTCAGCGCTTCTGATTTAGCGGTGAATGCAGGTCGAGAATTGCTTGCGCGACAACCATTTTCTCCTAGTGATTTTGGTGAAGTCATTCTTGGATGTGTCAGCCCCAGTGAGACAGAAGCCAATATTGCTCGGATCATTGCGTTGCGCTTAGGATGTGGGAAATCCGTTCCTGCATGGACTGTGCAAAGAAATTGCGCCTCAGCTATGCAAGCGCTAGATTGTGCAGCTCAAGACATTGCTACTGGACGTCACGATCTCGTACTGGCAGGTGGTACTGAAGCTATGAGTCGAGCTCCACTGATTTGGAATAAAAAAGCCACTCAATGGTTTGCAGGATTAAGTAATGCGCGTAAACCTGTCGATAAATTAGCGAAGTTAGCTGAATTTCGTTTCAATTTTTTACAACCGATTATTTCTATTCTTAGTGGATTATCAGATCCCGTTGTCGGTATTTCAATGGGGCAAACAGCTGAAAATTTAGCGGCTCGTTTTGGAATTACTCGTGAAGAAATGGATTCATTTTCTCTGCGCTCAAATGAACGTGTAGCTAATGCACAAGCAGCAGGCTTATTTTCAGAGCTTGTACCATTGATTGGTTCGGATGGAAAATTATATAGTAATGATGATGGTGTTCGACCTGATACCACAATGGAAAAATTAAAAAGCCTCAAACCATTTTTTGATAAGAAATTCGGTCAAATTACACCAGGCAATAGTTCGCAAATTACGGATGGTGCTGCATTGGTGATTTTAGCCAGTGAAGACGCAGTCAAACGTTATAATTTACCGATAATGGGTCGTATTGTAGACTGCGAATGGGGGGCTTTAGATCCAGCACAAATGGGATTAGGCCCTGTTTTTGCTGCAACACCTATAATCAAACGTCATCAATTGGCTCTAGAGGATATAGCCTATTGGGAGATTAATGAAGCTTTTGCAGCTCAAGTTATTGCTTGTACTCGTGCTTGGGAAAGTGATGCATTTTGTCAACAAGAATTAGGGTTAACTAAAGCCTTCGGAAAAATAGATGAAAATTGTTTAAACGTTGATGGCGGGGCAATCGCTATGGGACACCCTGTTGGTGCAAGTGGTGCTCGCATTGTGCTGCATTTACTGAATGTATTAAAACGCAATAATGCTAAAACTGGAATGGCGGCGATTTGCATTGGTGGTGGACAGGGCGGCGCAATGTTAATTGAATCACTTTGAAAATCGCAGAGAAAGAAGGAGACACTAGTATGAAACAGACAGCTCATTATCAACACTGGAAAATAGATCAGGATCAACAAGGTATTGTCTGGGTCACCTTCGATCGTCAGGATTCTAAAGTGAATACTTTAGGAAAAGAAGTATTAGAAGAGTTGAAAAATGTTGTCAATAATATACCACCCACAGCAAAAGGTGTTGTTTTTCAATCAGGAAAATCAACGGGATTTATTGCAGGTGCTGATATTACTGAATTTGAAAATATCACCAGTGAAAAAGAAGCTCTTGATTTTGTTGCTCGTGCAAAAGAGACTTTTAATTCTATTGAAAAATTACGCATTACCACTGTTGCATTAATTAATGGATTTTGTTTAGGTGGAGGTTTCGAATTTGCATTAGCGTGTGATTATCGTATTGCACTCGATGATCCCAGCGTTCGAATTGGCTTGCCAGAAGTTAAGCTTGGAATTTTGCCCGGTTGGGGAGGAACAGTACGACTACCCCGGTTGATTGGTGTACTGAATGCAATGAATATTATTTTACCGGGAAGCGCAGTTGATGCGTATAAAGCAAAAAAACTAGGGATGATCGATGACATTGCTCGCACAGATCACTTATTAAAACGAGCAGCTGTTTATTACATAAATACCACGCCTCCTAAACATGAGGCAAGCTTTTTTCAGAAACTATTAGCACACAATTTATTGCGTTCGTTTGTTGCGAATCGATTAACTCAGTCAGTCGCAAAAAAAGCACCTCGTGAACATTATCCTGCACCCTATCTCGTTATTGATAATTGGCAACGTGATGGCGCTCAAGGTGAAGAGGCGATGGAACACGAATCCAAAGCGATTGCGGAATTATTTTTTCATCCATCGACAGCGAGTTTAGTTCGCGCATTTTTATTGCAATCACGTTTGAAAGAACAAGGTAAAAAACTTTTAACACCTATCAAGCATGTTCATGTGATTGGTGCTGGTACAATGGGTGGTGATATTGCATCCTGGTGTGCATTAAATGGTTATGCCGTCACTTTACAAGATCAAACTCCAGAAAAAATTGCACCCGCTATAAAACGCGCTTATATCTTGTATCAGAAAAAATTAAAACAACCCCGTATGGTTCAAGCAGCAATGGATCAGCTGATGCCCGATGTGAATGGATATGGTGTCAAACACGCTGATGTAATCATTGAAGCGATTTTTGAAGATCTTGAAGTAAAAAAATCCTTGTATAAATCCTTAGAACTCAAAATGAAATCCACTGCAATATTAGCGACCAATACATCAAGTTTGCCACTTGAGGAATTGTCTGTAGGATTAAAAAATCCAGAACGATTAGTCGGTATACATTTTTTTAATCCGGTTTCATTGATGCAATTAGTAGAAGTTGTTCGCGGTAAAAATACGAGTGATGAAACGTATAACCAAGCATTGGGATTCGTCACAAAAATTAAACGATTGCCTTTACCGGTGATGAGTAGTCCCGGATTTCTCGTGAATCGAATATTAATGCCTTATTTACTCGAGGCGATTCAATTATTTGAAGAAGGTGTTGCGCCAATGGCAATTGACAAGGCCGCCACCGATTTTGGGATGCCTATGGGGCCAGTGGAGCTAGCTGATACAGTGGGTTTAGACATTTGTCTATCAGTAGGCGAAATTTTATCGCATCATTTCTCAGTTCATATTCCAGAGTTATTGCGATCGCGTGTACAAGAGAAAAAGTTAGGTCGCAAAACTGGGCAAGGTTTTTATCAATATCGCGATGGTAAACCTGTAAAAGTGCCTTTGTACCAAAATGCGGAAGTTCCTGCCAATCTCACTGATCGTTTGATTTTACCGATGGTTAATGAGTCAGTACGTTGTTGGCATGAAGGAATTGTGACAGAAGAAGATTTTATCGATGCCGGTTTAATTTATGGTGTGGGATTTGCGCCATTTCGCGGAGGACCTATGCATTATATCGAGACAGAAGGTGCAGAAAATATTGTTCAAAGACTTGAAATATTAGCGAAAGAATGTGGAGAGCGATTTACACCGGATGCGGGTTGGCAAAAATTAATTAAACATCCGACTAAATCAGCATCAAATAAAAAGTCAGTGAAAATAGAGTAAACCGGAATTCATGGAAGGAGATTTAAAATGCATGATCAAGAGTACATAGACAAACAACCAACCTTACGTGTCACCACAACGCCCAATGATGCCAATGCCGCAGGGGATATTTTTGGTGGCTGGTTGATGTCACAAATTGATATTGCGGGTGCAATTGAAGCAAAAGTACGAGCAAAAGGGCCTGTTGCCACAATCTCTGTAAAAGAATTAATCTTTAATAAACCTTTATTTGTTTACGATTTAGTGAGCTTTTACACCGATATCACTAAAGTGGGCAACACTTCAATCGAAGTTTCCGTCGAAGTCTTTGCGCGTCGCATGCGAGAAGGTGAATTTCAAACGATAAAAGTTGCCTGGGCTACATTTGTGTATGTTGCCATCAGCAAACCTGGGGTTAAACGACAAGTTCCAGCTGAATAAATTCATTTGTATTGCTCGGGATCTCACTCTAGAAAAGTATTCCTAACCATTTACCGCCTTGGTTAGAATGGCAAAAACGTTCAGATTTTGTCCAGGTTGGGTGAAATATGGACGTTTCCATTAAATGGTGAATAGTTACAAAATTTCTGCAAAAAAGTTTTTCATAGCTTCCCAAGACCGCGCATCGGCTAATTGATTATAAATGAGGCCCAATTTTTCATCGTGGGCTTGAGGATTTGTGAAAGCATGTTGAGTATTGCCATAAACATGAATTTGCCAATCGGCTTGTGCGTTTGTCATTTCATCGGCAAATGCTAGCAATTGATCAGGTTTTCCCATAGGGTCATCATAACCGTGCATGGCAAGGATTTTTGCAAGAATTTTTTTATTGGGTGATGGCTGCGGTGCAGATAATAATCCATGAAAACTGACTACACCTAAAATATCAGCGCCACTACGCGCAAGATCAAGAGCACATAATCCTCCAAAACAAAAACCCATGGCAGCTATTTTTTTTGTATCGACTTGTTTTAAATTTTGTGCGGCATTCAATGCAGCGGTAATACGTTGACATAATAAGTTGCGATCGTTCATAAAGGGTGAGATAAGTTCGGAATTTTCAGAATTTGATTTCCCAACTTTTGCGTTGCCGTACATATCTAATGCAAATCCTATGTAACCTAATTTTGCAAGGGCTTCTGCTTTTTGACATACAAATTGATCGCGTCCAGCCCAGGCTGGTGCAATTAAAACAAGTGGAGCAGGCTCAGATGTTTGAGGATAGGCAATATACGCTTCGAGTGTGACATCACCATCTTGGTAATTCAAAGTTTGAGTCGACATAATCAATTCCTTTTTAATAGGGGTCAAGTCTAAGATTGCTACATTCTTATAAAGTAAAAGTACTAACCTTATTCTTCAAATAAAGAATGTAGCAATCTTAGACTTGACCCCATTTACTATTTTTTCTCATCATGACGCAATTCAAGCCACATTGCGTTAAAGATAGAAAAACTGCAAGCAAATCCAAGTCCTAAAATCCAACTAAAATACCACATAATTGTTTACTCCAGAATTAATACATTGTCTTATCATTACCCTGAATTTCCTCTACCGTGATAGGACCACGCATCACTCTTATAAGCCAAGATGTATAGAGAAGAATGATGGGAAGAAATACAAGTGTTGCACCAAGCATGAGCGTTAATGTGAACTGGCTAGAGGATGAATCCCAAACCGCTAAACTTACCGATGGAGTACTTGAAGACGGTAATATAATTGGAAACATGCTAACACCGACCGTGGAAATAATTCCAAAAATACTCAGGCTGCTAAAAACCATGGATAATTTACTTCGCCATAATCCTGATAAAAGCATGGCGAGTAATGCGCCAGTAAATCCTAACATCGGTGCCAGTAAAGTCCATGGTAGTGTTGAGTAATTTTTCAACCAGGCTCCGTGTTGTAATTCCACTACCTTATGTAGGGGATTTGAAGGTCCTTCAGTTCCTAAACTCGTGATGATGGTATAACCATCCAAATGTGAAACCCAAAATCCGCCGGCTGCAAATAATAAGATAACAAGGAGTGACATTAAACGTGCACTAAAGAGGGCACGATTTCGAAGCGCAGCTTCTGTTTTTGTAGAGAGATAATAACCACCTTGCATAATGATCATGGCAACACTGAGAAGCCCGCATAAAAGTGCGAAAGGATTTAATAATTGCCAAAAAGTACCGGTGTAGAACACACGCATATCGGGAGTAAAATGAAACGGTACTCCTTGTAACACATTACCTACAGCAACACCAAAAATTAATGCGCCAGCAAATGCCGCGCCTGAGAGCAAACCATCCCATGTGTTGCGCCAGATTTTTTGTGGCATTTTGGAACGATATTTTATTGCTACTGGTCGAATAATAAAAGTGCACAGCAAAAGAAACATGGCGAGATAAAATCCAGAAAATGATACCGCGTATAGTGTTGGCCACGCCGCAAAAATTGCACCGCCGCCTAAGATAAACCAAACTTGATTACCTTCCCAAACAGGTCCGAAAGTATTAATGATCACACGTCTTTCATCATCGTTTCTTCCAACAAATGGAATTAATAAGGCAGAACCTAAATCATAGCCGTCCATGATCGCAAAACCGATTAGGAGTAGCCCTAAAAGAACCCACCAAATGACTCGTAACGTTGCGTAATCAAACATAATCTGATCCTTTTGACTGATAGGGTGTTTTGATTGGCAATGCTGTTATAGTTCATGCCTTCAGGCCCCAATTTAATGTATTTCACCATCAAATAAAATTCAACGATGGCTAAGAGGGAATAAAATACGATAAATCCGGAAAGCGAAGTCCAGAGTTGCTGAGTAGTGACTGATGATGTTCCCATGAAAGTAGGTAATACACCTTCAATCACCCAGGGCTGACGACCATTTTCAGCAATAAACCAACCTAATTCACTGGCAATCCAAGGTAAGGGTAGCGAATACAAAGCGAGTCTGTGATACCAACGAACAGAAGTGATTTGACGACGAGTGGTTAAATAAAAACCATAACCAAAAAATAATATAAAGAAGAATCCACAAGCAACCATTAATCGAAATGAGAAAAAAATCGGTAGTACATTGGGTACAGTTGACCATGCAGCTTTATCAATTTCTTCTTTGCTTGCTTTAGAGGGGTCATCGATGAATTTTTTCAATAATAGGCCATATCCTAAATCAATTGAATTATCTTCTAATATTTTTTTCGCTTCAGAATTTGTAGGATCTTTTTGAAGCGTATCGAGAGCAGCGTAGGCTTTCATACCATTAGCAATTCTAGGCTTTGACGCTTCTACGAGCTCAACAATGCCCGGAAGTTGTTCATTAATTGAGCGAGTGGCAATGAGTCCTAACATATAAGGTATTTCAATTTTATAAAGTGTTTTTTGTGAATTGATATCAGGAATTCCGAACAAGGTTAAAGATGCAGGGGCTGGTTCGGTATGCCACATTGCTTCCATGGCAGCGACTTTCATATGTTGATGAGCTGTAGCGAAATAACCACTTTCATCGCCAAGTACGACGACTGAAAGTGCGGTGGCTAATCCAAAAGAGGCTGCGACAGTCATTGATCGTTTTGCAAATTCAGTATTACGTTTTCGAAGTAAATAATACGCGCTGATCGACATCACGAACATTGCACCAGTAACGTAACCAGCGCTGATGGTATGAACAAATTTCGCTTGTGCAACGGGATTAAAAAATACTGCGGAAAAATCAGTAATTTCCATTCGCATAGTTTCAAAATTAAATTTCGAACCTACGGGATGTTGCATCCAAGCATTCGCAATTAAAATCCATAGTGCAGATAAACTTGAACCTAATGCCACCAGCCAAGTGACTATAAGATGTTGTACTTTTGATAAGCGATTCCAACCGAAAAAGAATAATCCGACGAAAGTGGCTTCTAAAAAGAAGGCCATAAGTCCTTCGATAGCGAGTAACGAACCAAAAATATCGCCTACATAGTGTGAATAATAGGCCCAATTTGTGCCAAATTGAAATTCCATGGTGACACCCGTGGCGACTCCCATGGCAAAATTAATGCCAAAAAGTGCGCCCCAAAATTTTGTCATATCTCTCCAAACTTCGCGATTAGTCATCACGTAAACAGTTTCCATGATTCCTAATAAGACTGATAATCCTAGCGTGAGAGGCACAAAAATAAAGTGGTACATTGCCGTTGTGGCAAATTGCAAACGAGATAACATTACAATATCAAGAGCCATCATGATCACCTTTATGATTATTGGTTAATAACAAATGTTGGGTAGTTGTCTGACTGTTAACAGAATGGGCTAATGAATGTGAAAAACATAATTTCCAGAGTAACCACAATAACGCCACCTTTAGCACTAGTGCCGCAATAATTTCCCAGCGTAAATGACTTAAACGGTTACTCACTAAATCACCCTAAACTTCATTACATTGCTGATTGTACCGTTTTGAATTGGTTAGATGCAAGTAAATTGCAGTCGAATTTATGTTTAAAATTCATAGGTACATAGAACGCCTTGGATATATTAAAGGATTACTTTGGAAGGCAGCTGAAAAAATGCAAGAAGCTCTAAAAGCATTCATAGATACACAACCAGTACTACAAGACGATATTTTTTTACTTGTGTTCGAACGTATTACTTGATTTAGGGTCCGAGTGAGTCTCAGCACTCTTCGATTTCTTATGAACACTACTAGCATCTAGCATACCCCTTATCTTCGTACCTGGTGCTGTAGCATCACCTCGCGGCTGTTTCTCAGTCTTTGATTCTTTGGCTTCGCTTTCTCGAGGTTTCTGAATCTGATGTGGATAAGCGCTCATAATCTCACTGTTAATAGATTGCTCATTAACTGGGATAGAATTAACGTTTCCAGATTTTACACGTAGGGTATTAACTAAATATCCAAGTTTCAGTAATTCTTGAGTAGCTGCTTCTAAGGTAAATTCATCCCGCCGTCTCAATTTACCTAAGGCGTCAAAATGTTGCGGTCCATCAACTTCAACAAGATAGGCGAGTTTATGATCTAGAGTTCTTATTACAATATCTAGTCGAATTCCATATTCAAGCAAATGTTCACTGAGTACTTCTAATCTTGATTTTTTTAAAGCGTCAACCGAATCATTATATGCTCTGCAACCACTCTGAAAATTTTCAGTCAATATGCGCTGTGGATTTGATAATGTTGGAGCATTCTCAAGTCTTAAGACAGTTTGCGCGGCAGTGCACAAGTTTTGGAGAATAGGCGGGAGAGGTCTCACACCCTTATGTTGTGATTCTTGATAAAGTACGACCTGATCAAATTTCTTGAGCCAGCGTATTTCCTTAGGATTTTTACGCTCAATGTCCGTGTTCCTTAGGTCAACTGCTTGCACAGTTGTGGCACACTGATTAATTACCGAATCTACTAGACGGACATCTCTTCCCTTGTAAAGGATGCAAAGATCTTGTAGTGCCATGGAAAAATGTTCCAATGTTTTCATGGCAATATTTTTTGCATTCCCGCCGAATTGTCGCTTGATTAATTCATGAAATTTCCTGTGAATGTCTTCTGTATTCACGAAATCGTTAAATTTGTTAATAATTTGATTCGCATGATCCGATTGTTTTATTCTGGATAGCAATAGAAATTCAATTGCTGATTGGCAGTTTCTTAGAAATGATTGATATGAATCCACATCACTGCTGCGAGTGAGCTGCACGAAATCGTTCGCCAAACGATCCCGAATACTACGACAGTAATCTTGTGCTATCGTCTCAAATCCATTCGTTCCTATAGCTGACAATAATTTGCTGATATCATGCACCATACCAAAAAATTCCGCAGAATCCAATGAAGCATTATCTGTATTAAAATTCATTGCATCATCAATAGCCATTCGAACAAATTGTCTTTTCTGAGTTGCTATTGGCGTTGATGATACCAGCTCCACATACGCATCCATTTGAATACGCTTTTGTTCCTCTGAATCACCTTTAGACTGAATAGTAGATTTATTATCATTGATGACATGTTTGGCAAGTCTAACAAGTCTTTCATTGGCTAAGCTAAGAGTTTTAAAATATTCTTCTTGAATAGACTGTGATTGCTCGAAACATGATACGAATGTCGTCGCGACCCCGCATACCTGCTTAAACGACTGGTATGTTTCCTGATTAAGATTTTGAGCGGATTGCCCATACAATTCACGCAACGCATATCGAATTCGTATTGCGCAACTTTCAAATAAACGACTATCTACAGTTATCCTTTGATTACCTACCAGGCCATTGACAACAGAAACCAATCGAATAACACGGTTTGAGTCAGTTTGGTCATCTGCGCTCAGTGTCAGGATTGCAGTATTTATTTTCTCATCAGGGCTTTCCAACTTCTCTTTAACCACGTGCTTCATAACAGTCTCTCTCAATATACTTGGCGTTACCTAATACTTATTGAAAACTAATTTTATAGGTTATCTATGTATATTATAGCATAATTTGAGTGGCTCATGACAAATTGAAGGGTTCTCAACCCTGTGTAAGAGCGGGATGCTGATTGCTAAATGTATCTAAAAATTGGTCTCTGGTTAATGGCTTCAGAAACAGTCATCTCTCTATTGATGACTTTATCTTGATTATCTTTTAAATAACAAACCATGAGAGGGGTAAGTTCTAGTGCTTCATCGATGGTGATGATATTCAATTTAATACAGCAGGCAATAATAGTTGAATTTAGTACACTACTTTCGGAACTAATGGCTTTTTCGAATGTTATTGCCCCAGATCTCATTAATTCAAATATGAAGTTATCCTCTGTGAGTATAGATCGTTGTCTATAATCAAATGAATAAAACTGACACTCATCAATTAATCCGCTTATCAGTAAATTAACTAGTGCATTATCAAGCAAAAATTTAGCATCAAAGGGCTTAGCATGAAGGAGTCTATCCAACGATAACTTCCCACAGCCGACTAGACGACATATGTTGGCATTTTCTAATAATTTTCGCGGATAATAATCGAGTGTGGCTAATTGGTCCGATGTTAATTGTCCAATTAAATCAGGGCAAGGCAGTTCTAAAAATTCTTGAGGTAATTGTTTTCGCTGCAATTCGATCTGACCGAGGTGACGTTCCATCTCGTCTAATCTTGATTGTGCAATTAAATGCATGCGCTCTTCTCGTGACAGCGCACTGAGTTCTTCAACTTTTGCTTTTTTTCGTTGGGATACTTTTTCGACAAAGACATGGTGGTGTCCTTTGCTTGCATAATCTTCAGGGCTCTCCAATAGCTCTCGGATATTCTCAATATAGTCTCTTAAATGCTCAGGCACTTCCACGGAATCTTTAGTGCCATCAAGTGAAGAGAGTAGCCTTATGATGTCATCGAAATCACTAACATCAAGACACGGATTCCTATCCAGATAGGAATTTATTAATTCAACGTAATCAGCAACTTCTTTACTGCTTAATTTTAGCATCATCATGCTGATCCTCCTGATTAAATAACTATAACTGCTATATTACTATACTTTCAAATAAGCGATTATCTATGCTTATCTGTATTTGAAGACCTAATGATAAATGGAAACGATGACAGTTCAAAGGAAAAGGGGGATGTTGCTTATTAAATGTATCTAAAAATAGGCCCTTGATTAAGGGCTTCAGAAACAGTCATTTCCCTGTTAAGAATTTTATCTTGATTTCGCTCTAGTTTACTTAATCTGGTAATAGGAATCTTCAACGCTTCATCGATGGTGATGATATTCAATTTAATACAGCAGGCAATAATAGTTGAATTTAGTACACCACTTTCGCAGCTAATGACTGTTTCTAATGTTAAAGCACCAGATCTCATTAATTCATATATGAAGGTATGTTGTGTGAGTGTGTAACGTTGACTATAATTTAATGAATAAAACAGATCTTCATCAATAAATCCACTTATCAATAAATTAAGCATCGAATTATCAAGTAAAAAATCAGCATCAAAGGGTTTAGCACGAAGGAGTCTATTCAACGATAACTTTCCACAACCGACTAGACGACATATGTTGGCATTTTCTAATAATTCTCGTGGATAATAATAATCGAGTGCGGCTAATTGGTCCGATGTTAATTGTCCAATTAAATCAGGGCAAGGCAGTTCTAAAAATTCTTGAGGTAATTGTTTTCGCTGCAATTCGATCTGACCGAGGTGACGTTCCATCTCGTCTAATCTTGATTGTGCAATTAAATGCATGCGCTCTTCTCGTGACAGCGCACTGAGTTCTTCAACTTTTGCTTTTTTTCGTTGGGATACTTTTTCGACAAAGACATGATGGTGTCCTTTGCTTGCATAATCTTCAGGGCTCTCCAATAGCTCTCGGATATTCTCAATATAGTCTCTTAAATGCGTAGGCACTTCCACTGAATCTTTAGTGCCATCAAGTGAAGAGAGTAGTCTTATGATGTCATCGAAGTCAGTAATATCAAGACAAGGATTCCTATCCAGATAAGAATTTATTAATTCAACGTAATCAGCAACCTCTTTACTGCTTAATTTTAGCATCATAATGCTGATACTCCTCAATTAATTAAGTATAACTTTCATAATACCATAATTATTTGTTAACGTAAATACTCTACATGATACCAGTATAGGTAGCAAATGGTGCTATCTAAAGCAGTCATTTTGGTGTGCTACTAACGCTATAATTTTTCCTGTTTACTGAATCAACTTATCCTGAAAAACACTTATTGAATGGAAGTCGTCTTGTTAGAGATTGATAATTAATTTGTGTATGTAGTGGAGGCACCTTATTTAGGTTACTATATTTAATTTTTTATGGAGCATTCTTATATGAATGATAGCAAAATCATCGTTAATGTTCGGACTCAGGTATTGAGTTATCATTCAGAGGATGGTTTAGAGAAAAAGTATACAATTTCAACGGCCCTAAAAGGTCTAGGCGAAGAAGAGGGTAGTGAGTGCACTCCAAGAGGGTGGCATCTCATTCATCAAAAAATTGGTGAAAAAGACCCGTCGGGAACAGTCTACGTTGGAAGAAAGCCAACAGGTGAAATTTATTCTCAGGAACTCGCCAAAGCTCATCCAGAACGAGATTGGATCCTTACGCGAATTCTATGGTTAAGCGGCCTGGAAGAGGGTAAAAACTTGGGTGGAACGGTTGATACCTTGAGCAGATACATTTATATTCATGGATGTCCTGATGAGATAGAATTGGGTAGGCCTTCTTCTCATGGATGTGTGCGTATGCACAGTGCCGACATTATCGATTTATTCGATCGTGTTGTTGTTGGCACAAAGGTTTTACTTATTTAATACAGATGAATTGAACTATTTTGAGAGAGCGTTATGGAACAACAAGAGATGATTGATAATGTATTGCATTTTTGGTTTGGTCATATTGAAAGCACAGTATTACCAACGAAAGAAAGGACACGCATTTGGTTTGGTGCAACCCCTGAAGGTGATCAAGAAATCGTTGATCAATTCAAAAAAAATCTAGAAGATACTATTACTGGAAAATTTGATCCTTGGGAATCGGAACCTCGAGGTAGTTTGGCATTAATAATTATTCTTGATCAATTTTCACGAAGTATCTTTAGAAAATCATCAATGGCTTTTACACAAGATCAAAAAGCTTTGGATATTTGTATTCGCGGAATTGAACGTCAATACGATCATGAATTAAGTTTGATAGAGAGAGCATTTTTCTATATGCCTCTTATGCATTCAGAAAATCGAGAGATGCAAGCGACATCAGTACGTGCATTTAAAATGTTAGTCGATTTATCTTTTCCTGAAGCTCGCTCTATTTATGATAATTTCTTTGAATACGCACTACGTCATTTTGAAATTATTGAAAAATTTGGACGATTTCCACATCGTAATATAGTTATGGGTCGAACTTCCACAAAAGAAGAAGAGGAATTTCTACATAAAAGCAAAGAGGGCTTTGGGCAATGAAAAAATCGAATATTGGTCAGGTGATGTTGGATGTTGAAGGGCTATCACTCTCAAAGGAAGATGAAAATATTTTACAGCACCCACAAGTGGGTGGCTTGATACTGTTTCGTCGGAATTATTCGAATAAAAAACAAGTGAGTGAATTAATCTCTAGCATAAAATCAATTAATCCAAATATCATCATCGCAGTCGATCAAGAAGGTGGACGCGTACAGCGTTTTATAGAAGGATTTACTCGATTAGCTCCGTTGGGAGATTTAGGGAATGTCTACAATGAAAATCCTGAAAAAGCCTTTTCTTTAGTGAAAGAGCATGCTCGTACAATGGCAAATGAATTGATGGAAATTGGAATCGATTTAAGTTTTACTCCGATTTTAGATCGTAATATTGGTGTGAGTTCAGTAATCGGTGATCGTAGTTTTCATGCAGATACCGATGTTATTGTTGCGTTAGCGGGTGCGTATATTAGTGCTATGCATGAAGCGGGAATGCCTGCAACAGGAAAACATTTTCCTGGGCATGGCGCAGTTGTGGCAGATTCACATATTGATCTTCCCGTAGATACTCGCGATTTCGCTACTATTTGCACCACCGATTTAGTGCCCTTTAAAGCACTAGCGTCGCAACTGGATGCCGTTATGATTGCTCATGTGGTCTATCAACAAGTCAGTGATTTGCCTGCTGGATTTGATCATTTTTGGCTTAATGATGTGCTTCGAGAACAATGTGGATTTAAGGGTGTCGTTTTTAGCGATGCACTCGACATGGGTGCTTTGCAGAATAGTGGATCAATGAGTCAACGAGCAGATCTAGCATTAAAGGCTGGTTGTGATATGGTGCTAGTGTGTAATGATCGTTCAGGTACAAAAGAAGTACTTGAACATTTGGGGGATAAAGTTAATCCTCTTGCTCAACAGCGTTTACAAAAGCTCTTGGATCGAAAATCCGCTAAAACAGAACTCGCAGAGAATTATTAGGAGATATGACAATGAATTTACCTCAAGATATTAGAGATGTTTTTTCTAAGTCACAATGTCTTTATTCCAGAGATCAAATTGAAATCGCACTCGATGAGATGGCAAAACAAATCAGTGATAAATTAGCCGATAAAAACCCAGTATTTCTCTGCGTGGTTATTGGAGGAATTGTACCTTTAGGTAATTTACTCCCACGACTAGATTTCCCATTAGAAGTCGATTATGTGCATGCAACACGTTACCGTGGTGCAACATCAGGTGGTGAATTAGTTTGGAAAGCAGAACCAACAAATAGCCTACAAGGTCGAACAGTTATAATCGTTGATGATATTCTGGATAGTGGATTGACACTTGCTGAAGTAGTTAGTTATTGCCAAAAGAAAGGAGCGAGTGAAGTATACACCGCTGTGCTAGTTGATAAATCCGAAGCTCGACAACCTGGTGGAATACCTACGGCTGATTTTAAAGGTGTTGATGTCGGAGATTATTATGTCTTTGGATATGGTATGGATTACAAAGAATATCTTCGCAATGCACCAGGAATTTACGCCGTGGCTCCTGAGCATATGTAATTTCTGAGGATTACAGTTCATTATAGTTTATAAGACTGATCTGACCCCGTTTCAAAGGACACTAAGTTTGATAAACTTAAGGGAATCAAAGAGGTGTCAAGATGAAAAGGAAAACGGACAAACTATTTCGAGCAGAGGCAGTGAAATTAGCACTGTCGTCACCGCAGCCATATGCTAAAACAGCGAGAGACTTAGGGATACACCAGGTCACTCTCTATTCATGGATTAATCAGCATCGTAACGATCAGACCCAAGAGACCGTTGGTGAAAGCCAGGTAGATGTTGTAGAAGAGAATCGACGATTAAAGATGGAGATATTGCGCTTGAAGGAGGAGCGCGACATATTAAAAAAGGCCGCAAAGTTCTTTGCGAACGAATTGAAATGAAGTATCAATTTGTGGAAGAGAAGCGCAAAGAACACTCGATTAACATCCTGTGTCACGTTTTAGAAATAAGCCGAAGCGGCTTTTATGCGTGGTTATCACGACCTGTGAGCGATCGAGAAGAATCGAATCAGCAATTATTGTTAAAGATCCGTGAGAGTCATGAAAGAAGTCGAGAGACGTATGGATATCGTCGCATATACTATGATCTACATGCAGAATTAAAAACACTCGGAAAAAACCGAGTTTTTAGGCTGATGCAGCATTATGGCATAAGAGCGAAAACGAAAAGGAAATTTAAAATGACGACGGATTCAAATCATAGTAAACCCATAAGTGATAATAAATTAAATCGAGAGTTTACCGCTAACAAACCAAATCAGCGCTGGGTCTCTGATATTACGTATATTCCGACGATGGAAGGATGGTTGTATTTATCGGTGATCATGGATTTATTTTCTAGGAAAATCATAGGGTGGTCGATGGATAGCAGGATGAAAGAAGATATCACGCTGAATGCTTTAAGAATGGCGTTATTTAAGCGAAAAATATCGGGTGGAGTATTGTTACATTCTGATCGTGGAAGTCAGTATGCAGCGAATGAATATCAGGGATTATTGAAGGATAATGATATTGAATGCAGTATGAGTCGAAAAGGGAACTGCTGGGATAATGCGGTAGTAGAAAGCTTTTTTCACACACTGAAAGTTGAGTGCACGCACCATGAAAGCTTTAAAACGAGAGAGGAGGCAAAGAGAGTTATTTTTGAATATATTGAGGTTTTTTACAATAGACAACGTAGGCATTCTACGATAAATTACAACACGCCTGCTCAATATGAATTAATGTATGCTTGTTAGAGGTTGGTGTCCACGAAATCGGGAGCAGATCAGACTTTCATGATTATTGATAATAATTGTTCTATCAATATCCATTGAGCTAATATATAGGTAGGTGAATATCGGATAATTACGAAAACTTGAACATCTCAAAGATCAAGCAGGTAGAGATTACACTAAATTTATATAATAACACCATTGATTTCTTGCAATAATGATGATAACATCCATGTACTAAAATACTCTAAGGGGTTTATCCGATGAAATTATCAAATGAAACACTTCAGCCGGTGGGATTAATAAGTCAGAGACACGCTGTGCAAGGTGTACAAAAGAAAATGCCTCTAGTTGGAGCCGATGATTATACCAAACTAGCTTCAGGCAGGTTTATTTGTGTAGATAAAACCCTTTTTGTATACAAGTTATTGAGTGGTGATGAAGTGACTCTCATAACCTTCCCACGACGATGGAATAAAACGACTAATTTAACGATGGCAGAGGCTTTTTTAAGCAATCATCCTGATAACAAAGCGAGTGCACAACTCTTTATCGATAAAAAAATAGCAAAGGTTGATAGTGGAGCGTTTCTGAAGGAGCATCAAGGTCAATATCCAGTTATTTTTTTAACAATGAAAGATTTAACTGTCGATGATAAATTAAGCTTTATAAAGTCTTTAACTAACAAGGTAATGGAGATCTATCAAAAGCATTTTTATTTAATGAATTCAGAAAAAATCGATCAAGAGGATAAAGATCAAATAAAAAATTATCGTGTTGGAAAAGTTGAAAAAGAGGCTTTGATAAGCTCACTAAAGTTCCTAAGTCGTTGTCTGGAAAAACATTGGGGGAAAAAAGTTTTTATCTTAATTGATGAATATGATGCGCCAGTTAATGAAGCATTTAATAATTTTATGCAAGCAAAAGATTTTCAGGAAAAACAAAATTTGTTGGGGATTGCGAATAGCATTACAAAGTTTTTAAGGAAATTTTTCGGATCCGCATTAAAAACAAATTCAAGCTTAGAAAAGGGGTTGATGACTGGAATTTTGCGAGTTTCAAAAAATAAAATGCTTTCTGATTTAAATAATTTGGTTGTGTATGGAAGTCTAGAAGATAGATACGCAGAGTATTTCGGTTTTACTGAAGATGAAGTGAGAGCTGTTTTTACTGAGTCGGGATTTGATGATGAGATAATTGATAAGGTTAAGCTTTGGTATAATGGTTATACCGTGGGTAATATTGTACGATATAATCCATGGTCAGTGATGAGGTGCTTAAGTATGCTGATTGAAGATTTATCTTTCCCCTTCCAATGTTTTTGGGCACAAACAGGATCGATTGATGATATAATAAAAAGGTTAATGTTCGGTTCAGAAAAAGCAACGAAAGATAAAATAACCGCATTAATAACTGGTAATAATAATGAAAAGATACACGGGGCAATAATTACTGAAAGTCTGGTGTATGAAGATCTTGTACGAGACGAACCAGAAGCAAGAATGAATGCTTTGTTTACTATTTTATTACACGCTGGATACTTAACCGCTACAAACATAGTCAAAACTGGATTAAATTATCTCTGTGATTTATCTATTCCAAATCACGAGGTTAGGTTAAATTATAATGAGATATTTTCTGATTGGTTAAGAAAACATATAGGGCATCTTTATTCAGATATCTCTAAGCATTTGCTCGAGGGAGATATTCCTCAATTTACCAACGAGCTACGTCAAGCGCTTGTAAGAATATTTAGTCTGAGAGATCTAAATTTAGAACGAGACTATCAAATGATTTTAGGAACGATATTGGCTGGAGTTCAGCAAACCCATATCGTTGAATCAAATCGCGAAGCTGGAGATGGATACCCCGATCTTGTTGTAATTCCAAAAGAGGGATGTGGTACTCTAGGAATAGTGATTGAATTAAAAAGGTTGCCTCGAAAAGAGAAAGCCAAAGATCTCGATACTCGAAAACAACAATTAGAAGCATTGGCTGTGGATGAAGGGTTGAAACAAATTGAAGAGAGATATCGAAATGACGCTTTTCAAAATTTTCATCATGTTACAAATGTATTGAGATTGGGGATTGCATGTTGTAGTAAACAAGTGGTTTGCGCATATTATACAGTCCATAGTAATCTTTTCAATATACCTCAATTAGTGGACGATGAGAATCCTGATATTTTATATAGTTATGGAATCGGAAACAATCAGGAATTTGAGCAAGAAGTTCAAGAACAGGAACAAGATGAGCAAGAATCAGTATTGAAAAGACAAAAAGTTAAAGAAGATAATGAAGAGGGATCAAACTTTGATGAAGATATGTTCGAAGATGACGACGGTGAAGATGATGATCTAAGAGACGATGACGAAGAAAAACCCACTGGAAAAAGAAAAGGTTCTCCTGTACTAGAATTGGGATTATTAGGCTCAAGAAGCAGAAAAGAAACTCGACATGATGACGGTGATGAAAAGGAAAGTCATTCGCCAAGTTTGAGTTATGCAAGTTCAGAAAATTCCAACCAAGAATAACACATGGGATATATCTAATATCAGTATATCAATCTTGTAAGAAATAAGGTTGCTTAAGTTTGACCTACTTTAGGATAGAAAGTAGTTCTTGGGTCGAAGAAATCTTTGAAGCCGTATCTGCATTTAGTGTATTGAATCGAATGCAATTTGCGCCTTCAAATCGGTATTTTGTAGGTTGTGATTGAATCAGTTTAATTAAATTCTCTACGTTGATTTTAGGTTCTGGTTCGAGATCCAGACGCCCATTTTGTTGTCGAACAAGAATTTTTGTAATCCCGAGTCGTGTAGCGAGAAGTTTGATTTCAGCAATAATAAAAAGATGACGAGCAGGGTCAGGAAGATGTCCAAATCGATCGATAAATTCAACTTGTAACTCTCTGAGCTCATCATTATTTTTGCAACTCGACAGTCGTTTATACAGTGTCAATCTTAAATTAATGTCGTGCACGTAGGTTTCAGGAATTAAAGCGCTAATTCCCAGATCGATTTCAGGGCCGTGATTAATTTCACGATCAAGATCGATACTTTCGCCAGATTTGAGGGCTTTAACAGCGTTTTCGAGCAGCTCAGTATAGAGTGTAAAACCGACTTCTTGAATGTGACCACTTTGTTCTTCACCCAATATTTCTCCAGCACCGCGAATTTCTAAATCATTGGTTGCCAACGCGAAACCAGCGCCGAGATCAGAGAGGCTGGCAATAGCTTCTAAGCGTTTTTGAGCATCAGCAGTGAGAATATTTTCAGGTGGCGTGAGTAAATAGGCATACGCTTGATGATGAGAACGACCGACGCGACCACGAATTTGGTGCAATTGCGCCAACCCAAATTTATCGGCTCGATTGATAATAATGGTATTTGCAGAAGGTACGTCAATACCGGATTCTATAATGGTTGTGCAAACCAAAACACTAAAACGGCGATGATAAAAATCCGCCATCACTTTTTCTAGTTCTCGTTCACGCATTTGTCCGTGAGCAACGCCTGTTTTAGCTTCAGGAACTAGTTGTTCGATTTCGTCAGCGATTTTTTTGATGGATTTAACATCATTATGCAAATAATACACTTGTCCGCCACGCAAAATTTCACGCAACATCGCTTCTTTAATAAGTGCGGGGCTATATTCATGCACAAAAGTATTAATCGCTAAACGACGAGCGGGCGGTGTTGCAATGATTGATAAGTCTCTAATACTCGACATGGCTAAATTAAGTGTGCGTGGAATGGGAGTTGCTGTGAGGGTTAGAATGTCGACGTTAGCTCGCAATGACTTAATTCGTTCTTTTTGTCTGACACCAAATCGATGTTCTTCATCGATAATCAATAAGCCAAGATTTTTAAATTTGATATCGGGTTGGAGTAATTTATGTGTGCCAATAATAATATCAACTTTACCTTCAGCACAATTTTCGAGAATCGTTTGTTGTTCTTTCTGATTTCTAAACCGTGAAATCATTTCAATGGTGATCGGGAGTTTAGCAAATCGATCTCTAAAATTATTGAAATGTTGTTCTGCAAGTAACGTTGTAGGGACCAAAACAGCGACTTGTTTTTGATGGTACGCAACAATAAACGCAGCACGCATCGCAACTTCTGTTTTACCAAATCCGACATCACCACAAATTAATCGATCCATAGGGCGCGTTTTTGCCAAATCATTAATGACCATTTGAATGGCTAGCTGTTGATCTGGTGTTTCTTCGAAGGGAAAAGTAGCAGCGAAATCAGCATACTCAGAGGGTAAAGCACCATAGCTTTCGCGTTTTTTACTTTCACGTCGGGCATAGATATCGAGTAATTCGGCAGCGGCATCGCGGGCTTTTTCTGCGGCTTTTCGTTTCGCTTTTTGCCAACGGCTAGAACCGAGTTGATGCAAGGGCGCTGTGTCTGCATCTGCCCCAGAATAACGACTGACTAAATGTAATGAACCAACAGGCACATAGAGTTTATGTTTTTCAGCATATTCTATGGTTAAATATTCAGCTTCGATTCCATCGGTAGTAATATTTTGAAGACCTATATAACGACCTACACCGTGATCAATATGCACGATGGGAGAGCCCACTTGAAGTTCCGAGAGGTTGCGAATGAGTGTATTGGGATCAAGGCCACGTCCTTGCCTACGACGTTGTTGAATAACTTTTTCGCCGAATAATTCGCCTTCAGTAAGAATCAATATGTTTTTGTCTTTTAAATTAACCCCTTGAAACACAGGTGCTGTGGTAATGCCGTGTTGAGTTGAGCTGGTGATAAAATTCTCGAAATAATCGAATGCTTCAGGTTTAATGCTGATTTTCTGTAGTAAATCGAAGAGTACTTGTTGACGACCCGCTGATTCAGCGATCCAAAGTACGCGACTATTGTCATCAAATAATGATTTCAGATGTAGAGAGAAGTCTTTTTTTTCTTCAATTGATACGCTTGGTTTTTGAAGGTGTAAATTAATACGCCCAGGCTTATCTTCAACTTTTTCGTGGGTTATTTTAAGCTGAGGGAATTTTTTAATACTTCCAAATAATTCTTCGATAGCCAGCGTGATAGCGTGAGGAGCTAAAATAGGTCGTTCAGTATCATAGCGAAGCTGTTCGTAGCGTGAGTGTACTTCTTGACGAAAATATTCTGCACTCCCTGCAATATCTTCAACAGAAATGACCAGTGATTGAGTGGGTAAATAATCAAATACTGATTCTAATTTATCGAAAAAAAGAGGAAGGTAATATTCAATGCCGGGCGCAGTTAAACCATCGCTAATTGATTGGTACAAAGGGGATTTTGCAGGATTACCCGAAAAACATTCGCGCCAGGCTTGTCTAAAATGTGTGATAGCTTCTTCAGTGAGAGGGTATTCTTGAGCGGGAAGTAAGGCTATTTTTTCAACAATTTCCAGAGAGCATTGAGTATCAGGATCGAAGGTGCGAATGGTTTCGATTTCATCATCAAATAAATCGATTCTGTACGGTAGTAAGCTTCCCATAGGATAAAGATCAATGATGGATCCTCGTTGAGAAAATTCACCATGTTCTAAAACCTGTGAGGTTGCTTTGTATCCAGCACGGATTAAACGTTGTCTAAACGCTTCACTATCAAGACGCATGCCTTTGGTAATAGAAAAAACGTGTGCTTCTAAATGCTGACGAGGTGCAATACGATGCATTAACGTGTTAACAGGGACAATCACAATCGCTCTTTTGGTCTCTGGAAGTTGACTTAAGGTGAGTAAGCGTTCGGAGATGATATCTTGATGCGGTGAAAAATGATCGTAGGGCAAAATCTCCCAGTCAGGCAAAAGGTACAACGGTAGGGGATCTGTTGGAGAATTAACAAAAATCAATTCATTGTGTAAACGTTTAGCGCTGAGGGAATCAGGGGAAACTATTAACACCAGTCCCGATGCTTGATTTGCCGCAGATAGTATTGATAAGGCGATGCCGAGTCCAGAGACTTCCCCCCACGACTGAACTTCACCAGGATTCTTTGGCAAATTGTGTGTAAATAGTGTATTATTTCTCATAGATAGCGCCCCTTGGGTAGGCATTTTAGCATTATTAGTGCTAAAATAGTACATTACATCTTAGAAGGAGTTGAGATGTTTACATTCAAAACGAAAGCTCAGTCATTGAGTGAAATCATTGTTAGTGGTTTATCCTTATATTTGACGGGATTAAAATCACTCTGGCCCTGGACTCTATTATTGGCTTTGATGTCTGGAATTCCCAGTTTGATTATGGGGTATTTGCTTAGACATCAATATCCTCACTCTGTTCTCATAGTGACGGGATTGTTCATGCTGCTTATGTTACCCGTCATTATTTTTCTTGTAGGCTTTATCATCCATCAACTTTTCCTGGTGGGTACGCAAACTAAAATGAGCTTTCAAGAATCATCACAGTATGTATTAAAAAAATTACCTCGATTATTAATTGCTTTACCAGTTATTTCTATACTGAGTTGGCTAGGGTTGATCTTTTTAATTGCTCCAGGGATTTTTATTGGTGTTGTGTTTGTATTTGTTGCGCCATTGATTCTTCTTGATGATTATTCATTAGTTGAATCATTCCAATATAGTTGGTTTTTAGTTTGGAAAAGTTGGTGGAGAACATTTTCAGTTATTGTCATTCCGCTGGTGCTGAGTATTATTGCATCACCCTATAGTTACGCTTAGATCCCTATTTTTTCATTCGGAAGAGTTGCGATTAGTGTGATTGAAACGGCATTAATTAATCCATTGTTTTATTCGCTGATGTTGACGATGTACTATGATTCTAAATTACGTCATCATGTTGCAATGCATCTTCCGCGAAAGAAAAAAGGAGATGTTCAAACGTCTGTTAGTGAATAACGCGTTTAACGGATAACAGCACCTCCTAAGCAAGTATCATCTTGATAAAATACGATGGATTGTCCAGGCGTGATTGCTCGTTGTGGTTGCTCGAAAATAGCTTGATAATTTCCATCGGATAATGCGTTTACAACGCAGGTTTGGTCGATGCAACGATAGCGTATTTTTGCTGTACATTTTAAGGGTAATT
>CAVRXV010000008.1:0-154817 GCA_963725255.1 uncultured Gammaproteobacteria bacterium | reverse complement strand
GATCAGGTCTATGTGATTTACCCACTGAAATTTTAGATCGTATAACGTATATAGCTCAGACACTCGACAATAAAGCCACACTCAGTTTGTCCTTAGTCTCATCGAGAATGTTTGCGGGCGCTCAACATTCCCGCACTAAAATTCTATTACCTGCTTTATTATGTAAAGCAGGAATTGATCAACACAACATGCTTAAAAGCTTTGATAAGCACCCAGATGCAAATCCTTTAGATTCTGCTCTTTTAGAAGCCTCAATAGAACGGTTTGGTTATATCATGGTCCTGCAGGTTTATTATCTTTTGGAAATGATCTCACGCACACCTTTAATGCAAAGTCCACAATACATAGGCGAAGCACGTGAATTACTAAAACGGTGGAAAAATTACCTATTTCAGCACTGTGGAGCTCTGGGTTATTTCGTTACCATTGCAGACGAATATAATACTCTTACACGTAATGGCGAGAGTGGAATCACCCATTATCCCGAAAGTGGCCTAAAAATATTACGTCGCTTATATGCATTTCGACACCTTCTAGAAAAGCACTACAAAGATCAATCTGTATTACGTCACTTCGTTTGCATGAGTGGATTTGAACCCAGCGCATCGAAATGTGATCTCATGAAAAGAAAAGTGGTGAACTGGTAATTGACGAAACAAATTTTAAAGCACTTGAAGATGAAATTACCGAGAACTTACCCCTCACTGGAACTCTTGCAAAATATCAGACCATTAAAATATTAAGACTCAATATGAAAGAAGAAGCCTTCAAAGAACTTCAAGAATTGGGTCTAGTTGAACAAGATACTCCGAATCCTTACATGTATTTTTAGGTGATGGCGTCGCGTCACAACTCAAGACGCGATAATCATAAGAAGGCTCCCCAAAACTGAGCTTATTTAGATAAACTCAGCTTTTAACCCGTAATTAACAAGGAGCCTTCTATGAAATTATATTCTGGAATCGACTTACACTCAAATAATAGTGTAGTCACAATGATAGATGAAAAGGGGTCAACTTGAACCTCCCCCAAATTGACACACACTCTTAAACGGGGGCACTATGGTGCTCCATTATAGGAGTTTAGCTATGAAGAACCCAACCTTAAGTCCTGAGTTTAAACGAGAGGCTGTTCGATTATTAGAGCAAAAGGATACAAACGCTGCTCAGTTAGCGCGTGAGCTAGGGGTAAAGCGTAATCAATTGTATAAATGGCAAAAAGAAATTCAAGCTAATGGTAAGAAGGCCTTTCCTGGCAAGGGGCAACATCACAAACCAATCGATGAAACAAAAGCTTTAAAAGCTAAAATAAGGCAACTTGAGCTGGAGAACGAAATCCTAAAAAAGGCAGCAGTGTACTTCACAGAGAATGCCGAGTGAAGTACACATTTATTAAAACCAATCGAGAGATTTATCCCATCACTTTGCTTTGCAAAGTGATGATGGTATCACGTCGAGGATTTTATAATTGGTTGACTTGTCCGAACTCAGCCAGGACAAAAGAAAATCAGCAACTCATTGAGAGAATACACCAAATTTTTAATCAGAATAGGCAGGTATATGGTGCTCCAAGAATTCATAAAACATTGTTAGAGCTGGGATATAAATGCAGTTTGAATCGAGTGGCACGATTGATGCACATTGCAAAAATTGTCCCTAAAACGATCAAGAAATTTAGGATCACAACAGATTCAAGGAAGAGCTTAAATCCAGCAAAAAACCTATTAGATCGTGAATTTTCACCTGGTATGATGAATCAAGTCTGGGCCTGTGATGTCACCTACATACCTACTCGAGAGGGTTGGTTGTTTTTGGCTGTGGTTTTAGATTTATTTTCACGAAAAGTTGTCGGGTGGTCAATGGGTGAGCGTTTAGAAAGCAAATTAGCTCAACAAGCTTTGAGGAACGCAGTTTGTCAAAGACAAATAGCTCAAGGGATGTTAATCCATTCGGATAGAGGGAAGGAGTATTATGCAAAAAATTATCAAGCGTTATTGAGATCCTATGGTATGGTATGCAGTATGAGTCGCAAAGGTGAATGTTATGATAATGCTGTGGTGGAGAGCTTTTTTCACAGTCTCAAAGTTGAGCTTGTTCATCATAATGATTACCATAAGCGAAGTGAGGCAAGAAGCTCTTTGTTTGAATACATTGAGCTATTTTATAATCGGCAACGAAAGCATTCTTATTTGAACTATCTATCTCCGATAGAGTTTGAGGAGCGCTGTGTTGCTTAACTTGAGTGTGTGTTTTATTGGGGTAAGATCAACTGTGTACGAAAAGCGCCACAGCAATGATATTGAGGTGATTAGACGAGCGTTATTACCGCATCAAGAGGTATTGCAAGGCATTGTGGTTGAATCAACCTATAACTGGTATTGGTTAGTGGATGGATTACAAGCTGCGGGGTTCAGAGTGCATTTGGCTAATACAACCGCTATTCAACAATATTCTGGTAAAAAATACACGGATGATAAATCAGATGCTCGATGGTTGGCCGAGCTTTTGCGATTAAATATTTTGCCTACAGGATATATTTGTCCGAAAGAAGAAAGAGCAATCCGTGATCTTGCGCGTAAACGATTGCAAATAGTATCGCAACGAACGCGTAATATTTTATGTTTGCAATCGATTATCACACGCCTAACTTCTAAAACAATCACTAGTTCGGTCATTAAAAAAATGAACGAAAATGATTTGCAAAAACTGTTACCTAATCAGCATCATTTTTTAGCAGCACGAAGCAATTTACGTTTAATCCAACAGCTGAATAGAGAAGAATCTGAGATCAAAAAAGTGCTGTTAGAAGAGATTAAATTAACAGACGCCTATGAAAGATTGTTGGAAGTTCCTGGGATCGGTAAAAAATTGGCCATCACAATAATGTTAGAGACGGGTGATATTAATCGATTTGCCAGTTCAGGAAATTATGCATCCTATTGTCGATGTGTTGGCAGCAAACGAGAAAGCAACGGAAAAAAGAAAAGTGAAAATAATCGAAAAAATGGTAATCATTATTTATGTTGGTCATTTGTGGAAGCGGCTAATTTTGCAATACGTTATTATCCTGAAGTGAAAAAGTTTTATCAGAGAAAATGTGCGAAAAGAGGCGCAACAGTAGCAATTAAAGCAGTGGCTCACAAATTATCGCGAGCCTGTTATCATGTTTTAAAATCAGGAGAGGATTTTGAGATGAATAAATTATTTATGTAAAGAGTTTGGTTGAGGTAATTAATTCGGACGGTGTCTGGTTAAAAACCATAAGATGCGATTGAAGGTTATCTCAACCGATCTACCTCGAGCTCATGAAAAGTTATATACTGAGACGCCCATGCCGTAAGCCAATAGGAGTCTGGATCCTTCGGGAAGCCATAGATGTGTGTTATTACACGTGGACGCGGCATGGGACTGACGATTTTCTGGGGCCACAGGCCTGGGATGTTGCAGATTCGCTGAAAAAGCCAATGCAAAGATCTAGATCCAGATGGGTGACTGGTGCGTATCAGTAAAGGATATGACACTGCAAATGAGAATGTCAGGTGCGTTTTAAGAATAGCCGAAGGTGAGCAAGAGAATGGTGCATTCTGAAACACACCCTGAAATAAAGATTTTTTAGGGCAGGGATTATTTTTTTATTGACGGGAGCCTTCTAATGGGCGACGCCGCTTTGAGTTGTTGGGCAAAACTAGACTCAAGCACTGCACAAAACGTTAATGGCTCATCAGTACGAGGATCTTGGAAGCATAAACTGGCTGCATGCAGATATAAACGATGTCTAAGGGGCCCTTTTAATATTTTATCACGTTCGCGATCGCCGTACTTTGTATCGCCGATTATGGGGTGCCCAATGGCTTTGGCGTGAACGCGTAATTGGTGAGTGCGCCCCGTCAGCGGGCTGGCAAGTAGTAAAGTTGCGTGCATAAAGCGTTTTAACACTTTGAAATGTGTCACACATTCTTTACCGTTGGGATTCACTTTAACCATCCGCTCCCCCGAAACCAATACATCCCTCAATAAGGGTAAATCGACCTTTTTATGTTCAAATTCACATCGTCCGTGAACTAACATAAGATAAGTCTTCTTAACAGTTTTAGCTTTAAATTGTGCTTGTATGTTTTTGTTTATGCTAGATTTTTTACTTACCAACAAACACCCCGAGGTATCCCGATCAAGCCGATGAACCAGTTCCAACATTTTGGCATGAGGCCTTAACAATCGAAGGGTTTCAATCACACCCAATACCACCCCACTCCCACCATGCACAGCTATACCTGACGGTTTATTCAGGACTAAAATATCTTGGTCTTCAAAAATAATCTCTTGTTCAAGGTCTTTGAGTTTTCGATGGGCTTTTTTGATGTCGATAAGCGGCGGCGCTTCACTTTTCCGTAAAGGTGGAATTCGCACCACATCACCTATTTTTAGACGATAATCGGCGCTAATTCTCCCCTTATTGACGCGAACTTCACCCGATCGAAGAGCCCGATATAGTCGAGATTTCGGAACACCCTTGCATTTTTTAACCAAGAAGTTATCAATCCGTTGCTGATCAGACCCCTCATCAACGATGATACTTTCTACTTGGATGAACGATTTATCAGCCAAAACTACACCTCAAAGTTAATCTGAAGTTCCCTTATATGCGAACACCGCCGATTTGCCTTCAACGAGAATGTTTGTTATAATGATCAAGTTTACGCAAACATTCACTGATTAATGAATTTTACAGTGAAACGCGCAAAGTACAGTTTACCATAAAAATGCGCAAATGAGTGATTTTTTGGAATGCAGCGGTCCTTAACTAATAAGGCACAGCTGAAACGAATGGGTATTGTGGATGATTCCACAATGAAAATTAAACGCATCGCGCTGAGAAAGATTCGGCGGAGCTAAAATAAGTTGGAAGAATTCTAGGAATTTGAAAACTTTAGAGAATGTGATGATGGAAGGATCTACAGAACAGAAAATACCTTTTTTGAAAGGTCGATTGAATAAACAAAAAACTGCACCTCATGGGTTCGGTTAAAAATAATATTCACGTATGCCATTTCTACATCACGCCGTGCAATCTCTGCAAGTGAGAGCACGTTCCCTAGCTCTTAGGCCGGTATTCCTTGTCGCGATACTGACATGAGTTGAATATAATGGAAAGAATGTTAATTAATGCTTCTCAACGTGATGAGAAGCGTGTTGCGATTGTCGCTGAAAATGTCCTATATGATTTTATCACTGAACGTCCTGGTTTCGAACAGAAAATTGGGAATATCTATCTAGCCAAAATTACCAGCATAGAACCCAGCCTAGACGCGGTCTTTGTTGATTACGGTAGTGAACGGCATGGTTTTTTACCACTGAAAGAAATTTCTAGAGAATATTTCATCTCAAAACCTGACTATGAAGGCCGTCAAAACATTCGCGATTTACTCCGAATTGGCCAAGAAATTATGATCCAAGTGGAAAAAGAAGAGCGCGGAAATAAAGGCGCTGCATTAACCACCTACATTAGTTTAGCAGGATCCTATCTCGTTCTAATGCCTAATAGTCCTCGTGCCGGTGGAATTTCTCGAAGAATCGAAGGCGACGAGCGCGATCAACTTCGCGAAATTTTAAATCAAGTTAGCGTTCCCGAAGGCATGGGATTAATTGTCAGAACAGCCGCCATCGGTCGAACCAATGACGAACTGAAATGGGATCTCGAAGTCCTTCTTTCTCATTGGAGTAATATTGTTGCTGCTGCAAAAACACGATCAGCACCATTCTTAATTCACCAAGAAGGGAATGTGGTTATTCGCGCAATTCGCGATTATGTCCGTCAAGATACCACTGAAATCATCATCGATGACGAAACAGAATATCAAAATGCGAAACATTATCTTGAGCAAATTCGTCCCGATGTTGCTGACCGCGTTAAACTCTACACAGATACTACGCCACTTTTTAGCCGTTATGGCATCGAACATCAAATTGAAACCGCTTATAAACGCGCGATAGATTTACCTTCTGGCGCATCGATCGTCATCGACTATACTGAAGCGTTGGTCTCAATTGACGTTAACTCCGCTCGCGCCACTAAAGGTAGAAATATTGAATCCACTGCATTTAATACCAATCTTGAAGCGGCCAAAGAAATTGCACGACAATTACGTTTACGCGATATTGGTGGCTTAATTGTCATCGACTTTATCGATATGCTTGATCCTAGCAATCAAGTGGAAGTTGAAAAACACCTCAGCAGAGCCCTCAAAAACGATCGAGCCCGAATTCAAATACAACGAATATCTCGATTTGGCTTGCTTGAAATGTCACGTCAACGATTGAGGCCTTCTTTAAGAGATTCGCATCAGCATGTTTGCCCAACCTGTAGTGGACATGGAACGATCCGCAGCGTGGATTCCGTGGCTCTTACGCTTGTTCGAATTGTTGAAGAAGAGGCGCTCAAACCTCAAACCTCTGAAATTGTTATTCAAGCCTCTACCGAAGCGGCCACCTATTTATTGAACGAAAAGCGGCATTTATTAGCAGCGATCGAAAAAAATCATGAAGTGAAAGTGTCTGTGATTCCTAACCCGAATTTACAATCTTCCAACTTTATCAAGAAACGTATCCGCGTTTCTGACATTGACGAAGGTGGTATTTCTAGCTCAGATCGTCTTCAAGTGGCTCAAGTTGATATCAATCTTCCCAGCCCCGCAGATCGCGCTACGCCTGACCAACCCGCTGTTCGGCAATTGATTCCTACTCGTCCAGATAAAGCGCCACAAGGCAGCAGTTTAGTGAAACGCTTATGGAGCAGCATGTTCGGCCAGCAAGATGAAGAATCCGAAGATACTGGCGGAACGAGTAGCGGTTCACAGAAAATTGAAAGCAAACCTTCATATACACCTCGTGTTCCTTCCGGAAAGCCACGTCAACGTCGCCCTCGAAGTGATGACATTCAAGATAACCCATCTTCTCAAGATAGCTCCGGCGACTCTCGTGGGAGATCGAGCTCACGATACAACAGTGAAAGACAATCAACTGATCGCTCTACCCAACAACGTCGTGGTGAGCCGCGTCAACAACGTTCACCAGGACCACGAAGCCGAACCACTGGAAGAAATCCCACGACCAAATCATCGCCGACTGAAAAATCGACAGTGTATGGTGAACATAGTGAAACTCAAAGTTTTACACCTAAAGCCCCTCCGGTAGCACCACTTCCATCTAAGCCCCCAGTACAGGAACCGCGTATTGAAGAAGCGCCCATTAAAATCAAAGCGAGTCCCACAGCCAGTTCTGTAACTTCAAAACCACAAAACTTGAATGAAGCAAACCCAACAACTTCCGTAAATAAAACGGATTCTCCACAACCAACCTTCACTTTTACAACGTATGCATCAGAACCAAATTCCGCTAGTACGTCAGAACCTGTACAGGGTTCGACTACAACAACGGGACAAAGTCCAGCCCAAGCATCCAAACCTGCTAACGTGTCGACCACACCCTCTACAGCAACCCCAACGGCCACCACTCCCCCACCCATTACAAGTGATGGTTTTATACCCAACGCAATCAAACTGAAAGAAGTGGCGCCAAGCAAAAATGCTCCTTTTGAAACTACAACTAACGCGCCTTCAGCGTCGCCGCAGATTTCAAGCGGTAGTTCTGTTCCCGGAATTGCAACAGGCCAATCAGCAACAACTTCACAAGGTGTCACTGCAACTACACCACCAACCGCTCAAACTTCAGACAAAACACCCGGCAGCGGTACAGGATTTGGAGTTTCCTCTGAAAGACCTATAATTTCTGAAAGTGCTCCTATGGTGGGAACTACTAGCTCAACAAAAACTTCAACAACTTCTTCAGAACTCAGCAGTACTCAAAATCCTGCAAGCCAATCAGAAACAGTCAACTCTGACGAAAATCAGAAACCTCTAGTGATCCGAGCAACGACAGAAGAAAAATCAAATTCAATCAATAAAACTGAACAAACGACTGAATCAAAAGATAAAGATAAAGAAAAAGCGGATTAACTTTGAAAGGAAGGGGTCAAATCTAAGATTGCTACATTCACTAACTAGCAATTCCTATTATCTAAGCTGTTAGTTAAGAATGTAGCAATCTTAGATTTGACCCCTTCCAAGATTTGACCCCTTCCTTTTTTATTTTTGCCCGACTAACTTTCTAACGACTTCCAAATCTTCTTCGGTATCGACTCCGTTTGGCACATGTTCTTTTGCAAGATCAACATGAATACGACCGCCGTACCACAACACGCGTAACTGTTCTAATGATTCCATTTTTTCCAAGGGACAAGCATCCCAAGATAAATATTCTTGTAAAAAACCCGCTCGATAAGCATAAATTCCAACATGTCTATAATGCACACCTTTCAGTTTCGTGTCTGGTTTTTGTGGGAAATTATCACGTTCCCAAGCGATAGGTGCTCGTGAAAAATACAATGCATAACCGCGTTTATTCATGACAACTTTTACATTATCAGCACTAAATAAGTCTTTTGGATCAGTAATTTTTTCACACAATGTTGCAACACGCACATTTTCATGCTCACGCAAATTTGTAGCCACTTGGTGAATCACAACAGGTGGAATTAGAGGCTCAGCCCCCTGCACATTCACAATGACTTCGTCTTCTTCGTAACCTAATACTGTGGCGGCTTCAGCCAATCGTTCAGTTCCTGATTGATGGCTTTTTGACGTCATGCACACTGGCGCACCAAATTTTGATGCTGCTTCTTTAATTCGCTCGTCATCAGTTGCAATGACAACGCTATCGGCTCCGCTTTGTAGACACTGTGAATAAACACGTTCTAAAATGGATTTTCCTGCTATATCCAACAGCGGTTTTCCAGGCATTCGATCAGATGCATATCGAACTGGTATAATTATTCGAAAAGTCATTTTTCAACCTCATTTTCTTCAACACGTCGAGCTTCTCGCTCTAACATTATCGGGATTCCATCCCGTATAGGAAAGGCTAATCGATCAAGACGACAAATTAATTCCTGATCGCTTTTTTTATACAATAGCTTACCTTTACAAATCGGGCAAGCTAGTATATCTAATAATTTACTGTCCATTATCAGTCTCAGTAGTCACAAAAATTAAGAAACATTGGAAGGCATACTCTCATGAATAGTTTCACCAAGCAATATTGAGGTGTATATCCAGGATAGGAAGAAACATGATTGAAAAGCTGATTTTAATTTGGTCGGGACGGAAGGATTTGAACCTTCGACCCCTTGCACCCCATGCAAGTGCGCTACCAGGCTGCGCTACGCCCCGACATTATTCCAAATCTGCTAAAACATGTTCTAAATCAGACACTACTTTACTTAATAAATCCTTCGATCGTTGATCAACTTTTTTCGTTTTATTTTCCTTAGATGACAATCGAGCGCGAGCCCCTTCGATGGTATAACCTTGTTCATACAATAGCGATCTAATTTCTCGAATTGTTAAAACATCATCACGCTGATAATACCGTCGATTTCCTCGACGTTTTGATGGCGCTAATTGTGGAAATTCTTGTTCCCAATAGCGCAATACATGTGGTTTAAGATCACATAATTGACTGACTTCACCGATCGAAAAGAAAAACTTATCGGGTATCGGTGGTAGCTCAGTCTTAGGTGTCTTGCTCCTCTTGAGATTCAGATCCTGCATATTTTTCCACCCTGGATTTAAGCTTCTGGCCCGCACGGAACGTCACAACTCGTCGTGCTGTTACGGGCACTTCCTTACCTGTCTTCGGATTCCGACCCGGTCTTTCACTCTTATCGCGTAACATAAAATTTCCGAAACCAGATAATTTTACCATTTCCCCACTTTCAAGTGATTGTCGAATTTCTTCAAAGAAGAGTTCTACAACTTCTTTAGCTTCACGTTTATTTAAACCGAGCGTACTAAATAGATGCTCAGCTATGTCCGCTTTCGTGATTGCCATAGTTCATCAAGCCCTTAATGTTACGTTGAACGTGCTTTTTAACTTTAAAACCACGTGGTCCATCACATCATTCACTTCCTGATCAGTTAATGTACGCTCGGGATGCAAAAGCGTAATTGCCAAAGCAACGCTTTTTTTGCCCACACCTATACCCTCGCCTGAATATACATCAAAAATCCGAATGGCATCTATCCATTCACCCGCTGAGCCCTTAACCACACCAACCAGCTCTTGCGCTTGCACCGCTGCATCTACTACAACAGCGATGTCCCTACGTACTGAGGGAAACTTCGATACCTGTTGATATTGTGGCAGCAATGTATTGATTATACTAGACAATTTGAGTGTAAATAAATAGATATTTTGGCGCAAGTCAAATTTTTGTGACAAGGCCGGATGCAGCTGCCCTACCCAGCCTACACATTTTCCTTGAAAATCAATGCGAGCACATTGACCTGGATGCAGTGCGGGATGTTCTGCTGGAATAAATTCAAACGCGCTGGATTGTCGTGTCAGAGAAATAAGATTTTCAACATCACTTTTAATATCAAAAAAATCAACCGGTCGTGATTTTAAACCCCATTGTTCGGGTTGTTGACTTCCTGCCAATAATCCTCCGACCCAATGTTCTTGAATGAGCTCAACTTTATCATAAAAACACATTCCGATTTCAAATAATCGCACTCGATCTTGTTGGCGATCAGCATTATGTTGATACGCCTGCAATAAACCAGGCCATAATGTTGTTCGCATTACTGACATTTCTGAAGAAATGGGATTGAGTAAATGATAGGGTTCATAATTTGGAGTGAAAATTTGTTCCATCTCGGGCGAAACAAAACTATAAGTTATCGCTTCATGATATCCACGATCAATCATGCAATCTCGCACTCGATTTGTGTGCGTGACTATCACTGAATCCACTTGTGGAGTCATTGGCACTAACGTGCGCGTTGTTGGAATATGATTATAGCCGTACATTCTCGCTAATTCTTCAATCAGATCATGTTCGGCTTGTAAATCATAACGATAACTGGGCGCAACTGCAGTCCAACCTTCCTCGGTTTTTTTAACACTCAAACCGAGTGCATTTAAATATCGCTCAACATCCTCATCAGCAATATGAATGCCGAGAATTCGAGGTATTCGATCGCGACGTAAAGAGATCGGATCTCGTTTTGGAAATTCACCGTGAGTGATTTCAAAAACAGGACCGGGACTTCCTCCGACAATGTGTGTAATCAATTCCGTTGCATATTCAATTGCTATCATTTGCATCGTAAAATCTACGCCTCGTTCCCATCGATAACTTCCGTCTGTAGAGAGTCCAAAATCGCGTCCAGTAGCACGAATTGTCAGTGGATCAAAATAAGCACTTTCCAATAATATATCAGTTGTTGATTCGCTCACTTCTGAATTTGCACCACCCATAATTCCCGCTAAAGCAAGAGGTTTTTCGTTATCGCAAATTAGTAATGACGTTTCATTCAAAGAAATATTTTTTCCATCGAGTAAAGTTAATGTTTCTCCTTCGCGAGCAAAACGCACTTCGATTCCGCCTTTAACTTTATCTAAGTCAAACGCATGCATCGGTTGTCCCATTTCAATCATGATATAATTTGTAACATCGACTATAGGACTAATAGCACGCACACCGCTACGACGTAATCGTTCTTGCATCCAAATAGGCGTCGTTGCATCTTTGGGAATACTACTGATAATACGTCCAACGTAACGATTACAACCATTCGGAGCAGTAATTGAAACAGGTAACGTTTTTTTTGTTGTGGGTGGAACGTGTGCAGAAATTTCTTTTAATAGAGGAGAATTATTTAACGCAGCAACTTCTCGAGCGATACCAATAATGCTCAAACAATCACCACGATTGGGTGTTAAATCGATATCAATGCATTGATCATCTAACTGTAAATAGTCACGTAGATCTGCCGCAATGGGTGCTTCAGGTGGTAATTCTAAAATTCCATCAATATCCTTTGGTAATCCTAATTCTTCTGAAGAGCATAACATTCCATATGAAACAACATCGCGAATTTTTGATTTCTTTATTTTAAAATCACCCGGTAAAACTGCACCAATTTGCGCAACAGCCACCTTCAATCCTGGACGAACATTTTTTCCACCGCACACAATCGTAAGTGCTTCATCGCCAACATTCACTTGACAAATTTTTAATCGATCGGCATTAGGATGTTGTTCAGTACTGATCACTTCTCCCACTATCACATTCGAAAAATCACCCGCAACCGGTTCGATGTTATCGACTTCGAGTCCAGCTAATGTGAGTTGATCACACAGTGTTTTTGTTTCAATTGGTGGATTCACCCATTGACGCAACCATTGCTCGCTGAATTTCATTTCATACCATCCTAATCAGTATCATTAAAATTGACGTAGAAAACGCAAATCGTTTTCAAACAATAATCGGATATCATCGATCCCATAATATAGCATCGCTAATCGTTCGACACCCATACCAAAAGCACAGCCCTGATATCGTTCACTATCAATATTGCATGCAGCAAGAACATTGGGATGCACCATTCCGCAACCTAAAATTTCTAACCATCCTGTTCCTTTGCAAACGCGACATCCTTCTCCACGACATTTCACACACTGAATATCGACTTCTGCGGAGGGTTCTGTAAAAGGAAAATACGATGCACGGAATCGCAATTCGAATTCGGATTCAAAAAATTGATTTAAAAAATCCGATAACATACCTTTTAAATCTGACATGGTAGTATGTTCGTCAATCACTAACATTTCAAATTGATGAAACATCGGTGTATGGGTGTGGTCATATTCATGCCGAAACACGCGCCCGGGTGTTAAAATTCGAATCGGCGGTTTTTGTGTTTCCATCACGTGAATTTGTGTTGGAGATGTATGCGTTCGTAAAAGATTACCATCTTCTAAATAGAAAGTATCTTGCATCGCGCGAGCAGGATGGTGTTCAGGAATATTCAGCGCTGTGAAATTGTAATATTCACTTTCAATTTCAGGACCTTCAATAATTTTAAATCCCATAGATTTAAAAATAGTTTCTACGCGTTCTCTAACTTGATTTAAAGGGTGTGCAGTGCCTAATTTTTCTCCTCGACCTGGCAACGTGACATCATATCGTTGACCTTCGAGTTTTTGTTGAATCTGATTTTGAAGCAAATTTTGTGAACGTATTTCGATTTGTTCTTTTATTTTTTCTTTTGCTTCATTCACGAGCTGCCCAATTTTTGGACGCTCTTCAGGAGATAACGTGCCTAATCCTTTTAATAAATCCGTGAGAGTGCCTTTTTTGCCGAGGTACTGAACTCGAATATCATCCAACGCTTGCAAATCATCAACAGCATTAATCGCTTGATGTGCTGCCGATACCATTTTCTCTAAATCCTGTTGCATGGAAATCATCCTCGTTAGCATTTCAATACAAAAAGCGGTTCCCGAAAAAAAAGCCGCAAAGCGGCTTTTTTTATCGCTGAGGCATTTATTGCGTAAGCGCCGCTTTCGCTCTCTCAGCTAACTGACCAAAGCCCTCATGATCATGAATGGCAATGTCTGATAAGACTTTTCGATCAATGCCAATATTGGCACGTTTTAATCCGTTCATAAAGCGACTGTAAGACAACCCAAACTGACGAGCAGCAGCATTAATTCTCACAATCCACAAACTACGGAATACCCGTTTTTGGCTTTACGATCGCGGTAAGCATACTGGCCCGCTTTAATAACAGCCTGTTTGGCCACACGGTAGACTTTTCTACGTGCGTTGTAATAGCCTTTCGCTAATACTAAAACTTTTTTGTGTCTTGCTTTCGCTGTGACACCTCGTTTAACTCTTGGCATTTTCTCACTCCAAAAAACTATCAGTAACTATCAGCTACTGTAAAGCCAACATACGTCGTGCTGATCGCACATCCGACTTGCCAAGCATCGCTAAGCCACGTAAATGGCGCTTCAACTTGGTACTTTTCTTCGTTAAAATGTGATTGCGGAACGCACGTCGGCGTTTAATACCACCAGCAGTCACTTTAAAGCGCTTTTTAGCGCCACTTTTCACTTTCAATTTAGGCATTTTCTGTACTCCATACTGGGTCTATATCCCCCAAAACACGCGATCCTATCATGATTAGTATGCGACAGCAACATCTTCAGCATCTTCCGGTTAATAATTTTGGGTATTTTGATCTCTCAATGCCCTATAATCATGGTTGCTGTTAGTATAACCGAGAAAGGATAATCGTCTAACACCTTGAATGCAAATGATTTTCATTGGCCTGGTATTACTTAACTATTCAGTGATGGATTAGTGAGTTCCTGAGTTAATGGTTTCATAAGCCCGTAAAGTATCATAACATTCGTGTCATTAGTCAGGATCTGAGCGGAGACACTATGAACTATAGACACTTTTTCCACGTTGGCAGCTTCGCCGATGTCTTCAAACATAGCCTTTTAGTTACCGTTATCGATGCTTTACAGCAGAAAAATAAGCCTTTTTGCTACATTGACACCCATGCCGGCATCGGAAACTACGACTTAACCCGCGAAGAAACCCAGCGATCTAAAGAATATCTTGATGGCATCGACAAACTGTTGCATACCAAAGATCCCCTCCCTGATCTCAAACACTACATCAATCTCATCAATGACTACCAACACCACGGCGACCTCCGCTGTTATCCTGGATCCCCCATGCTAGTCACACAACTTCTACGTCCAGACGACCGTATGATTGTCAATGAACTCCATCCTGCTGATTTCCAGACTTTAAAAATCACCTTAGGGAAGAACCCTAACATTCACTGTCATCACAGGGACGCCTACGAGTTTTTACCGGCCATATTGCCTCCCTCACCGGCTCGAGCTTGCATTTTAATCGACCCACCCTATGAAAGAACGGATGAATTCTCGGCTATTATGAGCTGTTTGCGCCACTGTTTTCAGCGCTTCCCTACTGGCGTTTATATGATTTGGTATCCCATCGTTTCACTCCAACATCGTTCATTCACTCGAGAAATCCTGCGTGAAAAACTCGCTCCCACCCTCGTAACTGAATTCACTCTCACCGCCATCCCAGAAGAAAAATCAGGAATGATTGGCTGTGGTATGGTCATTCTTAATCCACCGTGGAAAATCGAAAAAAGTATCGGCGACATCACAGCTTACCTTGCCAATCTTTTCCAACGAGATAACAGTGGTTATCACCGCACTGAAATGGCGTCGCGTCTTGAGTAGTGATAGGTTTTAGAAATTCGCTATTGATTTTTAGCAATAATTGCACCATATTCCAGTATTGCTTTGTAATTTAAATTAAATAGGATTTTACAAATTATGAATCAGCAGAGAGATGTACGTTACTACTACTTTATATTAGCTCTAGGTGTTTTCATTTGGGCACTGGCATTACCTATTTGCAAAATAGGGCTTGAATATATTAATCCAATTTGGTTTACCGCATTCAGTTTTATTATTGCGACAGTCTCATGTTTTCTAGTGCTATTAATCAGACAAAAATTAAGATGGCCAAAACGTCGAGATTTACCGATGATTTTAATCATTGGATTACTACAAATGGCCGTTTCGCCTATGCTTGCTAACACAGGATTATCGTCTGTTGGAGCTGGAAGAGCGGGTATTTTAGCTTATTCTACGCCGCTCTGGGTAACACCAATCGCAGTGCTATTTTTTGGAGAAAAAATTACATTAACAAAATTATTGGGTATTATTCTCGGACTGATAGGAATTTTTATTTTATTTTCTCCGACTCAGCTTGATTGGAATAATACTAACATTCTTTACGGAAGTACTTTACTCATCCTTGCAGCTATCATTTGGGCTATTGCAATTGTTCAGTCACGATTTGGGCATTGGCATTCAGAACCGAGCGCACTATTACCCTGGCAATTATTATTAGCCTCTGTTATTACAACATCAAGCGCAATATTATATCCATCAAACATTCAAATCGAATGGAATATTACTCTCTGCTCAAGTCTTCTCTATAACGGTGTTTTATCAAATGGATTCGGATATTGGGCCAGCATTAATGTTTTTAAAAATATTCCCGCAATTACATCGACTGTAAGCTACCTTTGTGTGCCCATATTTGCGCTTATTTTATCCGCGATTTTGCTTCATGAAAAACTGGACTCAGCATTGCTTTTGTCTGTTGCCTTTATCTTGTCAGGAGTGTTATGTGTCCATTTAGTTCAAAAATCTACAGCAACCCCTGTGACGTCGCAGGAGTAATGGTGTAATGTACACAAATGTTGATCTTGTGTAGAACGAGTGGTATCATTTTGATATCTTCCGTCAAATTGAATTCTACAATCTGCTCACGGATGACAATAAGAAAAAGTTGAAACAATTTTTTACGGAGAGCTCTATGAAAGAATATTATATCATTGGCACCCCTATTCGTGTTGTAGAACGATTCTGGATGGCTAATGGAAATGTAGCCGGTTCTAGTCAGGCGGCTAGAATTCCTTTTTGGAGCTGCAGCCTCAAAAAAGAACTACGATCGCATCTTCCCAAGGGAGAAGTTGAATTATATTTATGCTTAGACGACGCTATCACAGTAGCGAGGAAAGCTACAGTAATGAACAATTCATTCATCTCTATGCCGCCTGTATTTAAAGTCGCTATTGATGAATTTTCCCCATTAGAATTCAAGAGCAAAGAAGTACATGTGCCAAAAAAAAATTCAGATGAATATTTTATTCACGCCTGCTCAGTATCCGTAGAATTTTCTCACAGTCACATGGATGTGCTTACAGTATTGAGTGGCTTTTTTCTGTTACCAAATCATATAGCAAAAGGATTTGATCTTAATGAAATCAGTTTAATAGATACGAGATTCCCGAATCTTGCCTCACCAAAAACTATAATAAGTGAAGAGGCAGGAAGGAGCACTATAAAATCTATACAAATCTGATATTATCTGATCATAAGAAAAGATAGAACATCTCGACAAATAGACAAATTAAATTTAGAAGATTTATTATTTGACATGGTGGAGACAATGAAATTATTAAAATAATCACAAGAGTTGTAATAAACTATAATTTACTTTCTTTTCTTCATTTATCAATTATATTTTGTCATTTAAGCAACTTTGAAGTTTTTTAATTCTTTCTGAGCGATCTCCCCAAAGCTCTATTATTTTAGGATGACCATATCGGGGAAAAATATCGCATACTTCATCTCGGTAAAGCTGTTTAAAATATTTATCAGCTTTTTTGCGGTAGAAAGCATTTTCTTCAGTGTACTCAATGATGTGTTCTTTAGTGACCGGCAAAAATAGTATCACGTCGAGATAATTTAAAGCATCTTTTACTTCAGAAAATCGTTCAGCGATTTCTGTGTCTTGAATGTTAAGTGAATCTTGTTCAGCGGCACACATTGCATAAGCAATAAAATCCACAGGGCATCGATCGAAGATTACATTTTGTTCTTTTGAACATTCATTAAACTGCTGAATACTATAATCAAGTTGTTCCAAACAGCTTTCAAGAGAAGGCTCAAGAGACAATTCCACCTCCTTTAATTCTTGTAACTTATAGTAAGGTTCGATCTCAATTCTATACTCGGGGTGCACTTTGACGAAATCATTAATTAACGTACTTTTACCCATGAAGTGGGTTCCAGAAACAGCAATTCGCATGAGACTCTCCAAAAAGGGGGGAAGGGGTCAGATTGAAGTTTGATGGGTTCTCACATAACCCATCAATCTTCAATCTGACCCCTTCCCTACACTTAGATCTGAAACCCAGGACATTAATCATCTAGAAAAAATCCCCAAATTCTCCAGATACTTTTTTGCTTTCCTCTATACTAAGGATTTCCTCCTTAATATCTACTGGTACTTCAACCAATTCAAATTCTTTAAAAAATGCCATTGAAAACTTAACAATAGTTTGGAGACTTGGAACCTCAATGGAGTATCGTGTTTTATCTTTGGGTAAATTAATAACAAGATCCCGCTCTTTACGGCTTCGCAAAACTTCTCGTAATAAATTTTGTCGCTGATATGGATTGTGACTAATCGGCTCTTGTATTGTTTTATTACGTTTGTAGTATGGTGACAATAATACTGAGTTTACATCGATATCAATATCAAGTAACGAGAAATTCAATTTTACACTATGGCTCAGTATGGTTATTCCACTGCTATTAAATCCACAGCCTCGCAAACCAATATTTCGCAATGAATTATTCCTCAACAACATTTCACCTATAACCAAAGCACTTTCATTTCCAAATTTATTACCACTTAACCTTATATACGTTAAATGCTCATTGGCTGATAAAGCAGCTGCAATAGCTTTGACGGCAACAAGAGTAAGGCCAACGCCAAACAAATCTAGTTTCTTTAATTGAGTATTTTTAACTATGAGATCAGCCACTGCTAATCCACCTTCTTCACCTATTACATTATCTTCCAGATTGAGTACTTTCAAATCAGGGTGTTCTCCTACCGAATGTAAAATAGCCTTAACACCGATTAAGCTAATTTTATTATATCCAAGGCTAAGAACTTTAAGCGTTTTATTAATTAGTAGTGCTGCAGAAATAGCCAAAGCGCCCACATCAAGGATCTCACAAAATTGCAAGTTTAATTCTACTAGCGTGGCATTAACCATTAACATAGAAGCTAATTTTTTCGCCCCCACGCCACCGATCCTATTATTACAACGCAAATTGAGTACTTGAAGTGTTCTGTTATAGTGTAGCGCCTCAGAGAGCGGGTCTATATTGTCCCACGTTACCTCACATCCATCCAAATGAAGTTGTGAAAGAACTGTATTTGTTCTTATGCCAATTGCTAAATTTGGAATTGGGATATTAATACGATTAAATTTCAGCACTAACAAAAATTGATTTTTGCCTAAGGCCTCCCATAAATCTGGAATATATATATCCCTATCAACCTTATATGTAGAATTAGGCAACCCCATCTCCTCTTCAAGTATTAATAACTCATCATTATTAACTTCGCAATATTTATCATCTGAGAGTGCAGCCAATCTTTTTTTAAGATGAAGATCAAAACTATCAAAAGCAGAGATACTCACCCTAACAATGTCTTTATTATGGGATAAATTTAACAATTTCAGTTTACTGTAATGGATAAGTGAGGCAGCACCTTTAACTCCAATGCCACAATTACTTAGATCTGCCTCAACCATATTTGGAAGCTTTTCCCATGCAAGCGCTAATCTTATAGCACCCTCATCACCTATAGGACAACTCTCAAGATTTACTTTACGTATATTGGTATTTTTAACTAAAGCATCGACAATCCAATTGGCCTCTTCTTGCGTATAATCCCACCGAGTCTCAACTTTACTAAAATTAACTTCAATGAGTTCAGAGCTATTAGCTATGATTTTCTCAAGAAATTTTATTAGATCAGCTTGTGTAAAAAACATTAGTAATTCCACAAATGGCAGATGCTTGTATCGAGATGAGGATGTCAGGATAAATAGTAAACTGCTAGATCGCAATCAGTCAAGTAGATGTTCTTACCTAAATCCATAATTAAGTTTTTGTAACTCTATGAAAATAACTTAGTTGAGCTGGATCAGGTTATTGAGTATATCAAATCACTCAACCCAGCTAAAAATCCTGAACCCACAACTCTGAATAAATTAGTGACCAAATATTATCTAAATAGAAAGAGAAAGTGGTCAGATCAACTTGGCCCTTTAATTTTCTTTCGAACTAATCAGTCAATGAGGCGAAATCAGTTTTAAGTTTGGAAAATATCCTTTGTATGGCTTCACGTCTCGTGTTAATACATCGAGTTGCGCTATGGTTGCATGAGAACCAATAAAAAAATCTGGCAAGGGTAAAAGTTTCTTGCCACCCTGTTTACGATATTTTTGAAATACTTTTGCGGCTAAAAATGCTGCTTCCCATGGAATCGCCACTCTACTAAAAATATCATTAGGTAATGCTGCCTCTAAATCCTCGATCTTTTCAAAGGCTAACGAAACTTCTGAGTAAATAATGGGATTGATAAAAAGCTGAGTGTGATCGGCATAGTGTGAAAGTATACTTGCGGACCAATCGAACCATTGTTTATCTTCGGTTAAAATATCAATGATTACATTACTGTCTACGAGTATTCCTTTCATTCTCAGCGTTCCCTTGTTAAGGCCATGATTTCATCCGTCGTCATTGAGACTGTTGCTTTATTTCGCATAGTGTCGATTAATTGCTTGCCACGTGTTTGTGCGCCACTCATTTTCTCTATATACACCCTGCCTTTCTCTACAACAAACTGAACTTCGGTGTGTGGCAAAAACCCACAACGATCGCGGATGTCGTGCGGAATGGTCACTTGGCCCTTTGATGTAATCTGCATAACCACCTCAAATGTAATACTCTTACTTGTAAGTGTATTACATTTTCAACCAAGAAACCACCCCAATCTCCAGAGCCATTTAGCTCATCAGTATGATTTCGATAATAACAGAATGATCAATACAAAAAATACTCGTTGTTTGCTCATCGTAGCGAGAGGCAAAAGAGTGGTTATGCAATATTCAGGTTAAACAACTTTGAAGTTTTTTAATTCTCCCTGATCGGTCTCCCCAAAGCTCTATTATTTTAGGGTGACCATATCGAGGAAAAATATCGCATATTTCATCTCGGTAAAGCTGTTTAAAATATTTATCAGCTTTTTTACGATAAAAGGCATTTTCTTCAGTGTACTCAATGATGTGTTCTTTAGTGATCGGCAAAAATACTATCATGTCGAGATAATTTAAAGCATCTTTTACTTCAGAAAATCGTTCAGCAATTTCTGTATCATGATTTGATAATCTTTTTCAGCGGCACACATTGCATAAGCAATATTATCCAGAGGACATCGATCAAAAATAACGTTTTTTTCATTTTTACATTGATTGAGTTGCTCAATACTATAATCAAGCTGTTCCAAACAGCTTTCAAGAGAAGGTTCAAGAGATAATTCCACTTCTTTTATTTCTTGTAACTTATAGTAAGGTTCGATTTCGACTCTAAATTCTGGGTGCACTTTGACGAAATCATTAATTAACGTACTTTTGCCCATGAAATGGGTTCCAGAAACTGCAATTCGCATGAGATTCTCCTAAGTCCTGTACAAATCTAAGTTTCCTTCACTCCGATGATAATAGCTATATGTAATTTGTGGCTGAAAAAATTATCCTGCACTCCCTTAGCATCGTTTCACTATGAGAATTTTTCCTAGCTAGCGAGCTCAGCACGGTGAGGAGCTAGTGGATCGCGTTTATTGAGTTTGTTAGAGGTTTTACTTTGTTCAGCGTCTTTAAATACTCAATCTATTGCGAATAATTATTTTGATTCTATTGATTTTGAGACCACATTACGCCTGCATGATATGATTGTTTCAAATAAATTCAATATATGTAAATTTATATTAAAATCTGAAATGATTTAGCTAAGTTCAAATCATCAAAATTATAACCTCTCACAAACTCGAAACACGCGACGCCTTAATAATGCTGAAAATATCTGACAAATTAGGTTAGAATATAAATCTATTTTAATTTTATAAATCGGGGTACCAGTGGAACTATCAAAGAAACGCCTCTTAAAAAACCTTCAGCCCTTAGGATCCAGAATATTTGTTGCTCAAGGTGCCAAATAGTATTCCGATTTAATCGTTTATTTTGCTATTGATATAAGAGAACAATCCAAACGCAATTATAATGCATTACTTAACCGTACTCAGTATAAACGTACTCATCTTCCAGAAGCAAAACGACGATTCTTATGGCGCCTCGTCGATTGTATCCACCGGAAGCCAAACTCTTTTCGTTACTGGCATCACAACAGTTATGCCTTTATCCACTGCCCAGCCATGGAACAGAGCAATTTGCTTATATCCGACACTCCAGCTGTTTCGATGTCTGTAGCTGATAGACGACGTGGAGATGATGTTCATCAAAATAGTCGCACAGGTGGATTTGCTCGGCAGGATTATAGTTATTTTGTTTTGGTGTAATGGCGCTAAACACCCTGTTCCCATCAGCGTAGCCAACAGCAAAACAATTACACTGCACTTTAATCGGATGACACCTGATGAAAAGCAACAATATGCAGGCATGTTTATTGGCGGCCATAACGCGGATTATCATCGTGACATTACGTACCCAATTATCAGTTGTGGCGGCACACAATTTAAAGTCAGCTACGACAAAACAACTCGACTACGCACAACTACTTTTCAGCGTGTAGATGGCACCCTCATCACAGAAACTTTATCATTCGCCGACGTAATTATTGCTGCCGATCCTAGTATTGATGTTATTTTTGAATGGCTTGGTTATAAAATGATTGAGTATTTGCGTTTTATTGGCGGCGATTTCCAACAAGATATTTTGACATGCAATAATGTCGATACAATTTCTACTGTTTTTCATGCATTATTTCCTTCTTATCGTTTTCCAGAATTGAAAATTCCTTTAAAAAAAATCCCACTGACCGCGAATTATGTAGAAGTCAATAAAACTAATGAAGTGCCTTACAAAGAGGTCAGTGATTTTCATCGAGCATGTTATCAATCTCATTTTCGAGCGATCGAAGCAACGATTAATCCCACACTCGCTAATGTTCCCGATGGGGACGATCACACCCCTCTCACAATTATTCTTAAAAACTATTCTCGTGGACCCTATTCTCTACAAATCGTACAATCATTGCTAGACAACAACGCAGATCCCAATACAGGCACATTGATCGACTCCAACTTAAGCAAAGCCCTCAATATCGGACACGCAGAATTAGTTAAGACATTAATGCGTGGCGCAACAAGTCCGCATTGCCCTACATTAAGAGTATTGCCTAAAGTGAGTTATTTTGAATTAGAAGCTATTATTCAATCTCATCAACTCGCTCTTTTCGAAGAATTTTATCCATACTTTTTAGAATACGGGAAGCCACAAAGTCTCCTCAATCTTGCCTACTCAAACACTATTGAAGCGTTGAAACCAAACAAAAACTCAGAAGTTAGACAACGCGAACAAAAGAATTACGATGAATCCTACCAAATTTTTGAGCGAATTCTCACTGACTCTGACCCTAACTGTGACAACAACGAAGAACAACCATTTTGTAAAGCCGCTAAAGAGGGCAAACTGCGTGTTCTACGGGGTTTTCTGAAACATCGTAAACTCAATATTAATCAGTCAACCACGAAAAAGGGTAACACAGTTTCTGATTTTGAAGGATGGACAGCACTACATTATGCCTGCTGGAAAGGCCACCTTGAAATTGTCAATGCATTATTAGAAGCTGGTATCGAAGTCAACTCAAAATCATATTTTGGACAAACCCCTTTAGCAGTAGTAGAAAATGTGCTTACAGGAAAATTGGATTTTATGTCTACAGAAGAAAGAAGATCTGAAAAATTAACCAATGACAACCTGTCTTTAGTGTTTAAGGAAAATATGGGCGAACGCAAACTATCTGTTGAAGATGAAAATAAATTCCGTGCGATTATGGCTGCATTAAAAACAAAAAATGCTGTGCGTGATTTAGACGCAGAAAATCAGGGAAAACCCAGACAAACTAACTTTGCGGTAGCTGTCTGTATCACGGCAACTGTGCAAAATTCAAGATTTGTAATCCTAGTACGTAAAAAAAATCGTTATGACCAAGCTTGTGGGATGCACTTATTTCCCGGTGGATTCTATGACAACCAACGAGACAACGGCAATTTTACTGCTACAGCCATCCGTGAAGTACGCGAAGAAACACGAATTGATTTAACTGATACAACCTGTTCAACGTTAGCCGTATACAAATCCAAGAATGATAATGTTCATGTTAATCGTCATTTTTTCCATTTTGATTTAGGCAGTGTTGATCGATTGCCTTTTTGCATAGCAAATAGTGACATCGTTGAAGCGATGTAGGTTAATTTTGATCACATCGATAGAACATTACATAATGATGAAATCGCCATGAATTTTAGAGGTGTACCACTTCATCATTCTAATGCGATTATCCTCAATGCATTAATGGATAAAAAAATTCCAGAATCACAAGCCATAGTTGAGTGTGAAAGCGAAACATTCGAAAAAAATCCCGCAAATATTGCCAGCACACTCTATTTAGTATTTCATTTGCAATCTGCCTACAGTGTTCGCGAACAATTAACGGATGTTTTCTTGCAAATGAAACAACAAATTCCCGAGGGATATTTACAACGCTGTTTCGATGATTTACTACTTGCATTAAATACACCTGATTCAGAAGAGGTTGCTTTATCTTGTGTTCAACATTTTATTACTCATCTAATAAGAACAGGACGTTGTAATATTGACGATCTCCGTCAAAAAGGATTCCCTCTCTTACATTTGACGTGTCTATCTCATAAAACAGCCTCAATTCTCTGGCTTTTAGATCAGGGGGCAGATGTTAATGCAATCTTTACACAAGCGTTTAGTGTTTACACGCCTCTTAGCTCCCTAGTCTTAACTAATGATATAGCCACCGCGAATGTTCTCATAGATCGATACGGTGCTAACATCAATTTAGGAAACACCACTGACTCAGCCATAGCAAATGCTTGTAGTCACCCCACTATCCCCGATGATTTTATAGAACACCTTATCGAAAAATCAGGCGTTATAACCGATAAACAATTGGGCACTGTGATTCACGAACTCATCAGAACTAAACGTTTCGTACTGCTAGACAAAGTACTCACTCAATACCCTATAGATCTCAACTTTAAATATTTTCGACGTCAACTATTGCATGATAAGATCTACCCTACACTCACAGCAATGAATATTTATAGCCTGGAATGTGTGAAAATTCTCAAGAAACATGGCGCGGATCTCACATTGCAGTTCAGTACAAGTTCTAATTTACTTCAATTCGCCGAGTCTATGAGAATAGATCTAGAGTCAAAACAGGTACAAACCATTGCTCGTCTGCCATCACATCCCAAGTATCTAGAGAATCCTCGTTACTATTCAAAGATGTTATCTATCTTTATCGAAGAAGAGCTCAATGAAGATCAATTAACTCAACAACTCGCTCTCATCGAAAAGAACTTGGTTGAGCTTGATCAGGTTATTGACTATCTCAAATCACACCAGCCAGCTAAAAAACCTGAACCTACAACTCTGGAAGAATTATCGATGCAAATGCGAGCTAAATGGCACTAATACCACTTATTCCGCTTGAAATAATACAGCATACCGATCATGGAACCTAACATGAGAACCAATGCGTACGCATAGCCATAAGTCCATTTGAGTTCGGGAATTTGAAAATTCATACCATAAATGGCTGCAATTAGAGAGGGAGGCATAAAAATAGCAGCAATAGCAGTAAGAATTCGCATGGTATTGTTGACTTCCCGCATTAAGGCATTATCTATTTGACCTATTGTACCATTTAATAATTCGCGAATAGATTCTGATTCGTTGTTGATTGTTTGGGTATTAGTTAAGAGTGTTGATAATGATATTCTACAATGTTTTGAGACAGCTTTAATATCTCGTGATGTAATGTAATTAAGAGTATTAACCACAATAATAGTGTGACGCCGAACGTTCATCAATAGCTTTTTGAGTTTAATGATATCTTTATACACCGCTCTCCCACCCTTTGCATCAAGATCCTCAGCTTTAATTTCGTAGTGATAAAAAATATCCGTATAATGCGCAACGAGATTATCGAGAATCAAAAAAAGCAGAAAACAAGGTGTTTTTGCAAATTGAATGGCTGCTGGTAAATTACTTTGCACTCTATCTACTATTGGTATTCGGCCACGTGAAATTGTAAAACAATAACGTGTAGCGAGGTGAATAATTAAATCATCAACAGCTGACTCATTAATCGGCAACATTTCTTTATGCAAGAGACATTCCATTTGTAATGTGAGCGTATCTTCACGCTCTAAAATTTGAGTGGGCCTATCAGACTTTTTTGTTAATTGTACAACATCCAGTGATAAGTTCAGTTTTTCAATTAGATATTTAATCATTCCTTTCTGAGATCGATCGCAGTGAATCCAGTATATTTTTGATGCATTCGCTGGATCGATTTCAAATGTTTTTAAATCGAGCGTTTGAGTAACTTTCGTTAACAAATCAAATTCAATGATAAAACTCGGTTCATTTGTCATTGAATTACCCATCCTTGACTAAGTGGATCGACGTGGGGACACGACCATAGTAATTTGCTTGCCTTCCGATTTTGGCATACTGTCAATTGATGCGCTTTCACCTAAAGCTTGTTCGACGCGTTTCAATAATTCAATACCTAATTCGTGATGCATAATTTCACGACCTTTAAATCGAACCGTAATTTTAACTTTGCATCCTTCGTCTAAGAACGCAGTAATTTTACGCAATTTAATTTGAAAATCACCGACATCGGTTGAAGGACGAAATTTTACTTCTTTACTTTGTTGTTGTTTACTTTTTTTCTTTTGTACTGATTGTTTTTTATTGACTTCAAATAAATATTTACCGTAGTCCATAATACGACAAACGGGGGGTTCTGCGTTGGGTGCAATTTCAACAAGATCCAAACCGGCCTCTTGTGCTTTTAATTGAGCATCATGATTGGAAACAACTCCAACCACTTCACCATCCTCACCAATCAATCGAATTGATTTAGAAACAATTTCTTCGTTGATGCGAGCCTGCTTCTTTTCTGTCTGAACGCTAATGTTACTTTCCTCCAACAATTAATAAACCACTTTTCAGTGGATACACTATGAGTCTCAATTAAACCTAAGTCCTCAATTTTAACATAAAGGACTCTAAACTCATCACACCTAAATCTTCTCCCGACTGAGTTCGCACTGCGACCTCACCCGATGCTTTTTCACGATCACCAATCACAACGAGATAAGGGATTCGTTGAATTGTATGTTCACGTATTTTAAACCCGACCTTTTCATTTCTTAAGTCGGAAATGACCCTAAACCCGTTATTTTTAAGTTTAGCAGTAATTTCAGCGACTGACTCGCCCTGGCTTTCAGTAATATTCATCACAGCCACTTGAATAGGCGCTAGCCAAACGGGGAATTGGCCTGCGTAATGCTCGATCAGAATCCCCAGAAAACGCTCCACAGAGCCTAAAATTGCCCGATGCAGCATTACAGGGGTTTTCTTAGTGCCATCTTCAGCAATGTATTTTGCCTCAAGCCGCTCAGGCATTGAAAAGTCTACTTGGAGGGTCCCACACTGCCATACCCGGCCAATACAATCTCTTAAGGAGAATTCTATCTTAGGCCCATAAAATGCACCTTCACCTGGATTGATTGCCCACTCAACTCCTTTACTATTCAACGCTTGCTCTAAGGCAGTTTCGGCTTTATCCCAAAGCGCATCGTCTCCAATACGATTATCAGGTCTAGTAGAAAGCTTCATTAAAACGTCAGTGAAACCAAAATCACGATATACCGTCAATAATTGATCAATAAAATCTGAGGCTTCTGATAGAATTTGCTCTTCAGTACAAAAGATATGAGCATCGTCTTGAACAAAATTACGCAATCGCATCAAGCCGTGTAAGGTTCCGGAAGGCTCGTTGCGATGACAAGATCCAAACTCAGCCAACCGAAGCGGTAAATCACGATAGCTTTTGATCCCTTGATTGAAAACCTGAACATGACACGGACAGCTCATCGGCTTAATCGCGTAAGTATGCGGATCAGCTTGCACCAAAAACATGTCCTTACCGAACATTGCAAGGTGACCAGACTTTTCCCACAATTTGCAATCCACTAATTGTGGCGTCCGAATTTCTTGATAATCATGAGCTTGCACGAATTTTCTAACATAATCTGTAACAATGTTGTATAGCGTCATTCCATTGGGATGCCAAAAGATCATTCCCGGAGCTTCCTCTTGAATATGGAATAAATCCATTTTCTTAGCGATTTTACGGTGATCTCTTTTTTCAGCTTCTTCTAAGCGCGTGAGATAGTCAGTGAGTTGCTTTTTATCAGGCCACGCTGTGCCGTAAATGCGTTGCAACATTTCATTATTGGAATCACCACGCCAGTACGCACCCGCTAATTTTGTCAATTTAAATGCTTTAATTCTTCCAGTCGATGGCGTATGAGGTCCTCGACATAGATCTACAAAATCACCTTGGCGGTAAATCGTCAGGGTATCACCAGCAGGAATGTCCTCGATAATTTTGGCTTTGTATTCTTCACCCATTTGTCGAAATAATGCGATAGCGTCATCTCGAGAGATTTCTTCACGTGTTACAGCGTAGTCCTTGTTGGCCAATTCGGTCATTCGTTCTTCAATTTTAATTAAATCTTCACTCGTGAAACCGGCTGGATATGAAAAATCGTAGTAAAAGCCATCTTCGATTACCGGTCCGATAGTGACTTGTGCTTGCGGAAATAATTGTTTGACGGCGTGAGCTAACAAATGCGCTGCAGAATGCCTGATGATCTCCAGCCCTTCCTGATCACGATCGGTAATGATTGAAAGGTTGACATTCGAATCTATGGTTCGTGATGTATCAAGGAGTTTTCCATCCACTTTACCCGCTAATGCTGCTTTGGCGAGACCTGTACCGATAGTCTGAGCTATCTCGTGCACAGTGACGGGTCTATCAAATTGTTTTTGACTGCCATCTGGAAGTGTAATTATCGGCATTTCCTGAATCATCTCTCTCATATAATTAAATTGTAAATGGTAGGCACGAGTGGTTTCGAACCACCGACCCCCACCATGTCAAGGTGGTGCTCTACCCCTGAGCTACGTGCCTACTAATCTAAATAGCAAACTCGCACTTATAGCGCTCATTATGCTGAATAGTTCAAGATACCACTCCAGGGGGTTTTCCGCAATATGAGGGGTTGTTGAACTAAAAGGTCTTCAATTTCACATCCGGAGTAGGCATCAGAAGAAAACGGGCTGTCACTTCTGCGAACTGATCAGGTCGAGCACTACAATAAAAGTCAACATGTTGGCTAACTGCAGTTTTATTCAATAGCGCCATATTCATTAATGTGTGAGTCGTCTCAGCCACAATATGGTGAGCCGGATCGATACACGTTACTGAAGGGGGTAAATACCGGACAATGACATCAGAAATCCAGGGATAATGAGTGCAGCCGTAAATTAACGTTGTCAAATTCATTTCATGGAAAGGTTCAAGATAGTGCTCCGTAATCTCGTGCAGCTCATTTCCATCAAGTTTACCTGATTCGATCAAGGGCACAAATTCGCGACATGGAATTGTATGAATCACTCCGTCGAATCCTGATTGAATCAACGCTTTCTCGTGTGTCAAATTTTGAGCAGAAGCAGGTGTAGCTATAATACCGACACGAGAATGCCTTTTGTCTTGTAAAATAGCGGCAACTGTAGGATCAATGGTTCCAATCACGGGAATTTTGAATTCTTTGGCGACTTCACTTAAGGCTAATGCCGAACTGGTGTGACACGCAGCAATGACTAATTTCACACCTAATTCATCTTGCATCCATTTTAAAATTCGCTTTGAAAATGCTTTAATTTGGTCAGGCGTTTTATCACCATAAGGAACATTGGCTGTATCAGCAAAATAAATCATTCGCTCATAGGGCAACGCTGCACGTAATGCCCTGAGTACCGTAAGACCGCCGACGCCGCTATCGAAAATGCCAATGGGATGATTAGGAGACATTGTTACCTTTATCTATTATGCTAACTATAAGCGTAAATCCTCACAGATTACGGACTAAAAGTCAACAAAATTGGCTTCTTCTAATACTTTAAATGCAATTAATTTTCCTTAACTAGGAACTGCTGGCTACATCCAAGATTAAAATTAAAAAATCAGTTGTATGGGTGTTTACTAAAGCATACAATTCCTAAATACCCTTCTTCGGAATTATAGCTATGATAGATGCGAATAATTTGACAGACTATTTTAAATCACTGATGAAAAATTACAAAATTTACATCATCGCACTCATCGCTATTTCCATAATAGCGTCTCTTTTTGGTGTGGCAGTTGATTACAAAATAAAAGAATTAATTGATGCTATAACTTCGAATTCTAATGCTAACGTTGGTTTTTTATTAATTTTATTCGTATTTTATAAGCTCATGCATCACGGCATGTTTTTCATTGAACGACTCTTTGATATCAAATACAGGCCCGGACTATTAGCAGAAATTATTGATAGCATGTACAAAAAAACTGTGGGCCATTCTCTGCACTGGTTTGACTCTCATTTATCAGGTGAAATCTCTAGTAAAATTTCTGATTTTCAAAATAGCATTATGACATTATTTAATACTTGTTTTCGTGCTCTCTGCAATACCGCCTGGATCATTATCAGCATTATATATTTAGCTCGTGTCAATATTGTCCCTGCATTAGTCATGATTGTATTTATATTGGTTTACTCACCCATTATTGCATTACTATTAAAAAAACAAATTCAACTACAAGAGCAGTACGTCAATGCAAGACAACAAGCATTAGGTATTATCAATGATTCAATTGCCAATATCTTCGGTATTAAAATTATTGGTAATATTTTGAATGAATTTAAATTGAAATTAACTCCAGCAATAACAAGCTGGAAAAATTGGGATAAAAAAACACGTCAATTCGATGCGTATTTTGTTGATAACGCTGATACCATTATGGTAACAATTATGATTGCGGTTCAATTTTATCTCCTTAGTTATCTTTTTAAAAGTGGGCAAATATCGCCCGGTGGATTTGCATTTGTTGCGATGACCACAATGAATTTACATAGCGTTTTAGATTCGTTTCTCGAAAATCTTCTTTTTAATATTAATCCTGCTATTGCGGCAGCCAAAGCCTCATTTTCTTTTATTAACGTCACTAAAGACACTGTCGATGCGCCCAATGCCCTTCCAATCTCCAATGTGAAGGGTGAAATAAAATTTGAAGATGTAACATTTTCTTATAGCGGCAATGAGTCCGAAGTACTTAAAAACTTATCAGTGCATATTCAACCAAGCCAAAGAATAGGTATTGTAGGAACATCAGGTGCTGGAAAAACTACCTTTATTAAATGCTTACTCCGTTATTTTGATATCAAAAGTGGGCGAATTCTCCTCGACAATCATCCAATCAATACCCTTCAACAAGAATCTCTGCGCGCCAATATTTCTGTGATTCCACAAGATATCACCATGTTTCACCGTTCAATTTTAGAGAATTTGCAACTGGCTAAATACGATGCTTCACTCGATGAAATCAAAGACGCTTGTAAAAAAGCGCGTGTTCATGACGATATTATGCGAATGCAAAAAGGGTATGATTCTATCGTCGGCGAACGAGGCGTGAAAGTCAGCGGCGGACAAAGACAACGCATAGCCATCGCTCGCGCCATTCTTAAAAATGCACCTATTTTGATTTTAGATGAAGCGACTTCCGCACTCGATACTCCCACAGAAAAATTGATCCAAGAATCTCTCAATGAAATGCTCGAAACCAACAAAGCGACTACCATCGTTATCGCGCATCGACTATCAACACTTTTACATATGGATCGAATACTGGTATTCGAACACGGCAGGATAATTGAAGATGGCACTCACCAAGAGCTTTTAAAATTAAACGGCGTTTATAAAGCTCTCTGGGATTCACAAGTGGGCGGCTTCTTACAAGATATGACAAAGGCCAATAATGACTAGCACTTTTTCAGTCAATAAATTAATCGAATTTTCACACGGTGCTGATAGTACAGCAGCGTATTATGCCGAAGAAAATAATCTTTTGAGCATTGACGAATCAATTCAAAATATTAATAATTTAGCGATTCTCAGTTTATACAAAAATAATATTAGTATTATACCCGATTTTTTATATAATCTCACAACTTTAAAAAGACTCAACTTAAGCGCTAACAAAATCACTGAAATTTCACCGCTAATAGGCCAACTTAATCAACTTGAAGTACTCGACATTCAGCACAATCAAATCAAAAATATACCTGAAACATTAGGTGAACTCTATAATCTACAGTACTTATTGGTTGGAGGTAATCAATTATCACAACTACCTAACAGCTTATCTAATCTCAACAACCTAATTTATCTTAACATTACCTATAACCAATTTTCATTGATTCCAGAATCCATCTTATCATTACAAAACTTACTTGAATTACGTGTGTACAACAATAAAATGAAACTGATCCCAGACTCAGTATCCGCATTAAAATCATTGCGTGAATTACATCTCAACGATAATTCACTCGAAAAACTGCCTGACTCATTAACAGCACTACACAACTTGAAAAAACTAGTTCTCTCAAACAATAAAATTAAAACCTTGCCCAACGAAATCGGTGCCATGAAAAACTTAACGGATTTAGACCTAAGATTAAATTGTGTGACTCATCTACCCGATTCTATTGGCGACTTGAAGAATCTTCGATTTCTTGATTGTCGTAATAATCAGTTGACTCACCTACCCGAAAGCATTTTAAATCTAAATAAACTTGAAAAACTTGATCTCAGAATGAACAAAGAACTCAAAATCCCATCATGGGTTCATCAACTAAATTGTGTGGTGTTTTACTAACATATTTCATTTATAGGGGATCTGTTCCAAATTCTAGAATTTCAAGATATTTTCGATAACCGTATATTCGATCACGCTTTTTACCACTGATTTCTTGCAATATTCCTAGTTTTTCCATCGACTCTAAAGCGTTCCTTACTGTTGGTGCTGATATTTTCAATTCACTTTCAAGTAATGGAACGCTGACTTGAGGTAAACGTTTCATGTATTCAAATACTTTTTCACAAGAAAATCTTGCCCTACCTAAGGTAGATATTTTACCCAGATCTTGCTCAAACAATTTATTAACGTTATTCGCCGTTTGAATGGCTTGCTGAGCAGACTTATAAATGCCTTCCAAAAAGAATACCAGCCAAGTTTCCCAAGTACCTTTCGTACGAACTTCTTGTAGCAAATCATAATAAAGTCGACGATTTTGCTTTAAATAAAGACTTAAATACAAAATTGGTTCATCTAGAATCTGATTGTCAGAAAGTAATAGTGTAACTAATAATCTACCCAGTCTACCATTACCATCTAAAAATGGATGAATGGTTTCAAATTGAACATGTATTAAGCCTGCTCTTATTAAAACTGGTAAACTTTTATCTTGTAAAAAGTTCTCAAAATCTGATAAGCACTGATTTAAGTGAGTCACAGGAGGTGGAACATACAATGCATTACCTGGTCTGGTCCCACCAATCCAATTTTGAGAACGCCTAAACTCACCAGGAAGTTTACTAGCGCCACGTGTACCAGAAAGTAAAACACCATGTATTTCTCGCAACAATCGAAGAGACAAAGGGAAATTTTCTTTCAATCTTAAAATACCATAGTGAATTGCTTTTACATATTGAGAAACCTCTTCGACGTCTTCCAATGAAACCTGATCTGCTCCCGATTTCGTGGACACCAACCTCTAACAAGCATACATTAATTCATATTGAGCAGGCGTGTTGTAATTTATCGTAGAATGCCTACGTTGTCTATTGTAAAAAACCTCAATATATTCAAAAATAACTCTCTTTGCCTCCTCTCTCGTTTTAAAGCTTTCATGGTGCGTGCACTCAACTTTCAGTGTGTGAAAAAAGCTTTCTACTACCGCATTATCCCAGCAGTTCCCTTTTCGACTCATACTGCATTCAATATCATTATCCTTCAATAATCCCTGATATTCATTCGCTGCATACTGACTTCCACGATCAGAATGTAACAATACTCCACCTGATATTTTTCGCTTAAATAACGCCATTCTTAAAGCATTCAGCGTGATATCTTCTTTCATCCTGCTATCCATCGACCACCCTATGATTTTCCTAGAAAATAAATCCATGATCACCGATAAATACAACCATCCTTCCATCGTCGGAATATACGTAATATCAGAGACCCAGCGCTGATTTGGTTTGTTAGCGGTAAACTCTCGATTTAATTTATTATCGCTTATGGGTTTACTATGATTTGAATCCGTCGTCATTTTAAATTTCCTTTTCGTTTTCGCTCTTATGCCATAATGCTGCATCAGCCTAAAAACTCGGTTTTTTCCGAGTGTTTTTAATTCTGCATGTAGATCATAGTATATGCGACGATATCCATACGTCTCTCGACTTCTTTCATGACTCTCACGGATCTTTAACAATAATTGCTGATTCGATTCTTCTCGATCGCTCACAGGTCGTGATAACCACGCATAAAAGCCGCTTCGGCTTATTTCTAAAACGTGACACAGGATGTTAATCGAGTGTTCTTTGCGCTTCTCTTCCACAAATTGATACTTCATTTCAATTCGTTCGCAAAGAACTTTGCGGCCTTTTTTAATATGTCGCGCTCCTCCTTCAAGCGCAATATCTCCATCTTTAATCGTCGATTCTCTTCTACAACATCTACCTGGCTTTCACCAACGGTCTCTTGGGTCTGATCGTTACGATGCTGATTAATCCATGAATAGAGAGTGACCTGGTGTATCCCTAAGTCTCTCGCTGTTTTAGCATATGGCTGCGGTGACGACAGTGCTAATTTCACTGCCTCTGCTCGAAATAGTTTGTCCGTTTTCCTTTTCATCTTGACACCTCTTTGATTCCCTTAAGTTTATCAAACTTAGTGTCCTTTGAAACGGGGTCAGATCAACCTTTGGTTTCTGATGATGTTCAAATAGCATCAAATCTGAAAGTGAACTTTGTGTCCCTTCAATTTGACTTGATAATAAAGCCTCTTTTCGAACATACATATATATAAACAACGAGGGATTAGGAATTGATTTGCAACTCGCGTTTAACTTAGCAAGTTCTAATGTTGCTTTTTCAAGATACGGATATAACTTTACTAAATCCAGGGGGGGCTTTGGAGGTAATTTCGGAGGTACATAAGCCTTGAAAGGCTCGCCAGCCACCGTTTGGGATATGTAAGTTCCTATTCTTTGATTCATAAATTATCTTTACCTAAGGTATATAACTAAAAAAATATATGCCGTATCTTTTCTTAGCCTTCTTCACTAAGAAAGAATAGCAGCCTAATCTTTCTTAGTCAAGAGTATTAAGAAAGATAAGGACAAGTAACTACTCAAGGGTCAATTGGCACAATAGGGGGGTCAAACCGAGCAGGAAAGCGAGCGGAAAAGGGGGCAGATCTAACATTGAAACCAGGTTTCAATGTTAGATCTGCCCCCTTTTCCCAAGAATTGGGCGAAACTTCTTTGATATCATTTTTTTGCAATATCATAATCGATATCTCCACCGATAAAAAACTCATAAATATTTGAACTCGCTTTATGCCCCTTAGCGCAAGAGTAAAACATGCTCTCATTACTAAACAACAAATTATTATAGCTAATGTATAGAGCCCCATGCTTTAATTCTATCATGGATTGATACCGTATATGTGCCATTGTGCGATTCAGTGTTTGTAGTAAGGTAGCATTATATATGAACCGCTTTAAGAAAATCACTTCTGTGAAAGGTGAAGCTTAATTATTAGAAAAAAAGCAAGGGGCGCAGTCTTTCTTGCATTGATGTTGGATTGAAAATCGCAATCTTTACAGCTATACTCCACCCATTAGTGCACACCGCACATGTGGAAGTTAGAGGGAGCTAGCATTTCGACGCTGCTCAATTCTGTTGGACGCACAGCACCTTTAAATATATGGCTAGACTGGCTCAAACTTCGAATTAATTCATAGCTATGTTATAGATCGTTTTTGAAACATTATCTACTCAGGGGACATCATTGAAATCTTTAGTTATTAATATAGCTCTCATTATTATTATTGGCTATATACTAACCTTGTCATTTCGAGAAATGCTGGAAATAACTGAAAAAAATCGTGATGATAAAATTCAACGATATCAATCCCAAAATATGATTATCGATGGTCTTTTACTAGAACACCCCAAGGGCATATCGATGAAAGAAGTGAATGATTATGACATGAAGCACAATACACAATTATCTGAAATAATAAACAAAGAAAAAATGATTAATAGCACATATAATGACAAAGCAGTAACATCGGCTACTGACATTAATAAATCAAGTAAGCAATACACTGAAAGTCAAGGCCTGATCTTGCACGAAGACCTTCGACAAACTCCTACTATAACTAAAGATTCGCTAGATCAACATATTTCAACTCAAGAGCTCAATTCAATTAAGACTAAAAACAATTTAAAAGCATCTCAAATTAAAACAAGCTATTATGGATTTTTGTCTAATATACCGACTCTTCCAGCGGCAGTTAATTTAGTCTTATTAACATTTCTATGCACGATAGTTAAGAATCTAGCCAATACATTTTATAAGTGGGCCTCTGAAAAATTATTCAAAACTAAAAAACAGGATAAATAGGATGTCTATCTGCATGCTTAAAAATAAAAATTCAGTTTATACAATTACAAACGAAAGTATTCCAATTGCTGAGGCTTTCCTTAAATTAAAAGGCACAATTAGTAATCTAGAGAATGCCGTGGCATCTAAAGACGAACCCCTTGTTTTTGAGCGACAGCTTGAGTTACTCAATATGATTAAATTTTCATACGAAGTCATAAATAATAGCAACAAAAATTCACTCACACACAAAACACTCTGCCACAAGATTAATGCAATAATTAGGCTCTCATTTTCTTTAATTCATCAGACTTCTGAATGTTTTCCAGGTCGACTTCTGCCTTTGTAGCTTTACACAATTTTTTTAGTTGCACCTCATATCTCCCATTGGTTGCATGCAGAGCCAAAGCCCACAAGTGCCACCTATACTTATCCTTATTAATCGAATTAATCAATCCATACTCAATAAGTTTTTTCTTAAATCTCTGTAACGCGACCCCTGATAGATCTGATCTTAATCTTTTCTTAGAACATCTAAAATTTTCACTTTGTATTTTAATAAATGAGTCACTAAAGACCATATCCACATAATCTGTTTTAACTGATGGCTTGTCTAATCTCGTATTATAACGAATACCTGTCTGGAAATTACCAACAATTTTATACTCGAATTTGATATCGCTTTTGTAAATCTTATTTATTTCTCTAACTTTATCGAAAAACAATTTGATAATTTCATTTACTTTTATATTGAACTTATCATCATCAACTGGCATTATATACTTTTTCGGACCAAAATAGATCTCAAAGGTTAATTCATCCACAATCATGCAACTGAGAACCTTGTCATTTCCAGATCCGTGCCAGTGAATTGCTGCTATAATGCCCATAGTTAGCCCCCTATATGATTAACACATGTATCTTGATTATAGGCCATCAATGTAAAAATTGCATGTCAAGGATTCGAGCCTCTAAATCGAATAGAATTCTCAATGAAAGGTGCGAAGAAAGACAGCAAGAGAAAGGTGTCAGATCTAAGATCTGACACCTTTCCTTTCCTTTGCTATCTTACAACAACCGTACCATTAGGTGTTACAATCTAGCTAACATAATTTGTTGGCCTCTCGTCACACAATTGGGGTCCAATTTGTGGGGGTCAAATCTCCATTTAGTGATAATTTTTCAGTTTTGTTTAGACAATTCATGTTTGAAGACAGCCAAATAGATATTGAGAAATATTTTTCATCAGAACAGATGTCGCAAATTATTGGCACAGATTTCGTTAAAAAAATAAAATCAACTATAAATTATCAATCACTCTGCCTCGAGATAGCAGACAGAAAGATTTTAATGGAATCACTGATTGAAATAATAACTACCACTTCATTAGTATTTAACGAGAACATTTCGAAGATTCAAAATTTCAAGCGAGGAACCAATAATGCCAGAAACTTCGCGATACTAATTGCAAAAAAAAAATTTTGGTTACAAGCTAACTGAGATATCCGAAATGATAGGTATAAAGTGCTAACAAACTGACAGTAGTGCGGCATATCATTTTGAGTTAAAATTAACCAAACCAAAAAATATCGTGAAAAATACATCGAAGCCTTGCAATCGTTAATTTTTGCAGCAGAAAATAGTGGTGAACAAGCGCCACAAAGAAACCATGAGATCGTCAAATGGAGATTTGACCTCTAATACCTAATATATATGTACCTTATACAATGTTAGACCTGCCCCATCTCCCACACGTAAAACCTCTCACAACTCAAGACGCGACGCCATTGCTATTATTGCTATTCTTAAAATTAGCCTAATAGGCTGAAGTTCATTCTATGGCCATGAATATGTGCTATAATTAATATGATAGGGATACGTGCTCTTCTAGCTTTCGGAGATGGCGATGTTGGCAGGGACGTGAGCGAAATGACTGCTGACTATAATTGGCTATAACCTAAAGCATTCTCTATCTTGAAATGTGAGGTGCCAAATGAATACTAAGTTGTGCGTGATACTTACACTTATTCTAGTGTTTCTTGGATTTTCATTAATAGTGCGAGCTGGTACTGCGGCCGAGCTTGAATCGTATTGTACAAGTACGGATGAAGCACTCGATTTCTATTGTCTAGGTTACATCAATGGCGTGCTAGAAGGATTTATGTTTGCGATGCCTTTGAATCAGAAATCGATGTGTGTACCAGGAGATGCAATGTCACATGATCAAGCTAAGCGTATAGTACTAAAATATATAGCATTAAATCCTGAAATATTACAGTATGATGCTAGGTCAGTTGTAGTAAAGGTGATCTGATCTTACCCCAATAAAACACACACTCAAGTTAAGCAACACAGCGCTCCTCAAACTCTATCGGAGATAGATAGTTCAAATAAGAATGCTTTCGTTGCCGATTATAAAATAGCTCAATGTATTCAAACAAAGAGCTTCTTGCCTCACTTCGCTTATGGTAATCATTATGATGAACAAGCTCAACTTTGAGACTGTGAAAAAAGCTCTCCACCACAGCATTATCATAACATTCACCTTTGCGACTCATACTGCATACCATACCATAGGATCTCAATAACGCTTGATAATTTTTTGCATAATACTCCTTCCCTCTATCCGAATGGATTAACATCCCTTGAGCTATTTGTCTTTGACAAACTGCGTTCCTCAAAGCTTGTTGAGCTAATTTGCTTTCTAAACGCTCACCCATTGACCACCCGACAACTTTTCGTGAAAATAAATCTAAAACCACAGCCAAAAACAACCAACCCTCTCGAGTAGGTATGTAGGTGACATCACAGGCCCAGACTTGATTCATCATACCAGGTGAAAATTCACGATCTAATAGGTTTTTTGCTGGATTTAAGCTCTTCCTTGAATCTGTTGTGATCCTAAATTTCTTGATCGTTTTAGGGACAATTTTTGCAATGTGCATCAATCGTGCCACTCGATTCAAACTGCATTTATATCCCAGCTCTAACAATGTTTTATGAATTCTTGGAGCACCATATACCTGCCTATTCTGATTAAAAATTTGGTGTATTCTCTCAATGAGTTGCTGATTTTCTTTTGTCCTGGCTGAGTTCGGACAAGTCAACCAATTATAAAATCCTCGACGTGATACCATCATCACTTTGCAAAGCAAAGTGATGGGATAAATCTCTCGATTGGTTTTAATAAATGTGTACTTCACTCGGCATTCTCTGTGAAGTACACTGCTGCCTTTTTTAGGATTTCGTTCTCCAGCTCAAGTTGCCTTATTTTAGCTTTTAAAGCTTTTGTTTCATCGATTGGTTTGTGATGTTGCCCCTTGCCAGGAAAGGCCTTCTTACCATTAGCTTGAATTTCTTTTTGCCATTTATACAATTGATTACGCTTTACCCCTAGCTCACGCGCTAACTGAGCAGCGTTTGTATCCTTTTGCTCTAATAATCGAACAGCCTCTCGTTTAAACTCAGGACTTAAGGTTGGGTTCTTCATAGCTAAACTCCTATAATGGAGCACCATAGTGCCCCCGTTTAAGAGTGTGTGTCAATTTGGGGGAGGTTCAATCTGACCCCGTTTCAAAGGACACTAAGTTTGATAAACTTAAGGGAATCAAAGAGGTGTCAAGATGAAAAGGAAAACGGACAAACTATTTCGAGCAGAGGCAGTGAAATTAGCACTGTCGTCACCGCAGCCATATGCTAAAACAGCGAGAGACTTAGGGATACACCAGGTCACTCTCTATTCATGGATTAATCAGCATCGTAACGATCAGACCCAAGAGACCGTTGGTGAAAGCCAGGTAGATGTTGTAGAAGAGAATCGACGATTAAAGATGGAGATATTGCGCTTGAAGGAGGAGCGCGACATATTAAAAAAGGCCGCAAAGTTCTTTGCGAACGAATTGAAATGAAGTATCAATTTGTGGAAGAGAAGCGCAAAGAACACTCGATTAACATCCTGTGTCACGTTTTAGAAATAAGCCGAAGCGGCTTTTATGCGTGGTTATCACGACCTGTGAGCGATCGAGAAGAATCGAATCAGCAATTATTGTTAAAGATCCGTGAGAGTCATGAAAGAAGTCGAGAGACGTATGGATATCGTCGCATATACTATGATCTACATGCAGAATTAAAAACACTCGGAAAAAACCGAGTTTTTAGGCTGATGCAGCATTATGGCATAAGAGCGAAAACGAAAAGGAAATTTAAAATGACGACGGATTCAAATCATAGTAAACCCATAAGCGATAATAAATTAAATCGAGAGTTTACCGCTAACAAACCAAATCAGCGCTGGGTCTCTGATATTACGTATATTCCGACGATGGAAGGATGGTTGTATTTATCGGTGATCATGGATTTATTTTCTAGGAAAATCATAGGGTGGTCGATGGATAGCAGGATGAAAGAAGATATCACGCTGAATGCTTTAAGAATGGCGTTATTTAAGCGAAAAATATCAGGTGGAGTATTGTTACATTCTGATCGTGGAAGTCAGTATGCAGCGAATGAATATCAGGGATTATTGAAGGATAATGATATTGAATGCAGTATGAGTCGAAAAGGGAACTGCTGGGATAATGCGGTAGTAGAAAGCTTTTTTCACACACTGAAAGTTGAGTGCACGCACCATGAAAGCTTTAAAACGAGAGAGGAGGCAAAGAGAGTTATTTTTGAATATATTGAGGTTTTTTACAATAGACAACGTAGGCATTCTACGATAAATTACAACACGCCTGCTCAATATGAATTAATGTATGCTTGTTAGAGGTTGGTGTCCACGAAATCGGGAGCAGATCAAGGCCATTGAGTTTGCTTTCCCATGTCATTAATATAATAAATCGACTGGAATACTAGTAATTATTCAGTTCAAGTTGAATCAGTGATAACTTACAACTGCAAAATTGATATGCATCTCACGTTAAAATGCTCAATGAAATCATAAGGATAAATGATCTGACAATTATTTTGAAGATTAACAACACAAGGCAATATAAGCATGTTATAATGCTAAAAAGCTAGCAATCTGAAGATTTTTTATTTGAAGTTATCAAATGATTCCATTTGTTGATAGAACTGAGGTTTTTCTTCAAAAGCACAATAGTTAGCCATTCCTAATTGAACATTAGAATAGTATCTTAAGCTGCCGTTGACTTCGACTTTTACGTTATATAATTTAAGATCATCATTGATGATTGTCATTTTATCTAGGTCGACAGGATGGTTATCTTTTACGCGTTTGATGGAGATATTGTTGTCATTGTATAATATGTATCGGTCTCCATTATCATCTTTTAAATATGATAAAAAAATATGGTCTTCTAGCTTAAAGTAACCAAATAATGTTTTATAAGCCTCATCAATTTTCAGTAAATGGCTATTTATTGTTTGATTTTTCTTTAAGCTACTTTTTAATTTTTTCACTGATTTAAAATTAAGAAGACTAAAGTCGATCGCTATATTGTTTAGTAAATATATTAATGAATAATGACGCATGACTAGTTGATGGTATCCCTGTATATTATCTCTGTATCGATCGATAAACTCTCTAGAAACTTGACGATTCGACTCTAATTCATTCGACAGAGCAAATGCCATCTCACGAAAATATAAATTAAAATGGCTAAAGTCCCGATCGAATTTTGATTGCCATTGATGTATAGTATAGCCCTGTTTAGAAAATAGCTTTATTAAAACTTCTGTTTTTGATGCCTGATATTTTATAGGGCTGGTAATTTTCTTGGCGACATGATTTATTCTGTCGATAGTAGATGACACATCGGCCTTCTCATGAAGATCCAATATTAAATTAAAAGCATGTTCAATGCAGCTTAAATTTGAGTTAGTGATTTCAATTGTTTTATTTAAGTGCTTGATCAGGGTCAATAATGATTCCTCATAATAGATCCTCTGAATTCTTGTCACACGTTGTTGAGATAAAAAGGTCCTAATACCAACAATAGGGGCTAGAAAGGAGGCAATGATTGCTGCTAGAATTGGTGGTGAAATAATAGTAAGTATACAACTGTGATGAGTAATCCAAGATCTACTAATAATATCTACAATATATGACATACTATCTCACTTGAGTGATACGATCGGGAGATGCGATTATACGGAATGTTAACATAGGAGGAAGGTGAAAGGAAGGGGTCAGGTCTAACATTGAAACCTTGCTCTCACTGAAATAGAAAATGGCGTTGCGTCTTGAGTTATGAGAGGTTTTATAAAATCAATTTTTGATTTCGCGAAAAATATCTGCGTTATTATAAGATTATTCTTAAGATATTTTTTCAAACAGTTTAAGGATCACTATTTTTTATCGCTGAACATATTGAATATTTTGCTTATCAGATTATGAACTCTTTTTTTGATCATTATCTATTTATTAATATTTTTTAACTCGCCAGATAATAACATTTCATTCTGATATGCAACTCGTAAAACCTCTCACAACTCAAGACGCGACGCCATTACATTCAGAATGAACAAAGAACTCAAGATCCCTTCATGGATTCATCAACTAAGTTGTGTAGTGTTTTACTAATCAAATTTATGTATTAATTTTTGATTTATGATATTATGCCATCCTATTAGTTATTCAATTCTAATGGGGATACTATGCTTATATACCTCGGACATTCGACAGCATTTAATTATGAAGATACGCTTTATCTTCCGTTAAAAAATTCAGCCTTATGGGCACAACATTCATTTATCTTACCCCATGAAAATCAAGCAGATCTTACACCGACAAAAAAACTCATTCAAACTATAGATCTAATGGTCGCTGAAGTTTCATACCCTTCTACAGGACTCGGAATTGAGTTAGGTTGGGCAAATAATGCAAATCGTGACATCCTCTGTGTTTCTCATCAAGACGCTAGACCGTCTTTATCTTTAAAATATATCTCTCAATATTTTCTCACCTACTCTGACCCAAAAGATTTGATTCATCAATTAACGACTTGGATTCAACGATATCTATAGATCGGGCACAGAGGGGGTCAAATCCCCATTTGCCCCCACCTAGACCCCCTTAAAAATACCTTTATGGCCGAACATACGTCGATTTTAAAACATCCGGCCAACATTAGTTGACATATCCGGCCGGACATGATAATATTACTACCTATCTGGCCAAAAATTTAACTATTTAAGAGGGTGAATCAATGCTGAGAACACAGTTAGTGGAGCCTAATAAGAATTTTGTGGGACGCGAGTTTGAGCAGAAAATGCTGCAGACCATTGGTGATGAGCAAACTCCAGCGATTATTATTCTCTATGGCCGACGTCGTGTTGGGAAAACGGAACTTCTAGAGCAGACCTTCGGTGAACGCAATATTCTCAAGTTTGAAGGCATAGAGGGAGAGAGCTCATCGTACCAAATGCAAAATGTTATGCAGCAACTTGCTGAATACGCACAACAACCCTTATTGCGAGATATTCGCATCGAAAATTGGGTCGATGTTTTTCGTAAAATCTATGAATATACTAAGGTGGGTCGTTGGACGCTCTATTTCGAAGAATTACAATGGCTTGCTTGCTATGAAACTAAAATGATAAGTGAGCTGAAATATGCTTGGGATAATATGTTTAGAAAAAATCCCGAACTACTCATTGTCCTTTGTGGGTCAGCACCCTCATTCATGATAAAAAAAGTGGTTCACTCAAAAGCTCTCTACAATCGTTCTCAGCATGAACTCTATTTACGCGAATTAAATCTCTTAGAAACTAAAGCTATATTAGGAAATCGTTCTGAACAAGAGGTCATGGATGCATACTTAACAGTGGGTGGGATTCCTGAATATTTGCTACGTCTTAATCAAAACTCATCGGTCTTACTGAGTCTTTGTGATCAATCATTTTTACCTGAAAGCTTTTTTTCAAAGGAATTTGATAGAATATTTATTAGCAGCATGGCAAACCATAAACATTACCGGGGAGTCATTGAATATTTAAGTAAACACCGGTTTTCTACACGAGAAAAAATATTGAAGCATCTTAAAGTTTCAACGGGTGGGCGAGCTACTGAGCTTTTTGAAGATCTTGAGCTCTGCAATTTTATTTCACGTTATACACCCTATAATTTGAAAGAGGATAGCCCCCTCGCACGCTATCGAATATCAGATGCCTATCTACATTTCTACTATAAATTTATTAAGCCTAATTCGACTAAAATTTCAGATGGGGTTTATCGAAAAAATTCATTACAGGCTTTAAAGCTTGATAATTATTACAAATGGTTAGGTCATGCCTTTGAAAGATTTTGCGTTCGATATCATCATATCATCGCCAATATGCTAGGTTTTGGTCGGGTAAACTATACTGCAGGCCCCTATTTTAGCAGAACAACTGACGATATTGATGAGGATTTTCAAATTGATCTTGTTTTTGATAGAGATGACAAAGTCATAACTGTGTGTGAGATAAGATATTTGCAATCGACTGTCGGCACCTCCGTGATTAACGAATTTGAGAAAAAATTAGAAAATTTTCCAAATCCTAAAAATAAAACAATTCACCGCGTATTGATTTCAAAGTTAGGCGCGAATCAGCAGTTAATCAATCGTGCTTATTTTGATGATTTCATTACACAAAAAATGTTTTTTGAAAGTCATATTTGGTAAATAAACCAGAGCTGTAGAAAATGGCGTCGCGTCTTGAGTTGTGAGAGAATTTGTAAAATCAATATTTAATTTCGAGATATAATTCTGCGTTATTACAAGATTATTCTTTAAGGTGTATAATTGCGATACTTATGCATATTAATTGGGAGCATACTAAATGCAAGAACATGAAACTATTAAATTAGAACGCGCTGAAGTCAGTGAAAAAGCGTTGAAATTTTACAACGCCGCTCTGGAAATCGAAAAAACCGATCCTATTGAAGCCGTCAATTGCTTTACTCAGGCTGCTCTCATCGGACATACCAGAGCCATTGATCATATTATCAGTTTGGCCACGACTGAAAAATTAGCAGCCGCTCAATACCATCTGGGATGCATGTTTTATGAGGGCAAAGGTGTTGATCAAGATTACGCCGAGGGAATGAAATGGTTTTTACTCGCTGCCTGTCAAAAGCATCCAGAGGCTCAATGCCGGCTGGGATATGTAAATCTTGATGGCAAATGTGTTAAAGTAAACCACACTGAAGCAATAAAATGGTTCTTCCTCTCTGCAGAACAAAATTATGCCAAGGCTCAATGCTGTTGTGGATATATGTATTTCATGGGCTTAGGTGTTGAAAAAAATCACATAGAAGCAGAAAAATGGTATCGCCGCGCTGCAGAACAAAATTTTCCAGACGCTCAATATAGTCTAGGAGAATTGTATCAGGAGGGCTTAGGTGTTGAAAAAAATCACATAGAAGCAGAAAAATGGTATCGCCGTGCTGCAGAACAAAATTTTCCAGGCGCTCAATTCGCTCTAGGGATTCACTATGAGCAGATTAAAAATTGGGCGGAAGCAGTGAGATGGTATCGGCGCGGTACTGAAAACAATCATAGTGCGGCCAAATTATCTCTTCACACGATGTACTCATGGGAAAAAGTACCTTTTGATACTAACAATGCCGCGGAATACCGAAATGATTTTCAGAAATTAAAAATTGCACTAGCAATTAATTATTTAACAAAATTAGCCAATGCCAAAAATTTTAGCGGCCTTTATCATCTTGCGATGTGCGAGGGCTCTGAAAGACTAAAAGAATTATGCAATTCTTCCCCAGATGATTTCTTTGCAGAACTTAACAAGGATACGCTTGTAAGTCGAGAAGTGTACCAACAGTGCATGGTGCATTTATTTGATCAGGATCTTGCACCCACATTTTATAGCGGTAACATACTCTTTGAAACAGCAGTGAAATTAACTTTCGCACTTCGAAAAATTCAAAAAGACAACCCCCGATATGAAGGTAGTCAGGCGATATTGTCGATATTGGCTAAACAAACAGATCCATACCACCCTTACTTAACTCAATATCATTTTGATCAACATACAGCAGCTATAACAGATATTTCAACTGGTGAGCTAGGTACATATGCAAAACATAATCCTAGAAACACACTAGATTTAGATGCAATAGAATACTGCGAATCTGAAATCAATAAATCCGAAGAAGATTTCAAGCTCTGGCTTGAAACAAAATTCAGAGAGCTCGAAGCTCGTGAAAATAATTTATCTTACAACAAAGCCCGTCTTTTACATGAACTCTGTTTCAGATTAGCTCAACTAAATTACGATGGATTTCTTACCACTTTGAAAAAAGAACCCGCGATTTTAGCGTCTGGAATTGAACATCCACTTTGGAAACCAGCATCAATTTCAATTCCGCCTCATATAATAGCGCATTTGAAAAAAATTCCTGAACAACATCCACGATTTGAGAGCGCAAAAAAAATACTTTTGAATTGTGAACGGTTAGCGAGAGAAGCTTCCTCAGAACCCGCGAAAAGTGAGAACGTTTTACAATTATAGCTTTAATAGAAATGGGAATGGCGTCGCGTGGCCTTAAGCCATCGGATCAATAGTTCATTGTCTCGAATTGAATCAGCGATCAATTGATAGCCTTCTACAGCTTGCTGCCAGGCGGTGTCGCCGAATTGGGCTGAGAATGAGGCTTTGATATTAGGCTGGTTTAGACGGTTCACGACGTCTTGATTGTATTGAACATAATGATCATTTTCTGCGCGCATTTGTATTGCTGTGAATCCTGTTTTTTCCAGGAGTTGGCGATAATCCGTTTCTGTCTGCGCGTATAGAGTGAGGTTTTCCATCTCACACATTTTTTGTAATCGTTGTCCCCACTGGCCTTTGTTGGGACTTAACCAATCGTCAATTATCACGAAACCGCCTGGCTTGAGCACACGATGAATTTCGTTGAATAGCGGATATTTATCGTTTATGTGAACGAGCACGCCTTTGCTATAAACAATATCAAAGCATTGATCAGGAAAAGGGAGCAATGGCGGTCTTTGATATTGCACAAACTTTACAAGTAAATTTAAATTCACTGGTGTTCTGCGCGTTGCTTCTTCAACCAGCCAGGGATTCAATTCGATACCAGTGACTTCAGCTTGATATCGTTCTGCCAAATAAAACGCAGCAGCACCAAGGCCAAAACCGATATCCAAAGCTTTTTTATTATTCAACGACGTGCCTGCAAACAGACGATCTATCGCAAGAGTTCCACCCTCTGAAAGCATCTGGTCACCGTAAGTGCTCTCTAAAAAAAGACAATACTCAGCAGAGTATTCATCGATAAGCTTTTGAAAATCATCCATAACTACACCAAATCCAGTAATCCAAAACCCAACTCTTTAATATTGAAACGGCTCTCTAATATGACTAATGATAGCGTGCATTTATCATGTTACACCATATCTCTATGCTGCACGGTGAAAATTGCCCTTCACTTTTAGGTGGAATCATATCACATTATTTACAGAGGGGGTCAAATCTCCATTTGATGATTTCAGAACTTAATATTTCTCATTGGATATGTGGAGTCCATTAATTTAAAAATACGAATATCATTTCTATTCTAGCCTCTTAAAAAGTGCTATCAAACTGTCAGTAGTGCGGCATATCATTTTGAGTCAACAATTAACCAAGACAAAAAATGCCGTGAAAAATACATCAAAGCCTTGCAATCGTTAAATTGCGCGGCAGAAAATAATGGTAAATAAGCACCACAAGAAAACCATGAGATCGTCAAATAGAGATTTGACCCCTATGCTTGCATTACATAAAATCGACTGTTGAGATGCTTCTAATAAAGTAGCCGCCAAACCCCTACTTTATGGCTTTGAGGAGCCCGGCAAAAACCCGGGTAATACGCTATAATTAAGACGATGGGGCCGAAAGATGTGCCTCAGCTTATGTATTAGCGGATCGTGATAGTGATACCTATCGCATTTAGGAGGGCATATGGCGAGGTCAGATAAGAATGAAATTGAAGATATAATGTCTTCTGATGACTATAAAAAATTAGTCCAACAATGCAAGGACTATCAAAAGCTGAATTATGCTAAGGGGCTTTTCATGAGTTTTTTAAAGGCTCAAGATCCAAAATTATTAGATGTATTATCGAAAGATTTTCGTAACATTAAATTATGCTATTTAGCGAAAACTGCACGCAATGAGCTCAAAAAAGATAACATTACTTCAATTACAAATATTGAACCTGAAGAAGTTAAACGCCGAGCAAAACCCAAAGTTTCATTGACTGAATCGATGCAATTTAACGTAAAAGTCGTGTTACCCGCTATAGTCATTTTGAAAAAAGCTGGGCATGGTGATGAAAAAGCCCTTATTTCATTTTTGAGAAAGCAAGATCCTGAAAGTCTTCAAAAACTGCGTATGATAGAACCAAAAAGTGGTTTAATTTCCGAGACCATGGCCAAAGAACTGAAAAGTTGCGCTGAAGAGGCAATAATTCATAATGTGAAGCAAGCCGCTGAAAAGTTTCATGACGTGCTGGAAACACCGAAGAGACCAGCAGACAGCGTAATAAAAGAGGCATCAGATACAATACAGAAATATATGCAAAAATCTCCTGATTTAGTTCAACGTGCCTATGAAAAAATAAAAGAAGAGCTTGAACAGAAATTAATCGCTTATAAGATTGAAAGAACACTTGGTACTTTGGGAGCAAAAGTGGCAGTAAAAGTAGTTGAAGAACATTTGAAACAAATAAACTTGGCAATTGATAAGTTAAGAACAACACCGGAACTTTCATCACAAGTACCCGCTAAAAAATAAAGCAAAATGGCGTCGAAACGGTGTTGACGATGCCGTTATTGATGCAGATTTTTTTTGCAAGCATCATTGATTTTGGAAGTTTCTTGGCTGCCTAGTTGATAAATAGGAAATCCAAAAGTACTATCAAACTGTCAGTAGTGCGGCATAACATTTTGAGTCAAAAATTAACCAAGACAAAAAATGCGGTGAAAAATATATCAAAGCCTTGCAATCGTTAAATTGCGCGGCAGAAAATAATGGTAAATAAGCACCGCAAGAAAACTATGAGATCGTCAAATGGAGATTTGACCCCCTTGATCGCGATGATAAATGAAGGTCGACTTGTTAGTGAGCAATATAATCAAACTTGTTATTACAACAATGGGCGCTAGAAAAAGTCCCATAGGATGTATAATGAAATATTCAGCCAAGTAACTCTTATAAGCCCAATAGGGTTGCATGACGCTTTGCTGAATATACAAGCCAACAGCCAAGTAATATCCCCAAGCAGTTCTTCTCAAGAGGCCTGCCAGAACGAAACAATCGATACCGAGCATTATTAAATCATGAATAAACGAGGTTTGAACGAAGAGGCCTGCTATACCTAGAACATGAATACAAATGCCAATAGCCGTAACTGCTATTGGGATCCCTCGTAAAAAACTTAATCGAGTCATAACCTTCTCTCTTCAGGCCGCGTTAATTCAAATGCTACTAGGCAATAGAAACCTTTATCAAGTTGAATGCGCAAAGATTTGACCCCCTTATTATGTGAGTTGTGAGAGGCTTGTGAAAATCTCTATTGAAAAGGCTATACATTTCACGATGACCGTATCCTGATCTCTATCAGCTGATTTTTATCATGATATAAATCTGCTTCAAGTGTAATCGCTAATTGATGTGCAAAAGATTCTAACAAGTGCATTTCTTCTGGGGTAAATAGACGCCCCTCAATTTTTGGTCTGACACTCAAAACCCCAATGGTTCCATGTGAAGCTAATAAGGGTATATAAAGAGCTTTTGTAAATGGCAAGGTATCAGTGCCCAATCCAGCAGACTGACCCAAATCATTAACCCATTGAGCAACACTGATATCTTTTGCATCTAAAATCCAATCGGTTTCGGATTTGGCCCGCACGACTAAACCACCTTCACCTTGCAACATCGCTTGAACATCGCAGTCTAAACTTTCAGCAATGTATTCCACACCAATATGGAACAGCTTATCAACACCTCGAGTGGTCGCTAACTGTCGACTTAAAGAATGCAAACGTGCGATTAATTGTTCTGCGTGTCGGGCTCGCAGCGCTTCTCTTCGTGAAGCTACAGTGTAGTAATTAATCGTTAAGGCAATTACAAACATCAACACTATACTCAACATGTAGCTACTATCAAATACTGCGAACGTGTAATAAGGTGGCATGTATAAAAAACTACAGACGATTACACTTAAGAAAGCAGTGAAAATAGTAGGTAGCATTTTGTCATACAAAGCCACAGTGAAAACACCAAAAAAATAGATCATGATAAGATTAGTGGCATTTAAAAAAGGAAAAAGAAAATAATCGATCAGAGTTGAAACACCTACAACAACAAATGAAAATAAATAACTCTTCCAGGAAAAACCTCTCTTTTTAACTTGAGTAGTGACCGGCGTTTTAGATTCTTCTTTAACCCCAGTCATGACATAGACATCAATTTCACCGCTATTACGAACGATTTTATCAGCAAGACTACTGAATGTGAAAACTCGCTTCCCTGAACTGATATTTTTCCAAATCTTTAGATAGTCTTTCCATGTTTGATGGCTACTTTTCCATACCATTATTTGTGATATATTCTGTTCGTGGGCAAAATTGATTATTTCCTTCACGATATCACTTCCAACTAATAATCGTGTGGTCGCTCCTAGTCTCTCTGCTTGTCTTAATTTAGTTACTGCTCGATTTCGTTCTACTTCAGATGACTGCAGCCTAGGTACATCAACATAAATCGCTATCCATTCTGCTTTAAGGCTTTGAGCAATTCGTGCAGCAGAGAAAATTAATTTTTTGGATTCTCCTGGACCTACGCAGACTAAAATTTTATTACGTGTAGGCCAAATTCGTGTAATGCCCTGCCCCCGACGATATAACAATACATCTGCACCCACACGATCAGCCGTGTATCGCAGTGCAATTTCACGCAAGGCAATAAGATTACCTTCTCTAAAAAAGTTCTCTTTGGCCAATTCAGCTTGTTGTGGAAAATAAACTTTTCCTTCTTCTAATCGTTTCAGCAAATCTTCCGGTGGTAAATCGACGAGTTCAATGGTGTGTGCAATTTCAAACATTGAATCGGGAACAGATTCTTTAATATTGGTGTAAACAATTTTCGCCACATTATCTTTTTGACTTTCAATATGCTGAACATTCACTGTTGTATATACGTTGATGCCTCGATCTAATAGTTCTTTAATATCTTGCCATCTTTTCTCGTGACGTAACCCAGGCGCATTCGTATGAGCCATTTCATCGATTAAAATAATGCCAGGATTTCGCTTTAATGCGCCATCGAGATCAAATTCTGTTAATGTCACACCTCGATAATTGATGACTTGTCTAGGTATCATTTCCAAACCATGCAGCAATGCATCAATTTCTCTTCTACCATGTGATTCCACTACTCCTACAACAACATCTAATCCCTCTTGTCGTTTTGCCTGAGCATCTTCAAGCATTGTGAATGTCTTCCCCACACCCGGTGCTGCACCGAGATATATTCTGAGTTTTCCGCGCTCTCCGATCCGAGCTTCTTCCTCAGCAATTTTCAACAAATCTTCTGGATTTGGGCGTTTCTCTTTCATGGTTATTCCACATTACTGTTAAGATAGTCTAAAGAAGAATTAAGCAAAAACACATTGACTCGAGGCTCTCCAAAAACTCGAAATGTTCGAGGAAGTATTGATCGCTGAATTAGATCGTTCACTGCTTTTTCTGGAACATTACGCGCTTTTGCGATTCGCGGGACTTGATAAAATGCAGCACTGGAACTGATATCCGGATCTAATCCACTGGCTGAAGCTGTTACCAAATCCATCGGTAACGTATTTTTTTGTTCGGGATTTGTAACTTTCCAATGATCAACACGTGCTTTCACAGCTTGAAGCAGAGCCAGATTTGATAACGCAAGATTCGAACCAGAAGAATTTTCTGCGTCATAAGGAAATCGTGAAGTTGCCGAAGGCCGACCCCAAAAATATTTTTCATCTGTGAAATATTGACCGATTAAAAGAGAAGCGATAGGCTTTTTTTGATGCACGATCATACTTCCATTTGCACGCCAGGGAAAAAATAATTCCGCCAAACCGGTCATAACGAAAGGATATAAAATTCCCATTAGTAGTGAAAAAATTATCACGATTCTTAAAGCCACTTTGATTTGTTCAATTATAATTTTGAGCATTTGTTGCATCTCACAATATTCATTTTAATCCAATTGCGTATAAAATGAGGTCTATCATTTTTATTCCAACGAATGGCACAAGTAATCCACCCAGTCCATAGATAAAAACATTATTCCTCAAAAGCTTAGAAGCTGAGACACGATGATACTTTACTCCTTTTAATGCGAGTGGAATTAAAAATACAATAATCAATGCATTAAAAATTACAGCGGATAAAATTGCATTCCGTCCTGTGGAAAGATGCATTATATTCAGAGCATTGAGAGCAGGATAAGTCGAAGCAAATGCTGCGGGTAAAATGGCAAAATATTTTGCAATATCATTCGCAATACTAAATGTTGTTAATGCACCGCGTGTCATTAACAATTGTTTTCCAATATCAACAACTTCAATAAGTTTTGTAGGATTTGAATCAAGATCCACCAAATTACCTGCTTCTTTAGCTGCTTGAGTGCCTGTATTCATTGCAACAGCAACATCCGCTTGCGCAAGTGCAGGTGCATCATTAGTACCATCACCTGTCATTGCAACTAAATGTCCTTCGGATTGTAATCGTCGAATTAATATCAATTTATCTTCTGGTGTTGCATTCGCAAGAAAATCATCAACTCCAGCTTCTGCAGCAATGGCAGCGGCGGTTATTGGATTATCTCCAGTGACCATAATCGTGCGAATTCCCATTTGACGTAATTCTGCAAAACGTTCTGCGAATTCCACCTTTGACAATATCTTTCAGATGAATAACGCCTAACACTTTATTCCCTTCTGCAACAACCAATGGCGTTCCCCCATGACTTGCTATCGAATCAACCACTGATTTTACAAATAAAGGAAAAATACCGCCTTGCTCTTTAATATACGCTTCTATAGCTTCAGCAGCACCTTTACGAATTTGACGACCTGGTAAATTAGCACCACTCATGCGTGTTTGTGCTGTAAATGGAATAAACGTAGCACCTAAACTTGTAATATTTCTTCCACGTAATCCATATTTTTCTTTTGCAAGAATTACAATGCTACGCCCCTCAGGTGTTTCATCTGCAAGAGAAGACAATTGTGCAGCATCCGCAAAAGCTTCAACACTGACATCTTCAGCTGGCATAAATTCTGTCGCTTGTCGATTTCCGAATGTGATTGTTCCTGTTTTATCGAGAATCAAAGTATCAATATCACCTGCTGCTTCAACTGCTCTGCCCGATAGTGCAATAACGTTTGCTTGAATCATTCGATCCATACCTGCAATTCCAATTGCAGATAAAATCCACCAATGGTTGTCGGCGCTAAACAAACAAATAATGCAACAACAACAGTAATACTGATCACACCACCGGAACCCATAGCATTGACACTGTAAATAGAAAACGAAATCAACGTTGCGCAAACTAATAAAAAAACAATGGTCAAACGCTGCTAATAAAATAGTTAATGCAAGTTCATTCGGTGTTTTTTGTCGCTTCGCACCTTCAACTAAGTGAAATCATGCGATCCAAAAATGTTTCTCCGGGATTGGCAGTAATTCGCATAATTAACCAATCCGAAATGACCTGTGTCCCACCCGTAACAGCACTTCGATCCCCACCACTTTCTCGAATAACAGGAGCACTTTCACCTGTTATAGCACTTTCATTAACAGAAACAATTCCTTCAATCACCTCACCATCGCTAGGAATAAAATCACCTGCTTCTACTAACACAATATCGCCAACTCTCAAATCAGCAGAGACCACTGCATTAATTTTCGCATCTCGTGAAGGTTTAGATAATTTTTTTGCCATCACTTCACGACGTGATTTACGCAACGCTTGTGCTTGCGCTTTTCCACGTCCTTCCGCCATTGCTTCCGCAAAATTTGCAAATAACAATGTAAACCAAAGCCATAAAGAAATTAATAATATAAAGTCTGGAGGTGCTTCAGCCTGTCCAGTAATAGCTTGAATAAATAACCAACTTGTAATCAGTGAAGCAATATAAACCGTAAACATCACAGGATTACGAATTTGATGAAGGGTGATAACTTTAGAAAAGCATCTCGTAAGGCAATTTTAATAATCTTGGTATCCCAAAGCGCATGCGATTTAGTGGCCATGGATACCCCACTCCATTAATTGTTCAACAATGGGGCCTAAAGACAACGCAGGAAAAAAAGACAGAGCACCTAAAATAATGATTACCGAAATTAATAAAAATATAAATAATGGCGTATGAGTGAGCAACGTACCTGCACTTGTAGGGATCTTTTTCTTTTTTACTAAAGAACCTGCAATTGCTAAGGTTGGTATAGCAATCCAATATCGACCGATTAACATCACCATACCACCAAGTGTATTATAAAAGGGTGTGTTAGCATTGAGTCCTGCAAAAGCACTACCATTATTATTACCCATCGAGGTAAAAGCGTATAAAATTTCAGTAAATCCGTGCGCACCAGGATTTGCTAGAGAACTAATACCCACTGAATTCACTGCACTTACCGCAGTACACATGAGAACGATTAATGGCATCACTAATACAGCAATAAACGCCATTTTCATTTCATAGGGTTCGATTTTTTTTCCTAAATATTCTGGCGTTCTACCCACCATCAGTCCTGCAACAAAAACAGTAATAATGACCATCATTAACATGCCGTATAAACCAGATCCCACACCACCAAATACGACTTCTCCAAAATGCATCAACATAATCGGAACTAAACCACCTAATGGCGTAAATGAATCATGCATAGAATTTACAGATCCATTGGAAGTAGCTGTCGTTGCAGTGGCCCAAAATGCTGAATTGCTTATTCCAAAACGCATTTCTTTACCTTCTAAATTACCTTGTGATTCGATGCCAAGTTGAGAATATTCGGGATGAGATTGCCCTTCTGCATAAATGGATAGACCTGCCAGTGGCAAAAATAAAATTAACATGGCTAATAAAATTGCCCACCTTGTCGTTTATCACCGACCATAACACCAAAGGTGTAACAAAAAGCTGCGGGAATCATTAAAATAGCGATAATTTCAAGAAAATTAGTCAAGGGATTAGGGTTTTCAAAAGGATGCGCAGAATTCACATTAAAAAATCCACCGCCATTAGTACCCAATTGTTTTATTGCAGATTTGTGAAGCAACTGGACCCATAGGAATTTTTTGTGTCAATACAACATTTTGAGATTTTACAGTTGCATTTGAAGAGTCTTCTGATTTTTTCTCCAAAACAATGGGGTCAATTAAACTGACGGTCTGATAAGATTTAAAATTTTGAATAACACCTTGAGAAACTAAAACTAAAGATAAAATAAAAGACAGTGGCAATAATATGTATAATACACTGCGGACTAAATCAACCCAAAAATTTCCTAATTTGTCGCTATCGAAGCGAATAATTCCACGCGTCAGTGCAGCAAGTAACGCCATTCCTGTTGCCGCTGAAAGAAAATTTTGCACTGTTAATCGCAAACATTTGAGTGAAATAACTCAAACTACTTTCACCTGAATACGCCTGCCAATTAGTATTTGTCGCAAAACTCACTGCCGTATTAAAAGCAAGATCTGGAGGCACATTCGAAAAAGATTGTGGATTAAGTGGTAAATAAAATTGAAACCGTTGAATAAAATATACGCTCAACAATCCAAATAAATTACATAACAACATTGCGATAAGATATTTTTTCCATCCCATTTCAGCTGAAGTAGAAACACCGCAGGATCGATAAATAAAACGCTCAAATGGACCGAGTATATAATCAAGACCACACGATTTGCCTTCGTATACTCTTGCCATATACCAGCCAAGTGGTTTGACTAAAGCAAGTATAACAGCGATATATAAGACAATTTGTATTAGATCAATCACTTTCAACCATGATTCCTTTCATTCATTCGAAATTTAAAATAACTCGGGTTTAAAAAGCACAATTAAAAGATAAATAAAAAGCGAAAATGTGATAAGGCCGCACGTTAGATAAAGTCCCATCAATCACTCCGTGATAAAGAACTAAAAAAGCCTATTAGCCCAAAACAAAGGCCAAAAAAGACCAAAGTTATCCCTATGTAAAGTATGTCTTCCATGCGCCTCATGTTACAGGAACTTGGGGAGGTGGGGAAGGGGTCTGGGATGGAAGGTGTCAGATCTAATATTACTACATTTTCAGTGCATAGTTCGGAATATAAGTACGTGTCTCGGAGAAGAATGTAGTAATATTAGATCTGACACCTTCCTTACTGACACCTTCCTTAGTCCTTAGAGTAGCAATCTTAGACTTGACCCCATCAACCCCTTCCTTCTTCCCCCAATGCCCGATAAACTGGTGGCCAATACTTATGTGATTAAAGAGGAGAGGAGACAATCGTGCAAAAAACGAAATCAATTTGGTTTAACGGAGAGCTGGTGCCTTGGGATCAAGCGACCATTCACGTCCTGACTCATACACTACACTACGGTGGCGGCGCTTTTGAGGGTATTCGATTCTATGATACCAATAAAGGCCCGACAATTTTTAGGTTAAAAGACCACATCGATCGTCTGCTGTACTCAGCCAATGTCTTAAGGATGAATTTACCCTACTCGACTGAAGAAATCTGCGAGGCGGTTCAAAACGTGGTTCGTGTTAACGAATTACCTGCTGGATATATCCGACCCATCGCATTTTTTGGTTATGGCAAAATGGGGGTTAACCCTATCGGCAGCCCTCCCCAACTTGCAATCGCCTGTTGGCCATGGGGTGCGTATCTACCACACGACGCGGTCGATATTAAAACCAGTCGTTATATTCGAATTCACCCTAACTCAACTCAAGTCGAAGCAAAATTATGTGGCCATTATTTGAATGGCATTTTGGCTGTGCTTGAATTGCAAGGTACTCATTATCACGAAGCCTTATTTCTCGATGATGATGGATTCATTTCAGAAGGCGCGGGAGAAAATTTCTTCATGGTAAAAGATGAGGTCATTTATACCCCTAAATTAGGCACTATTCTTGCAGGAATCACTAGATCAACTGTTATGGAGATTGCATCCAAAATGGGCTATAAAGTTGTTGAAACCGAGATTACTCTTGATGATGCCTATCTATGTGATGAAGCTTTTTTTACAGGTACGGCCGCTGAAGTCACTGCAATTCGTTCTATCGATGATAAAATTCTCGGAAATGGCGCTGTGGGCCCCGTTACTACAACCATCAAATTTGCCTATCTCGACATTGCCCACGGCAAAAACCCGGAGTATGAAAAATATCTGACCGTGGTAAAATAATCAGCGAAGGGGTCAAATCTCCGATTGCTGCTTTCTCAAGCTTGAGATAGTGGCAATCGGAGATTTGACCCCTTCAGTTGACCTCTTCAGTAACATCAGCAGAAAAATAGGGTTACGGTTAGTATAATGAACGAACATAGTGAACAAGATCATGATTTTGATGAGGAGCCAAATGCTTTCGATGAAGAAGAGCAAGCTTCTGAAGAGGTATTTCTGCCTGAGTCATTACCATCACGTCGCTATTATATTCCCCAAGCTAACGCTCCCAGAGAAGAAACGCTTTCCTGGTGGTCAAGACTAAAACAATCCCTTTGGTTAAACGCCCAAATTGCCGCAACGAGTCTGGTCAATTCCTTGGCCGATTCCGGTAAGGTTTACCTTATTGCTTATGGTGGTGAAGAGGCAGTTGCTGCTGTCACCGTTATGGCCATTATCGAATGGTCACCTACGATTTTAGGCTCAACATTTCAAGCTGTCGCAACACTAAGCGCTGCAATATGTCCATTAAATGAAGAACATCCTAACGAAGCACCACCGCCAGTAATGTTAGGCCCAAGCGCTCGAAGCTCTACCATTAGTCAAGAAATAGTGAATCCACAACGGCAAGATGTTGGACAAATTTTTCGCGATGGTTTGAAAATCGCCGGAATTTACACTGTTCCTTTGAGCTTTATGTTTGGATTTAGTGGCGCACTTTTAAATTTTCTAGGCCAACCCTTAAAAATTATTCCAATAGCTCAAACCTATTGTCGATACAACATGCCCGGAATTTTCGCCTATTTAGGTGGCCTTGTGTGTACTAATATTGCCAACGTCGCCGGCAAAGCCCATGTTGTTTTAGGTTTTTCACTCATCAGTGATGCGGTTGGCTATAGCCTTGCCTATCTACTTGGAGTGAGGCTTTTTGGGCCGAATGTGTGGGGTGTTGCCATAGGCATTGCCACTCAATACTGGATGTACTTTAGCTGTATGTTAGGATATTTTTATTTTTCATCAGACCCCATTATACAATCCTTTCAATTATTCCGAATGGGTGGATCAACAAGATCTTATTTAGGAAGGATTCTTGGCATTGGATGGGGTATCTCTTTCTTTTACGGTTTTGAACTGGGCACTCTCTTCTTAGCAATAAAATGGGTCGGCGAAAAGCTAGGCTCTCACGTTCTTGCTACACAAGGTGTTATCCAGTCTTGGGGATTTTTATTATTAGTACCCGCTTATGCGGCAGGAGAATCGGCAAATATTTTAGTGGCACGTTACCGATCCATGGGACGATTTACCGATATGATTAGTTTCGGCCGGATCAATGCATTCATTGGGTTTTCTTACGGAACAGTCTCTTTTCTCGCCTTCGAAATTTGGCCGGATGCACTTATTCGAGTAGTTATTGGCTCAAACAATCCCGAACTGCTCGAATCCTCTGTTAAAGTCATGCGCTGGGCTGCCCCTGCATTTCTTATTGATCCCATTCGTATCATTTATAGTGGTGCTGATCGAGGACTCGAAAGAACCCTCATGACCGTTATTTCGTCTGTAACAGGTTTAGGTATAGTCGGATTAACCAGCTCTTACCTTTTATCTTACACATTGAATCTAGGATTAATTGGATCAGCCATGGGACGAGATTTGGGGATGTTAACTGGTTTAGTTATGATGTTCCTCTCGTGGGAATATGGTGCTGCAAAAGCTGCTGGTAGAAGAATAAGCGTGCGCTGCCTCTGCAACACAATATGTTCTTGCGCATCTGAAAGATCACTCCAGATTTCTAACAGAAACAGGTTTTTTCCTCTTCAGAGCTCAGAACAACTTCGTGTAACCGCGAGATCGAGTAGAGCTGAAGCTGAAGATAGTGATCAACCACTACTGGATGGCGATATCCCATTGGAAAATCGCAGACTGAATATCATTTACAGAGACGTGAACGATGACGACCTCATCCAACAAGAGAATCAACCCCAAACAAAAAATAATTAACTTGAAAAAAAAGACAGAAACCGCAGATGTTTATTAACGTAACTCATGTTAAGATCCAAAAATGATACATTTAAAACAAATCACCTTACGCCGCGGCACAAAAGTTCTATTGGAAGATGCCGATCTCGATTTATTCGACAAGCAAAAAATCGGTATTATTGGTCCGAATGGCGTCGGTAAATCGTCTTTATTTCAATGTTTACTTCGCACACTCTCTGCTGACAAAGGCGAGCTAGAAATTCCGCTCAATTGTCAGCTCGCTCATATAAAACAAGAACTGCCTACCACTGAACAAAACGCCGTTGATTATGCTTTATTAGGCGACGCCTTATACGCTCAACGCAAAGCCGAATTAGATGAAAGTGAAAATAGCCATGATGGTATGGCCATCGCCCACGCCCATACTCACTTTGCTGAAATCGATGGCTATAGCGCCCCTGCTCGCGCAGCAAAAATTCTCATCGGACTCGGATTTACTCAAGAGCAATTATACGCACCCGTCAATAGCTTCTCGGGTGGTTGGCGTATGCGTTTAAATTTAGCGCAAGTATTGCTTTCACGCGCAGATATTCTCTTATTAGATGAACCTACAAACCATTTAGATCTTGAAGGCATTATTTGGTTGGGCGATTGGATTCGTTCTGCCGAATGTATGGTCTTAGTAATTTCACATGACCGCGAATTTCTCGATGAAGTCACTACGCATATTGTACAATTCAAAGATCAAAAATTGAAAAAATATACTGGAAATTACACTACATTTGAACGTGAATATACTCAGCAACTGTTGATTCAACAAGCTGCTTTTGCTAAACAACAAAAACACCGTGCTCATCTTCAAAATTTTATCGATCGATTTGGTGCAAAAGCCTCGAAAGCAAAACAAGCTAACTCGCGCAAAAAAATGCTGGAGAAAATTGTTGAGATTGCTGCGGTTCATGAAGAAACTCCGTTTAGCTTTGAATTTGCAGACAACGTGTGCGGTGTTAATCCGATGCTCACACTCGACCATGCTTCAGTCGGATATAATCACACACCTATTTTACATGATATTAATTTTAGTTTACGTGATGGCGACCGCATTGGATTATTAGGATTAAATGGCGCAGGAAAATCGACACTCATCAAATTATTGGCAAATCAACTCTCAATCATGGATGGGATTTACCAAGCATCCAGTAAAATAAAAATTGGTTATTTTGCGCAACATCAACTTGATTTACTCGATCCTGAGGCGAGTATGATGACGCAATTTAAGCGTTTAGATGACAAAATCAGCGAAAAACAAGCGCGATCATTTTTAGGCGGATTTGATTTTACGGGAAATCGAGTTTTTGAAAGTATCGGTAATTTTTCAGGCGGTGAGAAATCTCGTTTAGTATTAGCTTTATTAGTTTGGCAAAAACCGAATTTACTTTTATTAGACGAACCTACGAATCATCTCGATATGGAAATGCGCGAAGCACTCATGATGGCCTTACAAAATTTTCAAGGTGCTATGATTCTCGTGTCTCACGATCGTTACTTGCTCAATTGTTTAGTCGATGAATATTGGTTAGTGGATGATGGAAACGTAAATCGCTTCGATGGCGATCTTGATGATTATCGTCAGTGGCTAAAAGATCGTGAATCAAAATTACAATCAACTAAATCTAAACCTGTACAAAAACCCCAACCTAAAATCGATACCGCACATTCTGAAAAAAAGATTGAAAAACACGAACAAAAACTCGCTAAATTACAAAATGAATTGGCTGACATTGATGCGGCACTCATTAATCCTGATCTTTATCATACTCCTCACTCTCCCGAACTTGCCCAACTCCAAGAAAAAAGTGCTCACCTGAAAACTCAGATTACTCAATTGGAACACGAAATCTTAAAAATCATTGAAGATGAGTGCTAAGGGCTAATCCTACAAGCTGATCAAGCCGAAAAGCTCGCCCTGCCTGCCTTTTGGTCAACTTGACCACGAAATCACTAAGATAGACTATACTTACAGTGCAAGCTCTAAATGACATGTATCGAATCTTGTCTGAAGAGAATCTTAGTAGGAGTAAGGAGAAAATCGATGAAAAAACCATTACCTTCAGAACCTTTATCATCCGATGAAGAAGCATTCTTGCTGGCGAGAAATAAATATTTAGGCACGCTGGAGAGAATGAAGACAGATCATGGATTCGATGCAACAGAAAATGATAAGCTTATGTCCACAGATAAATCTATTCTTCTAACCACAGATGCTTATATTACGATTAAAGAAAGGGACAATTCTGCTACTCCCGCCGCCGCTCTCCAAGAATTTCAGAGTGCTCGTGAGGATTATATCAAGAAAGGGTCCGACCTTTTAGAAAACTCACCTATGAATAATTTAAACGAACTTGGCACGAATCTTGAAACTACGAGAGAAATTACTACAGAACAAGGTAATAATTTTGAGGCCGCATTAGACGCTGCACGCACTGGTTCTCCAACTGGGGCTATTGCTCCTTCGCCTCCACCCGCGCCAGGAGCTACAGGAACTACAGCAGCCTCAACATCAGTACCTCCTCCACCACCAGCACCAGGAACTACAGGAGCTGCAGGAACTACAGCAGCCTCAACATCAGTACCTCCTCCACCACCAGCACCAGGAACTACAGGAGCTGCAGGAGCAACAACAGGAACTACAGCAGCTGCATCATCAACACCCACTCCAGCTCCCGCTGCACGTGCTCTAACAGCTGCACAAAAAACAGCTCGTGAATATGCACAGACAGCAAAAGCAAGTTATGAAGGTGCCCTACAAAAAAGCACTACAAATTTACCTAATGAATTAAGCTCAATGTTACAAGAAAATAATACCAAATTTCGTCAATTGCCTCATGGCAATAATAAAACCGCATTGGATGAAATGGATGCTGCAGAAAATAAAAATTTAGGATCTCTAGATGATGTTCAAAAAACATCTTTGAAACAAGTGCAACAATCTCGTCGAGAGTATATGAGCGCATCTATTGCGTCCTCACGAACTGCTGCACGACACGATCATATTGCTGGCATTTCTCCATTTCAATTGGCCGACAAAAAAAAGAGTGTTTTATCAGAGCGATCTCAAGGCATTATTAAAGGTTATTTTGATGGTCTAGCAGATTGGAATCCTTTCAAAAAAGCTGTGATGGCAATGCGTAGTGCATCCGCCTCAAAAGAAGCAGCAGCAGCACAACAATTTTTAGCTGATATGGAAGCAAAAAGAACTCCGACCGTAGACGATGCTAGAGCCGCTGCAGGGGGATTCAGTGCGGCAGCGGCCACTGCCGATCCCACAACCGCAGCTCTACTTGATGGAGCGACTAAAACTCTGGATGCCGCTGTAAAAGCAGATGATGCCATTGCACGAGCAGATACAGAAGTAGCCGGAGGAGCACCTGCTAGAACGACAGAAGAACAAAAAGAAGAACAAGCACAAGATCTGTATGCAGATCTCCAAAAAAGTGACAATAAAGAAATAATTTATAATACTCAATCAGGTCAGCATCGAATTACTTTTGATAAAGCCTCAGGCACTCTTTCATCCAAAAATCCAGAAGCCTTAGCTAAATTTGTTGCCTCTACCGGAGATCCAAGTTTTAAAATCACACATGGATCTGGCGAAGCGGGTTTAAACCTCTTACATCATTTAGTCGACGAAGGTGTCCAAGATGTTTCAATGACCCCTGAAATGCGAGGTAAAATAAAAAGCGCCGGCGGAGAAGACGTCATTCGAATAGCTGACGCTCGAAGCGAAACATTTAGAAACACATCTGCAGTGGAACAAGGTGAACGATCGCTAAACGCATTAACATTTACGCGAATGACCAGCCCAGAAGATGCGAGTGCTCGTAAGAATTTCAATAAAGAATATTGCACAAACGATGATCGAAAAGATATGCTAGGCATTCTGAAAGAAAAATTAGAAAAAGGTCAGATCACCCAAGAACAATTTGCACAAGAAGCAAAATCCGTTCTATCTCCAGTTAATGAGGCAACCAAAAGTGAATTAACAGCTGGTTTAAGTCCCGAACTTAGGTCCGCTATAGAAGCGCCTACGCCAACACCCACTTCCGCTCCGGCTGTGACAGCAGCAGCTGCAACAACCGCTTCCGCGACTTCGACTGTGTCAACAGCAGCAGATTCTACTGCAGCAAGCCCAACCGCTCATGTAGCTGCAGCAGCAACTCCCGCTCCCACGACTTCGACTGTGTCAACAGCAGCAGATTCTACTGCAAGTTCAGCTGCTCATGTAGCTGCAGCTCCTGAGCCTTCAGCCCCAGCAGGAACTCCAAGACCTACGAGATCCGTACCTCCCACACCTTCGTCAACTTCAGCTCCCAAGCCAGCACCCAGGGCTGAAAGTGTAACCGCGACGACAGCACCCACTCCTACGACTTCTGTTTCAGCAAGAGTTGCAGAACGAGTTCTTCCAACCTGGACAAAAATAGGTATGGGAGAAGCAAGATCAGCGCTTACAGGTGCTAATTCAACTGATAACAAATCAGAACACTTGGCGTCGAAAATCAATACAACCTTTAATCGTGAAAATCAACATCCTATAGTGTTACAAAAGTACTTGGAAGGCGTAAAAAATTTCCTGAAGAGCGGCGAAAACAATACAAAAACAAATTTTATTGATACTGTAGTAGCATTAGCTATCAAGAACCCGGCAATAGTTCCAGCAATTCTACCTAATCTGGAACCAAAAGAACTAAGTGATTTCAACAAGAAAATTGGTTCACATGAGAATACTGATAAAGCTGAAGAAGTGCTCAGTAAGATGGAGGAAAAAGACGATAAGACCGACGAATCACCTTTTGAGGAATGGGAAGATCATCATCCTATTGGGAAGGAAAATAAAGAAAAAAATTCCACTAATCCAGATGAACAAAAGCAACAGGATAAGACCGAAGTAAAGCAAGCTGAACAAGATCTTGCTGATGCGAAAGATACAGTCGAACAGAATCAACAACAACCAGAACAACAAAAGGGTCACGAAGAGGAGCAACATCGTACTTCATCACATGGTAAATGGCTAATAAAGAAAGGGGTCAAGTCTAAGATTGCTACCTTCTTTGGCAAAGAAGGTAGCAATCTTAGACTTGACCCCTTTCCTTTCTTTCCTTTTCTACAAAATCACACTTAAACTATGACCAATCAAATACGTCACCGCACCTGCGCATAGTCCAATTAATAACATACGTACTCCACCCTTCCACGCATTACGACCCGTAAATAAACTAATAGATAATCCTATAGCAAATAACGCAAACGCTGTTATCAAAATAACGCTCAGTAAATGATGCGTATGCTTGGATATCAAATACGGAATCATCGGCAAAAAAGCACCGAAAATAAAAGACAAAAATGACGAAATGGCTGCACCCCACGGAGAAACCAAGTCATTAGGATTAATTCCTAATTCATCTCGCGCTAAAGTATCTAATGCATGCATGGGATTTTCCATTAAGGCTTTCGCTAATTTTTCTGCGTGATCTTTATCTAATCCGCGTGCTTGATAAATCAGTGCTAACTCAGCTGTTTCAGCTTCAGGATACATTTCTAATTCTTCACGTTCTAATTCAATTTGATATTCAAATAATTCTCGTTGAGATCGAACTGACACAAATTCACCCGCGGCCATAGAAAATGCGCCCGCCAATAATCCTGCTGTTCCTGCAAGTATCACGGTCGCAGGTAGGCTGTGCGCCCCCATCATTCCTAAAATCAAACTCGCATTAGAAACCAATCCATCATTCACACCAAAAACCGCCGCTCGTAGATTATTAGCATGACTTAATTTATGACGAGCACCAACTTCTTCTATTGATTGCGGAATTGGATGTTTCTCTTCTGAAGGAGCAAAATACAATGACATCCCACGAATTTTCATACTCGCCAATACCGACGCCAATTGACTGGGTGAAAACCATCGAACTAAAAAGGCGACTAAGCGTGTCCGAACATCCAATTGACAAAACTAAAGGGTATTCGATCACCTGCCGATAAAATCGTTTTGGCCCAAATTTCGGCTTGTTCATCCGCTTCATTGGCAAGTTGATTAAACAAGACTTTCTCATGACCACTAGTATTCTCCGCTAATTTTCGATACAAATACGCTGATCGTTTTTCCGCCAGCCAACTATCGCGTTGATTTGCAGTATTTGAATTTGAAATGCCCATACTTTCATCCTTAAACTGATATCCTTCTATCAGTCTATGCCATTGAAAGTTAAGGGGTCAAGTCTGCCCCCTTCCTCTTTAACTTTTTTTAGTTGACCTTAGCAGACAGATCATAGATCATTCGCCCTTTCCATTGATGGACATCATGGAGGTAACATGACTGCACCACTCGTCCAATTACGCGGTATTTGCAAAGCATTTGGCGATCACCAAACATTAACGGACATCGACTTGACCGTTGAAAACGGTGAATTTTTAACGCTGCTCGGCCCTTCAGGATGCGGTAAGACGACTTTGCTTCGAATTTTAGCAGGCTTTGTTACACCCGATACAGGCCACATCCTCTTAAACGGTACTGAAATTACCAATCTACCGCCTGAAAAAAGACCTATTAATATGGTCTTTCAAAATTATGCTTTATTTCCACATATGAATGTTTTTGACAATGTGGCATTTGGACTGCGCTGTAAAAATATTGATGAAAATGAAGTGACAAAACGAGTGGAAGATGCACTTGCCATGGTACGTCTCTCAACATTTTCGCATCGTAAGCCAGCCAATCTCAGTGGCGGACAACAACAACGTGTCGCCATCGCCCGTGCCGTTATCAATCGTCCAGAATTGTTGTTGCTTGATGAACCACTCAGCGCTTTAGATTACAGTCTTCGTAAAACTATGCGACTCGAACTTAAACATTTACAAAGAGAATTAGGCATTACTTTTCTTTTTATTACGCACGATCAAGAAGAAGCCTTATCAATGTCCGATCGAATTGCGATTATCAATAACGGGCAAATCGAACAAGTGGATACCGCTCGAAAAGTGTACGAAGAACCTAAAACATTATTTTCAGCGCAATTTATTGGTGAAGCCAATATTTTTAATACTCTCGTTGAAGAAGCCAGCGAAAGAGCCATCACCGTCAGTATCGAAAATAATTTATTTACGTTGCAAAATACAAAAAATCACCGCGTCGGCGATTTAATCAGCGTAATTATTCGTCCTGAAGATATTAATGTGTGGAATCAAGGGGAAATCACAGACTCCACTGAAATGTTGCCTGGTGTGATCGAAGAAGTGATTTACAAAGGCAGCACAGTTGACTTAATGGTGCAACTCCCTAGTGGTTTCAGACTTGCTGCCACTGAATTTTTCAACGAAGATGACCCCAATTTATACTATGATGTAGGCGAAAAAGTGTGGGTAGAATGGACTCTCGGTTGGGAGGTCACAATACCTCATGAATGATCGCCAGTTTCGTTTCTTTACACTCAGTATTGCATGGTCATGGCTCCTCATTTTCGCTCTAGTCCCGACATTGATGGTTATCATCACCAGTTTTTTAGAAATGAATGCGGCTCAAAATATCACAGCTCATTTTACATTAGAAAACTACGCCGAAATGGTAGATGTCGCCTATTTAAAAATATTTTTACGGTCTCTACTCATTGCTGGAAGTTGCACTCTACTCTGTCTCATTGTTAGCTATCCATTTGCTTACGGTATCTCGCACTCAAATATTCGTTATCGTTCTTTCTTGCTGCTTCTCGTCATTATCCCTTTTTGGACAAGTTCTCTGATTCGCACCTATGCCATCATGACAATACTAAAAACCAAAGGCATTTTTAATTCGGCTTTAATTTCACTGGGTATTATTCATCAACCCTTACAATTACTCTACACAAATGTGGCGCTTTTTATAGGGTTAACGTACACATTACTGCCATTTATGCTACTTCCATTATACGCCAACATGGAAAAGATGGATTTGACGCTCATCGATGCTGCCCGTGATTTAGGCGCTAGCCGTTTAACTGTCTTACGGAAAATTTTAATTCCTATCACAATGCCAGGTATTTTAGCGGGCTCCATGATGGTTTTTTTACCTGCGATGACTTTATTTTATATCCCCAATTTATTGGGTGGTGCAAAAAGTATGTTGCTCGGAAATCTGATTCAGGAACAATTTTTATCAGCCAATAATTGGCCGCTTGGCGCTACGAGCAGCGTTCTTTTAATTATTTTCATGCTGCTTCTCGCCCATTGGTATTGGCAACGTAATCCTGATAGCGATAGGACAGAATTACTATGATCCGCGTTATTAAATACAGCTATCAGACTCTTGTGTATGCTTTTTTGTACGTTCCCATTATTGTGATTCTTGTTTTTTCTTTTAACGATACATTGCGGTCACTACTATGGCATAGCTTCACACTAAAATGGTATCAGGAATTACTTCAAGACACCGATTTACTCAGAGTGACATGGCACTCTTTAGTTGTTGGAGTTTTATCCGCCACTTTAGCCTCAATATTAGGCACTTTAACGGCAATTGGTTTACATCGCTATCGATTTATAGGTCGAACAACCATGCACGGTTTAATTTTCTTTTTAATTCTTGTTCCTGATATCGTATTAGCGGTTGCACTATTGATGTTATACAATTTTTTCAATTTTCCACTCGGTTTTTGGTCTATCTTTTTGGCACACACAAGTTTTTGCATGCCCTTTGTTACTGTTATGGTATTAAGTCGCATTAAAAATTTAGATTCAGAACTTGTTGAAGCCGCAAAAGATTTAGGCGCTAGCGATAGCACAATATTACATCGAATTTTATTACCCCTTTTACTACCTGCAATTTTAGCAGGCTGGCTCATCAGTTTTACGTTATCTCTGGATGATGTCATGATCAGTTTTTTCGTTTCGAGTCCAAACTTTCAAATCTTACCATTAAAAATTTATTCGATGGCTCGTTTAGGTGCTAGCCCTGAATTAAATGCGCTTTGCACAATTATACTGGCCATCACATTAATCTTAATTTTGACGGCCCACTCATTCATGCGTAAAAAATCGATTTAGGAGAAGAACGATGAAGTGGTTTTTTCTGATATTTTCCTTAATATTTTGCACGGTTGTTCACGCAGAGTCTAAAGTGTTGAACGTGTACAATTGGTCGGATTTTTTACCAGCTCATCTTATCAAACAATTTGAAAAAGAATCCGGAATCACCGTCAACTACGCCGAATTCGACAATAATGAAACTTTGTATACCAAAATAAAACACAGCAAACACGGTGACTATGACATCATCACGCCCAGTAGTTACATGGTCGATAGAATGAGACAAGAAGGTTTATTGCACCGTATTGATAAAACGGTTTTGACCAATTGGCATCATCTCGATCCTTTTTTCCTCAACAAAGATTACGATCCTGAAAATAATTACTCTGTCCCCTATTTGTGGTCATCTACGGGCATTGCGATAAATACTCTCTACCATAACCCTAAAGACATTACAAAAATCGCAGATTTATGGAAGCCCAAATACCACAATCAATTGCTCGCACTAGACGATTTACGCGATACCTTCACATCGGCTTTGCTCAAGCAAGGTGATGATATTAATACAGTGAATCCTGATACCATCAAAGAAGCGTACCGTACTCTCATCGATTTGATGCCTAATATTCGAGTATTCAACAGCTCCGCTGTTGCTAATATGTTTATAGACGAAGATATTACCATCGGATTTGCGTGGGGTGGTGACATCTTTCTCGCAAGCCGCGAAAATCCCCATATAATATTTATTTATCCTCAGGAAGGTTTTCAAATCAGTCTTGATTGTTTAGTCATACCGGCCAACGCTCAACATGTTAATGAGGCACATCAGTTTATCAATTTTCTTCTGCGACCTGAAATTATTAGCCAAATACCCCCTAGAATTGGCTACGCCACTCCCAATAAAACGGCTAATCTTTCATTACCCGAAAATATACGTCACAATCCCATTATAAGTCCTTCGCCACAAGTGCTTAAGCGCGGTAAATTTCAACGAGACCTTGGTACTGCAAACCGCATTTATGAGCACTACTGGGAAAGATTGAAAATCGGTGCAGATTAAAACTGGAGAATAGTTTATGGATTTTATGTACGAATATGGCTTATTTCTTGCCAAGTCAATTACGATGGTCCTTGCTATCGTCATCATTGCGCTTGTGATTGCAGCTCTCACGACTCGCGACAAAGACGCTTTTCAACGGTTAAAAATCAAACGGTATAACAAACGCATACAAGCTTATGCGGATACCTTGAATGAAAAAGTTCTCAACAAAAAATCACTGAAAGCTTACAAAAAAAACCAAAAGCAAGAATTAAAAAAATTCCAATCCGATGACGAGATTCAAAATCGCAAACGATTTTTTGTTATGCATTTTGACGGTGATATTAAAGCGTCTGCAACAAAAGAATTGCGTGAAATGATTACTGCTATTTTAACAACAGCAAACAATAATGACGAAGTTGTCGTTTGTATCGAAAGCGGTGGTGGAATGGTCCATAGTTATGGTTTTGCAGCCTCACAATTACAACGCATCCGTGATGCAGGAATTCCTCTGACTGCATGCATCGATAAAGTTGCTGCCAGTGGTGGTTACATGATGGCGTGCGTAGCAAACCAAATTATTGCTGCACCTTTCGCAATCCTCGGCTCTATCGGTGTTGTCACACAAGCCCCCAATTTCCACCGCTTTCTTAAAAAACATGATATCGACTATGAACAAATTACCGCTGGAGAATATAAACGCACTCTCACTTATTTTGCAGAAAACACAAATAAAGGCCGAGAAAAGTGCCGTGAAGATGTTGAAAATACCCATCAACTATTCAAACTTTTTGTTTCACGTCATCGATCTAACGTCGATATCGATAAAGTGGCTACAGGTGAAATTTGGTATGGTATCGATGCAAAAGAAATCAATCTCATCGACACACTTTCCACAAGCGACGATTATTTAGGTAAAGCAGCAAAAGAGTTCAATGTCTTCCAAATCGATATTCAAAAGAAAAAGCACTTGTCAGAAAAAATCAGTGATGCTATTAAACACAGTGCCGATTACATTCTCGAAAAATGTGGCATTGTGAAACCTTTATTTTAGCTGTGAGGATTCTGCAAAATGCATGAAGGTCATCATCACCACTCCAATAGTTCAATTGTAGTTTTATTAATTGGCATGGGAATGACGCTACTCTTTGCATTCATTGAATTTATCAGTGGCTACTACGCCAATTCACTGGCTCTTATCAGTGATGCCGGACATATGGCCGGCGATTCCCTTGCCTTAGGATTGGGCGCATTTGCAGCCTGGATTGCCACTAAACCTGCCACTGATACCCACACCTACGGATTAGGCCGAGCGGAAGTCATTGGGGCTTGGATCAGCAGCCTTTCCGTGCTCGGTATTGCCATTGCGGTCATTATAGAGGCCATTTATCGACTACGATCTCCGGAAAGCGTCAATGCCATTGTCGTCATTTGGATCGGCGCTGCGGGCATTCTTACCAACTCACTAATCGCCTTGATTTTGTCCCGCTCAGATCGCAACCTTAACGTTCGAGCCGCCATTCTGCATGTACTCAGTGACTTACTCGGTTCAATCGCTGCAATGATCACTGGTGTAGTGATTTACTATACCCATTGGTCCCCCATCGACCCTATTCTATCCATTTTTATTTCCGTATTAATCCTGATATCGAGTATCAGCCTAATACGCGAATCCATCGTCGTCCTAATGGAGGGAGTACCTGGACACATCGATATATCAGAAGTTGTAAGAACCCTCTCTGAACTCCCAAAAGTGACCAAAGTGCATGACCTCCATATTTGGACACTTTCATCGGGTCGCATCGTGCTAACTGCCCATATTGAGCTCGAATCTTTCTCAATTTGGGAAAGCCTATTACCCGAATTAAAAACTTTGCTAGCCCGAAAATACGATATTCACCATATAACCCTTCAGCCAGAAACCAATTATCAGACAGTACATCCTTCCTGCAAAATTCCAAATCCGTCATAAACTTCATCAAACAACAAATATCATTCAAAAAAAGATAAATTTATTATGATTTTCCATGATTAAAGGGTAATAACATGACCTCAATTCAGTGTAAACCATAATAATTTTCTGCAGACAACTTGCAATATCTCATTTATGGTATAGACTTACCTGTCTGAGGAATGAATCCTCTGACGATTTGAAAAGCAGATTTACTTGAAAAATGCCCCTAGAGCCCACAAGTAGGTATGATATAGAAGGAGGACCAATGAACGAAACTGTAAAAAATCAAGATGCTATCGATTGGCAACAATGCCTTATATTGGCCAATAACAACTCTGAAATCGCTAACGATTTAATGACTCTGTTCATTGCGGATTTACCTTCTGTACTAAAAAACATGAAAAAATCTCTTGCCGATGAAGACTATCAAAAATTAAAAGACCAGGCGCATCGATTACACGGAGCAACCTGCTATTGCGGAGTCCCAAGACTCAAACTCGCAGTTCAAAATTTAGAAAAGCACCTGAAGACCAACGAAAACAAAAAAATACCCTTTAATAACATAAAGATAAAGGCGCTATTCAATACATTGCTTGATGAAATCAAGAACGTGCAAACCGTTTACGCTGCTAATAGTTTCCGACTCGAAGAAGGCTAAGCTGTTAATGAATGCAAAAGTCGCGCCCAATAGCGATCCCGATGAAATTGCTAAATTTAACTCCATTGCACAGACCTGGTGGGACCTAAACGGAGAGTTTGCTCCACTACACGCCATCAACCCACTGCGCTTAAAATTCATCCAAGAACATACTCAATTGAGGGATAAAGAAATCATTGATATTGGATGTGGGGGCGGTATTTTGTGCGAAGCCCTTGCTCAATCAGGTGCTCATGTTACAGGTCTTGATCTTGCTCCCGATAGCTTAATGATTGCTCGCGAACACGCTGAAAATAATAACTTAAAAATCAACTACATAGAATCAACTGCGGAAGCTTATGCTCAAAAGCATCCAGCCAAATATGACATTGTCACCTGTTTAGAAATGCTCGAACATGTCCCTGATCCTGGAGCGATTGTACAAGCGTGTGCGGCACTTGCAAAACCCGGTGCGCACCTCTTCTTCTCCACCATCAACCGCAACCTCAAAGCCTATTTATTCGCTGTGGTTGGCGCCGAATACCTCCTAGGTCTACTGCCCAAACAAACTCACGACTACACCAAATTCATCAAACCCAGCGAACTCGCCGCCTGGTGCCGCAAAGCTGACCTCCAATGGCAGCAAACCGTCGGCATTACCTACAACCCCATTACCCGCGAATATTCGACCACTTCCAGCACCGACGTTAACTATCTTGTGCATTGCATCAAAGTTTAGGGGGTCATGTCTCAAATTGACGATTTCGCGATAGCACTTATAGCACTTATGGCGCCGTCTTGCTATTTTGAAGTAAGTTCAGGAGTGTCCCAGAAAGATGAAGCACAATTAAACTATATCTCAAACACAATTGCGCTTCTTACTAAGATTATTGATGAAATATCCAGTTTAATAATTCTTCAGGCTTAGAAATACTGTAGTTAGCACCCCACGAAGAGGGATCCTCATTTTGAGGAATATAACCATAAAGCGCTACAACACTGCGCATGCTTGCGCGTTTTGCTGCTTCGACATCAAGAATTGAATCACCGATGAAGAGACAGGACTCTGGGGCGCAATTAATAATTGAACACGCAGCGTAAAGTGGTTCTGGTGATGGTTTTGAAAAAGCCGTTGTATCACCCCCAATGACACAAGCACAATGTTCTAATAGCCCTAAATCACTAATGACTTTTCTAGCAAGATGTTCAACTTTGTTCGTGACTATTCCCCACGGCAAGTTTTGTTGTTTCAATTTTTCCAAAACAAATTCTACACCTTCGAACGGTCGTGTTTCAGAACTGATTCTATTTTCGTAAAGCGTATAAAATTCTTCTTTGAGTTGAGGGTATGTGGGGTGATCAGTATCGATGTCAAATCCGAGTTTAATAAAACCGGGCGAACCATAAGAGGTCACTTGACGGACTTGATCTATGGCTAATGAGGGGAGTTGATAACGCTGTCGCAGCGTATTTAGGGCACCAGCAAGGTCTGGCACGGTATCTAAGAGCGTGCCATCAAGATCAAACAAGACCGCCGATATCGTTGTATTTTGCATTTGTGATTCTCAATCATATCTAAAACATTCGAGTATACACGAAAACACGAATAGTATTAATTTTCCTACAGAGTAAACTCCCAGTGCCCAACAAATTATTCCTCTAGAGAGTTGGGCTGGTCGTAATCAAAGATTCACATACATAATGGTCTTTGATTATGTTTGTATTTTAGTAACATATGTGCTACTATTATGATAACAATTGAGATTAGATCTTATATCTGTTCGACGGGGGCAGTCCCATTTGAACGATGGTTCATGTCACTGACTCCAATCATGGCCTCTAAAGTGACTACCGCATTAACACGTTTAGAGCGAGGTAACTACTCTAATGTGAAAAGGCTGAAAAATGGTATTTTTGAGTACAAGATTAATTGGGGGCCAGGTGTCAGGATCTATTTTGGGCAGGATGGTGAAAAATTAATTATCTTGTTAGGTGGTGGTACAAAGCTGCGTCAGAATAAAGATATTCAATTAGCAGTGAAATTGTGGAAAGAATATTTATCTAATAAATGAGGTTAAATACTATGGCAATTACTAAGCATTTTAGAGAAACAGTATTAGAACGAGCGAGAAAAGATTCCGCGTTTCGTCGCGAAATGTTGCGTGAGGCTGTAGAATTATTTTTGAATGATGATATTGAAATTGCAAAATCTTTATTAAGAGATTATATCAACGCCACCATTCAATTTAGCAGTTTGTCTGAAAATTTACATCAAGACTCCAAAAGCTTGCAACGTATGTTAGGCCCCTCAGGAAATCCTACTGCAAAAAATTTATTTGCCATAATTCATGCTTTACAGAACGCTGAGGGCGTTCATTTGAGAGTTAGTTTCACACGATAGCCTGGATATTGAATAAATAAGATTTAAAATTCTCTGAACAATCGACCGACACCCACCAATGGATTTAAAAATCCATTTTCTCGAAGCGCATACCAGAAAGTCACGGCATTAATTCCTAAAATAGGAATGCCTAGAACCGGCTCCAATTTTTCAGTCACATTAATAAAACTCATGTTGGTTCCGCATTGAACAATGGCATCTAATTTATTTTCGTTTGTGGCGAGTAATTCCATAACGGCTTTTTCTTTTGCCCAATCAGGAACGTGAGCAATGTGCATCGCATGAGCACATGAAAATCCTACACTGGCCACCACTTCATAGCCTAAATCTTCAAACATTTTTGTGGCATTTTTATTGCCTTGAGAATCAAACGGTGAAATTATTCCAATTCGTTTTGCTCCGAATTTATTTAAGGCTGCTGGAGCTGCATCATGCCATGTCGCCCACGATAATTTTGAATGCTCTTCAATATCTTTCATCGGCGCTCTAATTTGATCCAAACCATAAATAATGTGCTCTAGACTCATGCCCATTATTAAATACTGCGGCACTGATAATAATGCAGAATCAATCGCAGATTTAAGGCCTGTCAAAAATTGACGTTGATAATTTAATAAATCTTCAGCAGAAGCCAATTTAGGACTTGGAGTCGCAACATTTGTTGTGTGCAAACCAACACCGGCCAATTCGTTAGGACCTTGGTTTTTAAAAATGATGCTCCATAACTCGTGTTCCATACTGGTATTTGTCGCAGGAATCAGCAAACCAAATTTTCTTTTAAAACTTCTAACATCGGGATAGCCAACAGAGGAATCAATCTCGCCAAATTGCTCTGCTTTATTGCCATTTAAAATCACACCCGGTGCTGCTAATGCAGGCATGGGTGCTGCATTGACATCAGGAATTGTGAATTTTTTTCCTGATAATGCTCCAGTTATTGTTTGTGAGCCTTGTTGACTAATATCATCATGTGTATACATTCTAAGCTTCCATCCTATCACTCTGTTAAAAGATTCTCTCCCCTAACTATATCAAAGGAAGCATCTCCCGGTGTTAAAAATCAACACCCAGAAATACAGGGCATTAAGCAACCAAAATACCCAAAATCCTTCACCGGGAGATGCTGTTAAACAGTATCCAATTTCTCAAGTTTATACGCATGAATAATAGCTTTCACCATTGAAACATACGTTGCACCATCTTCAGAATATTTTGATAAATGTTTCGCTAAAATCGTTCCGTGCATATCTTGCTTATTAGCATGAATTTTTGAACGTTCTTCACGCAACGTTTGATACGCAGTATGAGTGTTGATATTGCGAATATAATCACCCACCGATGCATACAAAGAATTAAATCTTTTTATTTCGTGAGTATCGCCTTTACCATGACGTTTTATAGGCGCCATTCCGCAACCTGAAGAAAAACAAAAACGCCCAAAATAATTATTCACTTGTTTTGCGATTCGTGATTGACCCCAATCTGATTCGTGAATTGCTTGAGCCAAAATTAACGATTCAGGAAGCACGTCAACACGCCGAATTAATTTATCCCAACTCGCTTTGTCTTTAGAATTAAAATCTTTAATTTTATATTCTGCTGCCACTTTTTGTACCCACAATTGATCGCGCGAACTCAATTGATGAGATTTTGACCATTTGGAATTCACAATGAGTAACTGCTCACGAGCAAGTCGAACTTCAGCGTTCGCTTTACGTACTTGGGGAAGCATTTGTTTGATAAATTGTGATTGTTTACCTGAAACCAAAGGGGCCGAATAAACATTAGCAGTGCTTACAAAAATTAAACACGCAAGCAAAAGATTCGAAAAAAACTTTAACATGGATTATTTCTCCGTCAGTTGTGCGCTACAAAACAAAATCATCGTCGAATCAATTGTTATGTAGCATCCATCCGCCATGGGTTTGTTAACCTTGTTGAAGATCACTCTTCAACACCCATGCGTACGAAAGTTCGCACTGGCAGATTCGATAAGAACCCCAAATTGCAATGTGAGAATCATTTTTCATTAACTCCTCACTTGCCTTTAGAATTCATCCTGAAAATTATTTCAGACTCTTTACGACTATCTCACCCACATCCTTTGATAAGGCGGGATGATTAGCGACGGTCTCTAAGCTCGCCTTCATGAGACCTTGAACCTTTATACCAAATTTACGCCATCGAATCAAGGGTTCAATGAGCCTAGCAGCCACTTGCGGATTAAATTTATCTATTTCTATTACAATATTTGCTAGAAATTCATATCCACTGCCATCGGAAGCGTGAAAACACAGGGGATTCAGGCTCGCAAAGGACCCCACTAAGGAACGCACTTTATTAGGGTTTTTGATGTCGAATGCGCTATGTTTTAGCAAATCCTTAACTTGCGCTAACGTACTCGATAAGGGTGCTATAGCTTGTAATCGGAACCATTTATCTATGACCAAATGATCCCGCTGATAGCGATCATAAAACGCGGCCAACAATCGATCACGGTCTTTGCTTTCAACACCATTGATCGCTTCCAGAGCTCCTAGACGATCCGTTAAATTATTTGAGGCCTCATAATGCTGAATTGCGATTGAGCAATCTCCATCTTGAGCACCCAAGATTAAAAAATGTAACGCTAAATTTCTCATTCGACGATGCCCCATCGCAGAATGTGAAAAAGTATACTCACCGGGCAATGCATTTTCTGCATAAGACTTTTGCCAGATTGTTGATAATTTCACCGCTAATTGTTTTTTGATAAATTCGCGCACGTGATGAATAGCTGCGACATCAGCAACTGTCATACATTCAATTAAATAAGAAATACCCGGCAAAATAAGCATTTCAGCCTTCAATAAATTATCAAGTGATGCATCAGAAAGAACAGCACCAACAGCTTCTATAAACTGATCACTTAAAGAGAGTGGTTTATTTTTCTGATAATCATCCACTAATGCAAGAATCGTTCGAATAAAATATTGCTGTCCTGCATCCCATCGATTAAATCCGTCGCTATCATGTCGCATCAGAAAAATAAATTCTGAATCGGTATAAGGGTAATTAATTTTTACAGGCGCTGAGAAATTCCGCAGTAAGGAAGGCACTGGTTTTTCTTTTACATTCACAAAATAAAATGTTTGCTCTGATTCAGTGAAATTTAAAACGCGCTGAGTACCTGCAGCAGTAGACTCATCCTTTAATTGCAAAGGAATATCACGCCCAAAAGAATCTAAAAGCCCGAGTTTGATCGGGATATGAAAAGGTAATTTTTCAGTCTGCCCTGGAGTAGGCGGTGTAAATTGCTGAACGCTTAATGTGTAAGTTTGCGAAGACTCATCATAACTATCGCTGAACGTTAATATGGGAGTGCCCGCTTGCTCATACCACAATCTAAATTGTGTTAAATCAATTTGCCCCACTTCTGACATGACACTAACAAAATCTTCAGTGGTCACTGCCATGCCATCAAAACGATGAAAATACGTTTCCATCGCTTTGGTAAATTTTTCTTTTCCTAAAAGAGTTTGTTGCATTCGAATAACTTCAGAGCCTTTATTGTAAACAGTAACCGTATAAAAATTATTTACTTCAATATAGGAATGAGGTCGAATAGGATGAGCCATCGGTCCTGCATCTTGAGCAAATTGCGCATTGCGAATAACATTCACATCTTGAATTCGCTTAACATCACCTAAGGTGTGATCTGCCGTAAAACTTTGATCACGGAAAATAGTGAGCCCTTCTTTTAATGTGATTTGAAACCAATCTCGAACCGTCACTCGATTGCCCGACCAATTATGAAAATATTCATGGCCAATCACCGTTTCGATTAACACATAATCTTCATCCGTTGCAGTTTCGGGATTTGCTAAGATATATTTATCATTGAAAATATTGAGACCTTTATTTTCCATCGCCCCCATATTGAAATCACTAACAGCAACGATCATATAAATATCAAGATCATATTCACAACCAAATGTTTGTTCATCCCATCGCATTGCATTTTTCAACGCTGCCATCGAATAGCTTGCTTGATCTAAATTTCCTTTCTCAACATAAAGTCGCAAATCGACTTTTCGACCTGAACGCGTAATAAATTTATCCTGTAAAAGATCCAATTCCCCTGCTACCAATGCAAATAAATAAGAGGGTTTTAAGGAAGGATCTTCCCATTTCACCCAATGACGTCCATTACTCAAATCTTTTTCTTCAACCAAATTTCCGTTGGAAAATAAAAGTGGATAACGTTTTTTATCAGCCGAAATCGTTACCGTAAATTTAGTCATGACATCGGGTCTATCGAGAAAATAAGTGATACGACGAAAGCCTTGCGACTCACATTGTGTACAATAATTATTACGTGATTTGTACAGACCGCTGAGCGCTAAATTTTCATGAGGTTTAATACGAACAATCGTTTCTAATATAAACTGAGCAGGTAAATGATCGACTGTTAAATTTTCGGTATCCACATGATAATATTCTGATGATACTGGAGTTCCTTCCAATAATAACGTTTCTAACTCCATTACTTCGCCATTCAGTACCAATGACGAATCGGGATTTTGTGAATGTGGATTACGTCGCAAATGCATAACGCTATGTACCGTGGTGTGGTCCTCATGTAATTCAAAATGCAAGAAAATGGCATCGCATAAGAAATCAGGAACTCGATAGTCCTCTAAATAATGAGTGCGGCTCTCAGCTGTATTCGTTAAACTCATAATAATGTCCTCCTGAGGCCAGTATACTGAGAGCTTACTGAAAAGGAAGGGGTCAGATCTAAGAATGACACATACTTAGATCTGCCCCCTAATCAACGGTTTTTCGAGCTAAATTTATTGCCTTTTTTAGTAATATATGGTATACTGCCCTTAACGTTGATAATTTAACAATGGGGAATAGAAAATGGCAACAGCAAGAGAAATCGCAGTCGGAATCGCAATAGCAGCCGCAATAGCCGTTACATTGGCCGCTATGGCTATGGTATTATGCGGCATTTTTTGCCCGCCGCTCGTCATTGCAGCAGTTCCAGCATTTTTTAAGTTTGCAGCCGTATTTTTCGCCGTAGCGGCCACAATAATGTTAGGTTTGGAGCTACTCAAGGTTATTAATTACGCAACAAAAACCACTCCTAACCCTGCAGCTGCCCCTGCTGCCCCACCAGCAGCTGGCCCCTAAAAGATAAGGATTTTCACCCTTATTAGGGTGATTCCATAAACCGCAAGATATCTATGGACTTTAGCAATCCAGCTTGATAGCCTTTGGATTACGAATAGTAGTCAGGATATACTCATGGATCGACAGAACCCGAAAGATTTTTCGAGCCACCTTTATTATAAGATACACGTCTTACCCTGGATTATGTTTGCGATTGTAGTCAGTTTTTATTCCTTCGCTTATTTTTTACGCGTCTCCCCCAGCACTATGAAAACTGAGTTGATTCAACACTTCAATATTTCTGCAGGTCAATTTGGTCACTTAGCGGCTTTTTTTTACTATGCATACACTCCAATGCAAATTCCTGTAGGAGTTTTGCTCGACAAATATGGTGTACGTACGTCACTCGTGATCGCCTGCTTGATATGCACCCTCGGCGTTTCTATTTTTATTTCTGCAGAAACTAGCTATGTGCTAGCGTGTATAGGGCGCTTTTTAATGGGTCTCGGTGCTGCATTCGGTTACATCAGTGTATTAAAAATCTCATCGCTTTGGTTACCCACCCGACATTTTGCACTAGCAGCCGGATTAACCACTACTTTAGCCATGATATCGGCAATATTTTCAGACTATTACCTCGCAAAATGGGTGCACGTTATAGGATATAAAGACCCCTTAAATTCCGTCGTACTCTCAGGAATTATTCTAGCCGGAATCATTTTTTTATTTTTACGAAATCGTCCACGTCCTGAACATGCTCACCGCATACCGCCTTATAGAAGTAGCTTCCCTGAACTCAGAAGCGGTTTACGTGTTATTTTCTCACGGCCACAAACATGGTACATCGGTGCAGTCGGAGCTTTGATGTATATGCCAGCATCGGTCTTAATGGACTTATGGGGTATTCCTTTTTTCCAAGATGCTTATTCACTCACTCCAGAAAAAGCAGCACAATTAATGATGATGACTTTTATCGGTTGGATGATAGGTGCCCCATTGATTGGTTACTATTCAGATAAAATTGGTTTGCGCCGACCTCCACTCATTATTTCTAATATAGGCGGATTACTCATCATGTTAATCGTTCTTTATTTTCCTTATGTGCCATTTTTTATGATGAACGTATCCTTATTTTTACTGGGACTCTTTAGCAGCGGTCAAATTTTAGTTTTTTCTCTTATTCGCGAAAAAAATAGCAACAAATTATCGGGCACTTCAACGGGAACCACCAATTTTATGATAATGATGGGCGGAGCCATTTTTCAACCACTAGTCGGTGTTCTCCTCAATTTACACTGGGGTTCTCATAATACGCTAGTGAACGGACTGCAAGCTTTCACTGTAACAGATTATCACTTTGCATTGAGTGTGATTCCAATCGGACTTGCATTATCAACTTTTTTTGCATTTTTAATTACTGAAACCTACTGCCATGTTCCAGAAGATCATTAATTAGGATCATTTATGAGCATTTATACCATAGCATCGATTATTTTGACCCTTGCGGTAGCAGCAACTTATCTTAACGAACGTTTCATTAAAATGCCGACTACCATTGCAATTATGACATCCTCTATTATTCTTTCATTATTATTAATTGTGTTTGGTCGATATCAACACTTTGGGGTGGGCCAAATAATCACAAAACAAATTTCTCAACTTGATTTTCATGCATTGTTGATCGATGGCATGCTGAGTTTTTTATTATTTGCTGGATCCTTGCATGTTGATCTTGCTACGCTCAAACGACATAAATGGGAAATCGGCGTTCTTGCAATGCTAGGAACCATCGCTTCAACTTTTCTTGTGGGAATTTTAATTTATTTTATATTACCCTTAATTTCGCTTCATCTAGATTTTATTTATTGCTTACTCTTTGGCGCATTGATTTCTCCGACCGATCCCATTGCGGTACTCGCTACCTTTAAAGAATTAAATGCCCCCAAACAATTAGATGTTAAAGTTGCAGGAGAATCTCTTTTCAATGATGGTGTTGGCATTGTGATGTTTCTTTCACTATACCAACTCGCTTTTTTCTGAAACGCCCCTCACTTGGCAAGATGTGAGTCTTCTTTTTCTTCAACAAGCCGTTGGTGGAGTTGCGTACGGATTAGCCTGTGGCCTGATAATTACCAAACTGATTAAAGCTATCGATAATTACAAAGTGGAAATTCTGCTCACTTTAGTGGTCACTACGGGTGCGTATATTCTTGCAAATGCCTTAGGTGTTTCCGGACCACTTGCGATGGTCGCTGCAGGAATTTATATAGGCAATAGTGGCCGTCACACTGCCATGTCAGAAAAATCGCGCAATAACCTCGACACATTCTGGGAACTGATTGATGAAATTCTTAACGCCGTTCTCTTTTTACTCATCGGATTTGAAATTCTGGTACTCGAAACTCACGTTTCTAGCATTATCGCTGCCATAATCGCTATCCCTCTCGTTCTTTTTGTGCGTTTCCTCACAGTCGCTGCACCCATGGCACTTTTCAAATTACGAAGAAAATATGTACCTTACACGATCACTATTTTAGTTTGGGGTGGATTAAGAGGCGGTCTTGCTGTTGCACTCGCGTTAGCTTTACCACAAAGTAAAAATCGTGAACTGATTTTGCTGATGACCTATGCTGTCGTCATGTTTTCTATTTTGATCCAAGGCATGACCATTAAATCGTTAGTGGAAAAAAGTAAGACAGCTTAATTGGGGTCAGGCATGCATCTTTGCATTTAGCATCCTGCGTCTAAAGAGGCAGGATGCTAAATGCAAAGATGCATGCCTGACCCCTATATGATAGATTCCAGAAAAAGTTGGTGCGCCTCTAATTCCTCGGCCGTCGCAACAATCACCGGCAAAGAATGTTGACGGTCGTTTCGAATTATCGGCCCAGAATCCGCAACCTGTTGAACAGTATCCGAAGCATCACCGAACATCGTCACTTGTCCGCCCGTCATCGCCAAATAAACGTGTGCCAATAATTCAGCGTCAAGCAACGCACCGTGAAGCTGTCGATTGGAATTATTCACATTATAACGCTTACATAACGCATCTAGACTATTTTTCTGGCCAGGATGTAATCGTCTTGCATACGTTAACGTATCGAAAACCCCACTGATTTTTTCAATGGATTGATAATGTGAACCCGACAATTTAAATTCGTGATTGAGAAAACCCACATCGAAAGTTGCATTGTGGATAATTAATTCTGCTCCGCGAATATAATTAATAAAATCATCTATCATCTCAACGAATCGTGGTTTATCTTTTAAAAATTCATTGCTAATTCCGTGTACGCGCATAGCACCCAAATCAATTTGTCGTTCTGGATTCAAATACGCATGAAAATTATTTCCGGTGTAACGACGATTGAGCAATTCAACACAACCAATTTCTATTACACGATGTCCATCACCAGGTGAGAGTCCTGTCGTTTCAGTATCTAGCACAATTTGTCGAGTCATAAAGCGTCCTCAATCCGTAGCCAATAATTCATCAATCGCTTCATTGGCCAATTGATCAGCTAAATCATTCTCTGGGTGACCACTATGCCCTTTCACCCAATGCCATCGAATCTGATGTCGAGTCACTTCGATTTCCAACTCTTCCCATAAATCTTGATTTTTTACCGGTTTATTTGCGCTATTTCGCCAATTATTTTTTTTCCAATTTGCAAGCCAACTCGTAATGCCATCGCGCAAATAATTAGAATCTGTAGTAATTTCGATATCACACGCCCGATTTAAACCCCGCAACGCCTGAATGGCTGCTGTTAATTCCATCCTATTATTCGTTGTCATCTTTTCCGAACCTTTAAGATGTTTCTCTTTATCACCAAAGCGCAACACAGCCCCCCACCCTCCGGGACCTGGATTTCCACGACATGCGCCATCAGTGTAGATTAAAACTTTCATGCTCCGAGGATACTTGATTATGATTAAGACTAAAAGGTGTCAGATCTAAGATCAATACTTTGAAAGGAAACAAGAAAGGGGGCAGAAAAGCTTCCTTTCACGATGAGGGGTTTTAGGGGAGAGAACCGTGATTCTCTCTCCTAAATATAGTAAAGGAAGCATCTCCCGCTTTTAAAATCAACACCCCTGAAAATGGCATTGAGAGACAAAAAAACACCCTCAATCCTTAAGCGGAAGATGCTGTGACTCACGTCGATGAGATTCCAACGTGCTGGGTTCAGTTACATGTTCACCCACTCGAACCAAACTTTTTTTAATGCATGTTCGGATAGCGGTAAAAGGTAAGACTCTTTTTTGAGCAACAATTAAATGAACCGCCCCCAAATGAGGCCATAATAATTGCCCCATAGGTTCCAAAAACAAAAATCGTTTCAGCCAGGCTTCATCTGATATAGGGGGACGATGAGCCACACTCTTATGATACACAATTTGAAATCCTGCATGGTGCAACCATCGTCTAACTTGCCCAGCACCATGAAATTGTGCACGCTGCAACATGGCATCATGACGTCGACAAATTTTGGCTAAACGCCATAAACTCCAAGCATTATACCCTAAAATAATAACGTGCCCTTCGGGAATCAACACATCATATACTGATTTTAATAAGTCCTGAGGTTTCTGAAGTCGGTCCAAGGTATGCGGCATCACCACAAGATCGATGCTATCCGGCAAAAAGGGCAACTCATCAAATTCTGCTTCAACTGAAGATCCATCGAATCCGGGGGATATTTCATCGGCTAGTCGAATATGATGATTAATTAAACTCGTTTCTAATAAATCAAAGTGTAAAGGCCCACCCAATTGCAATAGATGATAGCCAAAATAACGAGGCAACAAAGACGCCAACGCTTTACGCTCAGCTTCTAATAAATAGCGCCCATGCGGATGATAGATCCAATGATCCATTTTGGGAAATGCGGAGTGACTTGCCATCCAGTTCCTCAATAATCGTGCGCCACACACACGATACAACGCTAAAGTGTGAGAGTATATACTCATTTGCAATTTTGTTAAGGTGTCAGGTCTGATATTAACACTTTCTTTTAATTGTTAGAGTTATATCAATCTGAGATCTGACACCTTAACCATTAAATTGTATTAATCTTCCATCTTGCACATCTTTATTTAACATGCATCACTTGTTTTCATCACCATAATAATATGCTGAAGATTATGTAAAATAATAGCTTTTTAATAAAAGATACTTTACAATGCGCCCAACAATGGAGGGTACCATGAAGAAAGGTAAACATGTTGATTTAGGTTCTCAGGATGTTCTTCTTACTAAAGGAACAGCTTTTAACATTGCTGAAGCAGGAGATCAACTTGGAAAGATTCCATTAATTATACCTAAGAAAGATCAGGATGCGTTAGATGCACTAGAGCACTGTAGTGATTCAAGTGGATCAACTTCTCCTGTTGATTCATCACCTCCACTAAGCCCTACGCAAAAAACCCAGAATGCAACAACAGCTGAACACAATACCCAGAATGCAACACCCCCTGAACCTAAAATTGGCTATCACAACGATTTATTATTGCTTCGCTCTAAATTAGTTGTACTCAGTCATGAACATTACGAATCTTTTTGGGCAGACAATGGCCCTATGTATAAAGCACTTCATAATCAGTTTCGAGCTAAAGAATTAATTGAAAAATTACCGAAAACTCTAATATCAACTCATTACCCTTTTATAGCAGCATCATCTGAAAAGATGGAAGCATTTCGCAATGGGAAAATCGATGATTTTACTTTATTTAACGGAGCTTACGGACTTGATAACTCCTTTAATAACAGTTTAAACGCTGTGGATTCTGGTTACCAACTCTACAATCAAATAATCGAAGCCTCTTGTAACAGCCTCCTGAAATCTTCTAACCCCTTAGAAAACATGTTCGCAGAATTCCATCGCAGGAATGCATTATTCAGATTAACGAATGAGTTAACCGGTTATAATAAAACCCTATTTAGAAAGAGTGATGCTCAACAACTACCCTCCTTCCCAAAAGATTGGAATTTTCCGCCGTCAGATTCAGATCTCGATGATACTTTTGATCCATACCGCTCCATTGCTGATCTCTATATCGTACTGGAAAATATTCTATCTCCGCTAACCATACTGAAAACTCAGCCGGATTATCAACGAATTATTAGATCAGTAACATCTCTCTACGAACAATCACATGATCAAATTTACCAATATCTACTTTTTAGCTCACATTATAAAAGAGCGCAGATTCTCAATATCATAAAACCTCTAATTGCTATCGATAGATCGAAGAAAAAATTAGGCCCTGAAAAACAAGCTCTACGAAAAAACATCGAGCAATTTGAACAAGGTCAAATAAACGAAACTGTTTTCAAAGCCAATATACGCAAATTAGCTTTTGATCATAACTGGATACAACTTAAAGATAAAATTCTCGAGATCGACAATGTGCCAGATAACCAACAACTCTTAGCAGAGTTTTTGGAAATTACAGTACCCGAAAATGGTCTTAGTTACGAAAATTTCATTTGTAAAGTTACAGAAAAGTCCAATAATAATTCTGACTTACCTTCATATAAAAAAGAATTAGCGAAACAAGTTACTCGTTTTGCCAAAGGAGAATTAAGTTTTGTCCAATTCCAAGGTCAACTAAAAATATTGTCTTTAGATTTTAGACCTACTAGTTTTTGGACTCGATTAGGAAATTATTTAGGCGCACTCTTCACTCTTCACTTTACCCAAGTGGGAAATTTATGGCAGCAATATGGTGACATTCAACACTTAAACAAAGTCATTCGTAAAAGCTATAAAGAAACCGCTACAAAACGCGATTCTCAGATAGCCACATTAAGTGTCAGCAATGACGTACTACCGGTAACGGAAACTGCGATTAGAAATCAAGATGCAACCAAAGCCACCGCTATCTTATGGTTAAATGAACAACAAAAAGAGCGCTGCGAATCTATTAGCCGAGCATGCGTGCCTGCTCTAACTCCAGATGACCAAAAATACTAATCCGCATTATGCAAGCGCACTTTCGAAACTTCATTTTATTGCGAGTCAAACATCATCTTTAGAAAAAGAAACGAAGAAATTAAGTGATCAAGTCACAGAAACTATTAAAGAGAATCAACAAATAAAATCTAGCCCAACAAAAACACAAAAAGATTGTTCCAAATCTCAACAAGTACAAAGATCACTCGTCAGCGCAATCACTCTAGGATTAAGTGTTCAACGCAAAGCTCAAGTATACTCCTATGTTGCTGAAACGCTCACTCACGAACCCAAAACACTATCGGTTGCGGGGTAAGTGTGAAGGTCAATAAAGGTCCCTTACCAGAGTTCACTGAGGAAGAAATTAAGGCTATCACTCAAACCTTAATTGATTCTTACAAAGATCCTCGGGTTCATTTATTCGACACTCTCGTGTCTCGAACACTCGCGATAAAAGAATTCAGAAATAAATTACAGTCAGAACAAAACACTGTTTCAAAGCAGGAAATTTTAATTTTCTGTTTCGAACAGTTCCAACTGAGTGCCAGCGTATTTGGACAATTTTTTAATTATCATAATCAGGGTTCTGGTCACCCGATATGCACTGAAATTTTCAAAAGAACAAAACAGTTGTTCGATCGAGTTTTACAGAAGCAATTTGTTGTAGACTCGAGAGGAAAACATGAAACAAAATTAGGTCTTGTGATGAGTAAGTTTCCTATTGAACAATCTCAATTGTTTGGCCACATTAAGCAGCTTCACCAAAAGAGCAAAACAGAACATCGCCATAAAGACGCCGGACTCTATGAACTGTTTAGCAAATATGCAGTACAAGTTGAAAGATTGACCGATATTTACACTAATCTTGTGGAGCCACAATTCACACCGTCATGTTCTCAGGTAGCTTCTGCACCCTCTGAGCAAACCACTTACTCTCTATTCTCCCAGGTGCTCAGTTATTTTCCTTCAGTAAGACGAAACGTTTCGGCCCAAAATACTCCGACTGAAACATCTATTGAACAAGTAGATCAACATATCCCTACTGAAATCGAAACAATTCGTTGCTAATGTAAAAAACCGCTGATAGAATACGCCGTTTCTGTTAACGAATGTGTATACAATGATGTATACCTGTAAACGATATGAGTGCTGTAGTGCTGATATCGAGATTTTTAAACCGTGAAAAGGGGATGATATATGTTAAAGAGAGGTCTAATTGCAATTAGCGCATTGATCTTCGCTCTTAGCCTCGCTGGCTGTGGCGAACGTGAACAAGCAAAAGAAGATACCGAAGAAATGGCATCTACTTCTGCACCAGCTGGTGAAGCTAAAGCTGAAGCTGGTAAAGTGACAGAAGACAAGAAAGTCACAGAAGAGAAGAAAGTGACTGAAGAGAAGAAAGAAGCTCCAGTTGCTGCAGCTCCGTCTACTGAGACTACTGCAACACCAGCTGCTCCTGTAGCTCCAAAGCTGAAGAGCCTAAACCAGCAGATCAAGCTGCTCTCCTGCGCCAGCTGCTCCAACTGAAAAAACAAACTAATCTCCATTAGTTTAGTTCAGTTCAAGATTACCCGCTCACGACACAATCATGAGCGGGTTTTTTTTACAGCTCGCCTTCTACCCTTCTATGCCAAATTGTTTCACTCGGTCGGTCTTCTAATTCAATGCCTTTTTGATGAAGTTGCTCTCTAATGGCATCTGCCCGTGCCCAATCTTTATTCACTCGAGCTTGAGCTCTCTCGGCTATAAGCGCTTCTATTTCTTGCCGCTCTTCTGTAGATACACCCGCTTGCAAAAAGGTAATAGCATCACGCTGCAAAATTCCCAACACGCCACCTAGTCGTTTGACTTGAGTCGCAATACCTGCAGCAGCTTCATGTCGTCCTTGCTTTTTAAGACGATTAACCTCTCGAGCCATATCAAACAAAACGGCAATCGCTTCGGGCGTATTAAAATCATCATTCATCGAGTTCACAAAACGCTGCTCATAATCCGTCTCAACAGGTTCGGGGGCATTGGGCATTTCACGCAAACATAAATAAAATCGTCTCAGCGCCATTTCTGCACTGGCTAAATTTTCATTGGAATAACTAATAGGACTTCGATAATGACTGGCTAACATAAAATAGCGAATCACTTCGGGATCAACCGTTTTCAACACATCACGAATCGTAAAAAAATTCCCCAATGATTTAGCCATTTTTTCTTGATTAACTTGAACAAATCCGATGTGCATCCAAGTATTCACCATCTTACATCCGTTGGCGCCTTCGGATTGTGCGATTTCATTTTGGTGATGAGGAAACACCAGATCTAACCCACCCCCGTGCAAATCAAAATGTTTACCCAACGTTTCAGTAGACATCGCAGAACATTCTATATGCCAACCCGGTCGCCCTTCACCCCAGGGAGATGGCCAATGAGGCTCGTTCGGTTTTGCTAATTTCCACAAAACAAAATCCAAAGGTTCACGCTTAACTTCAGTGACATCCACACGATGCCCGGCTTGTAATTTTTCCATGTCTTGATGAGCCAGCTCTCCGTAATGTTTGAATTTATTCACGGAATAATACACATCACCATTCTCAGCCACATACGCATAATCTTGTTTAATTAACGCTTCTATCATATTGATAATACTAGGGATATGCTGCGTTGCTTTGGGTTCCAGATCAGGCAATAAAACGCCTAAAGCTGCTTCATCTTCATGCATCGCAATAATGTTACGTTCGGTTAAAGATTCAATTGATTCATTATTTTCATTTGCCCGTTGAATAATTTTATCATCGATATCCGTGATATTTCTGACGTAAGTAACGTCAAAACCCGCGTATCGTAAATAACGAGACACCATGTCAAATACGACGAATATCCGGCCGTGGCCAATATGACAAAAATCATAGACTGTCATCCCACAGACATACATCCCGACTTTACCTGGAATCAGAGGCACAAATTCCTCTTTTTGCTGGGTCAAACTATTGTAGATTCTAAGCATCCTTCACCTTTTATCACTGCCATAAAAAGCTAAGAATACCAGCACTATGGGGTCAAGTCTAAGATTGCTACTTTCTTAGAAGAATGGGGAAGGGGTCAAGTCTAAATTAATTGATTAATTTAGACTTGACCCCTTCCCTCTCGCTATCATCCTGATACCTATTCGCTCCAGAGGCTAAATGAAAACCTGAGTGGGTGGTTTTACCACTTCATTATTGCGCACTCCTATTAACCTCGATAGCCAAGGCGTAGCGATGACGTAAAGCCAAAAAAAAGCCAGGATAAACCTGGCTTCTTTAGATCAGAACAGAGCTTAGTCTTGAGCAACCGTACGTACTTGACTTTCCAACAGTGGTTCTTGAGCTGCTTTAGGCGTGATATTTCGCCCATGAGCAAAGAAACCTACTCCAAAAGCAAAAGTAGTTACACCACCACCCATCATGCCAGCACTGGCGTTCGCACCGACAACACCAACAGGAGCTAAAACACCTGTGCTAATCGCACCTAAGCTCACAGCCATTGCTAATGCACCTAATAATGTGCTGAGAGCACCGAGTACCATAACAGCGAGACCAATAGCCTTGTTAACAAATGCTGAATCCATAATACTTTCTCGAGCTAAAACTAAGCTTTTGAAATTCTTTACAAAACTCTCAACTATTTGAATATTATCTGTAATTACTTTAGTTGAGCCAGAATCACTGAGTAATGCTTCAATATTCAGAATATTATCTACTGTGTTATCCTGTATTATTAATTTTAGTTTAGTATGCGCTGCAATCGCTGCAATACGTTCAGCATTAAGCTCTGGAAATTGTTGTTCCGCCAAACGAAAAATCTCTTCCAGGCCTTCTTTACTTTGTAAATATTTATCCAATACTGTTTGAGTTAGCTTTCCAACACTAGCTGTAACTTCAGCTGTATCGGCTAGTATTGATTCCAATAAAGCACTTTCTTCAACACTATCTGACATCACTATGCGACTCGGACTCCCCGCTTCTTGCGCTACCTTTTTCATACTCATATACCTCTATATTGTTTAATAGTGGTGTCATTCTATGCCAATAAATTATGAATGTCAAGTATTTTATGCTAATATAGGACGTCAACTCATATTTTTATCTTATTTTAAAATCAAATGCCCGCCCACCAAGCCATTCAGCCCTCGGATGGCTGCTCATTTAAAGTATGGAAGTGGTAAAATGCTCAGATTTTAGTCAAGGTCGCGTCAAAAATGGGATTAAAAAGGCGGAGTTTACTCATGTAAATGAGCATTTTTAATCCCATTTTTCACGCGAGATTGGCAAAATATGAGCGTTTGTCTCAGGTAGCAGAAATTACAACAGGTCTTTGTATGGGACAGCAAATGATGAGGCCATAAACTGATCAAGACTAATATCTTCTTGATAAACAAAGCCTTGATAGGATTTCTTATTGCTTAACACGAGGTCTATAACGGTCGCAGCGCTGCTAGCCGTAGCGACTTGAATGGCCGAATGACGCTTATCAAACAGGGTTTTGGGATAGATCTTTTTCAGGGTATTCTCTTCAAAGAACTCCCCTTCTCGCATGCCTGACACCGATACATAGATGATCATCACATCGCTATCTGTCTTGGGCAGGGCTCTTAACAAGATCTTTTTGAGGACCTCTCGATCATCATTCAATTTGAGATCCTGCATTAAAAACTTCATCCGGTCAGCATGCCCAGGATATCTCATGCTTTTATAATTGAGGGTGTTAACCTTGCCCTCATAACGGTCATGCAGCCCACCAATCCCGCCAGACGTGTTAAACGCCTCATACATTACCCCATCTAGCTCAACCATTTCTAAGTCTTCCAATGGCTGTAAATAGGTCTTTTTTCCATCGACGAGAGCTGGGCACATGTTCCCGTATTCATTGATCAGCCCATCAATAGACCAGGCCAGAGCATAATGAAGACTATTGGTAGCATGTTGTGGCAAACAGCCCGCGCGCAATTTCACACAATCTAAGCTTTCGAAATTTTGCATCAGGTGATGGGCTAAGATATTGATATAGCCTGGCGCAACCCCACAGCGTGATACGAAAGCCTGAGCCTTCCCTTGGGCCAATTCTTGTACGGCCGACACTGTTTTAACGTCTTCGGTTAAATCAAAATAATGGCAATTGCAAAGAGCAGCCATTTCAGCGATGGAGAAATTACAATAGTAAGGTAAGCAAGCCACCAAGGCTTCAATAGCGTTGTTTTTGATATAAGCTTCGAGATCAACGCCCGACATTACATTCATTGCGACAGTCGTCAAATTAGACAACGCCGACAGCTTGGAAAAATGATCAGCGTTACTGTCAACCAAATGCACTTTGTACCCCCCTGCCGCCAATAGCTGGGCTAACAAAGAACCGATTTGACCGGCACCTGCCACTAAAATGTTCATATATGCGTCCTTGCTAGCGGAAGGTGTCAGATCTAAGATTGATACATTCTTTACATGATAAATAAAATTACTGCTTTAACCCTTTAAGAATGTATCAATCTTAGATCTGACACCTTCCGACCCCTTCCATCACTTAGTATAGATCGAGTTCAGCATAGCCGCCAATCGATACCCAGCCAGCGCCAACCGCTCTTCCATGATGATGATCCCTTTATCATGGTAGTCCTTGGTTGGCGAAGCTCCTTCAGGAATTTGATAAACATAAGACTCCGCGATAGCTCGGCTTTCATTCGCCCACTCTATAGGTAACCTATCTGGGGTCTGACCCACAGGATATCGCTCCTCAATTTCTTCAGCATACTGCCAAATTCGCACACCCGTAGTGACCTGACGTCGTTGCAAAGGCGTAAATTTCCCTAGTCCACGATCCCAATACGCATGTAAATTGTCTGCCACTTTACTGCGAATCAAATAGCTATTACCGCCTTGATCACCTCTAGGATGATAAGCACTGTATCGATTTATCGCATGTAAGGGCTGATGAATATCCCCCACGATATGAATCAACAACTTCAAACACGTTTGTTGATCCTCGACACTAGCCGTTGCGTTTCTCAGTACAACTTGGCAATGATTAATGCCATAAACAGCATTGATTGCATTGGGGGGCGGGTTTTAGCGATATTATCTGATAGTGGCAAATCAATGTAATGCCATAGTCGAAATCGATTGTCCCCTCGATCCCGCGACCAGTCTGCCCATGTCGACCAATAAACGAAACGACTACGCCCTGAATATCGCTTCTCAGGATCAAAAGTTAATTGATCTACCGCTTTTTTTGCCTCTGGCGTTAGATGATCATAGGCAATATTGGCCACAATTTTATGCCCAACACCACTCCATCCAAAAATCGCAATGGGCGATAACAGCAGACACACAATGAAGGTATATTTAATTTTTTTAATCCACATAGGTTACTCCTAATGTCAGGGGGAAGGGGTCAAGTCTTGACAAATAGACAAATAATAAAGGAGAAAATTTGTCTATTTGTCAAGACTTGACCCCTTCCCCCTACAACTTTCGCAACAAAATCTTCTCAACCACATGATCACGACCTTTATGTAGAATTAAATTGGCCCGATTTTTATAAGGCAACACATTCTCAAAAAGATTTTTTGCATTGATCGACGCCCAAATATCATGCGCAAATTCTTGAGCTTCCGGATCTGACATTTTCGAAAATTGATGCATAAAAAGTTTATTATTATCAGATGATTGCGATCTAAAGCTCATGAATCGCTCGATAAACCATGCCTGAATAACCTGCGGATCAGCATCCACATAAATACTAAAATCAAAATAATCTGATACATACACTCGTGAAGATACTCGAGGATTTGAGCCGCCTACTTGCAATACATTTAAACCTTCAACAATGACAATATCGGGCGAATGAATAGTCTCAAACTGATCAGGAATGATGTCGTAATATTCATGAGAATAAATGGGAATTTTTAAATCGGTTTTTCCACCTTTGATATCAGATAACAATTCGATTAATTTTTGGACATCATAACTCTCTGGAAAACCTTTGCGGTCTTCTAGGCCACGACGTGCCAACTCATTATTGGAAAATAAAAATCCATCGGTTGTGACAATATCAACTTCTCGATGTGCAGGCCATCGAGATAATAAAGATTTCAGTAATCGTGAAATAGTACTTTTTCCTACAGCAACACTTCCAGCGACGCCAATAATATACGGAACTCGAGCCACAGAAGTTCCTAAAAATCTGCTAGTTACACGATAAAGCTCTTGTGTTTCTTCAACATATAAATTGAGTAAACGTGCAATCGGTAAATAGACTTCTTCAACTTCCGTTAATGAAATGGGTTCATTACGACCACGCAGTCGGGCTAATTCACTTTCAGTTAAAGTCAGTGGTGTATCTTGTCGAAACTGACGCCAATTTGTACGACTAAATTCTAAGAAGGGCGTATGGTTGACCATTTCACACTCTATCAGTTACAGTAGGAGGCTAATCGTAGGGAGTTGTATACCATAAAGCAAGACTCACTCATGAACTTATTTCAGCGCATTTATAATTTTGGCCGCATGCTGGGCCCTGGCATGCTCTTCGCTTCTGCAGCGATGGGAGCTTCGCATTTAATTCAATCTACACGCGCGGGAGCCACTTACGGTTTTATTATGATTTTTGCGGTGATATTGATCACTATCATAAAATATCCCTTTTTCGAATATTCACAACGTCTCACGGTCATCACAAATAAAACATTATTACAAGGGTATGCCCATCTTGGACGTTGGATTTTATTCGGATATATCGCCATTACGATGTGTGTCTCGTTCATTACCGTCGCTACAGTGAGCTTTATCACAGCGAATATTTTCACGTATATGATTGGAGCAACAATATCTCCTCTGGTTTTTAGCATTGCTATCATCAGTGTCTGCGCTTCGATTGTGTTTATTGGACACTACATTTGGCTTGAGCGAACGGTCAAATTAATTTTAGTCATACTCGCACTATCCACCATTACCGTTGTGATGTTGGCTTTCCCCCACAACGTGGAACGAGTTGCCACTACGCCGCGCCCTGATTTATGGAATTTAGCAGGACTCAGTTTCATGCTGGCTTTAATGGGCTGGATCCCAGCACCACTCGAAGTGTCAGTCTGGGTTTCGTTGTGGACCAAAAGACGTCACCGCGTGAGCGCTAATCCACCTACACCCAAAGAAGCCATGCTCGATTTTCATATCGGATATATTTTAAACGGGGTGCTTGCCGTATTTTTTGTCGCTTTAGGAACGCTAGTGATGTTCGGCAGCGGCGAAAACTTTTCAGATTCAGGCGTTAAATTCACAGAACAATTAGTAACGTTGTATAGCAGTCATATTGGATTTTGGAGTGAACCTATTTTAGAAATTGCAATGCTCACCACCATGTTTAGCACGACCATTGTTTGTTTGGATGCTTATCCTCGCGCAATATCTACAGCAACCTATTTAGCTTTTCCCACCATGAAAAAATATTACCCTCTATTGTATTGGTACAGCGTGCTCATTTTGTTTTTTGGATGCATCATTTTATCAGGCTATTTTGTTAAAAATATGACTCGTCTGTTGGATTTTGCAACCACACTCGCGTTTTTAGTCGCTCCAGTGTATGCATTATTAAATTACAAAGTCATCACCAATTCAGAAATTATTCCCAAAGAACATCAACCGAGCCGTTCATTATTAATCCTTGGACGATTTGGAATCGTTTTTTTGATTGGTGTCAGTTTATTATATTTAACAGGGCACCTAGCCTGGATATTGCATGGATAAGAACTTTATGAATCAGCTTGATATTGTACGACCAGATTGGCCTGCGCCCTCCTCAATTATTGCACTAACTACAACGCGTAAGGGCGGTGTCAGTGAAGGAACCTATGCAAGTTTCAACCTGGGGCACCACGTGGGTGATAATCCAGCTCACGTTGATCAAAATCGCCAGAGATTACTGAACGCTTTAGATTTATCTCATGAGCCCATCTGGCTGAATCAAACTCACAGTAATATTATCGTCAACCTCGACAATCACGATGTGACACAATTGAGTGCCAATCCACCCACAGCCGATGGGTGCTATACAGTCCAGCCCCAACAGATTTGCGCTGTCCTCACTGCTGACTGTTTACCCGTGTTACTCTGCAACCGTGCAGGTACGGAAGTTGCTGCAGTTCATGCAGGCTGGCGTGGTTGTTTATCGGGCATTTTATCGGAAGCTATAAAAAATTTCCGATCTCCACCATCAGATATCATAGCGTGGCTGGGACCCGCCATTGGACCTGAGGCTTTTGAAGTAGGCCCCGAAGTGTTCGAGGCCTTCACGACACAACAACCTATTAACGCGCCAGCATTCATTCCTCAAAACAATGGCAAATATTTAGCTAATCTTTACCTACTCGCAACATTATCACTGAATCAAGAGGGCGTCACAGCGGTTTACGGGGGTGATTATTGCACCTATACCGATGATAAAATGTTCTTTTCCTATCGCAAAGCGGGTGGAAGTACTGGTAGAATGGCCTCAATAATTTTGATCGCAAATTCAGTGGAGAAACGACAATGAAAAACAGATTTCAATATTTACTCATCCTAACAACCTTATGCATCAATATCACCGCTACGGCGAGCAATAAAGTCACCTCAACATCCCCCAATTATTCACCCAGCATGGCCACGATGTTGGAAAAAGTAATGCCCGTCGTTGTGAATATCACCGTTCGCGGCTCTATCGCTGTTGTGCCTTCATCCCCACAAGCTCAACAAAACAGTCAAGGTCAACCTTCGAACCCTGATAATTATGATTTAATGCCCTCTCGAAAATTTGAAAGCGCGGGATCGGGCGTAATCGTGGATGCAGAAAACGGCTACATTGTCACCAATGCTCATGTCATTCGAAACAGCTCAGTTCTGATTGTTACGATGAATGATGGCCGAAAACTAAAAGCGGAGATTATTGGTATTGATCCCCCTACTGACCTGGCTGTGATTCAAGTCAAAGATAAATATCTCAAATCCATTCCTTTAGCGGATTCATCCAAACTTTCTGCCGGTGATTTTGTAGCCGCCATCGGAAATCCTTTCGGCCTGCAACAAACCGTTACTTCGGGTGTCATTAGTGCGCTAAACCGCAGCATTGGCATTGAAGGTCCCGGGGGTTATGAAAATTTTATTCAAACCGATGCCTCCATTAATCCAGGAAACTCTGGTGGGGCTTTAGTGAACATGAAAGGTGAATTAGTGGGAATTAATACGGCCATCTTAGGTCCACAAGGCACTAGTGTGGGGATCGGATTTTCAATACCCAGCAATATGGTTAAAAGCGTTATGGACCAGTTAATCAAATATCATAAAGTGAATCGAGGCATTGTCGGAGTGATGGTCCAATCACTCACCCCAGCGCTTGCAGATGCGTTGGATATGCCCAACTCTTCTGGCGCTTTAGTCACTCAAGTGAATAAAGGCTCTGCTGCTGAAAAAGGTGGATTGCAAGAACAAGATGTCATCCTCAAAATTGACAATGAAGCTATTCGCAATGCTGATCATTTGCGCAGTATCATCGGTACTGCCAAAGTCGATGACACATTAAAACTCACTGTTCAACGCAAAAAATCAACCTTGAATTTAAGCGTCGGCATCGACACAATTGAAAAAGCCATTAAAACCATGGAAAAAGAAAACTCATTACTGATGGGAGTTCGATTAAATAATATTCATCAAGTTGATACACAAAACGAAGAGCTTCAAGGTGTTCTTGTTTTAGAAGTGAACGACACTTCCAACGCCTTTCTAGCCGGCTTGCGCCCGGGCGATATAATCCTCAAAGCCAACGGCGATAAAACACGTGAAATCAAAGATGTAGCTAAACTCATTCAAGCAAAACCTAAAAAGCTACTCCTCGGCATCCGACGTGGGCTTGCCAATATTTATGTCGTCATTACATAAGCTACTCACCACATGATAGAAACGTCCATATTTCGCCTATCTCGGCGCGGAAATAAATTTATTGAAAAATTAAAATCCTCTATTTTAAGAAAATTTCAAGCAGCTAAGAAACATCCTCGGTTTTAAAATGAAATTTTTCCACCCAACCTGGACAAAGACTCTGAATGTTTTAGCCATTTTAGCCAAGGTACTGAATGGTAACGTTATTACTTAACTTAACTCTGGTTCGCGCCATAAGGTTGAGAACAACACCATCACGACGGGACCAATAAATAAGCCGACTAGCCCCAGAGCTTCGACACCACCTAAAATACCAAATAATACGGCGAGAAAATGGAGCTGGGTAGCATTACCAATAATGACTGGACGTACAAAGTGATCTGCCACAAACATCACGATCGAACCAACAACTAATACTACAATAGCACCTGCAAGACTACCTTTAATCAATAGAACCAACCCTACAGTAACAAATGCAATAGGAGCTCCGAAAGGAATCATCGCTAATAGTGCGGTAGCTGCACCCAGCATGACTGAAAATGGAACCCCCAATATGGCGTAGCAAGTACCCATAATCGCACCAACGCTCAAACCCACTAAGACTAATCCATTGACAGTCGCCTTGATCGCATTCGGCAAATTACTAGAATAAAGATGCCAACGATGGCCTAAGCAATAATCACCTAAAGCATTGATCTGCTGAGCCAAACTTTCCCCATCCCGGTAGAAGAAAAATAAACACAAAAGAGCGAAACCAAACACAACTGAACGATGAGCCACTTGCAACCCAACTGTTTTTGCGAAACCACTGAGTGATTTAATTGAAGAGGTTTCAGTTTCTAACAATTCAGATACTGCCCCTTGATGCCCCAATTTATCCTGCCACATGTTTTGCAGGTAATCACTGCCCCAAGGCAAACTTTTAATCCAATCCGGTGGAGGAACCCCTTCAGTATTGGATTGGATGAGGAAGTTCGCAAATACGCGCGCCTCGTGTAGCCCTTTAATGGTTAACCACACCAAAGGCACCATGACTACCAGAGTAAATGCGAAGGTCAGTAATGCTGCAACTAAGGTTTTACGATACCCCAACCAGCGTTCAAGACGTTGATACACAGGCCAGGTTGCTATCGCTATAATCCCCGCCCACACCAAGGGAAGTAAAAAATGCATAGCCACAATCGCAGCCATAACAACAACTGTTATAGTAAATCCAATACTAATTAATTCACGATGATTTTGATTCATGGATCCCTCATTGAACGCTTACATTATCGATATAAAATTATAACACTCTACAAGATATTTGCATCAACATTAAAAAATTGAAAAATCAGTAACAAATCAATCAAAACACAACATCTAGTTGCATTAGCAAAAATAATTCACAACATATTGCGCTAAAAATTCTTGTTCGCAAATGAAAATTTATTATGTTATTATAGAAAAATAATTACGAATTAAAGGATGCTTTATGGAAGAAGCTAGTAGGGAATCGCTGCGCAGCAGTGGTTCTAGTCCCTTATCTGATAAATTGCTGCAAATATTTTTTAGCGCAGCAACAAATGAAGAATTGCGCAAGCAACATTTATCTTCAAAACATCGAACTGCATGGAGCAATAATTGGAAAACAATCAGCGCGGAACTTCAAAAAAACCCTGCTCTAAAGCCAGTCATTCCACCCGATAATGTTCATCCATTTTTTAATTGCGCATTAAATTATTGTCGCGCTAAAGGACACAATATAATTGTATTTCAATATTTAAAAACACTCGCGTTTTCACATTCAAATTTCCATGCTGCTAGAGCAGCTGTTAATATTTGTATTAATCAACTATCTTCAGGAAAAGAAAATGCAAATTTAAATTTCAAAGCTGTCATTCAAGAAGGTTGTGAAATTGCATCACATGCTGCTGAAAGACACCAAACACCCGGTTATTTATTATCAGCAATAATGAATTTTTTTGCGGCTCAATATTTTACAAAATTCAATAAAAGTCTGGCGTTACAATACTACTCTACTTGCTACCAACATTTATTAATGGCAGATGCATTAGAACCTTATAGCGAAGCACAAATTGAAAGTTGCTATGAGGGGCGAGGAATAATTGCCAGCAATAGTTGGAACTGTGAAACAATTCAAGATCTCATCACGCATTTCTTTAGGCTAATTGATGCTTCGTTGTTGAATACAAAGAAAATACAAGCAGCTGTGGCAAGTGAAGTTAGGATGTTAATTCCTCTTCTAGAAGCTGTACCTGATCAAACCACTGGGTTGAAGATGGATTTCAACTAATCAACCTAGTTTCTGCAGTTGGAATCTAGTCACCTCACCTAACTCTTCGTGATCATAGTGTCGAGCTTCGGTGAGGTGATGGCTAAAAGGTTATCGCAGCGTTACAGTCACTGGTAGTGTTTCTTGATTTTCAGCGTTTTCATCTACCCTTTGTTGCGGCTCTTGAAAATCAAACCGAATACCTTTCGGTTTTAATGGCTTAAATTTCAGATCGCTATGTAACTCTACTGACAAGGGACTATTTGAATGGTCACGCAATACTGCAGGATTAAAAGTAGGAACTTCAGAATCAACCTTGTTATTTTGATGATCTTGAAAAGCTTCTAAAACGGGACGGATTCTTTGAAGTCCGTGATAAAAAAACTGAAGCAATGCATGATTATTAGGATGTGCAACAAAATTAAATAACAACACATCTTTTGAAATAGTATTCACAGTATCGTGTTCGGTTAGATCACCCAATGCTTCTAAAAGACATGTAATAATAGGCACATAGGACCGTACTTTACCAGGACGCACATCCACACAACCTCGTACATCTCCTGTTACACAATCCAGTACAAAACTTTCTTCTGATAATTTCACCGGTCCTTCAATACATTGCATTAAATCATTTCTGAATGTGCTCGCAGTAGGTTGAAATTCAGGATGATGCTTAATCCAGGTACGCCACTCTTTCTTATCAGCGACTAAGTGTCTCATCTCATCACGATATTTCTCTATGGTAGTCGCTACCCAAACCATTGCTCTCTCTCGATCAGGCCACTGATCATTAATTCCTGATATTTGAGCAAGAAACTGCCATCGCCCATTGAAAAATCCAGTCAATAAATCATTCACGAGCGGGCGAAAATATTCTTTTGCTTGAGGATCAGTGAGAACAGTTCGTATATCCTCGACCTGTAAGAGCCCTCGAAGTCGCAGACCATGAGCTTGAAGTCTTTCAATAAGATCCTTCGCTTGTGGATTTGCATCAACATATGATCTAAAAGCTGGATCAAAGGCATTGTAATTTAACGCCAACACTGCGAAAAAATTTCGATTGGTTGTAAAAAATTGTAGCATTTCGACAATTTTCGCTGTATCTAAGGGAGTAATGAATGACTTCAAAATCTTTAGTTGTTCAATGATAGGACTCAAAAATTCGCGCGCAGCTTGTTTTTGTAGAACCTTCTGATGGTTACGCAAATTCAAAAGTCGGATTAATAGCCCTTTATTCTCCTCTAAAACCGCGTCAAGGATTGCATCAGCTTGAGGATTCGATTGCCTATAATGATCTAAAATCAGATTAGTTCTACCCGCTAATAAATCTTGGAAAACTGATTTTCGCTGTTGAACAAACTGAAGCACACTTTCTATAGAGTCTTCTGCTAATGGAGAAATTATCGCTTTAAATGTGTTCATTTGATCAAGTTGAGCTGACAATTTGAGCAACGCTCTGCCATATTCTGGGCGTGATATTTTCGATGAGATTTTATTGAGCCGAATTCCGACCTGATCCTCATTCTTTGGTCCAACTAATTCAACCAGCCATAGAAAATCAACAGCGGGCAACGTTCGTTCGACCATATCACCAGGTAACAAAACGGGATTACCCGCATATTGTGTTAACAGAGTGGGTAAATATTCGCGACGTCTATGACACCAGAGAATGAAATCCTGATTACCTATAATCCAATGATGAACACGCCAACGTGCTAAGATTTGGAGAAGTTGGTCATAGATGGAGAGACTCCCTTCCTCCAGTAAAGTACCAAAACTTTCGAGCCCCTCGATGGTGCTCAAAATCTCATATAAATCTCTGCTACGAAAATGAAGTTCTGGATCATAGTGTTTTTTCACAGCCCTCAATAACTGTATCCCATTTCTAACATTCAAGGAATAACGTTGGACAAAGTATGCAAAAGAGGGCGTACCAACACTGTTCAAAATTGCTGTGCTTCGAAACAGAATTTCGGCCAGACGATTTTGTGAGACAGGTCGACGAGGGGTAGATGGATTAATCTCCGTATTGCGAGCTCCGAGAGCACTTTTTTTTCATAAAAACACCTTTTTCTATAGTATTAAAATTAAGAACTTATTATTAACTTTATGTCTTCATGACATGAGTTATTACATTTATAGTAATATTTAACTCACTGATCGTCAACAACTTTATATAGAAAAAAGAATCTTTATATAGAAAAAAGGAATTATCCTAGATTTTATGATTATTATGAATCGCCAGCAATTCCTGACTAAGGAAAATTATTTGCCTTCAAGGGATTAGAAGATTGCTTATGAAGATCGTTGAATCGTCGCGCCTAGTTGAGTCAGTTTTTCTTCAATGCGCTCATAGCCTCGATCAACGTGATAGATTCGATCCACAACTGTCTCACCTTCTGCGACTAATCCTGCTAAAACCAAGCTTGCTGAGGCTCGCAAATCCGTCGCCATCACTGGAGCGCCGGTTAATTTATCAACACCAAAACACGTAGCGCTCTTGCCTGTTAATTCAATTTTAGCGCCCATTCTTTGTAATTCTTGCACATGCATAAATCGATTTTCAAAAACATTTTCAGTCACAACGGCAACACCCTCTGCAACAGTATTCAATGCCATCATTTGAGCTTGCATATCTGTCGGAAATGCTGGATAGGGGTTAGTCGATATACTCACTGCTTTAGGACGATTATTGTTCATCGTCAATTCAATCCAATTTTCACCTTGTGAAATTTCCGCGCCCGCCTCGCGAAGTTTTGATAACACCGCACTCATAATCGCAGGATCAATATCTTTAATTTTTATTTGACCACGCGTCATCGCAGCAGCAACTAAATAAGTGCCTGCTTCGATGCGATCTGGCAACACTGTGTAGTGTCCCCCGCCTAGTTGTTCAACACCATCAATAATTATTGTATCTGAACCAGCACCTGATATTTTTGCACCTAAGGTATTGAGAAATTTCGCTAAATCTTCAACCTCAGGTTCTAATGCGGCATTACGTAAGATTGTCTGACCTTCTGCTAAACAGGCTGCCATAATCAAATTTTCAGTCCCCGTGACTGTCACCACATCGAAAAGAAAATCAGTGCCTTTCAAACGATTTTTTGAACTCGCTTTAATATAGCCATTTTCAACCTCAATATCGGCACCTAATGCTATCATTCCTTTAATATGTATATCGACGGGGCGTGAACCAATTGCACAGCCTCCCGGTAAAGAAACTTCTGCTTTTCCATAACGAGCCAACAACGGCCCAAGCACCAAAATAGATGCGCGCATCGTTTTCACTAAGTCGTAAGGCGCGTAAAAATTTTCAACATTAGAGGAATTTACACCGATCTGCATACGGTCATCGACACTCAAATGCACACCCATAGACCCTAATAATCGCATGGTGGTCGTTACATCTTGGAGATGGGGGACATTGGCAATGGTCACAGGCTCATGAGCCAATAAAGTTGCAGCTAAAATAGGTAATGCGGCATTTTTAGCTCCAGAAATTTTAATTTCGCCGCTGAGTGGTTTGCCACCCTTAATAATCAGTTTATCCATTGACTCATCCTGCAAAAATAGCTCCACACGTTGATACGATGGAGATTGTCTAAGAAAAGATTCTCATCAGCCGACAGACGGTATGAGCTTAATTAGTAAGGCTACTGTTCAGCACATCCAAAACGCCGTAAACCTGAGCAATTTCGATTAATTGCTCTGGCATCTGCGAAAAACGAATGACTCTACCCCTTTCTTTGGCATCACGCAACCAGGCAAGCAACAAAGCCACCCCTGAACTATCACATCGGGTGATATTGTCGAATTCGAAAATCGGTTCATCGGTCGCATCGATATATTGTCGCCCTATTCGTCGCCAACGAGGTACCGTCGTAAAAACGAGATCACCTGTTACTGTGAAAGATTCTTGACCAGCAAAACTCATGATAGCGCCCTACTATGAGAACGGATTTGGGCAAGTAGTCCTGACATTCCTTTTGTTTCTAACACCTCAGCAAATTGAGATCGATAGCTGGCCACCATACTAATGCCTTCAATACTAAAATCGTACACCTTCCAAGTACCACCAAGATTTTTCAAACTATAATTCACTGCAATTCGCTGACCTGTGGGTCTCAAAATTATCGTTTGCACAACAACTCGAGATTGACCCTCTATGCCTTCGCGAAGTGGAAGAAATTGCACTTTATCACCGTTATAATCGAGTAAAGGTGCTGAATAAACATTTATCACAAGAGCAGTAAATTCTCGAATAAACGCTTGTCGCATTGCAGGAGAAGATTCTTCCCAATGACGTCGTCCGACCACAGACTGAGACATTGATGTCAGATCAAATTTTGGTACAACAATTCGCCGAATTTGATCTTCTAAATATTTAGGATGACTTTTCAGAGTGCCTTGATGAGTTTTTAGAGCTGATAACATTTCAGTAGTGGATTCTTTTAGCACCGTTACAGGGGCAGGATCATTCGCATAAATTGCACTACTTGCAATAACACTGCAAAAAAGTACCAAACTCGCGAAAATATTTCGAGTTACAACATTAGTGATCATGACCTGACTTCTCCTTTGACGATTTAAATAGCATTTGACCGATCAAATTTTCTAAAATTAAGGCAGGATGTGTGATCGTAATCTGACCACCTTCCGTTAAATTAACTTGATCAAATCCCGGTGTTAACGCAACATAGTTTGCACCTAAAATCCCTTCGGTTTGAATGCGTGCTTCAGTATCTGTTGGTAATTTATTGTTATGATTCTCAATGAGCAACACAACTTTTGCTCTAAATGATTTTCGATCAAGCAGGATAGAATCCACTCGACCAATAGTGACACCAGCAATGCGCACAGGCGCACGTTGTTTTAAAGATCCAACATTATCAAATTCTGCAACCAATCGATAATGATCACTCTGCGACGCAGGTGTTAATCCACTCACATGAATGGCTAAAAATAATAAAGCCAGCATTCCAGCTAGCATAAAAATGCCAACAAAAATCTCCATCGTTCGATTTCGCACGATTACCATCCTTTTAACATTACAGCGGTCAAAATAAAATCTAACCCCAACACCGCTAATGAAGCATAGACCACAGATCGAGTTGTTGCCAGGCTAATACCTGGAGCCGTGGGTTCCGCATAATAACCCTGGTATACCGCTATCCAAGTCACCACGAATCCAAAAACCCCTGTTTTAATAATGCCATTTAAAACATCCTGATGAAAATCGACAGAACTTTGCATATTGTTCCAAAATGCGCCCATATCTATTCCCAACCATTGCACACCGACCAAATAACCACCCCAAATCGCCACAACATTAAAAATCATTGCTAAAATAGGCATGGAAATAACCCCAGCCCAAAATCGAGGCGAAATTACACGCCAAATAGGATCTACAGCCATCATTTCCATACTGGAAATTTGATCCGTCGCACGCATTAATCCAATTTCAGCCGTCAATGCAGAACCTGCACGTCCAGCAAACAAAAGCGCTGTTACTACAGGCCCTAACTCACGCACCACGCTCAGAGCCACCAACTGACCTAATTGAGCTTCGGCGCCAAATCGTTGCAACGTATTCACACCTTGCAATCCTAATACCATTCCTATAAATAAACCCGATACTATAATTATTGATAGTGATAGCACACCCACAACATACAGTTGTTCAACCAGTAATTTAAAACCACTTACCAATCGTGGAAAACGAAATAATATTCTCGTTAAAAATAAACCAGACGCTCCCAACTGCTGAAATTGTTGAATTCCAACTGCACCTATTTGAGAAATTTTGTCAATCATATAACCTCAGAGACTAATGCAAGATCTTCAATGAAGGATTTTGCAGGATATTGAAATGGAACCACACCATCGGGCAAACCTTGCATAAATTGCTGTACTACAGGAGAAGAATCCTTGAATAATTCCTCCGGGGTTCCTTCACCTGCAATTTTTCCATTAAATAAAATATAAATATAATCAGCGATACTCGCTGTTTCCTGAACATCATGCGAAACAATCACGGAAGTTAAATTTAAAGCCTGATGAATTTCTTTAATTAATTTAACCAATACCCCCATCGTAATAGGATCTTGACCTGTAAAAGGTTCATCATAAAACATTAATTCTGGATCCATCGCTAATGCTCGTGCCAGCGCCACTCGTCGCGACATTCCTCCCGATAATTCAGAAGGCATTAAACATCGAGCACCTCGCAATCCAACCGCATTCAATTTCATTAATACCATATCATTTAAAATATCATCTGACAGCCGAGTATGTTCTCGTAATGAAAAAGCCACATTTTCAAATACACTGAGATTCGTAAACAATCCACCACTTTGAAATAACATTCCCATTCGTTGGCGTAATTTAAATAATGCTGATTGAGATATTTGATGGATATCTATGCCGTCGAACAAGATCTGCCCGTGATCAGGATACAATTGCGCACTCATCAAGCGTAATAAAGTGGTTTTACCAGTTCCACTAGGCCCCATGATCGCTGTGATTTTTCCCCGAGGAATTTCCAAGGAGATATTATCAAAGACAGGGCGATCCCCACGAGAAAATCGCACGTCTTTCAATGATACTAATGCCGATGTCACACCAATCTCCGTAGTAAGAGAGAGAGGAAGGGGTCAAGTCTTGACAAATAGACAAATAATAAAGATGAGCATTTGTCTATTTGTCAAGACTTGACCCCTTTCCCCTCTCTTATCATAGCTTATAACCTGAATTTTGCTAATACCCGTTCTACATCTTATCGAGTACTTCAACCCCCAATAAATCGAGGCCCTGCTTCAGCGTGATACTGACTTTATGACACAGCTGCAATCGGCTATCGCGAATATCTTTATCCGTAACATTGAGAATTTTACATTGTTCATAAAACCGATGAAATAACACACCCAATTTATAGAGATAATTACACAATTTATGAACAAGCACATCCTCCACCACTCTTGCAACCACCTCATGGAATTCCAACAAATGAATCGCTAATTCATGTTCAATCGGTTCGACTAAAGAATCAGAAGAAAAATTTTTCATTTTCCCTAAATTGTTCACATCAATCTCGCCGCGTCGAAATATGGATTGAATGCGCACATAGGCATTTTGTAAATAAGGCGCAGTATTTCCATCAAATGACAAAATGATATCCCAATCAAACACATAATCTTTAATTCGTTCATTACATAAATCAGCATATTTTAGCGCACCAATTCCAATGATTCGCGCTATTTGTTTTTTCTCTTCATCGCTAGTAGTCGGATTTTTTTCATCCACAATTTTATAGGCGCGATCGATTGCCTCATCAATTAATAATTCTAAACGAATCGTTTCTCCACTACGTGTTTTAAAGGGTTTTTTATCTTTTCCAAGCACTGAACCAAAAGGTACGTGTTGAAATTCAACCGATTTTTTTGCCCAACTTGTTCGTTTTACTGCTGCAAAAACCATATTAAAATGTTGCTCTTGACGAGCATCAGTAACATACACTAATCGATCAGCATTGTAATGATTCATTCGATATTTCACTGCGGCTAAATCAGTTGTGGAATATAAATATCCTCCGTCCGTTTTCTGAATGATCATCGGCAATGGATTTTTATCTCGATCAATATATCCTTCAAGAAAAATCACTATTGCACCTTGGCTTTCTTCTGCAATGCCCGCTTTTTTTAATTCAGCAACAACGTCATCCAACATGGGATTATAAAAACTTTCACCACAATCATCTTCAGGAGTCAGCAACACTTCTAAACGCTGATAAATTCTCTCAAAATATTGACGACTGATATCCACTAAATGTTGCCACATTTGTAAAGTTTCTTTGTCACCCCCTTGCAATTTAACAACACGTTCTCGTGCGCGACCCGCAAATTCTTCACTGGCATCAAACGCGACTTTTGCTTGTTGATATAAGGCTGTTAAATCACTCATCACCGTCAATTGATCGGTAATAAGATTGCGCTCCACCATATACTCAATCAACATACCGAATTGAGTGCCCCAATCTCCCAAATGGCTTTGTCGAACCACCTTGTATCCCGCAAACGATAAAATGCGGGCAATGGAATCGCCAATAACCGTCGATCGCAAATGGCCAACGTGCATTTCTTTGGCAACGTTCGCACTGCCATAATCTATTACCACCGTTTTATTGCGGTGTTCTGCACCCTCGGAATATTCTTCAGGATTAAAGGCAATGAGGTGTTGAGCCACAGTATCTTTGCTCAACGTAATATTAATAAACCCAGGCCCTGCGCTCTCTAATTTCTCAAAAACAGATTGCCCGGAAATTTGAGCACTAAGAACACGTTGAATCACCGCATCGGCCATCACTTTAGGATTTTCTCCGCGCTCTTTAGCAAATCCCATCACAAAATTACCTTGATAATCACCAAATTCAGGACGACTCGCCCGTTGAATACTCGATTCTTTTATAATATTCCCGCCACCCAATAAATCGGTGATCGCTAATTGAAAAATGTTTAACAATTCTTTTCGAATCGATAGCATACAGTGCCCCTCAAATATTTTCTTAACGCCACAGTCTCGCATATTCATTTTAAAATGTGTACCCTATAAAAAATCTAATCAAAGTAATCCAATATTATTGGTAGTATTTACATTAATTTCTGACAGTTCGAAAAAGCAAAATACACCGAGAAAACTCGACTTTCACGCGCTAAGCTGATACAATGCAAAGATTATGGAAGTTACCGCAATCACCGATCTTACCTCAGAAAAATTGAGCCAATTAGGCAAGTCTGTCGTTCGTGCAGAAATGCAAGCCATTGCTACATTAATCGAACGCATCGACGATAATTTTTCACAAGCGTGCCGCTTGATATTAAGTTGTGATGGCCGAGTCGTTGTCATCGGCATGGGAAAATCTGGACATATCGGTGGCAAAATTGCAGCCACACTCGCCAGCACGGGTACACCCGCTTTCTTTTTGCATCCTGGCGAAGCGAATCATGGCGATCTGGGAATGATTACCTACCGCGATATCGCTCTCACCATTTCAAATTCAGGCGAAACTGCTGAAATTGTCAGCTTACTTCCTTTGATCAAAAATCTTCGCATTCCAATGATAGCCATTACCGGAAATCCTTCATCAACAATGGCCAAACGTGCAGACGTTCATTTAAATATTGGCGTGGTCCAAGAAGCGTGTCCATTGGGATTAGCCCCTACATCTAGCACAACGGCAACACTAGTGATGGGCGATGCTATTGCTCTGACGTTACTCGAAGCCAAAGGATTCACCGCTCAAGATTACGCACGCTATCATCCTGCAGGAAATTTAGGTAAGCGCTTACTCCTGCGTATCGAAGATGTGATGCGACGCGAACAAGCCATTCCGCGAATTCATTTCGAAGCCAACGTTCAAGATGCCTTGATCGAAATGACTCAAAAACAACTTGGAATGACATCCGTACAAGATAGTTCAGGAAATCTCGTTGGTATTTACACTGATGGTGATCTTCGTCGTACCCTTAATCAAGGCCTAGATTTACATACCACTATGATGAAACAAGTGATGACTCAAAATTACAAAAAAATATCACCTCAAATGCTCGCGTATGACGCCCTAATGATGATGGAAAATCATAAAGTCACTTCCATTTTAGTCGTCGACGATCAACACACTTTACTGGGTGTTGCTCACATTCACGATCTCTTAAATGCCGGACTTTAAGATCATGCGGAATTTACTTGATAAAACACATGCAACACCCTGTTTAATAAATAAAAAATACAACTTGGTTTTCCTGTGAATCGTTCAACTGCACTGAGCTATGCGCTCGTTGCACTCGTCATTGCTATCAGTGCGTTTATCTTTTGGCAAGTTAACGGTGAAACGGGCCGATCAGTTAACCAAGGTGTAAACCCGGAGCATCACGATGCGTATATCATAGGCGCGCGTTACCACAGCACAGATAAAAGTGGAAATCTTCATGAAAGACTGCATGTGAGCAGTGCAAAACATTACCCTTACCAAAACACCTCAGAACTTCATGAGCCAGAATTAGATATTTTTGGCCCACACGGTGAAATCTGGCACATACACGCCACAAAAGGCACTAGCACTCAAGGCAGCGATACTGTTGTCCTTTACGACAAAGTTCAGATCGAACATCGTGTCAGTTCGAGCGCACCCGCCGTTGTGGTCACAACCGATAAATTGACTGTACACCCTAATCAAAAAACAGCAGAAAGCGAATCTGTTGTGACCATTAGCTATCCTCAAGTTGTTTTGAGGGGCAAAGGGTTGCGCGGCGATATGAAAGCTGGCACATTGAAACTACTAACAGATATAAGAGGACAGTATGAACCGATTACTCACACTGCTCAGCCTAGTGATAATACCCACGCTAAGCTTCGCACTGCCCTCTGATTCGCAATCTCCCATCACAATTTCTTCGTCTTCGGCCCAATTTAATCAGCGCATGAACACATTAACCTATCAAGGCAACGTCGTCTCAAAACAAGGCACTACCCAACTAAACGCTGAAACAGTCGTGGTGCACTTTAATGCAGAAAATAAGATTGACAAAATGCAGGCGTTAGGGCACCCTGCCGTTTATAGCACACTGACCAGTCCAGAACGACAAAGACTCTATGCATCGGCCAATACGATCGAATTCAACCCACTTCAATTAACCGTGCGACTGTTAGAAAATGGGAAAGTTTCACAAGGTGGAAATGTCATGAAATCGCCTCACATTGTGATCGATATTGAGAATGAAACGGTGGTTTCAAAACCATCTGCACAAGGCAAAACCACCATTGTGTTAGAACCTCTAGCGAACGCAAAAAGTGAAATCAAATGACAAACTCTGTAGAAGTCAAAAATCTGGTATTAATTCGACGTAAAAGACGTCTCGTTAATAACGTCTCGCTAAAAGTGAATCCTCGTGAGATTGTTGGTTTATTAGGCCCCAACGGCGCTGGCAAAACCACCATATTTGAAACAATCATTGGTCTGCATCGTACCGATGAAGGTCAGATTATCATTAACAATACTGACATTAGCGCACTGCCAGAATCCTCTCGTGCGCGAATGGGGTTGGGCTATCTTCCACAAGAAAATTCCATTCATCGAGGCCTGACAGTCGCAGAAAATATTTTGGCACCTCTTCAAATTCGTCAGGATTTAAATGCTCACGAAAAACAATCCGCCCTCGAAGACTTATTACACGAATTTAACTTAGCTCATTTGCGACACAACAAGGGCGCTACACTGTCAGGTGGTGAAAGACGTCGTACTGAAATAGCGAGGTCTTTAGCTTCAAATCCAACCTGCATTCTCCTCGACGAACCCTTTGCCGGCGTCGATCCTCTTTCAGTTGAAGAAATCAAAAAAATGATCACTCACCTCAAACAGCGTGGACTCGGCATCTTAATCACCGACCATAACGTTCGTGAAACCCTGGATATTTGCGAACGCGCCTACATCCTCAATAACGGCGAAATCATCGCTGAAGGTTCACCCAAAACTATTCTTACCAATCAAAAAGTCCGTGACGTCTACCTCGGCCAAGATTTCGCTCTTCATAAACAGGAAGAAGAGTCCGTTGCTTAGGAGTAAAGGGGTCAGGTCTAACATTGTGAACTGAAGGGGTCAAGTCTAAGATTGCTACCTTCTCTATTTAAGAAGGTAGCAATCTTAGACTTGACCCCTTTATTTTTACTGCTCTTGAGAACAAAATTAATAGCATTAATTGGCAGGCAGCTAAAGAGGATGTGATTAAATTTATTTCTAAAGACTTAGTCCATACTGTGGAGAACTGGAATAATCAGTTATTTTTAGCTCTGTTGAGAAAAATTAAATAAGCTTACTAGGACTAGTGGTCAGATCTTTGCTTGGCTCATCGGTATGCATCAAGCAAAGATCTGACCCATAATCAAAAAAAGTCAGGTATCCAACAAAGTGGATACCTGACACCTTTAGTTGTGTAACGATCACTCATCAATTTTCGGACAAGTCGAATTATCAACACTGATATAGAATTGTTGCACAATCGCCCCAGTTAGCATTGGAAGAAATGTTGGGTTTGTGAATTTTGTGAAATCGACGGGTGTCACTAATTTTCCTAATAGTGGAATTGTTTTACCCGTCGCTATACCAATTTGACCTAACCAATTGGGGAAAAAGTCTGGACCCACACCGGCTAGTTGTCCGTAGATCATATCAATAGTGCCATTATCATGTATCACTACTTGAAATGTACTGGGTGCGCTACCATCCAGTAATTGAATAGAATCCCAGGTGATAATAGCTTGATGCGTTTGAATATCGGCATACACAGCACCAGCGGGTGCCAAAAAGTCATTCATTAACGGTGTGATTGAAGCCTCTCCACCAAAAATGATTTCACCCAGCATTTCCCAAGGCGAACCTATTGAAGCATAACCACGATAAGCTGTGGTAATAGCACCATTTTGGGTTATATCAATTGCATTGATATTTCCAAATCCCGGGATCGAAAATGAAAATGGCAGCGGTTGAAAGACTTGATGGTCAACAAAATTCGCGCTGACTTTATTGCTTCCTTCCGGTAATAAGCTGTTACCGGTACTGTACTTGACGAAATATCCAAAACCTGCTGGAGTAAATGTAATTTTATCTCCGGCTTTTACCAATAAAGGTTTTGAAGGAGCATCGCTACGACAATTCTTTGCAAAATCAACCAACGGATTGACAACTTGATTGATAAAAGAATTCGTTAAGAATGGTGCAAAACGAGTATCTCCCTTCAGTGTGGTGTTGAAAAATGAAACCACATACCATTTTGTGAGGCGTTCTAATTCTGATAATGGAATTTGCTTTCGCAATGGCATCAGAGGAAGCATCCTATTCAAATCAGTGGTATTGACACCTGCATTGAGAAGTGAGGCATTATTAATCCCACTGAATAATGAAGCACCACAAAAATCAAAAACATCTCTGTTGCTGTAAATGCTGGGGAAAAATCCACTCTCAGGTGCCAGCAAATTGCTATTGCCTACAACAAAATATTGATGGTAAAGATTGCATATCTGTGGTATAGCAAGTGGAATATGTTGGGCACCCGAAATATCAACATAATATTTCGGTAAGCTATTTACCAGTTGAGGAAAAGCTACTCCACTGAATGTATCACTGCCTGAAGCATCAAATAACATTATTGGGATACGAACATTGGCGTAGTCAGTTGCACTAAAATTATCGCCGTTATCAGTACCGGACATTGCAATCGCGGCTTTAATTCGAGAATCACCTACATAATTACTACTTTGCAATCCCGCTACAGACATCATCGTTGTACTACCACCTTCTGAATATCCAAATACACCAATTTTGCTAGATAAAATTGAAGCAGCAAAACGTGGATCTGATGATGATTTCAATAAGTTGGAAATGACGGAACTAATGTCTTGAGCCCTGGGAATATCAACTTCGGGGGTATTTCCCGTAATAACTCCTAACATAACAGGCGAATCAAGACCTAAACCAAAAGCTGCAAATAATGACGAATCTTCTGCAGTATGATCTATGCCTGCGACGATAAAGCCATAGCTAGTGAGTAACTCTTTTATACTAGTTTCTTCGACAGCTCCACTGCCTTCAAATCCATGCGAGAAGATAAGCAATGGAAATTTACCTGAAGCGACCCGAATGTTATCCCGTGCCCCTAAAGGTGATGGAATGGAAGTCGTCCACGTCATCAATCCATATCCTGGATGATTTCCGTCATACAGTGGATTGGATTCAGTATACACGGATGCTGGGCCCGCTCCATCACTACTCGGATACCACAGATGAATATAAATCGGCCTAGTTTGATTGCTAAGATCCGTAATACCCAGCACCGTAATGCAAGACGACCCGATAGAGACGCCGCATGGATTTCGGGACGGATCTGTCAGCAACATCGTGGTATGACCAATTTTATAAGGCCCTAGTGCCGTGGGGTTAACAATAATACTGGTGCCACCCGCATAGACTATATTCCAAGCACCCAGTATGAACACTAACAATATAACCATTAATCTAAATTTCATGATACACCTCCTAAGCTTAGAGCCTAGCTTCACGAGGAGCTATCTCAGTAGAAGCGTAGACTCATTTAATACTCACTTACTGTTATTATAGTACATTTTCAGGATTTCAAGGTCGTGTACACTAATATTTGAACAAGTTTAATGAGTAATCATAGGGGTCCGAAACTCGACCATATTTCGACAGCTAGAGACAAACCTCAAAAATAGGGGTACAATACCTCTCTTTTAGTCATTAGAGGGGGGGATTAATGCAACTACAGCTTACTGGTCAAAACATTGAAATAACCGAGTCTTTACGCGAGTTCACGCAAAGTAAATTTCAACGTCTCACGCGCCAAAACGATAGAATAACCAACATACACGTCGTACTGGCTGTCAATAAATTGATCCACTCTGTAGAAGCCAAAGTCCATATTCCCGGTGCCGAGCTACACGCAGAATCAGAATCGGATGATATGCACAAATCCATACTCAATGTCATCGACAAATTGCTTCGTCAAATCGAAAAATACAAAGACAAACATTAACCAATCCAATGAACATTATCGAACTTCTTACAGCATCGAATTTTGCAGCAAAAGCGAATTGCGTCAGCAAAAAAAGCGCTCTTGAAAGTCTTTGCTTACTTGCTACACAAGGTGTCTCATCTATCAAACAAAAAGATGCACTGAATGCTTTAATTGAAAGAGAAAAATTAGGTAGCACGGCAATTGGATTTGGTGTTGCACTACCACACGCTCGTCTTGAAGGTTTGGATAAACCACTCGCTTCACTCATCCAATTAGTCAATCCAATTAATTTTGACTCACCTGATGATGAACCCGTCGATCTTTTATTTGGCTTGCTCATTCCTATTGAAAACACTGAAGAACACTTAAAAATTCTCTCGAAACTTGCAGAATTATTTTCCGTAAAATCATTTCGTGAACAATTACGCGATGCAAAATCTGATGAAGAATTATATCGAATTGTGACAGGGAAACTGCGATGAATACACATACCACAACTGGCTTACTGATGAGTATTTATGATCAAGGAATTTATATCATAGGCCCCAGTGGAATTGGAAAAAGTGAATTAGCGCTCAATCTCATCGATAGAGGTCATCAGCTTGTGAGTGATGACGCAGTCTCATTAGAAAAAGAGCACGATCAAATTGTTGGGAGTTCTCCCAATATTCTTTTTGGATGCTTAAATATCCGTGAATTAGGTGTTATCCATGTTGAGCAATATTATGGTGTATCATCGGTGTGCAAAAAACATGTTGTGGATCTCATCATTGATCTATTACCGCATGAACCAAAACAATCCCTGAATCCACTGATGCTCGAATATACAACGCACACCATACTCGATGTTGAATTACCTTATGTTCAACTCACTGCTGCTCCTTCAAGAAATCTTGCTCTGCTCATTGAATTAGCAACGATGCAATCAATTCAGCGTAAAAAAGGTTTCGATTTTAATCAAACGTTTATTGCAAAAACCAATGAAAATACAGGACAACCCTCATGAGTGTTGCTGTTCTAATTGTAAGCCATCATAACATTGGTAAAGCACTCGCTGATGCTGTTGATACATCGTTTAATCATCAATTACCTCTAAAACTTTCGACTGTCGGTGTTCCTTCTGATGCCGACCCTGACAAATTAAAATTATTAGTGAAAAATGCTATTGCTAAACTTGACTCAGGTGAAGGTGTTTTAATTTTGACCGATTTATACGGTTCCACTCCTTCTAATATTTGCAAAGATACGCTTGAAACAGGTCATGTTCGAATTGTCACCGGATTAAACTTACCGATGTTACTGCGCGTAATGAATTATCCGAATTTATCGCTCGATGAAATTGCTGCAAACGCAGTATCAGGTGGACAAGGTGGCATTGTAGAATGTCGTTCTGACGATTCGGATAAGAATAATGCTTCGTGAAAAAGTCACCATCATCAACAAATTAGGTTTACATGCACGAGCATCCATTAAACTCGTCAATCTTGCCAGCCGCTATTCTGCAGAATCAAAACTCACACTCGATAATAAAACAGTCAACTGCAAAAGCATTATGGGCATCATGATGCTCGGTGCTGCCAAAGGCACCGAACTCGAACTCACCGTCTCCGGGCCCGACGAACTCGAAGCCCTCGCCCAAATCAAAGCCCTTTTCGAAAATCGCTTCGACGAAGCTGAGTAAAGGCGTCGCGTCTTGAGTTGTTAGAGGTTTTGCTTATTTGCAGAGTTTAAATTATGAATTCGGTGCTGAAATTGTTATGATTAAATGTTCTTGCTCGTGATATTTGCTGGCAATTATTTCAAAACTTACTAGATAACTGATTGCATTACCAAGATCGAATAACCTTAAACACAACCAAAAGAATAATACATAACAACAATAATGAAAACTTTATAAAGAACGCATTTTTACTATAACTCATACCAAATCTTATAAAGGGGGAAGTATCTTCTTGAACACCCTTATATCTATCACTGAAATATGGCCACAAAAAAAATGGTACCAAGTATATTAGATAATGGTGTTTGTCAAAAAAACGTGGGGGACTATCTTTAGACAAGCCTTCTATATCTAATTTTATTCTGGGCTTAGTTTCATCCTCTTCTGAATAATAATAATCAATATTTTTTAAATGATCTATACAGGAATTAATGTTTGGTATTAACTTTTCGATATATTCAATAATCTGGACTGAATTAGTACGCTCTTTAAAAGAATTGAGCCTTTCATTGATCTTTAAATAAATTTGAATTCGACCATTCACACCTCTTTCATCATTAAATTCAGGATAATCAGTTGAAACTAACACATAGATTTTTTGTAAAGTCTGTATCAACTCCTCATCTGTCTTATAAAAATCGGACAACTCCTTGAAATACTTCTCTACTTCATCTTCGATGTCATCAATACGAGTAAATTTACTGTTCAAGACGCGACAACTTTTTTAATGAGCGCGTGTATCATCGGAGCGTTTTGGCTTCTTACGCGATTTTGATTTATCGGCAACAACTTCCAGCGGAACTTCAGCCACAACAGCTAAAGGCTGTGGTTGATAAGTCAATGCAACTTCCAACACTTGATCAATCCATCGAACCGGTTGAATAATCTCCAATCCATGTGTAATATTTTTTGGAATCTCTTTTAAATCACGCTTATTTTCATCTGGAATAATCACCTTCTTAATACCACCACGATGCGCCGCAAATAATTTTTCTTTTAATCCACCAATCGGTAAAACTTCACCACGCAATGTAATTTCACCCGTCATTGCAACATCAGCTCGCACAGGAATTTTTGTTAATGCAGATACAATGCTGTGCACATACCAATACCAGCGCTTGGACCATCTTTAGGCGTTGCACCCTCTGGTACATGTACATGAATATCATTTTCTTGGAAAAATTTATCTGGAATTCCGAACACATCGGCACGCTACGAACCACTGTCATCGCCGCTTGAATAGACTCCTGCATCACTTCACCCAAATGGCCAGTGATAATCGTTTTACCTTTACCTGGCATCACAGCCGATTCAATCTTCAACAACTCACCACCAACTTCAGTCCAAGCCAAACCAGTCACTTGGCCAACTTGATCTTGTTCTTCAGTCAAACCATAACGGAATTTTTTACACCTAAATATTTTTCAAGTATTGAGACCCGTAATGATAGTTTCTTCACTTTACCATTTTGATTTTGAAAATAGAGCTCTTTTACCACTTTACGACAAATTTTTGCGATTTCACGCTCAAAATTACGCACACCAGCTTCACGTGTATAATAACGAATAATTTCGAGGATGCCACTTTCTGTAATACTAATTTCTTCAGGTTTTAAACCAGTTTGCTCAATTTGTTTAGGCACTAAGATAACGTAGTGCAATATTGCAGTTTTTCATCTTCTGTATAACCCGCAAAACGAATCACTTCCATACGATCTAATAACGCTGGAGGAATATTGAGTGAATTCGCTGTTGCAATAAACATCACTTCAGATAAATCATAATCAACTTCAAGATAATGATCATTAAATGCATGATTTTGTTCTGGATCTAACACTTCTAATAATGCCGATGCCGGATCACCACGAAAATCCATCGCCATTTTGTCTACTTCATCTAACATAAATAAGTGGATTTACGCACTTTAACTTTGGCCAATTTTCTGGATAACTTTACCTGGCATCGAACCAATATAAGTACGCCGATGGCCACGAATTTCAGCTTCATCGCGAATACCACCCAAAGAAATACGCACAAATTCTCGCCCTGTTGCACTTGCAATAGATTGACCTAACGATGTTTTACCAACACCAGGAGGTCCTACAAAACATAAAATAGGGTCCTTTTAATTTTTTCGACCCGTTGTTGTACGGCTAAAAATTCAATAATTCGCTCTTTAACTTTTTCCAAACCATAATGATCATTGTTCTAATACCGTCTTCGGCTTTTGATTAAATCTGAAGCTAACCGTAGTTCGCTTTTTCCAAGGCAACTGTCAATAGCCAATCAAGATAATTTCGAGAAACCGTCGCTTCAGCCGACATAGGTGACATCATTTTAAGTTTAGTCAATTCAGCCTTGCTTTTGTTTTGCTTCTTTGGGCATGCCTGCTTTTTCAATTCTTTCTGTCCAAGCTGTTCAATTTCATTCCGGAGATTCTTCAAGTTCGCCTAACTCTTTTTGAATCGCTTTCATTTTTTCATTGAGATAATATTCCCGCTGCTTTTTTCCATTTGGTTTTTAACACGACCTTGAATACGTTTTTCAACTTGATATAATCAATTTCAGTTTCTAATAATGCTACTAGAACTAATTCTAATCGTCACGAATGTTATTAGCTTCCAAAATCTTTTGCTTTTCTCCAAATTTAACGGCATATGCGTCAGCAATGGTATCAGCCAATCGACCTAGGATCATCGATGCCTGCTAATGAATGTCAAAATTTCCGGAGGAATTTTTTTATTTAGTTTCACATATTGTTCAAATTGCGTTAATAACTGAACGAATAATAACTCGTAAATCTCTTCGGGTCAATTAATTTCTGGTATTAATAATTCAATTTCGGCGCCTGAATAATAATCCTTCATGTGAAATAATTGCTTAACAGTTAGCACGTTGAGTACCTTCGACTAATACTTTCACCGTACCATCAGGTAATTTTAGCATTTGCAAAACAGTCGATACCGTTCCAATTTGATAAATATCCTGCAGTCTTAGGATCGTCTAATCGCTACATTCTTTTTGTGCTACTAATAAGATCTGTTTATCACCTTGCATCGCAGCATTCCAAGTGCCTTAACGGATTTTTTACGTCCTACAAACAATGGGATTACCATGTGCGGATAAACAACCACATCGCGCAAGGGTAAATACTGGACTACAATCATTTCTTAGTTGTAGGATCTTAACGTCTCCCTTTCTTGCAGATTTGGCACAGTAGCTTTACTTACAGATGCCTTAGCTTAGATATCTTACGTTGCTGCTTCACTATTACCAGCTAAATTAATAATTGGTTCAGATTCACCATGAATGACAGCTTCATCAATCACAACTTTTTGTCAGATTTTCTATCTGAGAAGGTAATTCATACATAGTATTCAATAAAACATGTTCTAAAATTGAACGAAATCCACGAGCACCCGATTTACGTGTCATGGTCTTTTTAGCAACTTCACGCAATGCACCGTTCGTAAATTCAAGGTCAACATCTTCCATTTCAAATAATTTTGCTATATTGTTTAGTTAGTGCATTTTTTGGTTCTGTTAAAATACGACATTAATGCATCCTCATCCAATTCATCCAGCGCTGCAATCAACCGGCAATCGTCCAACAAATTCAGGAATTAATCCATATTTAATTAAATCTTCTGGCTCAACCTGGTGTCAGTAATTCGCTGAATGTTTTTTGTATCCTTTTACTTTGCACTTTTGCAGAAAATCCAATGCCACTTTTTTCTGAGCGCTCACGAATTACTTTTTCTAAGATCAGAAAACGCACCGCCGCAAATAAATAATAATATTCGAGGTATTCACTTGTAAAATATTCTTGCTGCGGATGTTTACGACCACCTTGTGGTGGAATAGCACGCAACAGTGCCTTCAATCAATTTTAATAACGCTTGTTGCACACCTTCGCCAGAAACATCGCGGGTAATTGAAGGATTTTCAGCTTTTACGAGAAATTTTATCGATTTCATCGATATATACAATTCCTGTTTGCGCTTTTTCAACGTTCATAATCACATTTTTGTAATAGTTTTTGAATAATATTTTCCACATCTTCACCGACATAACCTGCTTCAGTCAACGTGGTTGCATCAGCCATCGCAAAAGGTACATTTAAAACTCGCGCTAATGTTTCAGCTAATAATGTTTTACCACTACCCGTTGGTCCAATCAATAAAATATTACTTTTCTCAAGTTCAACTTCATCATTGTCTGATGTTTGCTAATGAAGCGTTTATAATGATTGTAGACTGCAACTGATAAAGCTTTTTTGGCATACGTCTTGGCCAATCACATATTCATCCAAAGCTTGTTTTAATTTCTGTGGTGTGGGTAATTTAGTTTCGGCATTATCTTGATGACTGTGCTTGTCAGTCTTCTTCGCGAATAATATCATTGCATAGAGCAACACATTCATCACAGACAAATACAGAATGGTCCTGCAATTAATTTTCGGACTTCATGCTGGCTCTTACCACAAAAAGAACAATATAATGCTTTTTTTCATCATTCCATTTGTTATCCCTCTAATTCTTTATATACTGTATAAATAAGATAACGCTCATGGTTTCATATTGCAGATCTTTACTAGCGCGGGATACTGCTTCCGCATTCGCACATGTGAATGACTTACAATTGTACCGCGAATGACTGCGCTTGTCTATAAGTTAAATTAGTGCTAATTTCTACCTTTATCAGCATTAATCCTATATTAGCGCGTGATGCTGTCATGGCATCAGCTCATAAAATAATCCACGCGCTCTGCAGTCATCTACAAATCACGATTTGTGTCAGTTGTTTTATCCAGTATGCTCTTGCCAGAATGCTTCATTTAAGCGTTCACCTGATCACTCAACGCTATGTTTCTTTGCATGGATTTCAATATCGGATGCCTTGACCTTGATAACCACCTAGTACCTGATGAATCATCACAGTAGAATTCGGTAAGCAGAAGCGTTTACCTTTTGCTCCACCTGCACAAGTAATAACCGCTCATGCTAGCTCGCTTGACCAATACATAATGTCTCACATCAGGTTTAATAAATTGCATCGTATCATAGATCGCCAAACCGGCAGTTACGACGACCGCCTGGTGAATTAATATAAAGATTAATATCTTTATCAGGATTTTCCGATTCTAAAAATAGTAACTGTGCAATGACCAAATTGGCCATATGAGCTTCAACTTCACCTACTAAAAAAATAATGCGTTCTTTGAGTAAACGAGAATAAATATCATAAGCACGCTCTCCTCGAGCCGTTTGTTCAACTACCATAGGCACTAGCTGCATTGGTAAAATGGGTTTACTGACACTTCCTCGTGTTTAGGGTTCATAAATTCGTCATAAGATTAGTTGTCTTTCATCACCTCAACTTCTTCCAATAACTTTTCTTCCATTTGCTCTTCAAACAGTTGTTCTAAAATAATCCAATTTGCGTGTGATTTTTTTTAATAATAGTTCTACAAATTCTGCAGGATGTTCGTAAGAAGCAGCAAACTCTTTAATTTTGTCATCACTCGATCATCATCGACCTTCAGATCAAAATTTCAATGCCTCTGAAAATAACAGACCCAATTTTACGTTTTGATTGCTTTTTCTTCAAAATGCTCACGTGGTAAAGCATCGATCAAGTTTTTATTTTTTCCGCTCATACGCTGTAAAAACTCTTCTTGTGATTCGTTTGATTTCGGGATCAATAAGCATGTCGGAATTTCAAATACATTTTTCTCTATAAAATCTTCTCAGATTGTTGTTTAACTCGTTCTTTTTCAGCGCGATCAATTCTTTACGCTATATTTTTTTCGATATCTTTTCGTAACGCCAGTAAATTCCGCCATTCTTTAACACCGAATTTTGTAGCAAATTCTTCATCCACTCTGGCAATTCAGACGTCATAACTTTATGGACTTTGACCTTAAATTTAACTGTTTTACCCGCCACATCTTTGCAGATAATCTTTGGGAAATTCCAAATTCAATTAACTTCATCACCCTTTTTTCGTCCAACAAACCATCCTCAAATCCAGGATCATCCTTTTGCACCTAATACCAAGGCCACATCTTTTGCACTACCACCTGCGAATTCATTTCCTTCATATTCCTTCAAAATCTATCATGAGACTATCATCCATTTGTGATGGTCCTGTCACTTCATTCCATTTTGCGTGCTGCGTTACGCAATTTTTCAATGATTTTATCAATATCAGCATCGGTGATACATTTGTTTTCGGTCAATTCTGAATTTTGATGCCTTTGAATCCACTAACTTAATTTCAGGATACACTTCAAAAATCGCTTCATATTCCAATGCTCACCCTGCTGAATCAGCGTTGAAGCTCAATCTGGGGGATCTGCTGGTTTCAATGGCTTGTTCTTTGCCATCTTTCTTAATTGACACCGATACTTCAATTTTTGACCACTCATGACGGACTGATTTACCATATCGACGTTTGACTTCAATTTCTAGTGGGACTTTTCCAGGTACGAAATCATTTTACTTTTGCCCGTTCATCTTCAAATTGCTCCACTTCTTGCTCAATTTCTTCTGTCCAGGAATTGTACCTTGATCTTTCTCTTTAGTTCTCTCAATGTTTCTAACCACTTCGACTATCATGGTACCTCATATGATTAATACTCAATGATTGGTGCGAGAGGAGAGACTCGAACTCTCACAGGTTTCCCCACTGGAACCTAAATCCAGCGCGTCTACCAATTCCGCCACTCTCGCAGATCTTCCACCGATTGGTGGGCCGTGTAGGTTTCGAACCTACGACCCGCTGATTAAGAGTCAGCTGCTCTACCAACTGAGCTAACGGCCCCAAAGGTCAGGCATGCATTCTTGCATATATGCGTCAAAAGATTCTTTAAGACGCATATATGCAAGAATGCATGCCTGACCCCGTATTGGGGTGAGTGATGGGACTTGAACCCACGACCACCGGAATCACAATCCGGCGCTCTACCAACTGAGCTACACCCACCAAGACACTTCGTCCTCAGGAACTCCCACTAAAGCGGGAAGCACTACTTCGCCTAACGTAAATGGCGCGCCAGGCAGGACTCGAACCTGCAACCCCCGGCTTAGAAGGCCGGTGCTCTGTCCGGTTGAGCTACAGGCGCATTTATGGGGTCAGGTCTCAAATTGACGATTTGGGATGATCAGTTAAACCCTGATCACCCCAAATCGTCAATTTGAGACCTGACCCCTTATCTTATCTGGTCGGGGTAGAGGGATTTGAACCCCCGACATCCTGCTCCCAAAGCAGGCGCGCTACCAGACTGCGCTATACCCCGAAAGAATTTGGTATCATACTGAGCAAACTACTGCACGTCAATCGTTCACTTATCCTCCCAATTTGAACATTCAGAGCCCAACATTGCTCATTGAAATTTGCTAGAGTATCATCGTAACATTCAACATCATTATATACTGAGATTACCATGCAAGACCTCGCTGAAATCATCGATAATGCTTACGAACAGCGACAATCGATTACGCCTAAAAATGTCGATAGCACAATTCGTGATGCCATCATCGCCTCAATTGATCTATTAAATCGTGGTTTTGCTCGCGTTGCTGAAAAAACGCCTGATGGATGGCAAGTGAATCAGTGGCTAAAAAAAGCCGTGCTACTTTATTTTCGAGTTAATCCTAATTCTTCAATGAACGGCGGCTTCACTCAATTCTATGATAAAGTCCCCATGAAATTTACAGACTACTCACCCGAACAATTGGAAAAACAAGGCGTTCGTATTGTACCGCCAGCATGCGTAAGACATGGCGCATTTATTGCAGCAGGAACTGTGCTAATGCCTTCGTATATCAATATCGGTGCATTTATCGATTCCGGAACTATGGTTGATACCTGGGCCACGGTAGGTTCTTGCGCACAAATCGGCAAAAATGTTCACTTGTCTGGCGGTGTAGGCATTGGCGGAGTGCTCGAACCGTTGCAAGCTAATCCTACGATTATTGAAGATAATTGTTTTATTGGTGCACGATCAGAAATTGTTGAAGGTGTGATTGTAGAAACAGGTGCTGTAATTTCCATGGGTGTTTATATTGGTCAAAGTACAAAAATTTATGATCGAGAAACAGGCGAAATTAGTTACGGACGAGTTCCTGCAGGAGCAGTCGTTGTTCCCGGAAACTTACCGTCTAAAGATGGTAAATACAGTTTATATTGTGCTGTGATCGTTAAACGTGTTGATGAAAAAACGCGTGCGAAAGTTGATATCAACACTCTTCTAAGAGACTAGAGAATTGCTGGCTATTCTTTAATAACCGATATTATTGTGCAGACCCAAATAATTTTTTTCGATCATGATTCGGCTTATTTTCTTCACCTTCACCCTCACAATCAGAAATAGCTTCAATAAACGATCCACTTAACGAATCACTACTATTACTGATATTATAAAGCTCTTTTTTTTCTCTAGGCTTCATTACAAACATTCCATCCAAAGACTTAGCCAGAGATCTTTGCTCTTTTTTTTGAGCAGCTTTCTTTTCTTTTTGGCATTGAGATAGCGAGCCAACTAAAGAAGTAAATTTTTTTTCATGATCAATTTTTTCTTCAAGTGAAGTAAGCACACTCACAAATCTACGTTCACTATAGGGTAATTCAACACAAACATTCGCTTGGAGTAATTCATCCCTGTGCATTTTAATCACGGCACGAGGCATTTTACCTTCCACCTCAATCATTTCATATTCCAATTCTGGTTTCGGCACCAGAATACCTTCAACAGGAACATTTAATCGAGGATTATCTTTCCAGAGGTCTTGCATTATAAAAGCAGAATAACCATTCAAATTATCATGAACTTCAAGTGAGTCGTCGACAACATAGACACGCTCTACTACGACATTGGGATGTCGCTCATAAAGCTGTAAAAGAATATCAACTATATGAAAATTTTTTCCCTCAGCAGATAAGGTTTGTTCATCAATATATTTAGCACAAAGAAATAAATCTTTTTCTTCAACGCCTAAGACACTCAATGATTTATAAATTCGCTCTTTAAATTCATTTAAAGTTGCAACGCTGAAAAATACTTTTTTATTTTTGCACGCTCGTAATACTTGAATATGAGATCGCAATGAGGGCAGTACTCTAAGGTTCACCTCATAAGAGGGGTATTCAAAAGATCGTCGTCGCATAATTCCTTGACTATGACGTTTAGTCATAGTTAGATCATAGTCGTAAATAACTAAAACTGCCCTAAACTCTTCCTGAATTTCCATACTTACCTCCGTACTTAACTTGGATAGTGCGTAATAATTCTCGTACGATTATTCATGCAGTATCCAGGTTAGACACAAAACCGTATTATATTCTCATTTTTAGATTTTTTATAGAGGTACAATTTACCTATCAATCTAGTATGATTTCTCACAAATAGAGAGGGTCAAAGCATGAATCCATGACTTGCACTAAAAAGTGGACCAACACTGAAGAGTTTGCTAGATTAAAACATATCAACTAACAGCGTGGATAAAGGATTTATGGACACACTCGAGCTTGCTCAGCAACTAATACGTGAACCGTCTGTCACCCCCGAAGATGGTGCTTGCCAATCAATTCTCGCGGCACGTTTAGAAAAAATGGGTTTTTCTATCACACATTATCCTTTTAACAACGTCAAAAATCTTTGGGCTCGACGAGGAATCTCAGCACCTCTATTCGTGTTTTGTGGGCACACTGATGTCGTTCCTCCAGGACCGCTCGATGCGTGGCAATCCCCCCCCTTCGAACCTACAATTGTCGATGGTAAACTTTTTGGTCGCGGTGCTGCTGATATGAAAAGTGGTATTGCTGCGATGATTTGCGCTACGGAAAAATTTGTTTCACAACATCCTAATCATTTAGGATCTATCGCATTTTTGATAACAAGCGATGAAGAAGGTGTTGCTATTGATGGAACTCAAAAAGTACTCGCCAATCTTCCACCATCAGATCGTGCTATCGATTTTTGCATTGTGGGCGAAGCAACCAGTGATCAACAATTTGGTGACACCATAAAAAATGGACGGCGTGGATCATTATCAGCGAAATTAACGATTCATGGAAAACAAGGTCATATCGCCTATCCGCAACTTGCAGAAAATCCTATTCATCGATCATTTATGGCTCTTCATACCATGAGTCAGATCAATTGGGATAATGGCGACGAACATTTTCAACCCACATCATTACAATTTTCTAATATTCACAGCGGCACAGGCGCTGGCAACGTTATTCCAGGTAAATTAGAAGCCCATTTTAATTTACGCTATTCTCCAAAGCAAACCGCTGAAAAAATTAAAGAACGCATAGAAAAAACGCTCAATGATCATCAACTAAAGTTTGATATCCAGTGGACGCATGGCGCAGAACCTTTTATTACACATCCTGGAGAACTAACTCAGGCATTGAGTAATGCGATCAAAGACACGACAGGAATTTCACCACAATTGAGCACGACGGGGGGAACTTCCGATGGACGATTTATCGCTAAAACAGGAGCTCAAGTCATAGAATTTGGAGTGATCAATCATAGTATTCATCAAATCAACGAAAACACGACTGTTGATGATTTAAAGCATTTAACAAATATATTTATTAAAACGTTAGAATCATTACTTCTTTCCTAATCTACTAAATTAGTAACCATTCACCACATTGGCTAGATGGACTTTCCAGATATGGTGATTAGCTACTTAAATTATCCTAGATTATATATCAGACTCATCACTACTACGTGACAAAGCAGGTGAACCTTTCGCTAAAGCTTTAGCTGTATTTTCCTGACTATTTCCAGCGTCTATATTAATAAACTCAATAACTGGTATAGAGCCTCTCCGCCTTGCAGGTTTTTTTCTAGGGGATTGAGAATTTGGTGCAAGTTGTTCACCCGACACATTTGATTGCTGACTTGGATCAAAAAATGTTTGATCGTATTTTGAGTGATTATCCACAGAAGCTGTTTTTCGGTGAACTTTTGGCTGAGAACTTGAAGTCAGTGTTGATAAATCTAGCTTTAAATGAGTGTTTCTTCCCAGTGATCCAAACTGTCTCGGTGACGCTCTCCTAGGTGATGGAGGAGACTCTGTTGATTTTCGTGCTCCGGATTTTGTAGTCACTGCAGCATTACCCCTTAGCATCTCAGTAAAATGATCAGGAGTACCAAATGTAGGAACAGCCTTCTGCTTTAGAGGATCAAAGTTTCTTCCCACTCGGGAAAAACTGACATTTTCATTTTTGTCACCCTCTTTTTGAACTTGTTTTACTGGGGTTAATAGAGTTGAACACAGAACTAATGTTTTATTCAAATTAGCTATTGGGTTTATAAAAGAATTATAGTGACATCGTGCATTATGTAAAAAAGCATGAACACCAAGAAAATTATCTGTATTATTTGGATGTAATTGACCAATTAGAGATAATCGTTTCATCGATTGCTCAAGTAATTTTTCCAGCTTAAGAGTTATTTCTGGCAAATGCCCTTTTGATAGCGACACCTGAATGAATTGATTATTCCGCATCCTTTCTGGTTGAACGATATTTTCCTGAAAGCACTTATAAGGTGAATCACGCCACCAGCTCTTTATCTTATCTTGATATTCTGAGTTAATTAAACTGATTCTTTGAAATTCCTGATCTTCTTTCATCTTGACTCGACATTCAAGAATGAGCATTTCAATAATATCTTGAAGATAACTTATCAACAACAAAATTTCTCTCAAAATATCAACATAATCTCGCTTTAATTCGGCGACTGCACGAACAACATAAGAACCCATGTTTAAAATATTCTGATAATTTGTTTGATCTGTAAGGGCGGAAAGTCGCGGAATAAAATAATCTAGGGATTCATTTATCTCACCCTCTAATGGATCTGAAAAAACAAATCCCCAACTCTCAAGTTCAACATCAGCTGGGCGTAAAGCTAAGAGAGCATTTTTAAGATCAAGCAGATCAACTTTAACAGGTGTAGAATCAATAATTCTAGGTTCTTTTTGCAAGTTGTTCAAAGTTTGTAAGATTAAATCTAACATATCCTTTATGGTATTATGCAAATCACTAGAAATAGTACTGGTTTTTTCAAGTTCTGACTGATGTGCAGTATTCATGGCGAAACCCAACTATTATCATCATTAACTTCATGATTCGCCTCTTTAGAGCCTGGATCATTATCGCCCTTACTTGGCGCCTTATCTTGCGTGATTGTAGCCTCCATTAAACTTCTCAAATCAAGATTAAATGAGGCTCTTGGTAGAGGGCTTTTTAGATTCCGTGGAACCTGACTTGCAGCGCTCGATGATTGCTCTGTTGAATTATTTAATGCTCCAGAAGGTATTCTCTCAGAGTGAGATTGTAAGCTGGCAGAATTACTTCTCCTCTTAGAAAGCGTTGGTGTTAATTTAGATTCTGGAGTACCTGAGGAAGATTTTGAAGTTAATCGAGTACGCGGCAATATTTTCGGGTGAGTGTTCATTCCTAATTGTGAGTCAACACCTTCATCCGATCTTCTCTGAGCAAGATATGTAGGGTTTGCGCCACTCTTACGTTGTCTTGAGTTGTCTAGAGGGATCTGAACAATATCATTTCCAAGATCTGCCGATTTAGCGCGAGATCGCGTTTGAGAAATAATATTACGTGTCCTGACTTTATTTTGACCAAGAGCAGCATTACGTACCATGATAATGTCACATAAATAATTTAATCCAGTTTTCGGAACAGGCCCTTTTTTGCAATCCAAACCACTAACCAAAGCATTCAGCTCATCCACAAATGTTTTAAGCGTGCTATACAGACAACAAGTATTATGATTAATGCGGTGAATCTCTAAACTGGTGTTGCTAGGATGCAGTTGCATAATGGGAGCTAATCTACGAAGTGATTGCTCAATCAGTACCATTAGTTTCGATGGCAACTTTGTTAAAATACCTTTTGCGATGACATCTCGAATGAACTCTATGTCTTGAATTATTTCACGTTCATATAACTGCTCTTTTAGAATATGCATGCTCGATTTTCCCCACCAACTATCGAGAGCACATAGAGAAGCTGATATACCATCTTGAATTTTCTTACATTCTTTAGAATCCAAAACTGTAGGCAAAATACATTTTACGAGGGTTTCAATAACATCCTGCAAAAAAAGAACCAAATGTAAGTTATCCATGATTATATTATCAAGATCAGTTTTAAATTCTTTGACGGCGACGATAGTAAAAGCATTCATATCGATAAATTGTCGTCGATAATGAGATTGTTTCATCTCATTTTGAAAAGCAATTATTTCAGGATGAAAAGAATAACAAACTCCATTGCCAGCCTCATCCAATTCTTCCATCTCATAATTTGCTGAGCTTGAGTGAACTTTTTGCCATGAATCAGAAAAAACAGAGTCCCACTGCCCGAGAATACTATTTTGAGGTCGCGTGTTTAATAGTGATTGACGAAGATCACTAAGATCCATTTTAACTGCATTCGACGAATCAGCGAGTCCACTCTTGTCAGTGATTTGCAACAACGATTGGAACAATTCCAAAATACCCGATGTTGCTCTGAGTATTTCATCAGAAAATTGACACTCTGCTCCTGAATCTCGAGTCAAATCAGGCAAAGTTTTTTGCACTTCACTAGGTGGTAAAGCTGCACTTTTTGTTCGAAATAACTTCATCTTGCCTCCTGCATGATTTAATTGATTCCAGCTATTTTCACTCACTCCAAGACTAACAAAAATCATTAATCGATACTAGCCTAGCCTGATGATGCTGAGCTTGACCATAATGACCTCGCAATGTAAGCTCACTAAATATTTCCGTGTAATGGTGACCTTGCTGGTCCCCTCGCGACGATGAGCTGTGAAACCCGCCAGGCCCGGAAGGGAGCAACGGTAATAGTCACATTGGGCGCCGGGGTGTGGCTAGTGAGGTTGCCTCCAATGAAGGGTTCACGGGGAGGGGTCAGACCCCTCCCTACAAACTTGGATCTGACCCCTGGAGAACCTCCTTGGAATACCAAGTACTCGCAAGAAAATGGCGACCAAAAAGCTTTGCTGACATGGTGGGACAACAGCATGTAGTGCAGGCACTTAGCAATGCACTCAAACAAAATAGACTCCATCATGCTTATTTATTCACCGGTACAAGAGGTGTTGGCAAAACCACTGTCGCAAGAATAATTGCGAAATGTTTAAATTGTGAAACTGCCCTAACAAATGAGCCCTGTGAAAAATGTAGTGCTTGCACAGAAATTAACGCCGGTCGGTTCATCGATCTCATTGAAGTAGATGCCGCATCACGCACTAAAGTCGAAGATACTCGAGAATTATTGGATAATGTGCAATACGCACCTACGAAAGGTCGATTCAAAGTTTATATTATCGACGAAGTTCACATGTTATCTGGCCACAGTTTTAATGCAGTATTAAAAACATTAGAAGAACCTCCACCGCGTGTAAAATTTTTATTGGCAACTACAGATCCACAAAAAATTCCGATGACAGTACTTTCTCGTTGTCTACAATTTCATTTAAAAAATCTCACAATTGAACAAATTGCAACACAATTGAACTACATCCTTGAACAAGAAAAAATTCCTTTTGAGTTACCTGCATTACAACAACTGGCCCGCGCAGCTGATGGTAGTATGCGTGATGCGTTGAGTTTACTCGACCAAGCGATTGCACATGGTGATAATCGAGTGAGTCTGGACACGGTTCGTGCAATGCTCGGAACACTCGCACCCACACATTTATACGGCATTATCGAAGCACTCATCAACAACGATGCTCAAGCACTTTACGATCAAACACAAGCCCTATCTGAATACGGCGTTGATTTTTCTCACGTCATGGAAGAATTGTTGGGACTTTTACATCAAATGGCATTACTCCATGCACTACCTAATATGACGTCTAGCTTATTCGCAGACAACGAAATACCTCGTGAATTAGCTAAAACACTCTCTGCAGAACAACTGCAACTTTATTACCAAATTGCGATTCTTGGTCGTCGAGATTTATCGTTAGCCTCCACACCACGCAGTGGATTTGAAATGACATTATTGCGAATGTTAGCATTTTATCCCGAAAAAATTGCACCCACAATTAATACCCTCAAAAAAGACAACAACACACCAATTGAAAAACAACAATCAAAAATGAACCCTGTTAATGCGCGCACACAACAAGAAAATTCATCACAAATTGAAACTACAAACACTGCTCGTCAAACAACATCGGACGCTCACCATCCACAAAGCACACACACAAATATTTCAGCAATTAATACCGAGAGCTGGGAAACAATTCTGCCACATTTAAAACTAACAGGTGCGGCTCTTGCCGTCGCACAACACTGCACACTACTCTCAATCGCTGATCACAGTGTCACACTTCAAGTGAGCTCCGGACAGTCTCCCATGATCAATGAAAGATTAATCGCTCGTTTTCAGGAAGCTCTCTCTCATGCCTTGAACAAGAAACTTCGAGTTGAAATTATAATTGGTTCTTCCGATCAGCCTACACCAGCCAAAAAACAAGCCGCAATTCAAGAAACGCGACAACAACACGCAGAATCCGCTATTCATCAAGACAAAAACGTACAGGCTATTTTAAGCACCTTCGGAGCTACAATTTTGCCGGACTCTGTTGAGCCTGCTTAGCGACTCCATGCTCTATCTCCTCTTCTCTTGACCAAACCTCCTACAACGAGACATAATGAGTTTTGCATCGTTAGGATGCGAAATTTGTTTAAACGATATTCAGACTAGCAATACGAGGTGATAGAAATGGTAAATCCTAGTGATATGAGTGACTTGGTCAAAGTCGCCCAAAAAATGCAAGACAGTTTCAAACGCGTCCAGGAAGAACTTGAAACTGCTCATTATGAAGGCGTATCGGGTGCTGGCATGGTCAGAATTTCTCAAAATGGAAGACACTACGTTCCCGAAGTGGACGGGGTAATGATTACTCAAGAAGCCTACAACTTAGGCCCAACAAAATTGGGTGATTTGATTGCCGCTGCATTTAATGCAGGAACTAAACTTGTTGAATCATCCTCACAACAAAAGATGATGGGTCTTTCTAAAGAGCTTGGTTTGCCAGAAAATAAAGATAAATAACAACGAATAGGATTATTTTTCATGTTCAGCCCGCTGATCAATGAATTAATACAAGCCTTTCGATGTTTACCAGGAATCGGCTTAAAAACAGCTCAAAGGATGGCGTTTCAAATTTTGGAGCGCCAACGTCCTCAAGGATTAGCACTGGCCAATTCTTTGCAATCGGCGATTGAAAAAGTGGGAAATTGCAAAGCTTGCAGAACGTTTTGCGAAACAGAATTCTGCGTATTGTGCTCTAATCCTGCTCGTCACTCTCACCAATTATGTATCGTTGAATCACCCGCTGATGTAATCGCCATCGAACAAACGGCAACTTTTCGTGGATACTATTTTGTGCTGATGGGTAGACTCTCACCCATTGATGGAATAGGACCTCAACAAATTGGCATTAATCAACTTATCGAGCGACTCGATAATGCACAATTTACTGAAGTTATTTTAGCGACGAACCCAACCATTGAAGGTGAAGCAACAGCCCATTATCTCGCGAATCTTATTCGCGAAAAGTCCATTGCTTGCACACGATTAGCACATGGCATTCCTATGGGTGGCGAACTAGAGTACCTCGATGGCAGCACTCTCTCTCGAGCTTTCACCGCCCGAACGGCCATTGCTTAAATCCTCATTTGATTCAGAGAAATTCACTTCCTTTCGAGTCACTACTAACGGTCGCTTACGGACTTGAGAATGAATCGCTGCAACATATTCCCCAATGACACCCAAAAATAATAGCTGCACACCTCCAAAGAAAAATAATGCAACAATTAACGTTGGAATGCCTCGAACTGTCACCGTACCATGATAAATTAGATTATAAACCAGAGCAAAAGCTGCGAATAATAAACTCAGTATTGCAATGATGAGCCCACTAAACATACATAATCTCATAGGAAAATTTGTAAAAGAAATTAATCCATTAAGTCCTTGATCAATTAAATGATAAAAACTATTTTTTGAAAAGCCTTTTCGACGAATCTTCCAAACATAATTAATACCTACTGATCGAAATCCACAATTTGCAATCATCCCACGAATGTACGGATAATAATCCTCATGCTGTTTTAATGCCTCAACAACTACTTTATCAATTAATTGGAACTCCCCAGCATCGAGAGGAATATTAATATCTGCACACCGCGATAATACTCGATAATAAATTTTTCTAATTAAATGCATAATTTTAGATTCTTGGCGATTCGCTCGCACACCATACACCACTTCATATCCTTGCTCCCACAATTTCACAAATTCGGGAATTAATTCGGGTGGATCTTGAAGATCTGCAGGTAACATCACAACCACAGCATCACCGCGGGCCTTACAAACACCATTAAAAAGCGAACGAAATGGGCCATAATTACGAGAATTTACGATGATTCTAATTCTTGAATCTTGTTTTGCATTTTGAGTTAAAATGTCTACCGTTGAATCAGACGAAGCGTTATCACAAAAAATATGCTCGTAATCGTAGTTAGATAATTTTTCACTAAACAACGCTTTTACGGCATCGATACAATCCTGCACATTTAATTCCTCGTTAAAACAAGGAGTAATCACACTAATTAATTTCTTTGGCATGAGAATAGTTCCTTTTTTGTGCGCGATGCCAATCAAGTGTCGCAGAAATTCCATCAATAAATTGAGTTGCTGGAGCCCAGCCTACAACATCTCGTAATCGATCAACATTAGCTTCAAGATGTGTAATTCGATTGGATAGAACAGGTAATTCACCAAATCCTAATGGCAATTTAGGATCAATCATATCACGAATACATTCAATACTCTCACGCAGTGGGTGTGAATTTCCAGAAGCTAAATTAAAAACACCTTCTGCTTGATCCGATGTTGCCAGTAAACTAATTGCCTCTGCTGCATCTTCAACATACAAATAATCCCATCGTTGCTCGCCTGAACTTAATATAGGACGCTCACCTGCAAGCAATTGATCAATAACATAAGAAATCAGTGTATCAGGATGATCAGAGGGACCATACACCGAAAATACTCTAGCCCAAACAAAACGAATACCTGCATCAGCAGCAAGCCGCTCTGCCATCGTATAAGTCGCCAACTTAGCAGCGCCATAAAGTGTAGTGGGTTTAGCGATACTCAGTTCTGCTTGGCTACCTAAACCAACAAAAGCTTTTACATCGGATTTAATCGCAGCCTCTAAGAAGTTGAGTGTAGTGTTAATATTCTGAATTTGATGATGCGAATTTCGTGCCGATTTTGAAACACCATCCCAACCCAAGTGCAAAACAATATCGGGTTTAAATTTGCTCAGAACTAATTCTAAATTAATTTGATCCTCAAATTGTACAGGTAATTGTACAACTCGATCCAGACAATCACTGAGTCTATGCGTATTCGACACATTTCTTAATAGAATTCCAACCGTGTGATTCTTAGACAATAGTCTTGTAACATGTGAACCAATAAATCCTGTGCTTCCTGAAATTAAAATTCTCATGTGCCTTCCATCGCGATCGGTTGAGAAAAGGGTTCCATTTCAGTGATCGGCTTTCCGAAAGCGATTTTTGGATACGCATTTGCTTTAGAATGGATCATGACTTGCAATAACAAAGGTTTTTCGGCATTAGAGAATAAAAATTGCATCCCCTCATCAATCTGATTAGTTTCACTGATAGTTTTACTACTGATTCCATAAGCTTCACTAATTTTTTCAAAATTCGGAGCACTATATCCCCATGCTGTAGACTGATATCGACTATCAAAATACGAATCTTGAAATTGCCTGATCATCCCCAGAGAATTATTATGTAATATGATTAATTTCAGAGGCAATCGATGATGCACTACCGTTTGTAATTCTTGAATATTGAGTTGAAAGCCACCATCGCCTGCAATCATGACCACCGGTTTTTTACCCGCAGCAAAGCATGCACCCATTGCGGCTGGCAAAGCGTACCCCATGGCTCCCATCCCTGCAGAAGTCATAAAAAATTGATTTCGCAATAATCTTAATGATTGGGCTGCCCACATTTGATGATTTCCAACATCAGCTACAAATCCTTCGACATCTTTGCTCCATTCAGATAATCGAGCAATAAAGAAATTGGGGTTTATACCCTCTAATTCTTTCAATTCATGAGTATCAGGCCATTCTTTTTTGAGTTGATCAATTTCAGTTATCCAATCTTTTTTCTGAAAAAATTTCATAGGGCTCATTTTTTCCAGACAAACCGTTAAGAAATTTTCAACATCCGCTGTAATACAAACGCAACCACTCACGCGGTTATTCACTTCATTTTCATCACAATCAATATGAAAAATTACTTTATTCATTTTAAATCCTTCGACATCCGCCCCAGTTTGTCGAATGTCTAATCGACTACCCAAGACGATCAACAAATCAGCAGTTCCGATTGCTATATTAGCCCAACGATTTCCATAGCTCCCAATAAATCCCACACGTAAAGGATGATCATAAGGACTAGTTTCCAATCCCAGTAAAGAGGTGACAACAGGAATATGCGTTAATTCCGCAAATTGAAGAAGCTTATCAGTAGATTTTGAAGCTACAATTCCTCGGCCCGCTAGAATAATCGGCCGTCGCGAATGTTGAATGGCTTGTTCTAAATCACCGAGAAATTCATCTGAAATCGTTTTTTGAATATATTTTCTTTTTAAAGGTAATAAAGACGCAGCGCTGACTTCAATTTCTGCACGTTGTAAGTTCATCGGAATATCAATCAAAACAGGGCCTTGACGCCCTTCTATCGCTAATTGATAAGCTTCAAGTAAAATAGACTCTATCTCTGCTGCTGTTGTTACCGCATAACATTTTTTTGTGATCGGCCTAGCCATACTAATAATATCAGTCTCTTGAAAACCCAATTGCCGTATTTTTCGATCCCCTTTTTGCTCATGCTGATTTACTTGTCCAGTAATGAATAATGCGGGTACCGAATCAAAATAACAACTGCCGATTCCCGTCAATAAATTTGTGGCCCCAGGACCACTTGTGGCCAATGCGACTCCTGGTTTTCCACTCAATCGAGCAAACCCATCAGCGGCAAAAGCGGCAGCTTGCTCGTGATGAACACTTATAATGTTAATGGCATTCGTATGATAAATCGCATCTAATAAATGGGTAATCATTCCACCTGCCATTTCGAAAACATGAGTAATATTTTGAGCTTTCAAAAAGGCTGCAATGAAATCATTTACCTTAATTTTCATTTAAGACACACACTCTTCTTTAATATAGGACTGTACGAATTCCTCAAAACATTCATGGATATAATTCATCATTTCTTTTGTCATTCCATGATGAGCACCCATCAATAGTCCACCTCGCATCACTTGATCTGCGTTTGGAAATCCCTCAGACGGTGCACGATGTTCAATATTCATGAATCCAGGTTGACGTAAAATATTTCCGGTGAATACCGTTCGAGTTTGAATACCTCTTTTTTCTAAGGCTATTTGAAGATCTCGTCGAGTAAAGGGTGCTGTGTCTTCTACGATTAGCGGAAAAGCCAACCAACCGGTACGAGAGTTTTGTCGTTGTTGAGGCAGAATAAACCACTCATCATATTGCTTAAAAAATGCAAGATGTTCAGCAAAAAAACCTTCGCGTAATTCGATATTTTGTTGCAATTTCTTGAGCTGTACCAAACCAAATGCAGCACCCATTTCAGATGGTTCTAAATTATAACCTAACGCTTCAAACACAAATTTAGCGTCATAAGGGATGCCATCAACATTCACATTAAATCGATTTTCTATCGCCTCTGATTCAACAAATAGAGAAGAACTACGTCCCCAACTTCGTAGTAATTTAGAGCGGTCTGCTAATTCAACAGAATTTACACATAACATTCCGCCATTACCCCCACATGTAATCACATGTGAGCCATAAAAACTAGTTGTACTGATATCCGAATAAATTCCGCTTGATTGACCATTAATTGTTGCTCCCAGTGTATCGGCAGAATCTTCGATAACAATCAACTTGTTGCGGTCCGCAATTTCGCGTACTTTTTTCCAGTCGGTTAAATTCCCTAATAAATTTGGGATCATCATCGCTCGTGTTTTAGAGGTGATCATTTCTTCAATTTTGGCAGCATCGATGTTATACGATGCAGGTTCCACATCAATAAAAACCGGAACCAAACCATTTTTGACAAGCGGCGCTACCGTTGTTGAAAAAGTTAAAATCGGTGTAATCACCTCAGAACCTTTAGGTAAATCTAAAATTTCAACCGCCAAATAATTTGCTGATGATCCTGAATTCACCATAATGCCATAGCGCTTTGAGAATAATTGGGCGACTTTCTCTTCCATCTCAGCAACATGTTTGCCCATTTGAGTCGATGATTGTAAAACATGCATAACTGCATCAATTTCGTCTTGTCCCCATACAGCTTTACCATATGAAACATTTTTAAGTGAAGAAGTCATAGTGTAATTTCCTGATAATTGTGAATTTGATTGACGATAAAATCTCGAACATTGGTAAGATCATGATTGTGTTTATACCAATCCACTGTCCACTGTACAGCTTGATCCAATGTCAATGCTGGTTTCCACTGAAGCATCTTATACGCTTTTGAAATATCTAATTTCAAAATAGCTGTTTCATGTTCTGAATTATTTTGCTCTACATGATATCCAATCTCAGATGACCACTCTTTCAAAAATGACTCAACAAACCATTGAACTGTTTTGTGATCAGAATCTCGCGGACCGAAATTCCATGCCTGAGAATACTTTTGAGGTTCATGCCACGCTTTCTCTATCAGCGTCAAGTAACCACTCAAAGGTTCTAGAACATGTTGCCAAGGTCGAATGGCATTAGGATAGCGCAAAAACAAAGGGTTTTTTGAATAGATTGCTCTCACTAAATCAGGAACTAATCGATCGACAGCCCAATCACCTCCTCCTATCACATTTCCAGCACGCGCAGTAGCCACAGCAATAGAGGGGAAAAAACTTCGTCGATAGGAGGCTGTCACTAATTCAGAACAACCTTTACTGCAGCTGTACGGATCATACCCACCCATAGGATCTTCTTCATCATAGCCAACGTTCTTCTCTTTATTTTCATAGCATTTATCAGAAGTGATATTCAGTATGACTTTGACACTGTCACAAAAACGAGCCGCATCTAACAAATGTACTGTTCCCATCACATTCGTATTAAAAGTTGTAAGAGGATCTTTGTACGATTCTTTCACTAATGCTTGAGCCGCCAAATGTAAAATAATATCAGGTTGAAATTCAACCATCTTTTTTCTGAGCAAAGAATAATCTGTAATATCGGCTTCAACATGAATCAAAGACTTTTTCACATCAGCGAGTTCAAATAAGCTCGGCGTTGTATTCGGTTTTAAAGCATAACCCATCACTTCGGCGCCTAATTCATGCAACCATAATGAAAGCCAACTACCTTTAAAGCCGGTATGCCCGGTTAAAAAAACTTTTTTATTTTTCCAAAATAGTTGATTCATTACCAAATTTTCCATGGTGCTGCATTCGATTGCCAGAGTTCTTCAAGATAATTTTTTTCACGAAGAGTATCCATAGGCTGCCAAAATCCATCATGCAAAAAAGCAGACATTTGATTTTCTTCACATAATTTTGTTATCGGCTCTTGTTCCCATATCGTATCGTCATTTTCAAGATAGTTAAAAACTTTCGGTGAAAGCACAAAAAATCCACCATTTATCCAAGCTCCATCGCCTTTTGGTTTTTCTTGAAAATTTTTGACTTTATTTCCTAAAAGATCCATCGCTCCGAAACGACCCGCAGGCTTTACTGCTGTCACGGTTGCACAAACACCTTCAGCACGATGCTGTGCAATCAATTTTGTTATATCTAAATCACTAACACCATCTCCGTAGGTAAAGCAAAAATCATCTTCCTCTACAAATTGTTGAACTCGTTTGAGTCGACCACCTGTCATCGTTTGCTCACCCGTATCAACTAATGTCACACGCCATGGCTCAACATATTTTTGATGCACTTCCATCTGATTCTGTTTCATATCAAAGGTAACATCCGACATATGCAAAAAATAATTCGCAAAATATTCTTTAATCAAATAGCCTTTGTAGCCAAGACAAATAATAAAATCATTAATACCATGAGCAGAATAAATCTTCATGATATGCCAAAGAATTGGCTTTCCCCCAACCTCGATCATAGGCTTAGGCTTCAGCAAAGTCTCCTCGCTGATGCGGGTCCCAAATCCACCTGCTAAAATAACTGCTTTCATTAAGATACAACCTTCTAAAGTGTGATCAGTCTATCATTAGACAACGATTATCTATCCCCCCCTCTCAAGCTGTCAAGAAATAGAGGCCACCTTTACATATCATACTGAACCGCAATCACAATGATACACGATAACTAAAAGCAGTAAGTGTCTCCTACCTGTCATTGCGAGCGAAGCGTGGCAATCCAGAAAAAATCAATACTTCAATAATTACTAGCCAACCTTCGAGGTTTTGGGGATTAGATAGAGCATTGTCCCCAGACTGTTCTTATCAGATACTTTATAGTGTTTAAGAATGCGCTGAAAATTAATATTAAGGGGTGTTTCTGACTCACCCACCCCATAAAAAATACATTTTAGATTGTTATGGGCAATTTGATTTTCAAGATTATCTAAATCACTTTGCAAAATTGTTTCAGATAAACCAGGCCCTTTGACGGGAGAGGCATGTCCAGACTCAAGGTAATAAATTGAAGAGCGATTCGATAATATCAGGCAATCACTATTCTGTTTTGCAAATTTCTGAATAAACGCCAACTCATTTAATAGTAAAGCAGTTCGATGCTCAGTCGGATGTAAAGCTTCGCTTGCAACTTCAAAAGTAGACTTCACTATCAATCTTAGATGCATCATAAAAACTACACTGCAAATAATATAAAAACTAAAAGCCAATGCAGTATAATGAAAATAGTTTTTTGAAAGACGATTTAACTCTATGCTTTTTAGGATTTGGCTCGTTAATAATATACTCGCAACTACTGCTGGCCAACACACTTGAATCAAATTATTTGGATGAGCGCGTCCTTCGTAATACGTAAATAGTCCAATACCTAAAATACAAACGTAGAATAGTGTATCACTGCTTATTGGATTTAACCGTTGCTTCCAAGAATGGAGGCTAACTATTATCCCTAATAAATAAATGCCTAAAATAGACACCCACGGATTTAGCCTATAAGGTAATGGCAATGCCATAAAACCCATCTGATAGAAAGTCCGTTGATAATGAATCAACCAATAGAAATTAAGGCTCGATCCTGATTTTAATGTCAAGTAAAACAGTAAACCTGCAAACACAATGACAGAAACAACAATATGCAAGACTATTAGTTTAATCCAATACGACGGATTTCTTCCTTCAGAGAGACACAAAATTAACTGACTAACCAAATACGCACCAAAGGCAATAACAATAAACAACCCTGAATCCATGTTCCAAAATGTGGCTATGGCACCCATTGATGACATAAGGATCGTACGAGCTACCGTTTTATTCAACACAAAATGATAAAATGCCAAAATTGACATGCTAGGCCAGATAAAACGAATGGGCCAATATTGAAAATAGGGCTCCTTGACGTGCATGAAAAAAATCGGGGTACTGAATGTTACCAAAACGAGAGTTAAGCTTCCTAATAAGAGCAACAACCAATATTTATGTGTTAATTTTGATAAGACATAAAATAATGAGCACAAAGAAGTAATCTGCAATATCGCAAAAAGTACTGTCACACTTTTAACTGTACTACCCACAAGCCTCAATAACGGAGCTATGATCTCGGGGAAAAGTCCGTACTGTGAAGGTAAATCAACGAGTATGGTTTTTCCATTAATCACCTGTGTCAACGCATAGATTGCGGCATCAAAGTGAACGGGAGACACTAAAGCCACATTATTGATGCTATATAAACGAAAAGCGAAGATAACTAAAATCACAGCAATAAGAAAAGCTAACCACAACATCCACATCGGTTTTATAGTCGCCCTTCTCGCTTGATAATTACTGGCCAGGTACCCTAAATAATAACCAGCTATCAAGACAATTGCTGTAACAGAAGACAAATGTCTAGTGCTTCCAAATTTATATACTGAGATCAATGCACCAAAAAATTCCGAATTATAAAGTGGAAGATAGAGCGTAAGAACAATACTAAATATAGTAATAAATTTAAACGATTTAGATTCAATTATTTTCGATAAAAAATTAGGTAGCCTATAATTTTTAAAGACCAATATAATAAAGGGGAGCATTAACATAACAAAAAAAGACACTGCCATAAACACAAAGCGTTCCACAGGTTTCGGGGTAAGCAAAGAATTATAATTGAGCCCCCCATTTTTTTCGATAATCAGCGGCACAGACTCGACAGGAATATGAGGAAACATGAAATAAAATTTTCTTAACAAGAATGCAGCCATTAAAGCAAATACAAAAACACAAAAATATGAAGATTGGATTTTCTGTGCCAAGGGATCGCGCTTTAACAAAATCAACATCCTTATGGTTAAATCGTTTATCCACACATTAACTCAAACCCTCCAATCTAGTCCACAATTATATCTATCCATACTACGCACTAATGCCAAATGAACTTTTAGTATGACCATTGAGAACAAAATGAGCTCATTCGATACATTGGAAAAACGAGCGACAGAACTTATTGATGAGTATAAATCAAATCAAGAAGATAAAGATTTCTCCCTAACATCCTATCAACAGCGTGCGGCCAAATTAATAAAAGACCATGAAATCACAAAAAAATCGTCTGATTGTGATGCCCTAATCAACACTTTCAAAGCTTTAATGGCAGAAAATTTATTAGTAGATGCAGACTTAAGGAATTCTACTTATATACTAGTCAAGCGCTGCATCAAAAATCCTAACGATGAACGTTTAGCATATGTATTAGCGATCTTACTAGACCAAATTTCTTTCGAAGAAGCAAAGCAATTGTTATTTACCTTTATTGCTAAATGTTATAGAGATAAGCTAGACTCAAAGTCTGAAGTCTGCCCTTTCTAAAATAGTAAAAAATGACGATTACCTTTCAGTTAAAAACTATCTAGCCTTCATGATTGTAAGCAGTAAAAAAACTAAAGAAAAAAGCAAAAAAAAATCAGAGAAGCCTCCTGAAAATACTATTACTAAATTTTTAACTAGAACTCCTAAAAAGCAAAAAACAGATTCTGCTGACGAGTCAGCAGCAACTCCTACTAAAAGCCAATCAAACTTCGATGAATCCTTTAACTCTTACCTGACTGTTTTATCAAAATTTAAAGTGCACATGATAGATATCATTACACTGGTCAATGATACAGCTGATATTTCAATAATTAATAAAGTTAAAGGTTGGTTTACGCAAAATCCTAATCAGAAGCCCAAAGTTACATTAGAAATTTGTCGCATGCTACACCAACAAACACTATTAGATCCTTATAGCCTTCTATTATTTGTACGGTTCTAAAAGGGCGCTATTTAGATTATGAACATTACTGGGTATTTCATGAAGCATTTCAAGAGGCCTGCACTCAAGCAGCTAATGATGAACTATCTAGTGGTTTTGCTGCAAGAAAAAATTTATATCACTCGATGGAGATTGATTATGTGGATAGTTCAAATGATGAACAAAAAACATCTTCCACTTCAGAAAAGTTGCAAGGGTCTATAGAAAACACAAAGAATCATATTAATGATTTATTACTTCGTGCGCTTACAAATGATATTGAAGCGTTTAATGCGTTAAAAGAATTTTACGAGGAACATATAAGTAGCAGTAAAAAAACCACTCTTCTCGTCGCCCCAGAAATCTGTCTTGCTTTAGCAAAAGCTATTGAGACGAAACCAGATTTATTCCAATATGAAATAGAACCAGACGAATTGAGAACTCAAGCAAAAGATCTATTCGAAACTTTCCTTAAGAGCGGTGTTGAACGAGAAGGATTACTCGTTGATATTGCAAATTATATCTATAAAGGAGAAATTCTAGGGAAAAATTTATTCTTAGCTCGTCATCTACTAGAATCATGTCAAGACAATAGCGAAGGTCAATTTAAATTGACTGATGCTGGTAAAATATTGTTAGCAAAAATGTGTTTTAATCGAGAAGGTGGGCTAGAGGAGTTAGATAAAGTTATTGCTTTGTTAGACTCGGTTACTCATGAAATATTGTATAATTCATCAGAAGCTTTATATATGCTAGGTGAGTGTTATTTTGTTAAAAAACGGTTAGGTATTCAATGCAATAGCCCAAAAGCGGTTTGGGATCATGCCGCATCTTTGGGATATGAAAAAGCAACACTTGCATTACAAATTTTATCAAAATTCGAATTTTTATTTATTCAAAACAGGCTCAAATGTAAGTAGCACTGGTGCCTGAAGCCGTTCCGAATCCACTAGATGATGTAGACAATCCTGACTCTGATTATGAAGCCGATGAACAATACAGGGGAGCTGATTCCACAACAACAGCAGATCCAGATTTGACAGCGGATATAATTAAACGCATAAGAGATAAAACCTTATCAAAGTTATCTTACATAACTGCTAAAAATGAAACTGAATTATCAAAAGTCAAACAAAAAAGCTCTAAAAAAGGGGCACCAAAGAAAAAACAAAAGCAAGAAACTCAAGCAGAGTGTCTTGAAGATAAGATATTAGCAGACTACGCAGATATTGTGAGTGATTATAATCCTCATGTCCGATCTGCTCCTAAGCATATCAGTACCGCATTACGCCCTGATTATGAGGCTCTTGTTCATCATGCAGCAAAAGGTGAGCTATTTAGCCATCTCCGAAAAACTGAAGTATCTTACATGTTGGGCCAATTGCGTGGAATGCATTGTTTTAATCATCTATGGCCCGAAGCCAAAGTCCGTGAGTTTAAGAGACAAGTATTGGACGCTGATCATCCTTTAAAAAAGTTTCCTGTCTATAGTGCCGCTGTTAAGGAAATTGCTGGTGTAGATTCATATTATCCGAAGCAAGACGATAAAGAATCTCAATTACGACTTGAGCAAGCCGCAAGAGTGTTGCGCTATCAAATGTGTAATATGAAACGGGCAAAAGGTGAATATGTAAATCATTCAAGTGTTACTCAAACTGTACCGCGTAAATTTGAAGATAGATTACTTCAAGCCCAACAATTTTATACCGCCTATTATACTAAATTTAAAGACGCTTACTTACCAGCAGCAACTGAAGAACCAACAGAAAAAACACTTAAGACCACTCAAGTCCCATTTGTTTCAACTGCAGATGTTCAATCCATTCATGCAGTACGCTATGCTGTGGGTGATAAGGTATATGGATTTGATCACACCAAAAAACGGTCTCCAGAATATGATGATAAGTTTGATCCAAAACATCGCTATGTTGGTTTTGTTTATTTAAGCATACATCCCGTAGAAGACTATCATCCTGAAACACATCATCATGTTCCGAGCCTTGCTCAAGATAATCTTATCACTATTTTATCCCATATTTTACATGAGCGTGAAAATACTTTCTTTTCCGACATGGCAGCCAATCGAATTCGACATATTCAAGCAATAAAGTTCCCATCATTCTCAAGAGAATTCATCAAGATAATGGAACATAAGTACGGTTTAGATGAAACACTCTTCAAGGCATTTAAAAAGGCATTTATCGGTAGTAAAGATTCACCTACTCAAAGAAAACTTATTGTGATGTTACTCGGTGAACATATGTCAGCCTATCATTCAATGTATCTACATCATAAAGCTAGACAAAAAATTACTGCTAATAATATTAGCAGTAATCCGAAGCCTGCTGTCATGCTTTATAGAACCCAACACGGAGGGTTCAGTGAAAAAAACACTAGGTTTTTTACGCCATGGCCCAGTGGAAATGAAGACCACAAACGATATAAACGTATTACACACAGAATTGCCACATTAGATACTCTACTATCAAAAAGCCAAACACCTGACGAGAGTTCTGATGAGTCTTCTAATGAACCAGATTCCACAACATCAACCATGAAGCGAAACCGACAAAATGATTTCATTCGTGGTGAATTCGAGGGAGAATCTTTAGTTCTTGAAGTCCATCCCACAGGAGGCAATAATAACTGTGGTTTTTTTGGATTACCCATTGCTCACGATAGAGATGGGATCGTTGAACTATTATTGGCTAATATCAAGTCAGAGGAAATACGAGAAACGATTGCCCATGAAATTTTGAGCTTACTATATAGTGGTATCTTATCTGAAGAAGATTATCCAAGTTTAAGGGATTATACTTCTCTAGTAGAAGTTTATGCACATCCTGATAATCAAGCTGATGATGATGCAGTACGAGCTGAATATTTATCACGAGCCATGGATATTGATATTTTCACTCAGTTTGTAACAACCTATATCGGCGGGACAGGAGAAATAAGCTTTACCGTTTCAGGTGATACTTTAACTGATGGGCATTCATTGTTAGACGTCATAGTCGATTTATTAGGTTTACACCTAGTAATTTGGCAACGTGATCGAAATGATGATGAACAAGGTGTAATTGTATATAACCGTGGTGAAGGTGGTCAAATCCATCATCTATTGCATGCCCGAGGTCTTGACACTCATTTTGAATTACTTAGTATAGCACCTCAGCATCAATTACAATTTGATGAAATCGACCCAGAGGCTGACGAATTGAGCTCCGCACTTAAACGCACCTGCAAATAATCAAGGTATTTTCAGTATGAGTGAAAATTCTATCCAAAATATCTTCATCATTTCATAACCATATTATCATTCTTTCATTTTCCTATTGCATTTATAGCTCTCTATCTAATAGGTTTCTTTTCTGCCCCTATGACCGATGAAAGCCTTCCTATTGCTATAGCGCTTCGTTTTCTTCAAGGCCAAAAGCCCTTTATAGATGATTTATCGCCTTACATTGGATTAGGGTTTTTGGTTGCACCTTTCGTTAAGCTCAGCTTGATAATCCATAACGGGAAAGATGGGCTCATACTTTTTTTGAGGCATGCTTATTTATTTCTCAGTATTTTAGTTGGCCTGTACACTTATCTTGCGGCCCGTAAATATCTCCCCAATATCCTTGCTTCGGTTATAGCGATCTCAATCATTATCTTTCACCCCTTCGGAATTAATAATTTCCACTACGATACTCTAGGCACTTTACTTTGGTCAGCACTTATCTTTCAGTTTTATAATTTTATTTACAGCTCAAAAAATACTACTTTAGATTACCTTCTTTTTGCTTTTTTAAACGTTATCTTATGTTTAAGTTACCCCACCTTCCTTTTTCTAGTCATTCTACTCAATACCATCGGTGGATTTTTCATCAACAACAAAAAAACCTTTTATTTCTCTCAAACAGCAGTGTACGTATTCACATCAATATTAATGGCCTGGCTAATCTTTGTATTCTATTCAGTTCATCTCTCTGACCTCATGAACGCCCTGCAATTCAACAAAAATCTGGCTCAATTCTCAGCTCATCAACATAGTTTTATCGGGAAAACCCTAATCGTCATCACAAACCTCATTAAACGGTATGCAATTCAATTCACCCTCGCTCTAGTATTGCTCAAAATCGCTTACCATTTTAATAACTCTCGCACTATCCAAAATCTTATATTTCTCATCACGCTCACAGTACCTTTATTCTTTATCCAAGTATTACACCCTTCTTTCACGGGAATATTCTACTATCTCACTGGCTTTGGAATTACCGGCGCCCTTATTTTCTTTATTTATTTAAAGCAAAATGTATTAGCAGAAAAAATCTTCTTCTCCATCTGGATTCCTTCCTTAATAGCTGGACTTCTCACGAGTATTTCTAGCTACAATCTTGAAATAAATTTTATTATTGGCTTTTTTCCCGCTGTATTGTCGAGTGTCATCTTTTATTATTTAGCTTTGAAAAACATCAACGAAAACCAATCATCAATCCCAAAAGTTTTTATACTCTTTTTTATTACCACACTCTGCTATTTTCAACTCAGCAGTATTTACGGAGACGACGTAAGGGGACTTAAAATCTACACCACGCACCAGCAATACCAAATCAAAGGTCCATTAAACCGCCTCTACGTCGAACCCAAATGGATTCCCATCCTCTCATCCCTCCAAAAAGACCTCCAAGCCATCGACACATCAGACAGTACATTTATTTACTTCGGCCCTTTCTCAGTAGGCTACCTCTTTCTCGACAAACTAAAACCCGGCGACTACCTCCCCTACTGCTCCTACGAACTCAACCACTACGGTCAAAAAGTCCGCACTCCCAACTACACCGTCGACCTTTCCAGAACCCTAAATCTCCCTGAATCTTCAATCCGCAACTACCTCTCCCAACAAACCTTCACCAAATTTGCTTCACGACCATTATACGATATCTATTACAGCAAGTAGTATTGAGTGTGCGGACATTGACGAAAATGACATGTATGTATTTTGGGTCTTGGATTATCCAATATCAAGGCGGGATTTATATCAATTTCAATGATCTATGGGAACATAGTCGGGCAGTGTAATTTGACCACTCGCTCCTCAGGATGATAGTATCCCTTACATTAATGAACAAAGGAGTTATCCGATGACTACACAAACAAAACTACTGTGCTTATGTATTGGCCTAACGCTAAGTTGTTCAGCTAATGCCGATAAAACAGTTGAAGATAAAACAAACGGATATCAAATCTATCAAACTCTACATGTGTCAATCTCGACTCACACAAACACTGATTGTACTCGACTTAATGTCTATCATCCTTATGGTAAACTCGTTGGGGGAAGTACCTTTCCTTATGAAATTGACAAAAACGATACTGCTACATTCATCCTCTCAGAAGGCATTGCCACTGGACCTGATGTGACACTAACTTACAAATGCGGTACAGACACTTTCAAAGTTCGCGCTTGGCAAAGCCAATGCTGGTTGGCGTATGGCTGTGATGCTCATGGAGAAATCATTTCTTATACCGATGGGCTAACGTTGGACAATCCCGTAGATACTAAAAATGCTTCACGAGTCTGGAATGAATACGGTGAAGTTCATTTTACTGTTCGTAATAAATAATCATCGTAAAAATTACAACTGTGTATTTACCTTTAAGAACAACCTGTAGCAATTAACTACATGGCGTGTTTCACGTCTCAACCTAATGAGTTCATAATAATCAGCACCCTAGCGTTTTAAGAAGTATATTCCATCCATATAATTATTCCTATTAATCCATTATCGCGGCCGTGAAATAGAGACATGACACCCTTTCTAATCTATCGAACAGCCAATTATTATTTATTCTATTAAAGCCATTAACGCTATAAAATTGCTAAATGTGCTATACTTAACATAAGCAAAGTCTAATCAGTTTCCATGCTCATGAAGAGCACTTTTTGCATGGAGCATCAATTAGAGAGTGATAAAATATTAGATTATTTTTATCCTAGAGATTCTAATTATTAAATATCATTCTCATCAATTTATGAGTGAGGTGTGGTATGAGTACTAGCAATCAAAAATTTTTCAAAGAGCATAATGATATCTTGGTTTTTATAAAAGGCCACAAAAATTGTTGTGGGTATTGTATTGTACGGGGTGGCGTTCAAAAATCACCTGTTATTATTGAAAATAATTTACTAGTTAACAGCTCTGAATTTTTTGCTTTGAATGAAGCTATCAAAAATATCAAGAATGAAGGGAATCAGAATAATCGTCGAATTAAAGTATATAGCAACCTTGAAGTTATTACTAACTTTTTAAAGGGGGGAACAAAGCCAGATATTTTAGAATCCCAGTATGAACAATTTAAAAATGCAACTCAAGGACTCTTTGTTAGCGTGCATTGGGTACCTGGTGAAAATAGCAACACTAATAAGAAGTCCGATTTAGAGGAAGGTGAGGTAAAGTTTGCGCAACAATTCATTGGGGATCTATCAGATAAAATAGAGGATAAAAAAAAATCTATTAAAAAAATTATTAAATGATTTTAAATCTCGTTTCTTGTTGTGCATTATAGTGATGTGTAGTGAGAAATAAGAATGAAATATTTAGCTTTAGGAGTAAGTTATGAACGATGAACTAAGTAGTGAAGTTATTCTTAAGGTTCAAAATGCTGCTAAGCAAGGTGATGCTCTTGCGCAATATAATCTTGGCTTGATGTATGAGAATGGCCTAGGTGTTCCGCAAAACACCGCTGAAGCTTTTCGGTGGTATCAACAAGCTGCTGATCAAGGCAATATTGACGCCCAATTCATGCTTGGAGTTATGTATAATCATGGAAGAGGCGTCGCACAGAATATTGATACGGCTTTAAAGTGGTACAGAATTGCAGCTAGTCAAGGATATGCTCCCGCGCAACATAATCTTGGTTGGGCGTATGAAAATGCACAGGGAGTGATTCAAGACTTTGCTGAGTCGATTACATGGTATCGACTAGCTGCTAATCAAGGATACGCACTGTCAGAATTAAATCTAGGGACAATGTATGCGAGTGGCCGAGGAGTCACGCAAAACTATACTGAAGCGTTAAAGTGGTTTCGACTCGCGGCTGATCAAGGGGACTCTCAGGCACTAAATAATGTTGGATGGAGCTATGAAAAAGGACTTGGTGTTGCTCCTGACGATGCCGAAGCGATAAAGTGGTATCGTCTTGCCGCTGAAAAGGGGAATGCGCTTGCTCAATTATGGCTTGGGTTGAGATATGAATTAGGTATAGGTGTAGCACTCGACTATATGGAAGCAACGAGATTACTTCGACTTGCGGCTGAACAGGGAGTATTAAATGCACAGGTTTACCTTGGGGAAAATTATGCAAAAGGCGACGGTGTTGCACAAGACTATAATGCCGCTTTGAAATGGTATCTGACCGCTGCCAATCAAGGATCGGCATTAGCTCAAAACAAACTTGGTGAAATGTATATTAATGGCCACGGTGTTACACAAGACTATCTTGAAGCGATGAGATGGTTTCGACTCTCTTCTGATTTAGGTGATGCTGATTCGCAAACTAATCTTGGTTTGATGTATGAAAATGGACTGGGTGTTACAAAAGACTATGCTGAAGCTATGAAATGGTATCGACTCAGCGCAGATCAAGGCTACACTCCTGCACAATATTTTCTTGCGGAGATGTATCTAAACGAGGAAGGAGTTGCGCAAGACATAGTAGAGGCAGAGAAATGGTATCGACGGGCAGCTGAATTAGGGTATCTTCCTGCCCAATCAATGCTCGGGCAATGTCGAGAGACTGCTGGGGACTATGTAGAAGCGATGAAATGGTATCAATTAGCTGCCGATAAGGGTTATGTTGCCGCATACTTTGGTATTGCTGGATTGTATAAACATGGCCTTGGGGTCGAAAAAAACGATGAAATAGCAGAAAAGTGGTATAAAAAAGCTGCCGAAAAATGATTTTATAATGACGATAAAAGCTATTTTAAAGAGTTGGAATTTTTAGCAGAAAAAGTTGAGGCGAAAAAAACTCTAGGGAAGCTTTCAGATTCCATTTGTCCATTCAAAATATCTAAATTTTTTCGGAAATAATGCAGATTACATACATTACTAGTTCTCCTGCTATAATTAATGGTAGCTCTCGTAGTAGAATCATATGAGGTATCTTCCATGGGAAAATTTAATGAATATAAAGGCTATAAAATACGGCCTAATTCTATGGAGGTTGAATTATCACCAGGGGTGTGGGAATTTGAACGATATGGCAGTGTTTCTAAGCCAGGAGATACTTTGATTTTAGACCCTGGCGGTAATACTTATAAGACAAAACAAGAAGCAGATGAAGCATTTTGATCTGACCCCGTTTCAAAGGACACTAAGTTTGATAAACTTAAGGGAATCAAAGAGGTGTCAAGATGAAAAGGAAAGCGGACAAACTATTTCGAGCAGAGGCAGTGAAATTAGCACTGTCGTCACCGCAGCCATATGCTAAAACAGCGAGAGACTTAGGGATACACCAGGTCACTCTCTATTCATGGATTAATCAGCATCGTAACGATCAGACCCAAGAGACCGTTGGTGAAAGCCAGGTAGATGTTGTAGAAGAGAATCGACGATTAAAGATGGAGATATTGCGCTTGAAGGAGGAGCGCGACATATTAAAAAAGGCCGCAAAGTTCTTTGCGAACGAATTGAAATGAAGTATCAATTTGTGGAAGAGAAGCGCAAAGAACACTCGATTAATATCCTGTGTCAAGTTTTAGAAATAAGCCGAAGCGGCTTTTATGCGTGGTTATCACGACCTGTGAGCGATCGAAAAGAATCGAATCAGCAATTATTGTTAAAGATCCGTGAGAGTCATGAAAGAAGTCGAGAGACGTATGGCTATCGTCGCATATACTATGATCTACGTGCAGAATTAAAAACACTCGGAAAAAACCGAGTTTTTAGGCTGATGCAGCATTATGGCATAAGAGCGAAAACGAAAAGGAAATTTAAAATGACGACGGATTCAAATCATAGTAAACCCATAAGCGATAATAAATTAAATCGAGAGTTTACCGCTAACAAACCAAATCAGCGCTGGGTCTCTGATATTACGTATATTCCGACGATGGAAGGATGGTTGTATTTATCGGTGATCATGGATTTATTTTCTAGGAAAATCATAGGGTGGTCGATGGATAGCAGGATGAAAGAAGATATCACGCTGAATGCTTTAAGAATGGCGTTATTTAAGCGAAAAATATCAGGTGGAGTATTGTTACATTCTGATCGTGGAAGTCAGTATGCAGCGAATGAATATCAGGGATTATTGAAGGATAATGATATTGAATGCAGTATGAGTCGAAAAGGGAACTGCTGGGATAATGCGGTAGTAGAAAGCTTTTTTCACACACTGAAAGTTGAGTGCACGCACCATGAAAGCTTTAAAACGAGAGAGGAGGCAAAGAGAGTTATTTTTGAATATATTGAGGTTTTTTACAATAGACAACGTAGGCATTCTACGATAAATTACAACACGCCTGCTCAATATGAATTAATGTATGCTTGTTAGAGGTTGGTGTCCACGAAATCGGGAGCAGATCATTTATTATATATGCTAAAAAGTATATTGATGATAGATTAGATTAATACTTTTCAAAGTACAGATAAAAGTAGGGCATCAATTTTCATACTAACAACAATACCCTTTAATCTAGTGAATAATTGTAATAAGTCACATTTTAAGAAAAATACTAATTGCTAATTTGAGAATTGACTTTATTCTTATTCATGAATTTCATAAAGAGCAAAACAATCTTGATACTTCCTCACTGATTATCTTACTAAAACACTCGAGATTACAATACCTAGTAGTAAATGCGTATTTACCATTTTCTTTTTTTTCACTAGCGATGGTCTCAAATACTTTTTGAAATACTATACGTGAGATATCAAGACAGGGAACCTTAACCTCCTCATATATTGAACCACTATATAAATGATCATAATCGCAATGAGATATTTCTTTATCTCTATAATCCTTGATTTTACTAATATAGTCTTCAATATCTTGATACCCATGTTTTTTTGAAACCTCAGCAAGGTCTGTATCATTTTTTAAATCGGCGATAGACAATTTCTCATTGTCACTAATATGTATAAATTTACAAGTATCTAACACAATTCGAGATCTAAGCCCATTAAGTATGAGTTCAAACATTTTATTAGATAACTCATCAGAACCCTTTGCGATCCTTTCAATTGTACGGTATGTATAATAAGAAGCTAACCCATTGTATGCTACCTTGATGCGAGCGTTATCAAGCTGATCTAGATAAAGATTAAGACTTTTGCATATATGGTCACTCATTTAACCCACTCCATGATCAATAATTCAAAGTATACTAGATTAATAGTTTTATGTCGAAAATGTTACTATTGTATTAGTGCATCATAAATAAGTATTTGAATACACATCAAACCAGCTTCTCCACTAATCTATATACTGTAGATGTTGCAGATCGTGGCCAATCTTCACAAGGAGGGTTATCTAGCTCTTTTGCACGTTTTATCGCTTGGATGATCTGATCTTACCCCAATAAAACACACACTCAAGTTAAGCAACACAGCGCTCCTCAAACTCTATCGGAGATAGATAGTTCAAATAAGAATGCTTTCGTTGCCGATTATAAAATAGCTCAATGTATTCAAACAAAGAGCTTCTTGCCTCACTTCGCTTATGGTAATCATTATGATGAACAAGCTCAACTTTGAGACTGTGAAAAAAGCTCTCCACCACAGCATTATCATAACATTCACCTTTGCGACTCATACTGCATACCATACCATAGGATCTCAATAACGCTTGATAATTTTTTGCATAATACTCCTTCCCTCTATCCGAATGGATTAACATCCCTTGAGCTATTTGTCTTTGACAAACTGCGTTCCTCAAAGCTTGTTGAGCTAATTTGCTTTCTAAACGCTCACCCATTGACCACCCGACAACTTTTCGTGAAAATAAATCTAAAACCACAGCCAAAAACAACCAACCCTCTCGAGTAGGTATGTAGGTGACATCACAGGCCCAGACTTGATTCATCATACCAGGTGAAAATTCACGATCTAATAGGTTTTTTGCTGGATTTAAGCTCTTCCTTGAATCTGTTGTGATCCTAAATTTCTTGATCGTTTTAGGGACAATTTTTGCAATGTGCATCAATCGTGCCACTCGATTCAAACTGCATTTATATCCCAGCTCTAACAATGTTTTATGAATTCTTGGAGCACCATATACCTGCCTATTCTGATTAAAAATTTGGTGTATTCTCTCAATGAGTTGCTGATTTTCTTTTGTCCTGGCTGAGTTCGGACAAGTCAACCAATTATAAAATCCTCGACGTGATACCATCATCACTTTGCAAAGCAAAGTGATGGGATAAATCTCTCGATTGGTTTTAATAAATGTGTACTTCACTCGGCATTCTCTGTGAAGTACACTGCTGCCTTTTTTAGGATTTCGTTCTCCAGCTCAAGTTGCCTTATTTTAGCTTTTAAAGCTTTTGTTTCATCGATTGGTTTGTGATGTTGCCCCTTGCCAGGAAAGGCCTTCTTACCATTAGCTTGAATTTCTTTTTGCCATTTATACAATTGATTACGCTTTACCCCTAGCTCACGCGCTAACTGAGCAGCGTTTGTATCCTTTTGCTCTAATAATCGAACAGCCTCTCGTTTAAACTCAGGACTTAAGGTTGGGTTCTTCATAGCTAAACTCCTATAATGGAGCACCATAGTGCCCCCGTTTAAGAGTGTGTGTCAATTTGGGGGAGGTTCAATC